>CAWFSA010000005.1:0-499718 GCA_963818425.1 uncultured Methanoregulaceae archaeon | reverse complement strand
AACCCAGTCCGCCTTCGCTGGGGGGCATTTCCATGTGCAACGCGGCCACCGACACGTTGACACGATCAAGGTACGCCAGTATGTACAGCAGGAACACGTAGGGGATCAGGTAGATCGTTACGCGGCGTCGCGCGCCTCTCGCCCGGCGACTCGGCCGGTCGGCGCCACACGAGCTGCATGCAGCGATCCGCCAGTGTCGTGACGTTGCCCGTCTCATCCGTCGTCATTCATCCATCGCCTGTCCCGCCCCAGCGCGACTGTTGAGGCGGCTTGGGGAGTACTAATCTGTCAACGGCGCATCCGTGGGCGAGAGGCCCTGTGTCTGCATTTGCCGCTGGAGTTCATGTCCCATCCGACTGTAACGATAACCATAACTGAAATAGATCACCAACCCGATCGCCAACCAGATCACCAGACGCAGCCACGTGTCGAGCGGCAGGAAGGCCATCATGGCCAGATTCACGAGTACCCCCAGCGGCGCGACGACGAAAATGATCGGGCAACGGAACGGCCGATGCACCTCCGGACGCGTGATCCGCAGCATCAGCACCGATGCGCAGACCAGGACAAAGGCCATGAGCGTCCCGATGCTCACCATCTCTTCGAGCATACGGATCGGCAAGATGCCGGAGACGAGGCAGATGGACACACCGGTAAGCATCGTCGAGCGATGCGGCGTCCGATAGCGCTCGTGCACGACGCCGAAGATGCAGTGGGGCAACAGGCCGTCGCGGGCCATAGCCAGGAAGATGCGCGCCTGGCTGAGAAACGTCACCAGCAAGACGCTGGACATGCCGGCCAGCGCTCCCAGGGCGATGATCCACGCGGAGGCCTGGAGCAGCGGGTTGTTGTCGATCTCCGCTCGCTTGCGGAACGCCGCCGCCACCGACGCCTCCAGATCAATCTCCGGATAGGGCTCCATGCCCGTGATCACGCCCGCGACCAGCACATACAACAGCGTGCACACAACCAGCGATGTCAGAATGCCGATCGGCACGTCGCGCTGCGGCCGCACGGCTTCCTCCGCATGCGTCGAGATCGAGTCGAAACCGATGAAGGCAAAAAACACCAGCGCCGCTCCGATCATCAACCCGGAGAAGCCGTAGGGAAAGAAGGGGCTGCGCACCGCCTCATCCAATGGCTGCAGCCACTTCTTGACTCCCAGCACCCCCAACAGACCCCACTTCTTCGCCTCGTTCGGCAACTGCTTAACCTCCAGCCGCTCAGCACGGCTGAGCGAAGCACCCAGCGCGGGCTGCTGCTCGAGCAGGTCCTCGCCGGTCGTCAACGTGCCCACAGATCCTGCCGGAACCTGGGCTGCGATATCCGAATTGCGGTCCAGATAATCCGTCACATCGGAGACTTTACGTTGCTCGACCGGGATGCTTGTCCAATTCGAGTATTTTACATAATTCCAACCCAGCACGATGACGAAGAGCACGACGACCATCTTGACCAGGACCAGAACCGCGTTGGTCAGCGCGCTTTCGCGGATGCCGATGACCAGCACCAACGTGATGGCCGCCATGACCAGGATCGCCGGCAAGTTGAGATAGGCTTGCAGCTCCACGCCGTTGACAATCACAGGCGTGAACGGATCGGACAGGAACTGCGGCGGGATGTTCCAACCGAAGCTGATCCAGAGAAACTCATCCAGATAGTGCGACCAGTGCGCGGCTACGACGCTGCAGGACATGGCGTACTCGAGCACCAGATCCCACCCGATGATCCAGGCCCAGATTTCGCCCAGGGTGGCGTAAGTATAGGTGTAAGCGCTGCCCGCCACCGGCGCCATCGCGGCGAATTCCGAATAGCAGAAGGCGGCCAACATGCAGGCGAACCCCGCAATGATGAAGGAGACCACCACCGCGGGACCCGCATCTTCCGCGGCCACACGACCGGTCATCGCGAAGATGCCGGCCCCAATGATCGCGCCCACACCGAGCGAAGTGAGGGACAGGGGACCGAGCACCCGATGCAGCCGATGCTCGCCAGCCATCTCGGCCAGAAGTATCTCGAGCGGCTTACGCCGAAAAAATTGCCGCCAACGCATCGGGGCCTCGTCGTTCTACCGCGATCCACCACGGAACACACACTTTCTCGGGTCGCGACGATTCTAACCGCTGATCGTACGCGAAGTAAAGCATAATTGAATGACTCTGTGTCCTCTGTGCCTCGGTGGTAGACAATGGGGTATTGCACCCCGGAACAAAGCAGGCTGAAATCTCTTAGCGCCGGTGTTGGCTGATCGACATTCCATATGGCACAGGTCTGATCTGACGTGAAAAGACTCCTCACCAGGCTCACTGCGTTGTTCTGCGTGCTCCCATGTCTGTCCTCTGTGACTGCCGCGCGGCCGCCGCTGGTCGTGCTGCGTTCCACAGGCCAAGAGCGTGACGGGCTGCCGGTGGTCGAGCGGCACCCGGATGCCAAGCCGGTCACAGACCTGTTGCTGCGTGGCTTCTCGGGGCGCTTGGTGCGACTCTTTGCGCTCGAACAGGAATTCCTGCGCCAAAAGACTGGTCGCGAACCTGAGCCGGCTTACCTTGTGTTGTCTGATCAGCAAGGTGGCTTTCCGCGGTTCGGGTTCTGCCTGGATGACGAGAGGAAACCTGAGGTCGGCTGGGTTGATCTGCATCGCGAATCGACCTTGAGCGGGAGATTCGGCGCGATGGACCAGATCTTCCCGCACGAATTAATGCACATCATCGTGCGCCAACTGGCCGGAGAACCACGCGTGAGCGGTGGCAACCAGGTGCATGCCGTGGGTGTCCGCACCGACCCGGTCGTGGCGTTCAATGAGGGCTTCGCGGAACACGTCCAGGTGCTCGCCGTTGATGACCCGGCTGCGGCCGCCGAGACCGGTGCACTGGCACTCGACGATCAGCTGTGCCTGCGCGCCAAGCGGAACTGGCTCGATATGCGCGCGATTTGACTGCGTGGTTCGCTCCAGTTCGCCCGGCGCAGCTGCGGTTTTTGCTCTGGTTCAGCCACAATGAACAGGTGCTGCGTTACCATGCGGTGAAGGCGAACGCCTTCGCGCCACGACCGTTGTGCCAGCCCGGCTGTTGGCTCGCCAGGACAAGTATGCCGCGTACCTGTACCACAGTATCGTGCCCGCAGACTCCCACGCGCCTCCCAAGCCTGCCGCCGTCATGCTGTCCACCGAAGGCGTGGTGTCACACTTGTTCTGGCGCTGGGTCACGGACCGCGCGCTGCAGCAGCGGTGGCGGGACGACGAGTTCTACGTGCAGTTCGGGACGCAGCGCACGGATGTGCCACCACGGGAAAACGTGTACCTCAAACTCTTCTACGCCCTGTATGCGGGCAAGCCAAGTGACACGGCTGAGCTCGTCCGCGCGTATGTCCGCGAGTTTCCGGAGGATTCCACGGATGTCGTGCGCATCGTGCGCGAGGCCTTGTTGGGCCAGGAACTACCTGAAGCACCGGAGATCTGGCTCGCCAGCGAGACGCTGCAGACTGGCACGAGTCTGTTCGATCAGTATCGAGGCACTGCCACGCCCGCACACATTCGACATCAATGCCGCCACCGAGTTCGATTGGCTCACCGTGCCCGGCGTCACACCGGAGTTGGCCACGCGTTTGGTGGCCGGCGCACCGTACCGGCAACTGGATGATCTCAACCAGTCCCAGGCCCTTGCTATAGTCCGCCTGTCCCACATGGCGCAGGCGATGGACGACCTGCGTGCGACGCAGGACGAGGAAGAGGAGTCGCTGAGCCTGTCGAGCATTCTGCCGTCGTACCTGTGGAGACTGGCGGCCATCCTCGCAGTGGCCACCGTGGTGGGAGCCTGGCTGGCGCGACGCGGCGGGGTCCAGCGATGGTGGACGGCACTGCCGATCGCATTGGTGGCCTCGGTCCTGGTGTTCGGGCTCGCGTGGATCGTGACCTGCCCCGCCTGGTATCCGCTGGCCGCGCCCGTGGTCCTGTGTGGTGCGCCGTGGGCCGCCTGGCGATTGGCTCGTCGGCGCGAGTGGCGGCCCGCGGTTGAAGCGCTCATGGTCTGGGTGGCGGCCACGCTGCCAGCCATGATCCTCACGCCGCCGGCTGGTGACGCGTTATTCCCCCATAGGACGGATTGGCAATCCGTCCTACGGTCAATGGGCGAGCTGATTACCGGCGCCTTCGTACTCGTTGTTGCGGTCAGTGGCCTCGTCCCATGCCTTGCGGCTCTCAAGCACTGGTGTCTGCACGTCCCAATTGATCTTGGGCCAGTGACGTGTGGACTTCTCCGCCCGTCCAAAGGTACAGGAAGCACACAGCAATGCCATCAACGCCACCGCCAACCACCGCCGCATCGTCCGCACCTGCCCAGCACATATGCCGCCAAACAGCCTAATCAGTATTTCGGTCATTCACGGGACCGAACTGCAGTAACTTGGCCTTCACATCGAAGCACTGAACCCAAGTCACTCCGGCAATGGCTTGCCTTTGGTTTCCGGACAGAACCAGATGAAGACCACGCCCACGAGATAGATCAGGCTCATCACCGAACAAGCGGACGGGTATCCGGCCGGCAAGGAGATGCCGGCGATCGAGAATCCGTCTTGAAACTGCTTCATCAAGTTGCCCGTCTGCAACACGCCGATGGCGGCCAGAATGCGACCGAAATTGAAACCGAACCCCTGGCCAGTGGCTCGCACGTTCGTGCGAAACAGTTCGGGCAAATACAGCGGTAGCCAACCGTAGAATGCTGCGGTTGTCGCACCTGCGATCGAGGCCCAAAACAGCAAGGGCCACCCGTACGCGTGATTGGTCAGGAAGAGCACATAGACCGAGGCCAGCGACAGCAGGCAGAGAAAGAAGTACGTCACGCGGCGTCCCAGCCAACCGCCCACGAGCGCCGCCGCGATCGTGCCCACGATGGCGCCCGCGGCCAGCGCGATCTGCGTGTACTCCCGTGCGTGCCCGATGACGCCCGCCGTGGCTGCAGAATCCGTCAGCTTGTCCGCCCACGACGGAGCCCACTGCGTCGACACCCCACGTGCCCAAGCAGCGCGACACCGCTGAGCACCGCGCCCATCAGCATGCGGCGCAGCGTCGGCTGCCACGGTTGCTGCGCGTCCACCGACCGGGCCTGCCGCTGCAGATAACGCACCAACGGATAAGAGAAGCCCACGGTCACGACAGCCAACCCGATCAGCGTACCGATCACTTGCGTGCATCAGAGTGCAACTGATCTTGATCAGACCCGCGAGGCGCCCAGAGATACACAATGAGCGCCGGACCGGCCAGACCGAAGCACGACGCCCAGCAAGTCGACCGACGCCCAATGCACGGTGGCGCCACGCGATTCTTCCTTCCGCCAACGCTCCGATTCCGGCACGAACATCCGAATGAAGAAGGTCAACAGTGCCGGCAACGTGCCGGTGATCATCATCAATCGCCAGCCGCTGTTGGCCACCAGCCGCTCGACAATCTGCTGGGAGAGGCCGAGCCCCAGCAGCCAGCCCTCCATCTCGCTCAAGACCGCGGCCAGCGCCGAGTCCGACGACAGCCAACGAGCAGGTAACCGACGTTGGCCGACGCGCCAATCAAGCCCGCCATGAACGCGCGCGATCGATTCGGCCAGACCTCCATCACCAGGGCCACGCCCAAGCGACCATTCGCCGCCCATACCCAGCGCCGCGATGAACCGCAGCGCGCCGACCTGCCACGCGGAGGTGGCCACGCCGCACAGTCCCGTGAAGACCGCGTACGTCAGCACGCTCAGCGTCATCGCTTTCACGCGGCCGACGCGATCGCCGAGCCAACCGAACAACACGCCGCCGGTCGCCGCACCCACCAGAAAACCGGCCGTGATGATGCCAAACCACAGCCCGATCTCGGCGTCGTTCGAAGTGCCCAACAGGTCCTTGATGGCCGGTCGACCGACCATCGAAAACAGACCCATCTCGGCGCCGTCGAACATCCAGCCCAGCAGGGCGGCGGCCAGCGCCAGCCAGCGGGCTCGCGCTCGGCCGTGTCGCTCGGCGGCGCTGCCGCGTCCGCAGGTTGCTCGTGTTGCTTCATCATGTGATCCTCATGGTGACGTTACGGTCCCGCTGAATCTAACTCGTCGAGTTCAGCCTGCGTGTCGATGTCCTTGGCAAACGACAACAGCGAGCTGACGGAGATCACGACGGGGCGGCCGCCGGCCGCACCGTGAAATCTCCGGTGCAGGAAAGACTTGGCCAGGAAGTGCTCCACCTCGCGCAGCGTGGCCTTGCCCGCGACGATACCGAAAGAAACCCCGCAGGCCGAGATACGGTATCTGGAAGGTGAGCATCGGAAACTGCAGCCTGGCCAGATTCGCAGAGATCTTGCCTCATGCAGCGTCCCGAGCACGCGACATGTCATGCCGATGTAACGCTTCGTCGAGTACACGATTGCGATACCGATACGCCAGCTCCAGCATGCGGTTCATCAGCGGGAAACGCAGGGCGCAGGTGCGCGCGATCACCAGGTGGCCGGGATACAGCGACTGCGGCGGCTGGACCGACGTTCGGTGGCAGGCGATAGGACGGCTTCCACGCACAGGCACCCATCGCTGCAGGCTGGCCTTCAATCATCTGCCACCAGAACATCGCATCGGCATGCGGTGCGTAGTCCTCGTCCAGCAATCTGCTGAAAATCGGCGCTCGAAGGCAGAATGTCGCAGGGGGTGACCGCGATCGGTTGCGAGCCGCTGAATCGGCTCTTGCATGATATCGGTCAGGTGCCGCAGCGTCTGAATCATCGTGCCTTCGACGTGGCTGATCTCGCAGTCGACCTTGCCTTCGTACCACTGGCGCGGCCCAAGCAGCAATGGTTCGGCAAACCGTTGGCTGGCGCGGATGCGCGCAATCAACTCCGCCGCCATGCAGCGCCCCGACCGCAGCTGGAGGGTTCCCTTCGGTCCCGTCAACATCGCGCCGGGCGACAGTTCGCCGGGAACCGCTCCCGGATGGGAATCGCTGCCAGCAGAATAATGATCGGCAATCGGTTGGACATAGCTCGTGCGAGTCGCGTAATGACTTGACGACGAGCGATCAGAGACTATTGCTCTGTGGTCAGAACTGCTAGGTTCGCGAACTGCAAAGCGACTATCGCGGATCTCTGCCAGGCGGTCTAACTCGGATGCAAACTTCACACTCCAATGCACTTCACGGTCCACGGGGCTGGTGACGCGTGCTCGTATTTGAGGTCCGTCTTGCTGGCAACTCGTGTTCACCCCCGCTGCGATGTCCTCGGACGAAACACTCACCTCGCGCACCGCCCAAGCATTGTCGCCGCCGGGCACGACGATCCGCAGCTCGTACGGGTCGCCGCCCACCACGCGGCTGGTCCCGGAAAGCGTGCGCGAGGCCGCGTCCCAGTTCTCGTCCAGCACATCGACGATGCCCTGCGTGACGTGCCGCGAGGTGCTCAGCAACTGCGGACGATCGGCCACCGGCCGCACGGCCAGCACGCGGCACGAGGCGGCCGGCAGTTCGGCCGTGAGCGTCTCGCGAAACGGCGGCACGAACTTGTCGGCCCAGAAGTCGAACGCCACGTACTCCGCCGCCGGCGGCAGACCGAGCCGCTCGGTGGCGCACGTCACGGTCGTCGGCCTGCTGCTGGTCCCAGTTGTACAGCGCCACGACGTCGCGGCGCGGCGCGGCGCGTGTCGGTGAGCAGCCAGATGCGGGCCGGATCGTTCTCGAACAGATCCACCGGCCGCGGCAACAGGCCATGGGCGGGCATCGTGCGCCGCAGGATCTCCAGCCGCTCGGCCGGCAAGTTCGGGCAGCCAGTCGCTGTTGTAGAACAGCTGGCCGGAGATGGCCGTCCAGGAGGCGTTCAAGCGCGCCTGGTCCAGCGGCGTGCTCGCGCGGACGGAGACGCAGTCGGGATCGTTCTGCCAGACGCGGCCGTGCAGGAAGTAGTTGCGCGAGCCGTGCGGCGCGCCGATGTGTCCCGCGCCGGTGTCCGGCCCGATCCGCATCGCATCCACCAGGCCGAACGAGCCGCCGAACGACCGCATGTTCTGCGAGACGCAGCAGCCCAGCAGGAACACGTCGGGGCCGGCCGCTTCGCGGACCAGTTTCAGGCCGTCGCGGTAGGCCTCGATCTGCGTCTTGTCGGGATCGTGCAGCTGCGACTCGCCGATCTGGTCGTCCTGGTAGCCGTCGTTGACGTACATCAGCCGCGTGGCCGTGCCGGTCCACAGACCGTCCATCTTGAAGAACCGGTAGCCCCATTCGTGCGCGATGCGCTGCACGACGCTGCGCAGGTGCTCGCGCGCGCCGGGCTGCGTCATGTCCAGGCAGGTGCCGCCCCAGGTCGTCTCGAACGGCTTGCCGTCGCGGGTCCTTGGCGAACCAGTCCTGGTGGTCCTGGAAGAACGGATCGTAATGCGTGCCGGCGAACGGCATGAACCAGATGCCGGGCGTCAGGCCGAGTCGGCTGATCTCCGTCGGCGATCGGCCTTCATGCCGCCCGGGTAGGGACCGGCGGGGCGATGCGTGGTGAAGTTGCGGCGGGCCCGTTGGTGGAGACGCCGTCCTGCCAGCCGTCGTCGATCTGGACGAAGTCGAAGCCGAACGGCTTCAAGTTGCTCCGCGGCGAAGGCCGCCAGTTCCGCCAGGTGCTTTTCGTCGCAGGCGCCGCCGTGCTTGTCCGCGTACCAGGTGCAGTAACCGGCCGGCTGCGGCGGCAGCTTGATCGCGTAGACGCGCGCGATCGCGTCGGCGTAGGCTTCCAGTCCCAGCCGCGCATCGTCGAACCAGCCGAGCGCGAAGGTCTCCGTCGCGCGTCCTGGCCCGGCTTGATGCGCAGGCGGCCGTAGTCGATCTGCGCGTCCATGCGCACCGCGTCGTTCTCGACCGGCGAGAACACCACGCCGCTGCCGCGGTCGTGCGTGAGCCAGCCGCCGACGATTCCCGCGCGCGTCGCCGGATCCACCACGGCCAGGTAGGCATAGCTGCCGGGGTTCTTGTCCACGGCGGTCAGCCCGGCGGTGCCGAGTGCGCGTAGCTGCGTGTGCGGTTTGCCAAGTTGCGCTTCGGCCGAGACGGTACGCAGGTCGTGACGATCACGGGTCTTCCGTGCCGGCGTTGTGCAGCGTCGCGTGGAACAACGCGAACGGCAGTCGCGGAAACAGCGTGATCGCATCGCGATTGCCGTCGGATAGCGCGATCCTGGATCTCCTGTCCTTCGCCGAACGCGGCGTCCGTGACCGTGGTCACCGTGGCGCGTACCGCTCGACGCCGCCAAGCTACCCGTCCGTGAGAAAGACCCTGCCCGATGCCTTGTCGCACAGCGAGAAACGGCCTTCGCTCGCGTCGAACTTCACCTGCAATCGCTCGTTCTCGATCATCACTGGCTCCGCCGCCGGCAGCGCGCGGGAATCTGACATGCCACCACAGAACGCACCTAGTGCCCTTTCACCGGCATTAGCGTGCTGGGTCAGTCGCGACCCCCAGTCGCAGAAGCTGGCTCAGATCGACCCCAGCACGCGATCCCACAACGAGCGACTGACGGATCATTAGCAAGCATCCGGATACTCATGCCACGGCTCCTGTCGCATCATTCACGTCAGTGAATCTCGATCTCGAACAGGTCGAGCAGATTGACGACGCGAATCTTGTCGAGCGTCACGGGCGATGGAAGCTGAAACGTCGCCACCGCGTGCGGAGCCGCGGCATCGGCTGGGAATCACCGTCGTGGCGAAGTCCTCCCATGTGCCGGCGGCCGTCTCCTGCTGCAAGTGAATCGTCCGACCGTGCATGGAAGGATGCTGCAGGAACTCGCACGATCACCTTGTCGAACGTCTGCGGCGTATCCCAGGTCAGCTGCAGCCACTCCGTGTTGTTCTCGACCAGCGCGCCCGGCCAGTACAAGGTCGACAGCAGTCCGTCGTTGGCCGCGCTGGCCGGATAGCGGTCCGGATTCGGGACTGACCGAGGCCGTGGCTTTGGCCTTCTGCGCCAGGCTCTCGATCGGACGCGGCGGCGAGGACCGCGTTCTTCAGTGGCGCGATGCAGCCGTCCTGGACGGCCCGTTCGTCGTACTTGCCGGCGAGCGACTGCGGCCACCTGCGCGAAACACGCGTCCACGGCCGCCGTCGCTGCCCAGGGACTTGCGCGAGGTTGGCGGCCAGCTGCGGAAACCGCGGATCGGACGGGAAATTGCCCAGCGGCCACGGGTCCCAGCCCCAGAGCGCGTGCCAGCCGTGGGCCGTGTCCCAGGCCAGGTAGGCGTCGAAGTAGTCGGTCAGCAGCTGCCGCACACTGCTGCGGATCTGTCATGCTCGTGCACTGCGTCTGCACCAAGCTGCTCGCGGGCCGCGCGCAGCCTCAGTTGCAGGACCAGCGACTGTGGCGACGATGCGGTGATCGGGAAACAGCTTCCGCCCGAAGACGCCCGGCCGCCCGAGCTTGTCCTGCGCGATCAGCCGCTCCAGTTGGTCGGCCAGCGTCTCGGACTCGCGTCGGATCGGTCTCCTTCAGCGCCAGGTAGCAGTCGGCGATCAGCTGCCTGCTGCTCCGGGTACAGATGCGCGGCCAGATCCAGGAGCACTTCCTTCTCCGATCGCTTGCGGTACTCGAGATCCCACATGCACGACGTGAAGAAGTACACGTGCGGGAACTGGAGCAGCGGCGTCTGCACGTTTCCCATCACGCCGGCCAGCTCCGGGTACTTGGCGACGTGGTCGTCAAACGCGGCGCGAATCGCGTCGATCTGCACGTTCGTCGCCGGATAGCGACGGCTCCCCTTCGATCACGCCGTAGGGCAGCAGCACGGTCTTCTCGAGCACTCCCTGCTCGCGGCACAAGCGGCAGGATACGGGAACCGTGCCGCTGATCAGCCACCACGGCTCCGGCAGCTCCTGCTTCAGGCCCTCGAAGCGTGAGCTGTCTGATGCGCGGGGTCGAAATGCGCTGCGGCGGCACGCCCCAGCCGCACCACATCCAGTTGATGAGCTTCGTCTGCTTGCCGTGGAGGTTGTGCCGATCGAGCAGCTCCCGGCACCCTTGGAGCACCTTCACGTAGTCGCTCAGCGGGCTGCCGGGACAGTAGCCGGGATCGGAGTCGATGTTGCACACGCCGTCGACGTTGTTGATGATGCGGTACATCGCCTCGCGCGACGCCATGATCGCCTGGAAGTGCTCGGGATTGCCGGGATTCAGGTCCTCCTGCGACGGCCGCCAGTAGGGTCGGCGCCGCGGATCGGCCACGCCGCAGCGATCCTTGGCCACGCGGTTGGTGCACTGCATGATCCACACTTCCATGCCGTGCTTCTTCTGCGCATAGTCGACCACGCGGCGGCATTCTTCCAGATAGGCCTGATCCTCCGGCGAAAGCGGCACCGGCATGATCTCGATGAACGGCCAGAGGTAGAACAGGTTGACGCCCTGGTACGAGAGAATGTCCAGGTAGCGCTGCCAGTCCTCCTCGCGCCAGCTGCGGAACGTGTAGGGATAGTTGAAGGCCCAGCCGTTGAAGTGCATGCCCCGCTTGGCGAAGGCGGGCTGGCTGACCATGTCGAGCGGGCGTGTCGACCAGCGCGGATTTCCCTTCGGCGCGCAGCATCTTCATCAGCCGCGTCACGGCGTATTTCGTGCCCGTGCGCCGAAGCCCCGGCGGCCACAAGATAGTGTCTTGCCGTCCTGCGTCACGGACTTGAGAATGTACGCGTCTGGGTCGGGGTCTCGCGGCCAGCGGATTGTCGACCAAGCACCTGCTGCGCCGACTGCGGCCCGACCAGGATCGCTACTTTGGCGGTGCCGATCCAACGAGGTCGTGACGCGTGGTGCCGCACCCGTGATCTCCTGGAGGTAGCCGCGCAGGTCCTGCGACCGTGTACTGAACGTACGAGGGCAGGTCAGGATCCGTCACAATGATGCAGCCGTCGAGCGCAGCTTCTCGCTCGCGGAACTCGCCGGACACGGGTCGCAGACGGGACCAGCGCCAAGGCCGCGATTGCACACCAGGCGCGACAGGCAGGAGACATGCGATGGAGTCTCCTTTGTGAGGACGATCTCACCTGCGCCGCGTTCAACCGCCACGCCAACGGCGTGCGCACCGGGGGATGCGGCTGCCAAGTGACCACCGCCTCATCGCGCACGGCCCGTTGGGCCAGCGGTTAAACGATGCCCAGGCACGGTGATGTACAGCAAGCTCAGTGCAATCCGGACGATCCCGCAAGTTGCTTGCCCAGCTCGCCGACGACCTGCTTGGCGTCGCCGAACAGCATGAACGTGTGGTCGGCGAAGTACAGCTCGTTCTCGATGCCGGCGAAGCCCGGATTCATCGAACGCTTGATGCAGAAGCACATGCGGGCCTTGTCGGCATCGATGATCGGCATGCCGTAGATCGGGCTGTTCTTGTCGGTGCGGGCCGCGGGATTCACCACGTCGTTGGCTCCGATCACGAGCACCACATCGGCCTGCGGCAGGTCGTGATTGATGTCGTCCATCTCGACCAGCTGGTCGTAGGGAATCTCGGCCTCGGCCAGCAGCACATTCATGTGCCCGGGCATGCGGCCTGCCACCGGGATGGATGGCAAACCGCACGTCGATGCCGCGCTGCGTCAGCTGATCGTACAGCTCGCGCACGCGGTGCTGAGCCTGGGCCACGGCCATGCCGTAACCCGGGACGATCACCACCAGACTGGCCTGCTCCATGATCTGGGCCGCGCCCTCGGGCGTCTCGCTCTTGGCCGTCTTCTTCTCGCCGGTCGGCCGACGTCTGCACCTGTCCGAAGGCGCCGAACAGCACATTCATGAACGAGCGGTTCATGGCCTTGCACATGATGATCGACAGGATCAAACCGGACGAACCGTCCAGCGCCCCGGCGGTGATCAGCAGCTTGTTGTCGAGCACGAATCCCATCGCCACCGCGGACAGACCGGCATAGGCGTTCAAGATCGAAATCACGGTGGGCATGTCGGCGCCGCCGATCGGCATCACCAGCATCCAGCCGAAGTTGAGCGACAGCATGATGATCAGGACGAAGAGCACCGGCGACCAGCAGCCGGTCCGGCGTCAGAATCACCAGCAGGCCCAGCAACACGGCCAGGGCAAAGGCCCCGAGGTTGACATAGATCTGGCCGCGGTACACCCACGGCCGCTGCGGAATCCACTTGAACTCCTGCAACTTGCCGGCGGCGATCAGACTGCCGGTGAATGTCAGGTAACCCAGAATGATCTCGGCGACGATCGCGGTCATCCGAAAGCGTCGTGAGATTCGGCGAGCCATCTTCGCCCAACCAGAAGAAATACTTGGCGGTACCGACCAGGCCGGCCGCCAGGCCGCCGAAGGCGTGCGACAGCGCCGTTCGCTGCGGCACCGCGGTCAACGGCACCTGCGCCAGCCAGATAGCCGAGCACGGCGGCCGGAATGATGGGCAGGATGATCCACCAGTATCGAGTCACATCCGGCGACGGACCAGGTCGCCAGGACCGCCACGAGCATCGCGACCGCACCGGCAATCACGCCGCGGCGCGCGGTCTTCGGATCGCTCATCCAGTGCAGCGAGAAGATGAACAGCGCCGTCGCGAACAGGTAGGCAATCTCAATGGAGGTGTTCATGCCTTCACCTCCTCACGCGTCTTGAACATCTTGAGCATGCGGTCGGTGATCAAGAAACCGCTGATGATGTTGGTCATGGAAGCGAACAAGGCAATCGCGCCCAGGATCCGAATGGCCGGTGGATAGTGCTCGCCACCCGCCACGATGATCGCACCCACCACGGAGATGGCGGAGATGGCATTGGTCAACGACATCAGCGGCGTGTGCAGCAGCCGCGACACGCGCCGAATCACGCCGATGCCGATGAACGTGGCCAGCATGAAGACGAACAGCATCGACATGAAATCCAACTGAGCGGCACCGTTCGCGTGCGCGGCCGGATGGCGTACCAGCCGACTCTTCGTCCGCCCCGCTTCGCGCGATGTCCGAGGGCGAGGCCGGTGATGCGGCCGCCGCAGTTGACTTGTCCGACTTGGTTTGAGCCTGACCGGATGCTGCAGCGATCAGCAGCGCCAGCGCCGCGCATGAGAGCAGCGCTGACCAGCCAGAAATTGACTTCATTCGCGGCATTACGTCTCGTCTCCTGTTGGCGTGACCCCATCGACCGGTGCGGGAAACGGGCCCGGCAAAGGGGGGATATCGGGCTTGATAGCTCGGCAACACGATATCACCCCGCGGCGGCGGAGGCAACGGGAGGCGGGGGGAGGAGAGAGAGGAGTGCGGAGTGCGGAGAGAGGAGATCGGAGGCGGGAGCTGAGCGCCGACAGACGTTTTCGTGCTCGTTTCCTGTGCTCGTGCTTGTTCGTCGTACTCGTTTCCTGTGCTCGTACTCGTGCTCGTGCTCGTGCTCGTGCTCGTACTCGTTCTCCCGTGCTCGTGCTCGTACTCGTGCTCGTGCTCGTTTCTCGTGCTCGTGCTCGTGCTCGTGCTCGTACTCGCTTCTCGTACTCGGTTCCCGTGCTCGTTCCTCGTTCCTCGTTCCTCGTTTTCCCTGCGTACTGGAGGGAATATTTGCACTCGTCGGGCCGGCCGATACAATCACACGCTTCCAGTTCGTTCCCGTGGAGCGAACTGTGTGCGGGCACCGTCCGTTCATTTGCCGAGGAGAAGCTCTTTGCGGTGTTATGGCCAGGTGTTGTATGTGAGCGGGTCTCACGTTGCTCGGCATGCTGCTGATCTACCGCGATCTGTCGCCGGGCAGACTCGTGATTTGGACGGGCATCTGTGAGTGGACGGGGTTCCTGCTGGTGGCAGCTCTGTTGGCTTGGACGCGGCAGCGCTTCCCGGCGGTCGCGACCACGCTGCGGGTTCCCGGCAACACACGTCCTGGGTCCGGACAGTGGTTCTGCTGGGCACAAGCCTGTCTGTCGGCGGCCTGCGTCGCGCTGATCGTTTGGATTCTGCTGGATCCTGCATTTGACGCATTGGGCCACGGCACGGCGTTGTTCGGTCTGTCCGGGCGTTTGACGAGTTGCCCTGCGGCACTGATGCTCTTGGGGACAGCGATCCTGATGGCCTGGCAAACGCATGGCAGGTGGCGTGCCTTCTGGCAATATGCGACGCTGGCTGTCGCAGTATTGCTGACGAATTCCATCGGCTGGGCGCGCCTGGACCCGGCTGCTGGCGCACCTTGGTTTCGCCGCGCCACATACGTGTTCGTGTCGGTGTCGATGATGACGCTGCTGACCAGCTTCGGGCTCGCGCGCGTGTTGCCCCACAGTGGTGACTGGCTGATTCGTGCGCACCGCGCCACGCCTGTGTTCGGCGGCCTGGCGCTGCTGCTGGGCGCCATCATCCTGATCCGATGGATGGCGTCGTGACGGCGCGCCTGAATTCCCGTAGGACGGATTGGCAATCGGTCCAGGAGAACACGGACGGATTGGCAATCCGTCCTACAGCGACGATTAACGTTCGTAGACCATGACCTCCACGAGATGCCGACCGGTATTGGACGAGTTCAGTGTCTGCGTGACGCGCACATAGCGCGCCGCGCGCGGCTCGAAGCGGCAGGTGTATCCCTCCGGCGTCGACAGCTTCTTGTTCTCGCGCCAATCGGCGACCATGTCCCACGTCTAGGCCATCGAGGGAGGTCTCGACAGTGAAGCCGTAGTGGCGCTGATCGCCGAAGTAGCCGACCACCACCACCCGGCCGATCGTCGTGGGCTTCTCCAAATCCACCTGCCACCACGCATCGGACGGATGCTTCTCGACATCGGTCGCCCAGTAACTGTCCGTGTCGTCACTGCGACCGTCGTTGGCCAAGGGGGCGTCGAAGTTCGGCAAGGCGTGGGAACACGTGGCCGGCTTGCCGGTCGACAGGCTCACAGCGTTCGGCTTCGTCCAGTCACACGTCTCGCGGTACTGGGCGACCATGGTGGGGAAATCCCAGCGTTTCTTCTGATCGGAGCGCTCCACAAGCTGCACGCCGCTGAGCGACCCGATCAGTGGTCGCGACTTGGGGAGCGTGAGCACAATCTGGCGGGGCGGATTCCGCTTGGGCGGGTCGAACTTGACTCTCAACTCCAGCGTTCGTTCCGCGTACGGTCAAGTTCATCTCGCCAAAGTGCGTGGGCAGCCGTTCGACACGAATCTCCTGTCCGGCGCCGAGCCACCAATCGGGGACGGCCGGCAGCAGGTGCAGGTCGTCGCCCGCTTCATGAACCAGCATATGGCGCAGCATGATCGCGTAATTGCACGGCCCCGGTCACGTGCGGAATCGTGTCACACCACGCCGTACGTTTCTTGTAGTAAATGCCTTCGGGAAACGCGTGGGCCGCGGTGGAGTGGAGCAAATACCAGTAGAAATCTTCGACCACCTGTTCGTGCTGGCCGCGTACCAGGTCGGTCATCGTCGTGTACGCACCCATGTAGGGATGAATGGCCTGCACGTTCCCGTCACCTTTCCATTGAATGGTGCCTTCGATGAATCCGCCGGCGAACTCGCTGTCGGACGAACTGGCACAGCGCGGCCACGCGCGGATCGTCGCGCTCGAACAGCTCCGTGGGCCAGAGCGTTTCCGTGTTGCCCCAGTGTGTGCCGTCTCCCTCCCAGCTCGGCGGGAAGTGCGGCACGCCCGTCTTTCTGCCACGCCGCGTCGATGTCCTGTCCGGTACGCGGCGGCTTCCGCGAGCAGTTCTTGCGCGTCATCAGGCTTGTCGAGTCGTTGGGCGGCATCGGCCGTGCAGAGCATGCCGCGCAGGTTCCACAGATCGTAACCCACGATGTGGTGCTTACCCTCCCACAGAGATTCGCCGTCGGCCAGAGCCGGCGGGCAGCACACCGGTGAAGGGCGCGGGCGTGGTGCGTCGGGCCTGCCTGGTCCACTCCGCCGCGCGGCGCATCGCCGGATACACCCGCGCCAGAAATTCCCGATCGTTCGTGATCCGGTAATACTGCCACAAGGTCCACACGGCCTGGCCGTTGGCATCGAACTGTCCCGCTTGTGACTCAAACCGTCCGTCGTCGCGCTGGCGGATCAGGTAGCGTTCGATCGCTTTGGCGGCGGCGTCCGCAAATCCCGCCTCTTCCAGCTCCATGACCTGATAGGCCCCGTCGCGGATGTAGAACTCGTCGTAGAATCCTTCGCCGCCGTGCACTTCGCCCTGGTCGTTGGCAATCAGCTGGCAGACGTGCGCGGCCAGCAGCGCGTCGGTGGCCTTGCGGCACGGCACTTCGATCTTCGCCGCGCCGTCGATCACGCGCTGCCAGAACTCCGCGGTGCGCTGCAGCCACAGACTTGGATTCTCCTCGTCGTAAACCCCCGGTGACTCGACCGGGAAGAACGTGTAGCGAGCGATGCCTTCGGCTGATTCGCGCGGCGCCAGTTGCCAGGACCAGTTAAACTTGTGTGACAGAATCTTGTCATTAAATTGTGCATCCCGTGTCTCGGTGGCTCCCGGTGTTGGGGCCGGCACATACGGTGCCACGTCAACGATGGCCTCGGCAGGCGCATCGCCCGTATTCGTGGCCTTCACCACGATCCAGTTGAGAAAATTCTCACCTTCGGTGGGCCAGTCGAAGGCCTTGCCCCAGTCCGCGACGCTCGGCAGCGGCGTGGCCCAGTACGTGATCTCGTAATGCACGGGTCCGTCGTCGGCCGAGACCATGATGATCGGCATCCAGCCGTGCAGTGCCCGCTTGGGGTTCTCACGACTCAGAGGCTTGTGCTCGGATCCGAGACGCATCTGCACAACCATCTTGTCGGCCAGCAACAACTGGTTGTCAGGCGTAATGCGCGTGCCGTGGACGTAATCCTTCAGCCCAATGACATTCCAGTTGTTCACGAAGTAATCAAAATCTTCCACGGAACTCTTGGCGGTCTCGCCCGGACGCGTTTCAGCGACCGTCGCTCGGTCTTCCGCTGCTGAGGTATGACACAACAACGAGGCGAGTGCGGTAAACAACACGGCGATTCGATGTAGTCTGGTACTCATGATGTGTATAGTTCCGTGAATGGTGCTATGGAGGGTGACTGTTCAAGCATCGGTTATCGCATCGTAACCCGAAGCGTAAGCGAGGGAGAAGCGACGAACCACTCCCTCGCTTACGCTTCGCCTTACCCTCACGGCGGACGGACAGCGTGGTACCACTAAGGTACAACCATAGCGGACGCACGAACACATGGGATCCGGCACATTCGATCGCAGTATGGCGGCGCACTTCCGCCAATCTGCCTGACGTCATCCAGCGCCGCATCGCCGTGCCCAAGAAACCGGTGAATCCCGTTCATCCCGTCTACCCGCGGCGGGTCGACGACGAGATGAACGGGATCAGGCGGTTGATCGAGTGGACTCGGATCACTACCTGTCGATCGGCACGGGATCGATCACTTCGAACGTGCGGAGGAACTGGTCGCTGAACCCATCCTCGGCGGTCGCTTTGTCGGGCCCCACCGGACTGGTCTTCTTCCGCAAGTCGCCATTGACCAGTACGTCCTTGTTCGAACCGGTCTTGTTCTTCTGGCCGGATGGGAATGTGGACGGGTCGAGCTGCGCAGTGTCCCTGTGGGCCGTTCTGCGTTGCCGTCCGGCCCGCCAGTCTCCGGCCGCGGGTCGCCGACCAGCGGAAAGCGCGGGCCGAAGTTGCGGCTGTGGAACAGGTAGCCGAGCTGCTGGAACAAGGCGTACTTCAGTTCCTCGGCAGCCGGCGGGTTGATCGCCCCCGGAGCCATCGGCACCGGGCGTATATCCGCTGCCACTCGTGTCCTCTTCATCGTCAGATTCCGATGACGAATTGTCGGCGACAGCGGTGCCATCGTCGTCATCTTCGTCGTCATCGTCATCATCGCCATCGTCGCCGCTGTTGTTGCTGCTGGAACCCGAGTTGCCTTCGTTCGAATTCGAACTGCCGCTGTCATCGCCTCCTTTACCGGTGTCTTGTTCCTTGCCGTCCTTCGAGCCGGAGTCGTCGGAAGACTTGGGGTCGGGGCACCCGTAAAGGATGCAGGCGCGGATCTCCTCATATTGGTCGCCCGACATTTCGGGCGTCGTGTCCTTGGGCGAATTGTCCGGGGGCGGACCGTACTCGTTCTCTACTTCCACAGTCGTCTCTCCGGCCGGTGGCATCGGGCCCATGTCTTCCTGGCCTTGACCCGACCCGTTGTCGCCACCAGGCTGTTCACTGGGATGCCCGACGATGCCGCCGTTGTCCGGCTTGTTGGTCCCCGCCGGCGGGCCGCCGGTGTTCGGTCCGGGATTCGAGTTGCCGTTGCCCGTACCACCGTCTTGCTGGTGGTTCGGGGATCCCGATGCCGGCTGCTGCGTCCTCGGCAGCATACTTCTGATCCATTTCCTTGCGGTATTCGGCCCAACCTCGTTCTTCGTTCGCCAAGCCCAGGTCTTGTCAGATGCCTCGGGTGCACCGGCCGGCAGTCCAGGGCTCTGACACATCATCAGGAGTTGATGGTGCCACCCGGGTTCCAAAGAACGGCGATTTCGGATTCGTGAACGTGTCACGTTCGTGCCAACGAGTGATCCAGCGATGAAACTCGATCCGACGAGTTCTTCCTAGTTCGGATTCTCGAGTTCCTTCTCGAATTGTTTGAACTGATCGTCATCCATTCGCTGAAACGACAACGTACTTCGTTCCGTCCTCACTCTCCGCAGTCTTCTTGATAGAACAGGCCGTACATCGTCGTGTACACGATACTGGCTCTTGATCGTCAAAGGCCCCTTTGGCTGCGCGTATTTTGCCGTCGCGTTCTTCGGTGCTTCCTCGTGCAGCGGCTGCGCCGCTGGGAATGAGCAGCGTCGGTGCTGGTTCAAGTTTCGAGCTGTCGTAGCGCCCATCATCGGAATTCGACTTGACGATAGAAATGATGCTGGACGGCAGAACAACGGGTGTAGTCGTCGGGCGTTTTGCAGCCACACTGTTGCTCGGTCACATGGCAACCCGGCAGAGGCATCCCACCGGGGTATTTGGGTCCGAGCGAGAGGTTCTTCTTCGGAACAAACTCGGTACCGAGTGGCCGCGAGCTACTCGCCATCCGGTCGGGGAGGATCGGATTGCCGCGCCACGGCAATGGGCGATTCCCGGTCGGCCGCGTCTGGGTCACGATGGGCCGGCTGCCCGGGATGATCTGCGGACGGAATTCGGATGGCCGGATGATCGGACCGCCAATTGCGCCGGGTCGCACGGCTGACACAACAGGCTGTCCGCCACCGACGCGGGTCCCTTGATTGCGGTTCGACGTGACGCGGTTCGGCAATGTCTGCCGCTGCGGCAGCAATGGTTGTGCTTTCACCACAGAGGGCGTCAGCGGGTGCAGCCGAGGGTTTGTCGAGCCCGGGCGACTCGCCTTCACGGGCTGGTTCGCCGGCCAATTAGCACCGGGCCGACTGCTCGATCGACTGCCTTGAACGGCGGCCACGCCGAGTCGCGGCTGCATGACAGCCGGCGCGTTTACACGCGACGCCGAGGATACCGAGGGCAGGGCGACCTTCGCGTGGGACAGGGAGCTCGACATCGCGCGGCTGGGTGGTCGTTGAGCGACACACACTAAGGGGCTCGTGCCAACCACGATCAGGCCGGCCAGTAGTCCCACCAATTTCTGCTTGCTGTTGTTCAATTTACACATGATATTTCTCCTCATGGAATGAATTCGTGGGATAGGCTTCCAGCCTGTCGGGCAGGAAAGACAGGCAGGATGCCTATCCCACTTTCGTCTGAACTACTGCTGCGTCGGCGCGACGTACTGCGCTCGATACAGTTCCCACCCGTGGTCGGTGGGTCGGAACGTGTAGAGGTACTCGGTCAGCTGATAGCGGCCGCGACCGAACTGTTCCCCGCGGTCAAACTTGATCTCGACGGGCGCACGGCGGTGAAATCGACTCGCGTGCCTGCTTCGAGCGTTTGCGGTTGACCGTCCAGCAGGAACTGGAGGGCCACGCCGTTCGCGGTCGGATTGACGATGGCGATGTTCATCCGCGCCGCGGGCGAGGGATTCGCTGGAACATCACTGACAACGTAACCGGTCGCGTTACCGGGATAACCGTCCTCGTACACGTCAGTGCATTCTGGGTCATACGTGTACGAACTCCTCTCCTGCGCGTCACCGTAGCCTGCGTCACCATAGCCCATATTGCCATTGCCCATGTTGCCGTTGCCCATCATGCCGGTGGCCATATTCACGATCGCGCCGGCGGCGTTGACCCAGTCGCCCAAGTTAGCGCCATCCGGGCCGGGCGCACCGGAGGACCCAGCGGGATTTTGCGGACCAGGGGTCTGGCCTGGTGTGGTTCCAGGCGCCTTATCGGGAGCCGACGGTGCCTGGACCCACGCCGAACTGGGCGGATTCGCTTCGGGAGCGCGGACGTGCGTCGTACTGGGCGGCGTGCGTTTGGGGCCATTGCCGTTCGGTTCGGGGAAGGCCATCGAGGGAGGTGCCGATCCCTGGCCGGGGCTCTTGTTGCCGCCGATGTCCGCGGCGCTTCCCTTTTGCACGATCTCCCAGGACCGTTTCTTGCCCGCGTTCTTGGGTGCGAACTGCCAGTTTCCGCGGATGGGCCTCGCGACGGCCCCGGCGCGGTTCGCGCTGCCGAACCCGGTGATCGCCGGACCGGGCCGCACGACGCCCTGCGCCGCGGGGGCTCTCACTGGCTGAGCCGCTTGAAATACGTTCAGGAGTTTGGGCCCGTCGGCCGCAGCCCCGCGGTCCGTGGCGACGAGGACCGCCCCCATTACCACCCCCCATCCGATCGTCTGTAATGTGCTCGCGTGTCTCATGGTTCTGGACTCCTTGGATTCGTGGGGAACACGGGCGTTCCCGTAGAAAAGGTGCGTTACATGGTTTGCCGAGGTCCGCTCAGTGCGGGCCTCCCAACGCCATCTATTACGGGCGGCCTGGCAACTGTGACACGTTCCGGTCGAATTTGTGCTCGTGCTCCCCGCTGCTCGTGCTCCCCGTCTTGCTCGTGCTCGTACTCGTGCTCGTGCTCGTCTCCTCGTGCTCGTTGCTCGTTCCCCCGTACTCGTACTCGTGCTCGTGCTCGCCCCTCGCTCCTCGTACTCGTTGCTCGTTCCCCCGTGCTTATGCTCATCAAGCGTTGGAATGGGCAACGAGGAACGATTACGAGTGACGAGGGGCGAGCACGAGTACGAGCACGAGCACGAGCACGAGTACATAGAGAAGAAGGAAAACAACAAGCTCGAGGGGCGAGTCCGCGGCGGCTTGATCAGCCTTGCGGATGCCGGCGGGCCAGCGCGGCGCGCAGTACTCGAGGAGCCCCAGTTCGATGAGTTCCTGTTGCAGCTCCTCGGCAGTCGGATGTCCGAGTGAATGCGCGACGTCGGCGACGAGAAAATCAGCGAAGGCCGCCCGTGCGCGCTGCAGCGATTTGCGCGCGGACGTATCGGTGAAGGGACTCTTCGGGTGTAGCTGTGTATTGAGTTGAGCCGCCATCTCGGGGGAACTCAGCGCGGGATGGTCAGCGCGGAAGCGCAGCACGCTGTAGTGACACGGTCCGCCACGCTGCTCCGCCTCTGCCAGATTGGCCCAGGCCCGCGCCAGTAACTCGTCCCGCAGGCTCTCCGTGATCGACGCATCGATGTCGACGGACTCCGGTTCGGACCCCACGACCGCCAACACTTCGGGATCAACGCTGGAGCGGCGTTTGCTTTGGCCACGGTGGAAATCCGTCACCAGGTGTACGAGTGCTGACTTCAGATAGTCGCGGAAGCGGCCTTTGGTCGGTTCCGCCCGCGCGAAGCGACCTTGGACGACGCGCAGTGCAAACTCCTGGAACAACTCATCCGCCACATCCGGGTCGCGCACCGCCGCCAACAGATACCGGTAGGCTGCACCCTGGTAGCGTTGGATCAGAGCCCAACGCGGATCCGGTTGGCCCTGGGCCGGCCCCTGTCCGGCCTTGGCCACCAAGGTCCACGCTGTGGAAATCCGGCTCAGGCGGGATTGGAGATTGTCTTCGTCCATAGCCAGGCTCTTGCGGGTTGGGTGTCATGAGAAGACCGTAAGCAATTATGCCATCATCCGCCAGTGTCACAATATGCGCGACGCCCGTATGAGAGTCAGGAGAACCACGGCGGCGGACTTGCTTGCCGGACCTTGCCGACGGCGATAAGCTGTCGGAATCAGCCGCTTCCGTTTTGCGGAGAAAGCCGCCGTGGTGTCCCTCGAAGAGTTTTTCATCGGTTTGCGCGATGTGGCCGTCTTGCCGCAGGCGGAATTCCTGCGTTTGCGGGCGGAGGTCCCGGCTGATGGTGATGAGGCATCCGTCGTCCGATTGGCCAAGGAGCTTGTGGACGATGGCCGGCTCACGCCGTACCAGCGCGATCTGCTCCTGCAGGGACGCTGGCGCGAGTTGTGCGCTGGCGAATACCTGCTGCTCGAGCCGATCGGGAGGGGCGGCATGGGGCAGGTGTTCCTGGCCCTGCACCGGCATATGCATCGTCGCGTGGCGCTGAAGCAACTGCGACCGGACGTCGCCGGACTGGACGAAGTGACGCAGCGGTTCCAGCGCGAGATCAAGACGATCGCCAGACTCTCGCATCCAAATGTTGTGACGGCGTACGATGCGGGCGAGGACCACGGCATGTTGTACCTGGTGATGGAGTACGTGGAAGGCGAGACCTTGCACGAGCTGGTGAAACGCGACGGTCGGCGGTCGGTCGCCGAGGCGATCGAGTATGTCGTGCAGGCAGCTCGCGGCTTGCGCCGATCCACGCGGCCGACATCATCCACCGCGACATCAAGCCGTCCAACCTGTTGCGGGATCGTCAGGGCACCATCAAGATCCTCGACCTGGGGCTCGCACGCGTCGCGGGGCCGGCGCGTGGGATCGCGTCGGATCGCCCCGTCAGTACGTTGACCCAATACGACCAGGTGCTGGGCACGGTGGATTACATGGCTCCCGAGCAGGCGGAGGGCGGCCGCGAGGTGGATCGCCGGGTCGACATCTACAGTCTCGGCTGTTGCCTCTTCTATCTACTCACAGGTCGGCCCATCTTCCAGTGCAGTTCCTGGTTGGATTGTGTGCTGGCGCACCGGGAAGCGGCGATCCCGTCGCTGTGCCAAGCGAGACCCGACGTACCCGCGGACCTGGAAAACGTCTTTCGCCGCATGGTCGCGAAACAGCCGGAGGAACGGTTTAGCTCCGCTCAGGAGGTGCTCGGCGCTGGATCCTCATCGTGCGTCCCGATCGCGACGACGAGTTGCTGCGCCACGAGCTGCCGAGTGACGCGGCGGAATCGAGTCTCGCTGTCGCACCTTATGTTCCCATGGTGAAGCCGCCGCGCGGATCCACGTCGCCGCAGGCCAATCGCCGACTGTGGCTGACAGCCTGCCTGGCGGCGCTCGGTTTACTGGGAGGCATGGCCGCATGGTCTTTGTGGCCTGAAGGTGACCGGCAGATTCCAGTCGAACAGGTCATCAAGTCCCATTCGCCAGTGACCAACTCGATACGCGAGCCGGCGTTGTCGCTGGTCGGGCACACCAATACGATCGAGTGTCTCGCGTTTCTGCCGGATGGTACACAGCTGGTTTCTAGCGATGACGATCAGCAGATTCTCGTATGGGACCTGGTGGCCGGCCAGTTGGGATATCGCCTGATCAAAGGTGATGACACGGGCCCCGCGCTGTGCTCGACCCCTCCGGCAAGCTGCTCGCCACAGCCGCCGACAATGACCTGTTGAAACTCTGGGACTTGCCGGCAAAGCAGGAAGTCGCGCGGCTCAAGGGCCACCATCTGGCGTTCTCGCCGGCAGGTGGACTGCTGGTAGCCGCGCTGAACGAAGATCCGATTGCGTTGTACGACACGAACACGCACGAGAATGTGGGAGAGCTGGTCGGGCACGGCACCTGGGTCTTTGCACTGGCTTTCTCCGACGATGGCACAACGCTCGTCTCAGGCGACAGGACGGCGTGCTGCGCGTGTGGGATGTCGAGCGTCGTGCACAACGGCGTGCGCTCGAAAACGACGCACAAGTTAACAGCGTCGCGATCGCCCCGGGTGGGACGTTAGCTGCGGCGGGGGAGCGCGGATGGACTCGTCCGGCTGTGGAACATCCAGACATTCCAGCTGGAGGCGACGTTGCCCGCGCACGAGGGCGTGGGCTGGGGCGTCGCCTTCTCGCACGACGGACACCTGCTCGCATCCGCGGGTGCCGATGGGAACATCGTCCTGTGGGAAATGCCTGCCCGCAAACAACTGTGCGTGTGGCAAGCTCATAAGGGCGAAGCCGTCTCAGTCGCTTTCTCGCCCACTGACAAACAGTTGGCTTCCGGTGGCGATGATCTGGTCGTCAAACTCTGGGATCTCGCATCGCTCCTCAACTGAGGCCGACGATTCCGCCTATGGTGAGGGACACACTTTCTTGGGCACGCTCGACGTGACCACGGACGCGTCCGGCATCGCCAGTTTCACCCTGACCGTGCCTGAGCTCGTGCCGCTGGATCACTTCATCACGGCCACGGCCACTGACCCGGCTGGAAACACGTCGGAGTTCTCGCTGGCGGTCGCTCCAACGGCTGACAAATGAGATGTCGGCGATTCGTCAGCGGGCCTTCAAGAATGTGGAGTTCTCCCGCGAGCAACTGCGGCGTGACAAACAACTCGAGCAAAAGGACGGCACTCCGGTGGGTGGGATGGTATAATCGTCGTGGTCATCAGTTGCGCAGCCGGTGGAGACAACCATGGCGGACAAAGGGACGGTTACCCAGTGGTTTGACGAAGTCGAGCAGGGCGACCGCGCGGCCGTCCAATCGCTTTGGGAACGCTATTTCCCGGAACTTGTCCGCTTGGCGCGGGAGAAGTTGTGTGGCACTTCGCGGGCGGTCGCGGACGAGGAAGACATTGCATTGAGTGTGATGGACAGTTTCTTCGACGCCGCCCAGCAGAATCGGTTTCCCAATTTGGCGGATCGCGACGATCTTTGGCGGTTGTTGATTCGGATGACGGCCCGCAAGGTGGTGGACCTGAAACGACGCGAGACGCGGCGACGGCGAGGCGGCGGCCGCGTCCACAACGCATCCTCCTTGCCGCAACCCGCTGGGGACGCGCCGCAGCAGACGCTCTCACAAGTGGTGGGTACCACACCGACTCCGGAATTCGCGGTCATGGTGGCGGAGGAGTACCGGCTGCGCTCTGGAACAATTGGCGGACCAGATGCTCCAGGCCATTGCGATTGCCAAGATGCAGGGCTACGAGAATCGCGAAATTGCCCAGCAACTGAACTGTTCGGTACGCACGATCGAACGCCGCCTTGAGCTGATTCGCCGGAAGTGGGCTGGGAGCCAACCCCATGACCAATCATGATCCGAGCCACGCTGACCAACTCCCCTTACCAGTGCTCGAACGTGTTGACCAAAAGTGCCTACGATTTGAGGACTCCTGGAACTCCGGGAGTCGGTTGCCCCTCGAAGGCTTCCTGGCCGACACGTACGGCGCTGAGCGGGCTAAGACCTTGAAGGAGTTGTTGCTGCTGGAGGTGGATTATCGGGTGCGGAACTCGGAGCGTCCGGCGGCAGCCGAGTATATCGGGCGATTTCCTGACGATGCCGACACGATCGCCGACGTCTTCCAACACCTGGCGACCGAACTCTCGAGTGATCTCTCGGCCAACACGACCCAGGAAGGTGCCCCGCGTCCGGCACTGCCGCTTTCCGCAGAATCCACACGCTTTCGCATTCTGCGTCCGCATGCCAAAGGAGGCCTGGGTGAAGTCTTTCTCGCCTACGACACGCAACTCAATCGCCAGGTGGCGCTCAAGGAGATGCAAGCGCGGCATGCGCACCACGCTCAGCGGCGGGCGAGATTCGTAACGGAAGCCGAAATTACCGGCGCGTTGGAGCATCCGGGAATCGTTCCGGTGCATAGTCTGGGAGTGCATACGGATGGCCGCCCCTTCTACACCATGCGGTTTGTCGAGGGCGATCGTTTGACCGACGCCATCCACCGGTATCACGCGTCCAAGACAGGGGTATCGGCGGCCGCACGATCGATTGAATTTCGCGAACTCCTGCGCGGCTAATCGATGTTTGTCACACGATCGAGTACGCGCACAGCCGGGGCGTGCTGCATCGCGACATCAAGCCGGAGAACATCCTGATCGGGAAGTTCGGTGAGACGCTGGTGGTGGACTGGGGACTCGCGAAAACAGTCGCGCAAGCTGAGCACGCGGAGCGATCTGCTGGCGAACCGTGTCCCCCTGGCCACTGCGGCGAGGGCGCATTCGGGCGCCACGCGTGTCGGGGCGGCGATCGGGACCCCGGCCTACATGAGCCCTGAACAGGCGGCGGGGAACATTGCGCACATCGACCAACGGAGCGACGTCTATGCCCTGGGAGCGACGCTCTACGCCATCCTGACCGGCGGCCCACCGTTTGCCGACGACGACACATCAACCATGATCCGCGCCGTCCAGGAGGGGCGCTTCCCGCATCCGCGCAAGAGGCAACCTGGCGCTGCGCTCGCTCGAGGCCATCTGCCTGAAGGCCATGGCCCTCGACCCGGCCCAGCGATATGGCTCGGCGCGTGCGCTGGCGGAAGATGTCGAGGCCTGGCTCGCCGGCGAAGCCGTCGCCGCCCGCCGTGAACCGCTCACCGATACGTTGGGACGGTTTATTCGCAAGCACCAAACCGTACTGCTCGCGTCCATGCCGTCTTGATCATCCTGGCCGCCTCGCTCGGCATCGGTACGGCACTCCTGGGCAAGAAGAACCGCGAACTGACAGAGCTCAACCAGCGGGAAGCGCTGGCCCTGGAAGCAGCACAGCAGCGTTTTGAATTGGCCATGGAGGCCATTGAAAGCTACTACACCGGCGTCAGCGAAGACGTGATGCTGCGCGAACCAGCGCTGAGAGATCTGAGAGACAAGCTGTTACGCAATGCGCTGGCCTTCTACGAGGAGTTGCGCGCGGAGTCGGGCGCGGAGGATAACACCGCTGCACGCCGCTCCCTGGCTAAAGCGCCTGGAGTCCATCGGCGAGATCACGCAACGGATTGGCGAAGACGAGCATGCCGCCAGCGCGATCCTCGAGGCGATCGCGCCTCGCCAACAATTGGCCGACGAAGATCCTGCGAAGGCTGCCTCGTGGAGTGAGTTAGCCGATAGCCACAACCGATTAGGAAAAGTCTACGAATACTCCGGACAACACGACAAGGCGCGGGTGGCATTTATGCGTGCGGCTGACATCGTGCACAAGGCTGTTGGACTGCAACCGGACGACGACGCGTTGCAGAGTCAACTTGCCCAGTGCTACAACAATCTCGGCACCGTCGGCAACCCCGCCGAGGCCTGTGACGATCTCCGCAAGGCGATTGACATCCAGACAGACCTGGCGCGGCGATTCCCTGACAATGCCAGTTATCAGAGTAGACTTGCCATGCACCACGGCAATCTGGCCACCGTTCTGGATGAGATGGATCGCGATGACGAAGCCCTTGCCCATTATCAACGGGCCATCGAGTTGGATAAGGCCGTGACTGCGGACCATCCGAAGAACTTCGTCTACCTGGAGAATTCCTCGAGCCACTGTTTCAGTCTGGCGAACATGTACCGGTCGATGGGGCGGGGTGCCCAGGCCCTGGCCACCATGCACGAGGCGGTCTCGGTCGATGAGCGCCTGGCGGCCAACTTCACGAATGTTCGCGATTATCAATGGGCATTGCTCAAGCGCTACAACAATCTCGGTCTGCTGGAACGGGAATGCGGCAGTCGCGACGAGGCCTTGCTGGCTTTCGACCGGGCGATTGCGATCGGCGAACCCTTGGTGGCGCGCTGGCCGACGGTCGCGGATTTCGCCATCGTCACCGGCGCCGCCCACTGCAATCGAGGCAATCTGTTCTGGTCCGAACGAGATGCGGAGCCAGCGCTCAAGTCGTATGACCAGGCCATTCAATTGCTCAGCACAGTCCTCGAGCGTGATGATGCCAATCGCAACGGCAGGCAGTTCCTGCACAACGCGTTGTGTGCACGGGCCACGGCCCGGTGTGCGCTGGGCCAATACGACGGAGCGGTGACCGATTGGAGCCAAGCGATTGACTTGCAGGTCTCCGACGGCGCCACGCCACGCCTGCAGCGCGCACGGGCTGTCGCGCTGGCCGGCGATCACCAGGCGGCGGTCGACGAGTGCGTCAGGTGGCCGCCAGTACGTCGAACCCGAAGGCCAAGTTGGATGCCGCACGCGTCTTCTCGTTGGCGTCTCAAACGGCCCAGCACGACGAGTCGTTGGGGGCGGACGCCCGCGACCAGCGCGTTGACGAGTTGATCGGCGAGGCGATCCAACTTCTGACACAGGCTGAACAGCTCGGCTACTTCGATCAGCCCAGCCACCGGGAGCGTCTGCGCACGGACCCCGACTTTCAACCGATCCGGTCCCGCGACGGTTTCGCTCGGTGGCTGGAGCATAGCGAACCGCTTTAGGGCGCCCCTCCGGTGCGTCACGGACGCGCCACCGACGCAAACGGGGAGTTGCATGAGTCTGTCTCACAACCGGAAGGACCATTTCATGTCGACGACTTCGGCTTCTCGCTGTCGATTCACAGCCCGCACGACGCCTCCCCTTCTGCTCTGGCTGATGTGTGGCCTGACCTTGCTGGTCACACAGCCCGAATCAGCGCTCGCGCAGGACAAGCCGACCTGGAAACCGGGGCAGACGCTGCCGTTTCAGCAGGGGCATGTGACGGTATCGCAACCAGTGCTTGTGGCGCGGAGCAAAGGGTACTTGTGGTTTCCTTCCCTCTCCCGCCTGTCGGACGGGCGGCTGCTGGCGATCATGTCCAATTACGCGGATGAACACGTGACCATTTCGACGGCGAACCTCTCGTGGTCCGCAGATGGCGGTCTCACGTGGACCACGCCCATCGAAGGCCGTTATGGCGATCCAACCCTCACGTTGGCCAACGGCGACGAACTGTTTTTGCCGTACTACCTGCGGCCGTTGGACGACCTGGTCATGGGCGAAGTGTTTCAGATCTGCAAACCCGGCGAACAACACGCGGCACTGCTGGACAAGAAAGTAATCGTTCGCGGCTGGTCGCGACCCGATCAGTCTTTCAGCGCGACGACAGGCATGTCGGGGTTTGTCTTCAACGGTGATACGCTTGGTCGACCAGGATAAGAACTACTTGGCCATGTTATACGGTCATTACAAAGACACGCCACGATACGCGCTGGTGTTGGCGGAATCGAAAGACGGCGTGGACTGGAGCATTCGCTCGACCATCGCCGGCGAGACTTGTCCTGTGGAAGGAGCAGAAGGGCCTTGTGAAGCGGCATTGTGCCGGGTGGCCGACGGTCGCTTGATGTCGATCTTCCGCTTGGCTTCGAACGTGCCCTACGGCCAGTCCTTCAGTGCGGACGAAGGTCGCACGTGGTCGGAGGCGCAGGCGTTGTCGGGTGTCTTCTCGGTCCAGCCCAGCCTGGCTGTCCTGCCCAACGGGACCATCGCACTGTCCGGCGGACGGCCCGGCATCTACGTGTGGCTGAATCGCGACGGCACCGGATCTGAACTGGGACCGCTTCGACGTGGTGGCCAACCACAACGAGTTTGTGCCGCAAGAGCAAATCACAGATGCCGGCAAGTCTAGCTCGTACACCGAAGTTGTCGCGCTTGACGAGCAGCACCTGCTCATGATCTACGACCGTATCCCGCACGGTTGGGCCCCGATCCCGGCCGATGCCCCGGAGACCAACAGTGCCTGGGTCATCCGTGTGACGATTGAAGAGTGACGAGACAACACGAGGGTCACTCCACAATCACTTCTTCGAGGATCCAGTCGAGATCGTCAGCGTATTCATTGCTTCTTTACTCTTCTTCTCCTGCATCCAGGATGAATTCGAGATCGTCCGCATACTCCTCGTCGTTCAGATCGGTGATCTTGTCCTTCTTCTCACGCTGGTCGCCTTCGTTGTAGAGGTTGGCGAGGAACCAGTCCTGGCCACAACCGCCGGTCAGCGTGTCGCGTGCGTTGTCGTTGAACACCGTGGCGCGGGCCGCTGCGCTTCGCCGTCGGTGGACAGGAAGTAGTCGCCGTTCCGCCGACTTCCGAACTGGCTACTATCGATCCCCCGCAGGTTGTCGACACGTGCCACGTAATCCAGGTCCGTGCGAGTCCATTCGTCCATGATGGCCAGCAGTGCAATGTCGTTGGCGTCCCAGTGCGTCTGGCCGGCGATTAAGATGTCGTCGTGCCAGTCGCCGTAGATGCAGTCGCTGCCAACTCCGCCGATCAGCAGGTCGCGCGCCGCGCCACCAACCAGCAGATCGTTCCCCGCGTCACCCAGCAAAATATCGTTGCCCGCCCCTCCCTTGAGTCGATCCGCTCCGGCACCACCGCGAATGAGCGTATCGCGGTCGACGTTCCAGGCGACCACCGCGTCATCCGCGCCGCCACCGAGCGTCATCTCGATGTCGGTCACATCATCGTAGTTGAACCACAATGTGTGGAAGCCGTGCGGGATCAGGTCGGAGATGATAAACAACTGGTCGCACAACCGGCCCACCAGCACATTGTCGCGACCGGCTGTCCCCACTATCTGCAGCTGCCCGTCTCGCAGGACGACCCCGGTCACCGCTGCGGCAGCGTGGCCGTGGACAACTCGATATCCTGATACTGGAGGCGCGATGTCGATTGGGAAGAAGCCACCCGTCACGTACGTATGGGTTTCGGCGAAGCCGGTGGTCCCCGCGGCATAACTGAAGGACTGGACGCTTCCGTCCCCCCAGTTCACCTCCAACACAACGCCGTCGAGCGCTTGCGAGTCCACCAGGTCACCACGCAGCAGCACGACGCCGTTCTCGGAAATCCCCGGAGTGACCACGACATTCTGGAGCGTCGACGACACGTCGTAGACTTCGATCGTCTTGCGAGCGACCTCTGTGTGCCATTGTACGTCGGGCATCACCACATCATCGTCATCCTCGTCAAGCAGATCGATCGTGATGGTTACGGGCCCCACGCAATCGACATACACGTGGGTGAGTTCACCGCCGGTCCCCGTGACGTCCGTCTGTCCGTCACCCCAGTGCACCCGGTACCCCGTCACGGTGTCGTTGCCGGGGTCGGTCACTTCGCCGATGGTCAGACGGTACACCGAACCGCGATAGGCCGATTCGGCACCGCTCAACGCCACGGACGGCGTGACATTCTGTACCGTGACGCTGATCGTGTCTGCGGCATTCCAGGTGCCGTCTTCATCCGTGGCCGTGGCCGAAATCGAGTAGGCGGCGGGACCATCCAGGTAGACGTGCGTCACGAACTCCGCGTTGCCGGAGACCGTCTCGCTCATTCCATCACCCCACACGATTTCCCAGCTCGTGATCGTGTCCGCCCCGGGGTCGGTCGCGGCCAGATGCAGCGTGTACGTCGCACCTTCATCGGCCGTGGAAACGCCGCTCAACGACAGCGTCGGCGACACGTTGAATATGGCGACATTGGTCTGATAATCCGTATAGCCGTCGTCGCGATCGAAAATGCGCGCGTAGACGACATAACTACCATCGTCGACGAACGTGAACGCGTCGGAGTCGTCTTCCGACGCCTCGGCGAACGACTGCGCCAATAGGGCTGGATCGAGGGCGAAGCTGAAGTGGAATCCAGCGTTCGTATCGTCCACCGAAGGATCGTACGGCTCCGTCAGTCGAACGGTCACCGGGCTGCCTTCCATCACCGGCCCACTGTTGACAAGCACGGCCGTCGGATTCACATTGACCACACTCAGCTCGAAGGTGACCGAACTACTTCCGCCATCGTCGTCTGTCGCGGCGATTATGACCGGCGTCGTGATGTCATCGGGCGCAGGTAGCTCCAGCTCCAGGTCCCATCACCGTGGTCGGTCACGGTACCTAGCGAAGCCGAAAGCGTAACCAGATCGATCAGTACGTCGCCAAAACCGCCACTGTTCGTGGCCTTAGTTCCTTCGTCCACCGTGACCACGACCTGATCGACTGTAATCGACGGAACCACATTGACCTCGCTGCCAGTAATCTCTCCATCACCCTCCACCATGTCTATGGTTACCAGTTCCAACCGCGCGGCAATATTCGGCAGGTCAACACTTCTCGCTAACCGTGATCGTGCCCGCCGTGTCCCCGCCAATGACGACGGTAGCTCGCACTCAGGCAGTTGAGCTCGCTTTCTGTCGGCCCATTCGAACCCGATGAATCACTCCCAATGTCAATCGTCCACCCTGGTCTCAGGCTAATGGTGATCGTCCCGCCATACGCTAACAGAGAGAAGTCCCCGTAGCTCACCTGGAGATCGTTCGTGTTGAGTGAGATATCGCCATCAATGACTGAATCGTCACACCTGCGTTAATAACCGTCACGTTCACGCGTTGATCGTAATCGTGCCAATCCCCGTGACAGAAATCTCAGTGGCCGTGCCACTGTCACTGATGTTGGAGAGATTCGTTCCAGCGTTAAAGACAATATCTCCATCACCGCCCGACGCCGCGACCGGCGCCGTCGACGGTCAAGTTGTCGTCATCACCACCGTCGTTCGAGGCCGTCAGGACGATGTTGCCTCCACCCAGAGCAGCGAACCGCATCACGGATAGTCAACGGACTGTTCGCCACGATGTCGATATCTCCTCCATTGGTCGTCACGCCCAGAACGGAATCAACACTCCCGACGACAAGTCCGCCGTAATTTGTAAACATGAATGGGTTGTTCTGTCCCGTCACTTCCCCGGCAAGTGTCTGCACTGTATTCACATCATTCAACACGACCGCTCCCTGCGCGGTAACCGCTAGGTTCGCGATTGCCAGCGGTGCGGATTGCCCAACGTCGCCGCCGCTGATCAGGTGCAGCGTACTGGTATTGGCCGGAGCGATCGCTTGGCTGATGGCAAGCGGACCCGCCGTACTGCCGCCGATCCGCAACGTGCCCGCCGTGATCCGGTCCAGTTCGGCGTCGGACAGCTCGAGCGTGTTGATAGCTCCATCGGTCGACGAGCCCAGGTTGATCGCCGCGGCTCGCCTGCAGCGGGCTGCAGCTGCACAGCGGCGGCACCACTGTCCATCGTGCCCTGCCACGCCATCCGGTCGGCAACCAAGGTGCTTGCTCCCGTTCCCCGCGTTTGAATCTGTGCACCGCTGTCGACGGTCAGTTGGGCGTCCGGCGTCGGTAAATAGAAAGTCATCTCCCCCTGGCTGTCCACGTCCGGCATCGCAGTGGTATCCCGGATCGTCAGACCACCGTCAAAGATGTTCAACCGCGTCTGACCGTTGCCCACGACGATCCCGGCCACGCCGTCCACCTCACCCACCGCCAGATTCCCATTGTTGCGGAACTCCGCCTTCGCTGTCGGTGCGTGAATCGCTAGTGTCCCCACGAAATTGTTGTAGTTCAGCGTGACAGCGCCGCCGGCCTCGATTGCCAGATTGTCCACGTTCAACCCCAGCACCGTCTCCGTCACCGCGCCACCGCTAACCAGATGCAGCGTCGCGGTGTTGATGGGCTCGATCAACGCGCTGATGCTGATCGGCCCGGCCACGCTGTCGCCGATCCGCAGCGTGCTGGCCGTGATGCCATCCAGTTCGGCGTCCGACAACTCGAGCGTATGGGCGGTTGTGTCGCTGGTCGGTCCCAGCTGGATCGCCTGGCCGAAGTTCTGCGGCAGCAGCGGACCACGCCGTCGGGCGACTTCAATCGATCCCTCTAATTGCATCTTGTCGGCCCGCAGCGTATTGAATCCGCCCGAGGAAGTCGACACGATGCGCGCACCGGGGGACACCGCCACCAGATCGTCCTGGCCCCACGCGGCCAGAGTGACCGTGAAGGGTGTCGAGATGTCGGCGGCGGCGGTCGAGTTGCCGATCGTCAGCGTCCCGTCGACTGTCGCCAGGTTGACGTTGCCCCAGCGGGCCGTCACACCCGCCACGGACGTCACTTCACCGACCGCAACACCGTCCGCGTCGCGGAACGAGATATCGCCCGTGGCCGTCGTGGTCACGGGACCGATCGCCACCACGTCCACGTCGTTGCCGCTTAGCCCAAGGCTGACCGCTCCGTTGGCCTCGACAGCCAGGTTCGCCACCTGCACGCTGGCTGTCTGCGTCACCGCGCCACCGCTGATCAGGTGCAGCGTACTCGCATTGGCCGGAGCGATTGTCTGGCTGATGGTGAGTGGGCCAGAGGAACTCGAGCCGATTACCAGCGTACCCGCCGTGATCCGGTCGAGTTCGGCGTCGGACAGCTCCAACGTGTTCGCAGTATTGTCAGTTGTTGACCCCAGAGTGACGGTTGTGCCCGCCGCGTGAGGCCGCAATGTCACAGTCTGACCGGTGGCACTGATGCTCCCCGCCAGCACCATCTTGTCGGCCACGATGTGCACGTATTCACCGCTGCGGAGCGTTTTGTAATCCTCCAGCGTGAACGTCGCGTCGTCGCCGTACAGCGCAATCGTCACGGGGCCGGCTGCCACCAGCGTGTCCGCCGGTGCGGAGAGGTTCACGTTGCCACTTAGTGCCGTGAGCGTGACCGAACCGTTGGGCGCCTTGACGGCGGTGACTCCGTCGAACCGCAAGGTCTGAAAGCCATCCACGTCCGTGAAAGTGATATTACCGGATGCGGCTGACAGCGCGACGCGATCAATATCGTTGGGGCCGTCCAGGAGCACGTCCCCGTCGGCAGCTTCGACAAACAACCATGGCTGGATGATCCCGGCAGTCTGTGTGACCCCACCGGATGTCCTGATCCAGAATTGGTTGACCGTTTCGGCACTGATCGGGGCACTGATGACCACGCTCCCGGACCAGGGCCCGACCCGCAGCGATGACGTGGCGGTGATGCCGCTCAGTTCTGCATCGGAGAGTTCCAATGTGTTGGGGTTTTCGTCAGACGTGGACCCAAGATCTACCGCCTGCCCGTCTTGACGAGAAGACAGATCGACAAAGCCGCCGGCCAACGTGCCCCCCAGTTTCATTTTGTCCGCCAAAACACTGGCCATGTTCGATACGGCGATCGCCGAGCCGGACTCGGTCTCGAAGACGGTTTCGTTCGCGTTGACGTGAATCGTCAGGTTCACGGCCGCCAGGTCGGCGCTGTCCGGCGTGTCTTTGACAAGGACGTTTCCGGCTTGCACCACAAACATGAGGTTTCCGCCAGCCCGCGCGCCGTCGACGCTGTCCACAGAGCCGACTTCCAGGCCGTCGGTTTCGATCAGGTACACATCTCCGGCGGTGCTCCGCAGTGCCACCCTGCCCAGCGCGTTGGCCGCGCCCAAGGTAATGCTGCCTTGCGCTTCGATCGCCAGTTCTGCCGCGGCCAAACTACCCGATTGCGTGACCTCGCCGCCGCTGGTCAGGTGCAGCACACTTGTGCCCGCGGGGCTGATTGCCGCGCTGATGTTCATGTTGCCGGTCGCCGACGAGCCGATCTGCAACACGTCCGCCGTGATCCGGTCGAGTTCCGCGTCGGACAGTTCGAGCGTGTTGGAAGTAGTATCGTTGGTCGATCCGAGCTGGATCGCCTTGCCGAAGTTCTGCGGCAGCAGCGCGACCACGCCGTCAGGCGCTTCGATTGTGCCCTCCAACCGCATCTTGTCGGCCCGCAATACGTTGAATCCGCCCGACGTGGTGGACACGATGCGCACGCCGGGTGCGACCGCCACCAGATCGTCCTGTCCCCACGCTGCCAGCGTGACTGTGAAAGGCGTCGAGATGTCGGCGACGGCGGTCGAGTTGCCGATAGTGAGATCGCCGTCGGACGTCGCAAGGTTCACATTACCCCAACGGGCCGTCACGCCCGCGACGGAGGCCGCTTCGCCGACCGTGAAACCGTCCGCGTCCACGAATGCGACGTCACCTGTGGCTGCAGGCGTTGCCGGGCCGATCGCCAACACGTCCACGTCGTTGCCCGAATGCTCCAGAGTTACGCGCGCCGTTGGCCTCCACGGCCAGGTTCGTCACCTGCAGGGCGGCCGACTGCGTCACCGCGCCGCCGCTGATCAGGTGCAGCGTGCTAATGTTGGCCGGTGCGATGGTCTGGCTGATCGTGAGCGGACCCGTGGAACTCGAGCCGATTACCAGCCTACTCGCCGTGATCCCGTCGAGTTCGGCGTCGGACAGTTCGAGGGATCCTGCGGCGGCGTCATCTGTCGAGCCCAAGTTGATTGACTTGCCCGGACTGTATGGCCAAATGCCGAGTACCCCGTTAACTGCAACGGTTCCCGCCAGATCCATCTTGTCGGCAGCCAAGATCGCCGACAGACCCGAATCAACCTTGGCCCCCGTCTGAAGCGAGAGAAGGGCATTATCACCAAATAGTTCGAATCGCACACCATACCCAGCCACGTCAACCGCAGCAGATGTGTCCCTGATTTCCATCGCACCCGCACCGATGAGGAACGACGCCCCTCCGAGGCATTGCACTCCGGCCACCCCGTGGACTTCGTCGACGATCATCCCGTCAGCATCAAAGATGGACAGTTCGCTGGAACGTACGGCTAGACGATCGAAGTCATTTGTGTACCACCCCAGCGAAATATCACCGCCGGCCTCCAAGGCGAGTCCCGGCACAACCATGCCCGCGCTGGATTGAATTGCACCACCCGTGATCAGGTGCAGCGTGTCGGTTCCATCCGGGCTGATATCGGCCGAGACATCGATCATTCCGGCCGACGCCGAGCCGATCCGCAACACGTTCGCCGTGATGCGATCGAGTTCGGCGTCGGTCAGCCCCAGGGTACCCGCCGCGTCGGCGCCGCCCAGGTTTATCATGTTCCCCGCGCTGCGAGGCCGAATCTCCACCACATTCGCTCCAGCATTTACGGCGGAATCGTCCTGGAGATTCAAGCTATTGGCGATCAGAACGACGGACGCTGCAGCCGAACTCGCAATATATCCGCTTTGTTGCACAACGATTCCCAGGCTGTCGTCGCCGCTGCCTTCGCTCCCCTCAATGTGGATGAACCCTGTTCCCTCGCTGGCGACGGTGCCATTCCCAAAGAAAATAACGCCCGAATTGCCGGACGATCCGGATCCACCAAAGCCGCGCATCGTGATCGACCCGGCTCCCGAGGTGGAGGCTTCTCCGGCCATGGTCATACCGAAGTTGCTGAACCCTGTTCCATCTCCGCCGGTCCCCGTCAGCTCGATTCCGCCATCGACCGTCGTCACATGACCGAGCAGCCGGATTCCCTCGTTCCCGTGTTCTGCAGCGCCACCTCGACCCTGAATGATAATCTCTGCCGCCCCAACGCCCGTGCCGATCGACTGCACGGTACAGCCCTCGTCAATAGTGACGCCCATGTTCGTCCCACTGCTGCTGGAGCCGCCACCAGTGCCGGTGATCGCGATGTTTCCGTCAACCGACGATATGACGGTGTCTGTCCAGCCGATGCGAACTCCGTCGCTTGACCCCACTCCGCCACCCCCTGTACCAGACAGGCTGATGCTGCCCGCCAAGGGACTGCTGGCCGTGGACGTAATACGTGAACCGTTGCGAACCGAAACGCCGGCCTGCAAGACAGCGTCCGGTTGATTTCCACCGCGGCCGACGACGGCGATACTCCCTGCTCCAGCAGTGCGGATGTCCGCCCCAATCATGTCAACACCTGCAAAGGCGCCGGAAGCTGTACCCTGCAGGTTTGCACTGAGCACAATTCCTCCGTCGGTTGTGTACAGGCTCGATCCCTCGGCGAGGGTAATGTTCCGGGCGGTCGTCAGGTGAATCGATCCAGTACCTGAGGTCGTGAGATCCGATGCGGAGCTACTCAGGCTAAGCGTTCCTGACGCGTTAACGGTCACACTCCTGTCACTCGATAATGTGATTGCACCTGCGAAGTCGACTTGATCGAACGGATCATCCGGTGAACCGATCGTCAAGCTCGCAGTACAGTCGGGCAGGGTGCCGATGGTGAGATCGTCGTAGGCGTCGCCGCGGTTGATGGTCAGCGAGTTGCTGGGATTGGCAAACGTCGTGGTCGCGAACGTGATCAGATCGCTGCGCAGTCGCGACAGGCCGTTGCCCGACATGCCGTCGTCCTCCAGAAACACAGTGTTCCCGCCGGAGGGAAGATTGAAGACGACGTCGGCCACGGTGCTGGAGTTCGTGATCGGTTCCAGTCCGATATAGCTGACGGTACGGGCATCGAGTCCACCCGGGCCGTCCGAATCCAGCACGATGTGACCGTCTTGCACATTAAAGTAGTTGCAGGTAGCGGTGGCAAAGGTCCCGCCGATCAGGTTCAAGGCGTCGCGGCCGTTTCCGCCGACATACGTGACTCTGCCCGCCGGAATCATGTTGCCGCCGGTGAAATCCAGGTTCAGCGTATCATCGCCTGCCCGCGTGTTCACCTGAATACCGCCGGGCACAGCGTCTAGTGGCAGTCTGACCTGGTGCGGAGTCACCTGCGTCATTCCAACTCCGGCGGCAATGATGTTGTCGGGATCCTCGACGATCAGATTTCCATCGCTGACGCTCAACGTCAGCGCATCATTCTTGCCCTCGGCGGCCGTGTCCTCGATGACTAGGTTGCCAGCTGCGAGCGTAAGGCTAGTCGTGGCGAACTGAAAATTCGCGAGCGAGTTCAGTTCATCCGCCGTGAGGAACGCCGCTGCCTCTCCGCCGAAACCGTTTGGGGTAACCAACACATTAGCCGCTGCGACCGCTTCACTTCGCGTGTTGGCCAGAATAGTGAAATGCGACAGGCGGACAGTCTCACCGGCGGGTACCATCAGATCGTAGAACCACTCGATATTGTCTCCGATTACATTGAGCGCGGTCGGGTGTAGGCCCGCTGGCCCATGAACGTAGTGAATGATCGCGGGCGTGCCGCTCCCGTCCGTGTCGTCGGTGCCGATCCATTCGTCGGTCGGCTCCACATCCGTATCACCATCGGATGTCATGAAGACCGCCGTGGCCGCATCCGAACCGAGATTGCCTACGATGCGGACAGTTGCCGTAATTGAACTGCCCGTCGGGTTGTCAAACACGTCGACCGTACGAGCAAAGTTCTCGCTGCCGATATTTGGCACCGTGATCTCGCGGTTGACAATCAAACCGAGGATATGTTCGGGCGAAGAGATACTAGTCTGCGCATTGTCGACGACGATCGGAATTGGTCTAGAGTTCGGCACGGCCACTCGCAGGAACGAGTAATTGTTATAGGCCGAGCAAGAGAGTATTCCGCTCGCGCGAACCTGGACGGTGATCGTGTGCGTTCCGGCAGAAAGCAGGACGTAATGTTCGTCCTGCAACGGCGTCCACTTCCCCGTCGCCAATTGGTCGTAGCCGCCTTTTACGGCTAAGGGCGAACCGTCTACGGCGAACCGCGACTCGCTGAACACGAGATCGGCTGAGCTGTTGTATTGCAGCAGGCTAGAACTGAGCCGAACCGGATTGATGCCGTCGGAAGTAACCGTCGCTAGGAGGCCTGGGACGTTGTTCCAGATGTTAGGTGTCGAACTCTGACAGTCAGCCGACAGAGTGACTTCCGTCACTGAAAGCAGAGGCCCGGCTGCGGTGGGCCCTGTGGGGACCGCCACTCGCAGGAACGAGTAACTGTTATAGGCCGAGCAAGAGAGTATTCCGCTCGCGCGAACCTGGACGGTGATCGCGTGCGTTCCGGCAGAAAGCAGGACGTAATGTTCGTCCTGCAACGGCGTCCACTTCCCCGTCGCCAATTGGTCGTAGCCGCCTTTTACGGCTAAGGGCGAACCGTCTACGGCGAACCGCGACTCGCTGAACACGAAATCGGCTGAGCTGTTGTATTGCAGCAGGCTAGAACTGAGCCGAACCGGATTGATGCCGTCGGAAGTAACCGTCGCTAGGAGGCCTGGGACGTTGTTCCAGATGTTAGGTGTCGAACTCTGACAGTCAGCCGACAGAGTGACTTCCGTCACTGAAAGCAGAGGCCCGGCTGCGGTGGGCCCTGTGGGGACCGCCACTCGCAGGAACGAGTAACTGTTATAGGCCGAGCAAGAGAGTATTCCGCTCGCGCGAACCTGGACGGTGATCGTGTGCGTTCCGGCAGAAAGCAGGATGTAATGTTCGTCCTGCAACGGCGTCCACTTCCCCGTCGCCAATTGGTCGTAGCCGCCTTTTACGGCTAAGGGCGAACCGTCTACGGCGAACCGCGACTCGCTGAACACGAGATCGGCTGAGCTGTTGTATTGCAGCAGGCTAGAACTGAGCCGAACCGGATTGATGCCGTCGGAAGTAACCGTCGCGAGGAGGCCTGGGACGGTGTACCAGGCATTAGGTGCCGAACTCTGAAAGTCAGCCGACGGAGTGACTTCCGTCACTGAAAAACCGGCGGTGTGGACAGCGGAGGAATAATCAACGCCCCCAATCTGCAGGCGTCCGAGCCCATCGAGGGCACCTGATGTCCCCTCGACAAGTTGTCCTGATCCCCAGCCGCCAATCTCGGGATCGAAAGTGAACCCGTGCGGCGACGTGAATGTGTGTATCGGGGCCGGTTCGCCCACGAAATCCTGTACCCAGTTGCCCCCGGAAACGCCGTCTCCATTACCATCCAGCAGATTGCCTGCCGTGTCGCTCAAGTAGTTGGGAAATACTGTGAGACGATACACCGACTCCGTAACCGCGGGAAAGAACAGTAACCCTGCCTGAACCGAGACGTCGTGAACCGCGTCGTCAGCGTTTCCCAGCAGCCCATCCGGCCCGACGCTACGCAACTCGCCAACGATCGTGTTATCGGGCGGTAGCAACACGTGCTCGCTCAAGCTGATCGCCAGAGCCGCCGTGCCTTCAGGTAGGGTCCCACTTGCGGCAAATGAGGGAGTGGTGCTGACAATCAGGGGTGCCTGATTGTCGACGGTCACAACCGTCGTGTCCCACTGCGGGGGACTATCGTTGTCGGTGATCGAAACGACGACCGTCCGCGTGTATTCGCCGCGCGTGGTGTACAGGTGATTTAGCGTGAAAGTCCTGTCCGGGCGCAAGGCGAGTAGTTCCGGGCCTGCACCATCACCGTAGTCGACTGAGGCGGTCCACATGTCGTTGCCGGGATCGGCGAACAGGCCTTCACGAATGAAGGGCTGACCTTGCCGAACCAACGTGTTGGCGCCAAGGTCAAAGGCGGGCGACACGTTCATGACATTCACGTTGGTCGTCGCGGTATCGGCGAGCTGGCCATCAAACACCTCAACAATTGCCGAGCCGTTAAAATCGTCGGGCCAGATGTGGGTAACGGTTGGGGTGGCCCACAATTCGATTTCCCATGTCCCATCGCTATCGAAGTCCCATCGGTATCTGAGCGGGTCACCATCCGGATCGCGCGAGAGCGAGGCGTCGAAAGTGAGCGGTTGACCTTCCACTCCGTCATATAGGCCGCCAATGATCGCGATCGGTGATTCATTGATATTGGTGACACGGATGGTTCGTTGCTCCTCCTTATATAGCCCTCCGCTGTCCGTGCTCCGCACGCGGATGCTGTAGGACGACTTCGCCTCGAAATCGAACGATTCGGCGGTCCGCAGTTCGTTCGTGTCCGTGGGAATCACGAACGACCCGTTGTCGTCGTCGCCCTCGCCGGGGACCAGGGCGTAGGTGTGCAATTCTCCGGCATCGGGATCGGCGGTTGAGAGGGTGCCGACCAGCGTGCCGGCAGGTTCGTTCTCGGCCACTGTGGAGGCCGACAGGCTGATGTTGGTCGGGGCGGTGCTGCGAATGAGCTTGGCTACAAACGCATCCTGTCCGCCGAGGCTGCTCTGGCCGTAGGCGGCGAAAACGCCGGTCGTGTGTCCCGCTACGTAGAGTGCCGCACCGTCCAGGGAAATCCCAGCAATCGCGTCATCGGCTGCGGTGCCGAACTGAGTCGTCCAGACCGGGACTGGGTTCCCGCCGGCCTCGTACTTGCGCACAAACGCATCCGTGCCGCCACTGCTTGTCTGGCCCAGCAAGCCAGTCGTGGATCCGGCGACGAACACACCGGAGGTGTCCGCTTCCGTAGCGTAAACCGTATCGTCGCCGGAGGTGCCAAATTGCCGCGTCCAGCCGATGCTCCCGGAGGACTCGTAATTTCGGATGAAGGCATCGGCGCCGCCCTGATGGCCGTACTCCACCAAAGAGCCCGTCGTGTATCCAGTCACGTAGATGCCCGAAGCGCCTGCAGCGACCGCGTTCGCCCTGTCTTCGGCGGACGTGCCGAACTGGTCGGTCCAACCCTCTCCACCACTGGCCAGGTATTGGCGGACGAATACATCGTAGCTGCCGGGATTGGTGTAGCCGTCGACAAGCGATCCCATGGTTCCGCCGGCAAGATAGATGCCCGAGTCATCCGCCCCCAATGTGTAAGGCCGATCCTCGTCGGAGGTCCCGAATTGTCTGGTCCATTGATCTGTTCCGCCGAAATCGTACTTACGCAGGAAGGCATCGGTGCCACCGAAATTTTCGAGGCCGGCAATGATGCCGGACGTGAATCCAGTGACATAGATTCCGGAGCTATCCACGGCGATTCCGCGCGGGTAATCATCGGCCGCAGAACCGAATTGGCGGATCCAGATCAGATCGCCAGCCGCGCTGTACTTGGACAAGAACGCGTCAGCGTATCCCGAGTTGGTTTGTCCCGGCAACTCGCCTGATGTCTGCCCCAACACATACACATCCGTCGCCGTCACCACGACCCCCGTGCACCGGTCGTCCGAGTCAGTGCCGAACTGGCGGCTCCACAACTCATTACCCGCCGCATCGCGCTTACGTAGGAACACATCGTAACTGCCCGCACTTGTCTGCCCGATCAAAGCGCCCGTAGTCTGTCCTGCCGTGAAGATGCTTCCACCGTCGGCAGCCATTACGGTGTAGTCCTCGCCAGGGCCGTCACCGGATCCGAACTGTGCGCGTCCACTCGACGGTGCCAACGCTGGTGTACTTCCGGAGAAATGCGTCCTGACCGCCCCACGTCGGTGAAACTAACGTGCCTGTTGTGTACCCTCCGACGTAGACCGACGATCCTGCCGCACTGACCCAGTTGCCGACGTCATCCCCGTTCGTACCGAATTGGTCAGTCCACAATACGGATGGAACAGTGAGGTTGAGGTCGTGCTTGCGGGTGAAAGTGTCGGCAGAGCCGACGTTGGCAAAGCCCGGAAAGAAACCGGTTGTGTATCCAGTCACGTAGATGCCCGATGCATCGACGGCCATGCCAAAACCGTGGTCGTCTCCGGACGTACCGAACTGGCGAGTGATGAACGTGGGTACCGTGCCAGCGGGAGAAGGATCCATTCTGTCATACCTGCGAACGAAATAGTCCCAGCCGCCTGCATGAATGTTGCCGTCCAGACTCCCGCTGGTACGACCAAGCAGATAGCAGTAATTGTCGTAGAGCACCAAACGGCTGGCATAATCACTGGCGCTGACACCAGCGCCGAATTCGTCAGTCCAGGCGACCATTCCATCGGTTTCATACTTGCGAACGAACGCATCGCCATTGCCCGAATAGAGTGCGCCGTCGATCGACCCTCGAACCCGCCCTGCAACCCAAGCGCCCGACGCGTCCGCAACGACGGAGTAGGCATAGTCGCCACTGTTCTCGCTGCCGAACTGGCGAGTCCATTGGTGGGTCACGACGCTCCCAACGTCGTCATACTTGCTGATGAAGCAGTCGATCTCGACCAGATCGGGTTCTCCTGGGAAGTTGCCTGTTGTGTAGCCCACCAGATACACATTGGATTTCCCAGTGATCGCGTCGAAAAACACGTCCAGCCCGTTCGCCTCTTCATTGCCCGATGTACCCAGTTGTTGCGTCCACACCTCGTTCCCGTCCAGATCGTATTTGCGGAGAAAGGCGTCGACGCCCCCAGCAGATGCTCCTTGAAGGTTGCCGCCCGTACTTCCGGCGACGTACACATACGTATTGATGCCCTCGACAACGATGGATACAGCATACGCCGAGTCATTGCTCGCCGTGCCGAATTGCCGCGTCCAGATAGGATCTCCGTTCGGGTCATACTTGCTGACGAACGCGTCATACTCACCCACGTGTAATTGGCCGGGCAATGCCCGATCGACTTTACCGGCAACATACAGGTACCCGTTGGCATCGACCGCTTGGACGACGTCATTGCCCGCCTCCCCCGTGCCAAACTGCCTGGTCCAGATCGCGCCCGCGAGGCCGGTATCGTACTTTCGCTGGAAACCGTCATTGCCGCCTAGAGTCATCTGGCCAGTTAACGCCCCCGCAGTCGACCCGGTGACGATGACTTCTGAAGCAGTCACGGAAACTCCGTAGGCGATATCGTTGGCCGAACTGCCGAACTGCGACTTGCTGGCCTCGGTTCCGTCCGCGTTGCATTTCCACACAAAGGCGTCCTGGCCACCGGCGTTCAGTTGCCCCGCCAGTGTACCCAGCGTGTATCCCGTGACGTAGAGTCCGGAAGCACCGCCGGAGAGTTGTGTGACGTAGTCGTCAACGGGTGTGCCGAACTGCGTGACCCACCCCTCAAGTTCATCGAGGTTGTCATTGTATCTGCGCAGAAACAGGTCGTAGTTACCGCCGGGATTACCGGCAACAAGTATGCCGCGGGTGTGCCCCGCAACGTAAATGCCCGTTGAGTCGACCGTGACGCCGGCCGCCACATCCGTGGCACCCGTGCCCAACTGTTGGCTATCATTCACCGCGCCGTCGAATCCGAGCTTCAGAAGAAAGGCATCTGCACCTCCCTGAAATGGGCCGCCCAACGCGCCATCCGTCCTCCCGGCGACGTAGATTCCCTGATAGTTATCACCGGTGGGATTCGAGTCGTTTCTCCATACATCCAGGGCGAATGGCCTGTCGCTGCTGGTGCTCCCATACTGCTGGATCCACGCGGTGTTGCCGCCGGCAGCATCGTACTTGCGCAGGAACACATCGTATCCGCCAAAATGGCTTGTTCCGAGCATCCCGTCGGTGTGGCCCATGACGTACAGATCTGCGCCATCCACACTCGCGCGATAAGCGGCGTCCGTCGTTGCGGTGCCGAACTGGCGGGTCCAGATCTCGGTGGCGTTCGCGTCGTACATGCGAACGAACGCGTCCTGGCCGCCCGCATTTGCCTGATTCGGAAACACACCATTAGTGTAGCCGACCACGTACACGGCCGAACCGTCGGCGGCAACAGCCACGCTATTGGCCACGTCCTCGCCTGTGGTGCCGAACTGGCGAGTCCAGATCTCGTTGCCGCTGGCGTCACACTTACGGATAAACGCGTCGTAACCGCCCCAGTTGGTCTCGCCCAGGAATGCGTTATTTGTCTTTCCGGCAACGTAGATGTTTCCCTCAGCGTCAACCGCACTGTCCAAGACGACGTCGTCCCCCGGTGGACTCACATCGCCACCGAATTGGTCGAGCCACTCGATGTCACCCGAATCCAACAGATTGGTCACGGCGATGGCAAACTCCTTCTCCACCCAAAGTCCACCCGCATCCGTACTCCGCACGCGGACCGAATAGGAGTCCTTCCTTTCGTAGTCGAAGACGGCGTTCGACCTGAGTTTGTCGCCGTCGACGACAAATGATGCGTTGTCGACGTCTCCTTGCCCCGGGACCATGGCGTAGGTGAACCGGTCGCCCGCGTCCAAGTCGGACGTGGTTAGTGCGCCGACCAGGGTACCGGCCGGTTGGATTTCAGTCAGAGTTGCCGGTGAGAGAACGATATCGATGGGGGCGTTATCAATCGAGATTGTCGTCGTGGTCGGGTAACTCAATGCACCATGTGAGTCCTTTACCTGCAGTTGCACCGCCAGGTTCGTATTGGGAGTCAACCCAAGCGTTTGAAGTTGGCCCATTTGGACAAACACGATTGCCCCGAAAAACTCGGCGGAACCATCGGCTGTTAGATCCCAGTCGTACTGGACAATTTGATCGAGCGGTTCATCGGGGTCGTGCGACTGACTCCCGTCAAGCCGCAAATACTCCGCGGCCGGAGCCACAAAGTAGGGGCCACCGGCGTCCGCAATGGGGGGAAGATTGGCCAAGAGTCGTCGATCTTCCAACGCTTCGAGCAATAGCCGGCGGACACGTGTGCCTTTGCGCAGTACGTCGACACGCCGCATGCGCCGATGACGACGAGCGCAGGAGACGCCGGACCGGTCCCGATGTGTGGTCGATAATAGCGACATAGCTTCACCTCGTGGTGCATGGTCGAATCGTTTTTCAAAGTGCGACCCGCGGACAGTGTGTCAATGCCATCGCCCCGTGGGCGCACAACGAGCCGCGCGGGGGATGTCTGGCCCGGTGAGGGCTGTCACTTGGCGCCGTGGGCCGCACCGGGCGGTTATTTGTGGAACGGTTAACTGGATCTACAGTGTGTGCATGATTTGTGGATGACGCCTCGCAACGGCCTGCGCGATTGTTACGCCATCCGTGAGGCAGACTCTTTCTTCTTCTTATCTCGCTGCCGGCCTTCAGCCGGCACATTCGTCCCAGGACTCCCTATGCCATGCTCAGCTCGCTTCAGCGAGGCTTCTCGCCGCAGCCTTCAGGCGGCGCGGCCTGCAGCCCGGTGCGTGAAGGCCCCAGAACAAGCCCGGCTGAAGCCGGCTGAACAAATCCTTTCGTGCCCACCAACCACCGGCTCGAAGCCTATTTCACCAGCGGGATGCACAGCCAACCGTTGGCGCGGTGTTTCCCCTACCGTTCTGGTCGCGGCGGCGCGGGTGAAAGGGGACTGCGCAATCCGGGAATTTTTCCGAAGTTCCTGTCGGCTGGCTGCTACCGGGTGGGAAGCAGCGACAGGTCGCTTCAGAAAAATGCCTGGCCGGCGTTTGCTGGTTGCTGCCCCGCCGGAAATGGGCTACACCAGTGGTGTCACGGCAATCGGTAACCGTTCACAGGTAGCTGGCGTTACGCAATGTAGAACCGGCTAAGGCCGTATTTACCTCAACGGTCACGGCAGTCGTGGTTTTCCCTGGTGCAAAGAGCCCCTCACCCCATCCCTCTCCCCGTCAAGGCCCGGGGAGAGGGGGCCGGAAGTCACGCTGGCCGCGTTGGAGAATCCTTGAGGGCGTTGCCCTAACCCCTGCCCCTTGGGAAGGGAACGGACGGGAGTTCTGGATAGGCTCAAGACTGACAACAGAGATCTTGGAGAAGAATCGTGCATTGCGCGTCCCTTGCAGGTCGGTTTGTGCGCCGTAGGTTCGTAGGGGGTCTGGCAATGTCGGGCGATGACCCGTTTCAACCTGAGGATCTGCTACCGTTGGCACGCGCGGGCGATGGCGAGGCGTTGGGCCAACTGCTGGGGACTTGCCGCAGCTACCTCAAGCTCCTGGCCCAGGTCCAGATCGATCGCCGGCTGTCGGGCAAGGCCGATGCGTCCGACGTCGTGCAGGACACGCTCTTGTATGCCCATCAGGTGTTTCCCAGTTTTCGCGGAGCGACCGAAGCCGAGTTGCTCGGTTGGCTGCGTCGAGTCCTGGCCTCGAAACTCAAGAACCTGGTGCGCCGTTATTGCGAAGCGCAATTGCGCGACGTGCGTCTTGAGCGGCGATTGGAGGAGGAACTGGGCCAGAGCTCGTGCGCCGTCCGTTCGCTGGCGGCTCCGGACAGCACGCCCAGTCACGAGGCGATGCGCCATGAAGGCGCTGTACTGGTCGCCGATGCCGTGTCGCGGTTGCCAGACACTTATCGCGAAGTGATCGTCTGGCGACACCTTCAGGACTTGGCCTTTGCCGACATCGCACAGCGCATGAATCGTTCCGAGGAAAGTGTGAAGAAGCTCTGGGTTCGTGCCCTGGCCGCCTGTGCGCCGGACGTTTGGGGAGCATGTCGATGAACTCGGGAGCTAACGACGCAACAAAACGTCCACCCGAAACGGCGGATCCCGCGGTCGACTTGATGACCCGCTGGTGGTGCGCGATGTGGAAGCCTATTGCGCGGCCCTTCGGCGCGGTGAACGTCCGGATCGCGAGCGGCTGATCGAGAAATACCCCAGTCTTGCGCGGGACCTGCGCGAGTGTCTCGACGGCTTGGACCTGATCCAGCGGATCGATCCGCGATTAGTGCCAGACGACGCCGCGGACTCGGCCGGCTCGTTACCCAGGCGGGGCGTGCTGGGCGACTTCCAAATTCTGCGCGAGATCGGCTGCGGAGGGATGGGGGTCGTGTACGAGGCGGAGCAGATTTCGCTGGGCCGCCGCGTGGCGCTCAAGGTGCTCCCCTTCGCCTCGATGCTCGACCCGCGGCACCTGCAGCGATTCCAGAACGAGCGCGCGCGGCCGCGTCGCTCCACCATCCGAACATCGTCGCCGTCCACGCCGTGGGCTGTGACCGAGGGGTTCACTTCTACGCCATGGAATGTATTGAAGGCCAGTCGCTGGCCCGCGTGATCCACGAGCTGCGGCAGCTCCCCGACCTGACATGCCAGGCAGGCCCAGTGCCCGACAATGCCGTGAGCGAACTGACGCGACGACTCGTGTCAGGCGAGCTGCCGTCGGAACAAGGCGCGTCGAACTCGGTGTCCGCGCAAGACAAGGTGTGCCCCGAACAGCCGCAGCAGTACCGTGAGTCTCCCCCGACCAGTTCGACCAACGGCGTGGCGAGCACTTTTTCGAGCACCGATGCGACACACGGTCCGGCCTTCTACCGCGCAGTAGCCAGGTTGGGGATTCAGGCCGCGGACGCTCTGGCGCACGCTCACGAATCAGGTGTCGTGCATCGCGACATCAAACCTTCCAACCTGTTAGTGGACACGCGCGGGCACCTGTGGATCACCGATTTCGGTTTGGCCCAGACCCAGGCCAGCACGAACTTGACGATGACCGGCGATCTTGTCGGCACGCTGCGCTACATGAGCCCCGAGCAGACGTTGGGGCGCGGCGCAGGCCCTGGATTGTCGCACCGACATTTATTCGCTGGGAGTAACTCTCTATGAACTGCTCACGCGCAGGCCGCCCTTCGATGGCGACGAGCGGCCGGCGATCCTCCGTCAGATCCTGGAAGGGGAACCGGAACCGCCGCGGCACGTCGATCCTTCCTTACCTCGAGACCTGGAAACCATCGTGCTGACAGCAATGGCCGCCGAGCCAGGTCGCCGCTATGCGGGGGCCCAGGAGTTGGCCGACGATTTGCAGCGATTCCTCGAACAGCGCCCGATCCTGGCCCGTCGTCCCACACTCGCAGAACACCTGGGAAGTGGGCCCTGCGCAATCGGATCCTGGTCCTGGCCGCTACGCTTTTTCTCGCTCTGACCGCGGTGGTGTCCACGGTGAGTTCTGTGCTGATCTTCGCTGCACGCAATGATGCGGTCCATCAGCGCGACTTGGCCCAAGATCGTCAGCTACTGGCCGACGAATCGCGCCGCCTGGCCGAGCAACGCGCCCGAGAACTTCGCGTGCAGGTGTACGCTGCAGACATCAAGCGCGCACACCTGGCTTGGCGACGTGCGGAAGTGAAATGGGCGATCGACGTGTTGGAGCAGTATCAACCACAAGCGGGCGAACCGGATCTGCGCGGTTTCGAGTGGCACTACTTGTGGTCGCTCTGCCACCCGCTGCAGCGCGCGTTGCATGGCCATACGGGAGACGTGTACAGCTTCGCTTTCTCCCCCGATGGAAAGACGTTGGCGAGCGCAGGGCAGGACGGGACGGTCCGCCTGTGGGAGCTACCTCAAGGAGTGCAACGCTACTGCCTGGCGGCATCCCGGGGCGAGATCACCTCCGTCGCGTTCTCGCCCGACGGTCAATGGCTCGCCTCCGCGTGCGAGCAAGGGACGGTGCTGGTGTCTGAAGCGGCCACCGGAAAAGAGATCGTGACATTGTCTGCATGTACGGGCGAGGCCTATTCCGTGACGTTCTCACCGGATGGCCAGCTGTTGGCGACCAGCGGTGTGGAGACTGTCGTGAAGTTGTGGAACACGAGCACGTGGAGCGTCGAGCGTACACTGGCCGGACATGAGTCGGAGGTCCAAGGCCTGGCCTTCTCGCCCGACGGCAAGACGTTGGCCACGGGTAGCGGCGACGGCACAATACGGCTGTGGGATGTAACCAAGGGGAAGACGTGCGCGGTCCTAATGGGACATCGCGGCGAAGTGTTGTCCGTGGCTTTTTCAGCAGATGGGCAGCGACTGGCGTCGGCCGACAGCCACCAGAGCGTGATGCTCTGGGACCCGGCCACGCACACGTTGAACGCGAAGCTGCGCGGACACACAACCCGCGTCAATCACGTAGCGTTTTCTCCCGACGACCGCCTGCTGGCCTCTGCCAGTAAGGACGGGACCGTGCGACTCTGGGATGTGTCGACGGGTGCGGAGTTGGGGAATATTCGCGGCCATCTCGGTCGGTCCTGGTGTGCGGGTTTTTCACCGGAGGGGGCAACTCTGGCCACGTCCGGTGCGGACGGACTGGTCCGTCTGTGGGACCCGGGAGCCAGTCAGGAGTACCGGCGACTAACCGGGGACGATGCCAAGATCCTTGCGATGGCGTTTGCTGCGGGCGACACGATCTGGGCGTGTTCGGGCATGGCCCTTGAGGGTTGGGATGTTTCGTCCGGCCGTCAAATTCATGACGGTGCACCGATTGGTGAGGAGTCAGACGGTTCGCTCCATGCCATTCGCGCCGCCACGTTCTTGGCGGATGGCGGCATGGTGGCCATCGGCACGGACACCAGCCAGCAGATCCTCCTGCGAGATGCTCGCCGGGGACTCGTTAAGGGGCATGGCATGTCGGCTGGTGGGAGTATTTGGATCATCGCGGCCTCATCTGACGGGTCCACTCTAGCCTGCTTTAGCGGCCACGACGCAGGTCGATCAATCCAACTATGGGATTTGGCCTCCGGCCGTGAACTGTCGGTGTTCCCGCTGAAATGCAGCGTCTATTGCCTGGCATTTGCGCCGGATGGCCACACGCTCCTAGCTGCTTGCTCGGACCATTCGATTAAGCGCTGGGATGTCGCACGCCAGCAATCTTTACCGAGCCTCGCTGGACACGAAAACGAGGTCTTTGCACTCGCCTTTTCTACCGACGGTCGCTTGCTGGCCTCAGGCGGTGCCGGTCGCAAAGTTCGGCTGTGGGACCTCCCCACTGGTCAACAGATCGGAATCCTGATCGGGCATGCGGAGGACATCAATGCACTGGCTTTCACGCCGGACGGGAAGACCCTGGCTGAGCGGCTGCGAAGACGGGTCCGTGAAGCTATGGAGCGTTTCCTCCGGACTGGAATTGCTCAGTCTCGATCCAGCAGCACCGCGAGCACCGTCGATCCTGTATCTGGCGTTCTCGCACGACGGGAAAACGCTGGCCGCCGCCTGCCAACCCGTTGACCCCAAGATGGAGATCCACATCTGGTCAGCACGCGCGGATTTTACTGTTGCGGACGGCGCGGAGACAGGAGGGTAAGACACTCAAAGAACCGGAGTCTGACCAATTCCACGACGCGGGGGTGTTTGGCCGCCAATCTGTCGAGTGCCTCGTATCTCCAAAAACGCATAGCGCCTTCTTCAGATCTTTAGTTCGGTCCGGCACGTTTACCCCGCTTGCCACCGTGTGAACGCGGACTCACACAGCGACCTCAAGCGCAAGTCCCGCAGCTCCTGGCATAACTCCTCGCGCGTTGGTTCCCCCAGCGAGTGGGCGACAACCGCCACCAGCAGTGCGGCGAATTTCTCCCGCGCTCGGTGCAAGGTCACACGGATGTTCCCGGCGGTTGTGGGTGATTCACGTCCCGCTGACAGCTGGTTCGCGATCTCGCCGGCGCTCAGTTCAAGATGTTCCACGTGCTAGCGCAGAACCTGGTAGTAACTCGCGTTGGCGGACTCCAGTGCTGTCCACGCCTGATTGATCAGTTCCTCGCGCGCAGCTGACCTCGAAGTCATCGTCAGGTTCAGTTGCGTCAGCGGGATGGCGACTCGGTTTCGGATGATCCTCCGGCAGCCGCTTCGGTTCCGCGGCACGACGGCGATAGTAATCCGTAATCAAATGGCTCAAGGTGGACTTGAGGTAATCATGGTGCCGAGTGTGCTGTGAAATGCGGGTCTCCGGTGAGCGGGCGACAAGTTGTTCGGCGCGTGCGAGGCCGTCGTGCAGTACCTGCTGAGCGTCGGTGAACTGCTGATTCTGCTTGAGCAACAGACCCAGCCGATCCAGGCCGACAACATAATCTCCTTCGTATTCGGTGCTGTGTGGATCAAACTGTGCCAGGCGGAGAAAGATCGGTTCGCGCTGCGTTGGGCTCGGAGTGCTTCCTCGGGTTGTTTGAGACTACGATAGATATCCGCCAATCGTTGAAAAGTGCGGGTTTGCTCCCGCGAGATCAGCGCATCCTCGCTGCGTTGCTGGACAACTTCCAGGTAGATGTGCCAACGCTCTTCCTGAAGCTGACGCCGCAGCTGGCCTTCCGGCAGACTGGCCATCGCGTCGGCCAGTTCCTTGAGCTGTTGTGACGCGGCCAATGACTTCTCGAGGAACAGTGTCTTTTCATTACGTTCTGCAGGGCCCGATTGCGTTCCTCTTTGAGCAGCCCGGCTTGATAACGCTCCCGCGCGGCAATCCCCCAGCCCACCAGCAGCAAGCCAGCGACCATGGCGGTGGCCAAGGCCCGTAGCGTGGCGAGTGCGGGACGCCGGCGGGCCCATTTCGCGGTGCGCTCCCAAACGGAGGTCGGTCGAGCACTAATCGGCTCGCCGGCGACAAACCGACACAGGTCGCCATGCAGCGATGCGGCTGTCAAGTAACGACGGGTGGGCGTTTTGGCCAGACATCTCAGGCATATCGTGTCCAGGTTGCGCGGCAGCTTCGGCTGCAACTTCGCGGGGGGCACGGGGTCGTTCAGCAGGGCTTGCACCAGCGTCTCTTGCGGCGATTCGGCCTGGAAAGGTGGCCGACCCGTCAAAAGCTCAGAGAGGATCGCACCCAGTCCATACACGCCCACCGTCGCCTGCATCGGCCGATTACTCAACCGCAACAGCTCCGGTGCCATGTAACTCGGCGTGCCGACGATCTGACTCTGCGAACGATCGGCCGGTGCCCTGCATTCCACCGTCGGCCCCTCTGCCGCTTCAATTGTTTGGCCAAACCGAAATCGGTGACTTTCGGCACACCCGTGCGTGAGCAGGACGTTGGACGGTATTCAACAACCCCACCTCGCTTGCCGAGGTGGGCCCAGGTTTAGACGGAGATCGCGTGACACGCAGCGCGATCGCCCCCCGCGGCTTGTCGCCGACAGGAGCAGGTTTGGACGCTAGTGCGCGCAAACCTATTTCGCACCTCGGCAAGCGAGGTGGGGTTACCGGTTCTCGAGCGCCGTCGTTCTGCGTCCAGACCTTGGCCCACCTCGGCAAGCGAGGTGGGGTCCAACCGGTTCCCATCCCAAGATTGCTCAGAGTTGTGATCGTATCGTGGCCAGGAAGCGGACATGGGTGTTTCGATGCGGTCGTCGGCTGGCTTCGCGGCTCTGGCCACGACGTAGTACATCTTCGCGAAGAAGGGCTGCAGCGACTTCCCGCGGCGAGGTCTTTTGCAAGGCTCACGCTGAATGAGTCCTGACCGGTTTTCATCCACTGACGTGCGCTGACATCCACGGGCGACAGGAAGTCCATCAGGTGCACATGATGATTGACAGGAGAGCTCCGGCCAGCACGACCCAGAGTATGTCCACTTTCAGGAGCAGAGCGACCAGCGCACCGCCGGCAATCAGTGCATGGGATACATCCCATTGAACATCCAAGGCGAATCGCACGGTCACTGTCAGCAGCAACCCAACAAAGGAGCACAGCACGCCGCTAATGACTCGGTTGAAAGAGAGCGACATCCGCAATCGATCGAAGTGAGGCGAGACGCCCACCAGTATAACAAATGACGGCAGGAAGATACTGATCGTCGCGATGACGCCACCCAGCGGACCACTCACCAGATAACCAACAAACGTAGCCGTAATGACGATCGGACCTGGCGTGATCTGCCCCAGAACAATGCCGTTCATGAAGGTCTCACTGTCGATCCAGTCACGGACCTGCACCACTTCATACAACATGAGAGGAATCGACGCGAATCCCCCGCCAAAGGCCAGCGCGTCGATGCGGAACATCAAGAGCGCCAGATCGCACAGAGTCCGGTTGAACAGGAAGAGCAGCAGAAAACCGCTGATCGCCGCCGACAAGATCAGCAACAGTGGCCGCGTGTACGGGTAGACCGCTGCGGAGGAAACGAGTTGACCCGAGGCAGACGGCGTGGGTCGCATGACCGCCAAACACGCCAGAGCGGCCAATAGCACGACAGAGATTGGATTCACGCGGAACCCGAACAGCACGGCTGCCAGACCCGCAATGACCAGGGCTCGCCAGTTCCTGAGCGTTGTGGAGCCAAATGACACAGTGGCGTTGGCTACGATGGCGACAATGATGGCCTGCAGGCCGCTGAAGGCGGAGAGTACGACCGGCAAGTCGCGCGTGTTGGCGTAGAGTGCGGCCAACGCCATCATCAAGAGGAAAGCCGGCAGACCAAAGCCGACGAAGCTCGGCCTGCGCCCGCCACGCCCCGCGTCTTCAGTCCCACATAGGCGGCGGCCTGCATCGCCGTGGCACCCGGTATCATCTGGCACAGCGCGACACCGTCGCTGAACGTCTGCGCGTCCAGCCAGCGCTTCTTCTCCACGGCCATCGCGCGAATGTAGGCGATCATCGAGGGTCCACCAAACGCCGTCACGCCCAACCGCAAGAAGGATGTGAATAGCTGCACGATGGACGGCGGTGGATGGGCTGACATATTCGAACACAAAAAGGGAAGTGGTACAATTTTCTTCACGGATTAAGTGGACTGGGCAACTTGATATGTGGCACGACTGCACACGCCGACCCGTATGACAAACACGTGTCACTGCATGACTGTTGGATGCTCTGCTATGGACGATCTTGCCTGTTGTTCGCTGTGTGCCGCCGCAAATGTGCCATTCCCCTTTTCCTCAGGCTATTCCGACGCGAAGCGATAGCCGATGCCTTGCTCCGTCAGAATATAGCGCGGGCGGTCGGATCGTCCTCGAGTTTTCTGTCGCAGACTGGCCACGAAGACACGGAGATAGTGGTTCTCCTGCGAGTCTTGCGGTCCCCAGACCTCGCGCAACAGGAAGCGATGGGTCAAGACCTTTCCCGCGTGCCTGAGCAGCGTGACCAGCAGTTTGAACTCCAGCGGCGTCAGATGCACTTCCTCCTCCCTGCGAAAGACCCGGTGGCCGGCCAGATCGACCCGCAGGTCGCCCAGGGAAACCGTGGATGATTCCGGGTCGACACGGTTGGCGTGTCGGATGGCTGTTCGCATGCGGGCGAGAAGTTCACCGATCGCCGAACGGTTTGGTCACATAGTCGTCGGCTCCGTTGTCGAGGGCCTTGATCTTCTGCAGCTCCTGGTCTCGCGCGGACAGGACGATGATCGGGAGCCGTGAGCCATTCTCGCAGTCGTCGCAGCACTTCCTGTCCGTCGATGTCGGGTAGTCCCAGATCCAGAATGACGAGATCAGGCGGTTGGCTGGATGGCCACGCGCAGTCCTTCCTCGCCCGACGCAGCCTCGTTCAGTCGATAGCCTTCGTTCGTGAGCGACGCGCGTAAGAACCGCCGAATGGGCGGCTCGTCTTCGATGATCAGAATGAGATGATCGCCCTGGTTGCATCAGAATGTACGCTTTCCTGGTTCTGCTGCTCATTCTACCACGACCTGCGGAGCATTTTTCGCGAGCGGCAACCGCAAGCAGGAATTCCGCTCCGCCCGTGGGTCGATTGGCCGCCGTGATGGTTCCGCCGTGCACCTTGGCAATGGCCCGGCAGATCGCCAGTCCCAAGCCACTTCCTCGGCCAGCGTCGGCCGGCGGGCAAGCCACGATAGAACTTCTCGAAGATCCGCTCCTCGGCTCCCGACGGGAAGCCCGGGTCCGTTGTCGGCAACGGTCAGCCGCAGCCAACCTGCATCGGTCGACGCGGCCACGCTGAGTGGACGTCTGCGGGCGGCGTGTAGCGTGCGGCGTTTTCCAGCAGATTCACCAGCACCTGCTCCAGCAACAGTCCGTCGACGAAGACCAAGGGCAGGTCTGTCCGGGATGCGAACGTCGACCGGATGATGTTCCAGCTCGCGACGAGTTCGATGGAGAGCGGAACCGACGATCTCCTCCAGCACATGCCACTGCTTGTTGGGTGTCACGTTGCCCGCATCGAGCCGGGACATCTGCAGGATATTCTCCAGCAGGCGACACAGTCGAGTCGCTTCGTCGGCCATTGTCTCGAGGAGTTGGCGACGGGTCGCGTCGTCGAGATTCGTGGCTTCCAGCAGACTGCTGCTCACCCCGGCAATGGCCGCCAACGGCGTCCTCAGGTCGTGCGAGACGCTGCTGAGCAGCGTGCTGCGCACTTGCTCGGACTCCGCCTGAATCCGGGCTTCGGCGGCGTCAATGGCCATCTGGTCGCGCTCCAACGCCAAGGCCAGCTGATTGGCACACGCTTCGAGAAGTCGCCGCTGGTCGGGCTCCAAGAGTCGCTCGATATCGGACGTTCGCACGGCGAGGGCACCGAGAATCTGTTGCGAACCGGTCAGCGGCAGAAAGAGCGCCGCGGCGTTGGGCAGCGTGTTGGTGCCCGGTCCCGGCGATCTGGTCGTGCTCGATGACCCATTCGGCCGCCGGTGCGCTGACCGGATGTTGGGCAATGGACGTATTCTCGCCGAACGCCAGCTGCGGCGGCCCTGTGGGCTGTCGCAGGTAGACGGCCACCTCACCGCCGGTCATCTCGGCGATCTTCTCTCCCGCCGCCGAAACGAGGAACACGCCGCCATACAGTGAACTCAATTGCTTGCCCAATTCGTAAAGTGCCGACGTGCGGCGTTCCCGCAATCGCGTGCTGTCAACCTGCGCCTTGAGGCGAGAGGTCAGTGTGCTGATGAGCAGACCGATCGCCAACATGACGCCGAAGGTCACGACGTACTGGGCGTCGGCCACGGCCAAGCGTGAGCGACGGGGGCACGAAGAAGAAGTCGAAGACCGACACCGCCAGGACGCTCGCGAGAACCGCCGGGCCACGTCCCCAGCGGTACGCGACATAGGCGACCGCGGCCAGGAACAACATGACCGTGTTCGCCTCCGCGTCGGCCAAGTGCAGCGTGCGCAACGCTGCCGCGATGCAGACCGGTCACGGCGATCATCACCGCCGAGCCGCCGTAGGCGATCCAGTCCGTGCGGCGGGTCGACTCGGACCGGCATGGCACTGTGCGACCGACTCTTTCTCGCCGTGGATCACGTAGACGTCAATGTCGCCGCTGTTCTCCAGCACGTTGTCCACGACCGTACCGAACAGCAACCGTTGCCAGCGGGACCGGTTCGTCTTCCCGATGAGGATCTTGGTGACGTTGCGCGACCGGGCGTAATCGAGAATCGTGCCCGCCACGTCTTGGCCGGAGATTGTGACCGTCTCGCCGCCCAGCCGCTCCGCCAGACGGAAATGCTCAGCGATCTGCGCCTTCGCGAACCGCGCGGTGCCTCGCCCGCCAGATCGACCGACACGGCCAACCAGGGAGCATCGAGGGCTGTGGCCATCCGCTTGGCCGTGCGAATCACGCGAGCCGTCGTGGGACTTGGTCCCACGCAGACCAGCAGACGCTCGGCGGTCGCCCAGGGCTGCGAGACGGCCTTCTGACGCCGGTCCGATTCGACCTCGGTGTGAATCCGGCGTGCCACCTGCCGGAGCGAGAGTTCTCGCAACGCGTTCAGGTTCGACTTCTGAAAGAAGTTCTGCATCGCACGCTGCGCCTGCTCGGGGATGTAGACCTTGCCCGCACGGAGTCGAGCCAGCAAATCCTCCGGCGGGAGGTCCACGAGTTCGAGTTCGTCGGCCGACTCGAAGATGCTGTCGGGAATCGTCTCTCGCACGACGATGCCAGTCACCTGCCCGATGACATCGTTCAGGCTGTCGATGTGCTGAACATTGAGCGTCGTCCAGACATCGATGCCGGCCGCGAGAAGCTCCTCCACATCCTGCCAGCGTTTGGCATGGCGTGAGCCTTCGGCATTCGTGTGCGCCAGTTCATCGACGAGGAGCAGATCTGCACGTCGGTTCAGGGCGGCGTCCACATCGAACTCCCGCAGCTGGACGCCGCGATAGTCGATCGTCTTCGCCGGCAGCACCTCCAGGTCCGCCGACGAGTGCCTGGGTCTCCGGACGAGTATGCGGTTCGATGTAGCCGACGACCACCTCGCGACCTGCCGCCTTGGCCCGGTGTGCCTGTCTCCAGCATCGCGTACGTCTTGCCGACGCCGGCCGCATAGCCGAAGAAGATCTTCAGCGAGCCGCGGTGAGACCTGCGAGTCGTCCGCCTGCACCTGGGCGAGCAGTTCATCAGGAGTAGGGCGTGCCGTGTTCATGGGTCGTCACGACTGCGACGATTCTGGATCGCGTCGATGGATGCACCGGCATGTCCATGCCGTTCGTCCAATGACATTATAGCCGTAGTCGTCTCGCTCAGAATGCATGTGTTCACTGCAGCTCGATCAGAATCCCGCCACGGCGCTCACACCAGTTCCCGGCGACCAGCAGAATGTGGCCGAAACGGCAGAAACAGCCCGAGCATGAGCCCGGTGATCGCTCCCGGTACGGCGTAGACTCCGGCCACCAACACGCTCGCACGAGTCTCGGCGGGTTACGGAATTGGGAATCGTCTGGCATCGTTGTGTCACCTGCTGAATGAGGTATCACGGGCGTTGCGATCCGGCTGGACGAGCATCCAGCGCCAGATTCAACGCAGTACGTTGACTCGTGGCTCACCCAAGAGTCCCAACGTGCGGTGCTGCGTGTGCTGCCGCACGAGCTGCCGCACTTCGTCTTCCGGCCAGCCGCGAAACCGAGCCACACGGGCGACCTGGTATTCCGCCGCCGCCGGACTGATGTGCGGATCGAGACCGCTGGCCGAGGCCGTCACCAGATCGACCGGCAGGTCTGCCGCCGGACTGCCATACTCGCCGGAGCGCCTCGATGCGGGCCTGCGCGGCGGCCTGCAGCGCCGGATGCAGCGGCCCGTAGTTCGAGCCGCTGGACGCCGCCGCGTTGTAGGGCGATCGGCGCCGTCGCCGAGAGCCGTCCCCAGAAGTACTCCGGCTTCGAGAACGCTTGCCCGATCAGTTCCGAGCCAACGGTCCTGTCGCCACGTGCAGATGAGGCTGCCGTTGGCCTGATGGGGGAACGCCCACTTGGGCGACGACCGTGACGACGCACGGATAGACGATCCCGGTCAGTCCGGTCAGCGCCGCCAGCACGACCAGCGCCGGACGAAGTTGTTTCAACATCGTGTGCACTCCTCATGAGCATGCCGTGAATCGTTCAGGCCAGCCCCACAGCCGACAGCAGCAGGTCGATGGCCTTGATGCCGACGAACGGCACGATCAGTCCGCCCAGGCCGTAGACCAGCAGGTTGTTGCGCAGCAGCTGAGCCGCGCCGACGGGTCGATAGGTCACGCCGCGCAGGGCCAGCGGAACGAGCGCAATGATGATCAGGGCATTGAAGATCACCGCCGACAGAATCGCGCTGGATGGCGACGACAGCCGCATCAAGTCCAACGCCTTCAGGGCCGGATAGGTCGAGGCAAACGCCGCCGGAAGGATGGCAAAGTACTTGGCCACGTCGTTGGCAATGCTGAACGTCGTCAGGGCGCCGCGGGTCATCAGCAGCTGCTTGCCGATGTTGACGATCTCGATGAGCTTCGTCGGATTCGAGTCGAGATCGACCATGTTGCCGGCTTCCTTGGCCGCCTGCGTGCCGCTGTTCATGGCGACGGCCACGTCGGCTTGAGCCAGCGCCGGGGCGTCGTTCGTGCCGTCGCCGGTCATGGCGACCAGTCGCCCGCCCTTCTGATAGTCGCGAATCAGCGACAGCTTGGCTTCGGGCGTCGCTTCGGCCAGGAAGTCGTCGACGCCGGCTTCGGCGGCAATGGCCGCGGCGGTCAGCGGATTGTCGCCGGTGATCATCACGGTCTTGATTCCCATCTGCCGCAGTTCGGCAAAGCGTTCCTTGATGCCGCCTTTGACGATGTCCTTGAGTTCGATCACGCCGAGCACCTTGGCGTCCCGGCTGACGACCAGCGGCGTGCCGCCCGACTTGGCGATCTGCTGCACCGTCGACTCGCACCGTCTCGGGAAGAAATCCGCCCAGACTGCGCACGTGCGGCTTCGACCGCCTCGGCGGCTCCCTTGCGGATTTCCTGGCCGTCGAGGCTCACGCCGCTCATTCGGGTGCGGGCCGAGAACGGAACGAAGTGCGGTTTGATCTGCTCCAGGTCCCGACCGCGCAGGCCAAACTGCTTCTTGGCCAGCACGGCGATGCTGCGGCCTTCGGCGGTCTCGTCGGCCAGCGAGGCCAGATGGGCGGCCTCGGCCAGTTCCTGTTCGCTCACGCCTTCGGCCGGGAATGAAGCGCGTCGCCTGTCGATTGCCCAGCGTGATCGTGCCCGTCTTGTCGAGCAGCAGCACATCGACGTCGCCGGCCGCCTCGACGGCTCGTCCCGACATGGCGATCACGTTCGCCTGGCTCAGGCGGTTCATGCCGGCGATGCCGATGGCCGACAGCAGGGCGCCGATCGTCGTGGGAGCGAGACAGACGAACAGGGCGACCAGCACGGTCAGGCTGATCGGTTGTCCCTGGCCGGACACCTGCACGCTGAAGATCGAGTACGGCAGCAGCGTGGCCACGACGAGCAGGAACATGAGCGTCAACGCCGCCAGGAGAATCGCCAGGGCGATCTCGTTGGGCGTCTTCTGCCGCTTGGCCCCTTCGACCATGGCAATCATGCGGTCCAGAAAGCTCTGGCCCGGCAGCGTCGTGACGCGAACGATCAGCCAGTCGGAGATGACCCGCGTTCCGCCGGTCACGGCACTGCGGTCGCCGCCGCTTTCGCGCACGACCGGAGCACTTCTCGCCGGTGATGGCGCTCTCGTCGACCGAAGCCACGCCTTCGATCACTTCGCCGTCGGCCGGAATGGTCTCGCCCGCCTTGACCAAGCACGATGTCGCCGACCTCGAGGTCGGTGGCCGGAGACGGCGACCGTCGTGCGGGCTGGCTCGACTCGTCAATGCTTCTGCGCCATGCACCGACGTGCGGGTCTTCCGCAAGCGAAGCGGCCTGGGCCTTGCCATGTCCTTCGGCAATCGCCTCGGCGAAGTTGGCGAACAGCACGGTGAACCACAGCCAGACGGCCACGCCGAAGATGAACCCGGACGATTCGCCCGTGGCGTCGCCACAGCGAATTCAGCCACAGCACCGTGGTCAGGATGCTGCCCAGGTAGACGGCGAACATCACCGGGTTGCGAAGCTGCACGCGAGGATCGAGCTTCCGGAACGAGGCCAGCGACGGCCTCGCCCAGAATCTTCGGATCGAGCAGACCAGTTTCGAATGGTTGTCTTGTTCATGACATGTCGTTCCTCGGTCAGTTCGTCGACCAGCATGAGATGCTCGACGATGGGTCCCAAGGCCAGGGCCGGAAAGAAGCTCAACGCTCCCACGACGACGACGACGGCGACCAGCAGCACGACGAACAGCGGCGTGTGCGTCGGCAGCGTTCCCGGCCCGACCGGCACGGTCTTCTTCGCCGCGAGCGAACCGGCGATGGCCAGCACCGGCAGCATCACCCAGAACCGACCGACGAGCATCGCCAAGCCCAGCAGTCCGTTGTAGAAGGGCGTGTTGGCGCCCAAGCCTGCAAAGGCGCTGCCGTTGTTGTTCGCCGGCGAAGAGAAGGCGTACAGCACCTCGCTGAAGCCATGCGGGCCGGGGTTGAAGATCGCGGCTCGCCCTGGCGGTCGCAGACGCACACCCACGGCCGTTCCCAGCAGCACCATCGCACAGGGAAGCAGAATCACCAGAGCGGCCATCTTCATCTCGAACGCCCCGATCTTCTTGCCGAGATACTCCGGCGTTCGTCCGACCATCAGTCCGGCGATGAACACCGCCACGATGGCGAACACGAGCATTCCGTAGAGCCCGGAACCGACGCCGCCAAAGATGACTTCGCCCAACTGCATGAGCCACATCGGGACCAGTCCGCCCAGCGGCGTGAACGAATCGTGCATCGAGTTCACCGAACCATTGGAAGCCGCGGTCGTCGCCACGCCCAGAGCGCCGAGTTCACGATGCCAAAGCGAGCTTCCTTGCCTTCCATGTTGCCGCCGGGTTGAGCATCGGCTGGCCGTCTGATCGACGCCGAGATCGAGCCAAGCACGGGATTGCCCTGCTTGTTCGGCGAACGTGGCGAGCAGCGAGCAGCGGCACAAACAACAGCCGCCATGGCCGCCAGGATCGGCCCAGCCTTGACGGCGGTCGCCGACCATTTCGCCGAACGTGTAGCACAGAGCGGCGGGGATCAGCAGGATCGCCAGCAGTTCCAGGAAGTTCGAAAGCGGCGTCGGATTCTCAAGCGGATGAGCCGAGTTGACGTTGAAGAACCCGCCGCCGTTGGTGCCGAGTTGCTTGATCGCGATCTGCGAAGCGGCCGGGCCGACGGCGATGTGCTGCGTCGTCACGTGCTGGCCTGCCGCATCGACGGTCGGCTCCAGCAGCGTCACCTCCCGATACGGAGAAAGCGTCTGGACGACTCCCTGCGAAACCAGCACGACGGCGAGAAGCAGCGACAGGGCAGCAGGATGTAGAGCGTTCCCCGCACCAGATCGACCCAGAAGTTGCCGATCGTCGTCGCGGCACGGCGGGTGAAACCCCGAATCAGCGCCACGAGCACCGCCATGCCGGCCGCCGCCGACACGAAGTTCTGCACGGTCAGGGCGAGCATCTGCGTGAGATAGCTCATCGTGGTCTCGCCGCCGTAACCTTGCCAGTTCGTGTTGGTGACGAAGCTCACGGCCGTGTTGAACGACGAGTCGGGCGACACGGCGGGCAGCGCTTCCGGGTTGAGCGGCAGGACATCCTGGAGTCGTTGAAGTCCGTAGACCGCCAGGAATCCGACGAAGCTGAACACTCAGCAACGCCGTCGCATACTGACGCCACGTCATCTCGCTGTCTCGGTCGATGCCGCCGAGCCGGTAGAGCAACCGCTCGAGCGGCGCACCGATCCGGTTCGAGATACGGTGCATCTCGCGAGTACACCCTGGCCATGTAGAGGCCGAGCGGTTTCACGCACGCCAGCAGCACCGCAAGGTAGAGTCCGATTTGCAGCACGGCGTTGGACGTCATGAGAACATCTCCGGCTTGAGCAAGGCGGCCAGCAAGTACACGACCAAAAATGCCGTGATGACGGCCGCGAGAAGGGTTGTCCAATCCACAATCACTCCTCCACGCGCAAGCTGATTGAGAAAAGCCAACCAGCCGCAGGAGCCGATGAAGAAGGCTGCTCCTGCCAGAATCCATACGATGTCCATGCGTTGTCCTCCCTCGTAACATCCTCTGCTGGAATTAAAGCAGACAACGCGTCAAAAAGGCGTCAAAAGTCCGTCGGCAGATGTCAAGATTCTGTCAAGCCCGACAGATTCGGTCTCAGTCCACGCGGCAGGAGCATGGCGCGTTGGGGATCTTGGGCAACGGCGATGACCAGCTTGCACATTGATTTTGCAGCAACACAAACGGGGAGTAGAGACAACGCATCGAGAGGGTGTCTGGGGTCGAGTCTGCGAGCCGCCAGTCAAGCGAGCGGCATGACCGCTAGTGCCGCAACTCACAATTGACGGCCCATGAAAGCAAGACTCGACCCAGACTCACACGCTCCCCTGCCAGCTCGAGAGACCTGGGTACTTTCAAACCGCGATTGCCAAACGATTTGCCTTCGGGGCAGCCCCGCGCGGGCTGAGGCGATTTCTAAGCGTCAAAGACTGTCGACTCGCAGGGGTCGTGGCCAGACGTCGAGGACCGCGTCTAACTGTCCATCTCGTTAACCCGTCAGCAAGCTGGCCGGGGACGAAGAACACAGACTTTAGCGAAACGTGTGTTTACTACTGAGTCCTCCTGACACAATTCCCTCTGCTCTGATGGCCGCCGGTGTGACGAGGCAAGTTCACCCACCAGCGCACACCGTGGCCCGCGAGCGCGATCGAGCAACACGCCAGCCAGATCAGAGCGAGCCAGTGCAACTCACTGCAACGGAACACACAGCGGCCGACCCCGAAGACGGCGGGGCCCAACAGGAGTCCCCTGCCGCCGAACAGAACTAGCGAGGTTGCCAAAACCACGCCCGCAAACATCGCCCGCGACTCGGCATACCTGTTCCAGAGGAGCACGGCCAGAATTCCGCCCCAGGTGATGCACGACGCGGTCACGGAGAATTTGTGCCAGCCGTACTCAAAACAGGCGTGCTGCGGGTGGAACGGACAATAGTGAACCTTCACTTCGTCGCCTGGTTGGCGCATGGATGTCGCAAACATCGGCTTGCGACCACACGAAGAGGCCATTTCCCGCAAATCCCGGCAGGAGCCGATCGGACTCGTAGCGAGTCCCGTCGACGGTATACTGGTAATGGATCAAGGGCCAGCCGGAGTTGTAGGAGTCGGAGGTTGGCACCAAAGACGACTTCAGCACCGTGCCCTGCGTGCTCGGGAGCATCAGCAGTATGTCCACCGTCTCCACCACCATGCTGAGCAACGGGACGAACCATATCAACAAGAACATGAGCAACAAGATGGCTTGCGTAAAACGGTTCATCGTCAGATGTTTCCGGGCTCGGTTGCAGCGTCGTGGCGAGGCGCATGCCATGATATCCGACAGGGTAGAAGTGTGGAGACGAGTTCTGGGAATTTTGCTGATCGCATGAAAGCGGGGACGAGTCCAAATCTGCCGGCAGTGTGGCCGGCAGTTCCTATCCCCATGAACTGGCAGTACCGCACGATAGTGGGAGGGCATCATGCACGGCACACGCGAACAAAAGTGGTGGCTTGAAGGGATCGTCGCAAGTTTGTTGCTCGTAGGCGGGTCCGTGGTGGCTGCGCAGGAGAAACAATCAGCCACAGCTAAGGGGCAACCGCCGGCCAATGCCGAACGGCTGGCCTGGTGGCGTGACGCGCGCTTCGGCATGTTCATTCACTGGGGACCGGTGAGCCTCAAGGGCACCGAGATCGGCTGGTCGCGCGGCGACCAAGTGCCGCATCGAGGAATACGACAACCTCTACAAGCAGTTCAACCCGACGAAGTTCAACGCCGACGAGTGGGTGGCGCATGGCCAAGGCAGCCGGCATGAAATACATCGTGTTCACGACGAAGCACCACGACGGTTTCTGCATGTGCGACACCAAGCAGACCGACTACAACATCATGAATTCGCCCTTTCGGTCGCGACGTGGTCAAGGAACTGGCCGACGCCTGCCGCCAAGCAGGGCATCGCCTTCGGCACCTACCACTCGGTCTGCGACTGGCATCATCCCGATTTCCCGCACGGCAGCCCCGGCGGCGACGTCGCTCAAGCCGACATCCCAATCTGGACGCGTTACGAACAGTATCTCCGCCACCAGGTCGCGCGAATTGATCCCCCAGTACGGCCCGCTGTTGATCCTCTGGTTCGACGTGCCACAGGATTTTGACGCCCAGCGCGGGCAGGGCGTGGTGGACTACGTCCGGTCGCTCCAGCCGGACATCATCATCAACAATCGAGTGCGCGGTGCCGGGCGACTACGACACGCCGGAACAGCGGATCGGCGGTTTCAATCGCGAGCGCCCGTGGGAAACCTGCATGACGATCTGCACAGCAATGGGCGTGGAAGCCGAACGACGACACGAAATCGCGCGTGCAATGTCTGCAAACGCTCCTGCGCATCGTCGGCGGGGAATCGTTCAAAAGGCATCCCTGATACGGAAAAATCTATGCAGTGAGTAACGCGTAATCCCTTTTAAAGGTTCCATGCGAACGTTAAATCATTGAGAATCCCATAGTGAATGGGAAGGAGCAGCAATTGACGAGCGACAGTAACGGGGAGATACCGTGCCCGCGGCGGGGAAGACCGCGCCTCGGGCGAACTATCAACAGCACGTCAGAATCCCGATGTTACAAACCCTGCTGTTGCCCTGAAAAAGAGAGCCAGGAATCTCACTCCAGCCCGACGAAATCGGGCCTAATCCGGCTCATCGACCTTGAGGGCCTCGAACAGGAAGAGGCGGCAGAGAAACTCGGGGTCTCCCGCAAGACAGCGTGGCGCGACCTGCATGAAGCCCGGCGTAAAATCGCCGATGCGCTCGTCAACGGCAAGGGTATCGAGATGGCCGGCTGCACCGAAAGTTGGCAGAAGGACGATGCCCGAAGTGCCCCCGTGACGCAGTCGATCAGGAATAAAAAAAACCATCACCTTTTTTAAGCGGGTCGGATCGCCCGGTAAGCCGGTACCTTGATGGCAACCGGGAGATACTTGTCAACGCGCCCGTTCCGCATACATTCCTCTGATTCCGATCCTTAAATCTTTATGCTCATATGCGTAATAATTCCCTGTGAAGGGAGTGTGGAGATACTATGCCAGATTTTGATGGAAACGGCCCGCTGAAACGTGGGCGGATTATCGGGCGGGGCCGGGGACCCTGCAAAAAGACCAGCACCGAATGCCCGCGGGAAGAGACCCGTCCGGAAACCCGTCACGGGGACAAGCCCTCCGCACAATAACCATACACGGTAAGAGGGGAACATGCCAAAACCATTCATCAGCGTCAATGATCTCTGCATGGATTTCGATGACACCCGGGTCCTGAACAAGGTCTCGTTCGAGATCCCGGAAGGCGAGATCATGGGCGTCATCGGGCGGAGCGGTGCCGGGAAGAGCGTGCTCATGCACCTCCTCCGGGGCGTTGAACAGCCGCCGACCAAAGGCTCCATCGTCTACCATATGGCTGCCTGCGACCGCTGCTCCTTCATGGATGTGCAGAGCCGGGCCGGCGGGAAATGTCCCGAGTGCGGGAGCGGGCTCGTTGCGGTGGATGTCGATCTCTGGGGTGCAAAGACCGACGGTATGAAGTCCCGGGTCATGAACCGGACCGCGATCATGTTCCAGCGTACGTTCGCGCTCTATGGCGATGACCGGGTGATCGAGAACGTACTGCACGCACTTGATGACATCCGCTACCCGCAGGAACATGCCATCAACCGGGCCGCAGATCTCATCGACCAGGTAAGACTCTCGCACCGGATGATGCATATCGCCCGTGACCTCTCCGGCGGCGAGAAGCAGCGGGTAGTGCTGGCCCGGCAGCTGGCCAAGAACCCGTCCATGCTCTTTGCCGATGAGCCCACGGGCACCCTTGATCCCGAAACCGCCCGGCTGGTACATGGAATGCTCATTGACGCGGCAAATAAGAACTCGATGGGTATGGTCGTCACCTCGCACTTTTCGCAGGTCATTGAGGAAATGGCGAACCGTGCAATGCTGCTCGTAGACGGTGAAATCGCATCAATCGGTTCGCCAAAGATGGTAATCCGCTCGTTTGCCAAAGACTACCATGAGATAGAATCACAGGACCCCGTGGAACTGGGCGGGCAGATCCTCCAGGCCCGGGACGTGAATAAGAAGTATATCTCGGTCGATCGCGGTGTGATAAAAGCGGTAAACATGGTCACGTTCGATGTCGCAAAGAAGGAGATCTTCGGTATCATCGGGAAGAGCGGGGCGGGCAAGACCACGCTCTCGCAGATAATCTCCGGCATTATCGAACCCACCAGCGGGGAGATGAATATCCTGATCGGCGATGACTGGGTGGACATGACCAAGCCTGGCATCGACCAGCGGGGCCGGGCCAAGGAATACATAGGACTCCTGCACCAGGAGTACGACCTCTTCCCGCACCGTACGATCATCGACAACCTGACCGATTCGATCGGGCTGGATTTTCCCAAGGAGCTGGCGATAAGGAAAGCAGTTGTCACTCTCCGTATGGCCGGCTTTGCGGAAGAGAAAGCAAAGGAGATCCTGAACCGTTTCCCGGGCGAACTCTCGGACGGGGAGCGACACCGGGTCGCTCTTGCGCAGGTGCTCATCCGCGAACCGCGTCTCGTGGTCCTTGACGAGCCGACCGGAACCATGGACCCGATAACAAAACAGGACGTGAAGCACTCGATCCTGAATGCCCGCGATGAAATGGACGAGACCTTCATTGTTGTCTCACACGATATGGATTTCGTCCGCGACATCTGCGATCGGGTCGCGCTTATGCGGGGCGGGAAGATCATAGATATCGGACCGACCAAAGCGATCCTTGCGCAGGTCAGTGACGACGATAAAAAAGATTAACGATTTTTCAAAGGATTAACCATGACAGAACACCAGCAGAACGACGCAAACGGTTGCAACGAAAACTGCAGCACCTGTGCTTCGGCACCGTCGCATAGCGCCCCCAAAGGGCTGCCACCGAAAGCAAAGATCGATGTGAAACATGTTATACTCGTCCTGAGCGGGAAAGGGGGTGTCGGCAAGTCAACCGTCTCCACCAACCTCGCTTCGGCTCTCGCAGCGCATGGCAGGCAGGTCGGTCTTCTCGATCTTGACATTCATGGACCCAATATTCCCAAGATGCTGGGTATCGAAGACCAGCGGCCCGCGGTCCTGGAAAATCATATGGAACCGGTCCACGTAACCGGAAATCTCGCCGTCATGTCGATGGCGTTCCTGCTTCCGGATACCAGTTCGCCGGTCATCTGGCGCGGTCCGATGAAGATGGCGGTGATCCAGCAATTCCTCGCTGATGTAAACTGGGGAACACTCGATTACCTGATCGTTGACCTCCCGCCCGGGACCGGGGACGAAGCACTCTCGATTGTCCAGCTGGCCCCGAATGTCCAGGGAGCAGTCATCGTCACCACACCGCAGGATGTGGCAGTGCTCGATGCGGTGAAGGCCATAAAGTTCATCGAGAAACTGGAGCTGCCCGTCATCGGGATCATCGAGAATATGAGCGGATTGGTCTGCCCCCACTGCGGGGATACCATCGAAATCTTTGGCAGGGGCGGCGGCGAGAAGGCTGCACGGCAACTGGGTGTACCCTACCTTGGCGCTATCCCGCTCGATCCGGCAATGGTGAAAGCCGGTGACGAGGGACGCCCGTATGTCCTCCGGCATGCCGATACTCCCACGTGGAAGGCCGTGGACGCCGTGATGGAAAACCTGGTGAAACGGGTTGAGTCCTGACAGGGTCTTTGGTAGAAAAGGAACACAGGTATGAGAAAATACCCGGGTATTCCTGAATTAGTGGGGCAGTTCATGCGGGAACAGGGTGCTGATGAACGGTGGGTTACCGTGCAGGAGCTCCGGGACCGGTTCGGTCTGACGCGGTACCAGGGTAACACGGTTTCCGGGTTTTTTCACCGGCTGGAGTTCGGCCTCTTCGGGCAGTTCCCCTCCATTGTTTCAAGGATTGAACATACGGGTGGGAGCCATCTTTCGGATCCCCCAAAATGCAGGTATCTTGTGAAGCGGAAGGATATGAGCGTGACCACAATTCCGGGGATGATCAACCAGACCCGGATACAGTCCCGCTCCTTATCACCGGTTTGAAAGATTTATTGTTCCCGTGTTCACGATCTCAGCGGCTGTTCCTGTGGCAGGTCATCCTATGCGTGGAAATACCCTCCTGAAAGAATTATTTATTCGTTGTAACCTCAACCGGATCAATATTTGCATCAATCAGGTAGTCGAACGCTACCATTGAAAGCCACCCGGCCTTCTCGAACATATGCATAAAGCAGACCCCTATTACCACTGCTCCGGGATGTTTTACAATAACGGCCTTCACCTGCTCTGCCTTCACCGGAACATTGGGCATGGAAAGCCCTCCCATGATGACAATGGCTTTGGGTTTCAGGATCACCGGCCCGGCACGTGCCTGCATGCCAATACTATCAACATGGCTGATCTTTTTTGCCCGGCTCTCGTCCACGAAGGGAACGAAGACCTGTTCCGGTTCGAGCGAACGAACGGCAAACGCGAGCAACTCGACAAACGGGGTGCACGTTCCCGGGACACCGTAATAGACGATCTGGTCGCCTTTTTTCAACCCGTTTTTCTCAATAAATTCCCTGAACGGGCGCAGAATGCCCGGGACACCGTGGAAGACTTCCTTTGTGGCCATGATAGATCAACTGTCTTACCGGGAGATGATAAGAATTACCTGGTTCCCGATAAAGTGTGGGGTGTGTGTTCTCTGTTATATGACGCATCCCCGAAACCCTACCATGCAAGTTTCATTCCGACACCGATCTCCTGCACCGGACAGTGAGCCGCAAGCGCAATCTTTGCCGGAAGAGAAGTGCAATGACAGGCGTGCAGGGCTTTGAGGTGAAGCGCCTGCAGGTATTCCCCCGTCTTTTTTATCCGCTCCGGTTCCATAGAGAGAAGATGAAGCCCTCCGGTTATTTCAGCAACCCGCCGCTCACTGCAGACTTCCCGGGCGTATTCCGTAATATTACCTATCCCTGCGTGCGAGCACCCTGTGATGATGACAAGCCCGGCATCTGAACGGAATGCAAGGGCGGAATCGTCCAACAGGAAATCCAATCCCTTGCTTCCATCTGGCAGGATAATCTTCCTTTTCCCCGGGTCGGACTGCTCGAACGCATACTTTCGGGGGATCTCACCGAGGAATACAAGATCTTCCGTGATCCATACCGGTTTATCGGAGAAGTTCACCGGAAACTGCCGCCGGGCTTCCTCTTCGTTAAGGATCGAACCGATATTCTGAAGCGGGAGCTTTTCTTTCGGGAGAAAACAACGGGTATGGGCAACAAGTTCCGGCACCCGGTGCGCCATACCCTCGATTTTCGCTTCGGTAAGGTGCCGGACGAGCGCGACCAGTCCCCCGGAGTGGTCAAGATGCCCGTGCGAGAGTACGACAAAGTCCAGGTCCCGCAGGCTGATCCCCATCTTCTTCGCATTGGCAAGGAACAGCCCGGAGTAGCCGGTATCAAACAGTATCTTCTTTTCGTGAGTTTCAAGGAGAAACGAGAGGCCGGGTTCGCCCGTGAAATACCTGTCGGTGAGGGTATTATTATCAACAAGGACGGTGAGAGTGAGCTGCGATGCCATGTATGATTATTTTCCGGCAAAATGATGAGTCTTTTCCCTTCTGCAGTACAACCGGGGCTTTATTTTCGTAACCCTCATACCCTTGCAGGAGAAACAAGCAGTACCATGAAAAATCCCTTCCACATCATGATCATCCCGACGCTGGGGTGCCCGGGCAGGTGCAAGTACTGCTGGAGTTCGGAAGAGGGATCACCGATCATGACTCATCGATACCGTCCGGGATATCGTGGCGTGGCTGAAGGATTTCCGCAAGGATCGGGTCACCTTCACGTTCCATGGCGGCGAGCCGCTCCTTGCCGGCGCGGACTTTTACCGGCAGGCCCTGCCCCTGCTCGCCCATGAACTTGCAGAACTCACCCCCGATTTTGCCATGCAGACGAACCTGTGGCGCATGACGCCGGAGATTGCCGCCGTGCTTGCGGAGTATCAGGTCCCGCTCGGTTCGAGTATCGACGGCCCGGAGGAGATCACCGATTCCCAGCGGGGCGACGGGTATTTTGCTAAGTGCATGAAGGGATACGAGATTGCAACAGCCGCCGGCCTGCAGGTCAGGTTCATCTGCACGTTCACCAATAAATCGGTGAAGCACCGGGAGGAGATCTTCAATTTCTTCAAGGAGAAGGGGTTTGTCTTAAAACTCCACCCGGCCCTGCCCTCGCTCCGCTCGGAGAACCCGAAGGAGTGGGCACTGGAACCGGCGGAATACGGCGAGCTGCTCGTGTATCTCCTCGACAAGTCGCTCGAGAACCTCGGGAAGATGGAAGTGATGAACATCAACGACCTCTGCCGGTGCGTCTTCACCCGCCGGGGGAGCGTCTGCACGTACGTCAACTGCATGGGCAACACGTTTGCCATCGGCCCCGACGGGAGCATCTACCCCTGCTACCGCTTTGTCGGCATGCCGGAATGGGTGATGGCAAACGTGAGGGACAAGCCTTCGATGGAGCAACTGATGCAGTCAGAACCCGGCCATCGCATGACGGCGTTCTCGGAGTACGTGGATACGGTGTGCAAAGACTGCTCACATATCAAATACTGCCGGGGCGGCTGCCCCTACAACGCGATCGCTCCCTCGGGCGGATCGCTCGATGGAGTGGACCCCCACTGCATGGCCTATAAGCGAATCTTCGACGAACTCAACGAGCGGCTGAACAAAGAGATGTTCGAGGAGCCCATGCCGGGTTTTGGCGGGCCGTCATCCCGGAAGCCGAAAAAGCCGGGCGTGATGGCGCTGATGCGGTCGGTAGTATCGAAGTAAACATGACAATAAACAGGATTACATCCTGTACCGCAGTACGGATTCCGGTACGTCCGCAGGATTCAGTACACGCTCTTATTCAGACAGTGCCTTTACACCAGGGTCTTCTGGGGTGTATTGAGATGCTTTTTTGCAGCAGACGTGACTTCCCGCCCCTGGGGGGTGCGCTTGATAAACCCGATCTGGATCAGGTACGGCTCATACACATCCTCGATCGTCCGCACCTCTTCGCCAACCGAGATGGCAATGGTCTTCACTCCGACCGGCCCGCCATCGAAATCGCTCGCAATCACCGAGAGGATGCGCCGGTCCAGTTCATCGAGACCCAGCTTGTCGATCTGCAGCATGGCAAGGGCCTGTTCCGCGATCTCCCGCGTTATCGTGCCATCGCCCCGGACAATGGCATAATCCCGTACTCTCCGCAGCAGCCGGTTGACAATCCGGGGAGTGCCCCGGCTCCGTTTTGCGATCTCCTCTGCCCCCTCCGGGGTTACCGGGATCTTCAGGATGGAAGAGCTCCTTTTTGCTATCCGGACCAGCTCGGCAGGAGAATAGAGGTCAAGCCGGGAGACGATCCCGAAGCGGTCCCGGAACGGGGCACCGAGAAGCCCCTGCTTGGTGGTTGCGCCGATAAGGGTAAAATGTTCGAGGTTCAGCTTGATCGAGCGTGCACTCGGCCCCTCGCCGATCATCACGTCGATGAAAAAATCCTCCATGGCAGGATACAGCACCTCCTCGACAACCGGGTTGATGCGGTGGATCTCGTCGATGAACAGGATATCCCCCCGCTTGAGGGGGGTGAGGAGTGCAGCGATATCCCCGGGTTTCTCCAGCACCGGGCCGGTCGTGGACCGTATCTCCACGCCCATCTCGTGGGCGATGATATGGGCAAGCGTGGTCTTACCGAGTCCCGGCGGCCCGGAGAAGAGGATGTGGTCAAGAGGTTCACCCCGCTTCTGTGCGGCCTCGAGGGCGATCTTCAGGCTCTCCTTGACCTGCACCTGCCCGACAAACTCTTCCAGCCGGTCCGGACGTATCGTGGGGTCGTCGCCTTCTTCCTGCAAAGGGTCTGGTGAGATGATACGTTCTGCCATAGTCTTACCGTTCCTTTAAGAGAACCAGGGCCGCCTTGATAAGCCCCTGCACGGTGGGGGTACCCGGTGCACGGGCCGCTGCATTGACCGCGTCCCGTGATTCGTTCTCCGCAAACCCGAGCGAGACCAGGGCACTGACCGCGTCGTGGACCGCCATACTGCCGGTGCCGGTCTCCCCGCGGGGTATCGTATCGCTGATCTTCTTCATCTTGTCCCTGAGTTCAAGGATGAGCCGTTTTGCACTCTTCGTCCCGATACCCGGAGATCCGGGTCAGGGTCTTCTCATCCTCGTTCAGGATCGCGATGGCAAACTCCGCAATCCCGATCTGGGAAAGGAGGTTCATCGCGATCTGCGGGCCGATACCGGTCACGCTAATCAGGATCCGGAACATCTCCAGTTCGCTCTGGTGCAGGAAGCCATAGAGGGTGATCGCATCCTCGCGGACTGCCATGTGGGTATAAATTTTCACCGTTTCATGCCGGTCTGCCAGCTGCTGGAGGGCCGGCTGGGTTACCTGGACCTGGTACCCGACGCCATGGACATCGATGACCACCCACCGGTCACCCGCAAGAACCGGTTCACCGGAAAGTTGCCCGATCATTGTACTACCTCAGGATATGGATATGACATAAGGCAATCGAAAGGGCATCGGCCGCGTCATCGGGCCGGGGAAGTTCGGGCAGGTGGAGCAGCCGCATGATCATCTCCTGCATCTGGCGCTTGTCGGCCCGCCCGGAACCGGTGATCGCCTGCTTGACCTGATTCGGGGTGTATTCCGTCACCGGGATCTGCCGCTGTTCTGCCAGGAGCAGGATGACACCGCGGGCTTCGGAAACGCTCATGGCCGAAGTGATGTTTTTCGTAAAGAACAGTTTTTCAACAGCGATATGAGCCGGCGGGTATTTCTCCAGAAGGGTGGTAAGTCCGGTATAGATGTGCAGCAGCCGCTCCGGTGTGCGCAGGTCTTTTGCAGACTCGATGCACCCATAACAGACCGCTTCAGGTTGCCGGTTATTGACCGCAATAACCCCGTAGCCCATGCGTGCCAGACCGGGGTCTATCCCGATAACGATCATTTCAAAGGACTCCGGATTTAGTATATGATGCTCCTCTTTTATACGGCAGGTGGTCGCGGGGTGAAGGTGAACAACCGGACCAGGAATAGGACAGGAAACCCTGGCGGGCTTTTCGATGATTGCCGCATGGTCGGGTGTGATGGCGCTGATACAGTCGGTTGTGGGGCGGTAAGCTGGAAGGTTGCCGGTTACCGACATTAATTTCCCCCAATCACCACGCAACGAAAAACCCGCGGAACTCTCCCGTTGCCTGCCCTTTTTTTACCGCGATTCCCTCGACCCGGATGACAGGATCGTTCCCTGCATGCGCAAGGTGGATGAAATCGTCAAGGGCAGCCGGTGAACTCTCGGCTATTATCTCGACAGTGCCGTCCGGCAGGTTCTGAACAGAGCCGTGTACACCGGTCGCGTGCGCACATTCCGCCACAAAGCAGCGGTAGCCCACACCCTGCACCCGCCCCTTTGCAACAGCGATGATCCGTTCCATAGAGAGAGTTCGGGAGCCGGCTGCCATAAAGGTTGGGAAAGGGAGGGCGGGAGGAGACCCCCACCTGCAAGGGGGGTGCAGGGGAGTGCCCCCGCCTTGTGACCGGTCACCCTGCCGTACCTGAAGCCCGGACCTTCTGACAGCTTCTTTGCACGGCAACACTGCATGACTATGCTGTTCGGCAATACAGGTTTGCAAATAATTAAAGGCTGACAGGAATTGTCTGGTTCAGCCACAGGGAGTGGCAGGGAAGGAAAACACCATGGATATAGAAGATGTAAAACAGGAACGTGAGTATGTTGAACACGGGAATCTCCTTGACAGCCAGGAGTTGTACGAGAAAGCGGTTGCTGCCTACGACCGTGCCCTGAAGATCATCCCGGACGATGCCGATGTATTGTTCGACAAGGGAGAGACCCTGGTAAAACTGGGAAAGATCCCCGAAGCAATGAAATGCTTTGATAAGGCAACCCAGATGTACGTGAGCGGGTTGGGATAACGCTCTCTTTTCGGGGGAGCGATCTTATGAACACCGCTTTTTCTTTTCTGCACTGATGCAATCTGCACCGTCATTGAAATCTGGTCCGATGATGCACCGGCACTCGCTTAAGGTGAACCAAAAACAGGGTGAAGCGGGGGAATGCTCAGGTTTTCAGACCCGGGCAGGGGCATAATCCCCCCTGCCCTTTTTTGGTGGCGCTCTTCCTTAACCGGAACGCAAGAAACCATAATTAATTGTCCAAGTCTTTTTCTCCCGGTGTACCAGAACACTACCCATGGATCCCCTCATCGCGTTCGTGATCACGCTCGCTCTCATCACTATTATCAGCCTCCGTTACAGGATCTCCCCGTTCTTCACCCTTATCGGCGGGGCTGTCCTGTTCGGGCTCCTGGCGGGCATGACACCCGACGCGACCATGCTGGGGATTATCGCGGGTGTCGGCAAGGTATTTTCCGCGTTCGGCATCATCATCCTCTGCGGGGCAGTTATTGCAAAACTCCTGCAGGAACAGCACCAGATTGAGGAGATTGTGGCCGATATCCGACGTTACGTGAAAAATCCGCCAGTGATTGCCGGGCTCTCCGGTTATCTCCTGTCAGTACCAATCACCTGCTGCATCACCGCGTATATCATGCTGAACCCGATCCTCGACAGCCTTGAGAAGGACAGGGTGAGGCGCAACGTGCTCCTGTACCTTGCCGCGGTCGGAGGCATCATCTCGTATGCCCTTGTCTACCCCACGCCGGTAGTCATTCCGCTCTACAACGCGTTTTCCAGCGGGATGAGCCCGTTCCTGTTCGATGCCATATCCATCCCCCTCTCGCTCCTGCTCCTCGGGGGAATCCTCCTGTATTTCCGGTTCACCTGTGCTGATGCGGTAATCCCGAAAGCCACCGGAACACAGCAGACGGTACCGGGAACGCCGGACCTGGATCAGGGAATTCACTGGAGGGCATGGGCCCCCTTTATCGCGATTCTCCTCGCCATTCCGGTCTCGCTCCTGCTCCTGCACCTCTCGCAGATGAGCATGATCAATATCATTATGCTGGTCGGAGCAGTCACAGCCATTGGTCTTGCACCGCACGCGGTGCGGACCAGCGGGGTGTCGCAGGGAGCGAAACACGCGGGCATGATCATTTTCGATATCTGCGGGGCAGGAGCCCTGGGTTTTGTGATAGTCCAGAGCGGGTTCGCACAGCAAGCATTGGGCCAGCTGACCCTGCTGATCCCCGTCATCTTCGTTCCGTTCATCCTTGCTGCCCTGATCGAAACTGCACAAGGTTCACGGGTGGTCACCGCGGTCATCACGGCCGAAGTCCTTACAGGTTCGGCAGTTATTGGTGCAATCCACCCGCTCCCGCTCATCCTTCTCATCAGTGCCGGGTCATGTATGGTGTCCTACGTGACTGACCCGTTCTTCTGGCTCGTCCAGCGGACCACCGGGGACGATATCGGGACGGTGGTGAAAAATTATACACTGCCTGTTGCACTCGCCGGTATCGGGATCTTTATCGTTGCTGTTGCGCTCGAATATCTGATATTCCGGTAATAAGCCGTGACCGGATCAACTGTGCATTTCAGGATTAAAAGAAGTATAAGTAAAATCAACATCGAAGCACAGATTCATCCACTCCATAGAAAAAACAGGAAGAAGACATGCAAGGTAAGCACGGAGCATCGATACACCTGAATATTCCATTTTACCGGCAGCACTATGACTTCACGTGTGGCCCGGCCTCATTGATGATGGCCATGAAGTACCTGGAGCCGGACCTGTGCACCAGAAAGGATCTGGAGATAGACATCTGGAGAGAAGGAAACCTTGTCGTCGTTTTGGGAACAGGCAGGTATGGTCTGGCGTTATCTGCGGCTGTGCGTGGTTTCCATGCACGCGTTACCAGCAATACCGGCGGTCTGGATTTTGTGGATACGTTCGATCCGCCTCTCAACGAACCTGGCATGGCTATGCTTAAGGACCTGTTTTATGAACGAAGAACCCGGTGCAGAAAACTGGGTGTCCGGGAACGACAGGAAATGATCACCGGCAAAACACTCCGTAAAGTTCTTTTTTCGAATCATGTTCCGTTGATCGTGACAAATACTTTGGTTTTCGATGCAGAAGATCTACCTCACTGGGTTGCCGTGACCGGCATCGATGACAAATTTCTGTACTTCAACAATCCCGCGGATACCAGGCCCCTGAAAAGAAAGATCGGGCTGCACGTTCTTCAGGAGTTTATCGGGTATCACGGCGCCCAGTCGATGGTGGAGGTCTGGAAACCGTAAGCCCCGGCAGTTTTACCAGAAAACGGCTGCCGGAGAGAAACGGCGAATCACTATTTATCCGGAAGTGTTTCTCAGAACGGCAACGTCCCGGGCAGGTAAATGGTAACGATAGAGTAAATCCCGACGATCAGGAAAACCGCAGCCACAGCCCGCCGTATCCAGACTTCTGCAGCCCCGACTTTCTGCACAATTCCGCTGCATTTTCCAATGCCCCGGACAAGAAGATATGAGATCACGATGACCGGCAATCCCGTCGCGAGAGCAAAGACCGCGGGGATAATCACCGGATCACCTGCTGCAAGGGCGAGTGGGATGAGCATGGCGAAGAAGAGTACCGCGGAGAACGGGCAGAAACTCAGCGCAAAGATCACGCCGAGAAGGAACGCACCCAGGTATCCCTTGTCGGCCAGTCTGCTGGAGATACCGGACGTGAAGCCGGAGAACCAGTCCCCGCCGGGCAACTGGTCAAAATGAATAAATATCCAAGAGATAAATACCACAGAGCACGAGGAACGGCCCGAGGAAGAGTTCCCCGTAGCGCTGGAGGGTCAGTGCGATGAACTGGATGTTCATCCCGAAGAAAACGATGACAGATGCGACCGCGATGTACGCCGCCATCCGGCCGAGTGTATACACGAAGCCGGCGAGGAGCGTATGCCGGCTGTTGTCAATCTTTTTCGAGATGAAGGCAATGGCGGTGATGTTGGTAGCGAGCGGGCAGGGGCTGATCGCAGTCATCAGTCCGATAAAAAACGCGGCAACGATGGGGACCGGGCTCTCACCCATCGTCCCGAGGAACTGCAGGAGGTCCATTTCAGGAGAGATCCCCGTTCAAGCGTTTGGTGATGTGCTCCGAGAGATGGGTGGAGTAGGCATTTTCGTCGTCGATCAGGTACCAGACTTTTATATCCTGCTCCTTGTGGAACCCGTTCGCATCATACACCCCAATCCAGAGCGATGAGCCGGTTACGTTGTATTTTGTGACAAGGGCAGCGTTCTCAGGGAGCTCATAGCCGACATGCGCAAAAACGAGCCTTCCTGACGCGAGTTCTTTTTTGAAATTGGCCTTCAATGTCTTCTCTGTGAGATTGCCGATCGCAATGCAGGAAGCACATTGCTGGTTGCGGTGGAAGTGGAAAACCTCGACTCTCTCGACTGTGCTGTTTGCGCTGGTTATGGAGAGCGGTGCGGAGGAGGTTGAATTCACCATAGGGGATGTGCTGGTGCACCCGGCTAAAAATCCGCACAGGATGATTAGGAAAGTAAAAATTATTCCCGGGTAAATCCGTTGAAGGTCTGTCATAATCACTCACGATATGGCGTTAGAATGCTGGAGGTTAAACGGGACGGATGCAGGAAGAAAATCGTGTGCAATGGCCCTGCGGCAGCAGTACGCGAACGATTCCTGTTTTCCAAAGATCTTTTCCACAAGACCGTTCTTCCCGGTCATAGGAATATGTATGCATCAATCATTTAAAATTATTTTGAATTACTCTATCTTATTACCCCCTCGAGAAATGGGGATTCCGGAGATTCGCCCGTAAAACAGAGCCCTATATATCGTTCTATCAGCCGCGGCAGCCACAACCGCCGGAGGAACTCCCTGCCGAGGACGGCCGATTGGTACGGGTAATCTCCTCGCCTGGCATACTACTGGCATTGTTCCCGCTGAAATACCGGAAAGAGGTGACAATCTTTTCAAAGTCCTCTTTTTCGAAACGGTTAGTAGTATCCGCCACAAAGACGATGACACTTGCGTACCCGCGTTCATTCGCGCTGCTCTTGTGTGCAACGTAAGCCACAGAGGTATTGCTATCGGACGTGGACTCGAACCGGTCGTAGGTGATTTCATTGACCGTCACGGTGGTTTCGGTTGGTGAGGGAGACCAATTCCGGAACTGGTCGCGGTATTCCTGTTCCTTGTTACTGGAGGCTGTATAAGTCTTGATATAGAACACGTTATTTTCAACAAGGTCGGTCTGGTACACACCGACGTTATTCAATTTGTAGGATATCACGTTCCACTCCACGGGGACCTGCAGTGTGAACAAAAGTTCCGGGTGTTTTATATCTTTGAGCGGAGCGCCCGTTGCTGTTGCAATGGGGTTGGGTGATGCCGCAACGCCCGGAGATGATGCGCTGGTGCACCCGGCCATAAATCCGCACAGTATGAGCAGGAAAGTAAAAATTATTATCGGGTAAAACCGTTGAAGGTCTTTCATAATCACTCTTGTTCTGGCTTCAGTACGCTTGTACCTATAAGCACCAATCATTTAAAATAATTTTGAATTACTTGGTCCCGGTTTCCCCTTTGCGAGAGATGATGGACAGGCCCGGTACATCCTGCCCTTGCTGCGAGGATTTCCAGCAATACTCACTGCGGGGGGACGAGACCCGTACCCGTGTTCTACCCGTGCCGTTGTTTCAGCTATCACGGCTTATCAGCCATGGCAGCCGCAGCCACCCGAGGAACTCCCGCCCGAGGAACCTCCTGATGCTGACCCTGAGTCACCGCTTCCTCTCGCTGAAAGAGAACCACCTGATGAATCTCCCTGCGGTGCAAGCCTGAGGATTTCCTGACCGGGCATGATGCCGGCAGAGCTCCCGGTGAAATACCGGAACGATGAAACAATCGTATCAAAATCCTCTTTTTCGAACTGGTTGCTGGTATTGACAGTGAAGGAAAGCACACTTGCGTACCCGCGTTCGTTCGCGCTGCTCTTGCGTACAACATAGGACACATTCGTCGTTCCATTGGCCGTTGATTCAAACCGGTCAAACGTGATGTCATTGATCTTCACGGTAGTTTCGACAGGTGCGGGAGACCACATCCGGCACTCATCGCGGTATGCCTGGTCCTGGCTGCGGGTTATGGCATAGGTGCGGATAAAGAATACGTTGTTCCCGACAAGATCTGTCTGGTACATAAGACCTTCGGTATTACGGGCATTGTTTATCCTGTAGGTTGTAACGTTCCACTCAACAGGAACCTGCAGCGAGAACAGGAGTTCGGAGTCCTTGATGTCCTTTGTCTGGGAGACATAACGAATAATGGTAACAACCGGCTGCGGAGTACTCGTTGCCGCGGCAGTTACAGCCTCAGTCGGGGGAGGGGACGTTGCCGTGACGACCGGGGTTACCAGGATTGTTCCCGATGGCTGGGTACAGCCGGCAAGGAAAATACCCGGAACAAGGATTCCTATCAGGACGATTGCAATACATTTCCTATTCGGAATTTCTTCCGGGTACGTTAGATTATGTTTCGGTAAGACCATACAACACCATCATGCTTTATCCACAAGCAGGGAATTCATCACGCCGGATACTTCTGATGACAGGTTATCGGTGCGAATCAGGGAGAGACAGCAGATCTCATCCCGGTTCATCCAGCTGACAAGGGCGAGTTTGTCGCCGTCCCGGATGTTTGCCCGATTCCTGACCTCTTTAGGGATCACGATCTGTCCGTGGCCGTCAATCGAGAGAACAGCCACAACATGGCATGCTGAAGGATTGCCGTCATGTTTACATGATCGGGCGGACGGTTTTTTGTCATATCGATCACGTGGTCTCATCAGCGTATTTTTTTCCGTTCTCGGTGATACGGTAAATGATCCAGTTGCCCTGTTGTTCTGAATCGATAAGCCCGTTCTCTTTCATGATATTCAGATGATATGATAACTTTGAACCGGCAATCCCGATGCATTCCTTGATCACGCAGACGCAGAGCGGCTGGATAGCAAGGAGATAGAGGATAGTCACGCGGACCGGATCAGAAAGTGCATGGTGTGTGGCGCTGATCTTCTCGATATTTTTCTTTGAGGGAAGACGCCCGTTGAGCCCTTTCACGCCGCCGACTTCTTCGAGATCACACTGGATTATGTCCGGGATCTCGGTCCGGCACATGGGTTCTTTTTTGGATTTTACTGCTGGTCGTTTTGTCGTCATAACACACCCACCTATTTCAAACTAATATGAAATGCGCAGGTATAAATATCTTGCCCGGTAACATTGAATTCGATAAAATTTGAACTTCTAAAAATGAAAGACCCGGAGGCCGATCTCCGAGATGAGGTATGCGAAACGACAACAAACCCTGCTGTGCTGCCGATGCTCTCCGTCGTATCAAGCAGCTGAGCATCAACGGGATCCCGACCGGGCTCTGCATGCTGGATGAATGTATCGCCGAGGTGAAGCAACAGGATCTGCATAATGAAGCCGAGATCCGTGCAGTGCTCATGAAGCGGGTGAAAGTGTACAACTACGTTCCCCCAAATGTCGAGGATGAATATGCCCGTGCAATCTTTGAAGAATACAAGAACTCTCCGGAGAAAAAGGAAAGCATACTATCCCGCTCTTTGTGTGACCTCATGACAAAAATTGAAATTCTCGGAACCGGCTGCGCAAAGTGCAAGCGTCTCTTTGCCAATGCCGAGCAGGCAGTAAAAGAACTGAAGATCACGGCAGAGATTGTCAAAGTGGACGATATTGCCGAAATTGTCAGCCGGGGTATCATGCTTCCGCCGGGGCTCTCCATCAATGGTGAAGTACGGGCCGAAGGCCGGATACCTGACGTGAACGAGATCAAGAAAATGTTATCGGAGTGAAAACCATGGCAGAAAAACCAACCTGCTCCTGTGGAGCAAATGAACCAAAACGGATCATTTTCCCCTGTGCCGGGCAGGCAAATGTCGGACAACTGACCAACCTTGCGGCAGTCCAGCTGACCGAGGAAGGCTACGGGAGCATTGCCTGTGCCTCGCTGCTTGCGATCGGTACTGAAAGCCTTATCGCCAACGCTCTGAACGCTGATGAAGTTGTCATCCTCGATGGCTGTCCGATGAACTGCATGAAGAAGATTGCCGGTGCACAGGGAATTGCAGCAGGGCAATACCTGGTCGTGACCGAACTCGGCATCACCAAGGGACCCTCGAAATCCTACACCGATGAAGACATCGAGAAGATCGTTGCTGCGTGCTGGAAAGGCGAAGGCCGGAAGCAGGAATCCGCAAAGCCCGGCAAAAAGACCGGTGGAAAAGATAATAAGTGCGGCTGCGGGTGCGGCGGGACCTGCTGAGTCTCAAGAGGCGAGCAGAAACGACCGAAGAAGACGAGATGCATGCATGGGCGGAAGAGTACGCAAAAAAGAATGGCTGGGTGCTGAACCCGGACAAAAAACTCCTCGATACCGTCATCCGAGGGCTGGTGCGCAACAGGAAGAAATTCGGTGAGCAGTACTGCCCGTGCAGGCTCCGGTCCGGTGACAGGGAGAAGGACCAGGCGATCATCTGCCCGTGCATCTACCACAAGGACGAGATCGCGAAAGACGGGCACTGCCACTGTCAGCTCTACTTCCGGAAGGATGCCGCAGAGCAGGTAGCGGGGGAAAACGAATGACCTACGCACTTGTCACCTGCTCCGGCGTCTCGAATACCGGGAAACTCACCACACAGGCTGCACAGATCCTGCTCCAGCGAAAGCCGGGACATTATGTCTGGATGCATGCCAAACAATCTGCCGCGACACTCGAAGCGGAAATCGGAGACGCGGAACAAGTGATCGTGATCGACGGGTGCACAGACTGCTGCGCGACAAAGAAGCTCACAATCCTGCCGGACATGCTGCAGATTGCCACATCATCGCTACTGAACTCGGCATCGAGAAGAATGGGATGGCTGAAGTGCAGTACGATGAGATCGAGAAAGTTGTCCGTGCCATCATGAACCAAAGGAGTTGCCACAAATGATTACACCTCGTTACAAGCGTCTTGAGATTGAATGGAAACACTTCGCGGTCGGTGATGCGACCTGCGAACGGTGCGGGAAGACCGGTGAATCGCTCCATACCGCAGTCGAAGAGCTTCGGTGTGAGTTCGCTCCTGCCGGAGTGAAGCTCAACCTGACCGAGACACTTCTTGACAAGACACGAATCGCAGAATCGAATGAGATCCGCATGAACGGCGTGCTGGTTGAAGACCTGCTCGCTGCCGGGGTTGTCTCGACCGATTGCCCGTCCTGCGGTACCCTGGCCGGGGAGAGCACCTGCTGCCGTGCCATTGAGATTGATAATGAACGGTACGAGGATATTCCTCCGGAGATGATCAAGAAGGCTGCGTACCGGGCGCTGGGCATAGGGGTATGATGTTCGACTTCCTAAGAACCACGCGTGGCGAAATTCGAGAAGAAGAAGAGAAGCATCAGCCTTTCGCCGACTCCGGAGGGAGGCTTCAAAATCCCAACGGGAAGAAGAGGCTTCCAAGACTCTTCGACTCTTATCAGGAAAACACGCTCCGGTATTATCCGGAACTGTGCATCAACTGCAAACGCTGCACACAGGTTTGCCCGCACGGGGTCTTTGCCGAAGGACCGGAGCACGCGGACCTGGTCAGTCCGTCTTCCTGTATGGAGTGCGGGGCCTGTGCCGGAAACTGCCCGGTCCAGGCAATTACGGTAGAGAGCGGGGTCGGGTGCGCGTGGGCCATGATCGGTGCTGCGCTTCGGGGGAAGGACATTGATGCCGGGTGTGATTGCTGTGGGACGGATGGCACCTGCTGCCAGACACCCGGGTCCGGCAACGACAGCGGTCAAAAACCCCTGAGGCAGCAATGAAGATCGGCATTGTCAGCGACGGTAAATTCGGTGACCGGGCCTATGAGATTATCAGGGAACGGTTCCCCACAGAATGGATCATAGCCCCGTTCCCGCAGGCCATGATGGCCGATGATATTGAGCTGACTCTCCCGGAATGCGATCTCTATATTTCCTACGTCCGCCACCCGGACGTTGCGCTCGCGATTATCGAGAGGCAGAAGCCGGTCATCCTCGGGGTTAGTTTCGGGCCCGGGTTCCTCCGGCAGGCAAAGGCGATCAATGAGAATATCGTTGCGCCTGTGACGATGTGCTCGCTTGAGGATAACACCTGGGTGCCGGGCAATCAATGATTTTGCAAAAGTGTTCGGGCGCCCGTCATTCGATGTGAAAATACGGGATGATGGCACAATCGACAGTGTCCGGGTCCTCCGGGGATCCCCCTGCGGTTCGACTGTTGCAGCAAGCGCAGAACTTCATGGAACACAGCTCAGCCCGGAACAGCTCCGGCATTATGGCCTGCGGATCTGCCATTTCTGCCGGGCGCCCCGTTTTGGCAAGACCTGCGACAAGGAACTGTCCGGGCTCCTCCACATCCGGGAATTTGTACGATCTATCAATAGCGTGTCTCCCGAAGCAGGTGCACTGGTGAAACCATTCACGGATGAGATGGAGAAAATTATCGATCAGAAATTAACCAGAGGATAACATCATGGTAAACGTTTTACAAGTATTTGCCGACTGGGTGACCTATTCGCTTCTCGGGATTGCGCAGGGAACTCCCCTGGCCTCATCCGTGAATTTCTTTGTCAACGACATCATCTGGGTGTCACTGCTCCTGGCCGTGGTGGTCTTCGGCATCGCCATTATCCGGACCTTCATCACCCCGCAGAGAGTGAAGAAGCTGGTGGCAGGACGCAGTGAAGGGGTTGGCAATGTACTCGCCGCCCTCCTCGGTATCCCTACGCCGTTCTGCTCCTGCTCGGCAGTCCCGCTCTTTATCGGCTTTGTCGAGAGTGGCGTACCGCTCGGGATTACCTTCTCGTTCCTGATTGCCTCGCCACTCATCAACGAGGTTGCAGCCGCCATGCTGCTCGCGATGTTTGGCTGGCAGATCGCACTCATCTACATCGTCTCCGGTCTCATCATCGCAATTGTGGCCGGTATCATCATCGGACGCCTCCATCTCGAAGGTGAAGTTGAGGAGTTTGTGTACAAATGCAAGCTCCACGATCAGGCTGAAAAGCCGATGACCTGGCGGGAGCGGGTCCTGTTCGCTATCAACGAATCGAAGAGCATCACGCTCACCGTACTCCCGTACATCGCCATCGGTATCGCCATCGGTGCGATCATCCACGGGTATGCCCCGGCAGATTTCCTCGCCAGCATTGCTGGCCCGGGCAATCCGCTTGCTGTCCCGATAGCGGTAATAATCGGTATCCCGCTCTACTCGAATGCAGCCGGGATGATCCCGATCATGCAGGTGCTCACGGCAAAAGGCATGGCGATGGGAACTGCCCTCGCGTTCATGATGGCCGTCATCGGGCTCTCCCTGCCGGAATTGATCATCCTGCGGAAAGTGATCAAGATCAAACTTCTTGCAATTTTTGTAGGAATCATGTTCGTAGCGATCACCCTGACGGGGTATCTGTTTAATGGGATACTGGGGTAACTCGAGGATTGAGAAAATGGTGGATTGTAGTGAAATCAAGAGGTGTTCACTCTTTGACCAGTTGATGAGAATTTGGAAGGAGGTTGCATTAAAATGACGGATGGTCCTGCCGGACTGGGCTGGGTCGAGAAACTGCTGGCCCTCTGGATATTTCTCTGCATTGTGATCGGGTTGTCCCTGGGGAAATACTTCCCGGAATTCAGCCAGAACCTTGCGATTGGTATCCCGATCGGTTTATTCTTGATGATCTACCCGGCGATGACAAAGATCGAACTGGGGGAACTTAAAGATGCTCTCAAGAGTAAGAAACAGGTTGGCATCATCGTTTTCTTTAATTACGTTATCAATCCCTTCCTGCTCTATATTCTGGGATACATCTTTTTTGAGAAGATTTTCCTCGGTCTTGGTTGGATCACTCCGGAAGCCGCCAGATACCTGTGGACCGGGCTCATCCTCTTGGGTGTTGCACCATGCATCGCGATGGTGCTGGTATGGACTGACCTTGCCAAGGGAAACGGCCCGCTCGGGATCGTGCTCATGGCATGGAACTCTATCATCCAGGTTATCACAACGCCTTTCTACATCGCCCTGTTAGTGGGCACATATATCGCAATTGATATCGGCCTGATCGCACAGAGCGTCCTTCTCTATCTCGGTCTGCCCCTGCTGCTCGGTGTCATCACCCGCAGGGAAGTCATCAAAAGAAAGGGTGTGGAATGGCTGAACACGCAACTGATACCGCGCTTTGGTGCACTCCAGCTTATTGCACTGCTGTTCACGATGATCGTCATGTTCTCGTTGAAGGGCGGGGTCATCATCGACAACCCGAATCTCATCTGGCAGATGGCGATCCCGGTTATCCTGTTCTTCTTCCTGTTGTTCCATATCGTCTATTATACAACCCGGCGCATGGGTTACAACTACGAGGATTCGGCGACGATGGGATTCCATTGCACCGGCAGGAACTTTGAACTGGCGATTGCGATCGCACTGACAGCATTTGCATCCATGCCGATGGTAGCGGTTTCGACGGTTGTAGGACCTCTCATTGAGATCCCCGTCATGCTTGCGATTGTATGGCTGTCGTTAAGACGAAGGGACCGGATCCTGCAGCGGGGGAATTCATCATCTCATCCAGTGGACTGAAAATCCTGACAATCCCGGACCCGGTGCCCGGGATATTGCAGTACATCGGGCACAGCAGATGTCCAGGTCAGGGGGTGCGCTGATTCCCCCTGTTTTTTCCAACCACAAACCCCTTGAACAGCGCGGTACCAGATTCCCCTAAAGGGGATGTGGATTAGTGAGATCCGAGCCAGCAGGTTTATTCATTCTCGTATTGCTGGCGTTGACGTGTCTGGGGATACCCGTGATCAGTGCCGTGGCTCCTGCCGACACGTGGCAGATATGGCCAATCGTCACAAGCCCTTCGCTGAATGTGACCGGCGCCGACCTTGAAAATCATACCATTCCCACCAGGTACGGACTATCACCGACCCTGGTTGCTTTCAAGGTCGAAATATCCGCTACCTCCCTGCCCGGCCCCAAGGGAGAAATGGCAGCGGGTCCGCGGTCGATCGGGTTTTCAGCCGATCCGCTCTCGCTCGCGATACTGATCGTTGCGATCCTCATGGTCGCAGCCGGGACATGGTACATAGCGAGACGAAAACCGGAGGAACCCGGTGAAGAGGACAAATAAGCGCCCGTGTTTTTTGCTCAGGATCCATGACATTCCCGTGAATTTTTATCGCCATCCACGCCGCACGACTCAAGTTGGATTGATCATAACTAAACTTTTTTTTCGTTAAAGCAAATCCACATGATTAAAAAGTCCCGTTTTAGCGCTGGTTTTATAATTCGGGCTTTAAATAGTCGGATTTCGCTAAAATAAATTCGAAACCTTTTAATTGAGATCTTACCAACTTTACACTAACCACAAAGAGTATGTAACTCGTTGTGCGTGGCATTGCATTTTGAATACTCTCGTGTATAAGCACGTAGGGAGGAGGCTAAATGGTAGCTAATATTATATTTGGCATTGGAATTACTGCATTGGCAGGAGCTCTTGCCACCGTAGCCGGTTCCGCGGAAGATACTGAATCCAACATCGGGTCCCAGGGTGACCCGAACTCACAGGTTCAGCTCGCTCCGCAGATGGGATTCCTGCACCGCATCTTCAACAAGGCGGTTGCCGGAGAACCCCCGGCATACGGTCTCTGGTGCTGTCTTGGCGCCGGAATCGCATGGGCATTTATGGCAATGCAGATAAACCCGGTTCTTGCAATAGTCCTGGGCTCTGTACTCGCAGTCTTTGTGCAGGGCGTCTATGCAACAACCGCTTACGTGGGCAGGACTGCAAGTCTTGCCAAGTTCGGGCAGCCGGTGTACGTGGACATTCTCAAGTCCATGACCTCGGTTACCATGGCACATGCCTTTATTGCGATCTTTGCAACCGTAACACTCTGTCACCTGATCAACACTGCACTGGGACACCCGTTCCCGCTGCCGCTGCTCGGTCTGATCTGGGGTATTGCTCTCGGTGCAGCAGGATCTGCAACAGGCAACCCGTACTATGGCAAGGAACGCCAGTACCAGAACCAGAAGTTCGGTGCCGGTGTCCCGATCTCCGCATCCGGTAACATCGTCCGGTATGCCGAAGCAGGCGAGCGGAACTCGCTCGATAACGGGTTCTTCACCCACAAGATCGGTGGCTCGGCATCCGGTATCTGTTTCGGTCTGATTGTATTCCTCGAACTCTGGCGTACTGTTCTCTTCGAGCAGATCAGCCGCCGGATGGGGTGCAATCATTGTCGGGGTCCTCATCATCCTCATCTTCACGGTCGTTGACCGGTATATCGAGGTCTGGGCACGGAAGAACTACGGACCTTACACAGAAATCAAGGAGGCATCCTCATGAGCGCAGTTGCAGCAAAGCCCGCAGCTGGTGGCGCAATGAACCCGACCGCCATGGCAGTCGGTGTCGTCATGACGCTCATACTCCTGGGCATCTGCTTTGCAGTATCACCCGGCCTCGGCCTGATGACCCTTATCGGTGTCATCGTCGGCGGTATTCTGATCGGCTTTGGGACCCACTTTGTCCCGGTCGGCGGTGCTCCCGCAGCAATGGGACAGGCTCCCGGTATTGCAACCGGTGTTGCGATGCTCGCAGCCGGTGCCGGTCTGGCCGGACTCTTCGGCGGCGCATGGGCTGCTGAGCAGGGTTTGGTCGTTGCAGTAGTCACCGGTGGTATTGGTGGCGGCCTGATGATGGCAATCACCTGCATGATGGTGAACTTCGTCTACGTCTTTGGTATGGGTATTCCCTCCGCATCCGGTAAGGTTGCCAAGGACCCGATCACCGGAGACACGCAGGCAGAATACAAATCCCAGGGAACGGAAGGTCACGGCCTGCCATTCATCTCATTCGTTGGCGGTGTGATCGGCGGTATCCTTGGAGGTGCAGGCGGTACCCTCATTTACATCGAGCTGCTCACGCTCTACGAAGAGACGCTCCCCGGTGTCATGAACATCACCCCTGCACAGGTAATGCCAATCGCAGTCTCCGCTGCAGGTATGTTCGCCGTTGGTCTCTTCCTCGTGAATGCAGTGCTCACTGCCTACAACATCACGGGAACCATCGAAGGACCCCACGACCCGAAATTCAAACGCTGGCCCCGGGCAATCGTTGCATCCGCAGTCGCATCAGCACTCTGCGGGCTTGTAGCGGTCCTGATCGTGGTACCATTCTGAGGTGTTGAAGATGTCAGTAAAAGTTGAAGTTATTGAAGGAGGCATTCCGCACAATAATATCCTTGACCGCGGGCCTCGTGAGCACACTCGTGTGTCTCTACCTGACGTACCTCAATGTACCTCACCGGCACCCAGTTGTTCTCATTCTTCGGAGGCCTTGCAGTGGTCGCTGCCCTGATCTGGGGAAGCCACACCATCAAGGTGCTCTGCAGTTATGGTATCGGTACCGGTGTACCGTCAGCGGGTATGATCGCATTCGGCTCGGGGGTCATCGCTATGCTCCTCGCAACCAAGTTCGGTATGCTCGCACCAATCGTTGCCCTCATCCTTGCCGCAGTGATCGGCTTCATCCTCGGGTATGTTTCCAACAACATCCTGAACATGAAGATCCCGGCAATGGTCCAGGCACTCACCGAGATGGCAATCGTCGGTGCACTCTCCCTTATGGGATTTGCAGCACTGATCACCGGCGGATTCACGTTCGCAGGACTGACCATGCTCCCGGCAAAACTCACGTTGACCTCGGCGGGACTGGTGACAACCTACCAGAATTCATTCATTGGCGGCGGCCTGATTGCCGTCGCGTTCCTGCTCGGTGCCCTTGCAATCCAGCACCCGTTCAATGCATGCCTCGGACCGGGCTGGAAACAGGACCGGATGCTCATGCTCACGGCTGAATGCGGATTCTTAAGCATGATCGTTGCTGCAGTCATGGCCTTTGCCCTGATCGATGCAGTATCAGCGCTCATCGCACTGCTCGTCGCGATCATCGGGTGGGTATACACCTACAGCCAGTACATGGAAATGTCCAAGCGTGATGCAGCTGCATGGCTCGATGCAAAACCGATTCCGGACGTGGAGGGACACTGATTATGGCATACATACAGGTACTCCCTGAATTCGGCCTTGTCGCCGACCCCATGATCGGTCTCATCACCTCGGCCGGCGAATCCCTCTCACCAGTTATTGAGAAGGTCGCGATCCTCGAAGCAACCAGTGACGATCTTGTCAACATGCTCTCGGGGGAAGGCAACTTCCTCGCATCGTTCCCGGGCAGGGAACACGGGCTTGCAATCGGCGGGACCATCACCTCGTTCTGGTACGGGCTTGCGGTGGGACTATTCCTTGCAGGAATCATTGCATTCCAGTTGATCCAGGTGAGCTGATATGGCAGACAAGAAATCACCAGCAAGCGGATGGCCGCTTATCAAGGGTGACTTTATCTCTGGAGACGCCAACAGCCCCGTGGCTGTCGTTACCATGGGTTCACACCTCGACGAAAAGGGCATCTGCGATGCAGGCGCCGCACTCTGCGGTTCCTGTAAGACCGAAAACCTCGGCCTCGAAAAAGTTATCGCCAACGTCATCGCCAACCCCAACATCAGATTCATGCTGTTCTGCGGTACCGAAGTCAAGGGCCACCTCTCCGGCCAGACATTCGGTGCTCTCCACAAGGGCGGCGTCAAAGACGGCAGAGTCGTCGGCGCTGAAGGCGCTATTCCCTTCATCGAAAACCTCACTGATGCACATATCAAGCGCTTCCAGGAACAGACGGAAATCGTCAATATCATGGAAAGCGAAGACCTCGGCGCCATCAAGGCAAAGATCAACGAACTCAAGGGTCGTGACCCGGGTGCGTTCGCTGGCGAGCCAATTGTCGTGGAGGTCAAAGAGGCTGCCGGTGGCGCTGAAGAAACTGGCGGAGAAGTTCGTCCGATTTCCGGCGAAATGGCGATCATCACCGCACGCATGAAAACCATCGAGAAGATGGTTGTGGATATCGGATACCGGGACAAGTTTGCAGCCGGGGTTTACTCAGGGAAGATCGAAGGTCTCATGATAGGCCTGATCGTTTCGTTTGCCCTGCTTGGATTCCTGATGATGGGGTGAAAAAAATGGCAGAAGAAGCAAAATCAACAGGACCCGTCAGGATGGTTGCAATCGAGAATATGGTGGAGAATATCCGCTATAAGTCACAGATCCTGGCAAGGACCAACAAGATTGACTCGGCAGTATCGGCAGCCGGTGTGGTCGGTTTCGTAGCAGGCCTGCTCACGGCTCTGATCCTTATCCTGGTGCCTGCATTACTGATGGGGATGGGGTGAACAAGATGGCAGACAAGAAATCACCAGCAAGCGGATGGCCGCTTATCAAGGGTGACTTTATCTCTGGAGACGCCAACAGCCCCGTGGCTGTCGTTACCATGGGTTCACACCTCGACGAAAAGGGCATCTGCGATGCAGGCGCCGCACTCTGCGGTTCCTGTAAGACCGAAAACCTCGGCCTCGAAAAAGTTATCGCCAACGTCATCGCCAACCCCAACATCAGATTCATGCTGTTCTGCGGTACCGAAGTCAAGGGCCACCTCTCCGGCCAGACATTCGGTGCTCTCCACAAGGGCGGCGTCAAAGACGGCAGAGTCGTCGGCGCTGAAGGCGCTATTCCCTTCATCGAAAACCTCACTGATGCACATATCAAGCGCTTCCAGGAACAGACGGAAATCGTCAATATCATGGAAAGCGAAGACCTCGGCGCCATCAAGGCAAAGATCAACGAACTCAAGGGTCGTGACCCGGGTGCGTTCGCTGGCGAGCCAATTGTCGTGGAGGTCAAAGAGGCTGCCGGTGGCGCTGAAGTAGGTGCTGCAGCTGCAAACCCCCAGTTCCTCGAGCTCGAGAAGAGACTCGACAAGATCGAGAAGAAAATCGAGTTCGTGGATGCGGAAATTGCGCAGCGTATTGGAAGAAAAATCGGACGGGATATCGGTATCCTGTACGGCTTGATAGCAGGGATTACCGTATTATTATTGGTGATGCTCCTGGCCGGAAAACTGATGACGATGGTATAACGGAGGTGTAAACGAAATGTTCAGATTTGAAAAAGAACAGAGTGTCTGGGACTTCAACGGCACCAAGATTGGTGGACAGCCCGGAGAGTACCCGACCGTACTGGGTGCTTCTATCTTCTACAACAAGCACGAGTGCGTGCTTGATGACAAGACAGGAAAGATCGACAAGGCAAAGGCAGAAGCGCTCTGGAACCGCTGCCAGGTCCTCTCCGACCTGACCGGTATCCCGCACTTCATCCAGATTATTGCGGAATACGGCGAAGCATTCGAGAGCTACTTCAGCTGGTTTGACTCGATCGACAACAAGACTGCGTTCCTGATGGACTCATCAGTTCCCACAGCACTTGCTCACGCATGCAAATACGTGACCGATGTCGGCCTCGCCAACCGTGCGATCTACAACTCGATCAACGGTTCGATCATGCCCGAGAGCATTGAAGCGCTGAAGAACAGCGATGTCGATGCAGCTATCGTCCTCGCCTTCAACCCGGCAGACCCGTCGGTTGCAGGAAGAGAGAAAGTACTGACAGCCGGTGGCGTTGCAGGACAGACCAAGGGTATGCTCGAGATCGCAGAATACTGCGGTATCAAGCGCCCGATCCTCGACACCGCAGCAACCCCGCTCGGCCTCGGCAGCGGCGGCTCCTACCGTGAGATCCTTGCGTGCAAGGCAATCCACGGCTACCCGACCGGTGGTGCATACCACAACATGACTGTTTCCTGGACCTGGCTCAAGCGCTGGAAGGGAACAAGCAAGACCCCCTCCGTACTCCAGGCAGGATACGCAGGCAAGGATGAGCTCCTCAAGCAGATGTCCCACCACTACCTCGGCGGTATGGAAGGCATCAAGCAGGCAGCATGGTCAGCACCCGATATCGGCTGCAACATGATTGCGAGCACCCTCGGTGCAGACCTCATCATGTACGGACCTATCGAGAACGTAGAAGCAATGATCACCGCACAGGCCTACACGGATATCGTCGTCCTCGAGGCAACCCGTCAGCTCGGGGTCGAGTGCAAGGCAGAAAGCCACCCAATCTTCAAACTTATCTAAATCTATTTTTTTATCAAAGAACTGCACGAAGTGCATTTTGAGATGGAGGAGGACTCCCCAGAGTTCTTTGAAATCCAAAGAATTTCACGCAGTGAAATTTGAGGACGAGAAGAAATTCAGCAGAATTTCTTCGAAATCGACCAATTCAGCGAAGCGAGATTGGGAGAAGAGAAGAACGTATCGGTGTTCTTCGAGTTGGTGAGGGTTTATAGAACCCGGACCTGGAGAAAATTTACGAAGTAAATCTTCGAGATCCAAAGAATCGCACGCAGGACGATTTGAGGATGAGATGAGATTCAGCAGAATTTCTTCGAAGTGCTAAGTACTCTGCACCGCTTTTTTTAGGAGGGACCCTGCAGGTTTGTGGGTTTTCCCAGGAACCCGTATGACGTTTCTGTACCGCTAAAAAACAAGGGAATTAATGACGGGCTTTCGGAATAAAGAAAAGACACATACAGCAAAGGAGCGCGGTCACTGCAACCGCGGGTCCGTTGCCTGCCCGGGTCGTGGGAACCATGGTTTGTTCCGGTGTTGCCTGGACCATGGCCGTTGGGGTCGCGCTGGTTATGTTCATCGAAGGTGCAGGGCCGGGAGTGGAGATCTGGTCTTCAGGGTTGCGGGTATACACATGCTGCGCATCTATCGAAATTTTCGAAATCCCTGAATCCTTTAAAAAAACCGAGAATGTCCTGTAGCTGTTTTCGCCCCCGAGGTGCGAGATATCTACGGGCTTATTCATCACGTACACAATGTACGTCCCGGGATCTATCTCGGAATCAATCCGGGAGGTTTTCCAGGTGTAGGTCCATGCCTGGTTCTCGTCAACATTGACAACCGTAAAATGCCCCTGGTCAGCCCGCTGGGAAATGTCCGTGAGCGTGACACCGTTTTCCGGCAGGCCCGGGCCGGTGAGGACCAGGTACACCGAGTCGCCCACGTACGAATAACCGTTGAAGGTAATGGTCTCGCCAAGGTATCCCTCCATCTCAATATCCGCCGCAGCTGCCGGAGTCACAAGAAGACCGGGTGCGAGAACGACAAGGATGAGAACGATACAACCAGGATGCGGGAATAGGTACTGATCGCGGGCATAATCATCACGTTAACAAAATAAACTGCTGGCAGGTTTATAGGTTTGGCACCCTGTATTCAGATCGGGCAGACACCATCCTCCTCCTCACGATACAAGAAAAGAGACTAGAGGGAAAATCCCGCCCCGTTGTTACCTGTTCAGGCGCTCAAACCTGTTCCTGAATACATTGCCGGACCTCAGGCGCATATCGGGATCGGTTGCACAGACCGGGCAGACAGAATCATCGGGGATGTCTTCGAATTTCGTACCGGGTTTGATGTAACGGGGAAGCTCCCCACGATTTTCGTCATAGACATAATCGCACAGGGTACAGAGATAACGGGTGTGCCGCTATTTCTCAAAGTCCCCCATATACGGTATGGATGCTGCATCCGGACAGGGACAAAACCCGGATGAGAACCCGCCGGTCAGATTGTATGACCCCATCTTTTTTACCCACGGAAGATTCACTGACTAAAAAGGAACCGGCATCGGGTGACAGCAGAGGGTTACGAACAGGACCGTAGCGCCCATTCCGGGAAAGGGGTTACCATGGCAGAGGCTGGTACATACAGGCGTTCACTGGGGCTGGTCGAACTGGTCAGCCTCGGGGTGGGTGGGACGGTAGGTTCCGGCATTTTCGTGGTCCCGGGTGTCGCGGCGAAACTGATCGGTCCTTACTCTCTGATCGCGTGGATAATTGTCGCTCTGTCGGCATCCTGCGTGCTCCTCTCCCTCTCCTTTGTAGCCTACCGGTTTACCTCGTCAAGCGGGTTTTATGCCCTGTTTGAATCAGTATTCGGCAACCGGATTGCCTTCCCCCTGATGATATTCTATACCATATCTTCCGTTTTCGGGGTCTCAACCATTGCCGCCGGTATCGGACAGTACCTCGGGTTTTTTGACCTGTCACCGGTACTGCTTATCGAAATAACGCTCCTTTTCGGTTTTCTGCGCGCTGAACATCGCCGGTATCGTCTTTTCCGGGATCACGGAAACTATCCTGACGGCGCTTAAGATCATTCCCCTCGTGCTCATCGCGCTCCTTCTCCTCCCGTTTGTCAGGTCTGAAAACTTCGTCCCGTCAGCACCGCTCACCGCGGGCGGGCTGCTTGCAACCATAATCATTGTCTACTGGCCGTTCACCGGCTTTGAGATCAGCGCCATTCCTGTCGAGGAGACAAAAGACCCGTCACTGATACGGCGATCGCTCATCCTCGTCATGCTGATGGTGGTCTCGCTGTACCTGCTCCTCAATATTGCACTGATCGGGAGCGTCGGGGCAGCGTCGCTGGCGGCCTCGCCGGCGCCCATCGCAATGGCGTCCGGTATCATTTTTACCCATGCAGGAACCATGGTAGCCTTCATCGGGATCCTTGCCATGCTCTCCGCCATGAATGCATATATTGTCGGGACTTCGCGGATCATCCATACCATGTCTGTCCGGTTTTCAGTTCCCGTCATGAAGGACCTGACCCGGCAGGGTACGCCGGCGGTTGCACTCGTGCTCGGTTGTGTGGCAAGCGGACTGCTCCTCCTTGTTTCAAACCGGTTTGAGGCTGCTCGCAACGATCTCAGTAATCACGACCCTGATCCCGTATATCTTCTTCTGTATCGCTGCCTGGATCCTTGTTGCGGAACCAAAAGTCCGCCTGATTGCGGCAGGCGGCGTGCTCTCAACGGCCGCGATCCTTGTCATGTATTTCCTGCTTTAGAACTCTATTTACCCCGGCCGTCCAGGGTGACCCTGCATTTTTATCCGCAACAAACGCGTATATTCATCATCAGACCATGCAGGACTTCCTTCCCGGTATTCTTTACTCCTTTGCCGCGCTGTTCATCATCCTCGATCCGCTCCTGTCCGTGCCGATATTTGCGACGATGACCAAGGGGCAGACCTCCGCCGAGATTCACAAACAGGCATTTATCGCCGTGGCGGTTGCCGGCAGCCTGATGTACATTTTCCTCATCTTCAATACAGCAATTTTCTCTCTCCTTGGCCTCAGTTTGCCGGCCTTCCAGATCGCCGGCGGTATCATCCTTTTCCTTCTCGGACTCCAGGAAGCCCTGGGGATAGAACTCGGACATTCCAAGGGACATGCTACAACCTCCGCGGCAGGTGTCGTCATCGGTACGCCCATCCTGTGCGGGCCGGGTACCATCACAACGGTAATGCTGCTGTCAAAGGATTACGGGCTCCTTATCCCGTTTATCGCGATCACACTATCGCTCCTCGCCACCTGGCTCATTCTCTATTATGCAGACGGGATCCAGCGCCTCCTTGGTGACGTGGTAACTGACATCATGGGAAAAGTGCTGGGAATGCTGGTCGCTGCAATTGCGGTGAAGATCATCGCATCGGGAATCCTTGCCTATATCGCGATCATCTGAGGTTCGTGGTTTTTGACATGAGAGACCGGTTATGAATCGCCTGAGCGAATGCCCTTTGGCAACAACCGAACGTTGTTAAGAAGTGAAACATCCACGGTGGCGACGTTCATTACAACCGGGGAATACGGGAATTTCAATCCCCGTGTAACGAGAATCCATCAAAAAGCACTGAACCTCTTGACTACCATCAGGTAATCTGAAGATATTTTTCACGAATCGAGTTTCAGGGAATACACTTCAACCATATGATGCGGGTGGTACCGCATCTTTGCCTCCCGTAACCCGGCAACCCCGAGGTCGCTTTCGCGGTTGATATAGGTAAAATTTTTAACAAGGCGGGCGGCAACCTCGTTGTTGACAACCTTGTAGATGCCCTCGCAGTCTGGCAGGCCTTTTTCGAAATGGATAAGCGCAGTGTCAGTGTTGAGCCTCTCATACAGGGAGATTGCACCTATCTTCCCTGAAACCCGGATAGCGAGGCCACGGACGGGGAGTTCATTGAAGTGATCGATGGCAAAAAAAACAGCATCCTTCTCGTGCGCGAGCACCGGGTCACCTTCGCAGCCTTTCCATTCGCACCATTCAATAAGGAAACGCTTTACTTCCTCCCAGTTCTCCTTTGATATGGGTTCCACCACATTGACACAGTTGCGCCGGAACTTGTTGACCTGCCTCCGGATGGTCAGGTAATTTTTCCCCGGAAGATCCGCAAGATCCTCTGCCCGATAAACATACTCGAAATGGTTCCGGTCGGGAACAAGGTTTATCCCGGGACAGACCTCCTGCATCCAGCGGGCGGTATCGGGATCGATCAGGACGACCGGTTCGGTATCACTTACATCTGAGGCCAGGCGGATTAGCGAACGGAGGAGTGCCGGATTGCGGGGGCCGATCGGCGGGCGAAAACGGGTAACACTGCCTATCGTGCTGGCAATGATGATATTTTTTTCAACATAGGCATACGTGTAGTGGGCATAATGGTTCCAGCAGACCATATTCGTGAACGTGTTGTCGCTGTGGGTCTGGGGATATTGCTCGTAATGCCGGGAAAAAAACTCCCGGTCTGCAAGCGTGACAGGCACAAAATCATCCTGGGAGAGCATCAGGACTCACCCCGGAAAATGAGCGGGACATGTTGCTCCATGGGATGGAACCCCAGCGGGAGGTAAAATTTTTCCGTATCCGGCTCGGCGATGAGGGCGATCCAGGTGATGCCCGACTGCAGGCACCGGTTGACCAGTGCTGCAACGATCTGCGTGCCAATCCCGCTCTTCCGGTACTGCGGGAGCACCACAAGGTCCTGGATATAACCGTCAGAAACACCATCGGCAATAACGCGGCCCATGCCGATAGCCCGGCCGGTTTTTGTTTCAGTCGCGACAGCAAAGGCAAAACTGCCCTGTATGAGATGGCGAAGATCTTCGGTTTTGTATTCCTCTTTCCACCACCCACCGGCCTTATAGAGGGCAGCTATCTCTTCTTCATCCCACGATATGGACAAACTGAATAGCAATGTCATCTGCCACAAGCAATCATACCCTGTATAACTGTTTAAACGATTCCCTGGTACTAACAACAGGGCACTATGATCAGATCATCATGCTTACTCAATACGATAATTAAAAAAACTCACGGAATTTTCGTGCGGCCGCGTTGTTCAATGGCGGTATCTACGATCGCTCCCAGTCCTTCAACACCCCAATGCTCCGAGTTGAGGATCAGGTGGTAGATCGAGAGATCGTTTATATCGATAGAATAATAGGACTGGTACCTGCCCGCTTCACAGTTTTCACGTTCAAGCGTCAGCTGTTTCGCGGTCTTTTCATCGGTGACCTGGTCACGGAACGCGATCCGCTTGATCCGGCAGCCGATGGGTGCGTACAGCCATATTTTGAGATCCGCATCTTCCACCATCCAGCCGGAAAGCCTGCCTTCTACGATGATATTGTCGCGCTCGTGAGCAATCTCCTTCTGGCGCGCATCAATCATCCGGTCAAAGGCCGGGTCCTCTTCTGCCAGACGGCCGAATGTGGCCAGTTCCATATTATGCTCTTTGGCAAGCTGGCGGAAGACTTCACCAGCCGAGATCATGGAAAAACCGTGACGTTCTGCAAGATAGCGGGACAGTGAGGTGGTCCCGCTCCCGGGAAGCCCGCTCACCGTGATCCGCATCAGAGCCCTCCGATATTGAGGGCCTTCCTGATAACCTGACTTAAGGTAATAGAACAGATCATGTACCAGAGGATCCACGCCGGGATAACCCAGATGATCGCGTCGTTCAGGCCATGCACCCCGTAATACGGCAGCGTTATCGTACTGGTAGTCTGAGCAGAGCCGGTACAGGAGCCAGAAGAAGATCGGGATGGTCAGTACCATGATATATATCATCGGCTTAAACTGCTGCTGGGACATCTCCATCTGCTCCTTCATGACCCGATCTCTCTTTGCTTCCAGTTTCTTGATCTTCTTCTCGTCCTGGGAGAGCTGGGCTTCCCGGAACTCCGTCTGGAACTCCTTCATCCGTTCCTGAGACTCCGTCATTTTGTTGTAGTCGATCGTGTATTTCTGGATGATCGATGAGTAGAGGCCGGTAAATGCTGACAGGATGACGATCAGGATGTAAAACGGGATAGCAAAGGTCGTGACCAGCGGAGCGAACACAGCGTCGATAGCCTGGCCTACACCGTCCTTCAGCCACGGGACTGTATACGCCCACATCATGAGGAACATGAAGCCAAACGTAAACCAGATGCTGTATTTATCCCAGACTTTCCCAAAATTCATCTGTTCACCTGAGAACCTCGGCGAGATCCTGGCCGGCACGTTCGAGCAGGAAATCCGCGTTCGTGACTATTTTTATCGTGCAACCCGTCACCATCGCATAAGCAGCAGCAATGGAACGGTTGAACTGCTGGTGTTCCGCGATCGATTTTGCGCCTTCCTTGTCCCGCGTCCGGGTCTCATCGGTCATACGACGCATGAGGATCTGGTCATCATCGGTCTCAACAAGGACAATGAGGTCCGGCATGATCTCCTTAAGCACCCACTCCGGGAGCCCTGCCATGTACCCTTTCGGGGTCTTCACGGAAGCATGGGTATCGATCAGGACATTGCCCTTGACCTTTGCGATTGCCTGGCCGGCACGCTGCTGCAGTTTTTTCTGCACGGCGCGGTCGAGCGTACGCATCTGGTCGCGGTCCTTCACGATATCCTCCTTCATCGCAACCTCAAACATGAACGAACCGAAGTTGATCGACTGGTACTCGATACCCTCTTCTTTGAGTTTTTTCAGTGCCTCGTTGACAACCGTCGTCTTGCCGACGCCCGGTACACCGGTGATAATGACCTTTTTTCCCATCAGCATCCTTCCAGATAACTTACTCCTTGCCAAAGAACGTCCGCATGAACGGGTACATCTCCATGATCTGCTGGCTTGCGATATCCTCATAGAGCCGGTAGGTGATACTGACCGTCAGAAGAAGCCCGGTTCCGCTCACGGATCCGATGACACCAAAGAGGTTTGCAACAACACTGAGTATACCAATGAAGACACCACCGATTACCGTGACACGGGGGATGTACCGGTCAAGGTACTTTTCGAGTACCTGCGGGTTCCTGCGGTAGCCGGGGATGGACATACCGGATAACTGGATCTGGCGGGCTACATCCTTCGAGTCAAGCCCGGCAGTCTTAATCCAGAACAGGGCAAAGATCGCACCACCGACCACCATAAAGGTGATATCGATGCCCAGACGTAAAAGTATCTCCCATGGTGCATGACCGAGATCGTTCATCCACCACATCCAGTCGGTGGGGCCGTTGATCGGGGCAAGGAAATACATAATGCCGTTTGAGGGTGTCGAACCATTGAAAGTACCGAAGATGGTGATGCCGACATTCGACAGGAACATGCCCAGCATCTGGACATTTGCCTGCAGGACACGAACAAGGATCATCGGCAGGACACTGGCATAGATCAGTTTGACCGGGAACCGCGCACGTGCCCCGCGTACCTGTGCATGAGCAAGCGGGATCTCGATCCGTGTCGATTCTACATAGACGATGACTAAGAAAATGATGATGGTAGTGACGAACGCAAGAATGTCCTTCCCAAAGTAGGAGGCATAATTTCCGCCATCGAGACCGATGGCAACCAGTCGCGGGAAAAATCCTGTTGGATACTGGTCAGTGATCTTTGCCCAGTTGATGAACCCGCTGACAAGTGCCTGGGATATCCCGGCGATGATGAAGAGACCGACACCGGAGCCGATACCCCATTTCGTGACCACTTCATCCATGAAGAAGATCAGGACACCCCCGATACAGATCTGGAGGAAGATGATGAACGAGACCGCAAAAAGGTTGCCACCAAAGAACGAGTTCGCGATAACTGAATCGGGTGTCATGTACCCGCCGACAAGATTCGGGGCGGCTTCAATAACGATCATGACCAGGATGAGAATCTTCTGCAGTCCCATGTACATGACCTGGCCGCGCGTCTCGCTGGTATCAATATGGAGGATATCTGCACCTTTGAGCAGCTGAAGCACGATGGATGCCGTAACGATCGGCCCGATACCGAGATGGACGATCGACCCGCTTGCGCCTGCAAGGAGTGCACGATATGCGGCAAACAGGTCCTGGTTCGCGGTGCTCAGACCAAAAACCGGAATATTCGTCAGAGCAAAATACAGAATCAGTATCGCAAGAGTCCAGAACAGTTTATTCTTGAAATGGACATGGCCCTCGGAGCTCTTGACTGCCGGCATGGCAGCAAGCAGGGGTTCCATTCGATCCAGCAGGTTTCCCATGGTTTCACCAAAAATCCGGGGGCAGATCAGGCAACTTGCGCCTTCCCGCCCATTTTCTCGATCTTTGCCTTCGCAGTTTCAGAGAACGCAGGGGCAGAGATGTTAATCTTTTTCGTGACCTTCCCGCTGCCGAGCACCTTCTCGATACCCATATCAGCCATGTTGATCACGATGGTATCTCCCTCCTGCTTTGCGATACCCTGAGCCAGAAGCGAGGGGACAATCTGGTCCAGTGCACCGATATCGATACTTGTTACCTCGGTAGCGATCTGGTTACAGAACCCGTTCTTGCCAAAGACCGGCCCGCCCATTTCCTTGTACCACTTGACAAAGTGGTGGGCGTTGATACCGGCACGGCCTCTTCCGCCACGATTTCCTGCACCGCGCCGGTTCTTGTGGGTGCCGCCGCCGCATGTCCGCGATCCGCGGTACTTTGAACGTTTGTTTGTTGGCATCCTGCTTCACCTCATCTTGTAGAGGAGAGTATTGATCTCCTGACCATAATAGCCAAGCGCTCCACCCTGCGGGAAGGTGCGTTTGGTGGTCTTGTATCCCTTGCGCGGGGGGTGAAGGCGCAGTACCGGCTTGAGCCCGGGGATGTCACGCAGTTTTGTTTCACCGCTCGCAAGTGCTTTTGCAAACTCTCCGATTGTCCCGTAGGACGAATTGGATTTGATGTACTCGTCGGTCAGCGGCGCATCGCCGATGACCCTGCCGCGCGTCTGCAGCAGCGTTTCGACCGTCGGTGCGTCGACTTCTCCAAACGCCACGTAGTCCTTTACCTTGCGGATCATCCCGAGGTTCTCGGGAGAGTCCGGGATGAGGACGCAGTGGTTGATGTGGTGAAGACGCAGCATCTTTAAGGTGTCCCTGATGTCCTGACGTGTTTTTACCACACCACGGACCTGTACAACCGCGTACATTTACGGGGACCTCCCTGTTCTGATCATATTAGTCTTGTTGAGGGCATTGAAGGTCGCCTTCGCAAAGTTGATGGTGGTCCGGGTCTGTCCCCGTGCAAAGGTCCAGACATCCTTGATGCCGGCGAGCTCGAGCACCTTCTTGCTGATGTCTCCCGTGACAAGCCCGATGCCCTGTGGCGCCGGTTTGAGTGTTACCTTGACACTCCCCGCAGTTCCCTCGACCTGCATGGGAATTGAGTGCGAGACATCGCACCCGCATTCCCAGCTGCCGCAGCCGCGCCGTACCTTGATCAGGTTCATCTTGGCCTTGACGATGGCTTTCTTGATCGCATCGCCGACCTGGACATCCTTACCCTGGCCAAAACCGATGTAGCCGTTGCGGTTGCCCACAATAACGACTGCCCGGAACTGGACGCGCCGGCCGGAGTCAGTCATGCGCTGCATCATGGCGATATCGAGGACTTCGTCTTCCAGGTCAGGAAGGAACGCATCGACAATCTGGGGTTCCTTGATGGGTCTCCCGCTCTCAAGAACCTGATCGATGCTCTTGATCTCACCTGAGGCGACGAGTTTGCCAAGACCGGTGACCGGGTGCCACTCTTCTCGTTCGTATGCCATTTATGCCATCTCCTTTTTTATGGCATCTGCCACCTGTTCGACATTTTTCACAATGTCCCCTGCATTCTTGTTGTACGCAGCGATATGGGCTCCCTTGGCGCGCTCGTCCGACGGGAGGATCTCCTCGCCGTGCGGGATCTCGAGACCTGCCTCGACAGCGCCCTTGAGTGCTGCAAAGACGCGTGCCCCCGGGGTTGCCCGGTTGAGACCGATGTCAAGGATTGCACTCTCCTGACTTGCTTTCTTTGCTTTTACCGCAAAGAGCATGCCCGTGAGGTATGCTGCCGGTGTGCTGGAGGTTGATCCCTTGTATCCGTATTTTTCCAGCTCGGCAGAATTTGCTGCTACGAGGGTACGGTCGCCGTCCATCTCAGCCGTGACGAGCTGCACGATGATGTGCCGGTTTGTCTTGCGAACGACCATCCGGGGTACGTCCGAAACGACAAGTCTTGTCCGCTGGTAGTAATCGGTTTTGCCTTCCCTCCGCCTGCGGAAGGGGACAAAATACCGTGGTCCTGTTGCCATGTTACTTCATCCTCCCTGAGAGGATCTCCATCTGCGCTTTCATATGCGCAACACTTCTGAACTGTCCACCGGCCGCTTTCCGGTAGAGGATGCGGTACATATGCCGGTCAATGGTGCCGGCTGTGCGCAGCTCGACAAGGACTTTCCGTATCGCGCGGATCTTCTGGACCCATGCGGTTTTGCTCGGCTTGCGGGCACCTGCTGCACCCTTCCTTTTTCCTGGCCCCTTGCGGTGGCCATAGGAACGCTGGGCGATCCGGGCCCGGGCCCGGCCACGGCTGACGCCTTTCTTCTGGCGGGCCTTGATGGCGCCGTCAGTGATAAGAGCCCGCAGGTCTTCCCGCGAGATCGCGTTCTCGATATCCGAGATACGGGCCGGGTCGAACCAGACGCGGTTGACACCGCATTTCAGTACCGACGCGACAATGCGTTTCTGGCTGGCGACGTCACTCATTCTTCTTCACCCCTGACTTGGTGGTCTTGGCTTTGGATTTTGCCACTGCCTTGGGCTTTGCCAGAGCAGCCTTTTCTGCTATGGGCTTGGCTGCTGCTTTCTTTGCCGGGGCCTTCTTCTCGGCCTTCTCTTCAGTCTTCTCAGCCCTGGGCTTGGCTGCAGCCTTCTTTGCCGGGGCCTTCTTCTCGGCCTTCTCTTCAGTCTTCTCAGCCCTGGGCTTGACTGCGGCGGTCTTCTTTACCGCTTTCTTGGCCGGTGCTGCGGTCTTCTTTGCCGGGGTTTTTCCGGCCTTCTCTTTGCTCTCGTCCTTTTTCACCGGTTTTGCCTGAGCCGGTTTTGCCTTGGTCGTCTTAACGACACGGGCATTGAGCACTTTAAGTCCTGCAGCAACTGCCTGTTCCTGGATTATTATGCGTTTCCTCATACCGACCGTTGCACCGAGACGCACTGCCTGCGTCTTGGCATCGAGTCCTTCCAGGTCCTTTAAAGAGGTTACGAGGACCTCAAAGAAGCCGCTCGGGTGCATACCGCGCACTGCAACGGGACTGCCGAAACCCGGTTTGGGGAGCGCTCCCTTTGCTTTCTTCTGCTCGCGCTGCTTGTTGTGCTGGCCGCGGGGCTTTCTCCATGAATCTGAGAGCTGGCGTTTCTTGCCGTACCCGTCGCGCTTGAAGACTGCACCTTTATCGGTACGCACCCGGATCAGCCGCTTGACTTCTGTTGTCATGTTTTTCAGCCCCTCTGAACCATGTAGATGCCATCCTGGAAGACACGCGGGTCGCGGTCGCGGATATGGGTGGCATGTTCGATGTTCGCTGCGGAGGTGCCGACGAGTTCGCGGTCGATGCCGGTCAGGACGACCTCATCGTTACCGACTTTTGCAGCAACACCCTGCTCAATCCGTGCATGGCGCGCTTTCTTCTCGCCAAGGAAATTTGCTATCTCGAGTTTGTTTCCCAGGAGTTTGAGCTGGATCGGGAAGTGGCTGTATACCACTTTCATGCGGTACTCGTAGCCTTCGGTGACACCGCGGAACATATTCTTGGTATGTGCTTCGAGCGTGCCGACCATCGCCGTGATCTCCTTGCGCCGGGATTCGGTTGCTATGACAACCTCGTTTCCGTCGCAGGTCACGGTGACCTGGGGGAATCGCACGTTGCGCGAGAGCTGGCCCTTGGGACCGGTCACACGAAGGTGCATACCGTCCAGACTGGCTTTCACGCCGTCCGGGATCTTGACTTTTCTTACTGCTGCCATTTTTTATGCACCTTCTAGTAGACGTACCCGAGCAGTTCGCCACCGATTCCTTCTTTCCTCGCCTGTTCGTGGGAAATTACCCCCCGCGAGGTCGAAAGTATCAGGAGCCCGAAGTTCTTGCCGGGCAGGTACTGCTTCTCCCAGTATTCCATCTCATCCAGCTGTACCGAGAACCGCGGGGTGATTGCACCACAGCGGTTGATCCGGCCCGTGAGGTTGACCTTGAGTTGTCCGCCTCTGCCGTCATCGATGAACTCGAAGCTGCCGATATAACCGGCGTCCTGCATGATACGGAGCATTGCGCCAAGGAGCTTGCTTGCGGGTTCGATAACGCACACGGACTTGCCGGTGTCACCTGCGTTTTTCAGGGTACACATTCCATCTGCTATGGGATTTAATCGTGTCATTTCTTGCTCACTCCTCAGCTCATCTTCTTGAAGCCCATCCTCTGGGCCCATTCGCGGAAGCACTGCCGGCAGAACATGATATGGTATCTGCGTACGAGCCCCTGTTTGCGCCCGCACATCTTGCATTCGTTCGCACCGCGACCGTAGATCTTCTTCCTTTCTCCTGCCATTAGCGCACCTCGGCCTGGTACTTTTCCTTGAGGAATGCAATTGCATCTGCCTTGTTCACGCGCTGCTTTGCCGGAAGTTTCTTCTGTGCCATCTTCCTGCGGGTGATCCGGATGCCTTTGCGTTCGAGGACGACGTTGACATCCATGCCGAAGATGCCGATCTGCGGGTCATAGGACATCCCGGGAAAATCCGTGTGCTCTTCGATACCGAAGGCAAAATTCCCGCTCTTGTCAAACTGGCTCTCAAAGATCGTGTTTTGGACAATCTTAAGAGCGGTTGCAATGAAATCGCGGGCAGGTTTGCCACGGAGGGTGACCTTACAGCCGATGGGCATGCCTTTCCTGACGGAAAACGCAGGCTGGGTCTTCTTGGCAATGCTCCGGATCGGTGTCTGCTTGGTGATCGCTTTCATGATGTTCTCGCCTTTCACGAGCTTATCGCCGGCTTCACCGACGCCCATGTGGACGACAACCTTGTCGATATAGATATCACGCATCGTCGTCACTCTTCATGCCCCCATTTTGCGATTGCCGGTGTCGTTGTACCGACCATGTAGATGTAAGACGATATCGTGTCGAACGTGGCACCGGTTGCCTCATCCTTGAGAATGATCTTGTTGGGAACGCTGCCGGGCACCTTGATGATATCAAGGATCCGGGCAACCTTGCCGGAGTGCTTACCACCGATGACCATAGCCATGTTGCCCGCGGCAAACGGGAAGTGATCGATGATCTTGAACCGGGTCTCGGGTTCGAGCGAGAGCACGATCGAATCGCCGGCCTTGTAGGTGTTGTCAGCAAGCACGTTGGAACCGTCCCGCATGTTCAGCTGGACTTTCCCGCCGGTGACCGTGGTCTTGTTCGTGATCTTGCACAACCGGGTCTTTGCAGTTTCGGCATCGATCGGGATGGATACATGCCGGCCGTTCTTGTCACGGAGGATGCGGTAATACTTGTTGATCTTCGGAAGGGCGATGATGTCGAAGATCCCGATGCCCATCTTGGGGTCGGTGCAGGGTTTCCCGTTGATGACCACATCATTCTGGTGGAGGATCTGTTTGACCTCCTTTAAATTCCGTGCCATACCCATGTGATCACGGAGCCAGACCGTTATCGGCATCGCGTTTGCGTTGTGCGGGCCGGGTGCTGTTTTTGTTATGAACTTCGTGGTCTTCTTTGCAATGTGCCACGAATCCGGGGCATTCAGTCGCTTTAAATGGTCTCCCATTATTCAGCCTCCGCTAATTTTGCCTCGCGGCGCTTGTCAGTAAGGTTCAGCTTGGTGATCCGGACATTGGATGCGCTGACTGCCCGGGGAACTTCAGTTCCGTCTGCCTTCGTGGAAAAGACACCGTGAACAACTACTTTCGAGTTCTTGGTATCGACGGCATCCACAAGTCCCTCTTCTCCGGCGAAGTCTCCGCGGGTTACCTTGACGGTATCACCTTTGACCACGCGCAGGGTCTTTTTCTTGTACTGCTCGATGAGATCTTTAGAGAGAGGAGCATTGAGATATTTCGTACTGACGTGTGAAGGGGCGTTGTACCTTGCCTTCCTCTGTTTTCTTGGTTGTGAACTTTCTAGTCTTACCATATTTCACACCTCATACGATGATCGTTGCCATGGATCCGAGCTTGGGGAACCGCTCTGCCACTTCTCGGGCAACGGGTCCCTTGATCTCGGTTCCTTTCGGCTCGTTCTTCTCATCAACAACAACAACCGCGTTATCCTCAAAGGATACCCGTATGCCGTTCGGCCTGCGCATCTCCTTCTTCGCGCGGATGACGACTGCCCGCACGAGTTTGCGGCGCATGTCGGGTGTACCTTTCTGGACGCTCGCCGTGCAGAGATCTCCGAGACCCAGTTTGGGCTGACGTCGCCTGACACCATGGTAGCCAAAGACAGAGATGATCTGCACTGTCCTGGCACCGGTGTTATCGGCGCATGCAAGCCTTGTCCCGGTGGCAAGGGCCCTCGGCGTCTTGGACTGCTTTGCCTTCATGGCTTCTGCACCTCCACAACGACAAAGGTCGTGCTCTTCGAAAGCGGACGGCACTCGGCAATCTTCACCATGTCACCGGTTTTTGCCCCGACACAGGGGGGGTTGTGGGCATGGATTTTCGAGCTGCGCTTTTCGTACCGCTTGTATTTCCGGACATAGTGCATGTAATTACGTGCAACTACGACCGTTCCCATCATGCGATCGCTCACGACTTTACCGGTGATCACCTGGCCGCGCACCGGTAAAGTGCCATGAAACGGACAATTAACATCCTTGCATTCCGTTGCCGGAGCCTGGACGTTCAATCCAATGTTTTGTGCCATTATGGTATCCTCTTCTTTTCGTGCAGGTTGATCCTTTTTTCAGGAGCCAAAACCAGGACGGATCCATCTATCTCCACAAGCTCCCTGCTGGGAAGAGAGACCCGGAATATACTGTGCATCTTTGCGATGCGCTTTATTCCATTCCGGGTCTCGATAACCAGCAGATTTCTCGTTTCATCGATGATGCGACCGTACAGTCCTTTCTGTTTCGGGTTTGCGGCTCCCGATACCAGAACGTCGAGGCCAATCAGTTCGTGGCGCAGGACGTTCCGGGAAGAGATCATGCAGTTCTCCTGCGGTTCTGCTCGGTCATCAGACGGGCAATAGTTCTCCGGAGTTCCCCGATATGACCGGGGTTCTCGGTAGCGCCGCCGGCACTGACTTTCCCGTAGTGCTGGACAAGCTCCATCCGGAGTTTTCCCATCTGTTCCTGAAGTTCAACATCCGAGAGCTGCTTGACATCCTTTGCCCTGAATATTGCCATTACTGGTCCTCCCCTAATTTCTCATCAGGAAGTGCCGGTTCATCGGAATTGATATCCCCGATAGCAGTAACGGGTGCCGTGGCTGCCGGGCGTTTCTTTTCCTGTTCGATGATCGAGAAGTGGTCGGGCAGTTTTGCACCGGCGGGGACAATTTTGACCTGAACGCCGATGACGCCGAGCTTCTTGATTGCAACGGCATATCCTTTCTCGACGATCGTGTTGCTCGGTTCACCGCAGTGCTTGATGTACCCTTCCGTAAACTTCTGGGTACGGGCACGTGCTCCGGTCAGTTTCCCGGCGATGACGACTTCACAGCCGAGTGCACCGGAGTCCATGACGCGGCGCATGATGCTGGACCCTGCCTTGCGGAAGTACCAGCCGCGTTCAAGGGCGTTTGCCAGCCGTTCTGCCATAATCTGGGCATTGAAGCTGGGGTTGGTAACCTGCTGAACCTCGATCTGGGGTGATTCGACACCGTAATTCTGGGCAAGGTCCTGGGTGAGCTGGTGGACCAGCTTGCCCCCCTTCCCGATCACGATACCGGGTTTCTCGGCAAAAATGGTGACCTGGGTCCCAAGCGGCGTCCTGGCAATATCCATACCACCGTAGCCTGCGCGTTTCAGTTCCTTGGAGAGGTACTTCTCGACGCGGGCTTTCCTGACGCCTTCCGTGATAAATTTTCTCTCGACTGCCATTTATGCCACCTCACGGACAACGACTTCAACATTCACGGATTCGCGGACCTTGGGGGTCGCACGTCCCATTGCGCGGGGGAAGAATGCCTTCTGTGCCCGGCCGCGGTTTGCCGATGCATGGATGATCTCGAGGTTCTCTGCATCAAGACCAAGGTACTCGGCATTCTTCTTTACGGATTCGAGAACCCGTATGTATGCCTTTGAGGCCTTGACCGGGTACCTTCCCGCATCCCAGTTCCCGGGAAGGCCACGCTTGTGCGCAACATTCCGGTTGAAACGCCGGAATGGGATCGCCTTCTTCAGCTTGACCACCTCATTCAGGTATGCAATTGCATCGTTCACGCGCTGGTGCCGGATGAACGTGGCAATCTCGATCGAATGTTTGGGCGACATGTTCAGCTCGTTGGCCTTTGCTTTTGCAATGGTGTCACCCTTGACTTTTTGTGAATAATCAGTTCTTGCCATGGTTCATCACTTCAACGGAACGTACTTGCTGCCTCTCGTGGCACCGATACCGGCACTCCCGTGAGCAACCCTCTTTCTGGTCAGTGCAAACTCGCCGAGATAGCGGAAGACCGACTCCGGCTGGAACTCGACCTTGATAAATTCCTTGCCATTGTAAATCTCGATTGTCTTGCCTACCATTACCGGCATGACAATCATTTCGCGCAGATGAGTCCTGATCTTCTCATCACCTTCACGAACCTTTGCGAGTAATGTCTCTTCACCACGGGAAAACCCGCGAACAATCTTGCGGCGGGGACGGGCCGGCATGAGGGGAAGGAGTTCGGAAATCCCCATCGCTTGTAGCTCGTCAATCTTGTAGCCGCGATAGGTGAACTCCTCACGCCGTCTTGGCATTCTCTTCTGTGTCTTTTTAGGTGCTGCCATACCCATCACTTCCTGCTCTTACCTGTCCTGCGGGCTGCGACATGTCCAACAGTCCTTCCCGGGGATGTCCCGCGTGCAACCGTCTTCGGGCGACCGGTATGCTGGTGCCCGCCGCCACCGAACGGGTGGTCGATGACGTTCATCGCGACACCACGGACACGGGGCCAGTTGGATGCGGTGTTTGCCATCTTGTGGTACTTGTTGCCTGCTTTCACAAACGGCTTCTCGACACGGCCGCCACCGGCAACAATGCCGACGGTTGCACGGCAACGGTGGTTAAACCATTTCGTCTTGCCGCTGGGCATCCGGATACCGACTCGGTCTTCGGATTTGTCAACAACAACGGCCTGCACTCCGGATGAGCGGACAAACTTGCCGCCATCGTTCGGGCGTGCCTCGATGTTGCAGATGTAGGTACCGGTCGGGATGTTTGCGAGCGTCAGGGTGTTGCCGTTCTTGACTTCCCCTGCAGAGCCCCAGAGGACCGGTTCGCCAATGCCGAGTCCTTCCGTGACCAGCATGTAGACTTTTTCTCCGGTCTCGAGCTTGACGAGGGCGATCGGTGCATTGCGTGCCGGATCGTGTTCGATGTCGATAACGATTCCGGTGATCTTCTGTGTGTCGTCACCGATGTGTTTCAGCTCAGCCTTATACCGGTGGGATGGTGCGCGGTATGTCGGGCCTCCCTTGCCACGGGCTTGTGTTGTGATTCTATGTCCCATGTTTCCCCACCTACATAATACCGAGCCGGCTGAGGATTTCCTCGGCGGCCTTGTCGTTCTCAAAGCTCACGATTGCCTTCTTCTGGCCGTGCATGTTCATAAGTGTCCGAACATTGCTGACCTTCTGACCGAAGGCTTTCTCGATCTCGCGCTTGATATCTCCCTTGGATGCCTCATTGGTGACGAGGAACTGGAGTTTGCTCTGGTTCTCCAAAAGAACCATTGCCTTTTCCGTAACAAACGGGAATTTAAGGGTCATTTACCTTCCCTCCAGGCGTGTCAGTGCGCTTTCGGTCCAGACGGTCAGGCGCCCTGCAAGCATCCCCGGTGCGAGGTGCTCGACATTCAGCTGGTCTACGGTAACCGCGTCGACACCGGAGAGGTTGCGTGCTGCCGCGAGCGGTTTTTCCGCGGTGACAATCAGGAGGCTCTTCCTCTGCTTGAACCTGCGCCCACGCATCTTGCCTCTTCCAGCCTTGACTTTCCTGCTGTCCTTTGACCGTTCGATATCATCGTAGACACCGAGCGTAGTGAGGGCCGAAATGACATCCTGCGTGCGGGCGAGGGTCTCAAATTTATCCTCGAAGATCAGAGGAACGGCACCGTCAAAGGTGTGGCCACGACCGCGGATGAGTTCCGCAGAGATGCTTGCAGCAACTGCCGAGCGGAATGCCTTCTGCTTTTCCTTCTGGTTGATCTCTTTAACCAGGATTTTCGCTACTTTCGGGGGGTGTGCCTCACGCCCGCCTTTTGCCTGCGGGACCTTGGCTGCGCGGGAGCCGTTCTTGAGACGGGGTACGTGGGATGACCCGCGACCGCTTCCCCAGCCTACTGCAGACGAACGGATACCGGCAAACGGATGGGATCCGTGCGGCTGCCGCCTTGTGCTCTGCAGCGCCATGACTGCTTTCTTGATCAGATCGGGGCGGTAATCTTCGGAGAAAATTTCCGGAAGATCGATACTCTTGGAAACCCCGCCATCCAGTGATTTAACCTGTGCTTTCATCTGCTGATCATCCCTGTTTGCTCTGGACGCTCACGAACTGGATTGCCGGCATCCTGACGACATGTTCTCCCAGGCGTATTGCCGGGCGGATACGGATCAGCCGTTTTACCGGGCCGGGAATGGAACCTTTGACAAGCACGTACGGGTTCCTGAGAACGCCGTAGTGGAGGAAACCTCCTGTTGGCGTAACCTCGCTCGCGTTCTCGGAAAATTTCAGGATACGCTTGTTGAACTCGGTGCGCTGCTGGAATCCCATCTGACCAATCTGGGGAACCTGCCACCGGACATGGTGCGGGTTCCAGGGTCCGAGGGTCCCGATATGGCGTTCCTTGCCGCCAACGGAGTGCTTGCGCTTGCGCAGGGCAATACCCCAGCGCTTCACGGCACCCTGCGTTCCCTTACCGGTGGTGATGGCAGTGATATCCGCATAGGCACCGGTCTGGACAACATTGTTTAAGGTCACTTCCTTACCCAGAAGCCCCATGACGAAATCCATCTGTTTCCTGATGTCTGTTCCGCCAACCTTGATCTCCATAAGATCGGGAACTTTCTTGGGAACACCTGAAAGAGCAGCAGGTTGCGTATAGGTAACCGCATATATCTCTGCAACAGTTCCGGCTGAAATTGCATCGGCGAACTTCTTCTTGGCCGCTTCCCCGTTGTAGTCCTTGGGGAGCGTGATCCGGCGACCGAGGACCGTGTCGAGCTGGTCTGCCCAGACTTCGGTGAATGCATGTTTGCCGTAGGTATCTTTTGAGTAGGCACGGATGGCTGCGACCTTCATCGGGGGAACTTCAATCACGGTAACGGGCACCATGATCTCTTTACCCTCGGTGGGACTGCTCTTGTGGTCGTCCACCATGATAACATGCGTCATACCCACTTTGTATCCGGCAAATCCCTGCAGGATCGGTGCGCCCTCGGAGACTGGCCACGATTGGTACTTCGGGATCGGGCTCTTTGCACGCTTTCTCGGGCTGAATGCAAGAGAGCCGCGGCGTGGTCTGTTGATTTTTGGCATGTGTGAATCAATCCTTTTTGCGTGTAGGTTATTCTCATTGCGACACGTTTTGACAAGATTAATCCGAGATTGTGTGATAGCTTCGCTTCTGGTTAAGCCAACACGCGGGCACGGGTGTTTTTACCAAGGGTCACGTCTGCTCTTTTAAATACCCCGAAGGGTTTTGGGGCAGCGGATCGTGGTGCAAATTCACCCGGTTCTGGAGATGCACGATTGAGCTTTTTTGTAGTGCTCTACTGGTGTGCACCAGCTTTCCTGTCTCGCGAAAGAAGTTCCTGACTTTTGACGCATCACCGTACTGTCGTCAGACATTACGGGGAGGGCTCGTTGCACGAACGTCGACCCATGCGTCCTGGTCAGATCCTACTCTGTCAGCCTGTTGTGACGGATCACAACTCCTTCTCGGTTCAGCCCTCCTTACGGAGGGGTCACCAATCGAGGATCACCCACGGCACCACCATCAATCCTGTGTCTGAGGATTTTAGTTGCGCCGTATGCGGGTGCCCGGGTGGGGTAACCATCCGTGCACAGGCATTGGATAACCTCATATCGGCTTCCTCTACTATTGAATAAAAGAAGATATAAATATATGCTACGGGTGACCGGTCCGGGGATTCCTTTGGTTGCAGCAGCAGGATCTGATATCAGCCGAAATACAGTTCGCCCGCATCGGTGATATACACATGAATGTCTTCGCAGATAACAGCGGGCCTTGCAGCACTGGGGCCGCGACTCCCGGATGCGGTTGATCAAGGAGATCGTGTCATACTTGACCTTGATATTGATCTTCTCAGCTTCGCCAAAGATAATGGCCGGAACCTCGAAGAGATCCGTACCGTTGGGGATTAGGCAGAGGTGCGTTGCATCGAGGGTGTAGAGGAACTCAAGCGTCTCTTTTGCCCGTCGGATATTTTCCATGGCACTCTTTTCTATGGTGCAGACATTTGCCTTGGATGTGGAGATGATATCTGCAATCTGCTGCTGTGTCAGTCCCTGCTTGCGGTACCGGAGCACTTCCATCTGGCGATCGGTGAGCAACCCATCCTTCATGCTATCCTGTTTTCCATACAAACTTAAACACTTTTCGTTAACATTGTACAACAATGCCGCTGGCAGGGGACTGCCAGACATCATCGGACTATAATATTGAAGATATCGGAATTTTCGTCAATTTTTCCGGCGAGGAAAGACATTTCAAAATGTTTATATGAACTCCGGGTCATATTAACGTGCTATAAAAAAATTTTAGGTGATATCAAATGGTAGTAAAAGTAGGCGTTGCAAAACTCGGCAACATCGCAAGCGGTGTAATGGCTGAGCTGCTCCTCGATGAGAGAGCAGACCGTGAAGACATGCAGACATTCATGGCAACCAGCGGCACGAAACTCGAGCCCGCAGATGTTGACCGTGTTGTTTCCAACCTGATTGCATACAAACCGGACTTCTGTATTGTCGTATCCCCCAATGGCGTTCTCCCCGGCCCGACCGGTGCACGCGAGAAGCTCGCTGCAGCAGGTTTCCCGGTTGTTATCATCACTGATGATGTAACCACCAAGAAGGAGTGGGAAGGCGTCAAGGCAAGCAAGTTCGGGTACATCATCATGAAGGCAGACTCCATGATTGGTGCACGCCGCGAGTTCCTCGACCCTGTCGAGATGGCCGACTACAACGGCAACCTCGTCAAAGTACTGGCAATTACCGGCGCATTCCGCAAGCTGCAGGTTGCTCTCGACAAGGTCATCGACCAGGTCAAGGCCGGCAAGAGCGGCGATGCAATCGAGCTCCCGAAGATCATCATGACCACCGACAAGGCTGTCGACGGCGAGTTCACCAACCCCTTCGCACTCGCAAAGGCACGCGCTGCCCACGAGATCGCGATGGCTGTTGCAGGCCAGAACGTCAAGGGCTGCTTCATGACCAAGGAATGGGAGAAATACATCCCGATCGTTGCAAGCGCCCACGAGATGATGAGAAGCGCAGTAGTGCTTTGCGACGAAGCCCGCGAGCTTGAGAAGGCAGGCGACAGCATCCTCCGCCAGGCCCACAAGAAGGACGGAATGCTTGTTGCAAAGAAGAAACTCGTTGCAAAATTCGAGTAAATCTACAAATTTTTTTCTTTTTTGTAGAATTTTCCAAGGTCCTCGGGAAGCGTCATTATTACCGGTTCAAGATGGAGCCGTTCCATGAATGCAGAATCACTCGTAGAAGAAGGATTGGGATTGATCCGGGAGATCATGGAGCAGAATGTCCTGAATCCGTGATCCTTGCCGTTCTTGTCAAAAAAAATCGACATATTGAACGCATAGGTTCCCAGTTCCCGGTACAATGAGATTATCTCAAGGATGCCCTGCGCCAGAAGATCTGCATAATTCTCCAGCTCCCCCAGCGTGGAGATCGGCAGTATCCCCCGTACCTCGCGCTCACCAACCGGGACCGCATGGGCAGACCAGAGAATTTCATCACCGAACAGGTACCGGTCAGATGAGCGTTCCTGTTCCTTCACTGCATCCCAGTAGTTCCGGCCCTGTTTTTCCCGGAATTGCTCGGCTTGCAGTAAAATAGGCATCAACAATACGGGACGGATGTGAATCCGATAATCCCTGCATGTGGGGATGAACAAGGCTTGCCCCTGCTGAGGGCAGGAAGTTCCAGTTGATGCTGGCATACCCGTCAATCCGACGGAGCGCCTCGATCTGCGCGAGGAGCGCATCCACGATCTGCTGCCGGCTGAAGGTTACGACCGCATGCTCACGGGTAATAACGGTGACGATGTGGCCTTCACCGAAAGGAAACAGGTTGGGAAACGTGATACTTTCACCACGGAGGATCCGGTTGCCATCAGGAAAAGTGGGTGTTACCGTCATTACTGCATCGCGGCAGAACGGGCAGCCCTCGGCATTTGACGGGAGGTATAATGACTGGTCTATCCGCCGTTTCAACCGGTCCGGGCTGATCCTGCACCTGAGCCCGGTGAGGTGCTCTGTGCGATACTGCAGCGTACCCCTGCTTGTTACAACCTCCCTGACAGAAAACATGCGGCTCACGGTACTATTTCCGGCACGACCTCATAGTCGTTTGCACGAAGATCCGGCACCGGGGTGCAGGTGATTTCAGAGAAAATAAAAAAGGGGAATATCTGCCGGAGATGCAAAGCCGTTTTGCGGCCGGACTCCGACAGGTATCGGATCTGCCTTATACGACGTACTTGCCGAGGAGGCGGATCGAGTTGGTCATGTCGGGGCCGAGGGGTGAACCGAAGATGATCTGGGTCACACCAGCCTTGGTGAGGTCTTCGCACTTCTGCTTGACCATCGAGGGGGTTCCTGCAATGGTGAATGCATCGATCTCTTTGTCTCCAACGAGTTCTCCAACCGTCTTGAAGTCGAACTTTCCGAGTGCTGCCTTGATCTTGGCAACATTTGCAAGGTCGAGTCCGTGGCGGGTGAGCAGGGGTTCCGGTGAGCCGGCTGCAATGAATGCTGCAACGATCTTTGCTGCATTGCGGGCCTTCTTCTCGCTCTGGTCGATGGACATTGCGGTGTATGCACCGATGTCAAAGTTCTTCTTGCCGACCTTGTCGCAGGCTGCCTTGATGATCGGGATTGCAACGGCAAAGTCCTTGGGGTTGGATGCGTTGATCAATGCACCGTCGCCGATTCTTCCGGCGAGGTCAAGAACCTTGGGGCCCTGTGCACCGATGTACACTGGGATACCCTTCTTTCCGGGCAGGTTGACACCGGTCAGCTTTGCACCATCGTAGTCGAAGAACTGCATGCCGGACTTGTTCACCTGTTCACCGGCACAGAGCTTGCGGATCTGCACAACGGCTTCCTCGAGACGTCCGACCGGCTTCTCAGGGTTGATTGCCAGCTTCGGGAGCGTTGAGAGGTCACCGGGACCGATACCGAGGACTGCACGTCCATCGGAAATCTCATTCAGCGTGCAGGCAAAGGATGCCATTGCAGCGGGGGTGTCGGTAAATGCGTTCATGATACCCGGGCCCATCTTAAGGGACGTGGTCGCCTGCGCGATGGCGGCGAGGGTGGGGTAGCAGTGGCGGTTGTTGTAGTGGTTTGTGATCCATGCGAAATCGATGTCTTTGGATTCTGCAAGTTTACAGAAGTTGACAACTTGCTTTACATTGACATTTCCTGGTACAAATTCAATTCCATATGTCAAGGCTTGTTCACCTCATTGAGTATTACCGTCCCTGCATTTAAATAAATTATCATTTTACGTTGATCCATTTGGAGGATCTCTTCCAAAATAAGCCAATTTGGCCATATTTTGGATTAAAAACCCCTTATTACATTTCAAGCGGAGGTGAACGCAGGAGATTTGCAGGAGAAGAGTCCCGTATTTGGGTTCCCGCGGTCCCTGAAAATAACACCATCCCTCTGGTTACAGGGGTATATTTTTTTTCTTCGGGGACAATTATCCTATAAGATATTGAATACTGACAGAACATAGTATAATAGAACCATTATCGGGAATACCACCGGAGAGCACAGGATCATCGTATGCGGATAATTGCCATTGGAATCGGCGGGGCGGGTAGCAGGATAGTCAACAGCCTCTATGCGATAGACCGGAAAAGCAGTAAAGTGGCATGCGTGCAGGGTCTGGCGGTCGATGTCGACGAAGAGACGATAAAACGAACTCACCGCGCTCCCTGAAAACGCACGCATGTGTTTTTCCGCACTTGAACCCGGTATTCCCGATTCCCCCGCATACGGAACGGCAGACTGCACCGATCGATATCAATGAGATCGTTTCCCGGGTCCAGAACATGGAATCCGGAGAAAATGACGCAATTATTTTTTGTTGCGGGCTTGGCGGGAGCATGGTGGATGTTGCCCCCCATATCATCGCAGCGCTGAGATCATCTGTTGTTGAGCCGATATTCGGTCTTGTCACCCTCCCGTGTCTTGCCGAAGGGGAACGCATCTCAGGGAAAGCCGCGGACGATATCGAGATGCTCTCCTCGCTGCTCGATGGTATCATCGTCTTCGATAATGAGACGTGGTATAAAAAAATCAAAGCACAAAAAGCTCACCTCCCTGCAAAAGAGAGGGGATTTGCTGAAAAGATCGGCCTTGTAAAAAGCGAAAAGCCCCTGTCGCCGGCCCAGGCAACCTACCGTAATCTGAATGAAGCAATCGTACGGCGGATCGGTCTCATGCTCCGCGCCGGGGAATTCAAGGCTGACGGCGGCATCGACCTTGCTGAAGTTGTCCTGGACTCCGGTGAAGTGCTCAACACGATGAAAGGTATGGGCTTTATCACCATCGGTTATGCTGTCGAGAAACTCCCTGACGATCCCCTGCGTTTCCTCTCATGGCTGAAACCAGCCGGTATTTTCGATGAGGAGCAGAAGAGAAAAGCGTCCCGGATTGTCGAACTCGCCAAACAGGCGATATACCACGAGATATCAACTCCCTGTGACCTGACCAGTGCTCACAAAGCACTGGTTCTTGTGGCCGGGCCGTCGCAGGAACTATCGATGAAAGGATTCATGACCGTCAGGAAATGGATTGACAGGAGTATTGCAGGACTTGAAACCCGGTCCGGCGATTACCCGATAGTGAACACGAAAAATGTGGCCATTATCGTCATGCTTTCCGGTCTTGAGAATATTCCCCGTATCACCGAACTCAAAGAGATCCGGTTACAATCCAAACCAAAAATACGGGCAAATCCGGAAGTATCATCGGAAGGATTGGCGAAAAAAGATCAAAAGATGAACCGGGACGACATGATCACCCTCCCTGGACGAAGGGGAAGGTCTGAGGATACCGGCTTAAGAACCCGTGCCCCCGACGCGCAGGAGGGATATAACCCCTTCGTCCCTACAAGGAAGCCGGTCACGCAAAAAGAGGTGACAGCTGAAGCAGAAGAACCGGCACCCCCTGTCGCATTTGAAGAACCCCGTCAGGCACCGCCACGCAAATCTGTTCCGGTGCCCGGACCGGGTCTGAGGGAGAGGAGAGCAGGATACCGGAGGAACTTGCACCCTCACGACGCCGTCTCATCGTTGCCCATGGGGAAAAAGATAATGCCCATCACGCTTCTTTGCACACCCAGTCTGCGCACGGAAGCCAGTATACAGGTCATAAAACGGGCGTTTCTGATCACTCTTTAACGGAAACACCCACACGGCATCCTGATGAGGAGATTCCGCGCTTCAAAGAGACAGAACGACAGAGAATCGAGAGGGAGTTACGCAGGCAGCGGACGGTCGCAATGGGGGGGAACTCCCCTAAAACCCTCCAACACCCTCAAAAAAGTCATCCTGCCGCTCAGGAAACTCACATTGTACAACGAAGTTCTCACCAGAACCGGGCGGGTGCAGAAACCAAGAGTATGGCGCAGGGCAATGCACCCGTTGCTTTGACCGAAGAGAAACGGACAGTAATCATCGGAAAACGGAAGACTGCAGCGGTACCGCAGGAGGAGCCGGATCAGTCTGCTGCACAAGAGAAAACCGGGGATACCTACCCCAATCAATCCGTTTTCTTGTCAGATAATGACGAGATGAGCGTGGAAATCAGGGACCGGGTCTTCCGGGCTAAGGATGAAATTTTTCAGGGAAAAGGGGTCCGGAAACCATCCCTGCCACAGGCACGGGATTCCACGCTCCTCCATACCGAACTCAGGCCAAAGAAAAAGGCATCTGAACGGGACGATGCTGACTATGATGATCCCCGGGCGGATCCGGCAGGGAAGGATCCCGTATCCATGAAAAAACGGATCAACTCAGAGGACGAGACCTGAACCGATCCTGAATCTGATCAGTTGCCATCGATAATTTTTGAGAACGGGATATTTCCTGCACCGATCTCTGTTTTTATATCGATCCCATGCTCTACACAGTTGGCGATAAAATTCAGCCCGCTGAACGCGACAATGGAAAGCCGGAACGGGTTATCCGGGAGATTGAAGACCTTGTTACCCATGCTCACCGGGAAGACAAAACCGCAGGTATTCATAAGATGGATCGTCTCCTCCACCTGTTCTTGTGCAGCACAGGGCACTTCGCGGACATTGGCAAGGGCTATACCCGTTTTTGACCGGGCAAACCCGGAAATCGAGGTCAGGCCGGATGAGATGAACAGTTCGAGGGGATCAATGGTTGTTCCCCGGTAGCCGATCAGATCCCTGAAACGCTTCGGGATACCCTGTTCGATTTCCAGTCTGCCGCCAAAGGCCATTTTTACCGGGATGCCTTTTCGCTGGAACACCCCGTCCATGGAGATACTGCAGATGGAGATGAAGCCGACAGAACCCGGAGGAACGCGGGGATCGCGGTCGATGATACGATAGGAGGAGAAAGAAACCGCATTCAGCTTTGAATTACCTCATCAAAAGCTGCTTTTGCCGGCTCAAAGGATGCTTCGGAGACAATGGACAGGTTATAGGCCACATCCCCGGTACTGGTAGAGGGATCGAAGGTACTCCGGTACGCGAGGCGTTCAAGTTTTGATATGATAAACCCAATCCGGTCATCAACGAGGGCATTGTCGGTCTCCTGCCGGCCTTCGGGGGTGAGAATCCTGCCCTGGTTGCCAATCTTCTCCGTGAATCCCATGCTGTCAAGGTAACTGAGATAGTACTGGACCGCCCGGTCACTCAGAATAAAACCGCGTTCTGCCATCAGCTCCGAGAGCCGTTTTGCCCCCATCGGCTCCTGGTGCTCCCGGAGGATTCGTAATATTTCAATATACTTCCGTTCTGTCCGAATCATGGTCATTTCGCCTCCACCGCGCCGAGACTGTCCTGGTAGCGGCCGGAATAACTCTTACCCGGGTTACGCACTTCATGGAGGATCATCTGGGCCACACGGTCATTCTTATTCACGGTAATTTCCTCTTTTCCCATATTGGTAAGGCAGAGCGTCAGCTGCCCGCGGAACCCGGGATCCACGAAACCGGCGCCAAGGATGACGCCGCGTCGCCCAAATGACGACCGGCACCGTATGGTGCCGGCAATGTCCATGGGCAGTTCGACCCATTCCAGTGTCGGCAGCAGCGTACAGATCGCGCAGGGAAGGCTGGTTTCGTCGGCTGCCCGGAGATCGTAGGATGCCGGCTGCTGGCTTTCCCGGTTGTAGGGGCGGATAACGAGTTTTCCCGCTCCGTGTTCCTGATCAAGACGACGGACTATCTCCGGTGCAGATAAAATCATCCAGTAGTTTATCGGTAGAAAATACTTAATATCTTTTGATGTAAAGATGAAGAGCAGGATCCATGGGGTAGAGGACATCCTCTTGGGCTTCGAACCCAAGGACGCGGGTTCAATTCCCGCTGGGTCCGCTGGTCTTTTTTTTTAAAAGGAATGTTGAACAATCATTACTAAAAAAAATACTAAATTTCATTCCTTCTCGTGATATGGTGGCCGGGCCTTCTTCTGAACATCCTGAACGCAAGGAACAGGACCAGAACCAGGATCATAACGATAACAATAATTCCGATAAAACCCCAGTCCGTGGTCTTTTCAAGGCTGATATTTACGGACGCGGTCGCGTTTCCCTGGATTACCTGTTTTTGTACCGAGGCTGACTGGTAGCCGTCCTTCGAAGCTGTGATATTATAGGGCGTGTTGAATTTGACCTCTGCCACATACTGGCCGTGAGCATCGGTCAGGCCTTTTACAGCCCCGTCAATGGCAATCGTTGCATTGGGGATAATTTTCAGGTCCTTGTCCTGCACATATATCGTGAGATCGGCATTCTCGAAGGTGAGGGTGAACGAATAGTCCTCACTCTTATTCGAAATGACGAGGGTCCGGTTTGAAGGGATAAAACCGCTTTTTCTGATCTCTACCGGATACGATCCAAGCACAAGGTCTGATAATGTGCCACGCCCGTACTGGTTGGTCGTAACGGCGAGGCTTCCGTTAATGTAAATATCAGCACCGTTGAGCGGGTTCTGGTTTTCATCATAGACATATACAAAAGCGCCAAGCGTGGCTTTTGAGATTTCCGCGGTATAGAGGGCATCGGATTCACTGATGGTTCGTGATTCCGAGAGCGTCACGTATCCGTCTTTTTTAATATCAATCGTGTACAGCTTGTTACGGGTTACCGGGATGCTCAGGATGCCACGATCATCGGTTTTTCCTGCAAGCACGGAATTGAGATATACTTCGGCACCGCTGACCGGAACCTTCGAGTCCTTCGATTTCACCACAAAGGAGAAACGGTTTCCTGACAGGAGATAATACTCCACGGTTTTATCCTCGGTCCCTGCATCAACCGTGCCGCTGCGGGGCTGGTAATTGGGAGAGGTGATGGTTATCGAGTACAAGATGGAGGCATTTACGCCAAAAGTTGCCGTACCGGCAGCGCTACTCTGTTTGCCCTGCGTGCTGTTGAGGGCAGAGATGTTCACCTGTGCCCCTGCAACCGGTCCCAGATTATCGGAATCATATAACTTAACGGTCAGGGTCAGGGCTTTCCGGCTGAGGTTGACAAGAAGGGCAGTGTCATTCTTCGCAACGGTCTTATCCCAGTCATCATAGCCGATCATGGTGACGCGGATGCGCTGATCGTCAAGGCCGTTGTGGACAAGCAGGAACTGGCCATTGTTGTTCGTCCGTGCGTAATCGATCCCGTTGACGTACACGGTTGCATGCGGGATCGTAACATTATCGATACTGTCCAGAACCGTAATTTGCAGGTCAACGGCCTGTGCTGTACTGCAGAGGATGACCAGGCACAGCAGGACAAAAAGGAAGCGAGCGCGACATCTATTCATGATAAAGTATCGCTTCCTGCTCATATATCAGCAATTCGGTCTAAATTTCGACTGTTGAAGGCACACGGTCAAGGAGCATCCCTTCGACCAGCACCGGCATCAGGCGCCGGCCTTCTTCAATCGCCTGCTGCAGCCGCCAGTTCCGGTCAGCATAGAGGGTGAACAGGGGTTCACCTGCCTTGATGAGTTTGCCTTTTTTTGCATGGAGAAGGATACCGGCTCCGCGGTCATGCGGGGCCCCAGCTGTCCGGGCGAGGGAAATCAGGGACTTGTTATTCATTTCGATCACGTACCCGGATGCCGGTGCATTGACAACAAACTGGTGCTCTCCGGGGATGATGTCGGATGATTTTACATTCGGGTCGCCACCCTGGATCTCGATGATCTGGCGGAACTTCTCGAGCGCTTTGCCTTTCGTGAGGAGATCAGACGCCATAGCTGCGCCGGTGCCGCGTGCCGCTTTTCCCGACATCTCGAGCGCGATACCGGCAAGGGAGACGCTCTTCTGGATGAAGGAGTTGGGTTCTGGTGCCCCTTCGAGCACTTTAAGTGCTTCGATCACTTCCAGTTTCGGCCCGATGCTGTGCCCGACGGGTATATCACCGTACGTGAGAGCACATTCGACTTTCATGCTCAGGCGTTCACCCAGTTCGATGAATTCCCGGGCGAGTTTCCTGCCCTCCTGTATCGTTGGGACTTTGGTATGCTGGCCAACCGGTATATCGATCACGACAAGATTGGCCCCGACGGCAAATTTTTTTGCCATGACACTCGCAAGCATCTGGCCGCGGGCATCGATCTTGAACGGGTATTCCTGGATGATGATCCGGTCATCAGCAGGAGCGATATTGGTTGCCCCGCCCCAGACGATACAGCCCCCGATTTTATCCGTCATATGCTGGACTTCGCTTGACGAGAACTCGACAAATGCCAGTACCTCCATGAGGTCTGCCGTACCACCGGCACCGGTAATTGCCCTTGAGGAGGTCTTGGGGATTTTCAGCCCGCTTGCCGCAATGATCGGGACAACAAGGAGCGATATTTTATTACCGGGCACACCCCCGATAGAGTGCTTGTCGACGATGGGACGGGATGAGAACTTGATCTGTTCGCCGGTCTCGACCATTGCCCGGGTAAGGTGTTCGATTTCATCCATGTCAAGCGGGTTGATGTAGGTCGCGGTGATGTACGCCGTGAGTTCTGCTGCGGAGATATCATCGTTCACGACATCCTTGATGATGGTGAGGGTCTCTTCCTTGGAGAGCTTCTCGCCATCCATCTTCTTTTTTATAAAGTCCAGCGATTTCGGCCGCCCTGCTTCACGGACCTCAATCTCGGTACCTTCCTCAAGATGCATCCGTTCATTGGTGATACGGTAGACACCGATTGTCCCCTGCTGTGCAATGGTCGACGTGGTCTCGACAAACGCTGTGGCAGTGATACCATTCTTGGGATTGATGATCTGGACACGATCGCCATCAAGCACGCCGATTTTGCGGGCATCCGCCCGGTTCAGGAGAACTCCCCGGGATGCAATATCCAGCGTTTTTACCAAAAATTTCATGTTATACACCTCTGCGGGATACGGGGCTCGCGGACAGACCGTATCCCTTTTACATGTACGTTGACCGCTCCGGCATTAAAAAGATGCCACGCGGTCAGGTCGGGATTCCTTCCGGGAGTAACGACGGTGCCGGTGAAACGACACAATCAAACAGGTTTGTTACTTTTAGAAACTGACGAAAAAAAAGAAATTTTAGATGTTAGTTCAGTGCCTGCGCACAACGATGAACGCAACTGCACCGAGGCCGATCAGAGCGATCAGCGCACCGTAACCGGGCGACTTGGTGGTCGGGACCGGGGTGGGTACAGTTGTGACAATGGTTGTCGGGACCGGGGTCGGTGCTGCTGTTGTTACAACGACGACCGGGGTTGCGGTTACAACCGGGGTCTCAAGAACGTTGAACAGTGCGGTACCGACTGCGTTGTCCTGAATGACAGCCTGTGCAGTAACAATGTACTCGTCCGGCTTGAATGTTGAGGAATCAATATCGAACGAGATCTTGTTCATGCCGCTGTCACCCTTGGTGACTTTCACAGTGCCGGTTGCGCCGCTGAACTCGCCACTCTGGCTCTTGTCAGTCGGCTTGAATGATGATGAGTAGACCTGGACGAGGATTTCGTCATCTACCGCGAGGTTGGTCTGAGCGGTGATGGTGAACTTGTCACCAACGTGCTTGTCGCCAATCGAGTCGATGCGGATGACGGGTTCCTCGACGAGGAACTGGAGCTTGGTGTAGGTATCGTCGACGTTAGCGTCGTTGATTCCCTGAACAAGTGCTTCAGCTGCGTCGGATCCCTGCAGGCTGCCTGCACCGCCGAGCTTGAAGATCTTGGTGTAATCCGATGTCGTAACTCCACTCACAACTGATTTCAGCTGGAGGTTGTAGACCCAGATGTCATTGTTCTGGTTGTCCTGGTTAAGGGGACCAATAGTGTTAACATCGAACTTGGTGTTCTGCATCGGGTGCTGGACAACAACGAAGTACTGGCCAGCTGCCAGATTCTTGGTCTTTTCCTGAGTGACCTCGTACTTGAACGAGGCGTCAGAGTTCACGGATTCGGTATCCTTGTCGTAGAAGTTCTTACCAAGGATCCAGATCATGACGCTGCCCGGGTCGCCTTCGGCGGTACCGGTAATGTAGATCCTGTCACCCTTGGCAACAGTTGACTGGGATGCAGTTGCTGAGACGAACGGCTTCTTGATGATGATAGAAACCGTGCCGTATGCTGCCTGATCAAGGTCCGACTTGTCGGAGGGCTGGCTTACTGCATAGATGGTGTAGGTTCCTGCATCAAGTGCATAGTTCGCGGTTCCCCACTTCCAGGACCAGGTGTTGTCACCGTTGACATCTACTACCTTGAAGGTGGAGACATCATTGGTTACGGTCTCATAGTGCCGCGGGTCGTCCTTGGCGATGTTTGCACCATTGTCCGGCAGGTTAGGTCCGACAATGAACAGGTAGGTCTTGTAGGTCTCGGTGTTGGTACCGGAGAACTTGATCTCTTCGCCAAGGTAGTAGCTCTGGTCGCCGGCTGCCACGATAGTGACTGCGCCCTTCTCGACCTTCACGTCAACCTCGTCGTTCTTGTAGGTTCCGTTGAGGTAATCTGCAGGTCCTGCGCTGCCGAACCGCTGTTCGACACGGATGGTGTACTTCTGGGCCTTGGTCCAGTTGGTGGTCATGAACTCAATAGTCCGTGTACCGGATGCTGAGGTCTTGATCAAGGCGTATTCGCGGGTACCCCACTCGGTGTACAGGTTATTGGATACATCGTCAATAATACGTGAACCTGCACCGTTCTCATACTTGTATGCACCAATAGGACCAACAGTGGTCTGACTGACCATCGGGTCGGTTGAGACACCCACCTGGTTCTTGACCAGCAGCGGGGGCTGATCGTCGTAGGTACCATCCATAGTGCTGGTGCCCTTGACCCAGAGGTAATATTCGGTGAGTGGTCTGCCGGTGACGGTAGCCGAGAACGTCTTGCTGCGGACGACTGAGTCCTTGTTAACCTCAATCTTCACCGTGTCAGAGACGAGGGTGATGGTGTAGGCCTGGGAAACAGTCTTGCCGGTGTAGTCTGCGCCGCCCTGCTTGTAGTTGTCCTTCATCTTGTTGAGGTAGGACTCAGCTTTTACGGTGTAGGTTCCGACCGGGTAATTGTACTGGCTGAACTGGTCGACTGATCCGGTGTCCCAGTTGAAGCTTGCCGGCAAATGCGCCGTCCTTTGCTCCCCAGAACCACGGTGCTGTGTTAACGAACTGCAGCAGGATCGAGTGCGGGGTGCCTTGCCCAACGTTCCAGCTCGAGTTGTAGAGTTTGCTGAGCTGGGCGTTTGACTCGTCCTTGACGTTGATAGTGATATAACCATCAAGTGCCGGGTCCAGGTACATAGATCCGCATCCCGGGTTCGGGCCAAAGCCGTAAGGGGTGTCCTGCTCGTTATATAAATTCACGGTATCAACATAGGGGCCGCCAGGGAAAATGGATCCAGTATAGTCGGCGTACCATTGGGTAACCAATTCACCGTCAAGACCACAACAGTTTTCAACGTTAGTACAGGCGGGTTGAACATATCCGTACCGGGGTTCGGAGATCTCTGTGTAGCAAGTGTCGCCTGCTACGTTCATCCATGTCGCCCAGTTTACACCGTTAGAATAAGACGTATTTACACAAATCTTATCCATGTTGTGACATACTTCGCAATCTCCCACATCTACGGTTTCGAGAGTTACTACGAAATCATCGTCGGGGATGCACATGTCGATTGCATTGCCGCGATACTGGTCGGCAGTAGCCGCGGTACATGTTGGTGTCAATCCGGAAGCCGAGCTTCTCGCCCTGCGGAACTGACTTGCCGGTTACATCCTGGTTCGTGGTGTAGTCCCAGATCCTGATATCGAGGGACGGATCTGCAACGACGAAGACCAGTGATGCAATACAGCCACCTGCATCGCAACCGCACGATTCTGGCATGTTTTGCAATTCAGGATTCATATATGCAGAATACGCCCTGCCGTTTGCATCGAGCAGATACCAGTTACCGGTGTACCCGACAAAGTCTGAGGGGGTAACCATGAAGTTAGCGTATCTGGTTGCCAGGTCAATAGTCTTTGACGGGGCAGAGTTGTATATGTCTGCTGCCGATGCCCACCATCCGATCTGGGTGAGTTGCGGTTCAAAATTCCACTGTTCACAGGGCATATCGGCGCCACAGGAGGCACCAAAATATGCACCGTTTAAGGCGTGAGTGACGTTGAGTCCCTGCTCGCCAATGAATACAGTAGCACCCTGGTTGATGATCGTTCCGTTTGCAAAGAGTCCTGCCGATACCGGCATGACTGCCATAAGGACAAACAGAGCGACTGCCACGAGTGCAATCGTTAATCGCTTAGTCATGTGTTCGTTTCCTCCAAAGTTACATCATACATTTCAAGCCGCAAACCGCTTTCGACAAATGCCGAATAACGATTCTGCGAGCCCCATACTCCGTTTAGACGGAATATGAAACAGTATTTGTAGAAGAGCCAATATATCCTTTGTGGTTGTTTCCCGGGACCATTCAGGGATTGATTTCCAGTCCTTTTAATGATTTGACCGCAATATAAGGTTTTTAGACCCTCTTTACCGCAACCTGACAGATCCTTTTTCCAAAGTTCCTGCTAATGTTAAAGGTATATACATCGCGCATGCTTTCTCATTTACTATAGTATAGATATTGCACATTATAGTACATATTTCATCATTGAAAATCCTGCCGGCCCAAAAAGGGATTTTTCAGACTATTCATCCTGATACCTTTCCATAGACTATACCCATCAGATAATCCGTTTGCGGGTGATGAGCAGGCTGGCTCGGATACTGCCCGGCTCTCCCGTCCCGGGTTCAAAGGAAAATTCCGCTTTAATCCGATCCATTCACCGTACCGCTTTGCCCGGACTTAAAAGAAGGGCATTTCCCCAATCCCAGCTATACGTCCGCAGCTGATTCAACAAATATACTAGGTATTATTGCCCAGCATTAGCTATGAGAATTATCCGGGCACCAAGCATCGGCAATGCCCACGAGATGGTGATCAAGATGATCCTGGAGAAGGGCTGGACACTCCGGACCGAAGATGCCGAAGCCACCGTTGAATTCGAGGAGATTGCCCTGCAGGTGGATACTCCGCTCGCAGAACCGATGGTGAGCCAGCACTCCCGGTTCCAGCAGAAGTTTGTCGAACAGTACGCAAAAGACCTGCTGCACGGTTCCCATGCCGTCTTTGAATATGACTATCACGGCAGGCTCTTTGACTGGGGCGAACGCCTTGTCGCTGACGGGCAGCCGGTGCATATCAACCAGATTGCTTATATTGCTGACAAACTCAGGCTGTCACCGAATTCGCGGCGGGCAATTGCCATCACGTGGAACCCGGTCATCGATGAAAAACTTGATGACTGCCCCTGTCTCCAGCTCGTCCAGTGCACCATACGGAACAGTAAACTGCATATGCGGGTGATCTTCCGGTCAAATGACATGCTCACTGCTGCCGGCGCAAATATGTACGCCCTTGTCCAGCTCCAGAAATCCATTGCCGGCCAGCTGGGTCTGCCCTGCGGTACTTATACCCACATCTCGCTCGTCCCACATATCTACTATCTGCGGGACATGCACGATATCGAACCGTTCTGCGGGAAAGGAAAGGATATCCATCCGGTCCGGGAGGTCTGTCATGCCTGCGGAGGATGTGAGCGGGCAAAATCAGTCTGAACTGCCGGTTGTCCGTCACTTTAATTAAGCAACAGCGGCAAAAAATAAGAGGCACACAGCCCGGTAGTGTAGCGGTCAATCATGGGGGACTCTGGATCCCCCGACAGCAGTTCGAATCTGCTCCGGGCTACTTCTTTTCGTCGTGTTTCCTGTAAATTCAGGAAATTATATCCGGACTCCCGGTCAGCGGAATCCCGGTCAGGCAATGAGCGCAGGGAGGATGCAACAGAGGAAGACCGCACTGAAGGTGCCGAATCCTCCGATACTCACCTCGGGAACTTCGAGATCCCGCACCCGAAAGAGATGGGCAATGTTCCCCCCCGCAATCGTCCCGAGCGTCCCGCCGGCAAGCGCTGTCACGGCAGCGATCAGACCCGTACCACCGGAAAGGAGCAGGCCGGCAAGAAGGGCCGTGAAGGCGGGGATGATAAACGGGACCCGGATTCCGACACCTGCAATTTCGTGGGTGAAGAGAAAGGAGATTACCATAACAAAAGCAGCGCAGAGGGAAACGGGAATAAGGAGGGTTGTCCCGGTAACCATGACTGCCTGGTATATCATGTACGCCGCGATGCACACGGGAAGAATTCCGCCGCCAAGGTTAACCGAGATCACGGTATCCCAGACCGGCGGAACTGCAAAGGGATACGTCAGTTCGTTCCCGGCAGAATCCAGCGGGGTAACACGGATCATATCCCGCCGGATGCGATAAAGCGGGATATTTACAAAACTTCCGGCCAGCATCAGCAGGACAAGGGCCAGTGCGGCAATCCATGATAATCCCAGCCGCGTGAACGCAGCGCCGATGACCCCGAGCACAAGCAGCGGGATCAGGAGGATGATAAGGCCGATGAACAGGATGATGGCAAGCACAGACAACGGCCCTGCCGAGAAGTAACGGATACCGTTTGCCATGGAACCTCTCACGCCCCGGCTTTTACGGGTTTTGTACAGACAATGGCCGCGTGGTCCTGGTGATAAGGGGTAAGCCAGACTGTTTCCTGCACGCAGAAACCGGCCTCTTTCAGTGCCTGGATAGTCTCATCAAACACTATTGCGGGATCCTTTCTCACATCAACGCTCCGGGTCTTGAGCATCAGGATGAGGTCCCCGCCGGGTTTCAGGAATACACCATTACGGATGGCGATGGATGCCTGATCAGGCTGGGCTACATCCTGGTAGACCAGATCAACTGCTTCGACCAGAGGGGCATAGGTTTCGGGACGGGTCGCGTCGGCCATGATCGGGATGACGTTCCTTCGCCGGCGTGCTACTTCAACGAGGTCCTGCATCGGGCGCGGGGCAAACTCGACCGCATACACCACTTCGGTATAATCTGCAACATGAGACACGGTCGTGCCATTCGCTGCACCAAGGTAAAGAACTTTTAGAGAAGTTCCGAGTTCAACTCCTTTTCCCACATGGTACAAAGCGGAAAGCTTGCTCCGGTACGGCTCCCAGATACGGGCCCCTCCAAGCATCCGCTCGTTGTAGACACCGCCTTCGCCTTGCGAGACCAGCACGTCGCCGATCCAGATCATTTTCCGTCACCTTTGCCTGCCAGGTCAATACGTTCCTGGGCCTGTTCCAGAAACTCCGGAGCCGCTACCCCGCGGAAATAATCGAGCCGTGCGGCAATTGCCAGTTTTCCCGCCAGTACCCGTGCGACCCTGCCGCGGATGTCCCGCGGAGCGTTATGTACGCGCCGGTGCTGGAAGATGATCCCGTGTTTCGGTGACGGGGAATGGGTTTTTAAGTGCGCGAACAGGGCAGTCCTTGCCCCCAGCACCTGAATTGCACTTGCGGGAAGACGGGAGAGTGGCAGCAACCCGCCGGCGTTGGCCATGAGTCGCGCCGCAACGAGACCCCCGATCAGGGCACTGGTATTAGGCATAACATCATTTGCCCGTGCCGAGACCTCTTTTGCAAGCGCTGTCCGCGTATCGGCAAGCTGCTCGATCTCCCCGGCAACCTTCCCCAGCGCCCCCCGGCTTTTCTCCCGCACGGTCCGGACAAGGATATGCGCAGGGGTCCTGCGGTACTTCCGTGAAAATGCAGGGTGTCGTACCATATACCAGTCAGCTGCACGTTCGGAGAGCAGGTTAATAACGGTATCCATCTCGTCAAGGGTCCGTACCATCTGGAGCAGTTCCGCGTCCTTCCCGGAATAGTGCTCACGAATCGAACGCTCGGCAGCCGCAATGCAGACTGCCTGAATGCGGGCAAGGTAGTCCGCCCGGTCAGAGCAGAATCCGCATGAAACTGCCTGCTGCCAGTCAGGAGGGATAAACGTGTCCATCCGGGCGGAGAGGGAGAGGATACGGCTGACCATGGCGTTGGTATCACCAGTAAACGGCGAGCAGCGCCCTTCCCCGACATCTCCGAACCAGTACGACTGCATCAGAGGATACGTTGGAAGTATGCCAGTATAAAACCATAGATCTGCCGGGGGTGTAATGACAAAATGTGGATCAGATCCACGCGAAACCGAACGAGTAGAGCATCACCGGGACCATAATCGCACCCATGCAGTACATCCTCGGGACATTGACGAGATGGGGGACAAGGCCGACCGTTGTTGCGAGCAGCAGGACAAAAAGGCCGAAGGGGCCCGTGAGGACGATGCTGAGCAGGACGACAAAAGCAATAACCGTCCGGTTCAGTATCCTGCTGTCGAACCCATTGAGCCGGCTGGCAGAAGCAGAAAGAAAGACCGTGATACCATACGCTGCGCAGGCAGCAAGGATGCCAGCAACCATCAGCTCACTCATCGATGGCAACGGGATCTCCGCAAGGGCGGCCATGACACCGTTGCGCATGCGGGAGAGTGCAAACAGGGCTGCAAGACCGATAAACGCGTTGGCAGTATTTGCCGCATTGGTCGCAAGGATGTAGGACCTCCGGTCTTTTTCATACCCGATGACAGAGGCCAGCACCCCGTTTGCCGATGCCGTTGACAGCCCGGGAAGCCACCCGACCGCTATACCGGCACCTGTACCCAGAAGGGAGTATTTTACCACGGCTTTATTCTCAATACGAAGCCCGGAAAAGTGCTGCTTCGGCAGGGTTCCCTGCGATGCCACAAGGAGGACGGAGATGCCGAACAGCCCGGTCAGGAGCGGCATGAGTATGGCACTTCCACCGGCAAGCACGTGCCAGCTGAGGAACGTATAATGCAGGGCAAATGCCCCAAGAGCGCCCGATACAGCGAAGATCGCAAGTGCCCACCCCGGAGCCTCGCTCGTGACGATCATGTACCCGACGCTTGCAATGAGAAGGATCCCGATCCACCAGTCAAAATACGGCTGGAGAGCCGGGAGAAGAAGAAAACAGAGCACCGAGACCGGGACGGCAATGACCATGGCGCAGGCACTACCCAGTGCCGCAATCCTCACTGCCTCCTCGCCATTCCCCTCAAGGCAGAGCGCATGTGCCGGCAATACCGCAAGCGAGGTGTCAGCCTCCGGTATCCCGAGGAACGTGCTTGGCACGGCATCCACAAACGTGTGCGTGATCAGTGCGGCAAACAAGGCACCGGCAAGGGCAACCGGCCCCAGCACGGACAGGAGTACGGCCTGCAGGCTGAGCAGGACGCCGGCGAAGCGTGTTCGCGTGAACGCCGGGAATGATCCCGCTGAGGGTACCGAGAAGAACACCGATAAGGGTACCGAGCAGGATCTCAAGCATGGAAAAGAGGTAGGAGAGAATGAACATAAATCAACCGAAATGCATACCATCATTACAATATGAGGCGATGAACCGCTCATGAAGATCGCAGTCACCCGTCTGGCGGGAAAGGAGAAGAGCGATGCGGCACGGTGCGCGGCGTCCGGGCACACCTGTTACAGTGTCCACCCCCTGCGATCAGAGATCCGCGAGGATACTATAACGGCGTTTATCGATGCAGTTGACCGTGATGAGTTCGATTGCCTCTTTTTCACGAGCGCCCTTCCGGCAAAGATCATCGCACCCCGCATGGGCAGATCCCCCCGCGTGATTGCTATCGGTCCGCAGACCGCCAAAGAACTCCGCCAGCATGAAATCGACTGCGAGATCCTGCCCGGATTCTATTCACGGGACTTCGTACCGTATCTCGGGGACTGGATCCGTGGCAAGCGGATCGGGATCCCACGGGCGGATGTGCCAAACCCCGTGCTCATGGATGCGATTGCAGGGGCAGGGGGCGTTTCGAGGGAGTTCCGGTGCTACAGTCTCGAACCGACCGGGAATAAACTCGATCTTGCCGATGCCGACGCGATCCTGTTCACCAGTGCCATGTCATTTAAGAAAGCCATCTGGATGCAGCACCCTGACCTTCTGGTGATGGCAATCGGGGAGATCACTGCTGATGCCATGTGCGAGGGTGGAATAGATCCCGCTGTTGTAGGTGACGGGTCGCTGGAGGGAACGCTCGGTGCGCTCAATACGTACCTTGCCACACAGGGGGAAAAGGCGCAATGACCAGTGAATCCATTGAAACCGGACCGGTCCACATCTGGAGCCGGCCTGGCATTATCGTCATAGACAAGCCGAAAGGCCCCTCCAGTCACGAAGTGGCCGCGTGGGTTGGGAAGATGCTCGGGTGCCAGGTGGGGCACGCCGGTACGCTCGACCCGCAGGTATCCGGCGTACTTCTCATCATGCTCGGTAACGCCGTCCGCCTTGCCCCCCTGCTGCTCCAGCACAATAAGGAGTATGTCTGCCTTATGCGGCTGCATAAGGACGTTGACCGGGACAGGATCCTGAAGCTTGCAGAAGAGTTCACCGGGCGGCTGTACCAGCGCCCGCCACGGAAGAGCGCGGTCAAGCGCGCCCTGCGCATTCGCGAGATCCAGAAACTGGAGATCCTTGATACCGACGGAAGGCTTGTCCTGTTCCGGGTGCAGTGTGATGCCGGCACGTATATCCGCTCGCTCTGCCACCACATGGGACTTGCAGCGGGTGCCGGTGCCCACATGCAGGAGCTGCGCCGTACCCGCTCCGGTGCGTTCGGGGAAGAGGGGATGCATACTCTCCATGAGGTTCAGGACGCTGCCGTTGCTGCACGGGCCGGTGACCCGGCCGTACTGCACGCCATGGTCCTCTCGGTCGATGCCGCGGTACCTGACCTGCCGACCGTGGTTATCCGCGATGCTGCGATCGATGCGGTCTGCCGGGGCGCGCAACTCGCTGGCGTTGGTGTTGTCAGCATGAAAGAGTTCAAATCCGGGGATACCGTAGCAGTCCTGTCACAGAAAAACGAATTTATCTGCCTCGGCAAGGCGCTGGTACCATCAGCTTCCTTCAAGCCCGGCGATACGGGTCTTGTCATCACTCCCACAACGGTCTTCCTGCAGCCCGGCACCTATCCCCGGGGATGGATGAAATCCGACAAAGTCTTTCCGGAAAAGAAGAAACCTGAACGGAAGCCGGAGAAAGAACGGGTCCGGAAACCTGCAGGGCGACACGAGGGGCGAACTGAACGGAAGCAGGTACCTGGAAACCCGGTAGTCGACCAAATCCTCAGTCCCGGAAGAAGGGATACCATTAAAAAAATACCCGGCATACCAATAGGATACACTTTTTGCTGAGGTAGTCTAGCGGTAGGGCGCAGGCCTGGAAAGCCTGTGGTGCGAAAGTGCCTCGGGGGTTCAATTCCCCCCCTCAGCGCTTCTCCGGTTTTTCCAGTTTTTTTTATTCTTTCAAAAGGGGGGAGGTACCCCCTACCCCCCCTGCTGTTCTAAATAAAGAGGGGGCCTACCCCCACCCACATGGGGGGGAGGTGGGGGGTACCTCCCCCCCTCCCAATCAGGGAAATCTAACCCCCTTACTCAAACGCGGGAACGCTGCAGGTCAGCCATCTCACTCATGAATCTCAAAAGAAGTTATGGATAGGTACGTGCACAAAAACAAGTCTTACTCATATTTGAGTAGGGGGGTAGGGAGGTTACCCCCCCCACTCAAATTTTTCCGGAGGGGGTCTACCCCCCCTCTCTGTTTTTTTTAAACTGGATCTGACCCCCATCCCTTCAGGAAAACCTGGCCCCTTGCAAAATCCGGGCTCCTTGAAAATTTTTATTTCTCACGTCAGAAGTTCCATGAGAACCACAGGATATGCGGGGGCATAAACAGGATATTTTACCTTTGTGGAGGGGGGAGGGTAACCCCCCTACAATTTATGTGAGGGATAAACGGAATTCCAGGAGGATTTCAGTGTTCGCCGGTCTTGGGGGACAGGGAAGCCTGCGCGAAGGCACAATATTCCGGAACAACCTCAAAACCGAGAAAATGACGTCCTTCCTGTTGAGAAACCACCGCAACCGTCCCGGAACCAAGGAACGGGTCGAGCACGAGATCACCGGGATTGCTTGAATAACAGAGGATCTTTTTCACCAGTTCCGACGGCAGTTTGGTCGGTGTCTTCTTCCTGCCCTTCCAGTACTCGCGGTTGATCACCCAGACATCCTCCGGGTAATGGTCGATCTTGTTGAACGTATACTGTTTCGGATCCTTGACAACGAAGAGGATGTGGTAGTGGCTGGTGACGTATTTTTTCTTCGTGAATACCCCGAACTGGTACTTCCAGATGAGATGGTTGATAGTCGTTAGTCCCGCACCATCGATCCCTTCGAGAATGTCACGGAGACGGTTCCAGCCGGAAAAAATATACATACTGCCGGCCGGGGCAAGTACCCGTTCCGCTTCAGCAATCCAGCGCCGGGAAAATTCCCCATACTCCTCTTCCGGGATCTCGTGATACCCTTCAAGGACATTACTGCCGGTCCGGTTATAGTTCAGCCGCTGGGCTTTGAAATCAATGGCAAAGGGGGGATCTGTCACAACGAGGTCGACAGCCCCGTCAGGTACTTGCGGGAGGAGGGTGAGCGCATCCCCCTCATACAGAGTATCCTCGTGAAATAGCCCAAGCCGCCGCTTCATCAGGATGAACCGCCGGCTTTCCTGCCCAGTTCAAACGCCTTTATGTTGATATCAATGGTCTTCTTCGGGACAAGACGCTTTACAGCTTCGAGCAGGGACTCCGGTTTCAGCGGCATGACGCTGCTCGCTGCACCCAGCATCACCACATTCTGGGAGAGAGGACTTCCCGCTTCGACCGCCAGCGAATCGGCATCGAGAAGGCAGAGCGGGTGTTTCTTCAGCACAGCGACGATCTCTGCTTCCGATGGCGCCGTAAGTTTCTGCGTGTACACCGATGTCGGCAGCACGAGGTGGCTGTTTACCACTATCTTCCCGCCCTGCTTCAGGAAGTGCGAGTAGCGGAGCGCTTCGAGAAGATCGAAGGAGATTAGCAGGTCGGCCTGTCCGGGAGTGATAAGGGGGCCGAACTCACCGCCGATCCGGATATGACTTTCCACAGATCCGCCACGCTGCGCCATGCCGTGCGTCTCCGCACCCCTGATATGCCGGTTCTCGAGTAAGCAGGCTTCGCCAAGGATATTGGAGGCAAGGATGGTCCCCTGCCCGCCGATCCCGACGATCAGGATATCGAAACTGCCGCTCATTTCTTTCCCTCCCGGCCAATCGCCCCGACGGGACACAACTGCGCGCAGACAGAGCACCCGCTGCAGAGATCGTTCATGTGCGCCTTCTCATCCGAGAACTCAATGGCAGGGCAGCCAAACCGCACACAGGTCCCACAACCGGTACATGCCTCCGTATTCACCAGGTACCTGCCTCGTTTTACCCCTGCCCGGCGCGCTGATATCACGCACATCTGCCGGGCAATAACAACCTTGACCCCCCGGTGTTTCTTTGCTTCCTGCAGCACGTTCACCGTGTCGGTGATATCGTAGGGGTCAACGCTCTCGACAAACGTCACGCCGCAGGCCCGGCAGACCGCGTCCAGAGAGACGGCAGGAGTCTCCACACCGCAGGCCGTTACACCAGTATTCGGGTTTGGCTGGTGGCCGGTCATAGCCGTGATCCGATTGTCAAGGATGACGACCGTCATGTTCGCGCCGTTGTAGACCGCGTTCATCAGCCCCTGGATACCTGTGTGGAGGAACGTGGAGTCGCCAATCGTGCAGACCACGTCGCGGGGCTCACCAGAGTGCGCGATCCCGCTCGCAACGGTGATCGAAGCCCCCATGCAGATGCAGGTGTCAACCGTACCGAGCTGGAGCCCGAGGGTGTAGCACCCGATGTCGCTCGGGTAAATCGCATCCTTGAACACCTTTTTTATCGCATAGTATGTACCGCGGTGAAGGCAGCCGGCACACAGGATGGGCGGGCGCGGGGGAATATCCTGAACGGGCGACACGGGGGGGAACGGATTCTTCGGCAGGAGCCCGGCCTTCTCCATGATCGTGGCTACCGCTGCCGGGGATAATTCCCCCTCGTACTGGACATATCCGTTCTTCTTGCCAAAGACCGGAACGCACCCCGCCACCTGCCGGACGGTCTCCTCAACTTCCGGAGCTAACTCCTCGATGACGAGAATTTTTTCGTGTTGTCTCACGAAATCTCCCAGCCACTCCTCATCGATCGGGTAGGCACCGATCTTCATGAATGAGATATTCGCGGGCAGCAGCTCCTGCACATACGATGCCGCGATCCCGCTTGCAATGACAGCAGTCTTTCCGCGGATCTCGAACCGGTTATACCCTTTCTCGACCAACCGCTTCCGGATTGCAGGCTGTTTCTCATTGAGTTTTTTATGAAGGATTCTCGTATGGGCCGGAATCACGACATACTGCCGGGGGTCCTTATGGAACTCACCTTTTCTCATGCTCGTGACAGCCGGTCCCAGTTCCACGTCCCCTTTCGAGTGGCAGATGCGGGTTGTGGGGCGGAAGATAACCGGAAGACCGAATTCCTCGGAAAGAAGAAACGCTTCAGGGATCATGTCGTGCGCTTCCTGCACGCTTGCCGGATCGAGACAGGGTATCTGGGCGAAATGGGCATAGCACCGGGTGTCCTGTTCATTCTGGGAACTGTGGGCAAACGGATCGTCCGCACTCATGATAACAAGCCCCCCAGTGACACCGGTATAAGCGCTGGTCATGAGGGGATCGGCGGCTACATTCAACCCCACGTGCTTCATAGTGCAGAGTGCGCGGACACCGCACCATGCCGCGGCAAGGGCATTTTCAAGGGCTACTTTTTCATTGACCGACCATTCGATATAGAAGGATCGATCCGGCTGCACGCGAAGCGTATCAATCACATCCGAAGATGGTGTGCCGGGGTACCCGCTCACAAAATCAACGCCGGATTCTATGCAGGCGTGTGCTATCGCTTCGTTCCCGAGAAGATATTTTCTTTCCATGATCCCAGATCCGTACAAGTACCGTGGTTTTTGTGTACATATCCCTATCTGAAAGGGTTCGGACATTCAGTCTTGAGAATTCACAACCTATAAAAACTCTGATGGAGTAGTAATTAGGGTAAATTCAAGGCAAACTTTTGGGCCCGTAGCATAGCCCGGTGGTGCGCCCGGCTGATAACCGGGAGGTCATGTGTTCGAATCACATCGGGCCCATTGTCGTTCGTTTTAAGGTGGTTTTTCAGGTTCGCGCTAAAGTAAACCTGTTTGATTCTCTAAAAAAATTATCCTGGATGATTTATACCAGATATTTTTTTTAAAAGGAGACTTGGGTAGCAGACCTATTCAGGGAGAACGGGTAAAAATGTATCCGATGACCGTATCGAGAGCCTGGACCAGTGCTTCTTCACCTTTCAGATAATCGTGCAATACCTGGTAAAGCATGTATATGATATCGTACCCGTACTCATCCATGGCCTTTTTTGCATCAAGGGGATTGAGATAGGAATCCGTGAGGAACCCATCGAAACTGTACATCAGTTCAAATAAATCACCGTCTTCGGTCAGTACACAGAACTGGTCGGTGATCTGCATCTGGGGATTGTCAGGACGGACCCCTGCCGTTTCGGCTTTCCCGAGAATGATCATCTTCTGCGGGTAATACTGGGGATCATAGATCTCCCCCTTGGTGTCCTGCTTTCCCTTCTTCAGCAGGTTGAGGCCGGCTGTCTTGACAACGGGGACAGCAGAATCAGCCATACGCGCGAGGAGTTTTGCATCGTTTTTCCTGACGGTATCTGCGAGGGTCTCCCCGGTTTTTTTCAGTTCATCGATCCGTTCCAGTATTTTTGCAAATCCGGTCTCTATCTCATCCATCAGGATCACCTGTTATGGTCTCAATATGCTCAGGGATAGGGAATGTATCTGCCATCACTATAAAACCACTCGGTTTCTGTTTCCGGATATATCATAATACTATCTTCAGGAAACACAAGGAAGAAAATCGCGTTGCCGTTATGATGGACAGACGCGTTCCCCGATAAAAAAGTATTTCCGGTCCTTTAAAAGAATCGCATCTCCCGCAAAGCCAACGGGAAGATCCTCGCGGATGACGATACCGGTATACTCCGGGGACCGTGCCATTACCGACCCTTTCCGGAGTGTTTCGGTGACAAGAAAAGGGACCATATTCCCGAGTTGCAAGGAATTGCAGGATGCATATACCTCTTCGGATACGGCATTCATAATGCGGGAACGATCTTTCTTGACATGGTCGGGATAGTCTTTTTCCCGGGCAAGGGGTGTGAACGGCCTCCGGGAATACCGGGTCACGTTCACCTTGGCGGGCTTTACCCGCCGGATAAGATTGAGAGAAGCAGAGAAATCATTCGGCGTCTCTCCACAAAAACCGACAATCATGTCCGTTGCGACCGTGACAGAGGGATACCGTTTCCGGAACAACCTGATAATCTCCTCAAACTCCGCAATGGTATAACGCCTGCCCATCCGGGCGAGAACCGCATCTGATCCAGACTGGACCGGGAGGTGAATGAATTTGTAGATATGGTCACCGGAGAACGCTTCAATGAGGTCACTGGTTTGCCCCTTGACGGTTGCCGGGTTCATCATACCAACGCGGATCCGGTGATCGCCGGGAATGTCGTCAAGGGTTGTGAGGAGTTCCGACAGGTGTTGTCCGGTATCCAGCCCCCACGAGCTCACATCCTGAGCAGTCAGCTGGATCTCGAACGCGCCGGCCCGGAGAAACGCCCGGACCTGTTTAAGGATGTCCTCTCTCGGATAACTTTTCAGGGGACCCCGGGCAAGGCGCGTGATACAGTAGGTGCAGTTACCGGCACATCCCTGTGCCAGCTGGACAATCCCTACCCCCCCTTTGGCAACCGTTCCTATGCAACGATACAGGTCATGAATGGTTTCCGGATGAATAAAAGTGGGTGAACATACCGCAAGGATAGCTTCGCGCTGGACACCCGGCATGCACCCGGTCACATAGAGGTCCCGATCCCTAAACCCTGCAAGCCGGCGGAGCATCCGCCGTTCTGTAGGTCCGACAACGGTGCAGGTATTGACGATGATGGCGTCTGCATAATCGGGAGTCTCCACAATCGTACAGCCGAATCGCCGCAGGATCTCCACCAGTTTGGCGGTATCGCCGAAATTGTATCTGCAGCCATAGGTCTCGATAAAGACGAAACGGCCGCGGAGTGCATCGGGGAGATCCTGCCCCTTTGCCATCTCTTCATCCCGGTCACCAACTCCGCAAGATTCCATACAGGGTCTTAAGGATGCGTTGATCGTCATCCATTATTAATGCCGGTTTCTCTCATTCCATGGAGGTATGACAAGCACAATGCTTAACCGATGATACCCGTAATCTGTTTATCATGATGAAGGTCGGGCTGCTTGGCTGTGGGAATATCGGACATATTATCGCCGAGCATGCAACCGGTTTTACCATCACTGCCGTATATGATGTCGTACCCGAGAGGGCACGGGAGACTGCCGGAATATCGGGTGCCCGGGCGTACGCGGATTTTGAATCATTCATAAAGGCTGATATCGATATTGTAGTTGAAGCCGCATCGGTTGTTGCGGTCTGGATGCATGCGCAGGATGTCCTCCTGCACCATAAGAAACTCATTATTATGAGCGTGGGTGCACTTGCTGATTCTGCATTCCGGGAACAGATCCGCAGGACCGCACTCGAGTCCGGAACAAAAGTCTACATCCCGAGCGGGGCAATTTTCGGGCTTGATAATCTCAAAATCGGCAGGATTTCGAAGATTACCCGCCTGCTCCTCCGGACTACCAAAAGCCCGGCATCACTTGGCATGACAGCGGACAAGCGGCGTCTCATCTTTTCGGGAAAAGCGAATGAATGCATCAAGGCTTTCCCGAAAAATGTGAATGTCTCCGTTGCCATGAGTCTTGCTGCCGGCCAGGATACCGATGTGGAACTCTGGGTGGATCCTGCAGTTGACCGGAACGTGCACGAGCTGTTCATTGAGGGGGATTTTGGTGAAGCCCACATTCAGGTAACGAACGTACCTTCACCTGATAACCAGGCCACGAGCTACCTTGCCGCGCTCTCAATCCTTTCGCTTCTGGAAAAGATGGATGACCCCATTGTCGTCGGAACGTGATCCTCAGGACAGCGTGATGAACAATATGGTCCCTGTACAGATACCTTCTTCGTTTTATTGAGGAGGATGCACCGTTTGGCGATGTGACATCGGATGCTATAATCCCGGATATTACCTGCAGGGCTGTGATACGGTCGGAACAGAAGGGTATTATCGCAGGTATCGAAGAGGCTTCAGCGCTTTTCATGCATTTCGGGATCATTGCCGATCCAAGGAAACATGACGGTGATACTGTCATTCCGGAAGAAATTGTTCTCTCGCTTGCTGGCAGTGCAAAAGGGATCCTCCTGGTGGAAAGGACAGCCCTCAATATCATCGGGAGGATGAGCGGTATTGCAACCCAGACGAGAAAAATGGTGGAAATCGTTCATGCGGTGAATCCGGCATGCAGGATCGCCTCGACCCGTAAGACCAGCCCCGGGTTCCGGGCGCTCGATAAAAAAGCGGTGCAGCTGGGTGGCGGGGACCCCCACCGGATGTGCCTGAGCGATGGGATCCTGATCAAGGACAACCACCTGATGCTGGTCCCGCTCACCGATGCTATCCGGGCAGCAAAGGCGGTATCAGCCTACCGTAAGCTCGAAGTAGAGGTAGAAACACCTCATGATGCCCTGACTGCGGCAAAGACAGGGGCAAATATCATCCTCCTCGATAACATGGGCCCCGAATTAGTTCGGGAAACTCTTGCCAGCCTCAAACAGGCCGGCCTGCGGGACCGTGTCATGATAGAGTTATCCGGGGGAATCGATGAGGCAACGCTTCCGGAATATGCGATACTTGACATCGATGTCATCAGCGCGGGTGCCCTTACCCACAGTGTGAAAAATTTTTCCGTTACCCTGGAAATACTGCCCGGCACCGGATAAAGGATCGCACAGCAGACATCAGAGGGATTCCTCTCTTTTTATTCTCAAAATACTTTTCAGAGTGCTCGTTTTTCAGGATATTTTGAAGTCTGGTGTTCAGGAAAACCTTAATGGTGCGGTATCACGTATGGGTGGCTTAAGAGGAATGTATGGGGGATGACGAATCGCAGGTTTCCGGCCCTGAACCGGCACGGGAACCCACACCTGAGGAGATTGCAACCAATGAAGAGCGACATAAGAGACGGGTGGCCGGGTACATCCAGTTGCTGAAAGATAAAAACCTGAATTTCCGGTGGCGGGCAGCTGAAGCATTGGGCGATCTGGGGGATCCCGCAGCAGTTGAACCGCTTATCGAAGCACTCAGGGACCCTTTCGTCGATGTCCAGTGGCTCGCCGCAAAATCGCTGGGGAAAATCGGCGACCTCCGGGCGGTCGGGCCTCTTTTAGAGGCGCTCAAGTCTGAAGATAAGTGGCTCCGGGTCGGAGCAGCGTGGGGCCTCGGAAAACTCCGCGACCCGCGCGCGATCGAGCCATTAATCCTTCTCCTGAAGGATAGCAAGAAGATGGTCAGGAAAAATGCAGCATGGGCGCTCGGTAACATTGCGGATAAACGCGCCGTTCCCGGCCTGACCGAATCTCTTCAGGATTCGGAGGGAGAGGTGAGGGACGCTGCACAGGCAGCTCTTGCATCAATCGCCGGAACCGGAACATAATCGGGGAGGGACGAATCCTCTTTTTGCACAAGTATCTCCAATACGAAAGAGAAAAGTGCATAATCATCCTGTGAGAGACACAAAAAAGGGATTCTCATCGGGCTCAACGGGTTTTTTGCAACCAATTTATGGGGATTTTACCGGTAGAATGCGGACATCTTCGGCAGCATTCACCACGATCTCTTTTTTTCCGCGATAGGTCTGGACAATCCCGTACACTGATATTCTGTCCCCTTTCTGCAGTGATACTTCTTGTATAACCTGTGCGGGCAGGAAAATGGAGAGATTGTTCACACGCACGGTCGCGTGTCCGCCGCTGTTTGTGAGTGTAATCTGATCGATCTGCCCTTCCACGACAACCAGCTCACCATCCGATGAACTATTGGTGAACGGTCGTGCAAACGGCTGTTTCCCAAGACCTGCCAGTACGACATGAGCTACGATTACCACCATGGCAACACCAACCAGCAGGAGGACCGCCACCCGCTCCTGGCGCTCGAACATGCATGAATATTGAAAACGGGGGTTTAAATGATCGATAGCTTGATATGTTAACACTGTTAACATCATTATCATGTATTCCACACCCTTACCACCGTCATCAAAGACGGTAATGGAAATACTGGATGTGGGCGGTGCGATGACCCACAAGGATCTCGTACAGAAGACCCATCTGGCACCCCGTACGGTGCGCTATGCATTGAAGAAACTCAAGGAGCGGCAGCTCATCATCGAGAAGTTCAACTTCCGCGATGCACGCCAGATCATCTACCAGAACCGCAGTACACAAAATCAAAAGATCCAGCCCGCGTACGTATGACAAAACATACCTGTACCCTGATGCACTGCGATTCTATGGTCAGGACGCTGCTCCCCCCCATGCGGGCAGAGATGGTATTCCGACTGGTACAAAAGCAGGGACTCAGCCAGAGTGATGCCGCAAAAAAACTGGGTGTCACGCGAGCCGCCGTCTGCCAGTACATGAGCAGAAAGCGAGGTGCAGGTGAAGTCGAGATCTCAAGTGAACTGGACCTGATGATAGACCGCTGGGCGCTTGCCGTCGTAACCGGTGAGAGCGACATCAACCTTTGCGATGTATGCCAGTGTGCACTCAAAAAAATCTGAACTTCTGACTCTTTTACAAACCATCCCGTTACCCCCGCTATTACACGTCATGCGGTCATGTCCTGCAGGTCTGGATTAATTACATCCGGCGACGGCGGAGATAAATGACAAGTAAAAGCACGATGACAAGAGCGACGATGGCGATCTTTACATAATCGGTCTTTGGTCTGGCCCTATTTGCCAGCGGGTTCCAGTCGTCATCGAAGACTTCGCGGAAATACCGGGAAGCTCCAGGATGGTCGATAATGACACCGGCTTCCCGGTTGAAATTTGGCGAATTGCTGTTCCAGTTGATGCTGCTGACCAGTACCCGTTCATCGTCAACGATGACCCCTTTGTTGTGTATTTTTTCCACCGGGCTGACAGAAAGGTCGATGCATTTTGCTTCCAGGGGTAGGTGCTCTGAGGCCCCTATCCGGTTTATCAGGGCTGCCATCTCATCGTTATCGTTAGGTCCTTCCACATTGAACCAGTATGAATCGAGCAATATCCGCACGTGAACGCCACGGCGTGAGGCATTGATCGCCGAAGAAAGATAGGGATTCAGGGTGTAAGGGGTCTCATTTTTTATGTATGCCTGCTCGATCTCGATACTGGTCCGCGCGCTGTCCAGCAGATCTACGATCTGGTAACTGGTATCCGGTGCGATGACGGGCGTTACGGTGGCACCTTCGTATTGGGCCGGGTGGAACTCGGCATCAAGTTTTTCGAAGGGTGCCGGTTCCGCGTCCCCTTCCATTCCGGTATACGGAACAACCGACATACTACCAATGTCTGCTGTAAAAACCTCTGTAAAATATCCTGCTAGCCCGGGATCCCTGAGCTGAACACCCCACCCGCGATTGCCACTCATCCCCTTCGGGGGAAGCCCGCTGTTCTTGAAATTTTCGCTTGTCAGGAGGAGCGAATTGTTGTCAACAATGACATATTTTGCATGGTCATAGCGGTAGGGCGCATGTTCCGTTTTGGATGAGACCATAGAAACGACGGGAATGCCACTCCTGTTGACAATCGATATCAGTGATTTCTCAGAAGAACTGATCCCGCCGACAGGTCCTCCCTCGATGAGCACCTGGACATCCACCCCCCGTGCTTTTGCTGCAACGAGTGATGCACCCAGCGATGGACTGGAGAATTCGTACATATTGACAAAAACCGTGACCGATGCCCGGTTGATTGCATCCATAAAGACCTCGTTGGAGCAGTCCGGCGACACAAAGGTCGTAACCGACACATTCCGGAACACTGCAGGAGTAAAACGGGACTGCCCTATCATCAGGATACGTCGATCCCAGGTCCCGTTTTCCAGATAATGAACCTGTCCTTCGCGGGGTGTTACATCACCCGGCCATAATATTTTCTGTACAGACGTGCCCTTTTCGTACAGCACCAGTTCGTCCACGGTATTTGCCAAGCGGAGCGGATCACCGTTAATCACATTCGGGACATCCGGGGAATAATCCAGCCATTCGAAATCCGGTAGCATCCCATGGCTTTGCTCGTATGCCTTCGCGCTGCGGGCAACCGTCAGAGACTCCATTGATGGTTGTACCAGGTGGGAACCGGAATCCCCCATGGTTATCTGATATTGTTATATCGTCCAGAAGACCATTACCGGAAAGGACAAGATATTCGTCCGCGTCATCGTGCAGATAGGGATCGGAACAAAACTCGATTATCTGAACCGCTGCACCGGCATGCACCACACACACGAGACAGAGAATAAGTGGGAGGATCCCCCGCATAGAAAATATGTTTGTATACAATTTGTATTTAATATAATGATATAATATTAAGGAGCGCCAACATGGTTCGGAAAATTTCAAGCCATTATTCAGACACCCCGATTGTTGTGAAGATTGGGGGAAGCCTCTTCAATTGGGTATCGCATCTGGTCCCGGTTCTTCTTGCCTCCGGACGCCCGCTGTTCATCGTTCCCGGGGGAGGAATGTTTGCGGATACTGTCAGAAAATCAAAGGTTGACGACGATTCCGCGCACTGGATGGCAATCGCCTCCATGGACCAGTATGGCTGGTTCATTGCTTCACAGGGAATGAAGACCACTGCTCTTCTGCAGGTGCCGGATCGGCAGGTCGTTTTTCTTCCCTACTGTAGTATGCGACAGCACGATCCGCTGCTCCACTCGTGGAATGTCACCTCAGATTCAATTGCCGCATGGGTCGCGGATCACCTAGGACTTGATCTCCTGCTCCTCAAATCGGTAGACGGGATTCTGGAGGATGGCCACCTGATGAAACAGGTGAAAATTTCTCTTAAAACGGAGGTCGTCGATCCGTTTTTTATCCCGTTCGTCCTTGAAAAAAAGATTAAAACGACAATTATCAACGGATCCTGTTCTGACCGTGTAGAAAAATTCCTGAAAGGAAAGACCGTTTCAGGTACGAGGATCGGTACAACCTTTTAAAGGTTCCAAAAGAGATACTATAGGAATCCTTGGAGGATATCAATGTCAGATAAGAAATGTACGTCCTGCAATGCTCCGCTCGGAGAAGAGGGTGCAACAGAGTTTAAGTGCCCGGCCTGCGGTGTTGAGATCAGACGATGCTACCGGTGCCGGGAGCAGAGTATCTCCTATGTCTGTCCGAAATGCGGATTCGGGGGACCGTAACGAAATGGGCAGTGTTGCAGTTATCATGAGGGTCATGCCGGAATCTCCGGAAGTAGACCTTGAACAGTTGAAAACGGCCCTGAAACAGAAATTACCGGGTATCCAGGACATGAAGATAGAGCCAATCGGTTTCGGACTCAAGGCAATCAAGTTCGCCGCGATTATCAACGATGCAGGCGGAGAAACTGACGCACTGGAAACATCTTTAAAAAGCATTCCTGGCGTTGAGCGGGCAGAGATTATTGAAGTAACGTTGAACTAAAATACGGTTCTATCGTTCCTTTTTACCTTATTTTTCCTTTCCTTGTTCTTCAAGAACATCGATGACTTTACGGGTGTTTGCCCGTATTTTTTCAACCGATTCCCTGAATGCGATCACTTCGGATTCATCGAGCCGGATAGTAATAGGAAATACCCCTTCCCGGTTGACCCGTGCGGGTACACCAATGCAGACATCCCCCATACCATGCACCTCGGTCCTGATATATGTCGAGACCGTAAGAATGCGGTTTTCATCGCCGATAACCGTTCGGACAAGGGACGCAATTGCCTCCCCGGGCCCGTAGACCGTGGAGCCCTTATTCTGGATGATCTGTTGTCCGCTGCACTTTACCGACCTGATAATATCCTGTACCGGCAGGTGAGAAAATTCCGGCAGGTTTGAAATCTTGATACCCCCGATCGTAGTCGCAGACCAGAGAGGGACCATGCTATCGCCATGCTCGCCAATAATACGGGTATGCACTTCACTGACATGTACCCGGAAATATGCTGCGATAAGGGATTTCAGGCGCATCGAATCGAGATGCGTGCCAAGACCAAAGACCTGGTTTGGCTTGAGACCTGAATATTTCAGAGCAACGCTGGTTATGATATCGACCGGGTTGGTGACCATGAGAATCTTGGTGTCAGGGGCGGTGGAGCCTATGGTCCTTGCGATCGGGGCAATAATTTTTGCATTTCCCAGCGCGAGATCAAGCCGGTCCTGCTCAGCCTTGCGCGGTTCACCCGCAGTGACGACAACGATATCAGAGCCGCTCACATCCTTTAAATTTGTCGTCCAGCTGGTCTCAATATCCGTTCCCCGCGCGGCAAAGGAGTCGATAAGATCCTGGGTAATACCTTTCAGAAGAGACTCGCGCCCTTCCCTCCCATAGAGAAGGATTTCACTGACATGAGGAATCGCCGAGATCGCATGGGCAGCAAACATACCAACATTGCCCGTAGCGCCGATAATGGTCACTTTCGCCATAATAATCGTCAATGGGGACGGGTTATCGGTCGACTGTACGTTTCTCCGTTCGCCAAAGCATCCATCCTCAGCCCCGTAACCCCATGGGCGCCGGATGTCTGCGGTGAGTCTGCTCCCTTCCGGGCCTGAACCGGTTCCCGCAGCAACAGGTCGTTATTCCCTCCGGAATATTGATACCTGGCCATCGACCTCATGGGACGAGGTTTCACTGTCAGGACACACAGGTTCCCGAAGGCCGTTGCAGCCTCAGTCAAACTTCGCCCCCCGCGTACCGACGGTTTCGGGTTACAAGTGACGCCGAGCCACCCGGGCTAGTCCCCATATACCTTTGTGCACTGGTCAATAAAGGCTTTTTACCCGGAAAATTATCGGCCGGGGAGAGAGGATTAAGGTATAAAAACCTCCCCTCCCACAGTTTTCTTCCAGTCATCCAGGATCCGGTGCAATGCAGGGGTATCGCTCTTTTCGAACAGGTCGAAAACAGTAACCGGTGGAAGATTTAACGAGAGAACCGTATGCAACCGGTGGAAATCTCCCTGATATACCTCAATGATCTGTTCACCTTCTGTTTCGGCAATTTTTATCGGCTCTTTCATAACCGGGTGTTTCTGCATATCTTCCTCCTGCTCAAATATCCGTACCCGATCGACACGGAGATATTCCCGGTTGACTTCAAGATTGAATGCTGACCAGAACGCTGATGCATACCATGCATCGTTCAATACAACATGGGGAACCCCGAGACAGGCTGCTGTAAGACCCAGTGTCCCGACACCGCAGCATGCGTCCACAAAATGCCGGGCCGGGGGGTTTCCCACATGCTGCTCGACCGCATAGATTTTCGGGTACCCGCTTCGAGGGAACTCGATATGGATGCGGGACTGTTGCTTATACATCACGAGCGGGCCGGTCCTGAGCGGGAAAATATCCGCCCGTACATCGCAGCCGGCCAGGAGTTCATAGACCCGGGGAACGGAATCGATATCCGGGCTGGCGATGCCCGGGATGAAATTTTCTTTTTTTATTACGCCACGCAGTTCTGGCACTTCCTCCATCAGTCGTTCCGCGGTCTTTTTTGTTGCAGCGGAAGTGAGCAGGGTAAGGGATTTCTGCGGAAGAAACGGAGGGCGGTCCATCGCGTATCCCGGGTGCACGAGCGGGGAGCCGACAGCGAGGAGGGGAGCCGTTGGCGGCAAGTCTCCCTCTTCAACCATGATGACATACATATGGGCAAATACTTCATCGATGAACCGCTTCCCGCAGGAACAGGGCTGTCCGTATTCAAGGGATGGCAGGGGGGCCCGTTTGTCAAGTGTCCGGATGCTGCACTCGGCACACGGAAGAAAAATCGCGGGCAGCAGGGCAATGATGTCTTTTGCGGACTTCACGCAGTCCATCCCGCATACGGGACATTTCATGCTGCTTCGTATGCATGTCCCATGATACAAAGGTTTTCAAATGGGATTCAGCGGAAAATTTTCAGTAACCAAAAGGCGGGAAAAAATAACGGGGCAGTGGGCCCGAAGGGATTCGAACCCATGACCGCCCGGTTATGAGCCGGGCGCTCTAACCGGACTGAGCTACGGGCCCCAAAACGCCCCCCACAGGGCTCGAACCTGTGACATTCGGATTAACAGTCCGACACTCTACCAACTGAGTTAGGGAGGCACTATCACTGCGCCTTATTAGATTCTTTCTGAGTACTTTTAAAGGTAACTATGAGGAGGGTTCGGAGAGATTAGTGCGCGGGAACCCGCACTTCAGGGACTATTTCTTTTTCATCTCCGATAACAAGTGGATGAGGTCATTCAGGTCCTCGTTGAGGTGCAGGAATAATTCGTGGGTCTGCGGGGTTGCAACGGCACCGTCAGGTGATGCACGAATATACCCGAGCTGTTCCAGCACATGCAGGGAATACCGGATACGATGGGAGGGTAAATCGAGCAACTCGGAAAGTTTCATAATACCGATAGGCTGGTGATCTGCAACTGCCTTTGCTACTTCGAGATGACGGCTCATGAGTTCAATTTCATCCTTCATTTTCCTTATCATACGAGACCTGCATCCTGCTTACAGGGTATCTACGATTCGTTTTCTTTTGTATGTTATTTCTCTGCGTTATTATCAAGCCACGCTTTGGTCTCACGGTATTTTTTGATAAAATCCGAAGACACGATAAGGGCAAGAGCCAGCATTCCAACAATAATCGGAACAGTGTATGGGGAATGAATAATTAAAAAAACAGGTATGGTCATTGCGACAAGTAATACGATAATATTGATCTCTACGGTAAGATGGTAAAATTTCCATTTGAACTGGTCTTTTGTATTCTCATCCATCACAGATACGTCAACTCCGGAATAAAAGTACTTGACGTTTCACGACAAATATCCCACCACATGGATCCACTTTCAGAAGCGATCAGGAAACGCGGAACTGACGCTTATGTTGTATATGCCAACTCGCGGGATGCAGATATGAGGTACCTGACCCAGTTTACGACAAGTGATCCTTTTGTTTATTTCAGGAAGCCGGGGGAGAAAGGGACCATTATCATCTCCCAGATGGAGGTTGGACGCGCGTCACGCGAAGGGAAAACCGCAATCATGACACGGGCCGAAGCCGGCCTTCCGGAGATCATAAAAAAAGAGAGAGACCCTTACCGGGCGACCGCGCAGATGATTGCTGGTCAAGTGGGAAAAAAAATACTGGTTCCCCCGAATTTTCCCATTGCGCTGGCAAATGCCCTTGGGGAATTCTGTTCCGTGACGGTTGATAAGGGTACAGTCCTCTCGATGCGGGCGAAAAAGTCCCGTCCGGAGATCAATAGCCTAAAAAACGTCCAGCATGTAACGCAGACCGCAATGGGACACGCGGTCTCGCTGATCAGGCGCGCCACGGTGAAAAAAGGGATCCTGCATCTCGAGGGAAAACCCCTGACATCAGAACACATAAAATACACCATGCACTGCGTGCTTCTGGAACACGGTTGCAGCGCAGAGGATACGATTGTCTCGTGCGGGGAGGATACTGCGATCCCCCACATGACCGGCACCGGCCCCCTTCGGGCAGATGAACCGATCATCATCGATCTCTTCCCCCTCCACGAGAAGTCAGGGTATTACGCAGACATGACCCGGACATTCGTTAAAGGTGAACCCTCACCGGAAATCCTTGAGATGTATACAGCCCTCCGCGAGGCAAAACACCTTGCTGTTTCCCGGATAAAAAGCGGAATATCTGGTGCAGAACTGCACCAGCTCGTTGTTGATTTTTTCAAAGAGCGGGGATACGACAGCGACACACGAGGGTTCGTACATAATCTCGGGCACGGGGTCGGGTTGCAGATCCATGAGCTGCCAACTGTCGGACCCTCGGGAAAACCGCTCGAAGCGGGTAACGTAATCACCATAGAACCAGGGTTGTATTATCCCGGTACCGGGGGTGTCCGGCTGGAGGATATCGGTGCAGTTACAAAAAAGGGCTTTGACAATTTCACCGTATTTCCCGAGGACCTGGTCATATGAAGGATGAAATCTTTGATAAATACCGGGAAGCAGGTCTTATTGCCGCAAAGATCCTGCGGGACGGCGCAAAGGAAATCCGTATCGGATCTTCCTATCTGGATATTGTTGAATCGATAGAATCGCGGGTCATCGAAGAGGGGGCTGCGCTTGCGTTTCCCCTCAACCTCTCATTAAACGAGGATGCTGCCCACGATACCGCTTCTTCCGGAGATACCCGCATATTTGCCAGAGGGGATGTTGCCAAACTGGATCTCGGCGTACAAGTGGACGGATATATCGCGGACACTGCAACAACCATTGACCTTGGTGTCAACTCCCTGCTTGTAGAAGCTTCCCGGCAGGCGCTTGAAGCAGCCATCAGTATTATCCGGCCCGGAGTAACTGCCGGGGATCTTGGCATGGCGGTCCAGACAGCAATTGAGAGCCGGGGATACCGGCCGATCTCCAACCTTACCGGACATGGGCTTGACCGGTATATCCTTCACCAGTCACCCACCATTCCCAATATCGGAATACACGGGGGTGTGGTACTTGAAGAAGGGATGGTCTTTGCCATTGAACCGTTCGCGACAACCGGCAGTGGGCATGTAATGGAAAAAACGCGGAAGGAGATTTACTCCCAGATCTCCCAAAAACCCGTCCGAATCCCTGCGGGCAGGGCAATTCTTGAACAGATCAGAGACCGTCGCGGGCTCCCGTTTTCACGGCGCTGGCTGAAGGAGAGGAGAGTGGATCTCGCTCTCTCAACCCTTCTCCGCTCGCAGGTACTCCATGTCTACCCGGTCCTTTCTGATATTCCGGGGTCGCTTGTCTCCCAGGCAGAACATACCATTATCGTCACGGCTGAAGGGTGTATTGTTACAACCCGGTGAGATAGGCTTATTCAATTACAAGAAGAATAATTAAGGTTACTGCCATGACCGGAGATTCTGATGCCCTGCACATAATGGAAGTCGTGCTGACCGCCGAAATTTTCAACCAGAACCCAAAACTGGATATCAACGACTTAACCCCAGCATGCCGTGATATATTTAGTATCGCCCATGCAACGGACGCCAAAAGACCGGTGTATGTCAGTGACGGGTTGATCAAGCGCACGCTGGGCATCTCCGATGCCCATCAGAAGATGTCTTCAAATCCGTTTGTTTCCTACGAGGAGTTCGGACAGCGTCTCCGCATCACCGCACTTGAACCGGCAGCTCAATGGTTCCTCAAACAGGGGGGAAAGACCATCATAGAGAGAAATCCCACGCTCGCTTTTTATTTTGAGGGTATTGATTCATTGGAAATATCCTATGAAACGGTCAGAGCGACAAATCCCCTCTACGAGGATACAAAAGCATTCCTTGATATGAGAATTTCAAAACTGGTCGGTGAAGATGAAAAACTTCGCGGTGCTCTCGATCTTGTCATTGTTCTTGCCCCGGAAGAGATCGAGCAGAGAATGGAAGACCTTATCTGTACGCACGAACAACTCGCGGTCATCAGTAAGATCCAGCACGCGATCGTCCACCGGGAATTCCTCAAAGACCACCGGATCTATGAAGTGGGAAAACTTCTCTTTGTCGGGCCACCAGGAACAGGAAAGACTTCACTTGCCCTTGCCATTTCCCATACCATGCATATGCCAATCCTTGAAGTCCGCCTTTCCATGATCACATCACAGTATCTTGGTGAGACCTCCAAGAACATTGACCGTATCTTCGATCTGGCAAAGAAACTCTCGCCGGCAATTCTCTTCATCGATGAATTTGATTTCGTTGCTAAAAGCCGGGTCGCTGACGATCACGGTGCGATGAAACGTGCTGTCAACTCCCTGTTAAAAAATATCGACAAGATGAATCTCGTCAAACACGGCGTTGTGCTGATAGGAGCAACGAATCACCCCCAGTTGCTCGACGAAGCGGCATGGCGCAGGTTCGACGAGGTTGTGGAGTTTGCGCTTCCCGATGAGGATATGCGGAAAAATATCCTGAAGAAGGTGACGGGATCACTCCACTGTACCATCGATTATCAGCGCCTCGCCGCCCAGACGGAAGGATTTTCGGGATCGGATATCCGCATGATGGTCAAGGAAGCTATCCTTTCCGCTCTCATGGACAAACGGGAGAATATCGGTGCAGAAGATATCGAAAAAGGGATTCACATGGTGAAAAACAGGGAAGCAATTCGTCACCTGAACTGGTTATAACCATGAGAATTACCCTTCTCGGGACCGGCGACGCAATCGGTACGCCAAAGATCGGATGCACATGTCCCCAGTGTACCCATGCAAAAACAACCGGTACAATGCGCCTGCGGACATCACTTCTTATAGAGAATGAAGGCTTTCACCTGCTGGTAGATTCCTCCCCTGATCTCCGTCAGCAGCTGCTGCGGTACGGATCGCCGCACATCGACGCGGTTATCTGGACACACGGGCATTATGATCATTTCATGGGATTTGGAGAGTTTTACCGCGTCCAGCATATCCCACCGGTATTCGCCGCCCCCCGGTTATGGATTATTGCACAGAGATATTCAAGTTCCTTACTTTTGATAAACGGATCATCCAGCCATACGAACCGTTCAGCTTCTATGGTATCACCATAACTCCGTTCATGGTCAAGCATCCCCCGGCATACACCTGCGGTTTGCTTTTCGATACCGGGAAATCCCGGGTGGGATTCACATCAGATACTAATCGCGACATCCCGCAGAGGAGTCTCGACCTTCTGAGTAATCTTGATCTTCTCATGCTGGACGCACTTGTACCGTCAGAAATTACAACAATTCACAAACACATGAATTATCTCGAGGCGTGCATGCTTGCGGACAGACTCAAACCAAAAGATTTCCGTTGTGTCCATCAGAGCCACCTGCTTCCCTGGGATTTACCCCATCTCGGCATGGATGGCGACATCTATGAATTTCCCTGAAGGTATCTGAACTCATTTTACCGGAAACGTCCCGGCATACCAGGACGGGCGTTCGTCGCCACCCATACTTTAATAGTTTTCAGGTTCCCAACCATAGGTGCATGATTGTAAAAGTACTTGAGCTCGAAAAAGACAAGGCACGCCTCGTCATCCAGGGTCAGGGGCACACGTTCATGAACGCCCTCACAGAGGAGTTGTTACGGGATCCTGATGTCGATGTTGCCAGATATATGATTGAATTCCAGTTTTCTGACCCGGAACTATTTGTTACCACCAAAGGAAAGAAAAATCCCATTCCCCTCATCAAAAAAGCCTGTAAACGGATCTCTGGTCACTGTGACGAGCTCATCAAAGGGTTAAAAAAGCACTGATTCTTTTTATATACTTTTTTACGGCTGCCGGAATGCGCATTCTTCGGGCACCTTTATCAACCTGTGCGGGCTGATCCCATAACTATTATCTTGATAAAAAAAATAAGCCGTAATAACTATGCTCAGAAAAAAAAGCATTTTACTTGTGGCCGTACTTCTTCATGGTAGCTGTTTGTATCGCAGGTTGTACAGTGAATCTGGGTGTACCAACCCAGACTCCAGTCCTGACAACTATCCCAACAACGGTCCAGACCGTTCCACCAACAACTACTGCTGAACCGACCACAACACCGGTTACCCCAACCATTGTCACGACAGCGGCAACAATTGCTCCGGTCGGGAAAGAGGTCCTGCATGAAACAGGCATGCTCACAACAACAACCTACAAGACCTACGATTTCAAGACCCTGATGGGTTACAAATTCCTCTATCCGAAGGACAAATTCAAGATCACCATCAAATCAGAAAAACCCGTTCTGGGGTATGCATTGAGCACGGAGCAGGCAGGCCAGTTACAGGGCTCCCAGCTGATTCCCCGCTACCAGACCTATGTGAAGGGGGGTATTGACTGGGGCCTGATTGAACCGGTCATGGTGATAGAGAAAGCCACCGATACCACCAAGGAATTTACCCTCGAGGAAGTCAGGCCGTTGACCTATGTTGTTGACGGACGCTGGATGGGCTATGACAGCATTTATGACAAAATTCCACCCTTCAGTTATGAAATAACCATCGTAAAGACCGGTGGCCCGACAGAACAAAACTTCAATTTCTGATTATACCCATTTTTATCTGTTGTCACAGGCAGCGTGACAGCAAGAGATCTTGCTGTCAGGGAATATCGAAAAAAGGAGTGAGAGTAAGGGATAAAATTTATTCTGTCGCCCTCTCGGTAAAGACAATAGATCCCGAGATACGGGAGATCTTGATCTTGACCTTCTGCCCGGGCTTTGCATTAGCCACATACATAATATAACGGCCCATTTTCACAACACCGTCACCACGCTTGGAGATGGACTGGATCTCCACGTCCATAATTGTACCTTCCTCCAGGTTTTCAGACACTGGTTCGGTTCTGGCCTTGCGTTTCCTCACCGGGCGGTGGCTTCCACAGGCATCACACCGGAGAATCATGATCCGGTCGTCTTTTACCAGCCGCGTATCAGGTTTTCCGCACTCTGAACAGATAACATAGTCCTCGACATAACTCTTGATGATCATCTTGATAAGCGAGATCTCGAATTTCCCATTGAAAATAGCCCGGTTCCCATCGATTTTACCGCTGGTTCCCAGCTCACCAAGAAGGAATTTCATAAGATGATCCTGGTCACGACGGACTTTACCGGCAATTTCTGCGAAGTTTTCAAGGACCGTTGTCTTCCCTTCGACGTATGCTTTCGCTTCGGGAACTACAAAACGCTCCGAAGATTCCGTTATTTCAGTTATATTGGAGTATGCCTGCCTGAGGAGGTTTTCATAGGAGTCCGTCATAGTTGTATAATATAAAGGTTCGACATCTCCAAAAGGCTTTCCCCGGGTCTTGAAAGGAATGAATGTTTTCGTCAGTCCCTTTTCAATCAGCCGACAGGTTATTTTCGGAAAATATGATCGGTCTTGAAGCAGATTGGCTGGTATTTTTTTTTACTGAATTCCCGCGAAGAAATTCAAATGACCGAGGATCTTTTAATAATTACGCTGTTTTTCCGCTACGGAAAAAAGAGGAAATAATTCCCGAATGGAATTATTTTCTGAACCGTGAGGTGGTTTCCCCAAAACGGAAATGGATAGAAATCCCAAAGGGATTTACTGACGGAACTGTGGCATCATCCCACGGACTTCTTTCCCGACTTCCTCAAGAAGGTGTTCTTCATCGGCTTTGGTAAGTGCAGTGAACATAGGACGGTTGACCATATTCTCCAGCATCCATTCCCGGGCAAACTTGCCGGATTGTATTTCTTCGAGAATTTCCTGCATTGCCTCATAGGCTTCCGGGCCTATGACCCGGGGACCTCGGGTAAGATCACCGTACTGCGCTGTATTGCTGATGTACTGACGCATGTTGGTCAAACCGCCTTCATAGATGAGGTCGACGATCAGTTTCAGCTCATGGCAGACTTCAAGATAGGCCATCTCCGGCTCGTACCCGGCATTGACCAGCGTCTCAAAACCTGCTTTAACGAGAGATGTGCAGCCACCGCAGAGAACTGCCTGTTCTCCGAAGAGGTCTGTCTCGGTCTCTTCGCGAAATGAGGTCTCAAGCACAACCGCGCGGGTTGCTCCTATACCCTTGGCATAGGCAAGGGCAATTTTGTGCGCATTTCCTGTGTGGTCCTGGTGAACAGCGATAAGCGCGGGTACCCCTTTCCCCTCCTCATACTGGCGGCGAACCATGAAACCTGGACCCTTGGGTGCGACCATAACCACATCAACATTTGCCGGAGGAACGATTTGGCCAAAGTGAATGTTGAACCCGTGCGAGAACATGAGGCACTTGTTCTCCTTAAGGTGGGGAAGAATCTCACTTTTGAAGATTGCACCCTGGTGCTCATCCGGAAGGAGGATCTGAATGATATCAGCCCCTTTGACCGCATCAGCGACCTTCGCGACTTTCATGCCGTCTTTGCTCGCAGCGTCCCAGCTCTTGCCGGGCCGCAGACCGATCACAACATCGAGCCCGCTGTCTCTTAAGTTGAGGGACTGCCCGCGCCCTTGGGAACCATAGCCGATCACTGCAATGCGTTTGCCTTTCAGAACGCCGATATCTGCATCAGCTTCATAATATTTTTTTAACATAGGGTATCGATTAGTAATCAGCAACAAAGCACATAAATATTATATGAAAACACTAAAGAAGCACACGTGAATAACCATCTGGATGCGATGACCTATTAAAAACAACATTAATGATCAGGCCCCGGACAAATCCTTCAGCAGAGAACTACCTGATGTTCAAGCTTCTTCTCCTGACGTCCGTATAAATCTTACCCGTGTCGGAGTTAAAAACGTAAAAAAACTCGTTGAAGTACACCGCCACGAAAAACGTCCAGTCATTTTCATCTCCAATTTCGATGTATTCGTCGATTTGCCCGGCAGCCTTAAAGGAGCCAACCTTTCCCGGAATTTTGAAGTAATCGATGAAGTACTCCAGCAGGCTATAGACGGGGATGTCAACATGATTGAAAAACTCTGCAGCGTTGTCGCACGGAAACTGCTCGACCGTCACGAATACGCGGACCGGACCGAAGTGCTCATGCGCAGTGAGTACATGGTGAAGCGCGAGACCCCGGTAAGTCACACAGCCTGTGAGGAAGTAGTGAAAGTACATGCACGTGCTGTCGCCCGGCGGACGTTCCGGACCCCGATCGTGCGAAAGAGCATCGGTGCGGAGGTTACGGGTATGACTGCCTGCCCCTGCGCACAGAATATCATGAAGGAGCGGGCAATGCGCGTACTGGAGAACCTCGAGGTCAGCAAGGACAAGATCGACGAGTTCTTCGTTGCAGTTCCCATGGCTACCCACAACCAGCGGGGAAGGGGGTTCCTTTGTATTGAGACTGATGATGACCAGCATGTAGATCTTGAGAAGATCATCCGTATTGTCAAGGACTCGATGAGCAGCGGCATCTATGAGCTTCTCAAGCGGGGAGACGAAGGGGCCGTGGTTCTCGCCGCGCACAAGAATCCCCGGTTCGTGGAGGACTGTGTCAGGGAAATGGCCAAGAAAGTCCTTGCAGAGTTTGAGTACCTGTCAGGTGATTCGGTGGTCACGATCAAACAAACCAACGAGGAGAGTATCCATCAGCATGATGCATATGCCGAACGGCGGGCCACGATTGCCGAATTGGCTGATGAACTGAACGGAGAAAAGCATAAAACGGACTAATTTTTTTTATAATCTCTACAAATAATTATAAAATTAAACGAGTTTTAATTACATTAATTTTTTCGACCTGATTTTCGCCGAATATCGTAAATATGCCTATTTTGGAATATTTTGCCAAAAAAAGTCCCTATTTCTTCTTTTTTCCGTCCTGCGATCAAGTCATAAAGGTTATAAAACCCGTAGTGTAAGATAAGATGAACGTACTTGTTACGGTCAATTATCTCTAGAGATGAGAGATCTAACATAACTTTGTACAGCAATAGGAACAACTCAACATTACATGAGGCGATAATATTTGTCGAAAGTTGTAGAGATTTCCCCAACCACAAGACACGAGGGACACTCCAAGCTCGTCTTGAAGGTTAACGACGCAGGCATCATCGAGACGGGTAACTGGTGCTCCATTACCCCGGTGAGGGGCGTCGAGAAGCTTGCTGTTGGCAAGACGCCCGAGCAGGTGCCCAAGATCGCGTCCCGCGTCTGTGGTATCTGCCCGATTGCCCACAACCTCGCGGCCACTGAAGCAATGGAAGCATCCATCAAGTGTGAGATCCCCAAGGACGCACTGATGCTCCGTCATATCCTTCAGCTCGCGAACCGGCTGCACAGCATTGCACTGCACAACATCCTGCTCCTGCCCGATTACTATATCCCGGGTACCGAGACCAAGATCAACCCGTTCACAGCAGAAGAACCGGTGCGCACCGTTGCAAAGCGCATCCAGCGCATTCGTGAGATCGGCCAGACCATCGGCCAGATTCCCGGCGGCGACTGTATCCACCCGCGAAACACCAGTATCGGTGGTATGTACCGCAATGTCTCCGAGCAGGCAAAGACCAAGATGTACGACCTCGCGAAGGAGGGCCTTGTCCTTGCGCACGCTCAGTCAGAGTTCATGATCGCTGTCATCCGCAACTACCACAACAGAGACTTCGTGGACGTTGGCGGCATGAAAGTCGCGATGCCCAAGAACCTCGGTTTCCACAACCAGGGCTACCTTGCAACCCATGCGTTCTACGGCAGCTCAAGTCTTGACGAATGCCCCAGCTGGGACATCAACCGGTTCAAGGAAGTCAGGCCATGGGACTGGTACATGGGCGAGATGGATGTTACCCTTGAAGAACCCCGGTACCCGATCGGCGGGACCACCAAGCTCGGCACCAAGGTCAACCCTCAGATGGAAGCCTGCACCGGCATCCCGATGTATGACGGCCAGCCCGTTGAAGTCGGCCCGCGTGCCCGTCTCGTCACGTACAAGAACTATGATGAGAAAGGCACCTGCGGACAGAACATTGCCCGTCAGATGGAGTATCAGGACTGCCTGTATGAGATGATGGACTGCCTTGACGCTCTGAACACGAACGGCAAAGTCGTTGCAGACTACATCCCCGATGGCGACGGTTCCCTCGGCTGGGCATCCAACGAAGCCCCCCGCGGTACCGATGTCCACCTTGCACGCGTCAAGGACTGGAAGGTCCAGTACTTCAGCATGCTCGTCCCGACCACCTGGAACTTTGCCACCTGCAGTGCCGCACTCAAGGGTGCGCCCTGGCAGCTTGCTGAAGTGATCATGCGCGGGTACGACCCCTGTGTATCATGTGCAACCCACATGATCGTCGTGGATGAGAACAACAAGGTAGTGGCTCAGAAGCTCATCCAGTGAGTAACCCGCGATGCTGTATCCAGAGATCGTGATAGCAGGGTGTGGAAACCCCCTGTTTGCCGATGACGGTTTTGGTCCGGCAGTAATCGAAGAGATGGAGAAACTCCAGCTTCCCGACAATGTAATGATACAGGATGCAGGCCTTGGAGGCCCGCACTTTATTTTTACCCTGATCGACCCGGAAGTGACGAAGAAACTTATCATCGTCGATATTGCCGATTTTGGCGCGGAGCCTGGATCTATTACCAAGCTCAGGCCCGAGGATTTGCCCCCGGGCGCATACCGTGATGCCCATTCGTGGGATCTTGCCGAACCGCTCCAGCGGATCAAGGACCAGATCGAGGTTACGATCATCGGAGTCCAGCCGGCACGGGTTACAGCCCCGGAGTTTGAACTCGGACTTTCTGAAGAACTTCAGAGAGCAATACCGAAGACAATTCGGGTGATACTGGAAACTATAGGAGTGGATTATGGGACTACTATCAATCTTCAAGAAGAAGGACGCCAGCCCGGAACCGCCAAAATCTGCGGCTCCCCTGAAAGCGGCTGACGTAGCACCAAAAGCACCAGAAACAAAAAAGGAGGTTAAGCCTGTGGCAGACAAGATTACAGTAGGTTACACGCACCTGAGTGGGTGTACCGGTTGTACTGTGGCATTAGCAGACAACTATGCCGGATTATTAACACTCCTCGACAAGTATGTCGACCTGAAATACATGCCAACACTTGCAGACGCAAGGCATATCCAGAAGGTCGATGTTTCGTTCGTCGAGGGTTCAGTCTGTATTAACGACAAACTCGCAGTAGCAGAGATCAAGGAAACCCGTGAAAAGTCGGCAGTGGTCGTCGCACTCGGCGGCTGCGCCTGCTATGGCAACATCACCCGGTTCTCCCGCGGTGGCCAGCAGAACCAGCCGGCACACGAGGCATACCTGCCGATCGGTGACCTGATCAAGGTCGACGTGTACATCCCCGGATGCGCACCGACCCCGCAGATGATCAGGAACGTTGCGGTTATGGCATACCTGCTCCTCAAGGGAACCAAGGAACAGAAGGACCTCGCGACTGCATTCCTCAAGCCGCTCATGATGGCAGCGGACAAGGGAACCAGCGCATGCTTCTGCGACCTGATGACCAACGTCATCAACCAGGGTCTCTGCATGGGATGCGGCAGCTGTGCATCAGCCTGCCCGGTCAATGCAATTACCCACGAGTACGGCAAGCCCCAGGGCGAGCGCGACCTGTGCATCAAGTGCGGTGCCTGTTACAACCAGTGCCCGCGGAGCTGGTTCAGCTTTGATGTGGTATCGAACTACGAGGCGATCAACGAGGCCATAATGGCGGCACTCCAGTGAAGGTGATTGAAATGGGAGCAGAACTCGGTATTTACAAATCATGCGTCTCAGCCCGGAGCACCGACAAGGAGCTTCTCAAGCGCGCCCAGGATGGCGGTATCGTCACCTCGCTGTTTGCATTTGCGCTGGACGAAGGCATCATTGACGGAGCAATTGTTGCAGCAACCAAGGAATTCGCGCAAAGAACCCGTCGAAAGTCATGATGGACAACTCGAACTTGGATATGATCGAGCCATGGAGACCAATTCCGGCGATCGTCAACACCAAGGCTGAACTGCTTGCAGCAGCCGGAACCAAGTACAACATCAGCCCGAACGTTTCCTTGATCAAGGAAGCAACCCGCAGCTTCGGTCTGGACAAGGTCGGTATCGTCGGTACCCCCTGCCAGATGCAGGCAATCCGGAAACTCCAGCTCTACCCGATTGGTGCCCGTGATGTCGGCGCCAGCATTGCTCTTGCAGTCGGTATCTTCTGCATGGAGAACTTCCCGTACCAGAGCATCCTCCAGCTCGTGGAAGACCACGCAGCCATGAAGATGGAATCCGTCAAGAAGATGGAGATCGGCAAGGGCAAGTTCTGGGTATACGGCAAGCGCGGACAGGTCGTCCAGCTGCCGCTCAAAGTGACCCACAAGTACGAGCAGCCCGGTTGCCACGTCTGCCTTGACTACGTTGCCAACCTCGGTGACATCTCCACCGGTTCCGTCGGCAGCCCCGATGGATGGAGCACCGTCTTTGTCAGGTCCAAGATCGGAGACTCGGTCTGGGCAAAGGCAATGGCAGCAGGTTGCTTCGAGACCCAGCCAATTGAGAAGGTCAAGCCCGGTCTTGAACTCGTGACCAAGCTCGCCAACGAGAAGATCTCCAAGAACAAGAAGACTCTCGAAGAGCGCGCAACATTCGGTGTTGGCAAGGCTCTCCGGAACCCCTACATCTAATTTTTTTGTGGCGAGGGTCAATCAGACCCCAATTACGAAAAGCACCTGAAGGGTTTTTCGAGATTATTCAAGGTAAACATCTTTGAGAATGCCTTATAATCACGAGGTTAATTAGTTTTTTTTAGATTCTACTGCAGATAAGAGCACTGATTCTTATTTTCTAAACGGTTTTTCAAGATACAAATTCCCCTTTTCGATTAAGTATCACAAGAAAGACCTTTTTGGGAACACGATAATCCACCGAAGAATTTCGATAAAACTATATCCATGATCAGGGACCCCGATGGATTTAATAATTGTATTCCAGTTTAATAATCGGATAACTAAAAAATCATCCACCACATCAGAGAAGACTTGTGAATCAGCCGATCAGTACCTATGCAAGTTCTCCACAACGCAACCAGATATCCCCAAGACCCATGATATTTCGTAAAACCCGCTTATAAACTACCGGCTGATATATACAAATCCCAAAAATTTTTTAGATTGGTTATACCAGAATTTTGTCGATAGGAAACGACAGAATTACAACAAAGTGATGGATTATACCACTCGTATGATACCCGCGTAAAAGATAATGAAAATATCATTTGGCGAAAATATCCTGCCGGATTCCTGACTTAAGATGGAGTGGATGGCCGGGTACATGTTTACAGGCACAGAAAGCGTTTAACAATTCACAGGTTAAAAGATTCTTATTCAATAATTACTGGTGGGGCTTTGAGTGAGCACGGTTAGAGTAGGAGCAGCAATTATCATCCTGCTCCTCGCGATCATAGTAATCCCGGTTACTGCAACAGTCTATTTTACGACAAGCGCTCCGGGGATCATCACCAAGGGAGACTCTTTTTCCGTAAGCGGGACCGGAGCAGTCAATGGCACGGTAGGGATATGGATTGTCGGAAGAGATCATTTTGAGGTCCTGACAACCGCCCCGGACCGTCACGGGAATTTCTCGATTACCATCAAACCTTCTGCCACCGACAGTTTTTCCAGCGGGCAGTATGCCATCGTATTCCAGGACCCGGGTACGAGTGGCATCCTGGAGATTGAAGGGGGAACAGACGTCAATGGTAATCTCGCGGTCATGAACCGGGGAAAGATCGTTGCAAGACTCGGGCCTCGCCAGGATCTGGGAGGGAATATCCGCATGGTGGTGGATCAGATCCTGAACACTTCGTCCATCCCGGGCATTGATGATGCATTCCAGGCGGAATATTTCTTTGTTGAGGAACCTGCCATCCATTTCGACAAGCTTATCCCGGCTTCAGGATTCCGGATTCCTGATCAGATAACGGGTGAACGCATCGTTATTTCCGGAACAACCAACATAGGGACTGAAAATACAATCGATACTGAAATCCGTATACGAAATACACACGATATCGTTACAGTAAAAACCATCCCGGTATTAGCGGGCTATCATATGAACACCTGGACATGGGATCTCGATGCACCGGGTCTGCTGCCAGGGGACTATGAACTGACCGTCTGGGGGGAAAACGCGAATATCTCCAGTAAAGCAATATTCACGGTAAAATACCCCGCTCCCCCAGTATCCACTCCAGGCATGCCCCCGAATGGAAATATCCCCCTGCAGGATGATGGTTACACATTTCCGGTTCTTGTGGTCTGCTCACTGATCGTGCTCGCGATAGTCCTCTATTATGCAGGACGGGAGTGAACTGTCAGCCATTTCCTATCACGGTTATCGGATTCGCAAAATACTTTACTGCTTGCAGAGAGAGATCTATCAGAGATACCATCGTGGGGGAGGATATTTTTTATGAAAGGGGGGGGATCCGTATCCTCAATGATGATGTTCTTACTACCGGAGCAATCAAATCCGAAAGTGTTGACCTTGTCATTACGTCGCCTCCGTATAACGTGGATATCCAATACAATTCCCATAATGACCGGGGAACCTATGAGGATTACCTTATCTTTTCAGACACCTGGATGAGGCGGTGCCGTAAATGGCTCAGGGACGACGGGAGATTTTGTCTCAATATCCCGCTTGACAAGAACAAGGGGGGCCAGCAGAGCGTAGGAGCTGATTTGACCACGATTGCAAAAAAGGCAGGATTTTCCTATCACTCGACAATTATCTGGAACGAAGGAAATATTTCCCGGAGAACCGCATGGGGATCGTGGGTAAGCGCCTCCGCACCGTACGTCATTGCTCCTGTTGAGTTGATAGTAGTTCTGTATAAAAACACCTGGAAGAAGACCAGCGGGTCCCGCAAGTCAGATATCTCACGGGATGAGTTTATGGCGTGGACCAACGGGCTCTGGACATTTAACGGGGAAAAAAAGACGAAGATCGGTCATCCTGCTCCTTTTCCTGTTGAACTCCCGCTCCGGTGCATGAAACTCTTTTCTTTTGTAGGGGATATTGTGCTGGACCCTTTTATGGGCAGCGGTTCAACGCTTGTTGCAGCGTCCCAGTGCAACCGCCAAGGGATCGGGATTGAGATCGACTCAAGGTATTGTGAGATCGCATCGGAACGGATTGAACGCGAAGGGCAATTGAGATAAAAATATTCTGATCCGGCAGAATACCGGTTCACCTTCAGCCAGCGTAAGAGTATGTTCAAGATGATCGATAACAGAACCTGTCATCAGGAATACTCATGACGGACAAGGCAGACGTATTTATCACCGGTGAAAAGAACCGTATCGTAGGAATTCAGAGCGTTCTCGGAGTATTTGAACTTCCCCTGTTTTCCGGTACCTCGTTTACGTTTAATGCAAATTTCAATAACGCAGATCTCTTTCCTGCTTCAACTCGAATTGATACGCTGGATACTCCCTGTAATGCAGTTCTTGAACAACACCCTTCCCGCGTTACTCTGGTTGAACGCAATGGTATGGGAAATACTCAAGATGTTCCTGAAATAGAAAGGGTATTCGACCTCTTTCACGAATGACACCCAGCACCGCTTATATCGATATGGAATTTGCAGGGATCTACGGCACACACCAGGGTATGCAGATCCCCATAGAGATAGGTGTGGTGATCCACCAGCCGGATACAGATGTACTCTCTTTCACTGGAAAGGCGTTCAACCGATCTATCGATGTTGAACTCTGGAAAAATATCACAGATGACGTGGGAAAACGGATCGAAGGGCAGCGACGGGTATTCAATCTGGCATTCCCCGGCCATTCTAAAATTTTTGATAAAAAGTTCCATCTGGGTACTGAGGGACGGCAAGGAGGCGCGCCGGGCAATTGCCGAGGTGTATCAGGATCTCCAGGAGTTCATGCAGGCACTCAACCAGAAGGATATCGGAACCCTTGTTTTTTTCGCCCGCCGCCGTGAAATGGAAACGTTCCGAAATTCCCGGGTTAAGACGGATGGTTTTTTAATCCGCGACCTCCAGGATGAGATACGATCGTGTTTTCATCTTAAAGAGCACGTATCGCTTGACCGGGTGTCCCTTGTTACTCATTTCGGGATAACCAAGTCCAGAATCAGTTCTACGCATTTCTCATATACCCTGCCAGAAAAATACCGGTACCTGATAAAACCGCACAAGGCAATTGGTGATGCCGCCCGCATGTTTCTTGTCGATCGGGAATTTCACCAGTATCCGGAAAAATTCGGGGAACAACTCACGGGACATATCGAAGAGTACGAGCGCAGGAAAGTGGCAGAAAAACCAGCACCGGACGGCGGGAACGGGCAAATCTGACCACAAACTATGTGAATCCCTCGTGCCCTCGTACTATAATCATGCACTACACCATTATCACGGAATCGCACGAGAAAGGCGGTTTTACCGCCCGATGCGTGGAGATTCCGGGTGCTACAGGATACGGAAGCACCCAGGGCGAGGCCCTGGCCCGGATCCGCGAAGCAATCGAAGTGGTGCGGGAAGCCCAGAATGCAGAACTGCACAAGACAATTGCAGCGGTTCATTCTGAGATCATCAAGATCGAAGTCGCTGACTCCGCATAAGTCTCCCGGTTAATACCCGGGGGACAAAAAATTCTTCCCTTTTTCAGAACGGAAAAAAGTCTGCAGAATTGATATCCGAACCGGTTGCTTTCTTTAATTCCTGTCGGAATTCTGACCCGTGAAATGCGCGGTTTACATCCTGCAGATATATATTCCGATCCGTTCTAACCGGAAGAGGAAAGGTGAGGATCCTGCAGGTACCGTTTCGCAACCAGGCTGTCACGGGCACCGGTATCATTTCTTAATGAGCTCTTCCGGGTATCTGCCGACCCTTCCATTATTTCGTTTGCTGGTGGTCTCCCCTCCTCTGCACTGATTGATACGGCGGGTATCGCCCGGGCAGCAGGTATGGTCCTTGAGGAGGAGGGTTCTGTTGCCTTGCAGTATTCCACTACTGACGGGTACCTCCCGCTGCGTGAGTATATCGCAGAACGATATCGGACCCGGCTGGGAATTGAGGCAACAGCCGAAGAGATCCAGATCGTAAATGGTTCCCAGCAGTGCCTTGACCTCTTTGCAAAGATATTCCTGAACCCAGGTGACCATGTCGGTATAGAGCGGCCCGGCTATCTCGGGGCGATTGAAGCGTTTTCGCTTTACGAGCCTTTTATCTCAGCAGTACCACTCGACAATGACGGGATTGATCTTACGGTATTCGAAACTCTCGTGAACAAAGAACAACTGAAGTTCTTTTATGGAATCCCGAACTCCCAGAACCCTTCAGGAAGAACGTACTCGCAAGAGAACCGGAAGGCTGTTGCAGAAATACTGCAATCCACCGGCACGGTTTTTTATGAAGACGATGCTTTTGGCGAGCTGTTTTTTGATGGAAAACCCCGGCTTCCGGTAAAAAAATACCTGCCCGACCAGACGGTTATCTCCGGTTCTTTCTCGAAGATCATTGCACCCGGTATGCGTATTGGCTGGATATGTGCACCAAAAGAGATCCTGAAACAATTTAATATCGCCAAGCAGGCAGCGGACCTGCACACCAACTTTTTCTGCCAGAAAATCCTGCACCGCTACCTGATGACAAATAATCTCGATGCTCACATCCGCAAGGTCGTATCGGTCTACCAGAAAAACTGCCACCAGATGTGCGGACTGCTGGACGATCTGCTGCCCGCACTGGAACACACGTCTCCTGAAGGAGGCATGTTTCTTATTGCGAAACTCCCGAAAGGGTTGTCTGCCCGCAGAATCTTTAATGAGGGCATTAAGAATAAAGTAGCCATACTCCCCGGGCTGCCGTTTTATGTGGATGGCGGGGGCGATGATATTATCCGCATGAATTTCTCAGCGGCTTCAGAGGACCAGATACAAGTGGGGGTGCATCGGCTCGCCCGTGTGATAAAAGATGCTCATAAAGGATAGTCATTCTTTCGTTACGGAATAATATCCCCCCTATACCATATTCTGCGGATGAATGAATACTGGAAGAAAATTGTGTGAAAAAATCCTTCTTATTGTATTTGTTATTCTGCCATCAAGTTAAATCGGATAAAACCCAGTGGGGACAAATGAGATCATTGGGTGTGTAATGCCCCGCAATCTCTATTTTCTATTACAGTAAACCGGAATGCCAATGTCATCCATGCGTTTATTCATAGTCACCGGTATACTCATCGCAGCGCTCATACTCTCTGCGGGGTGTACCCTGCAGTCGGAAAAAACGGTAAAGATCGAATCGGATACCGGTACCCTTCCATTAACGGTATCGGATACATCTGCCGTTCAGGTTCCAATAACGACCACGATGCCATTATCAACGGATTCGTGGAAGCAGGCCCGGCTCGAGACATCAATGGGGAACATCACCATCGCACTGGATCCAACCATGCCCGTAACGGCGGGTAACTTTGAGACGCTCGTGAAGAAAGGGTTCTATAACGGTGTGATCTTCCACCGTGTTATCAACGGGTTCATGATCCAGGGAGGCGACCCTACCGGTACTGGAAGCGGAGGACCCGGTTATGTGATCAAAGATGAGTTTGCTGCGATCAACCGGAATGACCGCGGAACGGTCGCTATGGCGAACGCGGGACCCAACACCGGGGGGTCCCAGTTCTTCATCAACCTTGTAAACAATAATTACCTGGATACAAAACACCCGGTCTTTGGTAAAGTGGTTGAGGGTATGGACATTGTCGATACGATTGCAAAGGTGCAGACGAGCGGTCAGGCCGGGGGAAACCGTCCGCTCAAGAATGTAACCATCATCCGCGCCGTGATGATCTAATCATATCATAATCCCAGAACCTTTTTCCCAAACACGTTTTTCACAAAACAGATGAATGCAGAAATCATACATTGTTACTGGATTACCATGACAGCACCAGCAGGAAAAACCGTAAAGCTCGAAACGAACCTGGGTACGATCAGAATTGCTCTTGCTCCCGATATGCCCATCACCGCAGGCAATTTTGAGACACTTGTACTGAAAGGATACTACAATGGCGTGATCTTCCACCGCGTCATCGAAGATTTCATGATCCAGGGAGGAGACCCGACCGGCACTGGATGCGGCGGGCCGGGCTACGCGATAAAGGATGAATTCCCGCCCGGGAACCGGAACGATCGCAGCACCATCTCCATGGCAAACGCAGGTCCCAATACTGGCGGGTCACAATTCTTCATCAATCTTGTGAACAATAACTTTCTCGATGGTAAGCACCCGGTCTTCGGCAGGGTGGTTGACGGGATGAATGTGGTCGACAAAATTGGCAAGACTAAAACCGGTCCCGGTGACCGTCCGGTTAAGGAAGTCGTTATAATAAAAGCCGAGATCGCATGAAATTATTCGCATCACAATAATTCCGCTCTCTTTTTACAAGCGTATTATATTATAGGATATGAATACCCGTGCACCGGTAAGTGTGATATTGAGTGGTCAACATGTACTGTCACACAAAAAGTAGTGGGAATATGAAATCAAACGTGGTCGTGATGATGCCCGTTATGGAATTGCGGTGTCAGCATACCGGCAAACTGCAGAACCGCTTCCATGCACTGCCGACGGTCCTTTGCGGATATTTTCCGGATTTCCGATGACCCGAACTGTCCGCTGAACATTTCGGGATTCGCGCCGGCACCGTCGCACTTGTTCAGGAACACGATGAACGGTACCTTTGCCGCATGCAGGGTGTCTGAGAGATGGCGGGTGAAGTCATCGATCGGGGTGGTGGCATCGACGAGCAGGATCGCCCCGTCCATACCGGTCGCAATGATCTCACGGGCGAACTCGAACCGTTCCTGCCCGGGTGTGCCAAAGATATGGATGTGGCAGCCGTCATTCTGGATACGGCCGAAATCCAGTGCAACCGTTGTTGTCCCGCCGGCGCAGTTCGCCTCGATATGTTTCGATTCGGGATCGATGGTTTTGATCAGGGTGGTCTTTCCTGCCCCAAAGGCACCAAAAATGACAATTTTCAGTTTTTTCTCTTCTGCCATCAGGATAAAATGGGGCGGAAAGCATGTTTACCGTTGCGGTTGGCACGTCAAAGATTCAGAATGAAAAATGTAAAAAAAGGAACCGGGGGTAAAATTTATGCCGACAGGTAATCTGCCGGGGTGGGCATCTGCTCTTTTAAGCCCTTGCGCTTGCGGATTGCCACAACAACTTCCTTGACCATGTTGTTGGGCACGAGCTCGAAACCTGCGAACTCCGTGTTCCACATCGCACGCCCTTCAGTTGCGGACCGGATATCACCGGCAAACCCGAAGAGCTCGGCGACCGGCGCCTTGCCGACTACCGTAATCGTATCGCCCTCGCTCTGCATATCGAAGACCTGACCGCGGCGTCCCTGGATCTGGGAGGTTGCTGCACCCATCTGGTCCATCGGGACGGTAATCTGGATCTTCTGGACGGGTTCAAGGAGCGAGTCGCCTGCAATCAGCATGCCTGCCTTGATGGCGCTGCGGACTGCCGGGATGACCTGTGCAGGACCACGGTGGATTGCATCCTCGTGGAGCTTGACATCGACAAGGGTCATCTTGAGGTTCTGGACCGGCTCATCGGCAAGCGGACCACCGGCAAGTGCCTCGTGGATACCCTCGATGATCAGTTCCATGGTCTCGTTGAGGTACTGGACACCTTTGGTCCGGTCGATGAGCATGTTGGTTGCCTTGATATCCTTGATGCTCTTGGCGTCATCCTTATCCATGCCAGCCTTCATGAGCGCATCACGGCGCTCGAGCATGGGCTGGTTCATGGAAACCTCGCCGCTCTTGATCAGGGCGACGATCTCATCGGGCAGTACTTCGAGGTCGAAGTAGAACCGGTTGTGCCGGTTCGGGGACTTGCCTTCAACTGACTCGATCTTCTGGGTGACCGTCTCACGGTAAACTACGATCGGCTCGGAGGTAATAATCTCGACGCCCTTGTCGCGCTTGATACGCCCGGTGACGATCTCGAGGTGCAGTTCTCCCATACCGGAGATGAGGTGCTCACCCGTCTCTTCATTGATGGCAATGCCGAGCGTGGGGTCTTCCTTTGCAACCTGCCGGAGCACTTCAACGAGCTTGGGCAGGTCCTTCATGTTCTTGGCCTCGACGGCAACCGTCATGACCGGCTCACTGTAGTGTTTGAGCGATTCAAACGGTGTCATTTCCATAAGGTTGGTAACGGTAGACCCGACAATCGCGTCCCGGAGACCGGTGACTGCTGCGATGTTCCCGCCGACAATCTCCTCGACTTCGACGCGCTTTGGACCCATGAAGATACCTACCTGCTGGAGACGGTTCTCCTTCTTGGCCGAGCCCATGACATAAAGCGTGTCCCCTCGCTTCAGCTTCCCGGAAAAGAGACGCCCGGTGGCGACTTCCCCGGCATGGGGATCAAACGAGATGTCAGTAACCATCATTGCGACCGGACCATTCGGGTCGCACGTGATCATCGCCTTACCTTCCTTTGATTCTTTGTCGCCATGCCAGATGACAGGGATACGCCGTTTCTGTGCATCGATGGGGTTGGGGAGCTGGTTGACGACGATATCAAGAAGAACTTCAGAGAGTGGGCTGTTCTTTGCCAGGTACTTCATGTCGCCTTCACGGCACTTGTCGTACACAACCTTGAACGAGATACCACTCTTCTTCATGAAGGGCGCGGAGACTGCCCAGTTGTAGAGCGCTGAGCCGAAGGCAACCGTACCTTTGGCAGCGTCGAGTTTCCAGCCGTTGTTGTAGGCTTCCTCGTTCATGCCCTTGATGAGCTTGTTGACCTTGTCGATGACCTTGCCGAGCCGGATCTGCATCTCCATCTCGTCAACCTTCAGCTCGTTGATGAGCCGGTCGACCTTGTTGATGAAGAGGATGGGGCGGACCTGCTCCTTGAGTGCCTGCCGGAGCACGGTCTCTGTCTGGGGCATGGTACCTTCAACGGCGTCGACGAGTACAACAGCGCCGTCAACGGCACGCATGGCTCGGGTGACGTCGCCGCCGAAATCTACGTGACCCGGCGTATCGATCATGTTGATCAGATAGTCCTGACCCTCATACTCATGCACCATCGAGACGTTGGATGCATCAATAGTGATACCCCGGGCCTGCTCCTCTGCGTCTGAGTCCATGAAGAGCTGCTTGCCCGCGAGCTCTTCAGAAATAATACCTGCACCTGCAAGCAGGTTGTCTGACAAGGTTGTCTTGCCGTGATCGATGTGTGCAACAATTCCAATGTTCCGAATATGAATCGGATCCTTCATGAGCTCAGTTGCGCGCTCAATAGATTTTTTGCCGCGGACCATAAAAATTACCTCAAAAAAAGATGATTAACGGGCGGATTTTGCAATGCGCTCGCGTTCTTCCTTTTTCCCGACCGAGTAGCACTTCATGTCGCCCTTGGAAGCGGCGATGAGTTCATTAGCGAGGACTTCACTTGCACTCTTTTTACTGGAGCTGGACCCTTTCAGGGTTGCTTCAGCGATGAAGTGGATTGCAGTATCGACCCTGCGCATGGGTGCGGTGTCGACCGATTTCGGGACATTGATGCCGCCGTATTTCAGGCGAACTGTTTCTTCTCTGGGACCGGAGTTGCCGATTGCTTCAACGAGCACTTCAATGGGATTGCGCTTGGTCTTCTTGTTGATAATCTCGAATGCATCCCGCACGATCCGGATGCAAAGCCGTTTCTTGCCGGTATTTTTCTCGGTCTGCATCAGGCGGTTAATCAGCCGCTCAACGATCATCATGTTGCTCTTACCAAATTCCTGCCGGGACATCTTACCGCAGGAATGGGGGATGATCTGGGAGGTGAGGGTGACGTAGCGCATGAGGCTGGGGTCGGTTACCTTGACTTCGGAAGCATCCCACTTGTTGAACAGCAGTTTTGCGCCTGCCATCTTTTCTTCGGTTTCTGCCATCATGATCACCTGCGCGGTTTCTCCTTCCTGCCGATGACCATCTCGTGGAGGCAGACGTTGTTCACCTTGGTGACGACATACCGGACCCCGGGAATATCTCCCATGGACCGGCCAAGACGGCCGCCAATGCCCTCGATCTCGACCTCATCGTGTTCGTCGATGAAGTTGATGGCACCATCGCCAACGGCAAATGCGCTGACCTGCCGGCCGTTCTTGATCAGCTGCACGCGCACACATTTCCGGATAGCGGAGTTCGGCTGTTTTGCCTCAACACCGATCTTTTCCAGTACGATACCTCTCGCCTGCGGGGCACCCTCAAGAGGGTCCGACTTCACATCGAGATTGAGTTCGCGGCGGGCATAGTTCTTGTCTGCCCACCGGAACTTATTGGAGTCCCGAACCAATTTTCTGGCTGCAAATTTTCCCTGTCCCATTAAAGAGCCTCATGTAAGTTGTTTTTGTGGTTATCGATAACCCACATTGGAATATGTACTAACGCGGGTAATCGATTTATAAATTGTGGCCTCCCACCTGCCTGTCTTATACTATTGATCCTCACTCATAATAACATTATATCCTCCTTTGCCCAATAATGGGCAATGAAAGTCGGGATCTACAAGGAAGTGCAGATAGACACGAGCCACCGCCTGCTCCATTATGAAGGCAAATGCGCCAACCTTCACGGGCACCGCTGGAAGGTTGAGATTTGGATGGAGGGGGAACCCGACCCGGTAACAAAGATCCTGGTCGATTATAGTATGATCAAAAAGATTGTCGAAAAGTACGACCACCAGATTATCCTGAACGGGGATGACCCGATGGTACCGCGCATCCAGGAATTTCACCAGGTCATAACAACACCCGGGGATCCGACAAGCGAGCTGATGGCGGTTCTCATCCGTAATGATCTCTACGCGTTCTGCCGCGAGCAGGGAATACAGGCAACCGTACCAAAAATACGAGTCTGGGAATCCCCTACTGCTTTTGCCGAGCTCACAGAATGAAGATTACAGAAATTTTCCGAAGCCTCCAGGGGGAGGGAAAGAACCAGGGGAAACCCTGTCTCTTTATCCGGCTGGCCGGATGTAACCTGAACTGCTGCTGGTGCGATACACCGGAATCCAGGACAGGCGGCAGAGAAATGAGCCTCGATTCCATACTCGAACAGGTGAAGCTTAGTCAATCCGTCGTACATCTGTATTACCGGGGGGGAACCGCTTCTGCAACCAGATGAATTGGAGCACCTACTCGATTCATTCCACACACGTGGGATACTCATAGACATCGAGACAAATGGTACAATCGATTTCACGAGGTTCCAGCCCTCTGCATCCATCTGTATGGATGTTAAGTGCCCCTCGTCCGGGGAAAAAAGCGACCTTTCTCTCCTTGGGAAGATCCGCTCGCAGGATAGCGTCAAGTTCGTAGTCAAAGACGATGCTGACTGCCGGTACGCAAAGGATGTCATGAAGAACCACCAGATCAAGGGGGACATTTTCATGTCACCGGTATTTGGTACGGATTACACAACCCTCTCGAAGTTCATTCTCATCAATAATCTGCCGGTCCGGTATGCAGGTCCAGCTCCACAAGATTATCGGGGTGAAATGATGAAAGCGGTCTGTCTTCTTTCAGGAGGAATGGACTCCTCCACCCTTGCCTACCTCGCAAAAAGTGAGGGGTATGACATCTGTGCCCTGCACCTGAACTACGGTCAGAGGACGGAGGGAAAAGAGCTTGCATGTGCAAAAAAAATTGCTTCCCTGCTGGATGCCTGTGAATTCATTGGGCTGGATGTAGGGTATTTCTCGCGCTTTGGGGCAAGCAGTCTCACTGACAAGGGCATTGCAGTCGAGGAATTTGACCCGGCGCGGGCAAACATGCCCAATACCTATGTCCCGTTCCGGAACGCCAACCTTCTCTCCATTGCGACGAGCTTTGCCGAGGCGAAAGGTGCAGAGGCAATCTATATCGGGGTCCAGTCACTCGACTACAGCGGCTATCCTGACTGCCGCCCGCAGTTTATCGAGGCATTCCAGCGGGTGATTGATCTTGGAACCAAGGAGACCACGCATATTACTCTCAAAACCCCGTTCATCCGGATGACCAAGACCGATATCCTGAGAGTGGGTATGAAACTGGGGGTTCCCTACCAGCATACATGGTCCTGCTACCGGAATGAGAGGAAAGCCTGCGGGACATGTGGATCCTGCCATTTCCGGAAAGAGGCTTTTGACGCTATCGGGATGAAAGACCCTATTCAATACGAGGAATAAATGGAGATATTTCGCGGTCGGAGACTTTGGATCGAGCAGCGCAGTGTTCAGCTGCCAAACGGGTTAATCCGCAAAAAGGTGATCGTCCACCCGAGCAATGCTGTCGCAATTCTGCCCATTGAAGGGAAACGATGCAAGCTTATCCGGCAGTACCGGTACGCCATTGATGATTATATCCTTGAGGCACCCGCAGGTGCACTGGAAAATGATGAAGACCCGCAGGCAGCAGCAGGCCGGGAACTGATTGAGGAAACCGGGTTTGCCGCACAGACCCTTGAACCCAGGGGGTTCATCATCACAACGCCGGGCTATACTGACGAAAAGATCTTCCTCTATGAAGCACACGGTCTTTCGCCATCACAGGAATTCGGGAAAGATGAGGACGAAGTCATTGAGGTTCTGGATATTCCGGTGAAGGACCTGAACCGAATGATTCGTGACGGTACCATTGCAGACGCCAAGACCATCTGCCTCATCCACCGCTGCCTCGGGTGCTGATTGTGCGCGTTGACATACCGGTCATTGGGTTCATCGTCATTCTTTTAGTCATTACCGGCTGTATGGGAACATCTTCAAAATCAACGTATTCCGTTAACGATAAAGGAGTACTTTCCCTCACGTGTGCTCCTGTAACGACCACTGATGAGGAACTCTATGCCAACGAGACCTACACCAAGTCCCGGATTGTATTTCATACTGAGAATGGAGATGTTATCAGTTATCTCGGGGCACCAAAAATGCCCCACGCTGCAATCGTGTATGCACCAGGTGCCGGGGAAAAACTGGCTGGGCACGAGGAGCGGATGGTCCGGTACGCCTCCGCCGGGTATGCATTTCTCTTTGTCGATACGAGGGGCAATGGGGGCGAAACCGCTGGTATTCCCTTCAGCCAGCAGCTGATCCAGCAGGATTATGCAAGGTTCGAGAAGGGCGAGATGCCCCAGTATTATCTGAGTCTCTGTGATCTGGTCTCGGCGCAGAAAATGCTGAGCGGGAGATATAATGTACCGGTATATGCGATGGGCTCAAGCAATGGCGGGAGGTACGCAGCAATAGCTGCGGGTACTGATTCGGCATTTGCCGGGTATATCGGAATATCCACATCCGACTGGGGTCTGCTGGATTCGGTAACACAACAGGGTATCACAGGAAATCCTGTGCGATTTGCTACATCGCTTGAACCTGGCACATACCTGTCAAAGATCTCCCCCCGTCCGATCTGGATCTTCCACGCGAAGGAAGATCCGATCATCCCGTTTGAGAGAGGGCAGCAGTTCTTCGAGAAAGCACGTGAACCAAAAACATTCATAGAATTTTCCGGAGACCATGGGATTAACCCGGATGTGGACGAACGGATCATTATGCAATGGGCGCAAATTTATGGCAACCGCGGGTGAATAGGTATAAGCTTATAGAGAGGTTTGAATCCGGCAATGGCAGAAGAAGTGGAGATGGACGACGCGCGTAAGCGTTATGAGTTCAAAAAAGTCCTGGAGAAACTCAAGTCCCAGCAGGGGGATGGTACAGAGCTGATTACGCTCTACATACCGCCCGACAAGCAGATCTATGATGTAACCAACCAGCTCAAGGACGAGTTCGGCCAGTGTGCCAACATCAAGAGCAAGCAGACAAAAACCAATGTCCAGAGCGCCATCTCCTCCATCCTCTCGCGTCTCAAGTACTACAAGCGCCCACCGGAAAAGGGCCTTGCTGTCTTCTGCGGTACCGTAAAAACGTACGGTGATCGCACCGATCTCCAGTGCACGATCATCGAACCACCGGAACCGCTCAATCTCTACATGTACCGCTGCAGCTCGAACTTCGAACTCGAACCGCTCCTCCAGATGCTCGAGGAGAAGTACGTGTACGGCCTGCTTGTTCTCGATAAACGTGAAGCATACTGGGGCTTTTTACGCGGTAACCGGATCGAACCGATGGGCGGTGCGAACTCAACGGTACCGGGCAAGATGCGGAAAGGCGGCCAGTCGGCAGCCCGGTTCGGTCGTCTTCGTGAGATCGCCATTGACGAGTTCTATACCAAAGTTGGAGAGCGGTCAAGTGCAATCTTCCTTGCCGAGAAAGACTTTTTCGAGCGGTTCAAAGGTGTTCTTATCGGGGGACCGAGCCCGACAAAGGAGGAGTTCGAGAAGGGGAATTACCTCCACCATGAAGTCCAGAAACGGATCATCGGACTTTTCGATGTTGCGTACACCAATGAGGACGGACTCTCGGAACTTGTTGATGCGGCAAAGGATGCCCTCAAAGGAATGACGGTCATCAAGGAGAAGGCCTTCATGGACCGGTTCTTAAAAGAACTGGTAAAAGACGATGGGCTCGCAGCATACGGTGAAGAGAGTATCCGGCACAACCTTGAGATTGGCGCGGTTGATATCCTCCTGCTTTCAGCAAACCTCCGTAAATCCCGGCTGAAAATCAAGTGCCAGAGCTGTGATTACACATCTGAAAAAACGGTAAATATCGAAGCGGGAAAGACCGTTGCAGACATCGCATTTGGGAACTGCCCGAAATGCACGGCACCGCTTGTGCTTGAGGAAGAGATCGATATCGTCGACGAACTGACCAAACTTGCCGACAACAGCAGTTCAAAAGTAGAGCTCATTTCAGACGACTTTGAAGAAGGATCAATCCTCTTCTCCGCATTTGGCGGAATTGCGGCAATCCTCCGCTACAGGACGGGATACTGATGCAGCACGACATGTATTCGACCATCGGGAATGCGATTAAGGAAAGCACCGGTGTGACTGATGCCCTGCTGGTGGATGGTGGCGAACATGCAGATCTTGCATCCACGGTCGCATTTGCTCTTGCAAAGCAGAAGAAGCAGGCACCGGTAAAGATTGCACAGGATCTCGCAGCAGACCTTGCCAAAAACCCGGCATTGGCCGGAATAAAAATTGAGGCAAAAGGGCCGTATCTTAACTTTATCTTCGGGAACGCCTATGTCAGTGAAGCGATACGGGAAGCAGTTCAGCCCGGCTACGGTAACCTGCCAAAGAAACCGGTCCGGGTCGTGCTTGAGCACACCAGCGCGAACCCGAACGGCCCCCTCCATGTCGGGCACATCCGGAATTCAATCATCGGTGATACTCTTGCACGTGCCTTCCGCAAGGCAGGCTATTCCCTCGAGGTCCAGTATTACGTCAATGACATGGGCCGCCAGATCGCCATCGTGGTCTGGGGGTTCGACAACCTCGACAGCGCGGTACATGACGGGGAAAAGGAGGATGCACACATCGCCCGTGTGTATATCGCGGCAAACCGAGAGATCGAGAAGGATGAGGGAATCACCCGAGCAGGTCAATACCCTGATGCAGCTCGTGGAGAATGGTGAACCTGCCACGGTGAAAAAATTCCGCAGGGAGGTATCCCGCTGCCTTGACGGATTCAAGGTCACCCTGAAGGATCTCAATGTAGCACATGACCGTTTCGTCTGGGAGAGCGACTTCATCCGGAACGGGAACACGGAACGGATCATCAACAAGTTAAAGCGTCTCCCTCAGGCACGGGACGAAGAAACTCTTGCGCTCGACCTCTCGGAGTTCGGGTTTGGGAACAAATACGTCATCCGCCGAAGTGATGGCACCTCGGTCTATGCAGCCCGTGACCTGGCCTTTCATGCATGGAAAGCGGCGAATTTCGACCGGATTATTGATGTTCTTGGTGCCGATCACAAGCTCATCGGAGCGCAGCTCCAGTGCACAATGAAATTGATTGGCGAGAAAGTCCCGGAGATCGTCTTCTTCGAGTTCGTATCCCTGCCGGAGGGTTCGATGAGCACCCGTGCCGGCAAGTTCGTCTCGGCAGACGATCTCATCACCGAGATCCGCAAGCGCGCCTTTGATGAAGTGACTGTGCGGAGGCCGGAACTCGATGAGGAGACGCGGAGATCAATCGCACGTTCAGTCGGTCTTGCCGCCATCCGCTACGATATCGTGAAGGTCTCACCCGAGAAGAGCACGGTCTTTGACTGGAAGGAGGCGCTTGACTTCGAGCGGCAGAGCGGTCCCTACATCCAGTACGCCCATGCCCGGGCCTGCAGCATCCTGGAGAAAGCCGGTACCTTCGCCGAGTGCTTTGAACTCGAGACCGAACAGGAGATTGCGCTTGCAAAGAAGATTGCACGTTTTCCCACGGTCATCGAGAGTGTGGTCACCGAACTCCGCCCACACATCCTTGCCATCTATGCCCGCGAACTTGCCGACACGTTCAACACGTTCTACCATTTCGAGCCGGTACTGAAGAGTGAGGGGAAGGTCCGGGACCGCCGGCTCACGCTCGTGAAAGCGGTGCAGAACACCTTGAAAGAGTCGCTGCAGACACTTGGGATCGATGCCATCCACACCATGTGATCCCCTGCGGAAGCAGGGATACCAGTTTTTTTCAAAGACTTCCACGGCCGCGCTCAAGCCCTGCATGTGGTGCAAGCGCGCCCTGCAGGGGGGTGAGATGTGCTACAAGCACCAGTTTTACGGGATCTCGAGCCACCGCTGCGTCCAGATGACGCCAACGCTGCGCTGCAACCAGCGCTGTCGCTTCTGCTGGCGATCCTTTGAGCACGAGCCGCGGAGAAGAGGAAGAGTGCCTGCCGGAGACAATCCTTGCCGGGATCCACAAGTACCAGAAGAAAGCACTTGCCGGGTACAATGCGGTGCTCGACAACACGGTGACAGAAGAGCGATGGCAGGAGGCACTCGATCCGAAACATGTGGCGATCTCGCTTTCCGGTGAACCAACCCTCTACTCCCGGCTCCCGGAACTCATCGACCTCTTCAACAGCAACGGGTATACCACATTCCTGGTCAGCAATGGTACAAATCCGGAGATGCTGAAAAAATGCCACCCGTTCCAGATGTATGTCTCTCTTGATGCACCGGATCGGGAGACCTACATGGCCGTCTGCCGCCCGCTCGGGGACTACTGGGACGAGTGTGCAGGAGAGCCTCCGGCTCCTCCGTTCCCGACGATCGGCGGTCAGGATAACACTGGTGAAAGGGCTCAATGATTTTGCTCCGGAACGCTATGCGGCGATCCTGCAGGATGCGGGCGCACGCTTTGTGGAAATAAAGGGATATATGTATCTGGGATACAGTAGAAACCGGTTGGCAAGAGAGAATATGCCGGAGCACGCGGAGGTGCGGTCTTTTGCGGAGAAGATCGCGGCCGCATGCGATTACCGGTTCAAGGATGAGAACAAACTGAGCAGAGTGGTAGTGCTGGAGCGTATGACATGAGATTCAATCCCGAAGACTGGAAACAGAAATCACATGAGAACTTCGAAGGTGCATGGCACGAAGGCCCGTCGGTCCTGACACCGGCATCGCATGCAGATACCTACCCGTGCCGGGTATACAAACGGGCGCAGGCCCACCCGGTCTTTGCCACCATCAACCGGCTGCGCGAGACCTACCTCTCGCTCGGATTTGATGAGGCTGAAAACCCGGTTATCATCGACGAGAAGGACATCTACCGCCAGTTCGGCCCCGAAGCGATGGCCGTTCTCGACCGTGTTTTCTATCTCGGCGGCCTCCCGCGCCCGAATGTCGGGATTGCCCGGAAGCAGCTGGACGAGATCAATGAGATTCTCGGGAGTCATACAGAATCCCCTCATGCATGCTCGAGTCAGCACCTGCAAAAGACGTTCATCACAGCGGCCATTACCAGCAGATGACTCCGGAAACTGAAGAACGCCTCCGTGAAACCCTCCATGCATACAAAAAATCCGAGATCGATGGCGACGAACTCACGTTCGAGCTTGCCAAAGTCCTGGGAGTCGACGACGGCCTTGTTGTCCACATCCTTGATGCCGTCTTCCCGGAGTTTCGCGCACTCGCCCCGGAGTCATCGCGTTCCACCCTCCGCAGCCATATGACAAGCGGCTGGTTCATGACGCTCGGTTCCATCTGGGAGAAAAGCCCGATGCCGCTCCGGCTCTTCTCGGTAGACCGCTGTTTCCGGCGCGAACAGGCAGAAGGACCGACGCGGCTCATGACCTACCATTCGGCATCATGTATTGTTGCCGGTGATGATGTTACCCTTGAGGACGGAAAAGCCGTCAGCGAAGCGCTCCTGTCTGCGTTTGGGTACACCGACTTCCGGTTCCAGCCGGATGAGAAGCGCTCGAAATATTACATGCCGGACTACCCAGACGGAAGTCTACGCCCGCCACCCGGTCCATGACTGGGTCGAAGTGGCAACCTTCGGGATGTATTCTCCCTCGGCACTTGCCGAGTACGGGATCGGTGTCCCGGTCATGAACCTCGGTCTTGGTGTTGAGCGACTCGCGATGATCGCGTATGGCGGGAATGATATCCGGCAGCTCTGTTATCCCCAGTTCTTCCCCCGTCCCCTCAGCGACCGGGAGATTGCCCGGGCAGTGCACCTGCGCGAGGAACCCGTTTCGGTTGAGGGAAAAATGCTTGCAGCAGCGATCGTCAGGGTTGCGACGGCAAACGGAACTGCACAGGGGCCCTGCTCATTCGATGTGTGGGAGGGCAGTTTCGGCGATGTGAGCGTAAAGGTGGTTGTCGAGGAAACGGAATCCAATGCCAAACTCTGCGGGCCGGCATGTGCAAACGAGATCTTTGTCCATGAAGGATCCGTGCTCGGTGTTCCGGATGCCGAGAAATGGAAACAGGTACGGACAGAAGGAGCGCCAACGGGAATTTCGTATCTTTCCGCGGTATCGGCACTTGCAGCAGCACGGATTGAGGAGGCTGCACGGTGCGGTAAAGGCACGACCGTGCAGGTCAAAATGGCAAAACTCCCCAGTGACATCAACCTGAAGATCGATGAATACGCGATGCGGTTCATCACCGACAATAAAAAGAAGGTCGATGTACGGGGACCGGTTCTTCCTGTCGGTCCGCTCCATAATTAAGGAATAATTTCTTTTTTTGGTTTTTTTCGTCTGTGGAATGACCGATTCGTTCTGATTGTGTTAGAAATAGATAACATTTTAACCTATTAATGTTAGAAATAGATAACATATCAGAAGTGATAGCAATGAAACCAAGGAATCTCTATCGGATCGTTATCGGAGCATTGATGATCGCGAGCGGGATCGTTTCCATCCTGCTCACCGCAGGAGAGGCAATTATCGGCACAATGCTCCTGGCTGCAGGATTTGCTTTCCTGATAACCGGTATCTTCCGATCACCGGAAATATGGCGATGACCCGGAATCTGACGAGCGGTCGAAAAAGATCGGTGCTTACGGTATCACCTATGCGTGGCTGACCGGCCTCTTCTTCATGTTCGGCCTCTTCTGGCTGGATTATCTCGACGTGCTCCGGTTCAGCACACAGAATGCCCTTGCCCTTTCAGTGGTTGTCCTTGCACTCTCCGCAGTAATCTACCAGACATATCTCTTCCGGAAAGGAGATGTTGAGTGATGGGGTACTGCCCCCGTACAGCAGAGACTTTGTATGAACCGATCCAATACCAGAAAACAGTTTTCGGAGAGAGCATGCAGACCAGGATCAAGGAATACCGCACCCGCCTGAACCTCACGCAGGAAGACCTTGCAAAAACCGTGGGAGTCCGGCGGGAGACCATCGTCTTCCTTGAACAGGGTAAGTATAATCCTTCTCTCAAACTTGCCCACGATGTGGCACTGGCCCTGCACACAACAATCGACGACCTGTTTATTTTCGAAGATGATGGCCCACGACGGAAGAGCGAACCGTTCTCGTGGATTAACCGGGATCGTTTCACGATGACACGGTTTCAGACCGTGCAGGATCCATGACGGGTTCGGGAGTCGCGGGTTCATGACAGAGTTCTCCGAGAATGAGAATTGTCGCCTCCTTGTCAAGCGGCTGGTTGTCATTCCCGCATTTTGGGGAATAAATGCACGAGGGACATCCTTTCTCGCACGTGCAGTCCCGGACCAGTTCGTGGGCACTTGCGAGAAGGGCAGGGAGTAGCTCGTATGCCTTTTCGGCAAGCCCGATACCCCCTTCACAGGCATCGTAGACAAAAATGACCGGTTCGCCGTTCTCACCAAACACCGGGGAGGAGAGTCCCCCGATATCCCAGCGATCGCACATGACATGCAGGGGCATGAGCGCGATGATCGCATGTTCCGCACCATGAAGACCCCCGGCAAGATCCAGTTTCGGCCGCGTTGACATCCTGTCCGATATGATCCGGTGGAACAATCCAGAACGCTTTTGTCCGGAAGGTAAGCGGGGGGAGCGTCAGGGATTCCACACCGATAATCGTATCTTTGCGCTTGATCTTGTACCCGGTTATCGTCTCCGTCACCTCCACGTCGCCAAACGCACATTTCATCCCATGAACCAGCCGTCTCTCCAATCGTTTCGAGCACTGACAGATTGACCTCCTTGAGGGTCTGGGTATAATAATCAACATCGGTTTCGGATACACGAACCGTATGCGTTTCCAGGTCCATCTCGTTCACGACATATGTGACACCCTGGTGGAGCATGATAGCCCCCTTGTGGGCTTCACGGAATGCCTGCCCGCGATCCATGGTTTCGAGAAGTTTTCCTTTACAGAGGATTCGGAATGTCGGCCCGGGGATCCCGTCCAGCTGAACCGCTTCCGCAGCCCTGCCCCGCCCGGAATAGACCCACCCACGTGCAGTTTTCCGCACAAGGTCGTGAGTTGCAAGATCTGCAAGAAGCATGGGAAGCGACTCCCCGAAAAAAACGGTATCGGTCGCTTCACTTACGGGAAGTTCGGCAGCAGCGCAGAGCACGTGTCCTGAAACTATGTAGGGATTTGAGGTATCGACGATTGCATGCTCATGCGACCTTGAAAAAAACCGTTCCGGATGGTTCATGAAGTACTGGTCGAGGGGATTTGCCATGGCAACCAGAACTGCAAGGGACTCTGTCCCGTTTCTCCCGGCACGACCGGCCTGCTGCCGTGTCGACATCATGGTGCCGGGAAAACCGGAGATGATGACCGCATCCAGAGAACCGATATCAATCCCGAGCTCGAGTGCATTGGTAGAAACGATTCCCTTCATCAGCCCGTTTTTCAGCTGATGTTCGATTGCCCTCCGTTCTTCGGGGAGATAACCCGCCCGGTAAGCGGAAATGGATATCGGCAAGACGCGATGAGGTATGCCGGGCATCCTCACGTGCCCAGAGCGTTACCAGTTCGGCCATCTTCCGGGAACCGGTAAAGCAGAGGGTCTGGAGGTCTTCTTTAACGCAGGACAAGAGGAGATCTTTTGTTTCCTGATGTGCTGATCGTTCACCGATCCCGTCATAGAACGGGTTATACAGGACAAAGGTCTTCCTGCCATGGGGTGAGCCGTCTTCATGAGATCAGATCGAATGGCTGGCCGGTGAGGTTTCCTGCAAACTCGACCGGGTTTGCGATGGTAGCGGTTGAGAGGACAAACTGCGGTCTTGAGCCATAAAAAAGGCACAGGCGCAGCAGTCTCCTGAGGAGAAAGGCAATATGGGAGCCAAAAACCCCGCGATAGCGATGGGCTTCATCTATGACAATAAACTGCAGGCCGGAAAAGAACGGGCGCCATTTCGTGTGCCATGAGAGAACCTGGTGCAGTTCGTGAGGGTTGGAGACAATAATCCTTGCATTGTCCCGGATGGCCGCCCGTTTCGATTGCGGGGTATCACCATCATAAATTGCCGGTTTGGCAGGTATGCCCGTGAAAAAGGCCATCTGTTCAAGAGTTGCAAACTGGTCGTTGGAAAGTGCTTTTGTCGGGTACAGGTATAATGCCCGGGCAGCCGGATCCATTTCCAGTTTCTCAAAAACAGGCAGGTTGAACGCCAGTGTTTTGCCGCTTGCTGTTGGCGTGGTTATGATCACATTCTTCCCGGCACGGATATGATCGATAGCGTCGCACTGGTGGGAATATAACCGGATATTGTTATGATCGAGATATGCTGTAAGCGATGATGACAAGGGTTTCCTGAGCTCCCCGTACCTTGCTCCTGCAGGCGGGGTCACATTCATATGGACTACCCGGTTCCGGTAGACCGGGTTTGCTCCAAGGAGGTGGAGCAAATCAGCAATGGCCATTTACATCCCCCAAGAGATGGAAAAAGAGCCTGGCGAGCGATACCACGTCCTGCCGGTTATGCTCTACGACAGGTACAAGCGGTCCGCAATTACCGGAGCGGAGATATGTTTCGTAAAATTCCGGTACCATTTGCCCGGGAACATCGTCATGGCGATGGACACCCAGAATTTCTTTCTCAAGTGCAGAAAGGCGTAAAGACGGAATTTCATTCTTCCACCGCTGCCGGCTGAAATGTAGTACATCGAAATGGGGAATTCCAAAAAGAGCGCCCATCCCGTAGTAGGCAAGCCGGTCCGAGATATAAGGGGCATCGAATGCTTTTCCGTTGAAGGTCACCAGTGCAGGATCGTCAGAGGTAAAATGATCCATCGTTGCCAGAAGTGCTGCCGGTTCTTCTTCAATATCACGTAAAAGGTACTGCCGGACAACCAGCTGGCCATGCTCAAGGAACCCGAGACCAAAGAGGATGATAGGGCGGGAGAAAAGACCCATGGTCTCGATATCAAGGAATAGATAATCCCCGGGCTCGTGGAGACCTGCTGTACCAAGAACATACGGATGGGATTTTGCATGCCTGTTTCCGATAAGATCCATGATTTCCCCGGAATTTCCGGCAGATATACAATCAGCCACCCTGCGTGCATTTGATCGGAATTTCGGATGTTCCATCAGGTCATGGAGGGTCTGGTAACCCCGAATTTTGAGCCGCTTCTCTGTGGCTTTCCCAATCCCATGGACAAGCGTGAGATCTCCAAGAATCGCAGACTGATACCGGTCCTGATCGAATGCAGGGCAGTCCATGGATTCCCGGCTCTCCAGCAGGTAGCAGGTGCCTCCCGCGTTCGCATGTTCCCTGCCACCACAAAAAACCGTATCAAAACTGCATCCATCGTACCGTTTTAGAAGATCCCGCAGGTTTTGCCGGGCTCCATCATATTCGGATGAGAATAGAATGTTATTCGAAAAACTCGTCGCGAACACATTCCCGTCACGGACAACCTCATAATCCCGCAGAGTATCCATACGTTGCTGCCAGAGATCACCAATCCGTGCCTGGGGGGCATGTGTCGCAGACATCGTCAGATTAAAATTCGAACCGGGGATTTTAACCACCTGCCATGTGGTGTGAAAGTAACGTTATTGATTGGAGGAGGGGGATAGATTATCATTGGCCCACAGGATAAAAAGCTTCAAAAGAAGAACGCAACGAAGATGTTTCAGACGATCACCCAAGGGAATAAATCATGGTATCGGGGAAAGACCTTCCACGGGTAGAGCGGGACATTAATCTTCCTCAAAAGGCAATCCTCATTTCACACAAGGTATTCATGAAACACCGGTTCCTGCATACAATTCCCGGGAGATGGACCTGATGAAAGATATTCGAGGATTCCTGATTGATCTCGACGGAGTTCTCTACGTAGGGAACCGGGCTGTTGATGGTGCACAGGATGCAATCGAATTCCTGAGGGAAAACAGGTACCCCTTCAGGTGTATATCCAACACGACGAGAAAATGCCGGCATTCTGTTGCCAGTCACCTGTCAAAACTCGGATTCGATATTCCTGAAAATCATATTTTCACTCCAACGCTCGCTGCAATTGCATACATGAAAAAAACCGGCAGGACCAGGCATTATCTTCTCGTAACAGGTGATGCTGACAAAGACTTTGAGGAAGTGAGGAATCAGGGCACGGATATGAAGCCAGACTGGGTGGTAATCGGCGATGCAGGCGATAAGATCACCTACGACACCATGAATACGGCATTCCGCTTCCTGATGGGGGGTGCGGAACTGTTGGCACTCGAGAATGACCGGTACTGGATGGCTGCCGACGGACTTTCTCTCTCGGCAGGACCATTTGTCAAGGGCCTTGAGTACGCAACCGGAAAGACCGCGACGGTAATGGGAAAGCCCTCGCTGGAATTTTTCAACCTCGCTCTTCAGGACATAAACCTTCACCCGGAAGAGGTGGCTATGATTGGGGACGATATTATCACGGATATTGGCGGGGCATATCATGCGGGAATGAAAGGCATTCTCGTAAGGACAGGTAAGTTCCGCAGCGAAACGGTTCATATGGCCGTAATAAAACCCGCTTGCATCATAGACTCGATCTCCCGCATTCAGGACGTTATTCAAAGCAGAGAATAGGCAGAACAGGTAAGCCCTGCAAAAAGAAAATGACACGACAACGCAAGAATATTTTTTTTACGGGATTTCATCCAGAACAAGAAGTTGTGGGGAAGGATAATCCGGGGATTGTGACTTTCCTCCGGCAGTCGTTCTCATACGCGCAAGTGCGGTATCACAATACTGCCGTGATACATCAATGCCGATAAACCGGCGCCCGAGTTTCCATGCAACCAGTGAACTGGTCCCTGCACCATTGAATGGATCCAGCACAATGTCGTTTTTATACGAAAACAGTTTCATCAACCTGCGGGGCAGCTCTTCGGGAAACATGGCAGGATGGTCATAATCTTTCATACGGATTTCCGGGGGAAACGACCACTTGCCCAGCACCCATTCCTTGAATTCATCACCCGTGATATCAATATCCTCACGCCTGCCACTTTTTTTATGGGACTCTTTGGCGAATACTTCGATGAATTCCCACGTATATTTAATGTAGGGCATTGATGGGGATTTCCAGCTTCCCCATGCAGTGTATTTGGCATTGTAATTGTTTTTTTCCCAGAGAAACTCAGCTTTCCAGAGAAGACCGAGGTCAGCGAGCTGGCGGGAGATGATGTGGTGGGTCGGGATATAATCTGAAAAAAGAGGCTGGACATTAACAGCAATCCTGCCACCGGGTTTAAGCACCCGTTCACACTCACGCCATACTAAAAGAAGATTTTCAAAATATTCATTCCATTCATGGGTATCATCATGGGGATCCTGTGCATAGGAATGCCCGAAATTGTAGGGAGGGGAGGTAACAATAATGTCGATGCTCTTTTCCGGAATCCGGGCGAGTACCGTTCGTGCGTCTCCGCAGATAATCTGGTTTATGAAGGGGGGGGGTGCCAAGGATTCATCGGAGTAGGGCGTTTGTTTAATATCTTTTGATCCTTTCCTGATCCTGGCCTTTCCCTCCTTATCCTGGACCTTTTCTGGCTTCATCACAAATTTACCGGGTACTGATTACCGCTTATGAGTAAAAGGGTGCCTGTTCAGCATTGAATAACCGGATCGCGATTTTGAAATTTAGATTGCGAGCCCGATCGCGATTAAAAATCGTTCCGGAAAAATCGCGGATCGATTTTCATTTGCAATTCGGATCCCGATTTTTCCGGAAAAATCGATCCGCGATTTTCAAATGAAAATCGGATCGCGATTGGAAAACAAGCCCCGTAACTACTCTACCGCCGGAGACCTGCCGCGAAGGTTGAGGCAAACCTGGTTAACTTTTTACCATCGGATCCCGATTTTTCCGGCAAAATCGGATCTTGATTTTCATTTTCAAATCGGATCGCGATTTTGAAATTTTAATCACGATATCGATCGCGATCAAAAACTGTTCCGGAAAAATCAGGGATCGATTTTTATTTTTTATCGGATCGCGGTTTGCTTATAAAAATCGCTCCGCGATTGAAAAACCGGAGCCGGGTCCGTGCCGGTAATCCGTGCTTTCTTTAAAACAGGTTTGCTTATGTCCCGTTGAAAAGCGTTTAATGCAGCAATCGCATACATTCTTCGATTGTACTATGCTGCATATCGAACACCTTCATGTGAATGTCGGCGACAAGGAAGTGTTGCACGATATCAATCTCCATATCAATGAAGGGGAGACCCATGTGCTCCTCGGTCCCAATGGGTCGGGTAAAACCACGCTCCTGATGACGATCATGGGATTTTCCAATTATACCATAACCAAGGGGAAGATCCTCTTCAAAGGAGAAGACGTAACAACGATGCATGCCCACGAGCGTGCGAAACGCGGGATCGGGATGCTCTTCCAGCGCCCCCCTACGATTTCCGGCCTGAAACTCGGAAAAATGCTGACTGCCATTTCCCGTACAAAACAGGAGAACATCCCGGAACTGGCAAAATCCGTTCACATGGACAAATTCCTCGAGCGTGACATCAACAAGGGATTCTCCGGTGGCGAGATCAAGCGGAGCGAGGTACTGCAGCTGATGATCCAGAACCCGGACTTTGTCATGCTCGATGAACCCGAGAGCGGTGTCGATCTGGAGAACATTTCCCTTATCGGGACAACCATCGGTGCATTGCTGGAAAAGGACAAGCACCTTGCCAAACGGAAAAAAAGCGGTCTTGTTATCACGCACACGGGGTATATTCTTGATTATCTCGATGCCGACAAAGGGCATGTGATGTGTGACGGGCAGATCCGGTGCCACGGGAATCCACGGGAGATCCTAAAGGATATCAAACAGCGCGGGTATAAGGAGTGTCTCGAATGCCGGAACCAGTGATACCAGAACTTTCAAAGGCCGATCAGAATCGTCTCGCACAGTCAGGTATCGATCTTACCATGAAGAACCGGTGCGGCAGCTATCTCCAGATGGACCAGGATATTGTCCATTCCGAATGTACACAGGAGGGAATTGAAGTCCTGTCGTACAAGAAAGCAATGGAAAAATACGACGGGATGAAAGATTATGCGTGGAAGGTTGTCTCACCGGAAAAGGATGATATCACAAAATACGTTGCAGCCCAGAAAGATCCCAAGGGTTACGTGATTATTGCCCATAAGGGTTCGAACAATATTTTTCCGATCCAGGCATGCCTTTTCCTCGGGCGTGAGCAGATCCAGCATGTGCATAATATCATCATCGCCGAAGAAGGTGCAGAACTCCATATCATCTCCGGGTGCACGAGCGGCGAACACGTCGGTAAAGGCGGTGCCCATTACGGGGTCTCCGAGTTCTACGTAAAAAAGAATGCCAAGATCAGCTTTACGATGATCCATAACTGGAGCGAGAACATCGAAGTCTTCCCAAGGAGTGCATCTGTCGTCGAGGAAAACGGTGTATTCCTCTCGAATTATGTCTGTATGCAGCCGGTAAAAAAGGTCCAGATGTACCCGACCGCAACCCTGAAAGGTGCAAATTCAGTTGCCCGTTTCAGCAGCATTGTCATTTCAACACCGGGGTCATACATGGATCTCGGTTCCCGGGCAGTTCTCGAGGCACCCGGTGCAAGCGCTGAACTTATCACCCGTGCCATAACGAAAGGCGGTACCATCATCTCACGGGGCCATATCAATGGCAAGGTCGCCGGTACCCGGGGTCACCTTGAATGCAAAGGACTGATCCTGCAGGACGGGGTCATCTACGCAATCCCGGAAATTGAGGGATCGGTTGTCGGTACAGAACTTTCCCACGAAGCGGCCGTCGGCAAACTTGCCCGGGATGAGATCGAATACCTGATGTCACGCGGGCTTGATGAGAACGAGGCTACCGCAACCATCATCCGCGGATTCCTTGATGTGAAGATCAGCGGGCTTCCCGAAGCATTACAGCAGCAGATCGATGCATCCATCGATGTAGCAGAAAAATCCGGTTTCTGAAAAAATGTATGTCACCGTATCCCCGAGCTGATGAACGAAAGGCGATGGTGGAGCGCCAGATTGCAGCCCGGGGCATTCATGACCCGCGGGTACTTGCAGCAATGCTGGAAATTCCCCGCCATCTCTTTATTCCTCCCCCGTATGATCGTGCAGCCTATGATGATAATCCGCTTCCCATCGGGAGTGGACAGACCATTTCCCAGCCATATATCGTTGCGCTGATGACAGAACTGCTCCACCCGAAAGCCACCGATAATATGCTTGAGATCGGGGCAGGAAGCGGGTACCAGGCTGCGATCCTCTCCCGGCTCGTGCGGCGGCTGACCACCATCGAACGTATCAGCAGCCGTGGCGGATCTGGCCAGAAGGAATCTGAAGTCCATCGGGATCGACAATGTCGATGGTAATCGAAGGAGATGGCACGCTCGGTTACCCGGATAATGCCCCGTATAACGGAATCATTATTACTGCCGCAACACCGGATGTCCCCCAGCCATTAATCGATCAGCTGGCTGATGGAGGAACCCTTGTTGCTCCTGTCGGGGGGCGCGATATCCAGGACCTGATCACCCTTCATAAACAGGGAAGGTCATTGATTCAGGAGTCCCACGGGGGGGTCAGGTTTGTTCCCCTTATCGGACAACATGGCTGGGAGAATAAGAACTCATGAAAATAATCGATGTAACACGCCCCCTTATCAATGACATGCTGGTATATCCCGGGAGATGTGATCCCATCATTCAGTCAGACGGATCATGGCCGGTACCTTATCAGCGACCTGCATATGAGTTCCCATACCGGTACCCATATCGATGCTCCGGTGCATTACCTCAAATCCGGTGATACCATCGATACGATCCCACTCAGCAATCTGATCGGCAGATGCCGGGTCATCGATGTGAGCTGACGCGGGTACGCTCATCACCGCAGACGATCTCTGAGGGAAAACTTAGAGGGCGTGAAACGGACTCCTGCTAAAAACCTGGTTTTCCGGGAAGGATACATTTACCGAGGAGTATCCTTCCCTGGCATATGATGCTGCCTGCTCTATAACAGACAATGGGATCGAATGTATTGGAATCGATTCGCCATCCATTGAATCGTTTAACTGCGATGGTTCTGTTCACCGCCAGCTTCTCGGAAACGGATGCATCATCATTGAATTGCTTGATCTGTCAGATGTACCGGAAGGGGACTACGAGATGGTGGCACTGCCGCTCCGGCTTGCAGGACTTGATGGTTCACCAGCCCGGGTCATCCTGATGAAACAGGAGGAAATGTGAACTATGGATATTATCCGGGAATCAGTAACAAAGATAAAAGATATCCTTGAACATGGCGGGTGCGGGGAGGGCGATGTCCTTCTCGATGTAAACCCGGATGCCAGGAACTGCCAGTTTGAAAAGGGTGCCTGCATGACCGCATCGTTCGGGGGGAGAACTGCAGATTTTGTCACGTTCGATCCTGTCAGGGCACGGACGAAAATCTCGTTTATGTACGATGCACCGCTTGATACGCCATCCACGAGGGGGGCTGCTTCGGTAATCGTCAATGTCATCACCGGTTTTTTCTGCCTTTCGCGGGTGCTCCATGCATGTACGGAGTCATCTCACGCACCCTGTCTTGGAGAACTGAAACGGGAAATCGGCGGAAAGAGGGTTTTTTGTATCGGAAGTATACCGGAGATCGAACACCAGTTTCGGAGGAATGGTTGTTCAGGATCCTGACATGGCCGACGTAATTCTTATCGGCGGCGAGGGGATGATTGCGCAAGGTACTGGAGATCTGATTGAGCAGTACAAAGGAAAAAAACGGATACTCTGTATCGGATCATCGGTAGCAGGAGTATCCCGGCTCCACATGCTCGAACACTGGTGCCCGTATGGCAGATCTTCCTGATATCTCCCACGGGAGTATTTCCGATAATCTTTCGAAGATAAAACTCTTTTTAGGCAGACCGCCAATGATGTTGCATGCTGTTCGGGTCATCGGGAATCCGGAGGAAATTTGACCATACGCTGGCTGATACTGCCTTAAAAATTGGTTCGGCACTGGCATCCGGGTCTCCCGATATTATCATCGGCACGGATACCCGGACAACCAGTCCCCTGCTGGCACACCTGGTGATATCCGGTATCATGGGAACCGGGGGAACAGCAAGGAATGCGGGTATCGTCCCCACACCGACCGTGGCATTCAGTACCCGGACCGCTCAGGCCGGGTGCATGATCACCGCTTCCCACAACCCGGAAGAATATAATGGCCTGAAACTTTTCAACCGGGACGGTTCATCGTTCACAAGGAATACAGCAGGCAGAAATGGAAGCACTGCTCGGCACACCACACTGGACAGACTGGAAACACCAGGGCAGCGAACAGTCGTTTGATGCCATCACCCCCCATAAAAACGCGATACTTGACAAGGTGAAGATCAAAGAGGGCAGTTCTGCGATTCTGGACTGCGGTAATGGTGCCGGATGCCTGCTCACTCCCTCACTTCTTGCCGATGCAGGAGTAAAGACCACCGTGTATCAACTGTAATCCATCGGGCAATTTTGCCCGCCCGTCTGAACCTCTGAAAGAACATGTATCGTATCTCGGAGAGATGGTGAGAAAAAACAGGAGCCGGGTGTGCGATCGTCCATGACGGCGATGCTGACCGTATGATGGCATTCGATAACAAGGGGAGGTACATCAGCGGGGATCACCTGCTCGTGCTCTTTGCCCGGTATCTCGGTGCAAAACACGTTGTTACTACCAGTGATGCTTCGATGATCATCGAAGACTGTGCTGATGTCCGGCGAACACCTGTCGGAGATGCCTATGTCTCGGAAGAACTCCTGACATGGGGGGATTTCGGGGGTGAACCATCGGGAGCATGGATCTTCCCGAAGATCTCCTACTGTCCTGACGGTCCCTTTGCTGCAGCTCTCTTCTGTGAGATGTCATCGGAATGGGATATTGCAGCAGAGATCGATGCAGATTCCCACCTATCATCTTCTGCGAGAATCGTTTGCCTGTGAAACTGCACGGGAAATCCTGAACAGGCTTGGCGCTTCCAGCCCCACAGACGGTATCCGGATCGCGGATGAAGACGGCTGGTGCCTGATCCGGGCAAGCGGAACAGAACCGAAGATCCGCATCACCGCTGAAGGAAAAACGCTCGCAAAAGCAAAAACCCTCCTTGCAAAGGGCAAAGAGCGTATCCAGCAGGGGAAAACTGCTTAAATGTTGCAGGAAGAGCTGTAGATATGGAATGTGTCGTTCTCGCCGCAGGAGAGGGAAAGCGGATGCGCCCCCTCACGGCGAAACGTCCGAAAGTGATGCTCCCTCTGGCAAACCGCCCGATGATGGAACACCTGGTCCTTGCAACCCGTGATACGGGAATAAAGGATTTTATCTTTGTTGTGGGGTATGGGGAGCGGGAGATCCGAAAGCATTTCGGGGACGGATCCGCATTCGGGATTAACGTCACGTATGCACCGCAGCGCCACCAGCACGGGACAGCGGATGCCGTGAGATCCGTCCGGGATCTGGTGACCGGCCCGTTTCTTCTCATGAACGGGGATATGATCCTGAAAAGCGCGGATATTGCGAGATTTCTGTAAATGTAAAACTCCCTGCATGGGTATCAGTACGACCGATCACCCGGGGGATTATGGGGTTGTTCTCGTCGAAGACGATCGGGTTACATCGCTTGAAGAGAAATCAAAACAACCAAAATCCAACCTGATCAATGCCGGGGCATACCTGTTCTCACCGGATATATTCGACAGGGTCGACAAGGTCAGACCATCTGCCCGGGGCGAACTTGAACTCACTGATGCCCTTGCCGGACTGATAGCGGAAAGAAAACTCGGAGCATACCACCTTTCGTACTGGATGGATGTCGGGCATCCGTGGGATATGCTTGATGCGAATGCAACCCTGATGGAACAGATCCCTGCGGGAAATGCCGGAACCGTTGAAGAAGGGGTAACCCTTCACGGTTCTGTTGTTATTGGTGAAGGGAGCATTATCCGGGCAGGGACCTATATCGAAGGTCCCTGTATAATCGGGAAAAACTGCCGCATCGGCCCCCATGCATATATCCGGGGATCGACAAGCATCGGAGATGACTGCCATATCGGGCACTGCACGGAGATCAAGAATTCCATTATCATGTCGGGAACAAAAATCCCCCACTTCAATTATATCGGGGATTCGGTTATCGGGAGTAACTGTAACTTCGGTGCAGGCACCAAGGGAGCAAACCTCCGGCATGACCATGCGAATGTCAGGGTATGCGGAAAAGATACACGGAAGAAAAAATTCGGGGCAGTCATTGGCGACAATGTCCAGTTCGGGATAAACTGCTCCATCAATGTGGGGGCCGTGATTGGCAGTAATGCACAGTTTGCACCAAATTCGTTCATCGAAGGGTGTATCGGTGAGAATGCAATTATCCGGTAGGTAACACGATGCAGGCCATTATTTTAGCAGCAGGGGAGGGTGTACGGGTCCGTCCGCTCACCCGGAGCAGGCCAAAAGCCATGATTCCGGTGGCAAACCGCCCCATTATTGAATACGTAATCGATGCCCTCATAAAAAACGGGATACGGGATATTATTGTGGTAGTCGGGTATCGCAAAGAGCAGGTGACGCGGTTCCTGAACGGACTTGAAGTACCGATAGAGGTAGTGGTCCAGGACAAACAACTGGGCACGGCTCATGCCCTCCAGTGTGCAGAATCGAAGATTATGGGGGATTTCCTTGTCCTGCCCGGTGACAATTACATTGATCCGCAATCGATAGCAAGGATCAGGGATATTCCCAACGCCATTCTTGTAAAAGAGCACCCCAATCCCTCCAATTTCGGTGTTGTGCTCCTGAAGAACGGGTTGGTGACCGATATTGTTGAAAAACCCGAACACTCCCCGAGTTTTATGGTGAGTACCGGTATCTATTCCCTGAAAAAGAGTTTCTTTTCCTACATCCGGGGAACCGATATCACTGACGCGATTTCAGGCATGATCCGTGACGGGGAGCAGATCCAGGCTGTTCCGGCAGATGACTGGCAGGATGCGATATTTGCATGGGACCTGCTGAAAATGAACCGGCGTCTCCTTAAAAATCTCCCGATGGTACGGGAAGGTACCACAAGCAGGCAGACAATTATTCAGGGACCTGTCAGCATCGGGAAAGGCACAACTATCGGACCAAATACGGTTATTACCGGGCCGGTGGTTATTGGGAATGACTGCACTATCGGGCCGAATACCGTAATTATGCCCAATACGAGCATCGGTGCACGGGTTAATCTGGATCCGTTCACGGTAATTGGTGACGCCATTATCATGGATGATACTATTATCGGGTCTTATTCCCGAATCGTCGACACCGTCATCGGAGAAAGGTGTTGCCTTGCCGATCACTCATCCGTTTCCACGGTAACCGGCCTGATGGAGATCGAAGGATGTACAATACGCTCGGAATTTGGCGCAGTTCTGGGAGATAATATAACAAGTGGTCCGTTTACGGTATTTAAAAACTGTATCATCGGTAATAATGTGACGATAGAAGGTCAGGAAAGTATCTCTTCCCGCATTATACCGGACGGATCCCTGGTGATATAACGTGTGTGGCATTATCGGGTATATCGGCAGGAGAGAAGCAGCACCACTGATCGTAGAAGGCCTTAAAAAACTCGAATACCGTGGTTATGATTCCTTCGGTGTGGCAACGCTCGGGATAGGGATCGATCTCGACAAACATCAGGGCCGCATATCGGAAAAGGCTGGTACAGCAGCCGGGCTGAAGGGAAAGATAGGTATCGGCCACACCCGGTGGGCAACCCACGGGATTCCGAAGTGACTGGAATGCCCACCCACATACTGACTGTTCGGGTAAAATTGCCGTTGTCCACAACGGAATCATTGAGAACTATGCCGATCTCAAACGGCACCTTCAGTCACGGGGACATACCTTTCGCTCGGAAACGGATACGGAAGTGATCGCTCATCTCATTGAGGAGGAATATGCAAAAAAACCCGATCTGCTCATCGCCGTTCAGGCAGTTATCCCGAAACTGGAAGGATCGTATGCTATCCTTGTTATTGCTGCCGGTGAAGATCGTATCATCGCAGCCCGGAACGCCAGCCCGCTTGTTATCGGTATAGGGGACGGAGAATTTTTTGCTGCATCAGACATGACCCCGGTCATAGAATTCACTGAACGGGCAATCTACCTTGAAGATGGGGATACTGTTTCGCTGACAAAGAAAAAAATCGAAATCTTCCATAATGGCAAACCCGTTACCAGACCTGTTGAGCTTATCGACTGGTCGCTTGAAGACGTCAGGAAAGGGGGATTTGCTCACTATATGCTCAAGGAGATTTACGAGCAGCCAACAGCGTTCTACAATACGATCCGTTCAGTGGATGCCATAGCCTTGCCGGGGATTGTGCTTCACGCAAAATCAATCACCCTCGTTGCATGCGGATCTTCCTATCACACGGGCCTCATCTTTAAGTATCTTCTCGAGGCTATCTGCGGTATTCCGGCCCGGCTGGAGTTTGCCTCCGAGTTCAAGTACTTCCCCCCGCCAATAGAACGGCCTTGTTATCGGCATTACCCAGTCGGGAGAAACCGCTGATACCCTTGCTGCATTAAAATATGCAAAGAGATCCGGCTGTTCAACGCTTGCGATCACGAATGTCCTTGGAAGTAGTGTAACAAGAGTTGCTGATATCACGCTGTTCATGCGTGCCGGACCCGAAATCAGCGTAGCAGCAACTAAGTCATTTATCGCACAACTCGCAATCCTGATGCAGATTGTAAACAGTATCTCTGAGACAAAATATGATGGCGTGCTCCAGCAGGCCCATAAGGCAATCGAAGAGGTGCTTCTCATGGATCTTAGCGAGGCTGTGACCGCCTGCAAAGATGCGCAGAGTATTTTCTATGTTGGCCGTGGACCATTTTACCCGTCTCCCTTGAAGGGGCACTGAAGATGAAGGAGATCTCCTATATTCATGCAGAGGGATATGCCGCGGGGGAACTCAAACATGGGCCATTTGCCCTGCTCTCTCCCGAAACACCGGTCATTGCACTCTGCATGCCCGGAGATACCTATAACGTGATGATCTCCAATATCAAGGAGATGAAAGCGCGCGGGGCGCCGGTCATCGCAATCGGAACTGAAGGTGACAGGGAATTGCCGGATATTGTTGATATTTTTATTGCTGTACCAAAAACACCCTTGTTTATCCAGATCCTCACCAGTCTTGTTATCGAACAACTCCTCGCGTACCATACAGCTGTGGCCCTCGGACGGGATATTGACAAACCAAGAAACCTTGCAAAGAGCGTGACGGTGGAATGAGAGAATATGGTATCAATATAATCGGGGAGGGGGCACAGATATTCGAACCGGTAACCATCGGTTTTCCTTCCCGGGAAAACGTAGGAAAGACTGGCTATCCGGGATCGACGATCGGACATCATGCAATACTCAGGTCGGGCACTATCATCTATTGCGATGTCATCATCGGTAACAATTTTCAGAGCGGCCATAATACCCTGATACGGGAGAAAACCCGGATTGGTGACCGTACTGCTATTGGAACCGCTACGGTAATTGACGGGAACACCAGTATCGGTAATAGCGTGAGCCTGCAGAGTATGGTCTATATCCCGACGAATACCACTATCGGCGATAACGTATTCATCGGGCCGAATGCTGTACTTACAAACGACCGGTACCCGCCGTCAGGATGTCTCGAAGGGCCTGTGATAAAAAACGGTGCGGCCATCGGGGCGAATACAACGATCCTTCCAGGGGTCTGTATCGGTGAAGGTGCGTTCGTAGCTGCCGGATCGATCGTAACCCGCGATGTCCCCGATCATATGATGGCGATCGGTACTCCGGCCAGAATCAAAGAGCTTCCCCAAGCTATGCTCAAATCCAGAAAAAAATAAATTATTCATCCAGTGTGATTTCTGAAATTCCGGAACCGTGTGACGTATGAAAATCCTCCTTGTTTCCACCCAGGACTATATCCATCACCCAATACCCTCCCGCCACCATTACATCTTTGAGGACCTGGCAAAACGTCACGAAGTGCATGTTGCCCATTTCCATGTAAGCCGCGGCGATACTCGCCCCACCCGCCTCATCGTGGATGAGGCCACGCAGTTCCCTCTCAAAAACCCGCTTCTGCACTATACCCTCAACGCTCCCTATCACTACCATATCTTCAACAAGATTATCCGTGACAGGGAAATTGATGTGGTTGTCGCAGCCCATATACTTGCAGGATCCGCGGTGATTCACGCAGCAAAACGCCATCATGTTCCGGTAGTCTTCGATCTCAAGGACTGGTTCCCCGACTCTGCGGCTGCTTATTTCAAGAACCGGTTCATGCAGGATCTTGTCAGAAGAAGTGTATGGGAGATCACAAAACGAAATTTATCCAAAAGCGATCATATCACAACGGTTTCCCCATCGCTTGTGGAAAAACTCAGGGGACTTGGATTTACTGCGGGTTTGATCACGAATGGTGTTGACACGGATCTGTTCAAGCCGATAAGCGGCAGTGACGCACGGAAAGAACTTGGCATCGGCGCTGATGAGTTTGTCATAGGGTTCTCGGGAAGCGTGGAACGCTGGTATGCCATTGACGATATGATCCGTGCTCTCCCGGACCTGATACGTTATCGTGCAGACACCCGGCTGCTGATTGTCGGGGGATCCCTGTTCACCGATTATCAGAGAAAACTCGAAAAACTTGCAGAAGATCTGGGAATTTCTAACCGTGTTATTTTCACCGGCACGAAACCGTACCATGAACTCCCCCGGTATATTGCCTGCATGGATGTCTGTACTATCCCCCTTTCCCCTCCGCAATGGGGGGATATTGCCCTTCCGAACAAATATTTCGAATATTCTGCTTGTGGGAAACCAATCATAATGCGGCCGATACCGGATGTTGCCAGGATCGGCGGGCCGAATCTCTTCGTATATAGAACACAGGAAGAGTATATCGCACAGGTGCTGGTCGTTAATGAAAAATCCCCGGACATTTAATATAAATCTTGAGAATTACAGCTGGAAGGAGAAGGCCCGGCAGTTCGAGGTGCTTTTAAACAATCTCGTCTGATGGGGGGTATCCAAATTTATTAATGTTCTCAGCTGGAACGTACTAACAGCAAAAGGTTGGTTTCATGATATCACTGGATTTTAAAAACCGACGCTTCTATATCATCGTCGGTCTTATATCATTTTTTTCCCTCTTTGCACTCTGGCTTCGCCTGCTTCCCATGCTCACCATGGGAAATTCCGATGTCCTGATGCTGGTGGCAAGCGATGACCCGCTCTACAACTTAAGACAGGTCGAGCAGATCCTGGCAAATTTCCCGAATTATGCCTGGTTTGATGCGATGACCCAATATCCGTACGGAACGTCTCATGTACTGGGGGCCACTTTTTCCCACCATTATTGCGATCTGCTGTTTCATCACGGGTGCGGCAACACGTACAGAAATCATCAGTGTGGGTCTGATAATACCTCCACTTATGGCCGCCGCAACCGTTGCAATCATGTACTTTGTCGGAAAAACCTGCGGAAACTGGAAAACCGGTATTTTAGCTTCTGGTTTTACTGCAATTATCACCGGTCAGTTCTTTTATCGCTCTCTCTATGGATACATGGACCATCACGTAGCAGAAGTCCTTTTCTCAACACTCTTCTGCCTTTTTTATATGTACGCAATTCTTTCAGAGAAGGAAACAAAAATTGAGTTGAAAAATCCCGGTTCCTATAAAGCCCTTCTCCTGATATCCGCTCTGGCTGGCATAGCATACCTGCTTGGCCTTTTCACCATGCCGACAATGATCCTTTTCGCCTTGATCGTTGGGATATTCACGGTGGTTCAGTTCACTATTGACGTATATCGCGGCCGGACAAGTGAATATCTTCTTCTTATTAACATAACCATCTTCGTCATCGCCATCATCGGACTGCTGGCATTCGGTCTGAAGAACCCGGGGATCGACCTCTCCACATACTCGATGGGACACATCATCGCATATCTCGCGATGATTATCGGGACCGGGCATTTTATTCCTGCTGCAGCAGTTATCTCAAAAACAAAGAAAAATATTATTATCCTATTGCACTTGCAGGATGTGGACTGGTCTTTGCGGTATTTTTGTATTTCGCAATCCCACAGGTATACACGCTCCTGATTTATTCCCTGTTCTCATTCTTCGGTCAGGCACCGGTAACAAACACCGTACAGGAAGCTCGCGGATGGGCGCTTGATATGGCATGGCAGACCTTTAACTACGGTCTTCTCCTGATGGCCGGCGGGATTCTGGTCATGATCTATAAAAATATCCACAACGAACATCCTGAACAGGTTTTTGCTCTGATCTGGTCTGTTGTCATGTTTTTTTCCACATGGCAGCATGTCAGGTACGAGTATTATCTTGCAATCAATGTCGCCCTGCTCGCTGCGGTTTGTGTCACGTATCTTTTTTCACGGGGACTACCGGATATCCGGCATCTGCTATCCGGTACATCCTCCTCAAATGAGAAGACACCGGTAAAAGAGAATGAATCCGATACCGGAAGACAGGTAAAAAAGCAGAAAAAAAGCCAGAAAAAGGTATCCAGTCACGTGACGACAAACTATCCGCTGGTTGGCGTCATTTTTATCACCATCGGCCTTTCCCTGCTTTTTGCATATACCTCGGTTTCTTATAGTTATACGAATGCTCTGGCCAGCCCAACCCGGATGAACTCTGACTGGCGGGAATCCATGGACTGGATGGTTAATAACACGCCGGATACCGGTGTAAATTATTTCACGATTTATGACCAGAAATCGTTTGTGTATCCTGCCGGGTCCTATGGTGTCATGTCCTGGTGGGACTATGGACACCTGATAACCTACATTGCAAAACGCATTCCCAATGCCAATCCGTTCCAGCAGGGGGTCGCAGGTGCCTGACGGGGCTGCTGCATACTTCATGTCAACTTCCGAAGACAAGGCAAATGCAATTCTCGACCATGACGGGACCCGCTATGTAATTACCGATATCGAGATGGATACCGGAAAATTCTGGGCTATGTCCACATGGGACAATGCAACGCTCTGCAACGGATCCGTACCAGATGATTCTGCTGGTCCAGAGTAAGGATAATCCTGACAGTTATGACTATGCCCGGATGAATAAGCAGGAGTATTATATGACAACAATTTCCCGGCTCCATAACTTCGACGGGTCTATGGGAACGCCTTCACAGGCATACTATATTGAATATGCCGATTCTTCCGTCACGAATGTCGCCTACCCGGTCGTAATCTCCGCTGAGAAGACCAATACGACAGATGCAAAGCTCCGTGCCGACCAGTATAACCTCAAGGCCTTGGCAGGATACCATGCAGAGGTTATGAATCCGGAGGCATCCGTCGATATAGTTCACCCCATCGATACCGTGCCTGCATTACAGCATTACCGCCTGGTCCACGAATCCCCGAATAATGTTTTCAGCTCTGCTGTTGTAGATATCAGATATGTAAAAATCTTCGAGTATGTGAAAGGGGCTCATATTAAAGGTGACGGGTTTATTGAAGTCCCGGTTGTAACAAATACCGGGAGAAAATTTATTTACCGGCAGGCAAGCGTGAACGGCGAATTTATTGTACCATATTCCACGACGGGAAATTCTTACGATGTGAAAACCACGGGAAAATATACGATAGCAGGTTCCGGACGCCAGTATGATGTACCCGAATTCAGCTGTGCTGCAGGGATCAACAATCCAGTAAAGACCTTTATTTTTTTATTCCTTTTTTTTCGGGCATGGCAAACAAAAAAGCCATTCAATTTGAGAATATTACCTCAGGAAAACTTATATTGTGAATGAACCTCACACTCCGGTATGTTAACTGAAGAGATTGCTCCGGGGATCCGCGTCCGGTACCCGCGGACCGGGACAACCGGGAAAATCCTGAACATTGAGCATGTGAGAGGTGAGACCTTCGCTGAGTTGGACAGCACTAACCTCCTTTATCGCATCGACCAGCTGGTCCCGGTAACAGGCACTGAAAAAACCGTTTCAACAATTGTCGAAGATGCCAAGAAAGTGATCGAACGCGAGCGTGAATTTGCAGCAGGCAGCGGACTTCAGGATGCATTAAAAAACATCGACCAGAGCTGTGAAGGGGGAGGTTAATCTATCGGTCAGGTGTTGCAGGAATTGCCAGACATCGTACCTACTCCTTGAAGGAAAGCACAATCTTTGCACGAGCCCGGCTGTATGATATCTGACAGTATATATTTGATAAAGTAAACCCTACGCATATAATTATAATCTTAAGCATGAGTTTATCGAAATACAATTGAACGATTTCTTGGTTTTCTGGATTGAATTTATGTATGAGGCGCACTATATGATGATCAGTTATCGGCCGGAACATGGTGGGATCTGGCATTGTTGCGGCATCTCACGGGGCCTATAATTAAACATTCGTAGTAAGAGGGTCAGGTTGACCATCTTTATAGGATAAGGAGGTTCGATTTCATTTGCATGATGTGACAGTTCCCAGTGTCAATATCGGAGTCGTGGGTCATGTCGACCATGGCAAGACTACACTCGTCAATGCGCTCACCGGGACATGGACAGACCGACACAGCGAAGAGGTGAAACGGGGTATCTCCATCCGTCTTGGATATGCCGACGCAACCTTTTACCGGTGCGAAAAATGCGAGGGGACTGAAGCCTTCTCAACAAATCCTGACTGCCCGGCCTGTGGCGATCAGGGAACGCCATTCCGCTCCATCTCTTTTGTGGACGCCCCGGGACACGAAACCCTGATGGCTACCATGCTTTCGGGTTCAGCACTGATGGACGGTGCAATGCTTGTTATAGCTGCAAGCGAGAAATGCCCCCAGCCACAGACAAAAGAGCACCTCATGGCACTGGAACTGGTCGGTATCAGGAATATCGTGATCGTCCAGAGCAAAATTGATGTCGTCAGCCAGAAAGAAGCGATTGATAACTATAACGAGATAAAAACTTTCGTTAAAGGTACAATCGCTGAAAACGCCCCCGTCATCCCGGTCTCATCACAGAAGGGAATCAATATCGGAGCACTCGTTCAGGCACTCGATCAGACTATTCCCGAACCGAAACGCGATCCCGATGCAGAACCATTGATGCTGATCGCCCGCTCATTTGATGTGAATAAACCCGGCTGCAACTGGAAGGATGTGAAAGGCGGTGTTGTCGGGGGATCTCTTATCAGGGGCATCCTCCGAGCAGACGAGAAGATTGAGATCCGACCCGGCAGGCAGACACAGGTTGAGAACAGGATCAAATGGATTCCCATTATCACGACGATAACATCGATCAATGCCGGATCCAAGAAGGTTGATGAGGCAACTCCAGGAGGGCTGTTGGGTGTCGGCACAAAACTAGACCCGGCCCTCACCAAAAGTGATGCACTTGCCGGCCAGGTGCTCGGTCATGAAGGTAAACTTCCCCCGGTGTGGGATAAGATCCGGTGCAGTGTTACCCTGATGGAACGGGTAGTCGGGGCTACAAGTGAGCTCATTATTGAGCCATTGAAGCACTCCGAGCCACTGATGCTTTCAGTCGGAACCGCGGTTACTGTCGGCGTGGTCAGCAACACGAAAAAAGACTATGTTGAGATTGTACTGAAGCGACCCGTATGTGCAGAAACCGGTTCACGGATCGCTATCAGCCGGCAGGTGGGAGCACGCTGGCGCCTGATAGGGATGGGAGTTCTGGGAGAGTAAAGGTTCTCCTGGACGCCAATGCACTTATGATGCCGGCACAGTTCCAGCTCGATCTCTTCGATGAACTCCGTTCGCTTCTCGGGGGATTTGAGCCGGTGGTCCTGAGCAGCGTAATCGGCGAACTGGAGGGGCTCTCCCATAATAAAGGCCGACACGGTGCTGCAGCACGGTGTGGTCTCGCACTCGGGAAAGAATGTACCATTGCTGACAGCAGGGATCTGGAATCAGGATCCGTCGACGCACAGGTTATTGAATATGCAGCACAGAATGGTTGTATCGTTGTCACGAACGACCGGGGTATACGGGATGCATTGTTTGCACGCGGGATTGGTGTAGTATCGATGAGAAAACAGAAGAAACTGGAGTTATTGCGGAGGTAGAGAGGAAATGTATCATAAACTGATGCTTGAGGATAAGGTACGGGTGCCCCCCCAGCGGCTGGGTGAGAAACTTGAAAAGGTTATTCTCGATGTCCTGCAGGAGCAGCTTGAAGGCAGTATTGACAAGGAAATCGGGATTTTTATCTGCATCACCAAAGTACAAGACGTTGGCGAGGGGGAAATCGTCCCGGGTGACGGCGGCGTATATTATGACGTGAAGTTTGAGGCCTTGGTGCTCCGGCTTGCCCTGCAGGAAGTTATAGAGGGGATTGTCGTTGAGACCACCAGTTTCGGCGCATTTGTCAGTCTCGGCCCGATTGACGCAATGCTGCACGTGAGCCAGATATCGGATGAATACATCAACTATGATGAGAAGAATGCCCGCCTCATCTGCCAGGAGTCGAAGAGATTCATTGGCGTGGGCGATGTTGTCCGCGTCCGTGTGGTCACGCTGTCCCTGAATGAGCGGGAGCCGCGTGACAGCAAGATCGGCCTTACCATGAGACAGGCAGGCCTTGGTACAGCACTCTGGCTCGAAGAAGAGATGATCAAGGAGAAAGAGAAAGCCGACCAGCCGGCCGGTTCCGTAAAGGAGCGGGCACCTGAAAAGGCAAAAGGCAAGAGGAAAGAGCATGCCGCCGGCGAATAAGAAGAAACAGGGTAAAGTCTGCCGTGACTGTCACCGTGTCGTTGATGGCGAGAACTGCGTTATCTGCGGCACGTCTAACTTGAGCGAGGACTGGTCCGGTTACCTCGTTATCATTGACCCGGAAACCTCCGAAGTGGCAAAAAGAATGAACATCAAGCTCCCCGGTCGTTACGCACTGAAGGTCCGCTGATGCTCATACTTCCCGAAGAGCACCGCAGGCTCTTCAAGGAACCGTTTGGTGTACTGTACCGATCCATTGACGAGGTTATTCCCCTTATTGAAGGCAAGGACATCTATACTGTAGGTGACGTCGTCACCCACAATCTCCAGAAAAAAGGGATAACGCCAACTGTTGCCGTTGTCGACGGCTATACCATGCGATCTCCGTGCAACAGAATACCAGCAGTCCACGGTGAATCTATACAGGTAAAAAATCCTGCCGGCACACTCACGGACGAGCTGATCTGCGCGCTGGAGCGTGCGGTCAGAAATCCCCCGTCTACGGTTATTGTTGACGGTGAAGAAGACCTTGCGGTAATTCCTCTCGTCCTGACTGCACACGACGGAGCAATTGTACTGTATGGCCAGCCCCACAAAGGAGTTGTGCTCCGTATCGTGGACAGTGAAGCCCGTAAAACCGCACAACGGTTCCTTGCTCATTTCATCTCCGCAACCAAGGAATGACTGATTTCCCGCTGTCCCATTTCTGTTTTTAGTTCTCCTTCAGTAGCGGGGATCCCCTGCAGGGTCATATTATAAATAACCCGGTTTCCAATAATTACAGGATATCGATGGACTTTGAGATCACCAGCGATAAAAGGAATGAACTTTTATCCAGAAGAGAGGTTCAGTTTACCCTCAAATACGATGGAGCAACTCCCTCCCGCATGCAGATCATTGGCAAACTCTGCGCCCTGCTCAATATTAAAGAGCACCAGATAACCCTTGACACGCTGCACAGCACCTTTGGTAAGACTGAAATTACCGGTGCCGCACGCATCTACGACAGTGAAGAGAGCAGGAACAAGACCGAACGCCCGCACCTGTCAGCGCGCGGCATGCCCAAACCCAAGGAAGAGGGAGCTGCATAACCATGGCGGCAGCAAAGAAGGCAGCAGCCGCAAAAGGACCCAAGAGAGGGGCATACTTCAAAGTAGAAGGCACCAAGGTTACCACTGCAAAGAAATACTGCCCCCGCTGCGGACCCGGTTTCATCATGGCAGACCACAAGGACCGGACCACCTGCGGAAAGTGTGGATATACTGAATTCAGAAAATAAGATCAATGCCTGTTTTTGGGCAGATACTCGGGATTGAGGGTACTGCATGGAACCTCAGTGCCGCTCTTTTTGACCGTGATCTTATCACCCTTGCTTCACGACCTTACATCCCGACACTGGGGGGCATTCACCCTCGTGAAGCAGCACAGCACCATGCGTCGGTGATGAAGGAGCTTCTCGGGGAGGTTCTTCAAAATCCACAGCAGATCACGGGGATTGCATTCTCAAAGGGCCCTGGGCTCGGTCCCTGCTTAAGAACGGTTGCAACAGCCGCCCGGTCGCTTGCACTGGCGCTGAATATTCCCCTTGTCGGCGTTAACCATTGTGTCGCTCACGTAGAGATCGGGTGCTTTGCAACCGGATGCCAGGATCCTATTGTATTGTACGCAAGCGGGGCAAATACCCAGGTAATTGGATATCTGAACGGGCGGTACCGGATCTTTGGCGAGACACTGGATATCGGGATAGGAAACGCACTGGACAAGTTCGCTCGTTCGAAAGACCTCCCTCACCCCGGAGGTCCCCTCTAGAGAAACTGGCAAAAAAGGGGCAGTATATCGAACTTCCCTATACCGTGAAGGGTATGGATCTTGCGTTCTCCGGGCTTGTCTCATCGGCAAAAGAAAGCGGGGCGCCACTTCCCGATGTCTGTTACAGTCTGCAGGAGACCGCCTTTGCCATGTGCGTGGAAGTAACCGAGCGTGCACTGTCCCTGACCGGCAAGAATGAGGTCCTGCTTGTCGGGGGTGTTGGGGCGAACCGGCGCCTCCAGGAAATGTTGCGAATCATGTGCGAGGACCGCGGGGCCCGGTTTTTTGTTCCGGAACAGAAATATCTCGGTGACAACGGAGCAATGATCGCATACACAGGGAAGTTGATGCTGGAGAGCGGGGTCTCACTCCCGGTAGATGCATCGCAGATCAATCCCTCCTTCCGTTCTGATGAAGTGGTGGTCACATGGAAACATGAAGTAACCCCGCAGCCAGATCTTTCTGCAGTTCACAACACCACGCAGAAGCGCGGTGCAGAGGCGGTGATCACGATCAACAGCGTTACGGCAGAGAAACGACGTGTATCAAAACGATACCGGGTACCTGCCCTTGACAGGCTGCTGATCTCCGAACGGACACGGGCCGAAGCCCGCCTGATCGTGGCCGCACGTAAAGGCGGGGTACCTACACCCGTCATGAGCGATATCACGGCAGATACTATCAGAATGGAATACGTGGAAGGATCGCTCCTCACTAGTAACCTTTCTGAAACAACGGTGCGGGAGGCAGGGCGTATGGTCGGGAAGCTGCATACTGCAGGGATCATGCACGGCGATCTGACAACGAGCAACCTGATCTTGCGTTCTGGTGACGGGAGATGCGTGCTGATCGATTTTGGTCTTTCGCAGGTCACATCGGAGATCGAGCAGCGGGGTGTCGATATCCATGTATTTTTCCAGACACTGGAGAGTACTGCACCAGAACAGGTGAAATTGTTAAAAACCGCATTTATCGCCGGGTACATGGAAACCTTTGAAGGTGCAGCTGACGTAATCCGCCGTGAACACGAGATCGGACTGCGGGGGCGTTACCTGTGAAGATCACCATGGTTACCAGCAATGCGGGCAAAGCTGCGGAAGTTGCAGCGTTTTTCGGAGGGTTGCTCGAGGTTGACCTTGTTGCCCTCGAAGTCCCGGAATATCGTTCCAGTGATATCTCAGAGATTGCACGGGAAAAAGCCCGCTACGCGTATAGCCAGTCTGAATACCCCGCTTATCGTCGACGACACCGGCTTTTTTATCGATACTCTGAACGGTTTTCCCGGCCCCTATGCAGCATTTGTTATCAATTCCATCGGCAACGCCGGTATCCTTAAACTCATGGAGGGCTTATTGGATCGCAATGCCCGTTTCACTACCGGGATTGCCTATGCTGATAAACGCGGCATACGGGTTTTCACGGGAACTCTGGAAGGAAGGATAACTCAAAGCCCCCGCGGGGACAATGGGTTCGGATACGATCCAATCTTTGAGGTTGGAGTTATGACACTTGCCGAGATTTCCATCGAAGAAAAGAGCAAAGTTTCCCACCGTGCCCGGGCTCTCTCCTCCTTCCATGACTGGTTTGTTGCACATTGATATGAAAACCAGAAATAACGCAAATGGTTAATATGTCTTACAGCTTTGTTATAAGGGCAGACAGGAGTGTTTCATAATGGCTAAATTCCCCGAAGCCGAGGCCCGGCTACTCAACGTGAAAATATGCATGCACTGTAACGCACGCAATGCAATCCGCGCAACCACCTGCCGCAAGTGCGGCTACCAGAACCTGCGCCCCAAGAACAAGGAAAGAAAAGCGTAATTTTTTATCCTATATCGTTATTTTTTCCGATTTTATCGGATATTTAACCTGATCGGGTTTTCTGGGAGTATAGGCCCAGTATTCATGCCGCGTAATACGTCACGCGCTTACCTTTCTTGGCATATTCGCCGGCAAACGTTTCGAGGTTGCGTTTGTACCCGATGCGATCAACAAAACCCAGTTCACGAAGCTTCTCTCGGACCCGCATCACGTCGGCTTCATCAGCCCAGTCTTTTGTATACACGTAGATGACCTTGCGGTTGTCGCGGGAATCGGGATTGGGTTTGGCTGTGCTGACCTTTGCCGATATTCCCAGTTCTCCGGCAACCGTCGCATCCCGCACTTTCTCCCAGGATGCATCGACCTGATCCGGCTCCTGGAAGATGAGCCATTTGCCGGCATTCTCGTCTTCAATCGCTTCCGGTGCACTGCCCGGGGCGTCCAGCACGACCCAGTACATCTGCGTTGTCTTGGTAGGGATAACTCCTTCACCATTACAGAGCATGGCGTATATTGTTTCAGGATTGGAAAACCGCAAAAGCAATACTTCAGCGAGCTGAGGATATTCTTCCCTGAATTTCTCAAAAATTGCATTAAGATCCGCCCTGAAGTCAACACTACCTTCGACCAGCGCGTAGAGATACTTGTCCTGGGCACGGAGGCCCCGGTTCAGGAGGTGCTCGAAGATGCCGTATGCCACATCTGCCAGCGCTTCGGGATCGACTTCAGCCATGAGTACCAGTCCGGTGTTGGCAAAAAAATAGTTTTGGTATTGTATTTTGGTAGTGTTCTTTGCTTTGGGGGTCAAGGGGAAAAACATCAGCGCAAAAATACATTCCCATTCCTCAATCGGAAGATAATACGTGTCGGTATTTGTAATTGGCGAATGATTTAAGAGCGCATGTAGCGAATATGTACTAACTATGGAATGGAAACGTGACTGGAGTCTGACCGCACGGGTCTGGTTTACAGGGTTGCTGCTATTACTGCTCTACCTTGTTTTCATGACTATACTATTTGTCTTATTCCCAAGTGCCAGCATCTGGTTATTTGTCATCTTGGCAGTTGGTATGGGACTGGTGCAGTATTTTTTCTCGGATAAGATGGTGCTCTGGTCAACGGGTGCACGGGTGATTGAGGAGGACGAATATCCTGAACTTCACCTGATGGTAGAGAAGCTCTGCAAAGAGGCAGATCTTCCCCTGCCGAAGATTGCAATCATGCAGAGCCCGGTACCAAATGCATTCGCTACCGGAAGGAGTCCCACCCATGCAGTTGTTGCCTGCACGGATTCTATCATGCGCCTCCTGACCCGCGATGAACTCGAAGCAGTTCTTGCCCATGAACTGTCACACGTTAAAAACCGCGATATTTTGACAATGACGATGGCAAGTTTCATTGCAATGATTGCCTCGATGATTATGCAGAGCTTTTTCTTTTCCGCACTGTTCGGCGGGCGAAACAAAGAGGGGGGCAGCTGGATCGTTATCTGGATTGTGTCGATCATCGTCTATGCCATCAGTACCGTGTTGATCCTCGCACTTTCACGGTACCGTGAATTTGCGGCAGACCGTGGCAGCGCGTTGATCACGAGAAACCCGCGGGCACTGATATCCGCCCTGAACAAGATCAGCGGGCGGATGGAGGTTGTTCCGGTAGAGGCCAAAACAAGGGTAGAAGGGGCAAATGCATTCTTTATTATCCCGGCATTATCAGGGAATACGATCATGGAACTTTTTTCTACTCACCCACCGCTTGAAAAGAGGATCGCAAATCTCGAGAAAGTCGAGGCTGAACTCAGAGGATATTAATCTTTTTTCCAGTGTAAAAAAACACCCGATTTCATGGAAATTCCGTTTATCGTACCGCCGAGTAAATCTCTTGAATTATTCTCCTAATTTTTAGCGGGTAATCAGCCTCTGGTCCGTATAGACAGGACTAATTTTATTGGCCCGTTGAATACCCAACGGTATATATTATATTCTTTGACACTCAGTCAGATATGAGCGAATGAACAATCAATCAGCCTCCGTGCTTCTTATTGACGATAATGTGGCCTTGTTGGAAGTAATCAAGCTGATATTAGAGCAGTCGCGGGAGATGACCATCCAGACAGCAGAATCCGCAAAAGAGGCACTCTCAATCCTCGCCCAGAAAAGTTTTGATGTCATTATTGTCGATTACGATATGCCGGATATCAGCGGGATTGATTTTTTGAAAATTCTCAGGAAGCAGGGGGACATAACGCCAATTATCGTGTTCACCGGTATCGGGGGGGAATACGCCGCGATAGAGGCATTAAACAATGGTGCAAACTTCTTTTTAAAAAAGGGGGAGAGTCCACGCCACCAGTTCCGCGAACTGGAAACAATGGTCAAAAAAGCAATAGAGCAAAGTGCCATGGGGAGGGCTCTTGGCACAACGCAGAGGATCATAGCAGATCTAATCAATTTTTCTTCCGATCCGAGTTTTGCCATTGACCGTGACGGTAAAGTTGTCGCATGGAATGATTCCATGGAGCAGTTGACAGATGTTCCCGCGAATATGGTTATGGGGAAAGACAAAAACTTTTATTCTGAACCCTTTTTTAAAAAGCGAAAGGAGATGCTGGTAAACCTTATTTTTGAATCCGATGAAGAGATTAAACGTCAGCAATATATGCTGGTGAGCAGAGGCCCGAAAGGTCCGGTTATTGCGGTTACCCGCGGATTAAAAAAGGATGGCGGGGAATGGACGCTCTGGATGAAAGCCATGCCATTGTATGACAGCCAGGGCCTGTATATCGCATCAATAGGAACAATCCGCGATGTAACGACAACATTCGGCGATGTTATAATCAGTGATTCACAACAGGATAAATCTGCCCAGCTGGCAGATATCGCATCTGCGGATACCCCAAAACCTAAAGCGGGCTTGTTCAACAAGATCCTCGGGAAATCATCCTCGTATTACAAGGAGGGAGTTCTCTTGTATGTGAAGGAAAAAAAGTTTACCGAGGCAATTGCGGCGTTCGATAAGGCACTTGAGCAAGACAACACACTTGCCCATGCATGGAATGACCGTGGTACCTGTTTCCGGGAAATGGGTGATCATACTAATGCTCTCAAATCTCTGCTTAAAGCTGTTGAACTTTCTCCGGATGATCCCGAATATCTTTACAATCTGGGTGAAACCCTTGAAATAATCGGCGTTATGAACATGAGCCATAAATACCTTGATGCCGCCATCCAGACCTTCAATATAGTGGTGCGTGAGATGCCCAATAATGCACGTGCGTGGAACCACCTGGGAATCTGCTTTAAGGAGATGGGAAAAGTGGAGGAGTCCACTTTCTACTTTGATCGCTCCCGGTACATTACCCTCTGGAAAAAAGATACTCCCATCAAGCGCAAGCGTGACGAATATACATAACGGATATTCGACCCTAACAGGTATGCTCTTCTTTGGTTCTCTGGCATTGCTTTGCCGGTATTTTCATTATCCATCAAGCAGCGGTCCCTGGCAGGACATCATTCTGTCCGGGAAAAAGACTCCCCAACAACCCGAAATTCATGAAACCAGCTGGGGTAACAATTAATACTCCTCCCTCCCAAAATTGTAGAGCACAGTGCATCGATGGTCTAGAGGTATGACTTAGGCCTTCCAAGCCTATAGCCCGGGTTCGATTCCCGGTCGATGCATTGGGGGCTCGTGGTCTAGTTGGCTATGACGTCGCCTTCACACGGCGAAGATCTCGAGTTCGAATCTCGACGGGCCCATGTCTTTTCTGACGCATTTTACTTTTGGTTTGTATTAATTAATTCAAAAACTTGATCGATTTTTGTTTCAATGCTATCCATGCGTTTTTCAATTGTGGATTTTATTTTTTGTTGTATAACTTTTGGTGATTCGTCTCCCATCACAAGGAGAAATGCACGCTTCCCTTTATATTCGGTATCATAGACTGCAAAACTTTGACCGATAACATCCATGCACTCTTGAGGTAACCGAACAAAGGGGTAGGTGTTATTGGGTTTTGGTGTAACCTTGCCAACTTTTGATTTACCGATCATTATCACATAAATCACGACAGTATTGTTTAGTGTTATGTAACATGAGTTATATAACTCGTTTGGTTTGAGTATCACCGAACAATTCTATCATCACCCTTGAACACGACGGGCCCATATCGTTTTCCTCTTAAAAAAACCGCCTTGGATTCGATTCAGTAAATGCGCCAATATTACTAAGGCGGGCTGCCACGCTCAGGGGGTCCAATAAAAAAGATAAAATTGTTTAGCTCACTCGCATACTGCATCGTAAACAAAGTCAACGGTGAATTTTTTTGGCCGACTCAGTGATGATTCCTCATACCCGGGCTCACCCCATGCCTGAACCTCCCATTTATAATCCATACCTTCCATGATGACATTATCTGTCGCAAAAGTATAGGAGTTGGTGGAGCTGTAACCAGTATCTATCGAACTCCATTCGCGGTCCTCACTATCATAACGATAAATCATAACACTGTATTGGGAGGCATGCGGGACTGGAACCCATATGAATTCTATATTCCCACAGCGGTCTTGCAGGAAGACAATTTCATTGCCTGTCGGAACCAATAGCCGCGGTTTCGAGAGTTTACTGAATTCTGGTGCGGCTGCAACAACCGAGACAATCACTAATGAGAGTAAAAAAAACGCACAAATTACCCGGTAAATTTTTTGTCTATTCATTTCAGATCTCCTTTCAAACCTTGTTCCTTGGTGAATAACCGGAACAACAGATAACCAATAATGTAATTAACGACATAAATCTATCGGAAAGTTAGTGAAATAAAGAGAGAATGAATTCAGGATTTTATAAAACTTATAATTATTATAAAAACAGTTGGTAAACAATACTTTCTCTGGTATTTAAACCGGTATCACTCCCTCATTTTTTTTAACCGTTAGATTATCTTATCTATAGCATCAGTACCGATTTTCCATCAGCAGAATATCTCCTCCCAGTTAGGTGACCGACTCGTTGAATTCGCATTTCCGGAATTTCCTATTCATCGCCACCTCAAGAATATACCCTGCGCAATCCAATATTTTGCACCAGAGGATATCCTATGCAGATTACTCCCGCCATCCACGCACTCAGGCACCCGTTTAAGATCCCCGTTGCACCCGGCATCGCAATTGACCGCTTCGTGTACTCGCACCTTCTGGTTGGCGAGACCATCACCCTCATCGATACCGGAGTAGCCGGTTGCGAGAATATTATTTTTGATTATATCCGATCGATTGGCCGCGATCCCCGTGAGATATCCCTCATAATCCTCACCCATTCACATCCCGATCATATCGGAGCGGCAAGAGCTGTCCAGCAGGCAACAGGCTGCAGTGTAATGGCGCATCCGGCCGAGCGGATGTGGATCGAGGATGTAAATCTTCAGAACCGGGAACGCCCGGTGCCGGGTTTTTTAACTCTGGTAGGTGGTTCCGTGCAGCTGGATCACGAGATTGCGGATGGCGATGTTATCGATGCTGATGGAACGGCAGAATACGAGGTGCAGGTATTCCACACACCCGGTCATTCGGCTGGTTCGGTATCGCTAATGGTGCAGGGAGAAGGGGCACTGTTCTCCGGCGATGCCATTCCGGTCGAGGGGGACCTTCCGGTCTATGACGATGCCCGGGAATCCGTGCAATCGGTAAAAAAACTTAAAGGGATCCGCGGGATCCATGTTCTCCTTTCTTCATGGGATGACCCTCGGTGGGGTGAGGCCGCATACACACAGATGGACCTGGCGTGTGCATACCTGCATAAGATCCACAGGACCGTAATCACCGTTTCCGCTGATGGAACAGAAGACCCGATAGAGATTACGAAAAGGGCTGCTGCTCTCCTCAGACTGCCCCCTCAGGTAGTGACACCGCTCCTTGTCCGTACCTTTTCAGCAAATATCAGGGTGCGGGATCATAAGGATCTGGTTTTTGGTACCTGATCGGTTCAGGTATTGCATGCGGAGGATTACCGGCGTTCCCTGATCACCTGCAGCCCAGTCGCTGAATTTTTGTTAACCAGCGCAGACATTTCCTGACACTTCGCGGTCCTGTAGTGACCCGTTTTGTCTGATCAAAAATTTAATCATGAGGCTGCGAACCGGGCAGGTAAGAGACCAAAAACGAGAACCTGCCCTGCAGGGGAAAATATTGTGCAGTCCCGCCGGCCGGATTATTCCGGACGGCAGACGGACCGCGTGCAAAAAGAAAACGTGAGATTATGCGTTCTTCATCTTGGCTTTTGCGACGAATCCGTCTTTGCCAATGTAGTACATGAAGCCCTTTTCCTTGGCAATCTTCTCAGTACCGACTTTCTTCTTCTTGCCGGTCTTGTTGTGCTTCATCGGGGCTGCCCAGACATATCCATCTTTGCCGATAAAGTAGAGGTAGCCCTTTTCGCGCTGGATCTTTTCTTTTCCAATTTTGGTTCCCATTTAAACACCTCAAAACCTCTATTGGGTTTTGATAATGAGAGTTAACGCCTGATTATATAAAAGGTTTCCGTCGAAAGCCCGTCGATATCCGGATTTTTGCCACTTATTTAAGGTTTTTTTGGTCATTGTGCCACACTATTCACTCCGATTAAAAACGCTAATAATACGCCCCGTTTGTCAATATTCGCACGTTATTCCAGCTGAATGCACGGAGGGGCAGTTTGGTGCACCGGATGTGCAAGCGCAGTCCGCGGGGATTATTTATAGGGGGATTCACCGGGGATGCGGCAGGATCAGCATATTCTCAGCCGGGTACCGGCTCCGGATCATACCGGCTCCCTGCGGTCGACAAGCCGTTTCGGACGCCCTTTCAGGGTATGAAGTTCGAGACCTCCCACTCCTGTGAAGTTGAGGAGAATTTTCAGGTTGCCGTCATGGTACTGACCGGCAAGGCCGGGCTTGTTCTTCAGGAATCGCCCGGTGAGCTGATCCTCCACGAGCCTCCGGTCGCACCGGTCAGGGTTCAGGCATTCCACACTGATGCGGAGAACCACTTCACCAGGGGATTCTCCTTCGTAGATGAATGCCTCGTATTCCCCAGTGAGATAATCCATATTTTCAGACTGGAAAACTCCTGCTTCAATATCTACCCGATTCAGAGCAGTCCCGAAAATCCATGCGGTTTCTGCCTCCCGCTGCGGATTGTAGATCCTCATGTGCGTCCTTCCGCATCTGCAGCGTTCCCGGGAAATGACAAGCGTGGTATCCTCAGTATCGTAGTTGAGAAGGAGCATCCCGCTTTTTCCCCCGACCGGAAGAAGGGTAGTAAGTACACCCCTGCCGCACTCTCCATCCTTCACGAATCCCTGCATCTGGGGATCGTATACATCCAGATGTACAAGATCTTCAGGTACATGTAACCCATTAAGTTCCGTGCATTCACCACACATTGTACCTTCAGTACTGCCATAGGTATTGTACACGGGACAACTCCCACTGGTCTGCAAGATACTTCCGGGATTCTTCGGCAAAACTCTCTCCCCCTGCCACCAGTTTATCGACCGCGATATCTTCGGGTTTTACCCCTTCTGATCTCAGGTGTCGCCCAAGCCGGAGGAGCTTGAAAACGCTCCCCACAATGGAGGTAGGCCGGTAACTTTTGAGGATACGGGAATCAAAGGAGCATTTGCCGATCGGGATAATCCCCATTCCGATCCGCTGTGCGGCAATCGTCATTGTGTTTGCGCCAACATTCATTCCGTAGGAGGCGCAGACCACGATCCGATCTTTCCTGGTGAAGCCCTGCGAAACAAAACTGCGGCAGTACTTCTCCGCATACCGTTTCCAGTCATCCCATGTCAGGAAAAAACCTTTGGGAGTCCCGCTGGTTCCGCTCGTCTCCTGGATGGAGAAGACATTTGACCAGTCCGTTGAGAGAAATTGAAATTCTGGTGTGACAGGAGGCTGGTGTTCCCGTATTGTCTTACCCGATATCAGGGGGAGGGTGAGCAGGTCCTCGTGGACGCGGATATCCTTTGGTTCAATCCTGTTTTCTTTAAACCAGTTGCGGTAAAACGGGGAGTGAGTGGCTGCATACTGCACCGTGTACCGGACCCGTTCATCTATGAGGGCATCGAGGTCGCCACGTTTCATAGTCTCAATATCGGGAGAAAAGTAGTTTCCGGCCGGCATACCAGAGAATTACCGGAGGAATTGTTTATAGATTACTGCCTGCCCACGGGAATCTGCGCTTCTTCCGACAAGCGGCGACGGGGATACTCCATTAATGAACTGTAATTTTATTGTCTGTTAAATCCTAAGAATACAGGTATTCCCATGTACTTCCACCTCATCCTTACCGATAACTGTAACCTCTGCTGCAGTTACTGCCGGGCAAAGGTCTTCGATAATCTCGAGAAGAGTGAGGGGGAGCGTGCCCTGACCATTGATGAGAGCCTGCCCGTTGAACTGGACTTCGACCTGAAGATGCTCTATGATTTTCTGAAAAAAGATCCTTCACCCACACTCACCTTCTATGGCGGGGAACCACTCCTTCGCCCGGATCTGATCGGGCGGATTGTCCGCGAGGCACCGGTCCGGCGGTTCATGATACAGACCAACGGAATTCTGCTGGACCGGCTCTCCCCGGAGATTGTCAACCGGTTTATCACCATCTTAGTTTCCCTTGATGGCAGCAGAGAACTCACCGATACAAACAGGGGTGCCGGGGTCTATGACCGGGTAATGGAGAATATCCAAAAAATCCGTATCCGGGGATATACCGGAGAATTAATCGCCCGTATGACGGTTACGGAAAAAACCGATATCGTGGAGGCTGTCCATCACCTTGCATCCGGCCCGGATTATTGTTTTTCTTCCATCCATTGGCAGATCGATGCAAATTTCGCAGGTGATTTCTCCCTGCGCAGGTTTGAAGAGTGGACACACAACTGCTACAACCCCGGTATACGTATGCTCGTTGATGACTGGGTAAACCATATGAGAACTGAAGGGGAAGTGCTGCGGTGGTACCCGTTTCTGGATCCTATGGAAGACCTCTTATACGGCAGGGAGAGTCAGCTCAGGTGCGGGTCCGGGTATGCCAATTATTGTATCATGACAGACGGGAGTATCGGGCCCTGCCCGGTCATGATCGGCATGAACCAGTACTATGTCGGGCATATTTCCCGGTCGCATCCGCTGAAGCTGGATCAAATCCTTATCAGCGGGGACTGTAGAGAATGCGGGATCCGGACATTCTGCGGCGGCCGGTGCCTCTACTCAAATATAACGCAGCCATGGGGGGATGATGAACGCAGACTTGTCTGTGATACCGTTGAGAACCTCCGCAACGCACTTATTACGGCACTCCCACGTGTCCGGGCACTCATAGACCAGGGTATCATCACACAGGGCGATTTCGCGCACGAGAAGTTCAATGGCTGCGAGATCATACCCTAGATCACCCGAAAATCGCCTACAGAAAAACTACATTACCCGGGGAGATGTATTTATACTGAACCGTTAATTGTATATATGCAGATCAAAACTGCATGAGTAATACAATGGAAAGAAAGAGTTTTGGTGGCCCGAGAAACTTCGGTCCCAGAGAAATGACAAAAACAGTCTGCTCAGACTGTGGCAAAGAGTGCGAAGTCCCCTTCAAACCAACTGAAGGAAGGCCGGTCTACTGCAGGGACTGCCTGCCCAAGCACCGGAAACCCCGGTTCTAATCTCATAATTTTTCTTCTTTTTCAGGTTCTCCCAAGTATAGTTCCTTTTGACGTCTACGATTTCTTCGGATAGTTTCAAGATTTTGGTCAGCCAATGCTTTCGGCATGGCAGGATCATGGAAAGAGGCAAGGGAATGCGCAGTCCGTGATGGGCTCCCCCAGGTTTATCATGACTGCGATGACAAGGTCTACGGGGCATGCAGGCAGGGAGAGCCGCAGGGTATATTTAAAGGCGGGGTTTTCATCGAACACCGCTGTATCTGTATGCCAGCACACCTGAGCGCTGAAGAACTCGAGGCAAAAGAGAAGAAATTTCTTGAGGAAAACCCGGGCTGGTAACCCCTTTTGTCAACATCATTGTTTCTTTTTTATCTCCTGGCGGAACCGGTGGATAATATCGTACAGCATCATGCGAAATTCTGTACCGATCTCCTCCCACGATTTCGCGTTCGACACCGGCTGTTCCGTTTCTTCAAAGGATTCCAGATGAACAACTTTTTTCTCTGTATCGGCATCCAGATTCGGCTGCCACCAGAACCGGCGCATTATCTCAAAGTAACCCGTGGCAAGCACCAGGAGGAATAGAAGCGGGATGAGGATTAATGATGGCAACCAGAACAGCTGGAACAGATTTGGTGCCAAAATTAGTATCAACCCACTGAAAGACATTCAGGATGAATGCAATACAGAAAATGCTGCCGAAAGCTTTGATAATCGGAGCTGGCAGATTCAGGGGAAACGGAAATGCCCCGAATATATCGGCAATAAACAGAATGATTGCAATCAAGAGGAGCAACCAGAAATTAGCAAATAAAATACCCTCAACTGTTTTTTCAAATATTCCACCAGGAATAGTGAAGTTTGTCAGGATCTTTGCCAGGACCACGACAATAAGGAAACAGATGATACCTATCATCCGCGATACAAACACCCAGCCCAATGATCTGTTCCGGTACCAGCCCATAGTCCTGCCCCAAAAAGTCTGTACAGGATTTGCCGGTCGTATTAAAGAGTCTTCTTGAATTTTCTCCGGCAGAACAATACAAATAATCCGTCCCTGTCTTTTTTCATAGAACCGTTTCCTTATCCTGCATTTCAGAGATGGCGGACAAATATTCATGCGCCGGTTCTATTTTCAATACACTAATGCAATATAAAATGCAACAATAACCAATAAACTACAACAATGTATAAATATGTACAAAGTAGACCGGTATTTCAGCAATTTCCAGGGATTGCCAACGCTGTTTCATATATGCGGCCGGTACACCCGGAAAAAGTTCGTTTGCAATAATGACTGAAGCCCCCTTACACGGGGCAGAAATATCAGAAGCCCATGCCCTATGATCCAGAAACTGCCGCTCAATTTAACGCTCCGGGAATTTATAACAACAGTGAACAACCAGCCAAAACCGCTGATCATCCCGCTGTGCACCGAACTGCCACTCCCGGATATCTCCCCGCTCGATGTATATACAGGCACCCGGAAAGGATCCGGATTCCTGCTCGAATCCATGGAAGGCAGCGAAAAACTTGCCCGCTATTCTTTCATCGGTATTGAGCCGGAGTTTATCATCTCCCTTGGGAAAACCGTGGATCTGCGGGGCAGGGAACCATTCATATCCATTGCCCGGGATCCGGAGGGAAAAGATCCCGTTGAGAAGATCAAATCCGTCCTCTCACGATTCCATTACATGAACGTGAAGGCTCCCCGTTTTTTCGGGGGGATGGTCGGCTACTTTGCCTATGACTGTATCTACTCCCTGTTTGAGAAAGTGAGGGAGGGAAAACCGGCGTCATCCAAAAGCGACCACGATATGCCCGATGCCAGTTTCATGTTCACCAAGGACTGTATCGTCATCGATCACCGGGATAAGAAGCTGTACATCTTCTCAAGCGCGTTCCTGACCTATGATACGGATATCGAGAGTGAATATAAAAAATGCACAGAGAGGATCCGTGTTCTTGCTGATCATGTCAGTGCACTCGTCTCCGGAAAAAAGCCGGGTACGCGAAACATTCAGGACCGGCCGGATCTGCACGTTTTACATCGCAGGTATCGCAGGATGCATTTGAACGCTCCGTCAATCTGGTCAAGGAGCACATAGTCGCAGGCGACATCTTCCAGGCCGTCCTCTCGCGACGGATCGAGTGCCGGATCGCAGATGATCCCTTTGCAGTCTATGCTGCACTCCGCGAGATCAACCCGAGCCCGTACATGTATTACCTTGATTTCGGGGACGAGAAGGTCATCGGGGCGAGCCCCGAGATGCTGGTGCGGGTGGAGAAGAGGAAGGTCACCACCGTGCCGATTGCGGGGACACGCCCCCGGGGAAAAACCCCGGCAGAGGATGAACAGTTCGCACAGGATCTCCTGGGAGACGCAAAAGAACGTGCCGAGCATACCATGCTCGTCGATCTCGCAAGGAACGATATCGGGAGAGTCTGCCGGTTCGGGTCGGTAGAAGTCAGCGAATTCATGACCATCGAAAAATTCTCCCATGTCCAGCATATCGTCTCGACCGTGAACGGGACCCTGAAGGACAACCTTGACTGCTATGATGCATTCAGGTCGTGCTTCCCTGCAGGCACGGTCTCCGGGGCGCCGAAGATCCGGGCGATGCAGATCATCGATGAGCAGGAGTCTTTACCGCGCGGCATTTATGCGGGTGCTGTGGGGTATATCGGATTTGACCGGAACCTCGATTTCGCCATCGCCATCCGTACGGTTATCGTACGGGACGGGACGGCATATGTGCAGATAGGTGCCGGGATCGTTGCTGATTCTGTACCGGCAAACGAGTGGACCGAGACCGAGAACAAGGCTGCAGCAATGATACGGGCGATCGAGCAGTCGGGGGTGTGTTCATGAACGTCCTGATCGTGGACTGTTACGACAGTTTCACCTTCAACCTCTACCAGCAGGTGGGAAAACTGGGAGGAAAACCGGTGGTATTTCCCTGCGATACACCACTTGAAACGCTGCAGAAGAGCGGGTGTGACCGGATCATCCTCTCCCCGGGGCCGGGTACACCGGAGGATTCCGGCGTCTGCCGCAGGGTGCTGGAGACGATGAGCAGGACCATCCCGACACTCGGCGTCTGTCTCGGGCACCAGACCATATGCACGGTATTCGGCGGAGAGGTTATCCGGGCACCGCACCTGATGCATGGGAAAACCTCGCTGATTCTTCACGAGGGAACGGGGATCTTTACCGGGATCCCGACACCGTTCACCGCTACCCGGTACCATTCACTGGTTGCACACCGAGAATCCCTGCCCGATGAGCTGGAGGTAACCGCTTCCAGCATAGATGACGGGTATGTGATGGGAGTCAGGCATACCCGCTATCCGATCGAGGGGGTCCAGTTCCATCCGGAAAGTATCCTCACACAGGAGGGGGACCGGATCATAAGGAATTTCCTTTCGGGACCCGGGGTTGCACCATGACATTCAAGGAAACAATTTCCCAACTTGTCGAAAGGCAGGATCTTACGCCGGATGATGCAGAAGAAATCATGGACACCATCATGGATGGAAAGCAACACCTGCCCAGATCGGGGCATTCCTGACAGCACTGCGCATGAAAGGTGAGAGTGCGGTTGAGATTGCAGCGTTTGCACGGGTGATGAGGCACCATGCCGTGACTGTAGCACCAGTAACCAGAAAAACCCTGGTCGATACCTGCGGGACCGGCGGGGACGGGACACAAACCTTCAATATCAGCACGGCTTCGGCCTTTGTTGCAGCAGGTGCTGGTGTCCCGGTAGTCAAGCATCGGGAACCGGAGCGTCAGCAGCACCTGCGGATCGGCAGATGTGCTCTCCATGCTTGGCGTGAACCTTGCTGTTGATCCGAGGAAACAGGCGGGAGATTGTTGAACAGGTCGGTATCGCATTTCTCTTTGCGCCGAACCATCATCCGGCCATGCGCCATGTCATGCCGGTACGGCAGGAACTGGGGTGCAGGACGGTCTTCAACATTCTCGGCCCGCTGACCAACCCTGCCGGGGCGCAGGCGCAGGTCCTGGGAGTATACGATCCAGGACTGACAAACACCATGGCAGAAGTGCTCAGGTTGCTGGGGCTTTCCCGGGCAATGGTTGTCCATGGCGCGGGTCTTGACGAGATCACCACAACCGGGGAGACAACCGTCTGTGAACTTGGCGAGGGAAACATCAGGTCCTACTCACTTGACTGCAGGACTTTTCGGGATTGCCCCCGCCAGCCATTCCGGATCTCAGGGGCGGGGATGCAAAGGAGAATGCCCGTATCATCCGCGAGATCCTTGCCGGTGAAAAGGGTGCCTGCAGGGATATCGTGCTCATGAATGCCGGGGCAGCGATCTATATCGGCGGGCAGGCGCGGGACCTTCATGAGGGAATCGCATTGCGCAGGATCGTCCATCGATTCCGGGAGTGCCGGTGCCCGGCTTGACGCCCTTGTGGACGCAACACGGAGCGCGGCATGATCCTTGATGAAATAATCAGACGAACAGAGAAACGGGTGGCGCGACTCCCGTCATCCTTTCCCGAAGACCGGAGGCAGGACGCGGCTGCAGTCTTACCGGTGCAATCAGGAACCGGAACGGCAGAAATGCAATCATAGCCGAGATCAAATGCGCATCGCCGAGCCGGGGGGTCATCCGGCGCAATGTGGATATGGCGATGATGGCCGGGGTTCTGGAACAGGGAGGATGTATCGCCCTCTCGGTCCTCACCGAACCCTACTTCTTCGGGGGGACCTGTAAGGACATCGCCCGTGTCAAGAGCGCTGTCAGCCTGCCGGTCCTCAGGAAGGACTTCATCATCGATGAACGGCAGATACCCGAGTCCCGTGCACTCGGAGCAGATGCCGTGCTCCTTATTGCAGCAGTCCTGAAAGACAGGCTGCCGGGTTTTGTTGATTTAGTTCTCGATTACGGTCTCGAACCGCTTGTAGAGGTCCGTACCGGAGCTGAGGCTGAAGTGGCGCTCTCAACAGAAGCGACCCTGATCGGGATCAATAACCGCGATCTTACTACGCTCGGTATCGACCGATCGACAACGCGGATCCTGTCTCAGACAGGTACGGCGAGATGGGCGGTTTGTTGTCTCGGAAAGCGGGATGCAATCCGCTGATGATATCCGGGAGATGAAACCATACTGTGATGCGTTTCTGATCGGTTCATCCATCATGTCCCACGAATACCCGCGGAAAAAACTGGAGGAGTTTGTATGCGCGTAAAGATCTGCGGGATCACCCGCCCGGAGGATGCACGGTTTGCCGAACAGCAGGGAGCAGATGCCATCGGGGTCATAGTCTTCTCCGACGGAGTCTCACAGCGGGTTGTCGGAGAGGAGAAGGCGCGCGAGATCTTTGATGCAGTCGGCCCGTTTACCACAACCGTTGCAGTGTCGCATACAAAGTCGGAAGACGAACTCGAAGCGGATGATTGCACTGCATCCTCATGCAATCCAGATCTCCCACCCGTTCAGGTTTGACGAGGACACAGGCGTTGCAGTCATCCGCGTTATTGGCAGAGGTGACCCCCTCCCGGAAGACTGCGATGCAATCATTGTCGATGACAGCCATGGAAAAGGCCGTGATTTTGATCCATCCTATGCCCGTGATGCCGTGAAACGCTCAACAGTTCCGGTCATTCTCGCCGGGGGACTTACCCCGGAAAATGTCAGCGAGGCAATCCGCAGGGTCCGGCCCTACGCAGTGGATGTGGCAAGCGGTGTCGAAGATGTCACCGGGGATTAAGGACCTGAAAAAGTGACGGGCGTTCATCGCCGCATGCAGGAGTGCTATAACATGAAAAAGAAGGGAAGATACGGGAAATACGGCGGCCAGTACGTCTCGGAAACGCTCATGAACGCACTCATCGAACTGGAGACCGCATACGAGAAGATCAAAAAGAGACCGTGAATTTATCCGCGAGCTTGCGGCACTGCAGGCAGAATATGCCGGCCGCGAGACACCGCTTACGTTCTGCCCGAACGCTTCGCAGGAACTCGGGTGCAGGATCTACCTGAAGCGGGAGGATCTTGTCCACGGGGGTTCCCACAAACTCAACAACACGCTCGGGCAGGCGCTGCTGGCAAAACGCATGGGCAAGAAACGTCTCATCGCCGAGACCGGCGCCGGGCAGCACGGGGTTGCCACCGCGATTGTCGGGGCAGCACTCGGGATGCCGGTCGAGGTCTACATGGGCGAGGTCGACACAAAGCGGCAGGCGCTCAATGTCTTCCGGATGGAACTGATGGGCGCAAAGGTAATCCCGGTAACGTCAGGGACCCGGACGCTCAAGGATGCCATCAACGAGGCGCTCCGTGACTGGGTGGCAAATGTGCGGGAGACCTATTACCTGATCGGTTCCGTTGTCGGACCGCACCCGTATCCCCTGATGGTCAGGGACTTCCAGTCCGTGATCGGAAAGGAGACCCGCCGGCAGGTAATGAAAAAAGAGGGGCGGCTCCCGGATACGATCGTTGCCTGTGTTGGCGGGGGATCGAATGCCATGGGGATCTTCTACCCGTTTGTGAAGGATGACGTGGAACTGATCGGTGTTGAGGCCGGAGGCGAGGGGATTGAGACCGGTAAGCACTCGGCAACCCTCTGCGCCGGGGAGGCGGGCGTGCTGCACGGTACACTCTCCTACCTCCTGCAGGACGCTGACGGGCAGGTACTCCCGACCCACAGCATCTCGGCCGGGCTCGATTATCCGGGGGTGGGGCCCGAACATTCGATGCTGAAGGACAGCGGGAGGGTGACCTATACAGCAGTGAATGATCCGGATGTCCTCGATGCATTCAGGTTCCTCTCCCGGAAGGAAGGGATCATCCCGGCGCTTGAATCTGCCCATGCCGTGGCGTGGGTCATGAAGAACGCTGACCGGTTTGACCAGGACGATATCGTTGTCATCAACCTCTCCGGGCGGGGCGACAAGGATGTGGCTGAAGTGGCAGCAATGCAGGGGAGGTCATAATGGGACGGATTGATGGAGTTTTTCCGGGCAGAAAAAAACCGGCATTTCATCGGCTTTACCGTTGCAGGGGACCCGGACAAGGAGACCTGCATCCGGGCGGCCATGGCCCTGATCGACGGAGGAACAGATATCCTAGAACTGGGTGTCCCGTTCTCGGACCCGGTTGCAGATGGTCCGACCATCCAGAAAGCGGACGAGCGGTCGCTTGCGGCGGGTACAACGGTGGACACGGTCTTTGAAATTGTCCGCGAACTGCGGAAAAAAACCAGATGTCCCCATCGTCTTCCTCACGTATTACAACATGGTCTATCACCGGGGGATTGACCGGTTCTACAAAGAAGCGCACGATGGCGGGGGTGGACGGCATCCTTATCGCTGACATGCCCGTTGAGGAGTCAGATGATGTCTATGAGACTGCGCTCCGGTACGGGATCGATCCGATCTTCCTCATCACCCAGACCACATCCGATGAACGGATCAAAAAGATTGCTGCACGGGCACACGGGTATCTCTATCTTGTCGCAGTCCTCGGGGTTACCGGTGTGCGGGATACGGTTTCATCCGGTGCAATCGATCTTCTGCAGCGGGTAAGGAAACATACCACGATCCCGCTCGCTCTCGGGTTTGGCATATCGACACCTGACCATGCGAAAGTCTGTGCAGGCGCAGGTGCTGACGGGGTCATTGTCGGCAGCGCAATTGTCGATATTGTTGAGAAGAACCTGGGCAAGCCCGGACAATATGGCGACGGGACCTGAAAACCTACGTTGAGCAGATGAAAAAAGCACTCTGATCCTTTTACTCAACGGGATCTGCGCAATAACCGTATTTGACAAGGATCCCGGCCACTATTTTTGTCCATGCAGCGGGATCCCCGTACGGGATTGCCGCTACCTGCTCATCCCAGAGCTTCTTGAGAGCCACATCCTCCGTGCGGATGGTATTTTTCCCGATTACCCTCCCGCAGATCGTCCCTTCATTGTTGCGGATGAGCATACGGTAGCAGCGGAAATCCCGGCAGACCGTTGGCCGGCTTGAATAAATCGCACAGACAGATCCTATCGCCATCCGGTTTTTCCGCAGGAACGTGCAGGGCTTTTTATCCGTGCCGTTCCGGATGCCAGCATCTCCCGCAGCAAATTCATCGGCAATCTCTTCGCGGTATGCCGGATCCACATGGGCAAGAAAGATCGCATTGTCGATTTTACAGCGGCAGTAATAATCCCGGTCATTGAGCTGGCGCTCGATCGTGATGAGGGGGCCAAGACTCATGCAGCATTTCCCGCACCGGTCACATTCAAATACTGCCATTGCCGGTGAGAGTATTGTCCGGCAGGGAAAAAGGGATTGCGCTCCATCACCCCGCAAATGGGTATCGGGCTCGTCAATACTGATTTGGCATCCTCAAAAGTAAAAAATAAGATTTTTCTGATTTTTCTGAAAAGTATAAATATTGAGAATTCCTACAATAATCCGGAACAGATATGACCAAGAAAAGATAACAGCGCCGGGTGCAATCCGTCCGGTGAAACGTGCGGGTGCACGCCGGAATCCGGGTGCCGGGTCGAGGCGGTCCTGAGCGTGGACGAACGGGGCCAGATGGTGCTCCCCAAGGATGTCCGGGAAAAGGCAGGCATCAGAACCGGAGATAAACTCGCCCTGATCAGCTGGAGCCGTGGCGGAGATGTGTGCTGCCTCGCGCTCATGAAAGTCGAGAACCTGAGCGGAATGGTAAAAGATGTTCTCGGGCCGCTGATGCAGGAACCGGAGAAAAAATGAGGTTTTGCAGATATGGATACAAAAGATAATGCCGGATCGTCCTGCTCGTGCACTCCGGATGCCGCAGACACAGTCGTGCAGCTGTCTGACAGATAATCCACCGGTATCAGAGATCCGTGACAACTGACAGTACCATCACATTTGCCAACCGGCTCGACCACTTCCTCGCCCGCTGGGGCTGGAAGCGGGAGAGCCACCGGGTTGAGCCCGGCCTCTACCGTCTCGGGAACCCGGATCCGGACTCCCCGGTCTTTGCCTCTGCAAATTATACGCTCAGTTTCGATGCCCTGCGCTCTGCCCTTGCCGGTATCGATGCCTGGATCCTCGTGCTGGACACCAAAGGGATCAATGTCTGGTGTGCTGCCGGAAAAGGGACATTCGGGACGGAAGAACTGGTACGAAGGATCGGATGTACCGGTCTTGCCGGAATTGTCAGGCACCGGAAGATCATTGTCCCCCAGCTGGGGGCGCCGGGGATCTCATGGCCGGAGGTTATGCGGAGGTCGAAATTCCTTGTCGAGTATGGCCCGGTCCGGGCAAGAGACCTGCCGGAATACCTCAAAACGCACAAAGCAACACCGGCAATGCGGCGGGTGGAATTCCCGCTTGAAAGAACGACTGGTCCTGACTCCCGTGGAATTTGTCCATACGGCCCTGCCGATGGTCATCATTGCAGCGATCCTCTGGTTCCTTGCCGGTCCTGTTGCTGCACTTGCAGCGGTATCCGCGGTACTTGCCGGGACGGTGCTCTTCCCTGCGCTCCTCCCGTATATCCCGACGCAGGACTTCTCCACCAAAGGGCTGATACTGGGACTCATCATCGCTATCCCCTTTGCACTCTCGTTCGGCACAAATCCCGCCCTGCCGGGCTGGGCGAATGCGGCAGGAGCAGCAACTGCACTCCTCATCATACCTGCGGTGGTTGCGTACTTTGCCCTGAACTTTACCGGCTGCACGACATTCACATCGCGGACAGGCGTGAGAAAGGAGATCTTCCGGTATGTCCCGGTCATGGCACTGATGGCCGGTACCGGGGTTGTCATCGGAATTGCACTTGGGATCAGCCGGCTTTTCGGGGTGATCTAATGTTCGACAGTTATACAGAGACCAGCCTGAACTACTATCCTGAACGGTGTATCAACTGCAAACGCTGCACGCAGGTCTGCCCGCACGCCGTGTTTGCCGAAGGAAAGGATCATGTCGAGCTCGCACAGCCGGCCTCCTGCATGGAGTGCGGGGCCTGCGCCCTCAACTGCCCGGTGCAGGCAATCGAGGTACAGAGCGGCGTCGGGTGTGCGTGGGCGATGATCAGTGCTGCCCTGCGGGGAAAGGATATGGACAGCGGGAAGTGCAGTTGCGGCGGGGACGAAGGTACCTGCTGTGGTCAGTCGCAGGAACCGTCCTGCTGTTGTGAGGAGAAATAATGGGAAAAAAACGCGTCCTCTTCATCTGCACGGCAAATGCTGCCCGCTCCCAGATGGCCGAAGGGCTGCTCCGCGCAAAATACGGCGACCGGTATGAGGTCTTCTCTGCCGGTACCCGCCAGTCGAAGGTGAGTACCCGGGCGATAGCGGTGATGCAGGAGATCGGGATCGATATCTCGCACCACCGCTCGAAAACCCTTGCAGAATTTAACGGGGTGACTTTTGACCTTGCCATAACCCTCTGCGACAATGCCCATGCGGTCTGCCCGATCGTACCCGGTGCAAAAAAGACAATCCACCAAGGATTCGCCGATCCCCACCTGACACCGGGCACCGAAGAAGAAGTCCTTGACGGGTACCGGAAGGTCAGGGACGAGATCGCAGCATGGATCGATACAACCTATTAGGTAATTCCCTTTTACAACAACATTGATGTACTGCCATCGCATTCATTGAATTATTTACCTGCGTGAATGCCATGAGCGGGAAAAAGAAAGATATTTTCACGGAATCCGTCGAACTCCACGAAAAACACCGCGGAAAGCTTGAGGTCTATTCCAAGGTCCCCCTCACAAACCGCCACGATCTCTCACTCGCGTACACCCCCGGCGTTGCTGCAGTCTGTAAGGAAATTGCCAAAGACAAGAATCTCGCGTACAAGTATACACTCAAGGCCAACACCATCGCCATTGTCACGGACGGCTCGCGGGTGCTCTCACTCGGGAACGTCGGGGGATATGCGGCAATCCCCGTTATGGAGGGAAAAGCCCTCCTTTTTAAGAAGCTCGCGGATATCGATGCATTTCCCATCTGTTTTGAGAGTTATCATACGGAATTTGTTGATGAAGTGAAAAATATCGCGCCGGTCTTTGGCGGGATCGCGCTCGAGGACATTGCAGCTCCAAAATGTTTCGAGCTCGAGGAGGCATTACAGGGTATCGGTATCCCGGTGATGCACGACGACCAGCATGGGACAGCTGTTGTGGTACTTGCCGCCCTGATCAATGCCTGCAGGGTGACCGGCAAACGGTTCGAAGACTTAAATATCGTGGTGAGCGGGGCTGGAGCAGCAGGATACGCCATTACCCGGATACTCCGCTGCATCGGGTATAACCCGGACCTCTGCAGCAGCGTGAACGATATCATTGTCTGCGACTCGAAGGGGATTATCCACCGCCACCGTGAAGGACTGTACACCAACAAGTACAAGTTCATCATCGCTGATGAGACCAACCGCGAGGGGAGGACCGGGACGCTCGAAGACGCCATGAAAGGTGCCGATGTCTGCATCGGTGTCTCAGTCCCGGCCATCATCACGCCGGCGATGGTCCGGTCCATGAACACAGACCCGGTCATATTCGCACTGGCGAGCCCGGTTCCGGAAATCCTGCCCCACGATGCCCACCTTGCCGGCGCTGCCATTGTCGGGACAGGGAGGGGCGAGTATCCCAACCAGATCAACTACGCACTTGCTTTCCCGGGCATCTTCCGGGGAGCTCTTGATGTGCACGCCACCCGGATCTCAGATGAGATGAAAGTCGCTGCAGCACACGCCCTTGCCGATTATGTGACCCACCCGCAGAAGAACCGGATCCTCCCGCCGGTCCTTGACCGTGACGTTGTCAAGGCAGTTTCCCGGGCAGTGAGTGCCGCGGCGGTTGCAAGCGGCTGTGCCCGGTCGATTGAGTAAAACTGCTCAGCTGAAAAATTCGTTATAAAAAATTCGTTATATATAGAAAAAGAGTACACTCGGACGGAGGGGACAGTGCCTGGTCCCCCGGCCGCCCCTGCGCCTTGCGATAGTGCTGTATTACCTTCTAAAAAACGAAAACTGCGCGCCCGTCCCCCAAAAGGGAGATTGGTGGCGCAAGAGGCAGGCTGCATGCCATGAGATTTGACTTTTTTACAGGGCGATTAAAACCTGGGATACGGAGCCGATATCGACTTACGGGATTCTCAGTAACCGGCAGACTTTTTCCATGAGGGCATGGTGCCGGCAGAGATGGTCCATGAAGCTGCTGCTGCGTTCCTCCTGGGGGAGCGGTGACCAGCTCACATTGCAGTCCGTCTCCCAGAGCACCAGTCCTTCGGCAGGTGCCGGGGATAAGGGTTTGTCGATTTCTCCCTTAAGGTACAGCAGAATGGATTCTTCTCGCTTCTCGCCATTTCCCACGCGGAGAAGGGCTGTTGCCATGCACCGTACCTGGTGCCACAGGAAACTCTCCGCGGTCACTTCGAGATAGATAAATCCGTCCTCTTCAGCAATCCTGATTGCGAGGATATTCCGCAGAGGATTCTTATCCCTCACCCGGGCAAAGTTCGAGAAATCGTGGATGCCCAGAAAGTGCCGGGATGCCTTCTCCATCTCCTCCTTTCTGGGAGGGACTTCCGAAAAGTAATAACGGTATGTCCGGCACGTTGCATCGTAGCGCGGGTGGAACTCTGCCGGCACGACCGCATAGGCAGAGCACCAGAGATCTGGCGGGAGCTGGAGGTTTATCGTCCCGATTGCACGGTCAGGAGCATCCGTGGTAAATGCGATAACCTGCCCTCGGGCATGGACGCCCCGGTCCGTTCTTCCGGCCGACTGGAAACCCGCCTGTCGCCAGTCTTCGAACAGGCTCAGCCGCTGGCAGGCAGCAATGAATTCCCCTTCCACCGTACGACTGGACGCCTGCATCTGCGAGCCGAAGAACCTGCTCCCCAGGTACGATACCCGGAAGGCCAGCCTCACCGGAGCTGGACGCGCCGGGATATCCTTTTTATTTTCTTCCATGTGTTGTTGATCGACTGGCGTGTATAGGTGCGCAGCGGCGTCTTCTTTCCACCGCAGGAGACTTTTCCGGCCCGGATTGCGTCAAGAATCGCTGGAACATTCTTCTCAGCGTCGACAAATGTCCACCCGAACCCGACAAACCGTGCATTATGGGCGTCGCTTCCGCCGACACAGGGTTTGCCGAGCCGCTTTGCAATTCGTGCAGCCTTCGTATTGGCCGACCCTACGATATACCGGCTGTTGAAGACCTCCACCGCGTCCACGATATCCATCCCGGCTTTCTTCCGGCGGGCAACCCCATGGCGCCAGATATGATACGGGTGGGGGAGGATTGCAATCGCTCCCATCCGATGGGCAATCTCGACAGTTACCATCACATCAAGCCCGGACGGGATCACTTCGGTGACTCCCAGTACAAGAAGATGCCCCTGCCGGGTGGAGACCTCAATACCCGGTATAACGAGGACTTTTGTCGTACATGCGAGCGCTTTCTTTACACCGTCAACCGAATCATGGTCGGTGATGGCGATCGCGTCCAGCCCCGCTTCCTCCGCCCGTTTCAGGATCTCTTCGACACTGCTTTCGCCGTCTTTTGAATAATTTGTATGAACATGCAGATCGCAGGCCAGCATCTGATCATAGTGTTTTTATCTCTCTGGTATTAAGGGAACTTATGCGCATTCTCCTTCCCACCGGAGCCGCAACCGAACTGCTGGTGAGAAGCGCTGCAGCGGGATATGATGCTGATGTTGTCGTAACCGGTGAAATTGCCTCTTTTCTTACCCCTCACGCACTCCGTCTGCTCCTGAAAGGAACGCGATATGATTGCGTTATCATCTCCGGAATGTGCACGGCATCGTTCGAACAGGTTGAACGGGAGACCGGAGTTCCCATTTACCGCGGGCCCCGCCATGCAGCGGATCTGGCACTGGTGCTGCCGCTGCTGGGGAGCGAAACGCTATCCCGTACTATCCCTGCTGACGATTTTCTCGCAGCAAGAAAGGCAGAAAACGCCCTGCGCATGATCGGGGAACGGGAACAGGATGCCAGCCCTGATTTTTTTATCCGCGGGGTGAAAATCGGAGGAGATTCACGGATCAAGGTGCTGGCGGAGATCATGGATGCACACCGGTGCGAGGATATCCGGCAGGTCGTTCAGCAGTATGTTGCATCAGGTGCCGATATCGTGGATCTCGGTTTCGGGTTCGATGCAACACCGGATGATGTTTTACGGGTTTTTTCCCGTCTTGGAGACACTGATACCCCGCTCGCCGTTGACACGCAGGATCCCCTGCTGATCCGGGCAGCACTCGGCCGTGCCGATATCGTGCTCAGTCTGCAGGAAACAAATATTCCGGAAGTAGGTGCAGAGGTGGCAGAAGCGGGGGTGACTGCAGTTGTGGTACCGGGGAACAGCACCCTTGCGAAAAATATTGCCCTTGCAAGAAAAGCCGGTATCCGGTGTATTATTGCCGACCCGCTGCTCCAGCCGGCAGGTTCCGGGCTCGTCCGGTCGCTTGCCAGGTTCAAAGAAGCTCGGTTGCCCGCTCTTTTTTGGAGCAGGAAACGTGACAGAGCTCCTTGACGCAGACTCAGTCGGCATAAACGCACTTCTTGCCGCTCTTGCCGCTGAGATCGGTGCATCGATTATCTTCACGAGCGAGCATTCCGATAAAACGTTGGGGTCCATCCGTGAAATGCGGCGGGCAACGGAGATGATGGTGCTTGCAAAGGACCGTCCCTACCCCAAGGACCTCGGGATCGACCTCCTGGTGCTCAAGGAAAAGCGGCGCCGGCGGGAACCGCCTCTTGAATATGATACTGCCCAACCGGCCCGTTCCATGCCGGATGCGATTACGTACGATCCCAAAGGCAATTTCCGGATCGGGATCGAAGGAGATCAGATCGTTGCCGTCATTCATGGCAAAGCGGTCAGAGGCACCCGCTGGCAGGACGTTCTCTTCACCCTTCTGTCGCAGGGAGACGTGTCCCTTCTCGACCATGCCGGGTATCTGGGCCGGGAATTATACAAAGCGGAACTTGCGATCCGGTACGGGCGGAGCTTCGAGCAGGACGGGGAATTTTAGAGGGCCATTGCCTAACTTTTATCTCCCGTGACAATGCACCAGTACTGCATGGCACAACAGGCACGTGCATCCCATATCCTTGTCAAGACCGAAGACCAGGCAAACGCAGATCATGAAACGCCTTACCGATGGCGAGGAGTTCGACAAGGTCGCGCGCAGGTTCTCATCCTGCCCGTCCGGCAAGAACGGCGGCGATCTCGGGTGGTTCGGCAAGGGGATGATGGTCCCCGAGTTCGAGAAGATTGCATTCGAGGAAGAAGTCGGCAAGGTTGTCGGCCCGATCAAGACCCAGTTCGGGTACCATGTCATCAAAGTGACCGGCAAGAAATAACCGACTGGCATTTTTATGGACACGAAATTTTTTCTCGGTATCGGACTTGCGATCGTCCTCGTCTTTGCCGGTGCAGCAGTATATACCAGTTTTACGAAAGTGCCGGATACGACCCGGACAACGGGCGACCGCGAGATACTATACCAGGTCTCGACCATCGATGCCCTGATGCAGGGTGTCTTTGACGGGGTACAGCCGGTTGCGGAACTGAAGAAACATGGCGATTTCGGGATCGGCACCTTCGATGCACTGGATGGCGAGATGATCGTGCTGGATGGTGTCGTTTACCAGGCAAAGGCTGATGGCCAAATATATACGGCCGGCGACAGCCAGACCACCCCGTTTGCAACGGTGACATACTTTGATCGCGACCTTACCACGAGCACGAACAATCCGATGAACCTGTCCGTCTTCTCTTCAACGATGACCGGGATGCTCCCGACCGGGAATATGGTCTACGCGGTTCGGATACACGGGACGTTTCCCTCCATGAAAGTCCGGGCGATACCGGCCCAGCACAAGCCCTACCTCACGCTTGCCGAGGCATCAACAAACCAGTCGGTCTACACGTACTCAGACAGCACCGGTACGGTCGTCGGGTTCTATACCCCTGTCTTTTTCAAAGGGCTCAACGTCGCGGGGTACCATCTCCACTTCATCAGCGATGACCGGAAGACCGGGGGACACATCCTTGATCTCACCGTACCGGCAAACGCCATGGTCGAGTACGACATCACACCGGAATTTACCATGCTCCTGCCAACGAGCGGGGATTTCACCGGTGTCAGTCTCTCGCAGGACCTGAGCGGGGATCTTGCGAAGATCGAGAAATAATCCCCCGTTTTGATAAGGAGAGTTTTTTTGCAATCGAGACCCACAGGATTGGTACAAAACTTCAGGTGCCACAGCAGGAGCATACCATGAAAATCCACGGGATAAAACAGGATATTATCTCGCTTCTTCTCCGTATGGCAGAGGACAGCCATCCCAATGAGTTCGTGGCACTCCTCGTTGAACGCGACGGGTTCATCGATGAAGTGAATATGCTCCCCGGCACGGTCGGTAACGAGGACTCCGCGTCGCTTTTCTTTGACATGATGCCGCTCGACACCCATGTTGCCGGCAGCGCCCACAGCCATCCCCGTGGTGCGATCAGTCCGTCCGATGCGGACCTCAGGTTTTTCCCCGGACCGGGAAATACCACCTGATCATCGGGTACCCGTACAGGAAGACTGACTGGCGGTGTTTCACTGCTGACGGCCAGCCTCACGAACTGAAGGTGGTCGCATGACCGCCCGCCGTATTGTTGCTACCGGCACCTTTGACATCCTCCACCCGGGCCACCTATTCTACCTGGAAGAATCAAAAAAACTCGGGGATGAACTGTTCGTGATTGTGGCACGCGATGCGAACGTGAAACACAAGCCCCATCCGATTATTCCTGAAGATCAGCGCCTTGCCATGGTTGCTGCATTAAAGCCGGTGGACCATGCAATGCTCGGTGACCTGACCGACATGTTTCTGCCGATTGACAAGATACGCCCCGATGTGATCACGATCGGGTTCAACCAGATGTTCGATGCAGAAACCTTATCCGGCCAGCTTGCAAAAAGAAACCTGACACCGGCAATCGTGCGTATCGGGAAATTTCCCGGGGACGAACTCTGCAGTTCCCGCCTCGTCGTCCAGCGGATTATTACCAAACGGGGCCAAGACCTCCACCATAATACCGAAACCGGGCGGAAGCCCTGAAGCGTCCAGTTAGGACGGCCGGAACGCTTATCCATTCCGGCCATGATTCTTCTTTTACTCAGGTGACATATGACGACAAGCCTGCTTGCGGAGATTGAGTCCTTAAAAACGCTGGCCCGCGAAAAGGGCGCAACAGCAGAAGAGATTTCACCGGAGGATATCGTTGTCTCACAATGGGTCCGGTTCAAATGCCGGTACGGCTGCAAGGGATACGGGAAGCATCTCGGTTGTCCCCCCATGCCCCGTCACCGGATGACACCCGCCGCATGCTCGACGAGTACTCCTCAGGCCTCCTGCTCTGGTTCGAGGGGGTGCCGGGCCGCGGTGAATTCGGCCCCGATGATATCCCGGATGATTTTCACCCATGGTATGCTGATCTGATCCGGTGGGTGAACGGGACCGTGCACCTGCTCGAAAAGACCGCATTCTATGACGGTTTTTACAAGGCGTTCGGGTTCGGGGGGTACCCCTGCATCTGGTGTGAGCACCAGCACTGCGTTGCCGAGGAGGCTGACGGAGTCGTTGATGAAAGTTTCCGGAGGAAATGCCGGCACATGGACCTTGTCCGCCCCAGCATGGAGGCGGCAGGTATCGATGTCTTTGCCACTGCCCGCACGATCGGCCGGGAACTGAATACCATTCCCTGCAAAGACCTGGAATACGGGAAGATAATTCACTCCCGCATCCACTCGGTCGGGCTGGTCCTGATCGAGTAACCGCTACCTGCTCGTGTGAGGCCGGTGCGAGGGTCCCCGTCTTCCGAAATTGAGGATGCCCCTCCGGAGATTACTACAGTATTTTGCCGTGAACGACCCGAAGATCGAGGTCACGATAACCATCACTGCAATGGTGGTCGAAACAAGGCCTGATCCGTATAATGCAGCAAGGGCAATGGAAAACTCCCCCCTGCTGATGGTATTTCCCCAGATCTCTATCCCGGCAAGGGCAGATTCGTGAATAACAATCCCGGTTATTACTCCGGAGATCAGCTTACTGATAATTGCAAGGATGCAGATTGCAGCGATCATGAACGGGTCTGCACCTCCGGACAGATCGATGGTCACGCCAAAAAATACAAAGAAGACCACGAGGAAAACGTCCTTGAACGGCCGGGCGTGCTGTTCAAAGGCATCGGGGTCGGTTGTCGCGAACGCTGCACCCAGCGCAATCACCATCATGGTCTCGGGTACTTCGAGGACAATCGCAAAGGATGCGGTTGTCAGCACTGCCGCAAAGGTAAAGAGGATCGGGAGCTCGTCATCCCGGTCGAGAATGGAGACAAGGAATTCCTTCCCCCAGTGGGCAAGTGCGTAGAGCACAAGGAGTACCACGGCTATCTTGGCAAAGAGGATGAAGAGGTTCTGGTTGCCGGATGAGATAACCGCGAGGAAGATGATCAGGACGAGATCCTCAAACATCATCAGCCAGATGATCGTTTCGGCCTCGCGCATCATCAGTTTCCGGTTCTCGATAAGGGACGTAACTGCCATCGCCGTGCTTGAGATGTAAAACGCAGAGGCGATGATGAGGGATTCCGTCAGGCTAAACCCAAAGAGATAGGCTGCAACAAACCCTATGAGCATGTTTACGTTCAGGTCGATGATGCCACTCGTCATGACGGCAGAGCGGTTCGAGGCGATCCGTTCGAGCTTCAGGCCAAGGCCCATGAAGAAGAGTAAAAAGATCAGCCCCATCTGAGAGAAGAAACGGCTGACCTCGTCGAATTGAACAATACCGAGCCCGGATTTGCCGAGGAGCACACCGGCAATGATATAGAACGGGATGGGCGGCACCCTGAGATATTTGGTAATAAGCGCAAGGATCAGGCAGACAAAAAGCGCGATTACGAAACCTTCCATTAATCCACCATAATTTCGCGCTCGAACCTTTTTATCTGGTCGCTTTCGCCGATAACCAGGGCTGCATCGCCCGCCTCAAATGCAAACGAAGGAGGGGGGTTGATAATATTTTTATCATTCCGGCATACGGCGATGATAGTGGCTCCCGTCTTTGCCCGGATCTGCAGGTTTTCAATGGTCTTCCCGTTAATGGATTTCGGGACATAGAACGTGTGAATGGTGATGCGGAGATCGGCGAGTGCAGAAAACGCGATCTCCACGCTCTCCTGATCCGCTTCAATGATTGCCCCGGTAAGAATGTTGCCGAGCCGTCGTGATTCAACAGGAGTCATTTCGGCTGCGCTCGGGGTATGGGAACCTTTCTGGAGCGTGTACATCTGGATCAGACCGGTTTTCGTGAAAAAAATCGCAACCGTATCACCTTTTTCAGTTTCAAATTCGTATTTTGTACCAAGGCCGGGCAGATTTAATGAACGGAGAGCCATAGCAGACATTAGAAAAACGATCCCTAAATATATTGCTTTTTTGCTTACTGAATGAAAAACGAGGGTATCTGGTTAAAATCGTGATTTTTTCAATAAAAAAAATTCTCTCTAATTTCGCATGCATTGCCTCATCATATGCTCCGTCGACGTGCTGAGATCGTCACGCATTCGTAACCAAAAAAAGAAGGGAAAAGGAAGCGCGAATGCGCCCTAGGGAACATAATATGAGGCACAATACGGGTTTCCGTCATAGGTCCCCCCCTGGTAGTATATCTGGGGGGTGTGTAGATTCTTCATGAAAGCCTTGGTAACGCCAAAATGGCCGTTGGAATCAGTTGTTGGAGTTGCCCATAGTTCGTACCTGTGATCCCGCTTATCCCACCAGTAGATGGTGACGGGCTGGTTCGGTAAGTTGCCCCACATGGTTCCGGTGAAGTAGTTATAAAACTCACCTTCGAGCCTGCCTTCGACATGCGTCGCAAAAATGGTGATGATATATTCCGTATCTACTATCCGCGTCGCCTTGCAGTGTCCCCCCGACATCATCCCAGAGGCCAGGAAAAACGTTGGACCCGGGCTGTCATCAGGAGTTATTATATTAACGGCCGGCTGATCCCACGCACCTTCCATGTGCAGATCGCCGTTATCGTCGGCCGTTTCTGTGCTGATTAAGGGGGAAGTCCCTCGACAGTAGAGGCGGTATTGCGTGCCGGACTGCAAACCATGTGCGTTTAGTACGTACGTCCACTGGTTCGTGTTAACACTCAACTTGCCGACGACCTCGTTGCTGTGTGTCACGTCGAACTGCACCACACGATAGGGCGGGGGCAGCTTCGGCTCTGCCGCAGCAACGACGCCTCCGACGGTTGCGAGGAGGACGGCACAGAGCGCGACTGCGATAAGTGCCATTTGATTCTTAAACATCCCTCTTTTCATTACACACCTGTCGTTATTGCTCTTCTGGAATTCTCGAAGAAAAGTGCTGCTATAAGCACTCCGATTACAAAAATCCCGATGAGATATGAGAATATCATGAATGATGGATGAAAGAGATTTCGATTAATGTGAATAATATGAGTGCTCCGGATAAAAAACGAAAAGAGAGATGGTTTACATTCAGGGTTTTTGAGAGGTCGGGAGGAGTGAAGCACGAGCCGAACCGGCATCTGATTCTTCTTTGGAGGGTATTACCTCCTCCCCATCTGCTATGTTGAAAAAACCGGAAGATAAACCCGGGACCGGGCGGGGTGAAAGTGATGGAAGGTTGACCTGCTGTATTGAGAGGCGCCTCGATATTCCGGGCATCCTAACCTGCACTGCCATTTTGCATGCCGGACCGGATCTGATACTTTTTTCACCAGCCGTGATGATAAATAATGACAGATCTACGATCGCCTCCTTGCGTTCATCGATCTTTTCACTATCACTGCAGGAGTTGGATACCATCGCCGAAATACCCAAAGAAGAATACATACTGAAATGTACCTCGGCATGTGCCGGGTGCAGCGACTCGCTCGCGCTCCGGTACGTGCTCAAGGCCGCCGGGCCCGATACCGTGCTTGTCGTTCCCGCATGCTGTACAAGTGTCATCCAGGGGATCTACCCGAACACAGCATTCAATGTCCCGGTCTACAACATCGCGTTCGGTGCCGCGGCGGCCTGTGCCTCCGGTATGAGTAACGCGTTCCGGCAGGCTGGGAAGAAGACGAACGTGATCGTCTATGCCGGCGATGGCGGGACGCTCGATATCGGCATCCAGGCCATGTCCGGCGCATTTGAGCGGGGTACCGATTTCCTCTATATCTGCTACGACAACGAGGCGTACGGCAACACCGGCATGCAGCGGTCCGGCGCAACACCGCTGGGTGCAAAGACCACGACCACACCGGCAGGCAAGACCGATTTCAAGAAGGACATCGACGCGATCATCGCTGCCCACGACCCGCCCTACCAGGCAACTGCCGCGGCAGCATACCCGCAGGACCTTTTCAAGAAAGTCCAGAAAGCCCTCACCTTCCGCGGCCCGAGTTTCATCCACGTCCTCGCTCCGTGCCCGCCGGGCTGGCGGTACTCGACCGAGAAGACCGTTGAGATGGGCAAGCTTGCCGTGAAATCCGGCATCTGGGTGCTCTACGAACGCGAGTACGGAAAACTGACGATCGGTGCCCAGTCAAAAGTCGCGATGAAAAAGCCCATCCCGCTCGAGGAATACCTTGCCCCGCAGGGCCGGTTCAAGGGAATCGATCCAAAAACGGTCGACATCCTCAAACAGCGGATTACAAAGACCTTTGCAAAATTCGCAGCAGAGGAGGCGGCACCATGAAGAAGATCGCAACCGGCAACAAGGCGGTAGCCGAAGCGGTAAAACAGGTCAGCCCGGATGTCGTTGCAGCCTATCCTATCACCCCGCAGACCGAGATCGTGGAACAGATCGCGGAATTTGTTTCCAGTGGCGAACTGAAAAGCCGGTACATTCCGGTCGAGAGCGAGCACTCGGCGATGGCAGCCTGTATCGGTGCAAGCATCACCGGCGCCCGGACCTTCACGGCAACGAGCTCCCACGGGCTTCTCTACATGCACGAGATGACCAACTGGGCAGCAGGAGCACGGCTCCCGGTGGTCATGGCAACCGTCAACCGCTCGCTCGGGCCCGGCTGGAACATCTGGGCGGAGCACACCGATGCCCTGCAGGAACGCGACACCGGCTGGCTGCAGGTATACGTCAGCACCGTGCAGGAAGCCTACGATGCAACGCTGATGGCATTCCGGATCGCCGAGCACAATGATGTACTCCTGCCGGTGATGGTGAACCTTGACGGGTTCCTCCTCTCCCATATCATGCAGCCGCTCGAAACCGTTGAATTAGGCGACTTTGTCCCGCCGCTCCACCTGCCCCACGCCATTGACGTGAAGAACCCGGCAGGGTATGGCGGGCTTACCGGTCCTGACCAGCACTTCAGGATGCGCTGGGATATCGAGCGCTCGATGCGGGATTCCGTGAAGGTCATTGAAGAAACCGAGAGAGAATTTGCCAAACGCTTTGGCCGGAAGTACGGCTTTGTCGAAGACTACCGGTGCGAGGACGCTGATGTGATCGTTGTCGCGATGGGTACGCTCGGAAAAGAGGCCGAGGTAGCCATCGACCTGCTCCGCAAGGAGGGCATTAAAGCAGGTTCCATGCGCCTGCGCTGGCTGCGGCCGTTCCCGAAACTGGACCTTAAAGGAAAACAGGTCGTGGTCATTGACCGCGACTACTCTTTTGGCCGCGGGGGGATCCTCGCAACGGAGATCATGGCGCAGACAAAGGAAGACGTCTTCAGTGTCATCGCCGGTATCGGCGGGCAGGAAGTCACCTACGAGGATGTCGCGGACTTCGTGCGCAAACGTCGCAAGGGGAACAGAGGTCTGGTTCGGGGTGAACAGCAATGTTTGAGATCCGCATCCACTCCCGGGGCGGGCAGGGCGGGGTTACCGCTGCCCGGCTCCTCGCGCTTGCCGCAATCCATGACGGGAAATACGCAACGGCAGCCCCATTCTATGGTGCCGAGCGCCGGGGGGCACCCATTGTCTCATTCGTCCGCATTGATGACCATCCCATCAAGGTCTACAGCCAGATCAAGAAGCCGGATATGGTCGTCGTGCTCGACGCGAGCGTCATGGACGTTGTGGACGTGCTGCAGGGCCTCAAACAAGGGGGAAAAGTCCTCGTCAACAGCCAGCAGAAAAAGGAATTTTCAGGCTACACCGCGAGCAACGTCGACCTGACCGGCATCGCGCTGAAAGAAAACCTCGTGGTCTCCGGCAGCCCGATCCTCAACACGCCGGTCATCGGTGCCCTCGCGAAGATGGGGATCGTGTCCGTGGATTCTGCAAAGAAAGCGATCCGTGAGATGTTCTCTGATGAGCGTAATGTCAAGGCTGCGGAAGCTGCTTACCGGGAGATGAGCGCATGACCGCATCAGAAAAACGCGAGCGGCTGGCCATAAGCAGACCTACCGAAGGAGCAGCCGGGAAGACCGGGACATGGAGGGTTTTCAAGCCTGTGGTGGACAAGGAGAAGTGCAATGCGTGCGGGCTCTGTGCCACCTACTGTCCCGATGCGGTCATCAACGATGACCTTGAGATTGACCTGAATTTCTGCAAGGGGTGCGGCATCTGTGCCAACGAGTGCCCGAAGAAAGCGATCGAGATGGTGCGGGAAGAGAAGTAACTGTCCGCCCGCCATCCCGGCAACCTTTTTTGTCTCCCCAGATAAGATCATCGCATGAGGAGGTTGTATGAACCGACTGTTTTTTGGAGACGTCCTTGACCTGTTCAAGTTTGATCTTGTCCGCCATATCATGAAAGCATTTCCGGATCTTTTGAGATTCACGTTTGTCCCGATGCTCACAAAAAGACGTGTCAGCATCCGGAAAGAAAAAGACCGCAACAAAAGACCTCGGGTCAGCATGGAAGAAAGGCAGGGCCGGTACCCGGAACCATGAGCTGATGGAGGATATGGGCCGGCTCCAGGAAATTGACGATGACCTCGAATACTTTCGCGGGGTCCGGTCTTATTTTTTAAAAAGAGAATATCATTGTCAATGTCCTGCACAAGAACACCTTCTCGCACGAGCACCGCGTGAATTATTTCAACAAGGTGTTCAAGAAATTTCCGGCAAGATCACTGATTTTTCTCGACCCCGATACCGGGCTTGAAGTGAAGAATCCCACCCAATGACACCTGTTATTTGACGAGCTATAAAAAAATATACGACCGCATGGATCACCCGTCTGTCCTGATGATTTACCAGCATCTCCCCCGGGTTACCAGGGCAGGGTATATTAAAAAACGGTGCAGGGAACTTGCCGCCATCACCCATTCACGACCGGAGACTATCACCGACAATGAGATCGTCTTTTTCATCCTGACATAAAACCCCATGACAAAGACCCGACTCTGTGCTGTGCTGGGAGATTATGCGGATACGTATAATACGCTGATTGCCTGCGGCGGGGGAATACCCTAAGGTTTACCCTTAAAAAACGGTTCTGGTCGGGTCTTCAGCTCGTTTTGTCAATGTATTCGAGATCAAATTTGTAGAAATGGGTGAACCCGCAGTTCCGGCACCGGACGGTGAAGTGCCGGCAGCCGATGGTCAGGTCGTGCGGGCCGGTGACGTGGCAGTTCCGGCATCCGGTTGTCTCCATAAGTTTCCAGAGGTCATAACAGCCGATTTTAATATACTCTCCTTCTTTACTGACATCCTCGATACGGGGGATGAATACACGGGTTGCCCCGCAATTCTCGCAGACCACCTGGGCCTGGTACGGCACGGCCGTGATGATCTGGTCGGCACTTTCCTTACAGTGATAGCAGGTCGTACGGTACCGCGTGAAGATGAACCGGTCACTCATGAGAGATAGTGGATATGTCCGGGCTCATTAACCTGTTGCCCGGGCATACCTCCAGAACCCCGGGGTCCTGATCGGGGAACATCGGATAACAGGGTTGATAATTGTCCCGGTTTTCAATCTGCGACATGAATTCCAGCGTTTAAAAGAAAAAAACAGCACCAAGGTCAGTAAATTTAATTATACGCCAGATTCAATCTCATTTCATGAAGACGTATATCGGTTTGTTCATTCTGGTTGTACTCCTGGCTGCCGCCAGCGGATGTACTTCGCAACAGGCGACACCCATTGAAACGGCAACCACCATCACGACACCGGATTCTGTGACGCAAGTTCCGACTATGGTAACCACACCCTTACCCACGACCACACCGGCAACGGTTTTAGCGACCGCTGCTCCACTGGTCACTACCAAGGTAACAACAATTCCCCAGCCAACGATAACAGCCTCAACAAAGGTCACTACCATCCATATCAGGAACAACACGTTTGTTCCCGATCTGCTGACCGTTCTTCCCGGTACAGGAATTACCTGGATCAATGACGACTCGGTCACTCATATCGTGAAAGCAACCGGGGATGCAAAGGGAAAGTTTACTTCAGCAGAGATGATGAACGGCGCTCAGTTCATGTATACCTTCGGTGAAGCGACCGGAACCTATGAATTCGGGGATCCCAAGTATCCGACTATGACCGGGAGGATTATTGTCAAGAAAGGTGAAACGCTTTGGGTCGCAACCAATCCCCCCTTGACACCACCCTGAAGTAAATTTTTTCCCCTTTTTGGTTACTGGATGACCAGGCTTTTTTGATAATAACCAGGATACCATTTCAGATTATCGAACAGATTGTAATGGTGCCCCTGACCTGAAAATACCCGGAGGCTTTAGCAGGTTTTACCCGGTACCCGATTGCGGTGAATACCCGCTGATATGGTTTATTAAAGAAGCGTTGTATGAATATTTTTTTAAGGAGACGGTAATACCGCACCCGACAGGCAGCGTTGGATGAAACAGGACTAAAAAAAGAATATCGGAAAAAGGGAAGGATCTAGTAGTCGCCCATGCCCGGAGGCATGCCGCCCATTCCACCCATGCCGCCCATGCCACCCGGAGGCATGCCGCCCTCGGGCATCGGGCTCTTGGACGAGGCAATGACATCGTCAATGCGCAGGATCATAACCGCTGCTTCCGCAGCAGACGAGATTGCCTGGGTCTTGACACGGAGCGGCTCGACAACGCCGGCTGCTTTCATGTCGACTGCCTTGCCTTCGAATACATTGAGACCGTGGGTCTTCTTGCCCTTCTCGTGTGCTGCGCGGATTTCCACGAGCATATCGATGGGGTCAAGCCCTGCATTCTCTGCAAGGGTGCGGGGAATTACTTCAAGGGCTGATGCGAACGCCTCGATGGCGAGCTGGGCCCTGCCACCAACGGTTGATGCATATTCGCGGAGACGGAGTGAGAGCTCGGTCTCGATTGCACCGCCACCGGCAACGACCTTCTTGTCCTCGACAACGACACCGACAACGCGGAGGGCGTCGTGGATGGCGCGTTCGAGTTCGTCGACTACGTGCTCGGTACCGCCTTTGATGATAATCGAGACTGCCTTGGGGTTCTTGCACTGCTCGACAAAGGTCATCTCTTCGCCGCCGACCTTACGCTCCTCAACGAGTCCGGCCTTGCCGAGCTCTTCCTTGCCGATCGCGTCGATCGAGGAGACAAGGGTTGCACCGGTTGCCCGGGCAAGTTTCTCCATGTCACTCTTCTTGACACGGCGGGTAGCAAAGATCCCGGCCTTGGCAAGGTAGTGCTGTGCAACGTCGTCAATGCCCTTCTGGCAGAAGAGGACGTTTGCACCGCTCTTGACGATCTTGTCAACGATACCCCTGACCATCCGCTCTTCCTCATCGAGGAATGCCTGGAGCTGGTCGGGTGAGGTGATGTTGATCTCGGCGTCGACTTCGGTCTTCTTGAACTCGACTGCTGCGTTCAGGAGAAGGATCTTTGCATTGGTGACCTTCTTGGGCATCGAGGGGTGGACGCGCTCCTTGTCGATGAGTACTCCCTCAACGATCTCGGAGTCCTCAATTGAGCCACCGGTCTTTTTCTCGACCTTGATGTTCTCAATGTCGACCTTGCCGTCGTCGTCCGTGACCATCGTCACTGCCCGTACAACGAGGTCGCAGAGCTTGTCCTTGCTTGCCTCTGCACCCTTGCCGGTCATCGCGGTGCCTGCAATGTTCTTCAGGAGCGCCTTGTCCGTTGACTTGACATCAAAGGCCAGATCTTTTAAGAGTGCCTGCGCCTTCTCGGCAGCCTGGCGGTAGCCGGCTGCGATGATGGTCGGGTGGACGTCCTGTTCGAGGAGGTCCTCAGCCTTCTTTAAGAGTTCCCCGGCAATGACAACTGCGGTGGTGGTTCCGTCACCGACTTCGTCATCCTGGGTCTTGGCAACCTCGACCATCATCTTTGCGGCCGGGTGCTCGATGTCCATTTCCTTTAAGATCGTGACACCGTCATTTGTGATCACGACGTCGCCGATTGTGTCGACGAGCATCTTGTCCATACCTTTGGGACCGAGCGTGGTCCTGACTGCACTTGCCACTGCCTTTGCGGCGGTGATGTTCATACCCTGGGCGTCGCGGCCGCGGGTACGGGTGCTGCCTTCCTTGAGAATAAGTATCTGTTGTCCTCCAAGTTGCTGTGACATAAAAATCACCACTTTTAGCACTAAAATTGGTTTGTGGTTCTATATAAAAGTTTGTAAAAAGTTACTCGCCCAGCAGGTCGAGGAGTTCGAAACCATCCTCGATTTTATGCAGGCGCTGCTCCCCGATCACGAGCGTCCTGCCGATTTTTTTCTCCTTGTGATAATCGGTGATCACGCACATCGCATGCTTCTTGGCAATCTGGGAAAGGTTGCCGATGAGAGCGGCCCGCTTTACCACTTTCTGGGCCGGGCCGTACCCGGTGAGGATCGTGTGCTTGTCAAACGTGAGGAGCGCCTGGAACGGGGCACCGTGGAGCGTGTGGAGACGGACGCCGATCTGTTCCAGGAAATCCATCGGGCTCTGCATGAACAGCCCGGTCTGTTCCTGCTCGGGATCCATCGCTTTCGGGGGTTCGTGCCGGATGAGGTCGATGGACTCGACAACACCGGTATCAAAGAACTCCTCGATGCGGATTGCCACGTCCAGCGTTGTGCCCATGCCGCTCTCGTACTTGCTGATGGTGCGCCGTGAAACACCGAGCACGTTCCCGAGATCGCCAAGCGACATATTCCGCCGTTCACGGAGTTCCTTGAGCGCGTCGCCATTGATGTTGACATACAGTCCGCCGGGCGATGCATAGACCAGCGGGGGGATCTTCTCGACGAAATAATCGTAGAGTGTCGCAGGGGCTGATAGCATAGATGCCGTACCGCACGTACACCGCTCCGCGTTCCAGCTCCGCGTCCCGTGCCCGTTCACCGACAATCAGCGGGATCCCGCCCAGGAGCCGGGAGATGAGCTCGATATCGAACGCAACCTCCTCGCTCACCGAGTCGATGTGGGAGACCACCTTGATGACGAGGAGCGTCCCGTTGTTGCGCGCGATGAGGTCGAAACTCCGGGGCCGTAAGGTAAAGCGCTCGGAGACATCGAAGCCGGCCGTGATCATAACGCTGGTGACCAGCTGGAGCTGGCGGTCCTGGGACATGCAGATACAAATGGATGGAGCGTGCCCATATATTAATATAGACATGCTGATCGGGATCGATGACACGGACTCACCGCAGGGTATGTGCACGACCTACCTCGGGGCAGTGCTTGCCCGCAGGCTGATCCGGGAGCACATGCAGGTGCGCGAAGCCCGGCTGGTCCGGCTCAACCCGAACGTGACCTTCAAGACCCGGGGAAATGCGGCGGTGATGCTCGATGTGGAGGGCGATCCTGACCGTGCATTCGCAATCGCATGCGCTCTTGTGGAAGAGCTGGCTGACTTCTCCTGTGCGAATACCAATCCCGGTGTCGTGGTCACTGAACGAAGACCTGACCCGTCATTTTACCGGAAAGCAGTCACGGATTTCTGCACGATTGAAGAGGCAGTTGCCATCCTTGAGGAGGCTGGTGCCCGGTACCGTGGCTGGAAGATCCGGCGCGGTCTTATCGGGGCAACGGCTGCGGTCGCGAGCGAACTCGCGGATACTACTTCCGAGATCCTTGTATACCGTGAGCCGGCGCGGTTCGGCACATCCCGCTCGGTTGACCGGCGGAGCCTGTTTGAAGCGGAGGCTGCAACCTTTCCGCACACGTGGGACACCGTGGATACGATAAACGATGTCGTTGTGTGTGTACCGCACACGCCCGACCCGGTGCTGTTCGGCATCCGGGGAGAGAGCCCGCAATGGGTGATGGCTGCGCGGCAGATGATCGACTCCGAGAAGCCAGGGCTCGAACAGATCTGGGTGACCAACCAGGGCACCGACGCCCACCTGCTTGCCGCCACGATCGGAGCATTACGCGAAGGTCTCTCGTACCGGGTCCGCGGGACTGTTACAGATCCCCCAAAACCGGGACGGGCGGACATGTCTCGTTCACCATCCGAGACAGCGACCATGCAGTGCGGTGCATGGCGTACGAGCCGACAAAGAATTTCCGGCAGATTGTCCGCCAGATCGTGCCGGGCGATGAAGTGATCGCTGTTGGCAGTTTCAAGAAGGGGAGCATTAATTTAGAGAAGATCCGGATCGTCTCGCTCGCCCGGCCGGTTATCACCCGCCCGCCGCTCTGCCCCGCGTGCAACAAGCGGATGACCAGCGATGGCAAAGGAAAGGGGTACAAGTGCAAAAAATGCGGGGCCCGGTCAGATGAGCCGGATGTGCAGGAAATTCCCCGCACGCTGGAGACGGGATGGTACGAAGTACCGCCAACTGCACGGAGACATCTGGCAAAACCCTTCTGCCGGGGTATCCCGGATTTTTGATACGAATGTTTGGCGACCGAGGGTCGCCCCGGTTTTTAAAAGGCGGAGCCTTCGGGTGGGAAGAAGTACCGCCAACTGCATGAAGGCATCTGGCAAAGCCATTGTCGCGGGAAAGCCGGGATACTGAATTATCATAACCAGATTCCCATTATTAAAAAGCATTTCCGGATTTCCGACGATCCTCCCGCATCCATGAAGCTTCCCGACCATTTCTTCCGGTATTTCCTCATCGCTGCACTCCTGCTCACAGCCGGCATTGTCTTCATCATTATCCAGACCGCCATAACAAACCCTGACATTGCACCGCTTGATCATGCAGCCCTGCAGGCCCGCGCCGATTATCACAGCAGCACGTTTATGCCATACATAGCGGGTGTTTTCCCCCGGCTGCTCTTTGCCAACGCCGGGGTCGCGCTCTTCATCCTGATGGTCCCCCTCTTCTGGGTCTGGGTCTGGTGGTTCCGGCGCGACCTGCTGGACCAGGTGGTCCTGTTCATGCAGGCAACGGTATGTATCCTGATGGTCGCGCTCGGCCATAACTCGTTTACGAGAATTTACATCACCTACCGGCAGGCTCTCCGGGGAGATGATCGCGACCATGTACCTCCCCCACGGCGGGCTCGAGATGCTCGCCTTTGTCCTTGCCGGGACATCCGCGCTCCTCTGCAGTGATGCCCTGAAGAGATACCTGCAAGAAAACGAAAAGTCACGCGAACTTCATCCCGGGGATATCTGCCTCTTCATCTTTGGCCGGGTCTGGAAAGCCGGGGTCGTGATTTTTGTCCTGATGGCAATCGCTGCCGGAATCGAATGCTGGGTGACACCGGTGCTGGTTGAGTCGGCATTTGACGCAGCGCTGGTCGGCATTAGCTGATGAAACATTCCGGAAGATTTCCTAAAAAAATTTCCGGGATCTTTTTCGGGTTTTTTCACGAAGAGGATTGTGATGGCGATTGCCCCGTCTTTATTGGCGACCGTATGGTCTCCCCAGGTAAAAGGCAGGGCCGCTTCGAAGAACGCTGGCGAATTCTTCTCATCCTCGCGGTTCTGATGAACCACTCGGACAAGAAAGCGTATCATCTTCCGGTTCATTCTTTTAGAGAAATATTCCAGCGGGGATTTTCCAGCCATAACCGGAGGTGACAGAACCATGAAAGGACGCCCGGGACCAAACCTGAAGGACGAGGCAAAAGAATGGGCAGAACGGATGGGCTATCACTGGGCGGAGAACACGGATACTTCCGTCCCGTTTGATGGTTTTTTGTACCGCGATGCAATGCTCATCGCACTCAAAATGAAAAAAATCCGGCACGGTCTTAACGAGAACTGCATCATCGAGAAGAAGTTCCCGGACGATGTCGCGGATCTCCGGTCACTTCCCGTTCCCCCTTACGTTGTCCCGTGAGGTCTGGGTCCGGACCCAGACTGGAGCGGCTTTTCACCGGTTCCGGCTCTTCGGGAGGGATTTCTGCGAGGTCACGATGATCGACCGAGAGGGCCGGTTTTCCCGTTATGAACCGGAAACCAGCGATTCCGATAAAGACGGGAACTCCCGGAAAGATGATCTAAAATAAGCCTTATACGGGCTCCGTTTGCCAAAAGGACGAGGCCGGATGCACACGGATTTCTGGTGTCAACGGATGGAACAATTCCTCATGAAAAGCCTTATTTTTCTGAAATAATCTTTTTAACTGGATTTTGACCTGTCAAAAACAGCAGCCCGTAAATACCCCCCTTTTTTGACCCCGCTCCTTCAGTCCAGACCCCGATATACCCCCGCTCAGGGACATGATATGACGATTTTCCGGGGGGTCGCATTTTACGTCATAGAATTCCCCCATCCGACGGAGACATGGACTCCCGGAAAGATGATCTAAAATAAGCCCTTTGCGGGCTCCGTTTGCCAAAACGACGAAGGCCGAATCGGCCCGGCGATTTCTGGTGTCAACGGCCGGAACAATTCCTCATCAAACAGGTTTTTTTCCAGAAAAAGACGTTTTAACCCGGTTTTGACCTGCGAAAATAGCGACCATGTACCGATCGGTTTTTTGGGACGTCCTACAGGTCGTTCTGGATAATAACCCCGAACCGGTGGCCACTATGGCCGTTTTTCAGATTTGGGGGTTGTTTTACGACGGAGGACCGGGGTATCGCCAGCGGGTCTCACCTGCCCCGACGGTTCTCTTCCACCACCGCAACCTCATCCGCCGTCAGCCCGTAAAGCCCGTACACCAGCGAGTCGATCTGCCGGTCGGTTGACTCAATCTCCTGCGTGATGATCCGTTTCTCCTGGTCGGTCTTCGCGAGGTCAAATGCTTGTGCAATTCCAGCATTTCATTGACGAGCGCGACCATGCGATCGTGGCGGGTTTTGTCATCCGGGTTATCGAAGTCGGGGGTGTAGATCGGAAGTTTCCCGACAACGGTCGTGCTGATATGATACCCACGTTCTGTAAGCGGACAGGTGCGGGTGATAACAAACCTGCCCAGCGAAGAGTTCAGAATCCCTAAGAGAAACGGATCTTTCCGGGGAATCGACAGGAGTGTTTGTGAGACCGCACAGGTGCCCTCCGGATTATAGGAGAATACCGGGTTATCCTGATAGGGTGAAAAAATAATCTTTGGCCTCTTTTCTTCTGATTCCGGATTACCGATGAAAAGATCCGAGGCTGAATCCGGATACACGGTGCTGTTCGTAAATCCGGATTCCTTGTCGTGTTCTCTCATAGATTTTTCAAGGTAGGTGACCAATGCCCGGCACTTCCGGAAATTCCGGCCGTCTTTTATCGAAAGCACAAACCGTTCCGGGTTCTCCGGCACGTATCACCGGATATCAATCGGGCGCAGCAACGGGACAAAAAAGTGCCGGCACCACCATGCTTTCTTCGTCAACCGGGTTTTTGTTGCCAGGTCCACAACCAGCGGGTTGTTCCGTGTCCGGCATACTCCCGGACCAATCTCCCCCATAACATACTGTTCAAGCGGGATCCCGGCCATCCGTATTTTTTCAAGAAGATCTGCGATACGGGTGTCATCAAGTTTCCATCCCCCGTCATCAAGCGAACGCTGGTCGAGCGTGAAATCATGGGCGCCAAGAACAACTCCCTGCCGGGATCCGGCACTGGTCCAGAGCCGGGGAGACAATAAACGGCCGGTTCGGGAGGCTGGTTCCGGAGGGTGAGAGAATACATCAGCACATCACCTTCCGGTAAAGAGACGGAATCCGCCGGTACTGGTTACCGCAATGATCTGGCGGGAGAGGAGAAGCCGCCGGAGCGGCCGGGTGGGCCGGGATCGCAGGAACGTGGCGGGAACAAGAACCGTGATAATTCCCCCGGGCTTCAGAAGCGAGAGCCCCCTCTCGATGAAGTACCCATACAGGCCGGCCGATGGTACATAGATATCGTAGTGGGTCTGGAAATACTCCTCTCTGGCGGGTATTTTAAACGGCCGGTAGGGCGGGGGGGCACCAATCACCGCATCAAACCCGCCCTCATCCATGATTTCGGGAAATGCTCCCTTCCAATCGAACGGATTCACTTTTTGGCGTTCGTCGGCGTTGAACGGGTACACCGGTTTTCCCGAGAAATAATCCGGTGCTATCAGGGCGTTGCCGCACCGGATGGTCTTTACCAGGTTCATACAGACCCCGCGTATCTGACCGGGCGATGCAACTCCCAAACCTGACCGCCGGCTCTCTTCGATGAACGCAAACAGCAGGACAAGGCGTGCAGCAGTGACGGATTCCGGATCAATGTCGGTGCCAAAAACCGACCTGGAAAGAAGATCGCGTGAAGCGTCATCCGCCTGTTCTGAAACGACCGGCGCTCCGGGCCCTGGTACGGACAGAACCGTATGCGGCGAGGAGAAAAAGCCCGGCACCGCATGCCGGATCGAGGAACCGGTAAACCTGCCCGCTGTCTGTCATGGACGTCTCCGTGGCCAGGCCGGCGGTCTCCCTTACCACGTACCCGATGATATCCTGAGGGGGAATGTCCACCGAGCCGGTATAGAGCATCGCGGATTTGCCGACACGCTTCACCCGGCTGCCGTCAGCAGCCTGAATTCGCATGCCAAGGAAATGCTCAAGGACACCGGCAAATTCCTCCAGGGGAGCCGGACAGGGTACAGGAAAGTTCCGGCTCTTCCATCCGGGCGAGGATCGCGCGAAGTGGTTCATCGGGCAGGACCGGAAAAATACGATGACGGTCCGGCCCTTTTTCAAGAAGGACTCCGGGTTGAGGCCGGCATCCGAGCAGGCCCGCGCCATATGCCCGGGCAATTCCGTCACACCCCGCGAGACCGGCAACCGTTCCCGGTTCAACGAACCCGCATTCCTGGCCGGTTTTCAAAAAGATCACCTGGAGGAGGGATGAGACCGTTGTATAATTCAGGTCCGGGTCGGGGATTGCGTGATGGTCATCAACCAGGCGGCGGGCGAGAATATCACGTGCGGTCTCAAGGAGAGAGAGAAGAGCCGCCCCCGGGGGAAAGGGACAGTAACCCGCTTGTATCGGGTCCAATCGGTGCCGGCATCCGAATCACAATTGACCTTTATACCGATAACGTTGTGGCGGGTGCGACTGATGGACAAAAATCCGGATGGCCCGGGGTGCCAGCATGAGAAGTGACGCTTCTTGTGGGAGATTCCTGAACGTTTCAGTATCTGTCTTTCGTTTTATCAGCCACCCGGCATGCAGATTTCCTGAAAGCACAGTTATCTTTAAAGAAAACCAATACCCATGCAACAATTCCGGGGGATTCATGACACAACCTTGCGACATACCGGTGACCCAGCTCCACGTGAAACCGAAGATGACGGTGAACGAACTGGTCATGGCGATGGGAAAAGCCGTGCCTACAATGGCGGATCGCTCGCCCGCGCTGCGGACATCTGGGAGCAGATGCTTGTCGATAAGGAGACCACGAAGTTCTTCGGGCTTGCCGACGCCATGGTGCCGGCGGGCATGGGCGGGATCGTTGCTGACCTGATCAGGGGCGGCCACATCGATATCCTCGTTCTCGACCGGCGCCAACCTCACGCACGACATCATCGAGGCTATCGGCTGCCAGCACTTCCACGGCACGGCCTTCTGCAATGACATCGAACTCAGCACGACGAGATCAACCGCATCTACGATGTCTACCTCCCCAACGAGGCTTTTGAGCATTTCGAGGAGTTCATGCAGGGAGTGTTTGGCGAACTCGAGCCCGCCACCATCTCCATCTCCGGGCTTCTCGAACATATCGGGAAGCACGCGAAGTCCGGTATCCTCCATACCGCTGCCCGCAACAAAATCCCCGTGTACAACCCCGCTGTGCAGGACTCGATGATCGGCCTCCAGTATCGGCTCTTCTCCCAGACGAACAAGGTGACGGTAGACGCATTTGCCGATATGCCTGCACTCATGGATCGCTGCTTCACGGCAAAGAAGGCCGGTGCCATGCTGGTAGGCGGCGGGGTGCCTAAGAACTTCATCCTCCAGAGCATGCTCATGACGCCGAACGGGTTTTCCTATGCCATCCAGCTGACCGGTCGACCGCCCGGACCTCGGCGGGCTCTCGGGTGCAACGCTGGACGAGGCCCGGTCATGGGGCAAGATCACGGAAGATGCGCAGGCCGTTACGGTGTACGGCGACGCCACGATCACGCTGCCCGGTGCTGGCAGCGGCAGTAACGGAGCGGCTCCACGATGGCTGAACTGATCCTCGCGCTGGACGTGACAGAAAAAAAGCAGGCTCTTGCCATTGCCCATGCCTGTGCATCCTCTATCGACGCGATCAAGATCGGCTACCCGCTTGTTCTTTCCTGCGGGCTTGCCGTTGCCGGGGAATTCGAATCCCTCGACCTCCCGCTCATCGCTGATTTCAAGGTCGCCGACATCCCCAACACGAACCGGCTGATCGCCGGGCAGGTCTTTGACGCGGGGTTCTCCTCCATCATCTGCCATGGTTTCACCGGGAAAGACGCGGTGCAGACCTGTGTCGATGTCAGCCGGGGATTACGGTGGCGCGTGTTTTGTCGTGGCGGAGATGAGCCATCCCGGGGCACCCTTGTTCTTCCATGGCGGAACCGCAGAGAAGATCGCGAGCCTCGCCATGGAATGCGGGGCCGACGGGATCATCGCCCCCGCCACCCGGCAGGAGCGGGTGAAGGAGCTCCGGAAAATTGTCGGGAGGCGGAAGATCCTTTCCCCGGGCATTGGTGCTCGGGGGGGGATGCTGCGGCAGTGGCGAAGCTGGTGGACGGGATCATCGTCGGCCGTGCGATCTACGAAGCAGAAGACCCGGCAGCAGTTGCGGAAACATTTGCCAAAGCCCGCACCGGGTAATACCCGGAGCAGGGGTCCGGAAAATTCGGGATTAATACCGGCAGCATTCAGGCAGCGGGAATCGATCTGCTCAGATCTGACGATGAGGAATAATCAGGCCCTGATCCCCCAACCGGCCCTGATATTCCTCCCGATTATATTGTTGTATTTAAATGAAGGGCTCTTTGCAGCCAGATCCGCATATGCGCGCTTTTTAATCCATGAAATCGCCGTCCATCGAACCTGCTGGTTCTAAATATTTATTAATGACCTGTGCAATGTTATAGTATGGATTGGACAGCGGAACAAAGGAAAATAGCAGATAAATATAAGATACTGGATGATATTTCCCGGAAAAAGAGCGGAAATACAAGTGTCACACCTGCCACCTGATTGTCGATGAAAATCCCTGTCCCAACTGTGGCGAGACGCACCTTGAACTGATGTGCCCACTCGACCACTGCCACTGTAACCACGAGATCATCTCGGGCATCGAGGTACCGCCCGCTCTGCGGTGCTGCGGTCTGTCCCGAGTGCGGTTCGCACGATGTCGTGCAGGTCGACTCCGCGTGACCGGGTACTTTCAGGACGTTTCCGGCTGGAAAACGCCCCCGGCAAACGGCAGGAACTGAAAGTCGCATGCGCTATTCGGTTGCATGAGATATTATACCGAATCCGCTACTCTTTTCATCCGCGGGTCGTTCCGCGCTGCAAGCACCGGCATCAATGGCGGTATCCGCTCGGTCTCGACGCTCCTGAACCACTCGGTCAGGATCGACCGGATCCCTTTCAGACCGATGAGAAAGATCTCGAGCTACCGCTGCAGGTGCCGGTATCGGGGGGGATTATTTCGGACTCCTGACAACCGTTTCGGCCAGCCAGGCCGCCGTGTTCCAGTTCGATTTTATCACGGTCTTCATCACCGCCGGGATACGCCGCGAGCAGCCCGGCGGGCAGGGGCCATCCATATTCTTGTCACCAGCAGCGAGGGGATGAGTGATGCAGCGCTTCTCGAGACGATTGTGGTCGCTACCGAGGCCAAGACCGAAGCCCTGCTGGCATTGGGCCTCCCGCTGACCGGTACACCCGCTGATGCAGTCATCACGGCGTGCGAGGGCGAAGAGCGCCACCGTTCCTCCCCGGCCGCATGACCGAAGCCGGACAGCGGGTCCGCGAGGCGGTGCTCCATCGGATCCCGGAAGCCCTGACACGCCACGATACCGCGGTTGTGGCCGATGTCCGGCAATCTTCATCTTCAGCCGGATCAAGGGCGGGCACTGGATAGAGTCGTCGCCGGAGAACTGCCCGTATTATCCCTGCCATTTCGAGGGGCAGTCCTGCGATTTCTGCTACTGCCCGTTCTATCCCTGCAAAGATGAGAGTCTCGGTCAGTGGGCGACAGGTTCAAACGGCGGCCGGGTCTGGAACTGCTCCCGCTGCATGCTCCTGCACGAGCCACCCGTTGCTGCATACCTGAAAAAATATCCCGGGGCGTCCCTTGATGGAGCTGGTGCGGATCGGGACCGGAAAAAGTGAGGAATCTGCCGAAAGCATGTCAAAGGGTCCAATTGCCCCACGCAGCACGTTTGCTATAAATATGGACCGGGAACATCCCCTTACTTAAAAGAAACCAAAAAAAAAAAATATTTTTATGCTTCCTTAAGTCTCGTGCGGTATTACTGCGCGATAAGAAGAGTGAATGCAATCACTTTTGATCGTGCACATCGAAGGATGGGAAAAAAAGAATGACGTAAGTTATTCTTTGATCCCGAGCGCCTTGACGAACTCAGGGAGCGGGATGCCGTGCGCCTCGGCTGCCTGGCGGATCGTCTCGCCACGGGCGATGGCGCAGCCGACACAGCCCATCCCGAACTTGAACAGGGCTTCAGTTGCCTCAGGCTCGGCCTTGAGGGAGATCATAGAGATACCTGTCTGCGGTTATCTCAGTCATCGTACCTTAGGTTAACGCCACGTGACATAAATCTCACCATCGTGACGAAAAAAAGATCTATCCGACACTTTCACTACACATGCTTACACTATATAGTCCATACAAAACGGGACTCGTTAATGGAGATGTATGAACATGGATTATTCCGAAGCAGCAGAAAGAATCTCCCGAAAGTTTTCAAAGAGCGGACAGGCAGTCGATATAAAAAAGATCGAGGGCAACTCCGCAGGCTTGTGGATGAATTCGGTGTGCCAGACCGCAGGAAGCGGAACGCAGCGTGACCAACGGGCTCAACAAGGAGTTCAACATACCCACGGCAGGTTCCGGTGGCGGCGGCAAGACCGGTAGCGGAAACGAACAGAAGAAGATCGCCGAGGGTATGCCCGGGGACTGGGTTACCCTTGAAGGAAAGGTGGTTGCGCTCTCTGCACCGGCCTCGCCATCCATTGCCCAGAGCGGCATTATCGCCGACGAATCGGGCGCGATCGTTTTGTTGCATGGGCAAAATCCAATGCCCCCGCCATGGCCGAAGGGTCATGGTACCGCATCGAGTCCGCGGTGGTGGACGAGTTCAAGGGGGTCCCCAACCTGAAAATCCACTCAGGGACAACGGTGAAGGAGATCACCGAGGACCGCTCGCTGATCCCCACACCGGTTGCGGCGATAAGGACCTGCATCCCGGTATCGCGGGTGTCCGCGCCAAGGTAATCCAGGAATGGGATACCAGCCACGAGCGGATGCTCCAGTCCGGGCTGCTGGGCGACGAGACCGGACGATCAAGTTCGTGATCTGGAAGGAGCCGGGAAAGGAAAAGCTCGTTGTCGGCGCAGTGTACAGCATCTTTTATGCGCAGGTCGATGAGTTCAACACCGGCTCTCGCTGAACCTGAACACGGCGACCATTATGCAGGAAGATGCCGAGATCACGGTCAGCGGTGGCGAAACCGTGGTCCGGGCTCCATTGTCCACATCGCGCCCGGCTCCGGCATCATCAAGCGCTGCCCGGTTGAGGGCTGCAACCGTGCCCTCTCACGCCAGAACTACTGCCCTGTCCACCAGATCCAGCCGAAGTTCGTGTACGACCTGCGGCTCAAGGGCTGGCTTGACGACGGGGAGAAGACGCACAGCATCCTGATCCAGCGCGATGTCGTGGAGTCCCTCACCGAAATTACCCTCGCCGCAGCACAGGAGATCGCGGAGAACAACCCGCTGGGTATGGACGAGGTCTTCCTCCAGATGCGGGACAAGGTGCTCGGGCGATACATCGTCTGCCACGGCCGCGAGATCGATGGCCGCGTGCTGGTCAACACGTGCGAACGGGTGAAATTTGAGTCGGGCGAACATGCTGCCCTGCTGACCGGGGGGGCGCATTATGAGCACAAATCCCCGGGATATGCCAAAGAGGGAGGGCGCCTTCGAACGCGAGCCGCACGCGATTTCGCGACCGACCTGCGGGAGTGTCGCTACCAGTTCAAGGACGGGGAAGATGAGAAGAGCCCCACCTTCCGTCCTCCTTCCCACGGGAGAACGCTCCAACCGGATCTTTATTGTCGGAACCCGAGCCGAAACCCGGCAGGGTGAGCAGAACATCTTCTACCGGGACCGCGTGGTCGACCCGACCGGCACCTTCTTTGTGATGGCGGCGGACTTACCAGCCCGAAGCAATGCAGCAGCTTGCCAGGATTGAACCTCCCCAGTTCGTTGCGGTCATCGGGAAGCCCAGCCTGTACCAGAAACCCGACGGGTCGTTCATGAACTCCGTGCGGGTTGAATCGATCACGGTCGTGGACAAGGACACCCGCGACCTCTGGGTACTGGACACTGCCAGGCTGACCCTGGACAGGGTCGATGCGTTCAAAGAGGGGACAGCCCCGGATGTTATCAAGGCAAAAGAGCAGTACCCGACCATCGATCCGGGAGTGTTCCGGAGAGCAGCGTACGATGCGCTGGCGCAGATCAAGATATAATTTTTTTCTTTTTTAACAGTGACACTTAAACAAATGTGAATTTTCTTTCAGGAAAGACGGGAAAACCTTGCCAGAGTAAATGATGATTATTTAAGAAATTTTAAATTGTTAAATGATTTAAAAAAAAATATGCAACATGCAAATAAGAAATTCATTCCTCTCATGCTCATTTTTTTGTTTATATTTTCGATATTTCTCTTTTCAATGTACTGGTATTCAAACCCGGCCAATTCCAATAGTTCTGCAAAAGAAACAACCGGTGGAGTAACTTGGCGCATCCGGTACTAAGCAGATTTCTCCTCCAGTTTCCATCAAAAAACCGGGACATTACCAGATTACGGCAGACTTTGCACCGACAAATCCATACCGGGCAACCTCAAACTATTGCACGTTATTCCGCATTCTATCTTCAGATGTTGTTATTGATGACATGGGCCACACAATTGACGGCAGTCAGGCAAACCCGCCATGCATATCGGTGTGTTCATTTAGTATTCGGGATATTCCCGGTGACAAAATTGCATACTCACATATCACTATTAAAAATGTGACTCTCCTGAATTTTGATCCGATTTCCGTATACAGCGTCCACGATTTCCACATGGAAAATATAACAATGAATAAAGGAGGATTAAGGATCCATACGTCTTCTTCTGTTTTCATTATCAACAATAATCTCACGAATATCGATGAGAATGGAATTGTTGGAAGGGACAATGAAAAAGTAACCATCGAAAATAACAGGCTGACCAATATCGCTGGCAACGGAATCGATCTGAATGGGGGAAATTCAGTGCAAATGATTCCACACCAGGTAGACCTGTTCGGTGTTTATAAAATACTGGGTCCCGTTGAATATTGTTAATATCTCGATGACCCAAAAAATGACCACATCGGGAACCGGATACAAAATTACCAACAATATTGTCCGAAACACGGACGGGTATGGGATTTCACTTACCCACATTGATGATTTTGCGATCAATGACAACACGGTAACAGGTAATAAGAAAGATGGGATTCACTGTAGTAATTGCGGGCCGAAACGGGAAATTGGTAATAATTCTGAGCGGGTGGAAATTCAGTTCCGGGTCTCTATCACCTCCCGTGGTCTGCTATTATCGGGATCCTCCTCCTTGTTTTGTATTCAGCAACTCCCAACATTGCAAATAAAGTAATTCAAAATAAAATACTGAACTCTCTCTGGACAAAGTACCTCTGGCTGGAAAATATTATCCTCTCCAGGATCCTGAAAAACCGATCTCGGTGTTGTTCAAAGGACTTATAGGACTTCTTTCGGTAACCGCAATCGGATTGTTCATTTTCGGTGCAGCAAATGCATATAAAACACTCATTGAATTCAATTGGGAATCTTTTATCATTCTCCTCGTTATCAGCGGAATAGTAACCATCATTCCCAGAGTCGTTCAGTATCTTGTCGCATTAAGAGAGGAACTGGATACCGAATATCGGCTTTGGTGGGGTGGGATTTCTGTCATTATCATAACATTATTACCTCTGTTTACCACAATTTTCGGCCAGCCCGTTAAGATGGTAATCCGTAATGAGGTCACGCACATCAAGAGGGAAATATTCATTACAAAAATTGCCGGGCCATTAACGACAATTATGCTGAGCGTCGTGTTTTTCCTTATGTATTCGAATAGTGTTTTTTTCTCCGTTCTCATTAACTGGCCTTCAAATGTGTCTTCTCATGTCGGTAGTGATGTTATTGCCAATATCCCCGATGGAAGGAGTGACAATATGGGAGAATAAAATTATCTGGGCACTCCTCTTTTTCCCGGTCCTGTTTGCCTATTGCATCAGTCTTTTGTTGCAGTATGCTTTTTTATCTTCAATAACATTTTTTTGATTCTTTTTTCCTGAAGAGACACATTCTTTCCAAAGGGGGTAAAATGCGAGAAAACCCATGATGATGGATTCAAGAAGGATCACACTACAGGCTTTCTTATCGCGGCTCTCTATTGGTCTCATTTCCTTTGGAACTGCGTTGAGTATATTTCCCAATACCAATTTTTTTTTACATGAAATCCATGAACGGTTTTCAGAGATTTTTAGAATGAGGTTGATGGTTGCCTGTCTTTCGTGGCGGTTGTGATACCATGATACTGATGAAAGATATTACAGTCCTGCATTCTGGTAGACCACGCTCTCGGCACCGTTGGAAAATGCTGCAACAACGATAACGTTGTTAACGGGAGTGCCGGTCAACGTCCCGGAGCCGTCTGGAGCGAGCGTCCCCACCACTTCGCCGTTAATCAGTACGCAGAGTCCGGTAACGTCCCCGGCAAAACAGGAACTTGACATGACCTGGAGCTGGATCGTGTCAGGAGGGATTTTGCTGCCGGTGATTGCAATGGTGCAGGACAGCGTGGGTACCGGTACCTCTGCGGCTGCCGGAATTACCGCCCGCTGCGGTGCAGGGTTCGGGGAGGGTTCTGGCACGGGTTGCGGCGCAGGAAGAAGCAGGAAGACCACCGCAACGACCACGGCAACAAGGATGATGCAGCCGATAATAAAATACGGGATTGCCCTGCTCTTTCTTATGATGGCAATGCGACAGTTCGGGCAGACCGTAACTCCAGAATCAATCTTTGCACCGCAGTGCGGACAGGTTTCCCGGCTCATGGGTACCGTGTCTGACTGAGGATTAATACGTGTTACTGTATTTCGTACACCCTGTGCGATGAATCAGATGATCGCGGAAGCGTGGGAATGCCATTTGCCTATTACCGGTCCTGCGGCCCGGATCCGTTGCGGCAAATCATTATCGTCTCTTTATTCCGATCACTCCATGATCCCTATGGAGCAGAAAGAGTTGAGTGAACTCATCAAAGACCTTGACACAAAAGTGCTCAAGGAAGAGGCCAAGAAGCAGGGGCTCAAACTCGGGCGCTGCCCGACAAAGATGGGCATTGCAAAGATGCTCCCGGAAGAAACCCTGAAGAAACTGGCAAAAAAGTAAGACGGGCACCTGCAGAACTGCAGGATCCTTGGTTCTCCGCAGGGCCGGCCGTGTTAATGACGAGAGTCCCCGTCAGTGTACTGCAACTTCCGATGAACCGAATGAAGTGAGAAACGGAGACTATTGAGAGCCATCAGGCTCGAAATAAGAGAAGAACCATCAGGTTCTTCGAAGTATTTCGTCAAAATACTTCCACGAGTCCCCGGCTTTTCCCGGTCAGCGACCGGCCGCCCCGCGGGGTCACGGCAAACGTATTCTCGATCCCGACAAGGCCGACATCCGGGATCCCTTTCTTGGGCTCGAGGGCAATGACCATCCCCTCCTCGAGCGGTTCGTCGAAACCTTCCGCAATCACCGGCGTCTCATCGATCCAGAGGCCGATCCCGTGCCCGAGGAACTTCACCCGGTGCTCGCCAAAGCCCATGAAGTTTTTGAGGAATTCCGGTTCAAGGCCCGCCATGATGGTCCGGTAAATCTCGACGGGATGGCACCGGGTTTCAGCATCGAAGCCGCCGTATCCTGGATATCCACGCACCGGACATGCGCCTCGATGGCGTGCTCCGGGATGGGCCTGCCGAACATGTACGACAGGGTCTTGTCGGTCTGGTACCCGTTGTACCCGCACCCGATATCGACAACCACGAGGTCACCCTTCCGGAGTTTCCGCTCCCGGTTCCCCATCTGCGGGACCGACGGGTGCATGCCGGCAACTCCGCCCGGGGTATCCACGCAGACCGGGCAGATGGTACTGGTACCAAACCCGATCTCGCCGAGCACCATCTCGTTGAACACGCCGAAGCGGATGATCCCCTGGTGCCCTTCCTTCATCATCCGCGAGTACAGGTCGCAGTAAAAGGTGATCTCGTCGATTGCCTTCCGTGAGCATGCCCGGGCACCTGGTCCTCGAGCACGCGGCGATGGATCTTCCCGGCGTGCTCCATCAGCGCAGAGTTCGTACCGGCTCTTCACTGCCCGGACCGCGGAGACCTCCTCGTCCACCGATCTCACGTCCGTGAACGGGAGGTGCTTCTGCATCCGCCGGAGCTGGGAGAATCGGCACGAGGTCGGTCTCGAGATACACCGTTGACGGGGAGATCCGCCCATGCCTGCCGCGATGTCACGGTAACTCCGCATCTTCCGGAGTCCGGGAAAAAGCGACTCGTCTAACGCCCGCTCGTAACTCTGCCGGACCCAGAAGACCGCTTCGCCGCCCTGCGGGATCAGCGAGGAGGCCGTCCTGCATGGTCCCCGTGAAGTAGTAGAGGGGGATCTTGTCGGTGATGGCCGCAAGCTCCCAGCCGGGCTGCGTCCTGTCCATCCGTGCCCGGAAGCGGTTCATCCGGTCGTCGAGTTCGGTGAGCGGGACTTTCATGCTGAAAAATGTGGGTGTGGATGGGTAATAAGAGTGGTGAAATGCGGGGGGATGCGGACCATTAAATTATGTCCATGATTTATTTTTCACATGGTTCGCGTTTAATAATCAACGGGACAAGGATCGCGCTCGTATAATGTCCCTGTAAAAATCTAGGTAAAATGAATTTTTCCCAGCAGTTTCACGCTTCATCATCTCCCTCATATCCCCCTTATACGCTTTTTACAAACAATGCAGTTTGTCTTAACGACAGAATCATGATACAACCCTGCAGGTTCACTGCATTAGTGGCACCCGTTGAGGTCATTCTTGCAGGTCTGAACAATAATTCCGTTCTCGAAAGGTTCACCAGCCTCCTTGTCAGCGGGAATTTTTCCCGTCTTCTGGATGGAATAAACCGGACATCGGGAAATTTTGAGTATCCAGTGGGCGTTTACCATCCTCAGCTTTCGACAATCCTCCGGGAAGATGATCACAGCATTGTGATCCTGGAACACGACCCGACAATCTATGACGATGCCGGTGCGACAAAACAGTCGGTTCCGCCGACGATGAAAGACGTGTAACGAAATTGCATTTTTCTCCTGTACGCGCCGGCAATGGACCGGAGTTTTGCCTATCTGGCCTCAGGCGGATCATCTCATTTACTATGACAGGGACGTTGAGGATCCGAATCCTGGTATCGGGAAATATCCGGGACCGGGAAAAAGAAAACCGGGCTGGCACACTCGCAGAAAACTCTGGTAAATTATGATTGGGAAATGGACACATGGCCTGACCTTCAGGGAGAGATAAGAGGAGCTCCAGATAACCCCGTAAAATGCCAGGGCCGGATATTTTTTACCATTTTTGACAGGGTTTTATAAAAAAACCGACAGGGTTTCGTGCCAAAACAGGCATTTTCACGTCGGAGAGTGATAGCAGGATATGGCAGAGTTGGGGCGGCGAAAAGGGGGTCGGACCTACTGGGGGGGACGTCCTTTGCCAGAATTGCAATATGACCTTAGGTGCGGAAACACCCCCGGCTAATACCCGCCACCTCCCAAACCACAAGCCCGATTGCCATCGGCCCCTTGAATATCGCTCAATACGTCTGAGTTATTCCCGCCGGAGATGATCGCTCCCGGAAACGCTGCTGAATATGACTTCATCTCCTCCAACGTAAAAAAGACAAACCGGATGAATTATTCCACGTTTTTCGGAAGGATGACCTCCGGCACCGGAAGAGGTAAAACGAATGGCAAAGACCGTGCCGGGGAACCGTTCTACGAATGGGTGAAAAAATGGGGAATTAAGTATAGTATGTGCAATATCCTTATTGCAGTATTGCTCCGCCTCACATTGAGTATAACAATCCCCGCAATGTACTTGTCGTCATATATATCCTGTTCACAACCATTCGTCAGAGAATCATCGCGATTTGCCCCCCTTCAAGGCACGAATCGATACCGCACGTCCCGGATATGGCATGAATAGTCCTGGGTATTTGGTAAATCACAAACGTTGTTGCAGCCGCCACAGTTGTTGACATCCAACCCGGTATTTTGTCTCGCAGCCGTCGGTTTCAGCACCGAAGTCGCAGTCTGCATATCCAGTATCACAGGTGATCCCGCAGGTTCCGACGTTACATGTTGCTTCGCCATTATCTTGCGGACAGGCATTTTGGCACTCTCCGCAATTGGTCGGATCAATGTCCGTATTTGTTTCACAACCATTTTCATAACTACCGTCGCAGTCAGCATACCCACCATCACATGCAAGGATATTACATACTCCAGAGTCACATGATGGGCTGCCATTATCTACCGTACATACGGTTCCTACCGTTGTGAGGGCAGATAACCCGGATGGGTACACCCTCCGCAATTGTTTGTATCAGTGTTTATGTCTGTTTCACAACCATCTGATGCAAGACCGTTACAGTCAGCATACCCGGAATCACATGATGCGATGGTACATTCTCCATTATCACATGCTGGGCTGCCATTGGATATGGAACATGTAGTCCCACACCCCCCGCAATTAGATGGATCACTGTTTGTATTTGTTTCACAACCATTTTCATAACTACCGTCGCAGTCATCATACGGGGAATTGCATGAATCGACGGTACATTGTCCACCTACACAATCTGCGATCCCATCAGTTACCGAGCAAGTTGTCCCGCAGGTGCCGCAGTTCTGGGTATCAATATTCAGGTTCGCCTCACAGCCATCTGATGCAAGAACGTTACAATCATCATACGGGGGAACGCAGGATCCCAGTAGTCCACGATCCGCTGGTACATGATGCAGCGGCATTATCGAACGAACAAACATTCCCGCAGGAACTGCAGTTCCCGGGATCGGTGTTCAGATCCGCCTCACACCCGTTTTGAGCATTATCGTCGCAGTTCCCAAACCCGGTGTCGCATAATGCATAGGAACACGCCCCGCCGTCACACAACGGGTCGGCATTGGAGGGCGAACATTCGTTCCCGCACGACCCGCAGTTTGCGGTATCAGTGTTGATATTTACGCAACCTCCGACTTCCGATGCCAGTCCGAAATCAGCTATGGATCCGCTGGCTCCATTGCATAGGTCCCACCCGGAATCGCACTCTATCGTGCAGGATTCGCTGACACATACAGGAGTACCATGGGGATCGCCCGGACATGTGTTCCCGCACGAGCCGCAGTCTATGGTACCTGTAATATCGGTCTCACAACCATCGGGCGCACCATTGTAACAATCCTCATACCCGTCATCACACGACACGATGGCGCATTCTCCGCCTTCGCATGAATTGGAGTTAACATTGGTTAAATCACAAACATTGCCGCAGCCGCCGCAGTATCGGTAGTAATTCGAAGATCTATCTCACAGCCATTTCCATATTGACCGTCGCAGTCCCCATAATTGGTGTTACATGAACCGATGGCACATGATCCGCCATCACAGGATGCAACGCCATTCGCTGCCGAACACGTATTCCCGCACGACCCGCAGTTACCGGTATCCGTGTCTAAATTTGTTTCACAGCCGTTTGCAGGATTACTGTCACAGTCAGCATACCCGGGATCACAGGATACCTCCTCCGGTGCGATACATCCCTTGTTAACAAGGTCGGTCTCGAACAGGTAATCTCTGTCGGGGCCCAGTCAATGAACACTGCTGTACCATCATCAAATGTCAGATCATCTGTCGGAACAAGCCAGATCCTTGTTCCATTTACCTGATATTCTTCACTTGTGGGAGTGGGATACTTGTTGCATATGAATTTCGTTGTTACATCATATTTGCCTTTGATGCTGACCGCACCGGATCCATCTGAATAAGCAGTTCCAAGAACATTATTTGTCGAGAGCCACGGTTCTTTGTAACAGATGAGCGCGTATTCGGTATACGGCATCATTTTCGCTGCATTGAACACAAACGACGCGCCGGGGCTGTCTTGTACTGCAGTTTCCCAAACCCGCCGTTAAGAATCCAGCCCCAGGCCCCGTTGGGAGCGACAACGGATGAGTCCTTCTCCGTGAGATTTATGAACACCGTGTCACTTTTTCCCGTATTTCCCGGCGGGTTGCCCTTTGCGGACACTGCACCGATAATAAGGGCAATACATAAAACGACTATAATTATTTTAACAGATGCTTTCAACAGAATACCCCCCCATTTCAGGATGGATTGATATCTCGCATTATTCCATAAAAAGATATTTAATTCATATTTATTGGATTTCTATGATTATATTATTCCGCATCTAATATCATTCTCCGGGATACTACAGGTTCGCACAGTGCCGCTACTCATTCCATATCGAAGGATTTGGAGAGGTAAGAATAAACACTTTCACACTCTTCAAGCCTGATGCTTATCCTCAATAATCCTCCTTTTTTTTTACAATGGATCTTCGTATCAATGACAGAATAGTTCTGCAGCCCGGCAGGTTCACTGCAATAGTGGCACCCGTTGAGGTCATTCTTGCAGGTCTGAAGAATAATTCCGTTCTCGAAAGGTTCACCAGCATCCTTGTCAGCGGGAATTTTTCCCGTCTTCTGGATGGAATAAACCGGACATCGGGAAATTTTGAGATCCAGCGGGCATTTACCATTCACCAACTTTTAACGATCCTTCGGGAAAACGATCACAGCATTGTGATAGTGGAACACGACCCGACAATCTATGACGATAGCCGGTGAAACAAAACGTTTGATTCCCCCGACGATGAAAGATATCTCCAGAAACTGCATTTTTGTCCTTTATGCACCCGCAATGGATCAAAGTTTTGCCAACCTGGCACATGAAGCGGATTTTCTCATTTACTACGACAACGAGAATGAGTTCCCCAATCCTGGAATCAAGAATTATTCGAGATCAGGAAAAAGAAAAAACGAACTGCCGCATTCGCAGAAAACATTGGTATAATATTCATCAATGGTTTGGACGACATTGTTTGAAAATAGAATTAATTCTTCTCTGCTTATTGCAAAGTCTAGCATCTCACGATCCCATGAGCGTGTAATACATCCACATTCATTATTATACATATTATAATAAGAAATACTCTCTTGGATGCTCATGGGGGGATAACTCCTTCTGGAATGTCCATCAGTATTCCGAGCTCACGGTCTCGCTTTTTTACGTGAGGGACATCCTGCCGACGTCTCCGTACCCCTCAAGAAACCATAAGAGGGATGCACCCAAATAACCCCGTAAAATGCCCGGATTGACCATTTTTTCCACTTTTTGACAGTGTTTTGTGAAAAAACAGCAGGGTTTCAGGCAAAATCCGGCATTTTCACGTCGGAGAGTGATAGCAGGATATGGCAGAGTTGGGGCCGCGGAAAAGGGGGTCAAACGTCCTCCAGCACGTAGTCCGGTTGATCGATTCCTGGGCGATTTGGGGGATCGGGATCTGACGACCTGTGGAAATCCGGGCTCTTAAAATGCCCGGATTGACCATTTTTTCCACTTTTTGACAGGGTTTTGTGAAAAACCGACAGGGTTTCAGGCAAAATCCGGCAGTTTCACGCCAGTGAATGATAGCAGGATATGGCAGAGTTGGGGCGGCGGAAAAGGGGGCCGGAGTACCTCTATAGGACGTTATAGCCCGGAATGTCAATATGACCTTTTTAGAGGGGGGGTCGAGATTTCCCGTCGAAGAACATCTGAATCAGAAAGAAATCAAGAATGAGATAACATCAAAATCGGATTGTTAAGAGATATAGACTTGAAAAGTGGTACACCCGGGCAGGCTTTTCACTATTCTGATAGGGGATACTCCCTTTCTTTCTGCATTTCAATCATTGCTGAAAACAGCACGGACTCGAGCGGATCATTACACCCCATAAATCCCTCACTTGAATACTTCTTGACAATTTCAGCCATTCTCTTACCATACTTGTATTTTTTAGATGCACGTTCCCAGCGGTTTGCAATTTCATTCACGCCTTGCCGGACACTTTGAAAACTTCGTCCCATATATTTGATTATTTGACGGTAGTGGGTATCAATTCCGGGCTTGTGGTGGGTGAAAGTAATCCAATAAAAATCTCTGTGGTGGAAATTTCAATTCAATATCCTTATCGTAGGTTAAAACGATGAAAAAATATGTTCTGTCAAAAGTGCGGGATGGAGAATAAAGACGGTGCTGCGTTCTGTAACTCATGTGGTGCGGATCTCCGCATAGCACCGGTAACACCCATTGACCCTTTGATGACGGGAGCATGTGAAGCCTGCGGGAATCCGATTAAACGCGGGGAGAAATTTTGCAGCAGTTGTCTTGCGAATAAAAAACATAATGACATAATTTATGCAAAGATCAAAACAAAAGAGGTAGAATACGAAAATAATAATGGATACGGCCCAACCATCCTAATTATAATCGGGCTGTTCGGCCTGATCTGGGTATTTGGAATTATCCTGATTATTATTGGGGTCATTTGGAGTTATCATTGCGCCGGTAACCGTGCTAAAGCGATTGCAGAAATTGATGAACTCGAAGCCTGAACTAGAATAATCTTGCATTTTTTTCTTCCAATACCCTAATGCGTTTCTATTGGCGGGATGTGCCCAAACCGAAGCAATTGCAATTATAATAAATACTTACAAAAAAAATTGTGAAAAAATGGTAGTATGTCAATTATGTGGTAAAGATCTCGGCTTCTTTAAATCACTTTCTGGAAATTCATTGTGTGAGGATTGTAAAAACGCTCAACAACAGAAAATCGAATTAACTAAAACAGCGGCATTACAACAACTTCATAATTTCCTCACAAAAAATCTGAATGCAAAAACAAATCAGGAACTCATAGAGTGGGGAATGTCTGATGCAACTCAAAAATCGATTTCATCCTGTGCTCATTCGATTAAAAGTGATGAGAAAATTTTTGTTTTATGTAATGCAACGGCAAAAGAATTGAAATATATCAAATCTGTTCGTGAAAGCTCGGGTGTTTCATTACCGATTTATGGTTTGAAAGGATTTAGAATCCATTCTTCTGCCGGACAGTCTACCCCAATATATGATTATAGAGATGTTGCTTCAGGAATTATGGCACTAACAAATAAAAATATTCATTTATGCGCTTCTTCAGGAAAGCCCGTTAAAATTCCATATAGCAAAATTGAAGGATTTCGTATCTATAATGATGGTTTAGAAGTTTATCGCGGAACTCAAAAACCAACCTTGTTTTTCTTTAGGGAAGTTGACTCTCTCCAAAGTGATGTAATTGGTCATATTATTGATCTTTACACACAGTAAAAATTATTAATTTTTATCGTCGTTATATCAAATTAGCAACGGCGCCAATATCCATGAACATATGTCCCGGATTTTCTATAATACCCATTCACATAACATTGACCTGCATGGGAATCTCCACTCCCACTTGAACTATCACTCGCACTCGAAACACTCATTGTATTATATGTTGCTACTGTAGTAGGTGGTTTCGGGGTGGGTGTGACTATTGCCGAACCCCTTCCGGGAGGATAATAACGCGACTCTGGGTAATCTGCTTTTGCAATTGTGTCGGTCTCCAGTTGATAGATAAATGAAATATTTTGATAATGTACTGTAACGAAGTATCGATTTTCACTGCCTTTTATCCAAGTCCCACTCTCAATAAAATCACTAATTGAATCCGTATTGGAATAATGACCGTCAGAAGTGAATGTATGGAAAATTGTTTTAGTTTGACCAATGACATTCCCATGCCATGTTCCGATAATCGGATCTTGCCCTTGAATTAAAGTTCGCGTTGGGGCTACTGAAACGATTGGGGCTGTTACTATCGGGAGTGCAGCCGCTCTTGATATATCATTTGTGTGTGTGCTTTGGGATATACTACCAAAAAATGCTGAAACAACGATAAGAACGAGAAAAAAACCTAAAATAACCGCTGCCCAGAAAAAAATTCCGTGAGAATTTGTGTGGGGGGAGGGTGTTGAACCTGGACCCTGAAACAAAATCTATTTGCAGATTTTCTTTCTTATGGTTCATCGGGATCTCTACATCATATCGACGCTTCGATACCTTTTTGGTTTGAAGAGAGTCTGGTTCCAGAGCCATACCACAATCGTTACAAAAAGAAGCGCCGTCTGGATTCTCTGCCCCACAGCTCTGACATTTCATAACCTCACATTAGAGTGTACCCCGATATTCATTTCTATCCGTAATAACAGCGACCGTCGTCATTCGGTTCTGTTTGCGTTTCTTATGGCAGATAGATATATCGTAGAATATAGACCATTACCGATAATTTGGGGGATGTGTAATGAAAAAACGGGATATAATTGGTATTTTAGCCGTTCTGATTATCGGGATGGTTTTGATGAGCGGATGCGCAAATACGGGATCCACGAGCACGACTTCGGCATCACAGTATGCTTCTGTAAATGGTGATAAGGCGGCACTTTCCAAAATGACTGAAATGAATAAATGGATGAAGCCAACCACAGAGGTAATTGGGGATTCGGCAATATCAGGTGATTATCTCAAGATGGGTATTAATGCCGTACTTCTACGGAAATACATTGATCAAAATTCGCCAGAAATGAGACAACTCGCCGAAGGAGACTACTACAAAGAAACCAGCAGCGCAGGAATATGTTGCATTTCTTGAAGATTTAAGAACTTCAGCAAGTCTGACAGACAGGTACTGATAAATACAATTCTGGGGATATCAGCAGCAGTACCAACCTAATGATTCAGGGAACTTCATATAACAATCAAGCAATGTCGCATCTTAAAACGGTGATTGCACTTGTATAAATTAATCAATAATTTTATACCTGCGGCTATTTTGATTTTCAATTGCTAATCAATGACGGCCCATCCCGCATTGACGGCAGACCACAAACATTATCCACTGATCCAACCGTTCTCTCACATGCTTATTGAGCGTAAACGGCTTTTCGCTCTCCGCATTCTTCTTCATATGATATAAAGGGCCCTTTAACAGGTTATTACACTGCTTTTTGAAAACATTTACAAGAGTAAAAGGTACCTTCCCTGATAGATTATCTAAAAAAATCTTTTTCCTTTTTGAAACATTTTTCAATCTGAGACTACGTGCAATTAATGTACCCGTAATTACCCTACCTTCTCCTTCTCCCACCGCTTCATCACTTCCGGCCCTTCGACAAAGACGAGCCCGTGCTTCTTTGCATAGAGCTTTGCATCCGCTTTGGTCAGCGCATACCCGCTCTCGTCGTCCAGCATCTCGCAGATGGTGACCGCCGGCGTGATCTTTGCCATCTCCGCCATGGCAATGGAGAGCTCGGTCTGGCCTTTCCTCACATCGAGGAGCCCGTCCGCTGCCCGGAGGAGCGCCATATGACCGGGAGTGCGGAAGGTCTCGTGGAAGCTGATGTTGCCTCCGTTCAGCGCGTGCTTCACCTGCTCGGCGATCGCATTCACGGTCAGGGCCCGGTCGCGATCGGTGATGCCGGTGAACGTGTTGCGGTGGTTCACCCAGAGCGAGAACGAGGAATGGTTCTTCCGGTCGTAGGGGATGTCGCCCTGCCGCTCAGCAACCGCTATCGCCCGGAGAGCGTCGCTCGCAAACGGGAGGCCGAGGCGCTGGGCGGCAACCGGGTGGACAGCCGTGCAGATCAGCCCGCCGCCGTCTTTGCGCATCCGGAGGATATCCTTTGGGGTAACCGCATCGGAGCGGATCGCAAAATCCGTCTCGCCCTCGCGGTCATCGAAATCATAGAGGAGGATGAACCTGCCGTCCCGCAGCGCTGCAAGCGCCTTGTCTATCACGGCCCCACCTCAACGCTGACACTGTCCGAGTCCTCGACACCGAGTTTCCTGCGAAGGGCCATGGGGGCAATCACTTCGATAATGTCCTCCGGGTAGTGCGTCCTGCCGGGCATAACAATACCGCAGGAGATGGTGCCGATCCGGCACGGAATGCATTTTGCATCGCCGAACGTGCGGCCGTCCGTGGAGAACCCCTTGATCCGGGTCCATTCGAGTGCATCGATTTTTTTACGGACCGGGATGCTCGCGTGGCTGAGGCGGATGTTGAGCGTGCCGGGATAGGGTTCGAACCCGAGGTGGGTTTTGAACTGCTCTTTGTAAGCAGGCAGGCTCATGTAATACTTGCCCTCGCCAATCCCCGAGACCACGGCTCCGTGGAGCGCATAGGTCTTGCCACCTTCAGAAAAGATCCTTGAGTATTCCTGGTATTCCCGCCGGAGCTCATCCTCGCCCTGCTTTGTCACGGTAACGTGCTGACCATCAGCCGTCATGGCCCGGGTGATGAGCCCCTGTGTCTCAAGCCCTTTGAGCCGGCGCGAAGCCGTCTGCTGGCTGATTGCAAGCATTGTTCCGATACTCATGGTCGAGACAAAGACCGGCCCCTTGCACCCGCCCCGGAGTGCGATGGCCTTGAGGCACTGGAGATCTTCTGCGGGAATCATGCTTATCAAAATTGAGTTGCTTATTATTTATGAGTTACCCCCGTGGCAGAGGCTTCGTCGTGGTTCGTTTTGTGTCGAATCCCCGTTCGTTAGGTATTTAACAGCCCGGGTCATTGATCATGAGCATGAAATCCGGGTTGCGGAACCAGCTCGCCGAAAAGATGGCGGGCGAGATTACGCTGTCGGACTCACCGGGACACGCCCTCAAGAAGTGGCGCATGAACTTCGAGATCGCTCCGGGCGTCCTTTCAGAACGCCTCGGCGTCTCGCCTTCTGTCATCAGCGATTACGAAGGTGGCAGGAGAAAAAGTCCCGGCACCGCTGTGGTCGGCAAGATTGTCGACACCCTCCTTGCCATTGACGAGGAGAACGGCGCAAAACACATCCAGAAATTTTCTACCATGCTCTTTGCCAGTGTCGAAGATGACGTGATCTACGACCTCCATGAATATGATACGGCCATCCCGCTCCAGAAATTTGCGGACGCGATCGGCTGCAGTCTGCTCTGGGGATCGATGGAACAGGTCATCTTCGGCTACACGGTGGTGAACAGTCTCAACGCGATCATGCAGCTCTCCTCCGATGAGTTCAACCGCATCTACGGCTGGAGCACGGAACGGGCGCTGGTCTTTACGAACGTCTCGACGGGAAAATCGCCGATGGTTGCCATCCGCGTCACGCCTTTCAAACCACGCTGCGTGGTGCTCCAGGGCATCGATGCCGCGGATGTCCACCCGATTGTCGAGAAGATGGCAGAGAAAGATCGCATCACCGTCCTGTGCACGAGCATGGAGATTGACAAAATCGTGAGTACCCTGAGGGAACAAGAATGGTAGGCATCATTACCTACGGTGTATACATACCGAGATACCGCATCAAGGTCGAAGAGATCGCACGGGTCTGGGGCGCAAACGGAAAGGAAATTTCCGGCGGTCTTGGCGTTTTTGAGAAATCCGTCCCGGACATGGACGAGGACGCGGCAACGATCGCCGTCGAGGCTGCCCGCAATGCCCTGCTCCGCAGGCACGTGGACCCCCATGAGATCGGGGCGGTATACGTGGGGAGCGAGTCGCACCCGTACGCGGTGAAACCGACCGCATGTACCGTGGGCGAAGCGATTGGTGCAACACCGACCATGACTGCAGCGGACCTTGAGTTTGCCTGCAAAGCGGGCACGGCCGGGATCCAGATGTGCATGGGCCTTGTCAAGAGCGGCATGATCAAGTACGGCCTTGCCATCGGCTCCGATGTCTCGCAGGGTGCGCCGGGCGATGCGCTCGAGTACACCGCTGCAGCGGGAGGGGCGGCATACATAATCGGGAACGACGACCCGATTGCAACCATCAACCACACCTGCTCGTTCACGACCGATACGCCGGACTTCTGGCGCCGCGAAGGGCAGCAGTATCCCCGCCACGGTGGCCGGTTCACCGGCGACCCGGGCTATTTCAAGCACGTGAAGGGGGCAAGCACCCTCATGCTGGAACAGATGAAGAAGACGCCGAAAGATTACACCTGGGCGGTCTTCCACCAGCCCAACGCGAAGTTCCCGCAGAAGGTGGCAAAGGACCTCGGTTTCACAGCAGAGCAGATCAAGCCCGGTCTCGTTGTCCCGCGCCTCGGGAACACCTACTCCGGTGCATCCCCGGTCGGCCTTGCCGCAACGCTGGATATCGCAAAACCCGGCGACACGATCTTTGTCTGCTCGTTCGGGTCCGGTGCGGGGAGCGACGCATTCGACATCACCGTGACTGATGCAATTGAGAGTAAGATCAACCGCGACGCAGCACCAGGTGTCGAGAAACTCTTACAGAATCCCATCTACCTGGACTATGCACGATACGCGAAACACAAGGGGAAACTGGTGATGCAGGTATGAGAGACGTAGCGGTCATTGGTGTCGGGTGCACGAAATTCGGAGAGCACTGGGAACGGTCGTTCCGCGACCTTTTTGTGGAGGCAGGGGCGCTTGCCCTTGAGGACGCCCAGCTCTCGGGCGAGAAGATCGACGCCATGTATGTCGGCAACATGAGTGCCGGCCGGTTCATCGAGCAGGAGCACATCGGTGCCCTGATCGCGGACTACGCGGGTATGGCGACCCGGCACATCCCCTCGACCCGTGTCGAAGCAGCCTGCGCATCCGGCGGTCTTGCCTTCCGGCAGGCCGTGATTGCGGTTGCAAGCGGGATGGAGGACATCGTGGTCGCAGCGGGCGTCGAGAAGATGACCGATGTCGAGCCCGGCGAGACCACCGACGCTCTCACCGGCGCGGCGGACCGTGAGTGGGAAGGTTTTGTCGGGGCAACGTTCCCGGGCCTCTACGCGATGATCGCGACCGACTACATGCACAAATATCACATGACCCGCGAACAGCTGGCGCAGGTCGCCGTCAAGAACCATTTCAATGGTGCACGGAACCCGATTGCCCAGTATCAGCAGGAGATCACGCTCGAAACCGTGCTGAAATCCACGATGGTGGCAGAGCCCCTCCGGCTCTTCGACTGCTCGCCCATTACGGACGGGGCGGCGGCCGTCATCGTCGCCCCGCTCGACCGGGCAAAGGAGTTCACGGACACACCGATCAACGTGCTGGCGACGGCACAGGCCAGCGACACGATCGCCCTCCACGACCGCCGGGATATCTCGACGCTTGACGCATCCGTTGCCGCAGGGCAGCGGGCCTTTAAGATGGCAAAACTGACGCACAGGGACATCGACATGGTGGAAGTGCATGACTGCTTCTCGATCGCGGAGATCTGTGCGATCGAGGACCTCGGGTTCTGCAGGAAGGGGACTGCAGGGAAGTTCACCGCTGACGGTGAGACCGCCCTTGGCGGGAAGATCCCGGTCAACACGAGCGGCGGGCTCAAGGCCTGCGGTCACCCGGTCGGGGCAACCGGCATCAAGCAGGTGTTCGAGATCGTCCAGCAGCTCCGGGGCGAGGCCGGGAAGCGGCAGGTCGACGGTGCAAAGATCGGCATGACCCACAACGTTGGCGGCACCGGTGCCACGGTTGCCGTGCACATCCTCGGGAGGCTGTAACATGACCGTTGCACGATTCTGGAGAAAGATCCCCCAGCGCTACAACCTGGTCGGCACGAGATGCGAGAACTGCGGCCGGCACTTCTTCCCCCCGCGGACATTCTGCCCCGACTGCCGCAGGACCGGGAAGATCGTGGACCATAAGTTCGCAGGCTTTGGAACGATTGTAACGTACACCGTCATCCAGACCGCCCCTGACCAGTTCACCTCCCCCGGGCCGTACGTGCTTGCCATCATCAGGCTCGATGAAGGACCCCAGATGACCACCCAGATCATCTGCGACCCGAAAGAGGCGAAGATTGGTATGCGGGTGAGGAGCACGTTCCGCAAGATCGCCACCGACGGCGAGAGCGGCATCATCCACTATGGCACGAAGTTCGTGCCGGTGGAATAAGCAAATTCCTTTTTTTCTCATTAAGATCGGATGGTTGCCGTCTCTTTTTGTTGTAACCCGACCAATTCTTTCCTCCGCTCTATCCTTCCGGGCCCGGGGGACACCCCCTGCACCCCCTCCCAAAAAATTTTCCGTAGGGGGGGCGCCCTCCCTCCCGCATGGGTGTCGTGGGGACTACCCCCGCCTCACCCGTACCCGCGACCCACGCCATTTCCGGGTAAGGGGTCTCACCCGTCCGGGGATAACATGCGAAACCCTGCCGATGAACCATCGCATAGTTCCCTGATTCCTCATTCCCGTGCAGGGGCCTGGGAGGTCCATCCCCCACCTCCAAGAATGCATAGGGGGAAGGGGGCCCTGATCAAACACAGGGGGGATCCCCCCACTGCAGGAAGACCGGGCCAGTGTGATGGACACCTCGCCGGAGATCCCCGTGAAAAAAAGGGCAGTGCCATGCACCTCCAGACCGGCCAGGCAAAGGGGGCGGTACCCCCTCACTAAAAAACAAAGCGGGAGGAGGGGGGTCTCCCTGAAAAGGCGGGCCCTTATTCAGGCTCAGCGAACCCGGATATCATACACCGCATGCCACTGCCCGGGAGAGTACGATCGCACTTCCCGCTCGGTAAGCACCGTCCCGCCCAGTTCCTCAATCCGGGCGGTATGCTCGCCTCCGGCAGATACCAGCGAATAGAAATGGATTGTGCCGCCGGGCCTGCACAACCGGAACGCATCCGGCAGGAATTCCGTGCCGGCAAGGGGCAGGTTCATCACGATCCGGTCGAATTTCCACGGCAGGACAACGGAAAGGTGGCGGGCATCGGCAAGTATCGGGAGGACATTTTTCACCCGGTTCTGCACGAGATTTTCCAGCATCAGCCCGATCGCCCGCGGGTTGAGATCGGAGGCCACAACGAGTGCCGCTTTTCCTGCGAGCGTGATGGCAAACGGCCCGACACCGGCGAACATGTCGAAGATAACCTCGCCTTCCTGTACCTGGTCAAGGATACGCTGGCGCTCGGTGGAAAGACGGGCGGAGAAGTAGGCACCGGCAAGATCGACCGTAAAGCGGCACCCGTGCTCGGTTACCTGCGTGCGCGTGGTGGGAATGCCTGCGAGGATGACAAGATCCCGCGTGCGGTACTCCCCGCTGACTTCACCTTTTGCAAACACGACGGTGTGAAGCGATGGGCGCGATGCGAGGATCTTTTCCGCACCCGCCGGATCTTCCTCCTGCAGGATCGCGATACCGCCAACCAGCTCGTGGCGGGGGAGCGGGGTGCGGCCCGGGTGCGCCTCGAACTCGAACTGCTCAGCGTCATCACGGGGGCCGGTGAGGGGAAGAATGATGGTGTCACCTTCATGCAGCACTTTCAGCAACGTATCAAGCGCGCCCTCCCGTATCAGGGCCTGCCGTGTTTCCTCACCCAGCCGTGCCGGCACCCTGACACCCCACCGTTCAACCATCATCTGACCACCTTTATCATAATACTCTGCGTACTAACCAATAATCATGGCTGATGAGAGCGGGCACCGGGAGTCTCAGGGTGGCGGTGCAAAAGCAGGTCACAATCACGAAAAGGATACCATAATTCATACGAAACTGAAGGACGGTTCACTCAAGATCTACGAACTCGAAAAGGAACTCTCACCGATCGACGCTATCCGGGTCCGGCGCGAATACATCGGACAGGAGACCGGAACGACCCTTGAGAAGGTCGGCGCCTTCTCCATCGATGTGGAGCGCGTGGTGAAGCGCAACTGCGAGAACATGATCGGCACCGTACAGGTACCGGTCGGTGTGGCAGGCCCGATCCGAATCAACGGTGGCCATGCACAGGGAAGCTACTGGCTCCCGCTTGCGACCACCGAGGGAGCGCTGGTGGCATCGGTGAACCGGGGCTGCAGCGCGATCACAAAGGCCGGCGGGGCGGATGTCCGGATCCTGCATGACGGGATGACCCGGGCACCGGTCTTTGCCACGGACAGCGTAACCCATGCGGTGCAGGTCCGCGACTGGGTGACGGTGCACCGCGACGAGCTGAAAACCGCAGCGGAGAGCACCACCTCGCACGGGAAACTTACGGATATCGTTACGTTCGTTGCCGGCACCAGCGTCTTTGTCCGGCTGGAGTTTGATACCAAGGATGCGATGGGCATGAACATGGTCACCATCGCGAGCACAAAAGTCGCCGACCTGATCGCCCAGGGCACCGGCGCCCGGCTCATCGCCCTCTCCGGCAACATGTGCACCGACAAGAAACCAGCCGCTATCAACGGGATCATGGGCCGGGGCCGGAGTGTTGTCGCGGGTGTCGCCCTCTCCCACGATCTGATCGAGCTCGGTCATCAAGACCGATGCGAAGACAATCCATGAAGTGAACTATCGCAAGAACCTCGTGGGTTCGGCACGGGCAGGCGCAATGGGGTTCAATGCCCATGCCGCCAATGTCGTTGCCGCGATGTTCATTGCCTGCGGGCAGGACGCCGCCCATTCCATTGACGGCAGCACCTGTATCACCACGGTCGACCTTACCGATGACGGTGTTTATGTCGCCGTCACCCTTCCTTCGCTTCCGGTCGGGACGGTCGGCGGAGGGACGGGGGTCGGTACCCAGCAGGAATGCTTAAAAATACTCGGTGTGGCCGGCAGCGGGACCCCGCCGGGGACCAACGCGAAGAAGCTTGCTGAAATTATCGGCTCTGCAGTCCTTGCCGGTGAACTCTCTCTCCTTGGCGCCCTCGCAGCCCAGCACCTTGCCCGTGCCCACCAGCAGCTGGGCAGGGGATAACGTCAGGTCATTCACAGGAGCCGGGCTTTATTCAGCTGGGAAATAAGGTTCATATAGTACCAGGCCAGACCCAGGTTGATCAGGACCAGTACCAGCAGGAAAGGAAGGAAAGGCGGATATCTGAGCGCCAGTATGCTGCCGAGCCAGAGCGGGGACAGGGAAAAAACCATTTCGCCAAACCATGTGTAGGCAAAAGTCAGGTAACTGAAGTCCCGAAGATCCCGGATTGGGGATCTTTTCAGGAAAAACCATGCCGGTATGCTGCAAAGGACAATTGCTGCCAGAATGAACCGGTATTCCGGAACGAACCATGCGAGGGTGAATCCCAAGAATCCGGCAGCGATGATTTTTACCCAGGTCATCAACCGGAGGATATGGAGTGCTGAAGGGAGCCCGGTAACAACGGCAAAGGTTTTCACATCGCCTGCCCGGTCCTGCTGGTAGTCACGGATCTGGTGAAAGAAAAGATCAACTCCGTTCTTGAAGCCTTCCGATAACAATAATACAAGGATCCAAGGTTCAAACCGGTAGAATAACAGGGTAGCCAGAATGATGGGTATTATCTTCCCATAAACAGGTCCGAAGACCAGGCTCCAGAAACCTCTCCCCTTTAACCGGAATGGGGGGGCTGAATAGACGATTCCCAAGGTTAATCCGATGCACAGGATCAAAATATATACAGAATTTTTAGACAGGTATGCTCCGACAATGAGAGTGCTCAGAAAAAGGAGGACGATCCCTGCAACCGCATAACAGGGCCGGATAATACCAAAGGTCCTCTTCTTTCCCGCTGCCAGATCCAGTTCCCGGTCCGCGTAGTCATTGATGGCCCACCCGAACCACAGATACAGGAAGGTTTCCACAGAAAAAAGGCAGAGCAGTTCCACATCGCTTCGGGAAACGCCTTCCATCAGGATGTAGAGAAGGGGAGCGGTCAGCAGCAGGTATGTTTTCAGGATAGGTCCGTGGAAAAGGCGTAATCCCTTAAGGTAGTCATGCATGTTCAGGGTAACGGATCCTTCCAGCTCGCGCAGACCGGATCAGGCCCGGTGAGCGAATCTGAAGTAAGGTACGACATGGCCCGGCACCCGTTCCTGCAGAAACCGAGATCGGCGCAGCCACTGCATGAGGGGACGGGAATTTCCCCGCGGAAATATGCCATAACGGGCGCATTCCAGAGGTCAGGAAGTGATTTTTCACGGATTGTTCCGCAGCTCAGATTCGTATCCGCCAGACAGACACAGGGCACAGCCACTCCATCGGTCAGGATGTTCATCGTAGATTTTCCTGCAATGCAGCCTACAGGATTGATTTTTATCCTTCCCGCCCATTTTTTCAGCAGTCCTGAGTCCCTGCCACAGGGGATGCCAAGGTCGATCATCCAGTGTTCCGGCAGGGAGGCGAAAACCGATATTAATTCGTCAACGCTGTTCAGATACTGCTTCTCGCTGGGAAGGGCTGCCCTTTCCGCGGCCCTGCCAAAAGGGATCACATGATACAGGGTAAACGTGTCAGCCCCGATCCGCTGGGAAAAGCGCAGGACATCGGGCAGTTCCCTGAGAACGGCGGTATCCGCAACTGCGGAGAGCACCACGTGCAGTTTCTTCGTCCCAATGCACCGGCGTATCCCTTCCAGCAGGATCCCGTGGGATTGTGGTGGCACGCCTTTGATTTCTGCATACGTATCCGGATCCAGGGTATCCAGGGAGATCTGAAGGGATTTGACATTACATTCCACGAGGAGATCAACCGACTCCTGACTGAGGAACAGGCCGTTCGTGGCGATTTTGCATGGGAGTCCCCGTTCCTGGCACCCGCGGATCGCGTACTCAAAATGGGGGGAGAGGAACGGCTCACCTCCGGTGAAGACGATATTGACCGGCCCGTAAGCAGCAGCCTGGTCAAGGATCGTATCAAGGATCCCGCGCTCCATGTGGGTTTCGGTCCCGTTAAAATGGGCATGGCAATAATGACACCGGAGATTGCATGCCCCGGTGAGGTTTAAAAAAAGGTTCTGAAGCACCCATGGGCTATTAGGATTGTAGGAATCGCGGTGACCTTCCCGGAAACGAAACTTGACCTTCAGCATACATTCACAACTCATATGTCAGATGAAAAGACTCTTAATACCCTCGATTTGTGAGCGGTTCCTCAGGCGCTGCGATCCTTGCCTGCTCGGGGACGACCGCAACCTGATTACTCTATACTGAACTTATTTTTTTGGATCGCACCGGAACATTGGGGGAACATTATTTCTCCCGCTTCATCTCTGATGAGATTTCAGCGTCCTAAAACCTGAACCACTTCATCATGACAAGGGCGTCCTCGCCATTGGCATAATACTGGTCGATGCCAAACACCGGGCGGTACCCCATACGCTGGTAGAACCGCTGCGCCCCGGTATTGGAGACCCGGACTTCCAGCTGGACACCGGTAGCCAGCTCAAGGGCGAACTGGTGCTCGGTCCTGCGGACAAGGAGCGTCCCGACACCCCGGCACCGGTACCGCGGGCTGACACCGATATTGCAGAGATGCCCGTAGATATTTTCCCCGGTATCCTCAAGGCCACCCACCATAAACCCTGCCACTGCCCCGTCGCAGACCGCCACAAAATAGGTGGTTGGATAATAGGTCAGCGCTTCAAGAAATACGGACTGGTCCCACGGATCGGCAAACGACTCGTTCTCGATCGCGACAATGGCCGGGATATCCACGGGCGAAGCGCGCCGTATCTGCGGCAGGGAATAGGTTACCAGATCATGGGGACGGATCAATAGGATTCACCAGCACCGTTTTTGCAGTTGTATTTCTGAGCGCTTCCATGACAAAGGCTTTGGCATGGTCCCGGTGACGAGCGTCACGGGAAATATATGGGATCACGTCCAACGCTTTAAGAGCAGGGTCGGGGACTCTTTTATACAGGTGGTGTCTGGTCTGGTGAAGGTCTATCGTTTTTTTGGGGTGCGGCCCGATCGCACCGCAGCACAGGAGATCGCGGCGGTTCCCTACGATGTCGTGACCGCAGAGGAGGCACGGGCAATTATCAGGAAAAAACCACAGAGTTTCCTGCGGGTCAGCAGGCCGGACGCGGAAATGCCCGATATTCCGGCACAGGATGCCCGGGTATACCAGCGGGCGAAGGAAAATTTCGATGCCCTCATGGCGCAGGGCCTGATGCAGCAGGATGCTGCCCCGGGCATGTATCTGTACCGAGTGCAGCAGAACGGCGACACGTTCCTCGGGCTCTGCTGCTGCCTAGACGTGGAGGACTACCGCAACGGTACGATCCGCCGGCACGAACAGACCCGCTATGACAAAGAGGAGGACCGCACCCGCCATATCGAGACGACAAAGACCCACAACGGCCCCGTGGTCCTTCTCTACCGGGATACCGGGCACGATCTATTCTTTCCTGCACGGCCTCCTCACGCCGGCACCCGTCCCGGATGCTGAGGTGCGGGGCGAGCAGTGTGGCATCCACCAGATCTTCCGGATCACGGATCCCGCGATCCTCTCCCGCATCGAACAGGAGTTCCAGAAGGTCCCCTCGCTCTATATTGCCGACGGGCACCACCGGGCAAAGGCATCCGTGAATGTGGCAGACCGCCGGATCGCGGCAGGACTGTCAGCCAGCGGTGAAGTAGCACACTTCATGGGGGTCATGTTTGCACAGGACCGGGTCAGGATCCACGGGTACAGCCGCCTGTTATCTGACCTCGGGACATTTACTCCCGTAACGTTCCTGGAAGAACTGGGGAAATATTTTGAGGTAACCCCGTACGGGAACGTCAGGGGCACTGAATACAATATCCCGCCCAGGATCAAAAAACCGGAGCGCTACCATATCATGCACATGTACCTCGCGGGCAAGTGGTACGAGTGCGTCCGCCTGCTCGAGAAGAATGCCGCACCGCTCGACAGCCTGGATGTTGCTGTGCTCCAGACGTACGTTCTCGAAGGGCTCCTGAAGATCACCGATCCCCGCGGGGACGCCCGGCTCCAGTACCTCGGGGGGGCCCGCCCGGTTGCCGACCTGGAGAAACTGGTCGACCTCGGGAAATACCAGCTCGCATTTGCCATGCAGCCGGTGAAGGTCGGAACGGTCCTCTCCATTGCCGATGCCGGCGGGGTCATGCCCCCGAAGTCCACGTGGTTTGAGCCCAAGCTGTTAAGCGGGCTCGTGGTCCATACCTTTGACTGACCGGCACGTGCCCACCCTTTGCCTTTATCGTTTTTTGAGACGATGGTGTATGGTATGATCACCATCGCACTCCCGAAGGGCAGCCTTGAGGCCCAGACGCTCCAGCTCTTCAAAGAGGCTGACCTCGAGGTCAGGCGCACGGACCGCGACTATAACCCCACGATCGCTGACAAGCGGATCGGCAAGGTCAAGATCCTCCGCCCGCAGGAGATCCCGACGTACGTGGATAAGGGATATTTCGATCTCGGCATCTCGGGCCTCGACTGGATCCGCGAGACCGGTTCCGATGTTGTGGAAGTGGCAAACCTCTCCTACAGCAAGACCGGGGAGGGAAACGTGAAGATCGTGGTTGCCGTCCACCACGACGAACCAATCGAGAACGTAAGCCAGATCCGGCCAAACAGCAGGGTAACTACGGAGTATCCCGAACTGACCCGGAAATTTTTCGAGGACCTGAAGATCCCGGTCCAGATGTTCCACTCGTATGGCGCATCCGAAGCAAAAGTGCCGGACCTGATGGACGTGGTCGTGGACCTTACGGAGACGGGGACCACCCTGCGCAAGAACGGGCTTAAGATCATCGGCCAGATCATGGAGTCCCATACCGCCATCATCGCCAATAAAACGAGCTGGGCTGACGCGGGGAAGCGGCGCGAGATCGAGGAGATCAGGACCCTGCTGTTCGGGGTTATCGAAGCCCGCCACAAGGTGCTCCTGACCATGAATGTCCCGACTGCATCCATGGAGCGCATTGTTGCCGCGCTGCCGGCCATGAAAAAGCCGACCGTCAGCCGCCTCCACGGGATCGAGTATTACAGCATCCAGACGGTCGTGCCGAAAAATATGGTGAACCAGCTGATCCCGCAGCTCAAGGCCTGCGGGGCGGAGGATATCCTTGAGATCCCGATCTCCAAGATCGTGCCGTAATCCCCCGGGAGGTTTCCTTTTTTTATCCGGTTCTTTTTATCTCCCTTGTCCGGCAGAGCGGTTCATTGTTCCGGATTGGGGAGAACCCAGGCAGGGATAGAAAAGAGTTCAATGAATGCACTCCTGCTGATGAATTAAAAAGCATACCAATATTTATATCCGCCCTTCTCTCAAATAACCAGTAAGGAAGACTATGCGCAGAAATATCCCCACAATCTTCGCGATCTTACTCTTGGGCATCCTGGTGCTGTGCAGCGCGTGCACCGGGCCGGGAACTGAGGTCCCCCAACAAAATACCAGTGAGGGTCCACACAACAAAATGGCGGTCTTGTCCAGGTTACGGTACCGTCATCCGGACCCGCAAGAATCGGTTTTGATGCAGCTCTGCAGAAACTCAACGAGTATCAAACGGGTACGTTCAACCAGAAACCGGCGGATTTTGGGAAAATATACTTTATTCTTGCAAGGGATGTGGATGATCAGGGCAATGCCACCAGCTGGGTATTTGGACTGAACAACGGATCCGAATCATGGTTGTTGATTTTTGACCGGACCGGCAGGACAGAAATGCCCCTCAGTAAGTCGTCGCTCCCTACGGGTGAGATCGTTTTGGATCGCACGGTACCCCCGGGCAAAGTCTTCTCCGAAAACAAAGAAGCAATACTCGGGAGTCCGGTCTCTTCAGTCTCTCAACAGCGGGAACTTGAGTTGAAGGAGGGAATATACACCCTGACCATCACCTCTGCCAAAACGGTAAGGGTCATCAGATTCAATGCAGCCACGGGAGCGTTGATGGTATAATATGAAGGACGATAAAGGGGGGCTCTCCATTGATTTGATTGTCGGTTATACTATTTTTTTAATCGCGTTCATCTGGGTCATTTCCCTGATTCCCGGTTTATTAATCGGGTTGCAGGCATATACGATTGATTATAATGCTGTTGCCTACCGGACGGGTGTTATCCTGGTCGAGGATCCGGGAGAGACCTCGATAATAGACAAATCCCACCCCTGGGAGAGCCTGGACCTCCCTTCGCAGGTCGCGCGATTCGGTCTGACAACGTCAAAAGATACCCCGAATATCCTTTCTGAAAAAAAGATTGCCAGCTTCTTCGATACTCAAAAATTTACGGCAACAGACTACCGGCAAAAGGCAATATTCGGGGACTATCCCTATAATTTCAATATCTCACTTCGTGATTTTAATGGAAATGAGATCTATTCCACCGGTGATGTTTTACCGGAGAAGGCCGGTTACGGCTATATCCGGCGGCTGGCCAAGATCAGAAGCCCGAGTAACGCCACTATCAATGAAGACACTATTTTGAAGTATGGTTACGTCAACGATGATCCGGATAAGATCAATACCACACGCCATACTTTTTCAATCCTGATCGACACATCCGAACTCTACAGGAATGTGACGGATCCTGCCTACCGGATCGATCCGACCAGAGACCAGATTATGATTAATATCACGGATCTGAATTCGACAATGTTTGATGACCAACAAAGAATGGATCAAGAAGCTGAGCTTATCAGTATCCAGATAATCAACAATAATCAGGTATTTGATGCTCAAACGCTGGATACAACGATCTTACTTGATGACCAGATTTCGCCATTGCCCCAGATTGTCAATGATAACATTTCCATAACACTTCAGCCCGCCGTTTTCCAGAGGTTATATGAAGGGATTTATGATCCGGTTCTGTATAAGCCGGTATATGTCAATCTGTCCTTTGATTTGAAAAACAGGTGGGGGGGACCCGCTAATGGTACGTTTTTAAATAACACATGGTCACCCGAATCACGTCCCTTTGATTACAATTACAATATAACTGATGTCACGCAGCCACAGCTCCGCGATGCGGTTCTGGAGGTGGCAATATCGCCGGGCGGGGGGGGTATGCCCGGTGGGGGACTGGCGGCACATACACAATCTCGTCATCAGCCGGATCCCATGGGGGGATATCCCCGGTTGGCGAAACGACCGTCTACTATGGCGACACCCCGACGTACACGATTACAGCGGTCACCGGGTATTCTGTATATGAAGTAAAAGTGAACGGGATTTCGAAAGGGTCGGTAACCAGCTATACCTTCCCGCCCGTTCATGAGAACCAGGAGATAACTGCCACGTTTACGGATGCCACATACAGCATCAAGGCATCGGCTGGAGCAAATGGTACTATAAGCCCGGCGGGCATAACGACCGTCAGCTTCGGTGGCAGCCAGACCTACACGATAACCAATGAAACCGGGTATTATATATTAGATGTAGCAGTGGACTCGATTTCAAAAGGGTCGGTAACCAGTTATACCTTCACGAGCGTTCATGAGAAACATGAGATATATGCCAGGTTTGCAAAACTAACCCCGCTCACCGAAGTGTCGATCACCGGCACACCTCAGGTCGGTAGTACGCTGACCGTTAATTTGACGCCCCCAAGTGCAACCGCAACCTATCAGTGGCAGTACGGCCCATCAGGTGGCCCATACACCGCTATCACCGGAGCAACATCGCGTACCTACACACCGGTTGAAGGTGATATCAATTCCTTCATCAGGGTCGTCGCCACCGGCACGGGCGGGTATTCCGAGACCGTCACCAGCGATCCGGTCGGCCCAGTCACACCGATCCCGCTCACCGGAGTATCGATCACCGGCACACCTCTGGTCAACGGTACGGTAACCGCGGATACTGGAGCCCTCGGGTGCAAACGTAACCTATCAGTGGCAGATATCCGGAACACGGGATGGCACATACGCCGATATCTCCGGAGCAACAAACAGCACCTACAAACCGGTTGCCGGTGATATCGACTACTTCCTCAAAGTCATAGCCACCGGCACGGGCAGTTACGGCGGCACCGTCAACAGCACCGAGGCGGGCCCGGTCCTGCGGCTCCCGCTCACCGGAGTATCGATCGACCGGAACACCGCTCTGATCGGTAATGCGCTGACAGCGGTAGTGGTGCCTTCGGGTGCAACCGCAACCTACCAGTGGCAGGAATCCAGCTCCGGAAGTGATCCATGGACGGATATCGGAGCAGGCTTCAGCATCTTCACACCGGATAGCCGGTAATTTTAACAACTACATCAGGGTCGTAGCCACCGGCTCGGGCAGTTACGGGGGCACCGCCACCAGCGATCCGGTCGGCCCGGTCAAGACCCCAATCACCGGAGTATCGATCAGTGGCACGCACCAGGTCGGTGATACGCTGACAGCGGTAGTGGCACCTGCTGCTTCGGGTGGCAACCGCAACCTATCAGTGGCAGAGATCACTAATCTGGCACATACACCAATATTTCCGGAGCAACATCGAGCACCTACACAACGGTTGAGGCTGATTTAGGCTACTACATCAAGGTCATTGTCACCGGCACGGGCGATTACGGGGGCAGCGTCACCAGTGCGCAGGTAGGCGTGGTCACAACCCCGCTTACCGAAGTATCGATCGGTGGAGAACTGAAAGTCAATCGGTTACTTACAGCTTCTGTTACGCCTCCGGGTGCATTGTTAACCGCAACCTATCAGTGGAAGAGATGCACCTCATCAAGTGACTGGCACATGCACCGATATCTCCGGGAGCAACATCAAGCACCTACACACACTGATCCGCCTTGTAAAGAAAATTATATCAGGGTAATGGCCACCGGCTCGGGCAGTTACACTGGCACCGTCACCAGCGCGCGGTCGGCAAGGTTGTTGCCTAGGCCCTGCACGCGTTGGCCACAATTGCCCCGGCGCCAGAGAACCTCCGGGACCACCACGATTTTTTTTACAACATAACAGAAACTTTTCTCACAACAGTCCGGTAACGTGGACATGACACATCTGCCATGAAGATCCTGAAAACATTTTCCCGGGAGCGGACCGGATCCCGGTGCGATCATCGGGATTCCTTCAGATCAGAAATTCCTTAAAGGAACTCTCCGGGGAAGCTGGTCTGATAATCCTTTGCATATCCCGCAAAACCAGCCCGATGCCGGGTTTTCTTTATTGTGCTAAACGGTGTTGCCGGGTTATTTTTTATTTTTTTTCACGTTTTCCCTCATGGAAACATGCGCAGGAGTAGCCCGGTTCCTGACACCCGGGAATGACCGGAAATCATGAAGGTAAAATGACCTCCCGGTGAAAGATTCAATCCTCGTCATTGCTAAAAAGGATACCAATATTTATATCTGTTCTTCTCTCAATAAGCATTTAAGAAATAGTATGCACAGAAATACCCGTTATTTTCGTTGTCTTACCCATGAGTGTGCCGATTCATGGAGGAACTGTATTTGTCTACCTGGGGGGAAACCGGCTCTTTTCCTGAAACCCGGTCTCTCCAGGTTCACGCTCCAGGGGTGGCGGGCATGGTAAGGGATGAGCAGGGCCAGCTCTATACCATGGAGGGGATTGCAGCAGCACTGATCATGCTGGCCACCATTTATCTGGTAATCAATGCAACCTCGGTATATACGGCAGGCGACACGCATATCAGCGATATGCAACTGGAGGCGCTCGGGAGCGATGCACTGATGATGATGGATCAAGCCCCGGATAGTTCAATGGAAAGTCCGCTGCAGGGAATAATTGAAGTTATGCGATGAGCCGAACAGAACAACATTCAGACGAAATGTTTCCTGAATTATATCAATGCATCCGGATCAGGTCCCACTGCATAACATCCAGTTCAATGCAACCTATACCTGTCGGATCGGGATGACTGCCGGTGATCCCCCGACGAGCAGCTGCGTGATCGCGTCCTCACGAAACCTGACCGGGGGAGAGCATACCGTGAGGGCAACACGATGGGTTATTGTCAATTATACACAAGTATCTGATACTTGTAGCACGTTGTGACAAAGAATCCCCGTGCCGTTCTCGTGGAGGCGCTCTTATGGCGAGACTGAACGATGAGGCCCAGTGGATTGTCCTGATGGGGTTTCTGGTCAGCTTCAGCTTCTTCTTCCTGGCACTGGTCATCAACCAGTCCACGGTCGTCGGGCAGACCACCGCGGAGAGTGTTATCGAATTTCCGAAAAATGATATCCGGGATGTCAGGCACGTGATCGGTAACGCGGTAATGAAATATTCTGATGACGATGATATCAGAAACGACATCGTAAATATTTCAATATACCGGAAAGGTTCGGTAGTGAGTTATTTCAAACCGTACACGGAGAATAACACGGTCTTTATTCATTACAATAACGGGGTGACGGAATACAATGAAATCTGGAAACGGTGATAACCTGGTGCAGAACGATTCCGCGGTGGCGAACATGATCGAGTACCTTCTGTGCAGCGCGGTGCTCATGGGACTGCTGGTCGTGATGCTCCTGCTCGTCAACACCAATATCATGCAGGAGCCCGCCAACCGGCTCATTTATACCGAGTTCACCGACATCGGCAATGGTGTTTCCACCCGGATCGTTGATGTCTATGCGATTGCACCGGAATCGGGTACAGTTATTACCAGGTTTGATATCCCTGACGATATTGTGGGAAACGGGTATTTTGTGGAGATGGGGACGGGGACATCTTCACCAGAACAGAATGTAACGGTCTACCGGGGAGATCTTCATTCCACTACCGCCATTGCCGGTATTGCGGCTACGAAAGGAACGAGCGGGGATACCACGGGTGCGGGAATGAATACCATCTGCTACAATTCAAGCGGGATAACCCCCGGAGTGAGATGCTGATGACGACACGAACTATCAGGAAATCGGGGGACCGGGGGGCTTCAGAAGCGATAGGATTCCTCCTCACCTTCACCATAATTATTGCAGGTATCGGGCTGGTAACCCTCTACGGGTATCCCCTGCTCACGCAGCAGCAGGTGAACGCCGATGAGAAGATCATGGAAAAGAACATGATTGTCCTGCAGAACGACTTCAAGAGCCTGGCATACAAAACCGTGCCGTATAAAGAGACATCGCTGAAAATCGGCAGCGGTTCGCTGACCGTCTATGGTTCAAGCAGCGGTTCGACTGTTCCAGATTCTGTATGACACGTATGATAGCGGTTCTTTCGATCCCGGCGAATTACGCTATGAATCGATCAGTGCCCAGACCGATATCTCACTCCAGAACGGCGCGGTGATGATGCGCCCCCGTATCCAGTCGGGATCAACCATGCTCGCCGAGCCCCGCTGGTTCTATGATGAGGATGATACGGATCCAGGTAATCCTAAAAGGACACTGGTGATAAATCTCATCGGCGTCACCAGCGACAGTATCCTTGCAAAAGAAGGTATCGCGACGGTGCAGATGCGATTAATCGAGGATCCGGATCCTTACCAGAAAATCGATGGCTCCGGAGATGTTGTCATTTATTACACTCCTGATCCCAGACACGACTATTCAGTTGCATGGAGGAATTATTTCAAAAATACCCTGGAGATGACAGAAGGACCTGCCAATACCTATACCCTGTCCGGTGTCGATACGCTCGTCGTAAAAAAATATATTGTAAAAATAGAATCAATCTGATCTCTTTTTTAACGAAGTATCCCTGATGGCAGAGGCGATGAACGCTCATACATTCTCAGGTGTCCGCCTTTTTTCCCGAACCCCCTTCAGGAATTGAGCGAACAGAGCGGAACCCCGGTGAAAAATGAGGGCGTCGTTCCACCAAAACTGATTCGGAGAGGACTTGTTCTTTTTCCCCATGCCTGTTTTCAAATGCTCATCTGTCCTTGTTCCCGCAACGATGGATTCCGGACAATCTGTCATACCCACAAGACACCGGTATTCTGCCCATCCCGGTTCCCTTAAAAAATCCGGGAAATCAAAAATCCGGTTCGTTTATAACCGACCGGATTCATCATGCATTGATACCAGATTGGGCCGGGAAGATGTTCAATGGAAACCGGCAGCGTGAGGGTCTGCAAACCGTTGCAGTTCTCTTTTTCATCATACCAGGTGTTTTCAAGGGTCTGGGCCTTTTAACCCACCGGGAACCACGGCCTTACCCGGATGCGGATTTTTTCATCGGGAAAAAAGAATGATTCGTTTATTGGAGATGGATGCTGCCCGCTCCGCTCCCCGGGGGTATGGTGAACGCGCCATTTACCGTTTTGGTTGCCATACCCGGAACGGATGCAACGACTCTGATCGTATAAGGCCCCTGAGGGAAGTTTGTCAGGGAAAGTGTTGTGGAACGGGGGACAAAATCCCCGTTAAGGGTGGAAGAGATACCGGATGCTGAACCAAATTGTTTGTAGGCCTGCCCATTATAGGAATACCAGTACGTCTCAGTGGCCGTTTCAGATCCAGCTGCTTTGTATTTCAGGTTCCAGTGCAGAGGCACACTGTTGGTATAATTGCCGGACTGGGGGGTAAGGCCGGATACATCCAGATCCCCGGATTCCGTAGACGTGGGAGTATTTACCCTGAGCGTGAGACTGGGGAGACACAGGTCAAACTGTTGGAACGCCCCGTAGGGCTCTTTATACGACAGCAGGGAGGGGGACGTTGTACAGTTGAACAAATCGATGTTTCCCGTCTGGTTAATTTTGATCCGGAAGGTTGCATTCCAGCGTTCAGTGATGTTGACCACACCGACATCGCTGAATGCGAGGTTGTGATTGGTATTCCACTCGGCAGACTGATCCCTGACACTGTTTGTCCCGTTCGGCCACATGATCCTCGTCCGCCCCAATACTGCATCCCGGGATATACCATCTGTGTGGAGCGTATAGGGGGTTCCATAAGGAACATAGGAAAATACCTGTGAGTTATAATTGGCTGTTGCGTTTCCGTCTATGTCGACGTTGGTGAAATCCATGCCCAACTGGCTGTCCACGCCGGCCGCATACTTGAGATAATTAGCGATATCAATGAAATCCGCTAAGAGTTGCTCCGAAGTTTCAGCCCGGTAAAATTTTCCATGGGTCTGGGTAGCAATATTTCTCAGAACATCCATGGTATTCGAACTGTCTGTATTTCCGTCATAATAGTACACGGTAAAGATCAATGTCGGGGGCTCAGTGGCAATCGCGGCGTTAATTACGTCGGTATCCGTGGGGTACTGACTATTCTCCAAATTACCGCCTCCTGAATCTTTCAGTACAATCACTGCACGGAGTTTGTCGTCGTCTCTGGTTGCCTGAGTGTCATCAAGACTGGCAATCGCTTCCATTAATGATTGTCCAAATCCTTTTGCGCTGGTGCCCGGGACAAGGTTGTTGATTTTACTATCAACAAGCGCTTCATCGGTCTGGGGATTTAAGAGACGGTTGTCGTCTCTGTTCAGATTTCCAAACGAATTGACACCAACCCAGTTGCCGGTAGGTACTGGGTTCAGCATCTCATGCACAAATGCTTTTGATGCCCATTTTGCACTATCCTGTCGTACGCATTTTGCGGGATAATCATTCATGTTGTCGCAGGTCGCACCGGAAGGCGGAATATCACTATTCTGCCACATAGTACTCGAAGAATCCAGATCAATGATACAGGCAATCTGTCCCCCCCCCTCGGTATAGAAACCATTCCCTATCACATCAATGGTAATATCGACCGTGTCGTTCACGTTCAGGCCGCTTACCTGGCTTGCACTTGTCAGGATGTTGATAAGGGGATAATTCTTCCAGGTCACCGTCACCTCTTTGGAGACACCTTCCCATGTCGCGGTAACAATAACGGATGCATTTGCCCGGGCTTTATAACCGGTCTCGCCTTTGACCGGAAATGCACCCGGCGTCAGGTGGACGATTGCATCTCCATACTCATTGGTAACAGCCGACGGAGCGTCCAACAGGGGTGCAGTAGAGGTATCCCCGGTCTGGGATCTCAGGGAAAAGCTCACCGTTTCGCCTGGTACCGGATTACCATACGGATCGACAACGGTACCTCTCACATAGGCCCTTGAAGTGGATATCACATCAAGGCTTTCGATAGTCGGAGGGGTTACAACGAGGACGAGGTTCGTTGCTTCGTCGGCAGTGAAATTGGCCATGAGCTCATTTTTCACGGTTGCATTGTCAGCGGCAACCGCGGTAATATTTGCCTGAACTGCATCTCGCTTGGGCCCGTAATAGAATCTGATCAGCCCGGCAGAATCGGACGTATGCAGGGTGGGTATTTCTTCTCCGGTTACACTTGTGTTTATCAGGATTGATTCATTTGCCATCAGATTCCCGCGAGGCATCGTAAAGGTGATAATCGAGGGTGAATTTGTCTATATTGTTTGCTACAAGCTGACCGCCATCCGATATAGTTCCCGAGATCGAATACGGGATACCCCCCGATACTACGTTAATCGTGACGAGGGGAGGGAATCTTATCGCATCGAACCTGTCCATGATGATGGAATTAGTACCGATCTTGGACGATAATCTGGCATTAACCGTCAGGTTTCCATCTGCATTCAGGGGGAGCGAAAGGTCATGGGGGAAAACACCGCCGATATTAAATCCGCAATCATCAGGGGCGGTCGAGCTGTGCATATGAAGCGTGACAAAGTGATCGCCCGTGCGATTATCAAGGGGGTTCCCCCACCGGTCATGCACGGATACGGTGAAAGGGATTTCTGTTGCAACATTTCCCTCTTCAGGATAAATAAAAAGCGGAAGGGGAGACGACAGATCATAGTAGGCCTGGCCATGGTTGATATTCTGATCAAAAATTTTTGTCGTTGTATTAACCGCATCTAAATATATCACGGTTACATTGATTTTTGCCACACCACTTTGCTTATCGGCAGTAAAGGTCTTCGCTGCGTTCCCTGCTGCATTCGTTTTTATATCACCGGCGGGGAAGGTTCCCAATAAATTTTCAACACCGAAACTGACCGTCGCGTTCTCAACATTTGCACCCGCAGTATCCTTTACATTGACCGTAATAACCGTTGACGTGATAACCGCCGGATTGTCAGGGTCAGATACACTTATCCAGGTATTGCTGCTGCTATTCGTTATGGTCAACGGGTCCGCCCCCACGGTCCCGATCAGGAACAACAGACAAATAAATATGAAAATTCCAGCCTTCGCTCTCATGATGCTCACGATGATTAACCTCTTTAGTTGGTAAACTATAAAAATATGTTCATAATAAGAAAACCTTAAATTTTTAGTATTTTGAGTAAATACCGGATTATCTAGCCGGAATTTACAATTATGCGTCGGTCCTTCTCCTGGTGTGGAGGTGATTTCCTGAGCCGGAACTATGGATCGTTCCGGATTCCCGAGCCGGACCAAACGAGAATTTCAGGATAATTCTGATAATAAAAACGGTTCTGACATCACGATACTGATAAAAATCAGAGGTAATTATTCCGCCGGAGCCATTCGACCTGCGGGCCGGTGTACCGGTAAATGATATCGCATTTCTCGTCCTGGAACGTCCAGGGGATCACGATGAGGATGTCCCCTTCCCGGATCCAGACCTTCTTTTTTATCTTACCCTTGATCCTGCCCATCCGGGTCACCCCGTCAAAGCCGCGGACCCGGATATGGTTTGCGCCCATCATGAGTTCGGCACACCCGAACATCTCACGGTTCCGTTTCTGGGGCAGCTTCACCCTGACGATCTCGTCGCCCGGCGGTGCTCCCGGTTTATGGTCTGTCAGTACAACCTCTCCTACCCGATTCTGATGCTTTTTATCGCTTAATTGTTGGTCTTTTAGAAAATATAATTAATCCCGCCCGAAAGGACAGAAAAAACCTGTTCCGGGGGCAAGGGGATAAGGAAGGCGGGACCGGTCACCGGACGATTCCCGGTATGGCAAGCAGGAGAACGAGCATGCCGGCACCGAAACAGGTGATCAGGATGCCTGAAATCCGGTTGATCTGCCGGAGGTTTCCGGTGCTCAGCCGGGAGCGGACAGTGCCCAGCGAGCCGCAGAGCACGATCCACCACACAACCGAACCGAGAAAGACACCGGTGACAAAGGGGACTGCGGCAATGAGCGTAGTCCCCTGTACCACGACGCCGAACCCGGGCAGGATCGTGATGAAGAAGAGGATCGTGAGCGGGTTGGCTGCTGCAATCGCGAAGAGCGAGAGATAATCCTGCAGATAAGGCTCCTGCCCATCCCCGTCACTGACCACTGCCGGCACGGACCGGAAGACCTGGATCCCGACAAGGATCAGGGCAATCCCCGCAAGGAAACGGAACAGGGACTGGTTACCGATGATCAGCCCGGAGACTGCGGTCAGGCCAAGGAACGCGACCATCGCATAGAACGTATCCGCGGTGGCAACGCCAAGACCCGACACGATCCCGTGGAGACGCCCTCCCGCAACCGTGCGGTGGATGCAGACGAGGGAGATCGGGCCTACCGGTACGGCAAGGGTGAGGCCGATGATGATTCCCTGGATAAACAGGCCGGGATCCATGGACACCTGGTTCTGGTACAACTGAACGGGACATTCCTGATCCGTTCAGCACCAGTGCCGGACCTCCGGCAGGGTTCATGGACCAGGTTCCGTACTATCCTGTTGACTGTGTCCTGACATCAATGTTGCACCCTGCGATCAGTACGGGGTGAACCGGTGGGCACGCACCCATCCGGTTCTAAAAAATGAGTGCCGCCGGTTAATCCCGCTGCAGGACCTCCATCTACCGTAATAATGGAGCAGTTCAGTCACAGAACGGGATATTTCCGCCGTACGAGGACCTCCTGCCCGTGCCGGTGCATGGCTGCCGTTCCCGTTTGCCTTCAGAAAGATACCCGGGAATGGCGCGAAAGGGATTGAAGAAAAAACCCGGCCTGTGCGGAAAGTGCGAGAAGCAGGAGTCGAACCTGCGAACGCCTGCGCGAACGGATCTTGAGTCCGCCTCTGTTGACCACTTAGATATTCTCGCTCAGGATACTGTTGGTTTCAGGATAGTAAAAGGCTTTGACAATTCCGGACTCTCATTCCAGCATACAGTTAACTATCCTGAGTTCAGGAAAAAGGTTCAATAAAAGGTAAGACCAGAGAAACGCTCCCGGCAAACGTTACAATCCTGCCCCCAGATGCTGTCCGACCAGATTTACCCGCTCAAGCGCAAGCGCCATCTGGTTGGCAAATGCCGTGAGGATTCGCTCCTGCTCATGGGTGATGATGCCTTCAGGCTCAGTGGGTTTCACTCCCAGGATCCCGAGGACACCTGCCGAACTCTGGAGCGGAATATACCTGAGCCGGGACCCGTGGAGGGTATCGGTATCATAACCGGCAACGGCGCCATGCTGGAACGCCCAGGTTGCGACAGCAATGTCATCTTCATTCAGGACAAGCCCGGTGCCCGCGGGACGAACAATGAGATGATCCTCGTCCGGAAGAAGGACCACGCTTTCCCACTGGAAAATTTCCCGGATATGCCGGGTCACCGCCGCAATAATAGAATCGGCATCCGCAGCAACAGCGAGGTCCTGCGAAAGCGCGTACAGCGTCCCGGTCTCCTTCTCCCGCTCCTGTGCGGCATACGCATGCTCGCGTGCCCGGGTTACGAGCAGGCTGATCAAGGCACCGACAATAATCATACCCGCAAACGTGATGAGGTATTCGGAATCGGTCACCCTGAACGTCAGGTAAGGCGGGATGAAGAAGAAATCAAAGGCAAGAACGCCGATAATGGCAGTAAAGATGGCCGGCCGGAGCCCTCTCCTGAACGCGATGACAACAACCGCCAGCAGGAAGAGCATGGCAAGATTTGTCGGGGATATGAACGACTTGACGAGCCAGCCGATGATGGTAATGGCGGCGATAAGGACAATGCATGCGAGATAATCCCTGGGGGGAGTTACCGGGAGCAGAAAATCCAGATCGACTGATTTTCTGCTGAATATGATCACTGCTGCTGATAACATAGACATCGATATTACCGCTGTCGTGGATGAGTTGATCGACAACGGATCCAAATACATATTCCTGCCATCGCGGGCGGAGTGTTTTCCCGATGATGATACGGGTAATATTGTGCCGGCGGGCATAATCGATCACCGTTGATGCAATGTTAAGCCCGAAGAGGGTGACGGTGGTGGCTCCCAGTTTCTCTGCAAGCTGCAGGGTCCGGGCCAGCTGTTCCTTGGCTTCTTTTGAAAGCCGGTGGTGAGCCGGGGTCTCAACATAAATAGCAGTCCACTGGGCTCCCATGCGGTCGGCCTGCCTCCGGGCGGTCCGTACCAGCCGCTCGGATAACGGGCCTGCCCCGACAGAAACAAGGATATGTTCTCCCGCAGCCCAGGGCCCCGGAATCGCCCGGGTCTGCATATAGGCGAGCATCTGTTCATCGACCCGCTCTGCAGCACGGCGGAGGGTAAGTTCACGCAGGGCGTAGAGATTTCCCTCGTTGAAGAACTGCTCGATCGCCCGTGCTGCCATATCAGGGACATAGACTTTCCCGTCCCGCAGCCGCTGGAGAAGTTCCGGGGGTGCAAGATCGACAACCTCGATCTCTGCTGCTTCATCGATCACCCGGTCGGGAACCGTCTCGCGCACGAGCACACCGGTGATCTGGGCAACAACATCATTGAGACTCTCGATGTGCTGGACATTCAGCGTGGTATAGACATCGATACCGGCATCGAGCAGTTCCTCGACATCCTGGTAGCGTTTGGGGTGACGGGAACCGGGAACATTGGTATGGGCGAGTTCATCGACAAGAACGAGCGTTGGCCGGAGACGAAGGGTTGCATCGAGGTCAAACTCCGGGAGCATGACTCCCCGGTACTCCATCATCTTCCGGGGAATGAGGGCAAGCCCTTCGAGCAGTGCTTCGGTCTCCGGCCTGCCGTGGGTCTCGACATACCCGGCTCTGCACATCAACACCTTCGGCACGCCGGAGGTGTGCTGCCTTGAGCATCTCGTAGGTCTTCCCGACACCTGCGATATACCCGAGGAAGATTTTCAGTTTGCCCCGGTGCTTCCTGCCGCTCCTCACCCTGCACGCGGGCAAGGAGGAGATCGGGATCGGGACGGCATTCAGGAGCGACGACCATAAAGACCTGATCACCCCACACCCATCAGTACGAGCACGATATCGATAATCTTTATCCCGATGAACGGGGCGATCATGCCGCCCATGCCATAGATGACGATGTTATTCCGCAGGGCGACTTCAGCCGTCATCGGGCGATAGGTCACGCCACGGAGCGCAAGCGGGATGAGGGCAACGATAATCAGTGCATTGAAGATCACGGCTGACAGGATCGCGTTGCTGGAGACCGAGGATGTTCAGTGCTGACAAGTGCGGGATACGTGGTGATAAATGCTGCAGGGATGATCACGAAATATTTTGCAAGATCGTTTGCAATCGAGAACGTGGTGAGTGCCCCCCGGGTCATGAGGAGTTGTTTCCCGATCTCGACGATCTCGATCAGTTTTGTCGGGTTGCTGTCGAGATCGATCATGTTTGCTGCTTCGCGTGCAGGCTGTGTCCCGGTGTTCATGGCAACCGCGACATCAGCCTGGGCAAGGGCAGGGGCATCGTTGGTCCCGTCTCCGGTCATGGCCACCATGCGCCCGCCGGTCTGGTACTCGCGGATGAGGTTCAAGTTTGCTCTCCGGCGTTGCTTCTGCAAGGAAATCATCGACACCGGCTTCTGCCGCAATCGTTGCTGCGGTCAGGCGGTTATCTCCCGTGATCATGACCGTCTTGATCCCCATTTTCCGGAGCTGGACAAACCGCTCCTTCATCCCGCCTTTCACGATGTCTTTGAAGATGAACGACACCCAGCGCTTTACCGTTCTTTGCCACAACGAGCGGTGTTCCTCCGGCAAGGGAGATCGTCTCGACTTCCTTTTTGAGGGCATCCGATACGGGATTGCCGTTCGTCCTCGATATGCGTAAACATCACATCTGCGGCGCCCTTCCGGATATGAACATCGCCAACATCGACCCCGCTCATCCGGGTCTGGCTTGAGAACGGGACGAACTGCATCCCGGTACCGGACTCCGTTGCACCCACGGTCCTGCCGCGAAGCCCGTATTTCTCTTTTGCCAGGACAACGATGCTGCGGCCTTCGGGAGTCTCATCGGCAAGCGATGCGAGCTGTGCAGTCTCTACCAGGTCCATGATATCCGTCCCGTCAACCGGAATCAGATCAACTGCCTGCCGGTTGCCGAGCGTGATCGTGCCGGTCTTGTCGAGCAGGAGCACATCCACGTCGCCTGCTGCTTCGATTGCCCTGCCCGAGGTGGTGATCACATTGCGGCGGATCAGCCGGTCCATCCCGGCGATGCCGATGGCGCTGAGCAGGCCGCCGATGGTGGTCGGTGCAAGACAGACAAGCAGGGCGACAAGCACCGTGATCGTAACCGGGATACCGGAACCTGCAGCCTGCACGCTGTACACGGAAAATGCCCAGAGCGTTGCACAGACCACGAGAAATACCGCCGTCAGCCCGATAAGGAGGATGTTCAGGGCAACCTCGTTCGGGGTCTTCTGCCGCTTTGCCCCTTCCACGAGACTGATCATGTGGTCGAGGAAACCCTCACCGGCATTGGCGCTCACCTGGATGATGAGCCAGTCCGAGAGGATGACCGTGCCACCGGTGACTGCGCTCCGGTCCCCGCCGGATTCCCGGATGACCGGCGCACTTTCGCCCGTGATCGCACTCTCGTTCACCGATGCAATTCCTTCGACCACTTCCCCGTCGACCGGGATCGTATCCCCGGCTTTGACATAGAAAAGATCGGTCTTGTGCAGGGTTGAGGACGAAACTTCGAGATAATCGGAGGCACGGGTTCCCTGCCTTTTACGATCTCGTACCCGAGGTACAGCTTCTTTGCCATCGTGTCCTGCCGCATCTTCCGCAGGGACTCGGCCTGCGCCTTGCCCCTCCCTTCGGCAAGTGCCTCGGCAAAGTTGGCAAAGAGGACGGTGAACCAGAGCCATGCCGAGATCGCACCGATGAACCCGGCAGGAGCTTCCCCGTTCCCGGTGAGCGCCTGGAGCCAGAGCAGGGTCGTTAGGGCACTGCCGGCTTCGACCACGAACATGACCGGGTTGCTGATCATCAGGCGCGGATCGAGCTTCGACGACCGCATCGATGACCGCCCGCTGGTAGATAGCCGGCAGGATCGGCCGGGTGTTCCGGGTCCCGGGGGTTTCCGGCATGGATCACCCACCTCCGCCAAGCATGAGATGCTCGACAACGGGACCAAGGGCGAGAGCCGGGAGGAAACTGAGTGCCCCGATGATGATCACGACAAAGACCAGCCAGATGATGAAGAGCGGGCGGTGGTCGGACAGCGTTCCCTCTCCTGCAGGAACGATCTTTTTTCCTACCAGCGAACCAGCGAGGGCGAGCGTGAGGATCGCGATGCCGAACCGGCCGATGAACATGCAGAAAGCGGTCATGAGGTTATAGAAGACGCTGTTGGCCGACAGCCCGCCAAAGGCGCTGCCGTTATTCTGCGATGCGGAGGTGAAGGCATACAGGATCTCCGAGAAACCATGGGGGCCCGGGTTGAGGACTGCCGTTCTTCCCGGATCCACAAGAACCGCGACCGCCGTACCGATGAGGATCAGGAAGATGGGAATGAGGATGATGATGGTGGCAATCGTCATCTCCCGCGGCTCGATCTTCTTGCCGAGATATTCCGGCGTCCGGCCGACCATCAGCCCGGCAATGAACATCGCGATGATCACAAAGATGAGCATACCGTACAGGCCGGACCCGATACCGCCGTAGACCACCTCGCCGAACTGCATCATGAACAGCTGGACAAAACCCCCAAGAGGGGTGAAGGAGTCGTGCATCGAATTGACCGCACCACAGGAAGCAGACGTGGTAACCACGGAGAAGAGTGCGGATGACATGATGCCGAACCGCACTTCCTTGCCTTCCATGTTGCCGCCCGGCTGGAGATCGGTCGTGGTCTGGTCGATTCCCATGCCGGCAAATGCAGGATTGCCCCCGAGTTCCGCCCAGATGGCAAGGCCGAGGAGCGGCAGGAAGATGAGGGTCATTGCGATCAGGATGCTGACACCTTTCCTCCCGGCCCCGACCATCCGCCCGAAGGAGTAACAGAGCGCTGACGGGATCAGGAGGATTGCAATGATCTCGATGAAGTTGGAAAACGGCGTGGGATTCTCGAACGGGTGAGCAGAGTTCGTGTTGAAGAACCCGCCCCCGTTTACGCCGAGTTGTTTGATCGCAATCTGGGATGCAGCGGGCCCGAGCGGGATCGTCTGGGTGGTGACCAGCGCACCATCGCGCATCCTGCACGGGATCGAGAAGCGGTACGGTGACCGGGCCGCCAAGTGTCTGGACGGTGCCCTGCGAGACGAGGATGAGCGCGATGATGATGCTGAGCGGCAGGAGGATCATCACGCTCCGGATGAGCAGCACCCAGAAGTTCCCGATGGTGGATGCGGACTTCCGGGAGAGGCCGTACGTAAGCCCGACAAGGACCGCCAGGCCCGTTGCTGCCGAGGTGAAGTTCTGGACGCACAGGCCGATCATCTGGGTGAGGTAGCTCATGCCGGTCTCCCCGGCATAGGCCTGCCAGTTGGTATTGGTGACGAAACTGACCGCGGTGTTGAGCGCAAGATCCCACGAGGGCGATCCTACTACCGCAGGATTGAGCGGGAGGACGGGCTGGGCGAGCTGGAGCAGGAAGAGGAAGAGTAATCCCGATGAGCGAGAAGACCATCATCGCGATGGCAAATGTCTTCCAGTCCATCTCGTCATCTGACATCCACCTGTGACCATGCGAGGAGCCGGTCTTCAAGAGGGCCGGTGAACGGGGAGAGGAGATGGGGTTCCCCTTTGAGGACCTGCACCATGAACCGTCCGAGCGGGACGACCGTCACCACAAAAACACCGATAAAGAGGACAAGGACGAATCCAGTCCGGGATCCGCAGTCCCGATTCATCGGGAGAGCCTGGGATCTGCTGCAGGGGCTGTAACGGGCAGGACATCCGGTGATGTGCTCAATCGTCAAGAGCAAGGTTGAGCTTCAGGACATTCACCCGGGGTTCGCCGAAGATCCCGAACTGTCGGGGTTCGATGTGACTTGGTTACGAGCGCTCTGTACCTCCTCCTCGCTCAGGTTCCGCTCACGGGCGATCCGGTGGACCTGGTAGTATGCGGCGGCAACGCTGATATCCGGGTCAAGCCCGCTTCCCGAAGCAGTGACGAGATCAACCGGGATCGGGAGCGTATTGGCCGGGTCCGCTGCATGAAGGGCTTCGACCCGTGCGTTCACCGCACTGGCAAGTGCCGGGTTCGAGGGTCCGAGATTCGAACCGGATGAGAGCCCGGCGTTATAGGGTACCGGGGATGTGGCGGAGGGGCGGCCCCAGAAATATCCCGGCGATGTAAACGGCTGCCCGATGAGTGCTGAACCGACCACGTTCCCGTCATGAACGATGAGGTTCCCGTTTGCCTGAACGGGAAAGACCAGCTGCGCGATGCCGGTGATCACCAGGGGATAGAAAATCCCGGTGATAAGCGTGAGCAGGAAAAAAATAACGATCGCTGGTTTCAACTGGTTCCGGATTATGGACGGGACAGTCCCCGAGTCCATAGAAGTACCACCTCTGATCTCAATGACTCCAGACCGTACCGGCAGGGAGGATTCCTGTTCCTGTGTTCATGCTGGCGGTATTTATTTCCATTGAAGATTTTTTGCTCTGTAGAAAACATTGAGAGTTACACGCTCTAGGGGCTTCGCCCCGCCGCTGGGGCGCCCCAATTATGATAGTGCCGTATTACCCGTTTACAAAAAATGCAGAGTGTTTTTATAGAGGTAATACCGAGGCATCACATGCGCCCCCGCCCCCAGCGGGGGCAGGGCTGGCGCAAGGGGGGGAATCATATATCATGAAACCGGTTTTCTACAGAGCAGATTTTTTTTGTTTTTCAAACCAAATCGGACAAAGGTGAAGGGAGATTTAACGCAAAAATTCAACCTCATTCGGAATACCATGGGTAAAGGAGAGAAAAAGGCTTTGAGATGCTGAGGGTTATCAGCAGCGAAGGTCAACGGAAGCCTCCCTTCTCTTTGCCGGGGTTCTAACGAACCCCGGCAGACCCGAAGCAGGAGAAGAATGCATCAGCGTTCTTCGACTTGCCGTAATGTCATCAGACCCGAAGTCGGCTCCACCCCCCTTCTTGTCATCAGCGTTTTGATAAAACTCCTCCGACGCATAAGCATTCTTCAGCCACTTGGAAGAGCGCATAATCACATAAAGTCCGCAAGGCCCAGCTGCTCGTGTTTCTCCTCACCGAACGTGGAAGTGATTGCAAGGTCAAGCACCTCCATCCGCTGCCGGGTGTACTCGGAGATGGCGTACTTCCTGCACATCTCCCGTGACATCTCAAGATATTTCTTGACAGACCCCTCGTGGACAGTGGGAATGATATTGCCGTTGCAGATGCCCTTCCCCTTGAACTTCATGCACTTGCCGGCAAGGGGCATCCGGCGATAGCTCGTATTGCACTTTGTGCACCGGAACTTCTGCTTGGAGAATGCCGAGAGATTGCCCTGGAGGTCGCGGATAAAATGCGTGGTGAGCACCCGTTCCGCCACATCGTCCGCGTCAACTGCCCGGATCTTTTCGGCAAGCACCAGCTCCGCTTCGAGCTTGTCGGTCATCGTCTTCATCTGCGTGTACATCGATTCGAGCGGGCCGGAAGAAATGTCGGAAGTATCGTGCGTGAACTGGAACCCTTCTACCGATGCCGTTGTCCCGATCCGGTTTTCCACGCGATCGATGAGTTTGACAATCGTTTTCGGCTCTGCATACAAGAGGGCGCTCGTATAAACCTCGATCGGGTAGTGGTCGCAGACATCGACGTTCAGGGCCTCCTTGTCGATCTCGGACGGATCGATCCGGCTCGTCAGCACGAGCGGGGCATCCATCGAACCACCGCGGTTCTGTGGCAGGAACGCCCGGGAGAAATTGATCAGGCCGTCCATGAGGAGCATGATACAGTCCTCGTCGCCATCGCACTGGCCGGTGAAGATCCCGTTTGCCGTCATGGTGTGATCGGTATCAACCGTCAGGCAGTAGACCCGCTCTTCGGGTGCCGGTACCGGTTCGGCCACCGCGATCCGGTCCGCGATCGTGCATGACCCTTCGAAGACCGGTACCGCATCACCGGCTTTCAGCTCCACGGCCTTCACCTTCCGCAGGTAACCGGTGTCCCAGACAAGCATTGCGTGGTCCGGAGTCACGACCAGCTCCCGTCCCCGTGCGGTCTCAAACCGGATCAGGGCTGCCGGCGAACGGTGGATCGAGACCGAGGTTATCTTCCGGAGGTGGATGCCCCCGGCGGTATCAACCGAGCGGGTAAAGAACGGGCGGGCAGGGTCCGAATAGTACGTGCCGAGCCGGTCGAGACCCGGGTGGGAAAGGTCGAAGTTCTCGAGGACAAACTTCCGGATCGGGGTCTTCTCCCAGCGCTTCCCGTCATAAACCTCGATGAGGGTATCGCCAAAGAAGCAGTTCCGCCGTTTGGCTGCATGGAAGAACGGGTGGGCATACCCCACGTTTGCCCGGGTGAACCCGACGATCCGGGCGAGAACACCGGCGCTGGTATGCGGGGCGAGCCCTATCACGAGATGGCCTACGAGCTCTTCGGGTTTTGTGATGTTGTAGAACGGTTCCAGCCCGTAACACTTGACCAGCAGGTCGTCCATGAACTGTGCAACGCTGACCATGTACTCGGCGCAGGAGTCCGAAACAAGGAGGTCCTGCGGGTGGAGCTCAACAACCTGCGATCCGTTCTGGAGATCATACCCGTGGGTATCTTTCACATAACCGAGCGAGCGGAGTTTTTCCACCGGCACCCGCACCTCGTCGGGGCGGATATGGGTCAGGGGCAGGTCGATCATGTCAAACCGCGTGGTCCCGTCCTTGAAAACCCAGATATTCCGGACCGCCCGCAGGATACCTTTTTCCATCGGCTCGACTGTTTTCTCCTTCGAGATAACGCCTTTTACCCCTTTCACCAGGGCGACACTGCCGGGTTTGAGCCCCAGGCGTTCCATGGCTTTTGCATATTCCCCTTTCACATCAAGGGTCACCCGCTGGCTGCAGGTTGCGGGAGCGTCACAACCGGGACAGCGGGGAAGTGTTGTTTCCCGGCCGCATTTTGTGCAGGTAAAGATCGCAAGGGTATGCCCCCCGCACTTCTCGCACCGGCAGAGATAGCCGATCTCCCCGCACCCGGAACAGCGCCGCCGCCCTACCTCAATCTCGATGATCCCCCCTTCCTTCTGGAAATCTATATCGGTGTTGTTCTGGTCCGTTTCCGCGGTATGGGCCGATGCTGACTGGAATGAGCGCCGGGCTCCTCCCGAGTCCCCCAGCGGGAAGAGGACATGCGGGGGCGGGTTCATCTTGCGGGGTTTGGATTTTCCCGGCCGTCCCATACGGCCGCCGATCCGGGTGCCGGACCGGGACCGCATCTTCAGGCCGCTGAGGTGCATGACCAGATCAGGCACGGTGCCAGAAGGTGCGGTATCCCACGTTTCCCGTTTTTTCAGATTCTCATCAAGCCCGAGGCAGGCAATGAATGCACGGAAAGACCGGACCCATACGGCACCATCCCGCACCTCGTGGGGAAGGAGAATCTCTTCGAGAATGGTTTTTATGGGCGGGTCCAGCGGGATACAAAGTACACCATCGGCGATCCGTCCCTGCCTGGATACGGCATCGGCAAGTGCCCGGATCTGGTCCGCCGTAATGTCGTCCCAGAACCACGTATAATCCGGATGGAGGTATCTCCCGGCCCGTGCCATCGCCAGCGCCTCCTCCTCATTCTCAGGGGGTTTTACTCCCTGCCCCTCATCGAGCTGCCACCACTCGGAACAGTACCCCGCGGGAACGAGCGGGTGGTTGTTCTCCAGGAATTCTCCGAACGAGATGAGGATCTCACCGACATCGAGGATTCGCTCGATTCCGGCGTTCAGCCGTTTTGCAGTCGCCTCGTCATCGATCCGGAGCACGTCGCCATTCTTCAGCCGTACGGTCGGCCCCTCGATGGAATCGACCGGCACCACCCCGCAGGCCTTGCCCGGCCGCTCGGTCTTCATCTGGGTGCCGGTGGCAAGGAACTCCCCGAGGATATAGAGCGTTGCCGGGTGCATGCCGGCCGCGGCAAACCCGGTATTCCGGGACCGCCCGTAACGGAGCCGGAATCCGCCCTTGCGCATCGGGTACGCAAAGACCGGGCGTCCTCCGATCAGATCCCGGAGGTACTTGTCGAGAGGTTTTATTCCAACAGTCTTCTCCCCGTTCCCGTCCTTTGCCGCTCCGGCGATCAGCTTGTCGAGCCAGTCCCAGCCCTCCATCTTCATCTTTTCGACCCGGCCCTTGAGCTTCCGGGCCTTACCGGCAATACCTTCGCCGATGACGAGGGCCATGCCGCCCCGCACAACGTTCGTCTCCACCCGCTCGAGGTTGCGGTGGCCTGCAACCTCCTCCTGCTCGGTCGCCTCGCCATCGACACAGACCGGGCAGTTCTCGATGATGAGCCGGATCTCGGCCTCGCTCGGGAGGTACTGGAGGTTCATGATCGAGTTGTACTGCCGGATCTCCTCGACATACCGCTCTACCTCCTCCTGCCGCGGGATGTAGCGGTTGATCCCCAGTTTCTGGCGCACGTAGTCTCCCACGAGCACGGACATTGCCTGTGCCGTACCCCCGCGCTCCGGATGGGTCCTGCGTAGAAAATCATCAGGTACTGGGTCCCGTCATCGTTCTTGCCAAGCGAGACCTTTGCAATACCTTCCGTAGGTGCGGCAACGACTCCTTCGGTCAGGAGGGCCATCGAAACGCGGATCGCGTGATCGAGGACCTCATCGATGTTCTTCTCCCCGAACTTCCTGGCAACGAAATCGTCGCCGATACGAAGGGCTGCCTCTTCCCGGGACATCGTTGCTTCGAGCTCGCGGATCCGTGCTGCAACGCCCCTGACCCCGACCAGAACCTCGACACGGTCGGCAAGGTCGCTTGCAATCGGGATCTCCACGTCGAGGGAGGGGTCGAGTCCCTTCAGACGGGCCTTCTTTGCTATCGCTATGGTGCGGTGCAGCTCATCAAGGAGCGACTTCTCGTAAGCCTGCATCGCGGGCGAGAGCTCAAGCATAGGATAGGATTCTCTTGGAGGGAATTTATGGGTTCGGATTATGCAGGGAAAAACACAGGTATCCTGTCATCAGAAGGTCAACTGATAAAAAAAAGAAATGCGCTTCATGCAAAGCAGTTTCACTTCTCTTCCTGCACGTTCTTCACCATCTCAGGGACGCCGGTCTCACCCATCTGCCAGAGCGTGAGTGTAACACACTGCTGTACCATCTCATCCGGGTCATTGAGCCGGCGGGTGAGGGGCTCCACTGCGGGTTTGCCAATCCGGCGGAGCGCCTGCGATAAAAACCCCCGCAGCTCGCGGTCGTCGCTTGCCATCCCGTCAATCAGGGCATCAATGGCCGGCTCGCCAATCTCCCCGAGGGCAGCGGCGGCATATTTACGGAAATCCCGTGCCGGGTTTCTCTCCATTGCCATAACCAGGGGGATGACCGCGGGTTCCCCGATGCGGGAGAGTGCGATTGCTGTATACCAGCGCTGGTCATTGTCAGCTGCTTCGGCGAGTGCAGCAATAAGAGAGGGAACAGCGGGTTCGCCGATCTCCCGCAGTGCCGAAACGGCCTCATGCCGTTTTTCGATAAGGGGATCAGCAAGGGCTGCGATATTATCCCGAATATTCTCATCGGTACCACTCATTTTCCTGCCCGTTCCTGCCATACGTATCACTGATATGGGCATTGCATCCACATGGTTGTTTTCATTTCCGAACGATCTTCAGACTGTGAGGAGAGGAAGAAATCTTCAGAGTTCTTCGAGATCCGGCTGGTTCGCAAGAACCAGGAGGAGGAGAAGATTTCATCAGAGTTCTTCGACTGTTGCATCCGGGTGGTTCACGCGAACCCAAGAAAACCGGGAACAAAAAGGAAAACAAAAAAAACCGCCATCAGTATAAGGCCAAGGGGGATGCCAACCACTGCCCATTCCCGGCTCGTGATCTCCAGCTTGCCTGCGGCAATGATATTGGGGATATTGCCGGGGATGAGCATCCCGCCGGCAACGAGGAGCCCCATCAGGGCACTGACGATCTGCTGGAGACTGAGGGCGGGACCGATCTCGGCTGCAGCAAGTGTCGCATTGTCGAGCACTGCCGAAACGATGTTGACCCAGTAGAGGCCGGCAGACGGGATTTGAATGATATATTCGAGAATGAGCGGTTTGAACCCTTCACCGAGGAAGATGAGCGCCATGATGAAGAGATAGACCTTTGCCGCCCGGATTACAATCTCGCGCAGGGATTCCCGCTCAATGATACACTCGAGTTTCGTATCGCCGGTGTGGCTCCGGTTGAAGAGGAAGACACCGACAAAACCAAGGGCAATGACCGCAGGGATGATGTAAAGGGCCAGCTGGTCGAAGAGGAACATAAAGCCCGCATGATACGGGGCGCCGGACAGTTTTGAGATCACGATGGTGGTGAGCGGTTCTCCGAGCGGTGTGAGCCCGGCACCAAGACCAATGGAGAAGCAGGCAACGACTGCGATCTCCACTTTTACCTTCTTTACGACCGGAAGGGCATTGACGATCTCGACAAGGATGATCGCGGCGAGGATTGCGGAGATGATGCTGGAGATAAGGCCGAGGAGCACAATGAGGGAAAAAACAATTGCCTGCAGGGGAAAGCGGCCCACCATGCTCACAATCGCCGCCTCCAGTTTGTGGTGGAACCGGTAGATGAGGAGCCCGAAGAGCAGAACGATCTGGACGATCCCGACCGGTATCCCGAAAATGGTCGTGATCATCAGGGGCGCAAGGAGCGCCTCTTCGATAATCTTTGTGCTCCAGCCGGTTGTTTCCCCGGGGATGGTCATGAATCCCGCGATGGTCAGCGCCACAACACCGCAGGCAAAGAGGAAGACCTCGAGGTTGTGCTCGACCAGTTTTACCCTGAACGGCAGGACCAGGACGAGCAGGAAGATAACCAGAAGGCCGCCGTTCACCAGAAGATTCATACCGTTCACCTTGTTCCCGGCATGCGGATAGGCTGGTGCCGGTCTCCGGTAGAGCGTATGCAGCCGGGAAATTAATGGGTTTCTTTATTCCTGACGTTTCCGGAGTACGCCGGTACGAAGGTATATATGCTTCGTCAATGATATCGACCAATTGATCACAAAGGGTGTTGTGAAGAGATCGTGGCAAAGGAAATCACGAAAATCATCAGTTCATTGCAGACCACTGCGGTCAACAGGTGCAGGGAGCGGCTCGATGAGGCCGCCATCAGAGCCCGCGACCTGATCAGCAGGGGGGAGGGGGGCGATGATAAGTGCGCGGCGTACAACAAGCCGGAGTACGGGGTCACGTCCCTCCTGAAACGCAGGCACGGGTTATAAGAGGTTGGCAGCATGGAAGAACCGGAAAAAACACTGTTGCAGCAGATACGGGAAAAGGAGCAGGAGTATGCAAAGAAGATCGAGGTCATCAGAAAAGAGACCGATGCAGCGATAGCGTCTGCACAGAGCGAGGCCGAAAGTCTTCTCTGCACTGCTGACAGCGCAGGAAAAACAGAGGCCGAACAGCGCTACTGGGAGGAGAAAGGGAAGATCGAGACCGAGATCGAAGGCCTCAGGCAGGAAGCAGCAGCCACGCGGGATAGTTCTGCAGCACGGGGAGAGAAGAACCTGCCCCGCACCGTTGAAACCATCACCGGCTATGTGACCGGGGAATAAAAGAGCCGCTCGTGGAGGGATGTCATGCTCCAGTCGATGAAACGGATTCAGGTGATCGGACCAAAAGATGAACTGAACCGGGTAGTCGACTTCATGTACCAGGCAGGCACGGTCCACCTCGAGAACGCGAGCGAGGAAGTCCCCTTCAGAGAGATCCAGCTCACGCCGGTAAAACTGGAGGCGGCACAGAATATTTCTGATGTGCTCAGCAAGATCCAGGCGATATTTTCCACCCTGCCGGTCATTGCCGGTGATCCGGAACAGCAGGCCACGATCCAGGCCACGCTGGAAAAAAGAGCTACGACCAGATCATCAGGAGGGCCCGCGAGGTCATTAAGGAACTTGAGACAACATCGCGGGAACTTACAGCAAGAAAGAGCGAGCTTACCTTAGCGGTAACAGCGCTGGACCGGTATGCGAAGGTCCTTACCATCATCCAGCCGGTGGAGAAAGAGGTGCCGACCCTGGAGGGATTTGAGGTCACGATCCTCCTCATCCAGAAGGAGCATGCAGAGGTGATCGGGATTATTAAAAAGGAGATTGCCACGATCACCCACAACCACTTCGAGATGAATTCCATGTCGGTGGATGAGGACACCCTTGCCACGATTATGGTATTTTCCAAGCAGTATTCGGAGGGTGTCCATGCATTCATCTACTCGGTGAACGTCAATGAAGTCCGGCTCCCGAAGGAGTATACCGGGAGACCGTTTTTCGAGATGTTTGAGCTCATCGAGGAGCAGAAACAAAAAAACATCGAAGAGATTGCCACCATCGACAGCCGCCTCGCAACCCTCTCGTCTGTCTGGTACCAGGAGCTGGTTGTACTCAAGAAACATCTCGAGGATATCTATAGCGAAGTGGGGGCTTACAAGAACTTCGGGCTCTCCGACTTTACCTTCGTTATCATGGGCTGGATACCGAAGAAACACCTCCGTGCCATGCAGCAGTCTCTCAAAGACACCTTCAGTAACCGGGTGGTTGTCCGCGAACTGGGAACAACGGAAGAGGACATGAAGCACGCCCCCGTCTGGTATGACAACCCTGCATGGATCAAACCCTTCGAGTTCATCATGGGGCTCGTAGCCCTTCCGAAATACGGGGAGTTCGATCCCTCGCCCGTCCTTGCGATCTTCTTCCCCCTCTTCTTCGGGATCATGGTGGGCGATATCGGGTACGGGCTCGCCATCCTCGCCATCGGGCTCTATTTCCGGCACCGCGTTGAGGCAAACACCTTTTTCGGGAACATGGCGCGGGTGCTGATCATCTCCTCGGTCCCGACCATCGTCTTCGGGTACCTGTTCGGGGAGTTCTTCGGGAACTTCGGGGAACACATGGGGTGGATCGAGCCGGTGCACCTCCTTGGCATCTCATGGAACCGGGGGGAAGCGATTATCCCCATGCTGATCCTTGCCGTGTCGATCGGGGTCATCCACGTCTTCCTCGGGCTTTCTATCGGCATGCGGAATGCCTACATAACGAAGAGCAAAAAGCACTTTGCCGAGCGCTCGGGCATGATCCTTGCGATCTCCGGCATCATTCTCCTGCTCGTAGCCGCGGTCGGCGCTCTCCCGGCCGTGGGAACGTATGCCGGGGCAGCCCTCCTGATCATCGGCCTCTGCCTCATCATCTACGGGGCCGGCGCATTCGGTGCCATGGAGGTGATGGGCACGGTAGGTAACATCCTCTCCTATGCCCGGCTGATGGCAATCGGCATGGCATCGGTGATCCTCGCGATCGTGGCAAACGAGATGGCGGGAGCATTCGGGATCGCGATCATCGGCATTGCCATGGCCGTCCTGCTCCACGCTCTCAATATCGTGCTTGCGATGTTTTCCCCCTCCATCCACTCCATTCGTTTGCATTTAGTGGAGTTCTTCTCAAAGTTCTACGAAGGGGGCGGGGTGGCGTACAAGCCGTTTGCCCGCTTGCCGCCCGGTGGGGCGGGAAAGAGACTAGAGTAAGTATAATTTCTTCTTTCTCCCGCCCGGCGCCTTTCAAGAGGGATATCGATTTGCTGACGCCAACAAAATGATCTAAAATCGCGTGGTTTGAATTTTTATACGATTCCTGAGCTTTTCCCATTACCGGATACAACAAAGCAGGTCCTGCAAGCGGGTATCAAAATCTCCACAAAAATCGGATCCCGATCGATCCGGATCGGTTTTTCGATCGCGATCATGATCGCGATTGTATTTTCAAAACCGGGATCCGATTTGTAAATGAAAATCATGGATCGAATTTGAAATGAAAACCGGGATCCGAATTCAAAACAAAAATCGGAACCTGATTGATCAACGAATAATCACCGTTCGATCTTCTGCTTCTGCCACTGGTAGTAAAACCCGGTAACAACAGCGATGACAACCAGGGGGATGATGAGTGCTGTTTCATCCCATCCAAGGGCGTTTGCAAGGATGAAGTACAGGGCGATGACAATTGCATCGATAATAAGGACCAGGAAAAAGACTTTCAGGACTGCGCTTCCCTTTTCCCTTTCCTTAAATGTTCTCAGTTCTTCTTCGGGATCCGGCAATGTCATGATAAGAGATTGTCAGGGTAACTATAGAAAAAAACCGGTTCAGATCACCGGGCTTCGCGGAGAGAAGCCCGATGTTCATCTTTCCTCGCGGCACCCCTCACTTCTTCCCCGCCGCTTTCTTCTCCTTCGCCAGCTTCTTCTTCCGCTCAAGGATACTCTTCACTTTCTTGAGCCGGAACAAATCCTCCCGCTCCCGCTCCTCGATGGCGTTCTTGATGTACTTCGCCTGGCTCTTCAGCTCGGGGATCAGGATCTGCTCAAGGGCATTCACCCGCCGGCGGTTCATCTGGATCTCGGAGCCGAGCCTCCGCATGGCGGTCTCAGTCTCGGCGAGCTTGATTAAGAGGTCGAGCTCCGCTTCGTACCGCTCGGCTGTCTCGTCGATGCGGGCGCTCGTGGTGATGACCCCGTAGCCCCGTTCGAGCATGCTCTTGGACACCCGTTTCTTCTCGATAACCGGGACCGGGACGCCCATGATGTTCTTCCCGCTGATATCCACCGTAATCGAACGGCGGGTGGCAAGCGCCGCAGACTTCAAAGTAACAATATCGTCGGTCGCCTGCGCGATAAGAAGGGCCTGGTCGGCGGCCTGCGAGACCAGCTCGAGCTCGTCCCGGGAATCGGAGACCGTGGAGAGGATCTTGAAGAACTCCTGGATCAGGGCGTCCATCTTCTCCCGCAGGAGGTCGCGGCCCTGCTCGGCGAGCCGGATCTGTGCCTTCTTCTTCATCAGCTCCATCCGGGTGGGCTTGACCTGCTCCATGGTTCACTCTCCCGCGGGTTTTGCGTGGGCGGGGTGGTACTTCGCGATGTACTCGCGTTTTATCCGCTTCAGCTCATCCTCGGGCAGGATGGCAAAGAGGTCCCATGCGATGGCAAGCGTGGTCCCGATGGACCGGTCCTCGTCACCCTGCGTTATGAACTGCTTCTCGAACCCTTCAGCAAACTTCAGGTACTTCTTGTCGAGTTCCGTTAAGGCTTCCTCCCCGACGATCGCAACGAGCCGGCGGAGGTCACGGCCGTACGCGTAACTGGCGTAGAGCTGGTCAGCCACCCCACGGTGGTCCTCCCGGGTCTTCCCCGGGCCGATACCGAGGTTCATCAGCCGTGATAAGCAGGGCAGGGCGTCCACCGGCGGGTCGGCGCCGCGCCGGAAGAGGTCGCGGGACAGCACGATCTGCCCCTCGGTGATATAGCCGGTCAGGTCGGGGACCGGGTGGGTGATATCGTCGTCGGGCATGGTCAGGATCGGGATCTGGGTGATGGATCCCTTCCGGCCTTTCAGCCTCCCCGCCCGCTCGTAGATAGTGGAGAGGTCGGTGTACATATAGCCCGGATATCCGCGCCTGCCGGGCACTTCCTCCCGGGCGGTGGAGATCTCGCGGAGGGCCTCGCAGTAGTTGATCATGTCCGTTAAGATGACCAGCACATGGAGGTTGTGGGTGAAGGCGAGGAACTCTGCTACCGCAAGCCCGCACCGCGGGGCGGCGAGCCTCTCGACCGTCGGGTCATCCGCAAGGTTCATGAAGAAGACCACGCGGTCGAGTGCCCCCGTCCGCTCGAAGTCACGCGTGAAGAACGAAGCCTCCTTGTGCGTGATGCCCATGGCAACGAAGACCACGGCGAACTGCTCCCCCTCGCCGAGCACTTTCGCCTGCCGGGCGATCTGGGCGGCGAGCTTGCTTGCCGGGAGGCCGGCGCCGGAGAAGATCGGCAGTTTCTGCCCGCGGACCAGCGTGTCGAGCCCGTCGATGGCGGACATGCCGGTCTGGATAAAGTCGGCCGGCTTGTCGCGGGCAGAGGGGTTGATCGGCATGCCCGCGATGTCCAGCACTGCCTCGGGGATGATGTCAGGACGGCCGTCCCGGGCCTTTCCCACACCGGTGAAGACCCTGCCCAGCATGTCAAGCGAAACATTGATCCGGGCCGGCTCCCCCAGGAACCGGACCGTGGTTGCTTCCGTGTCGATCCCCCGGGTCCCCTCGAAGACCTGGATGACCGCGTGCTCTTCTGATATGTCCAGCACCTGTCCGGTCCGCTCCTCGCCATTGCGGAGCCGGATCTTCACCATCTCACCGTATGAGGCGCCCTTCACATTCTCAACGAAAACAAGAGGGCCTGATACGTAATCGATCGTCCGGTACTCCCGGGTGACAAGGTCGGCCTCCTTCATTTCTCCACCCCGAGGCCTGCAACCTGCTGCCCGATATCCACCATCATATTCCGTATCGCCTCCACGTCCTGCACGTCCTTCATCCTGCCGATGCCAGCCTTGAGCGGGAGGGCCTGGATCTGCCGGAGCGAGACCCCCCGGCCCATTGCCATGTTCACGGTCTCGTAATACTCCATGATCACCTTGAGCATCAGGTACTGTTTCTCCACCGGACAGAACGAGTCGGTGTCGCTGTAAGCGCTCTGCTGGAGGAAGTCCTCGCGGATCATCCGGGTCACGTCAAGGATCGCCTTCTCGCTTTCCGGCAGGGCGTCGGGGCCGACGAGCTGCACGATCTCCTGCAGCTCGACCTCCTTCTGGAGCAGGTACATCGCCTTCTCCCGCAGCTCCCGCCAGTCCCGCGCAACATGCTCCACGTACCATTCCCCGATGGAATCAAGATAGAGCGAGTAACTCTTGATCCAGTTGACCGACGGGAAATGCCGTCGGTAGGCAAGGTTCGTGTCCAGCGCCCAGAACGTGCCGACCACCCGCAGGGTGTTCTGCGTGATCGGCTCGGAAAAGTCGCCGCCGGGTGGCGATACTGCACCGACCACCGTGACCGACCCGTTCCGCTCCTGCGTTCCCATGCAGATTACCCTGCCCGCCCGTTCGTAGAACGCCGAGAGCCGGGTCGCGAGGTAGGCTGGATATCCCTCCTCGCCGGGCATCTCCTCGAGCCGGCCGGAGACTTCCCGCAGGGCCTCGCCCCACCGCGAGGTCGAGTCGGCCATCAGGGCCACATCGCAGCCCATATCCCGGAAATACTCGGCTATCGTTATCCCCGTATAGATAGAGGCCTCGCGGGCCGCTACCGGCATATTGGAGGTGTTGGCGATCAGGATCGTCCGCTCGATGAGCGGAAGGCCTGTCCGCGGGTCCACGAGCTCGGGGAACTCGGCGAGCACATCGGTCATCTCGTTGCCCCGCTCGCCGCAGCCGATATACACCACGATCTGGGTATCGGACCACTTGGCGAGCGTCTGCTCCGAAACGGTCTTACCGGTGCCGAATCCGCCCGGGATCATGGCCGTCCCGCCCTTCGCCACCGGGAAGATGCAGTCGAAGACCCGTTGTCCGGTGATGAGCGGGAGGATGGGATCGAGTTTCTTCCGGTGGGGCCGGGGATCCGGACGGCCACACCTGCATCAGGGAAAGCTTTGTCTTTCCGTCAAGGGTGCAGACCGTCTCTTCGACCGTAAAAGAACCTGCCGCGATATCCGTCACCGTGCCGGCAGCACCGTGCGGGACGAGAATCCGGTGCTCGAAGTGGAACTCCGCAACCGTCCCGATGATATCACCAGCCACGACCTTGTCGCCTTTTCTGACCGCGGGTGAAAACTCCCATTTCTTTTCCCGGTTAAGACCGGGGGCATAGATCCCACGGGCGATGAAATCCCCGCTCATCTGCATGAGTACGGGGAGGGGACGCTGGACGCCGTCATAGATCGAGGAGAGGAGGCCCGGCCCAAGCTCCACGGAGAGCGGCTGCTCCGTGTTCACCACCGGTTCCCCGACCATGAGACCGGTAGTGTCCTCGTATACCTGGATAACCGCTTCCTCACCTTCCAGCCGGATGATCTCGCCCCGGAGGGCCTCGTCGCCGACTTTCACCACGTCATACATCTTTGACCCTTTCATGCCGCGGGCGATGATGACCGGGCCCGAAATTCTTAAAATTGTTCCCGTGATCATGTCCTCACCTCTTCAAAACGATGTTGTACCCGATAGCTTTTTCAGGAGCCGCTCGATATACGTCCGCCGGTCGATCTCTTTCGATTTCGAGGGGAGGGGGATGATGAGCGGGCGGTGCATCTTCTCAATCCGATCCATCACCTTCTCGTCAAGGGAGAGCATGTACTCCTCATTGACTGCCACGATCCCGATGTCGTCCTTGTACAACAGCGGGGGTATCAGGCTCCGCGCCTCCGCGGCATTTGCCGCCTCGATCACCTCGGCACCGGCAAGGCGGAACCCGGATGCCCGGTCACTGTCGGTGACGACGACGAACTTATACATACACCAGCTCCTCTTTTAAGTTCTCCACGGGAAAATCCGCGGTCTTGCACCGGGAGATGATCCTGATATTCGTTATCTCGTTGAACTTGGCCCAGAAGTAGCCGATGACCGAAGCGACACTGAGCGGGTCGAGGAGGAACGCCCCCACACCTTTTTTGATGAGGAAACGCTCGAGTTCCTTCTCGATCACTGAGATCTTCTGGGTCCGGATCGCGGATTCGGGAACATTTAAAAGAAAACGGTAGTGCTTTACCGCCAGCACTTTTACTGCTTCGTCAATGGTGGACAGAGAGAGGAGTCTCGCGAGCGCCTTCTCGTCAAATTCCTCTCCACCCCCGATCAGGTACCGCTGTGCGTCAGCCGGGTCCACATGGTCCCGGACCATCCGGAGGACCGTCCGGACGTTCATGACATCCACTTCGAGCTTTAAGAGGTCGCGGATCAGGTTGTTGTTATAGGTGGGATCTTTAACGGCTGCAAGAGCATCGGCGTAATAGTACCGGTCGAGCGCGCATTCGAGGACAGCGAGATCCTTTGTTTTTATAAATTCGGGAAAGGAATCCGTCAGGGGTTTCGCATAGCGGATCTCCCACGTGGCTAACAGATCGATGACAGCCTTTACATCGGGCTGCTTGAGGAGTTCCTTTAAGGTCACCTCATCAAGTTCTCCCGCCGGTACAAGACAGTCGAGGATCTCCTCGGCCGTTTCGTGGATGTTCTTCCCGCGGAGGATCGTCTTGATGTTCTGGACATCCCAGCGGTGCAGGAAGATCGCGATATACTGCATTGCTTCCGCTTCCTCTTTTGAAAAGTCCTGGATCTTCCTGAAGGTCTTAATAAAATTCTGCCGGAGGGCTGCTTCTATGCAGAGGATCCCGGATAACCGGCCTTTTGCCTCAATGATATCTTCCCGGTACGGGCTGTTCTCGAGATCGGCGATTATGGATTCAAGATCGGGCTTCAGGATAAGGTCATCAAGGGCCCGGTGGGACAGGAGCCGGCTCTTCATCCCCCGCATCCGAGCGTTGATATACCCGTAATCCATGATCATGCACCGGTCAGGAGGGCATGGATCTCTTTTCTCTTGAGCTCTTTTGCCCGCTGCATCCGGGACTCGACCGTATTGGAGATGACAACGGAATTGTCAGGCAGGCTTGCAACAATACCGCCATCGGTCACCAGATCGATACGGATCTCATAGGACAGATTAAGAAGAGACAGTGTTTTTTTACAGAGTGCCGTGTCCCGTGGATCGACATGGACAACGAAATTTTGGTCACCCAGTGCATGAGCCGCCTCTTTGAGGAGGTTTTTAAAAACCACCGGGTACTTCGGGTCGGACCGCAGGTCTTTAAGCCTGACTTCCGTCTCAGAAAAAGCCCGTTCAAACGCGGTCTCCCGGGTTTTTATCAAAAGTTCCTTGTTTTCAGCCTTCGTAAGATAGAGCAGCTTGTTCCATTCGGTCATGATGGACTTGTTGGCCTCATCGATATGGGTCTGCCGGATTTCGCCGGCCTGCTTTTTTGCCCGCGCTTTGATCTCAGCAACAACCGCCACTTCCTTGTTCCGGAGCTCCAGCTCCTTTTCATGAGCGCTCTCTTCAACCGATTTCAGCAGGTCTTCATACGCCACGTTAAATCACCAACCCTGATGTTCCGGCACCGTTCTACCCTCACCGCAGGGAACCCCCGGGGTTATACGGTACCTCTGCCGTCCCGGTTATTTCACCATCAGAATGATCATTGCCGCAACGACAAAACCCAAAATAACCAAGGTCTCCGGAATCGCTTCAAGGATAATAATCGACCCCGATGTCTCAGGGCGTTCTGCGATTGCGCCTGCTCCCGCTGAACCGATCCGTGACTGTGCCCAGCCAGTACCAATAGCGCCAGCGGCGAATGCGATGGCGGCCCCGATGGGAACTTCCCAACCAACCATTTTTAATATCCTCCTAATGATACAACCTAACAGTGTTCCTTAATATTAACTTATCGGGGTGGAAGCTGACTGGAGGCCGGCTTAAAGCGGATGATTATCCGATGAACAGGCTAACAGAATTGCTTCGATGGCCGCCCGGGTCTCGTCGGTCATGTGGTGCCGGGCCTTCATGTCATCCCCGAGAGCTATCAGCCGCAGGATATCCGCTTTTGCCAGGATTGAGAAACTGTACTCGTGCCAGCGCTCGCGGTCGCAGTTCTCCCAGATCTCGTCGAGGACTACCTTAAGACCGGATCGTTCTTCAGAGGTGAGTGTTTCCCACCGGGCGTCCGGAGCGCGCCGTATCCTCTCAAGCGCATGTTCGACTGCCTTGTCCCGGTGGAGCAGAAACCGTCTTCTCCCCAGGTTATCCTCGGTGGATGGGGACATATATTTTTTTGAATCTATACGGGTGCCGGATGATAAACTTACCTGTCAACATCAAGAGCCGCCGGGCCGGGCGGTGGTGTGACCCGCAGGTCCGCCGCAAAGTATATGAGAGGATACGGGAATTGACTAAATCATCCCCGCGGGGTGTGGGGGAAGGATACCATGCCGGATGTAACGCAGGCGGAGATTGGCAGGCGGATGTACCATGTCCACCGCGAGAAAAAAGTAGAACATGCGGTGAAGATGCTGCAGCAGGGCCTTGGTCAGGAATGGCGGTCGCTGAAGGAGGAGGAGATCCTGGTCCTGGGACACGTGCTGCAATGCACGTGGAACACCATCGACCAGAAGGTATGGGACAGGATTCCGTTCGGCACGATGGGTATGGAAACGGTCCGGAAGATCCTGTCCTATGGTGACGGGGTCAGCCCGGGCCACAACCCGGCACCGGAAGCGGTCGGGGAAATCAGGAAGATCCTCCTGTCGATCACATGATCTTCACCTTTTTTATTATCTGAAGAATTCCGGTAAGTACTATGCCTCCAGCGAACTGGACAACCACGTGTCCCGGGTGCGGACTTGTTCTTGCCGACCGGCATATCGATCTCCCGGAACGGTTCAATGCTTCCGGCGAGTGCTGGCAGCTCTTCAACGATCTTTCCTGTTATACGGTGTCAAAACAGGACAGGGAGTTTATCCACCAGTACGTGGTGGATGCATACGCAGCCCAGCACGCCGGGGGAAAGACCCGGAACATCACGGTTGCTTTCGGGCTTATTGGACTGTACCTCGCACTGGAGAAAGGGTATACGGGAAAGCAGGTGCAGGAGGCACATATGCGAATCGCACGGATCCGTAAGGATTGGCCCCGGCTGGAAACGCCCCGGACATTAGCATCCATAACCGTGATGGACGTGCTGAAGACCCAGGACGGCCCAAAGAAAGATGCGCTGATCCGAAAGTGGATGGCGATCGTCTGGGAGAACTGGGAGGCCTCTCACGCATGGGTGCGGGAGACATCCGATGCGCTGCTCAGCCAAGAGACGAGAGGATGACAGGATTTGTGGAAAACTCTCCCGATTTTCTTATCTTTAAGACAGGTGAATGGGGAGCGCAAAAGCCTGGAGGATTCTGTCGTTGCATCAGCGAAGAACGCCGGATGGCTCTTCTCATGTTCCTTCGTCGGGATACCATCAGGTATGGAATCGTCTTGTCGGGGTCCTTGTAATTCGTTTGAGAGCCGTATTGGGAAATAAATAATGATGATGAACTCTTTTCTTTTTTATTCCGTCGCCATCTTCACGCACTCTTCCGTAGTCCCGATCCGGGCAACCGCCCCGCACATATCGGGTACATACGCGAATGCCTTGCCGCTGTTGACCATGATGGCTGCGTACTGCTCCATGACCGGTGAGACGACCATGCAGGTGTCAGCATAGACCTTCGCACCACTCTTTTCGATGATATCCACGGAGGTCCGGTTAGCATCGATGACGCCCTGCGATGCAAAGATATAGAGGGGTTTATTCACCCGCTTTCCGGCGAGAAGCCGGGCAAGGGTGCCCAGTTCTTCGGGTGAGCAGTGCGGGCAGCCAAGAGCAACTGCCTCGACCGGGATCTCCCGGAAGATAGTTGCGATATCCTTAAGCTCAACTGCGATTTTCTCAAGGCCCCCGATACCGGACCGGTTTTTCTGCGCTTCCGGGGTAACATCTTCGACATGGTACAGTGCAACGGCACCGGTTGCTGCCATGGCAGCCCCCAGCGCCTTGAGCTGGTCACGTTCCGGGCGGATGCCGGTGAAGTACGGTATCCGGTTTCCCACCAGTTTCCCGGCATGGTAACCGAGCGCACCGTAGTCGGCAACGGTCCAGTCCCGGGTCGCTCTCTGCACCTCAATGACCACCTGCGGTTTCCGGTTCTGATCCAGATGAAGCCCGTAGCAGGGCGTCTTGCCGAGGAGCGCGGCGGCAAGAGCCGACGGGCCACCCTCGCGGTTGGTCCTGGCACCGATGACCGAGTTCGCGTAGCTGACTGCCGACGACTCTGACCATGAGACATGGTCGCCAAACGAGGTCTCATGCAGGTAATACGGCGTACACGTACATTCGAGACTGATGCCAAGCCGCTCGTATGCTGCGACTACAGCCTGCTGTTTTTTCGCAAAATCCGCATCCACGCCCATTTCCTGCCAGCGCCCCCGGGGCATGCCGATAGGGTTCAGGACAGCTGGTACAACCGCCTTTGCATCGAGACTCGAGAGCCACTGGAGACCGAACTCGCCGATGGTCTTGTACGAAGCCCCGCTCACCTGCGCACTCTTAATCTGGACGAACCGTTCGGCTCCGAAGACCTTGCCAAGTGCCACGAGAAGCTCCAGCATCTTCTGCCGGGTCTCTCCCTGCTCACCGGCAAGGATCCGTTCATCGTCACGGTCGATCTGCATCCGGTCACCAGGTTGCCCGCATAAAGTCCGCCTCGCGCCCGAGCACCATGGTCGCATCGACCCCGATCTTCACGTTGGTGCCGTCCTCAAGCTGGCACGGGTCGAGTGATGAGCCCCGCACGCCGGTGATCACCATGACGTCCCGGTCGCCGCTGACCCGGGTCGCAACCGCATACTCAACATCGTGCGGGTCTTCGGGATTGATATCCTCGTCCACGACGACCACATGCTTGAGCGAGGTGTGAGCGGCAAAAGCGGCCATGATCGCGTTCTTTGCATCACCCTGTGTGCTCTTCTTGATCTGGATCACCGCATGGAGATAGCCGCAACCGCCCTTTGTCAGGACAACGTTCCTGACTTCGGTCACCCCTGCCACGGCCTTGTAGATCTTTGGTTCGTAGGGTGCTCCCATCAGTATTTTGTGCTCGTCCCCACCCGGCAGGATCCCGTGATAGATGAAGTCCGGCTTCGTGTACATACCGGTAAACTCGATGATGTGCTGCATGCGGACCGGGTCATAGGTGCCGGTGATATCAACAAACGGCCCTTCCTCTGTAAGGTCCCCCGTGATAAACCCTTCCAGCACGATCTCTGCATCGGGCACCAGGACCCCGTTGCTGCATCGTTTTACCCGGATCTCACCACCCATCAGCTCAGCGGCGTACCCGAGTTCCATTCCCGTGGGCACCCGCGTGCAGCTCGCAAAGGTTACCGCAGGGTGCGTCCCGATGGTTACCGCAACGGGGAGCTTCTCCCCCTTTGCAATCGCTTTTTTCACCATCACGTGGGTATGCCTGCCCTCGACGAGCCGCGCAGCCACGCGGTGGCCGTCCAGGACCTGCATACGGTGGATCGACGCGTTCTCCACACCGTCCTGACAGGAGAAAACGATGCCGGAGGTGAGGTACTTCCCGGCATCCTTCGGGAAGTGATGCATAATCGGGAGCAGATTCAGATCGGGCTTTTTCATCGGGAGCGTCCCGTTTTCCACAATCTTCCCGTCATACTTCGCATCCGCGAGGGTCCTGACAAGATTCTTCTCGTCAATGTCAAGGGCAAGGGAAAGGGCCCTGCGGCTCGCAGTGAGGTTCATGACCGCCCGGTGACCACCTATAGTATGAAAGAGGAGGAGCTTATCGGTACCGGCGGCCATCTTCGGTGCCTGCATATCTGCAGATGCTTCTTCCTTCACATCGACAACGAGCCCTGCTTTCCGCATCTTTTCGATAAATTCACGCATCGTAACCACTCCAGCGCTGTGCAAGGGTGTGTTCCACCCCGAGGTGGTCCAGCACGCGGGCAACCACCATGTCCACGAGGTCGTCGATCTTCTCCGGTTTATGGTAGAAACCGGGGCTCGCCCGGCATAATCGTCGCGCCCGCCTCCTCAGCTGCCAGCATGTTCTTTAAGTGGATCTTCGAGAGCGGCATCTCGCGGGTGACCAGGATGCAGGTGCGGTGTTCTTTCAGACAGACATCCGCAGTGCGGGTGATCAGGTTGTCAGAATAACCGTTTGCTATCGCCGCAAGCGTCTTGGAACTGCAGGGGATCACTACCATACCATCATACTGGTGCGAACCGCTCGCAATGGAGGCAAAGAGCTTGTCATTGGCATGGTAGGTAGCATGAAACCCCTCGAACGAGACCCGCTCGTAGGTGGCGATCTGCTGTGCAACGTCCGATATGATGATATGGACCTTTTCATCCTTACAGAGCACCTCGAGCAGGCGCCGGGCATAGATCGCCCCGCTTGCACCGGTCACGCCGACAACGAACTCCTTTTTCATGGCTGTCTCCCGCATTCCTCTGGTACCAATGTCGGAGTGGTGACAAAAAGAGTTTGTGCCAAAAATTGCAGGAAATGTCACTGTTTAACCGGTCTGCAAGGAGGGACCAGCCAATCCTTCATAAGGGGGATTATGAGGCGGAATCCCTTTACCCCCGTTTAGCTTGCACAGCAGTCACAGTTTATCACTAACGCCCCCGCCCCCAACGGGGAGCCGACTGTTCCCGCAGGGAAGAGCTGGCTTGAGAATGCTGAAGGTCATCAGACCTTAAGCAGGAGAAGAACGAAGTTCTACAACCGAACCCGAAGATTTCTTCGATTCTTACTGATGTAAGGGGGCCGGTATTCAGGAAAAATGTTAAAAAAATAATCCGTACAACCATCTCGTGGCATTTCGTATCAAGGTAAGTGCATAGCGCAAAACCCGGAGAGGTGTTTTGCTCGTCAGATATCGCTCGCGGGATTTATTCTGTTTGGACTCAACTCATTATAAAACAATAACGGAAAAATTTCCAGGAACATTCTGAAAAAAAGGTGTCACTTGTTCCGGGGCGGGGCGAAAAAGCGGTACCGTACCTGTGCTTCCTCGACTTTCCGGGCATGAGACGGGTTGAGGTCCCGACGCGCTTCGATGACGAGCGTGTTAAGAATATTGTGGAGGCGCAGGGTATCGAACTCCTTGTCCTTGTGCTCGTTTAAGAAATCGAGAAGATCGTTCGTGCTCTTGAGCACCCCGGTACTGCCCACAAGGTTCAGGCGGTTGAGGGTCATAGCCAGGTTCTTCTTGGCAATGTCCATCTTGTAGGGATCACCACTCGCAAGATTCAGCTCGGTGATCGCATTCAGGAGGTCCGTATAGACCCTGAGTTTGTGGGTATTCTCATGCATCCGGCGCTCGGATCCGCGGAGCTGCTGCAGGACTACCGCAAAAACAATGATGACCACCACAACGCCGCCAACAACAACTATCCAGTCTTCAGACATATCAGTAACTCCTTTTTTATGTCGGGTTTCGCTTGGCCGCGGTTACCCGAACGGTAACAAGATTCCCTTCCATTTCAAATTTGTACAGTCCGGGTTTGTACATGGGTTTCAACTGAACTTTCTCGTATGAGTAATTCCTCCCGTAACCAAAGGTTTCCACCGTCTGATTGGTTTTCACATCCGTTACATTCAACACGAACCAGCAGGATTCCAGGTTATCTGACTTAGGACTAACCTGAATTTTTATCCCCCATGACTGACTATTGACCATGAATTGCTCGGTATAACGATTTGTCGGGCTGTTAAAATTGTATTGAGTATCAAGATATTGGTCGCCGATTTCAAACGAGGGCTGCGGGATGGTGGTTGCCACCGTCGTGACTACCGGTACAGTGGTCGGTGCAAAGGTTGCAGGAGGTGGCTGCGCACTGGTGCACCCCGCGATCAGGACACCCGCCAGGATCAGCGTGCAGATGACGTGGTACTTCATATGGGTGATGTTTGGGTATTGGGACATATTATTGTTTATTTATGCATCGTGCCGCGTTCCAGGGAGTTCCCCTCAGATCAGCGTCTCCTGGCGGGTCGGTTTTTTGATGTGAAGGACGGCACACCCTGCCTCCGCAACAGCATCGCGGTATTCCGGAGGGGTATATACACCGAGTCGCCACTGCTCGCGCCGGGTGGCATTCAGCGTCCGGATGCGTGGCGAGAATTTCTCGAAGCTGACCATCTCATGCTGGTTTTTCACCCGCACACTCAGTGACAACTCCCGCGGAATGGCCGGAATATCAACCAGTATCTCGTAGGGCTGCAGGCCGGCCATCTCCGCGATCCGTTCCGCGAATTCGCGGCAGGCCTTTATCGATACACCGGCGTAGAACGCGGGGGTATTCACCTGGTCGGTGGTGGCAAACAGTGCCCGCTTATAGAGCCGGCGCCCGTAGATCCGGTCTGCAAGCCCGCGGGCAACGGGACTTTGCGATGTGCGCAGGACATTCATGCACGTTGAATCGTCCATGGCCATGAGCTGCCGGATCATTTCTTCCCTCCCGCCCCCGGTATGTTCCAGCACCGCGAGCTGGAACATGCTCTCACCGATGCGGCTTACGTGGTGGTAATAGACGCTCGGCCGCATGAGCGTCCGCGAGATTAAAAGCGACTCAGCGGCGTTCACCCCGTTCTCATCAAGCACCGTTTCCCCGTCGGGTGTCTGGATCAGGTGCCGTATCAGCCGCTGGGCATCCACCGTGCCGTACGGGGCGCCGGTATAATAGGCATCGCGGAGGAGGTAGTCCATCCGGTCAACATCGAGGTCCCCGTGAATGATCCCCGAAAGCCGGTGGTTCCCCTTCACGAGACGGCAAAGTTCACCGGGATCGATACCCTGTTCTTCAAGCAGGGCGCCGGTCCCCTGGCTGATGATCTGTCCGATATCATCATGGGTGGAGTGGAGGAATTGCTCCATCAGGGGCTCGCTGGCGTGGGAGAACGGGCCGTGGCCGATATCGTGGAGGAGCCCGGCAGCGACCACGAGCGTCCGGTCTTCGTCGGAAATCCCGAAGCGGCGGGCTGCAACATCGGCGAGGAACATCGTGCCAAGCGAGTGCTCGAACCGCGTGTGGTTGGCACCGGGATATACCAGATAGGAAAAACCGAGCTGCCGGATATAGCGGAGGCGCTGCAGCGGCAGGGAATCCAAGAGGGAGAGAAGAGAGTCCTCCACTTCAACGTAACCGTGGACCGGGTCCTTGATGATCTTCACAAATTCACTAAAGAATCTTCATATACATGGCATAAAAGTATTGAGTAATGATTACGTTTCTTTCGGGCGGGACGGGCACCCCGAAGCTGCTGCGGGGCATGCAGAAAGTGCTGCCCCGGCACGAGATTGCAGTCATTGTCAACACGGCCGAGGACATCTGGATATCGGGAAACCATATCTCGCCGGATATTGACACCGTCATGTACCTCTTTGCCGGCATCCTCAACACCGATACGTGGTGGGGGGTAAAAAACGACACCTTCACCACTCACGACGAGGCCATGCGCCTTGGTCTCGACGAATTTATTGCGATTGGCGACCGGGACCGTGCCGTCCATATCGCGAGGGGCGGGATGCTCAGAAACGGCATGCGGCTTACCAGCGTGACCAGGTTCCTGTGCGAGCGCTTTGGGGTGCGTGAAACCGTGCTCCCGATGACGGATACCGAAGTGACAACGCAGGTGATGACCGAAGGTGGCCTGGTCCATTTCCAGGAATACTGGATCCGGGCAAAAGGAAAGATTGATATCCGGCAGGTTGTCCAAACCTTTGATACCCCCCCGGTGGCAACCGAAGAGGCACTCACGGCCATTGAGGCGAGCGATGCGGTGGTGATCGGGCCATCGAACCCCATCACAAGCATCGGACCGATCCTTGCCTGTGACGGGATCAAACGGGCACTGAAGGACAAGTTCGTTGTTGCCGTCAGCCCGTTCATCGGCCATGCTCCGGTAAGCGGGCCGGCCGGTGCCCTGATGGAAGCAGCCGGGTACGAGCCGAGTGCGATCGGGACCTTCACCAGTTACGGTGGGATCCCTGACATCTTTGTCCAGGACATCCGGGACGAGGTAGATGTGGGCAACTCCGTCCGGTTCGACACCCTGATGACGGACGAGAGCAAGAGCCTTGCGTTCGCACGCGATATCCTGTCGCTGGTCAACAGACCCTGAAATCCCCCGCACCCCGCCATGGTACCGGCATTACGGGCCTGCCGGGACAGCATCCTTTTATTTTGCAAATCTATATAACGCTCCGGAATAACGGTTATCGTGAGAAGTACGTGGCAAACCATGATCCGTAAAATTCTCGTCCTCATCTTCGTCAGTATCCTGCTGGCGGGATGCATAACCAGCAAGCCTGCTGAATCCGGCACACTGCAGCTCACCTCCTCACCGCCAGGCGCAGAAATCTACCTTGACAACCAGTACCGGGGAAGCACCCCCGGTACTATTTCCGGCGTCGTGCCCGGGGGCCATACGCTCGAATACCGCTCGAAAGGGTACACCAGCTGGAAAAGTGTCGTGACGGTACCTTCAGGTACATCGAATTATTTTGCAGCCCTGACAGCCCAGCCGGGCTCAGGGCAGGCAACGGACATAAGTCTCGCGGCAACGGCAGCAAGACCGGCAACGGTGACGGTCAGGGTCAGCAGGGAACAGATGATCGTAGGGGAAACCAATACGTTTTTTGGGACGGCAACAGATACCAGCAGTGTTACTCTCACCCTTTTTGGGCCCGGGTATTACACGAACGGGATTGTTCTCGATCAGGTTAAACCCGATGCAATCAATGCATGGAGTTACACATGGAACCCGGGGACCAAACTCCAGTCGGGCACCTACACCCTCGTCGTCAGTGATGCGGGAAAAACCGTATCCAACCGTGTCGGGTTCACGGTGATTGGAAACGGTAAAGTAACGGTCTCTTCAAGCAGGTATTCGGTCTTACCAGGAGAATTCCTGACCTTTTCCGGCATGTGCACCACGGGAGCCACCTATGTCCAGCTTACCCTCTCCGGGCCCGGACGGTTCTCAACCGGGGTGGACCTTGGCACATACTCGTTAACAGGGGATAACATCTGGAGTTACAGGTACACGGTGGACAATGCTGCGCCAATCGGGATATATACGATATACGTCAATGATCTGCCCAAGACAGCCTTCGACTCTTCCCAGTTCACCGTGCGGTACGATTCATAACCATACTTCTTTTTCCCTTTTTTCTAAAAAGTTTTTTCAGCGTAATTTCCTGTCAGATCCCGCCGCATACATGACACTCATTACCCCTCCAATTCCCGGGTAACCGGGAGTATTGCGGGGCACGAGCGGAAGACATCCCTGTTCTGATAAGCAGATCTATGGCGGGAGCACGTCTCTGATGCAAGGGAGGATGAGACCGCTCTTAAAAACCAATTTTATTTTTCTGCTCTGTAGAAATCATTGAGAGTTTCACGCTCCAGGGGCTTCGCCCCGCCGCTTATGGCGCCCCAATTATAATAGCGCCGTATTACCCGTTTACAAAAAATGCGAGAGAGTTTTTGTAGAAGTAATACCGAGGCATCACATGCGCCCCCGCCCCCAATGGGGGCAGGGCTGGCGCAAGGGGGGTGATCATATATCATGAAACAGGTTTTCTACAGAGCATATTTTTCCAATCTGTCCGCAGGCCAAAAAAATGGCGGGAACGGGAGAATTCGTCAAATTGCATATCCGATACCTATTTGAATGATTTTATACTAATATTCGTCCGGGAATCGTTATGGGCATTATCAATAAACTCGGCAATATTCTGAAATCGGGAAAAAGTAAGCGCGAGGTGGAACGTGAACGCGAGGAGGTACACCTCCGGGCGCAGAAGGAACGGACGGACAACTTCCTGCGGGCCCTGAACGAGGGCGATCTCGATGCCCGCTGGGCAGCGGTCCGTTCGGTCGTCGACCTTGGCGATCCCGCAATCGAGCCTCTGATCCGCGGTCTCAAGGATGAGTACTGGATCATCCGGAGGGGTTCTGCCGATGCGCTTGGCAAGATCGGTGCCCCTGCCATTGGCTCGCTTATCGTGGCGCTGGATGAACCGGGCGACGATGTCCGGCAGGAGACCATAAGGGCACTCCAGCTGATCGGAGAGCCGGCTGTCGGTCCCCTTATCCAGTCAACGCGGCATGGCCACCCCCTGATCCGCCGTGGCGCTGTGCAGGCTCTCGGGATTTTAGGGGAGAGCCGTGCAGTCCCTCAGATCGTCGAGTCCCTGAAAGACCCGGATGCCGGTGTCCGGCATGAGAGTGCCATTGCGCTTGGCCGTATCGGCGACCCGCAGGCAGTTGAACCTCTTATCGGGTCCCTGAACGATGTTAAGGAGAATGTGCGGATGGCCGTTATGGCCACACTCTGCTCACTGGGTGACAATGCTATCGGGCCGCTCATACGGGCGCTCGTGGACCCGAACGAGGAGGTCTGCCGTCGGGCTTCGCTCGCACTTGTTACCATCGGCGAGCCGGCCGTGGACACCCTGATACGGGCCCTTGACGACGCCAGTCCCGGTATCCGCAGGGGGGCCATGGAGGTGCTTGGCCAGATCGGGAACACCAAGGCAATCGCCCCCCTCATCACGGCGCTCAACGATCCCGAGCGCCTGGTCAGGATCGAGGCGGTCAGGTCCCTTGCTGCTCTCGGGGTCCCGGCAATTGCCCCGCTCATGCAGGTCTTCCGCGAAGGGGATATCCGCACGAGGACCGGCGCGATGGAAGCACTCTGGATGCTGGGGCAGCCCGCGACCACCCCGCTCATCATGGTACTCAAAGATGAGCAGGTGGATGTGCGGAAGCGTGCCGTCCTCCTGCTCGGGGAGATCGGCGACCTGAAGGCAGTCGACCACCTGACCGGCATGCTTTCCGATGAAAACCCCGTCGTACGCAAGGAAGCGTTCGAAGCGCTCGAGATTATCAAGAAGCGCAATGTACCATAAATAATCCCCGTTTCCTCTCCCCTTTTTATTCGTTTCTCTGGTTCCCGTAATGCACCGGTTTTGTGCCCGGCAAGGGCATCAGCATACGATAGGATTTGGGAAGCCCTGCGGCTTGTCATCACAAAGCGGAACAGCGACATGGTATTCCTTCCGCAATCCTCATATGGCCGGACAGCGGTTCTTCCTTGATGGTCTCCTTAGCTGATATCCGGGCAGCGGAACAGAAGATTGCCGGGCATATCATCCGCACCCCGCTGATCTGGTCCCCGTCCATCTCCGCACGGACCGGGGCCCGGGTGTATCTCAAACTGGAGACGTTCCAGAAGGCAGGCTCGTTCAAGGTCCGGGGAGCGACCAACAAAATCCTCGCAAACATCACCGCGGCCTGTAAGCGCGGCGTTGTTGCTGCATCAGCCGGTAACCATGCACAGGGCGTGATTGTTGCGGCACATACAGCAGGTGTTAAGGCAACCATTGTCATGCCGTCGTGGGCATCCGTCTCCAAGCAGGAGGCAACCCGGGGCTATGGCGCAGAGGTGGTGATCTATGGTTCATCGCTCGAGGAGAGTATCACCCGGGCGCGTGATCTTGCGCGGGAGGGGCGGCTGTTCATCCACCCGTATGATGATGAAGAGGTGATCGCCGGGCAGGGCACCATCGGCCTTGAGATCCTTGAGGATTGTCCCGATACGGATATGATCATTGTGCCGGTCGGGGGCGGCGGGCTCATCGCCGGTATCGCAACTGCGGTCAAGGCAATAAAACCCGCCGTCTCGATCATCGGTGTACAGGCAGCTGCCTGCCCGTCGGCTTCCGTAGCGATCGCGGCAGGATACCCTGTACAGGTCACGGCACAACCAACGATCGCTGACGGGATCCGGGTTACAGAGTGCGGTGCCCGGACATTCCCGATCCTGCACGAACATGTCGACCGGGTCGTGCTCGTTTCTGAAGATGATATTGCCGACGCAATGCTGCTGCTGCTCGAGCGCAAGCACGTGGTAGCTGAAGGTGCAGGGGCTGCCCCGCTCGCAGCGCTCCTGAACGGTTCTGTCGCGATCCGGCCGGGGAGCATTGTTGTGCTCGTTATCAGCGGGGGAAATGTCGATTCCGCCCAGCTCTTCCGGATAATCCGGCAGGCCATGGTACGCCAGGGGCGGATTCTGCGGTTCTCCGTGCTGCTCGATGACCGGCCCGGGGCGCTTGCAGGACTCCTTTCCGTGATCGCCATACAGGGTGGCAACATCCTCCACATTGACCATACGCAGGGCGAAGGGGAGGTACCGGTGATGATGGCACGGGTGGAGATCGAGCTTGAGACCCGGGGGCGGGAACATACCAATACATTACTGGAGGCTATCGGTAAGGCGGGCTTTACCCTGACAGCCGGAGGATAAGAAAATAGGTTATTTCAGTTCGCCCAGTCCTTTCCAGTACTCGGTACTCGTGCGTCCAGAGATCCTTGTTAAACGAGATGAGGCGCTTGAAGTACTCCTTCCGCTCTTCATGGTGCTTCTCCTGCGCAGGGTCCTTCCACTTCGTTTTTATCGCTTCAGCCAGTTTCCTGCCAAGCTCCTTTGCCTGCTTTTCCCCGACGACAATAGCGTTCGGGTCGGCGCCCATGAGGACTCCCACTTTGCCCACCGTGGTTGCCCCGAAATTCAGAAGGGCCTGGTTCATGTACTCCGCAACCTCGTCTGCATAGTGGCCCCCCGCAGTACATACGGAACACCCATATTTCCCGGCTAAGGACTGGCAGTGCACCACGTCCGCCATCCGGTCAAGCATCGTCTTCAGCTGGGCGGTCACCGCGTTGATATAGTTTGGCGAGCCGAACACGATGCCGTCCGCGTCCATCATCTTCTCAAGGAGCATCGGGTAATCATCGTCAGTAACGCACTCGCCCTTGGCGTAGCAGGTCCCGCAGGCCGTGCAGTAGGCTATATCAAGGCTGCAGATATCGATGAACATGATATCCGCTCCCGCCTGGCGGGCGCCCTCGAGCACCCCCATAACGAGCCGGCGTGTCTGGCTCTTGTCTCCCTTTGGACTCGCGTTGATACCAATAATCTTCATAGCTGATTCACTATGGAAAGGTGCATGTACCGGACAATAAAGGTGTGCCTTTTTGGGGGTCATTACCCAAAGGAATCACGGAAAAGCGTTACCCGCCTTCCTCTGGATCGTCATCACGAAGTAGCAGGCTGCCGAAGAAGAACGGGCTTAGCACGTGTGTCGATCCCGTTACCGCGGGGGCCTCTGGGAGAGATTCATATCCCTTGACAAAAAAGCACTAGTCATGACGGCACGGGTCAAGGGACGGGAATACCATATCTCGAAAAACCGAATGGAGTCTCTGGTCGATGGGATTTTTGCCATAGCGATGACCCTGCTGGTGCTGGGCATCGAGCTGCCGAAGCCACAGGAATCCATCGATACGGCCGCTCTGCCCGGTATGATATACGGCCTTATCCCGCAGATCCTCCTCTTTATCATTGCCTTCCTCGTGCTCGCTCTGTTCTGGCTTGGACATCACCGCCAGTTCCACTTCGTCCATCAGGTTGACCCGGCCCTGCTTTGGATCAACATCCTTATTTTGATCGCCATCGTCTTTGTCCCGTTCTCGACCGATATTGCGGGAGATTTCCCGGCCGTGCCGATTGCAGCACTCCTCTTCCATGTCAATATGTTCATCGTCGGCCTCCTGTTTGCCGTCCAGTGGCACCACATCTCCCGGCATGAACATCTCTGTGAACCGGTTCCTGAAGAAAAGATCGTCCGTCACTGGTTTCTCCAGTCTTCACTGGTACCTGCTGTTGCCGTCATCGCAATGGTCATTACCATGGTAAGCCCGCCACTCTCCCTGCTGACCTACCTTGTCCTCCCCGCGGGTACATACCTGCTGCGCCAGGTGCCTTCTCCGTAAAATCACCCAATATCCAAAGGAACGGTAATGAAAAAAAAGCGGGGATTAATCCCAGTAATGCTTCACGAAGAGTTTTGACTTATTGATCTTCCCGGTACAGAACCGGAGCGCCAGCGGCACGATCAGGATGGTGATAATGATATTACCGACAAGCCAGGTGGAGAAAGCCGATGCAATATTCATCGTTGATCCGGGGAGGAGTGAGAGGGTGAATACCCCCCAGGCCGCACCAACAATGTTGTTGATCAGGACAGCAAAGAGGAGGATGATCGTCCAGTCACGCCGGTTTTCCAGCGAGAGGTCGACCTCGAACATCCGGATGGCAACGAGCGGGATGAGCACCTGCAGGAGCCCGGCTACCGCCCAGATGACGGCGATCTCCGGGTGCTTCAGGAGGCTTGCCGTGCTCAGTACACCGGCAAGAAGCGTCCCGACATAGGCTGCAATCGCCCCATAGGCACCGAACCAGAGCGTAAACAGGATCATGAAGGCAACCGCGATATAGACAAGGGCAATACCGCCGGTGCCGGCCGGGACGAACTTCACCGACAACCACGCGAGGGCGGTATTGATGAGAATCAGAACGAGGGTCAGGATGACAAAGGAGTAGGTAGGTTCCTGTGCATGTTTCATGAAGATTCACCTTGATTTTAATGTTGTTCGTTACTCTACATAGCGTTTTACCTCTCTGAAAGCGGTGTATTGCAGGGAGTATATCCTGATGAGCCTTCAGGACGTTTCGTATTCTAACGGGGGAATACCGCGGTAGAGACAGGGGCTGATCTGGACCCTGCACCTCCCCGTCACTCTTTTATCATATCGCCGGTGTATCTGTATGATGAGGAGTATCCCCGGCCTGTGACGCTTTTCGATATCGATTCGGTTGCCGGCCTGTCCGGCAGGGAAGCGGCTGAAAAACTCCGGACTGAAGGATACAACGAACTCCCCGAGTCGAAACAGCGCAGCATCTTCTGGATAATTTTTGAAGTCATCCACGAGCCGATGTTCATCCTGCTCGTAGCAAGCGGGCTCATCTATTTTATCCTCGGCGACTTCTCCGAGGGCCTGATGCTGATGAGCTTTGTCGTCCTCGTCATCGGGATAACGGTCTACCAGGAGCAGAAGACCGAGCGGGCACTGGAGGCGCTGCGGAACCTCTCCAGCCCGCGGGCACTCGTTATACGGGACGGCGAACATATACGGATCCCCGGCCGCGAGGTCGTCTGCGGCGACATGCTCATCCTTGCGGAAGGCGACCGTGTGCCGGCTGACGGTGTTCTCCTGGTATCCAACAACGTACAGGTGGATGAATCCCTCCTGACCGGGGAATCGGTCCCGGTCCGGAAAAGGCCCTGGAGCGGGGAGGCCCCCGCTGAACGGCCTGGCGGCGACGATCAGCCTGCGGTCTTCTCCGGGACGCTTCGTGGTGCAGGGCCAGGGACTTGCTGAGGTCAGGGCTACCGGGCCCCGGACCGAGATGGGAAAGATCGGCGCTGTCCTGCAGACTGTCGAGCGGGGCGATACCCGGCTGAAAACGGAGATTACCCGGATTGTCCGGACCATCGCCCTTGCCGGCCTCCTCCTGTGTGCCACGATCGTGATCGTGTACGGCCTGAGCCGGCACAACTGGCTGGATGGGTTCCTTGCCGGCATCACGCTTGCCATGGCGATCCTGCCGGAAGAGTTTCCCGTTGTCCTGACCGTGTTCCTCGCCCTTGGCGCGTGGCGAATCTCCAAAAAAAATGTGCTCACCCGGCAGGTATCGGCCATCGAGACCCTGGGTTCGGCAACCGTTCTCTGCGTGGACAAGACCGGCACGCTCACCGAGAACCGCATGGCGGTCCGGACCTATTTTGCCGGGGGGCAGATGTGTTCCCATGACACCGGATCAAATTCCGTGCCGGAGATCTGCCATGAACTGGCTGAATATTCCATCCTTGCCAGCAAACGGGATCCCTTCGACCCGATGGAACGGGCACTGCACCGGCTCAAGGACGGGGATTTCGGGAAGACCGAGCATATCCACCAGAACTGGGAACTTATCCAGGAATACCCGCTGGCACCCGACCTCCTCGCGATGTCCAATGTCTGGCGGTCACCGGACGGGAACGACTTATATCATCGCGGCAAAAGGTGCCCCTGAGGCGATTGCCGATCTCTGCCATTACGATACAGCACAGATGCAGGCTCTCGATGAACAGATCAACACTCATGGCTTCCGAAGGGCTCCGGGTGCTGGGCGTAGCAAAAGCCTCGTTCACCCACACGCGGCTGCCCGGGGAACAGCACGATTTCACCTTTACGTTCCTCGGCCTTGTCGGGTTTGCCGACCCGGTCCGGCCGCAGATCAAAGAAGCGGTAAGCGATTGTTATTCTGCCGGGATGCGGGTGGTCATGATCACCGGGGACTACCCGCTCACGGCCATGAATATCGCCCGGCAGATCGGTCTTGCCGGTGCCGATACGCTGTATCACCGGTGCCGAGCTGGAGGCGATGAGCACTGAGGATCTCCGGCAGCATATCGGCAGTTTCACGATATTTGCCCGGGTTGTTCCCGAGCAGAAACTCCATATCATCGATGCCCTGAAAGCAAACGGCGAGGTCGTGGCAATGACCGGTGACGGGGTAAACGATGCGCCCGCCCTCAAATCCGCGGATATCGGCATTGCCATGGGCGGGAGGGGTACGGATGTTGCCCGGGAGGCCTCGTCGCTGGTCCTCCTGGATGACAATTTCACCTCGATCGTCTCAGCGGTCCGGCTGGGCAGGAGGGTTTTTGACAACCTGAAAAAAGCGATGGCGTACATCTTCTCCGTCCATGTGCCGATCGCCGGCATGTCCCTCATCCCCGTCCTCTTCAACATGCCCCTTGTCCTGCTGCCGGTACATATCGTATTTCTCGAACTGATCATCGACCCTGCCTGCTCGATCGTGTTCGAATCGGAAAAGGAGGAGGCGGACGTGATGAACCGCCCGCCCCGCCGGAAGGATGAGGGATTGTTCACGAGAAAGAACCTTGCCTTAAGCCTGCTCCAGGGTTTTGTCGTCCTCGCCTTCATCCTCGTCGTGTATATCGGTGCGCCGGGCTGGGGATTTGACGAGGCACAGGTGCGGACCCTGACCTTTACCACCATCGTGATCGCAAACCTCTGCCTGATCCTTACCAACCGTTCCTGGTCACGGACTCTTCCTGAAACGCTCCGTACCCCGAACAGGGCACTCGCCTGGGTCTTTGCCGGAACCATAAGCCTGCCTCTTCCTTGTCCTGTATGTCCCGGCGCTCCGGGACCTCTTCCGGTTTGCCCCGGTGCCGTTCATCGACCTTGCAGCATGTGCCGGTGCCGGTGTCCTGAGTATCCTCTGGTTTGAAATCTACAAGTACTGGAGCAGGAGGAGAGGAAACCGGGCATAGCCCGGAAGAGCGCGGGGGATTTTACGAGTGCCGGATACCTGATGAATACTCCGGCAATGACGAAATTCTGGATAATTGCAGGAAGCAGGGTATTTTCAGACAGAAAAAAGGCGGAGACTCCGGATTATTCCGGTTCTTTTTTGCGAGAGTTCTTCTCATTAAAGGTGCAGAACTCCCCGCAGCGGTTGCATTTCCCCTCGGTGCAGGGCTCGACATGGATAGTAATCGTTGCCCGCGGATACTCGGTATTCAGGTCGGACTCGAGATGGTCGGTCAGGTCATGGGACTGATCAACGGAAATATCCCCGGGCACCACAAGATGGAACTCGATGAAGATCTCCGGCCCCGAGCGCCGGGTCTTCAGGTCATGGAACCCGGCATAGATGCTGGAGTGCTCGCAGATAATCTCCTTGATCCGCTTTTCATCCTTTTCAGGAATACTGTGATCGATAAGATCGGAAAGATGACCGTTTCGTGAGGTCGTACGCTGCCTTCATGATCACAACCGCCACACAGAGCGCAAAGAGCGGGTCGAAGATCGGGTTGCCGGTAAGCGTGATGAGGATCAGGCCTGCAAAAACCCCGAGCGAGGTATAGACATCGGTCCGCAGGTGCCAGGCATCGCTCTCGAGCGCAATAGACTCCGACTCTTTTGCCACGATGAAGAGCCGGTGGGAGACATACCAGTTCGCCAGCGCCGAGATCCCCATGACCGCAATACCAAAGATGATCATTTCCGGCTGCAGTTCTACCGTGGTATAGCCGAGCAGCTTTCTGACCGCTTCATAGATGATCAGGATCGCGGCAACGAAGATGAGCAGAGCCTCGATGAAGCCGGAGAGATCCTCGAACTTCCCGTGGCCGAACGAGTGGGCGGCGTCGGGGGGCTCCGCGGATTTCCGCACGGAGAAGAAAGCGATCACGGCAGCGATCAGGTCCATGGAGGAGTGGATGGCTTCCGAAATGATGCTGACCGAGCCGATCGCAAACCCGACAACGAACTTCATCAGCACAAGGCTGGTATTGGAAATGACAGAGAGCCGGGCAGTCTGTTGTTTGAGACGGTCCAGCGTCGCCTTGTCCGTGGGGGGAGTATTCATGGGTTTCTGGTTATATATCAGCGCCCGTTCACATCAAGGTATGGAGAATACTATCTGTATACGACACTTCATCGGGAACAGTAACGTTTCCTGCCGGAACAGGATCGCCGGATTGGTGAGAGAAGCTGAAATAGGGGGACTTTCCTGAAACCCCGCAATATCTTCTCCCAGTACAGTATTAAGCAGGTCGGAGAATGCTTCGGATTCTTCTCCCGTCCCGGCCTATCGGGCTCCGATGCTTCGAAATTTTTCGCAGTTAACGCCAGATTGATGAGCTTTGCTCCCAAAGGGTCATTGATCAATCATGACACGCAGCACGCTTCCCCTCCTTGTGCTCGCCCTGTTCATCGTTGCTGCCATCATTGCAGCAGGTTGCACGGGGTCAGTCGTAGCACCGGCAAACGGGGATATCAAAAAATTCAGTTCAGCGGACGAGATCCGCGAGTACATTAAGAACAACACCGCTGTCGCAGCTGAAGAAGACGGGTACGGATATGGTGAAAGCTGGGCCGTTAATAACGGGGTAAGGACAATGGTTCCCACTGCCGCCCCCCAGATCGCCATGGCCGAATCGGCTGCCAAAGGGGTAGCCGTTCCGGCGGCCATCGGGGGATCCACAGACCACTCCACCACCAACGTGCAGGTCGCCGGCGTTGACGAACCGGATTTTGTCAAGAACGACGGGAAGTACATCTACGTTATCTCCGGCCAGACGCTCGCGATCGTGGACGCGTACCCGGCAGCATCCGCCTCAGTTGTCTCAAAGACCGAGGTCGCTGATAATCCAAAGGATCTGTTCATCGACGGGGACCGGCTCGTGCTCTTTACCACGGGAACGGAGGATATGGACACCTCATCCTCCGGTGGCAGCACTGCAGCCGGTGCGATGGAAAAGATCATGCCGTACTACTATCGCAACACCCTGCCCGTGACCCACGCGATCTTCTACGATATCAGCAACCGGGCACACCCGAAGATGCTGAAGGACTATACCATCGACGGGGACTACATCGACGCCCGGCTGATTGGCTCGAACATGTACCTCGTCACCCGCGAGCAGGTATACACCTATTATCAGGACCAGATCACCGTTCCTGCCATTCGGGAAGGAACGAAGACCGTGATCGCCCCGGATGTCTACTACTTCGACAATCCCGAGCGCCAGTACGCCTTCACCACGGTATCCTCGTTCGACACTGCGAGCACGAAGGAGAAGGAGGCCAAGACTTACCTCGTGGGCAGCGGGGACATTCTCTATGTCTCGGAGAACGCGATGTACATCACGTACCAGAAGTACCACAACATTATCTACCCGATGCGGGCAGGGCCTGTGATTGCCCCCGCGGGGCCAATCGGTATCCTGAGGGAATCCGGCACGGGTTCCGGCACCGGCAGTGCGGTTGCCGGCAGTGCAGCGGTCTTATCCCCGGTAAACGCTGGGGACTTCAACACGATGAGCGAGACAGAGAAGCAGGCCTATATCGCCGATTTGAAGAATTCCGAGCAGGAGTCGATCCGGAGGCAGGAGATCGACCAGACCACAACCGCCATCCACAAGATCGCGATCAGCAACGGAGCCATCACCTATGTGGCGCGGGGTGACGTGCCCGGCATTCTCGAGAGCCAGTTCTCGATGGACGAGTACAAGAACAACCTCCGCGTCGCGACCACGTCAAACGTATACACGACCCGGGGCTCGTACGAGTACAACAACGTCTTCGTGCTCGACTCCGCCATGAAGACGGTCGGTTCGTTAACCCACATTGCCGAGCAGGAGAAGATCTACTCGACCCGGTTCATCGGAGACCGGCTCTACATGGTGACCTTCAAGCGGATCGACCCGTTCTTCGTGATCGACCTCTCGACCCCGACAAGCCCGAAGATCCTTGGCAAGCTCAAGATCCCCGGTTACTCGGACTACCTGCACCCCTACGATGCCACCCATATCATCGGGATCGGCAAGGAGACCGGTACCAATGACTGGGGCGGCGTCTCGACCAAAGGGTCTGAAGATCGCCCTCTTCGATGTGTCCGATGTGGATCACCCGACGCAGATCGACAAAGTCGAGATCGGTGACTCCGGCACGGACTCTGCAGCCCTCTCCGACCACAAGGCATTCCTGTTCGACAAGGCAAAGAACCTGCTCGTAATCCCGGCCCGGGTCGTAAAGAATAACGCTGCAGTTATCGACAAATACGGAACAACCCAGCCGAACATCTGGTACGGAGCATATGTCTTTGGAGTCACACCTGAAACCGGCTTTATGCTCCGGGGCACCGTTGAGCACGGCACCGGGAGCGACCGGTACTACTACTATGGCAGCTCGCAGAACGAGGTGAAGCGCTCGCTCTATATTGGTGATACCCTGTACACGCTTTCGTCAGCAAGGATCCTGGCAAACCCTCTGGACCAGATCAACAAGACGGTTGCGACCATCAACCTGCCGGGCGGGGGGAATGTGCTGTACCCGCCGATGATGGTAGAATAACAGTAAGAATTTTTTTTAATAATACCCCCTTTTTGGGGTGTATTTTTTTCAAAGGGTTGCGGTCAAAATTGACTATGCGTAAAAGATGAAGGTCCCGGTTCTTATCGGGGCGGGCTATACACTCTTTACCACAATATACCAGACCATGTCCGGTATTGTTTTTTACTTTGCCAGAACGAGGACTTCACGATAACGATGAGAATTATCGGGGAGTGTTAATTTTTTTTCGATCGTATTGTTAAAAAAAGTCCGATACCGGGAATCATGGTAATTATATACTGGATTTGACTACTATACTCAATAATGTATAAAAAACCGGGGCAATGGGAAAAAGTTGAACTTCGCAATTATTGTTCTGATGGAAGGCGGGATTTTACACCAGGGTATTTGCATTTTCCCTGCGCCCGAAAAAACCAGTAAATGTGCCTGAAACTGGGCAGACCGAAGATGCAGGATGGCATGACAATGGGAAGTAACAGGGATGATCAGGGCACCGGACAGGGCGTCGGTGAGAAGGTCTTCGTTTCAGAGAATATCTGGAGGGCACTGATCCTTGCCAGCTCAGCGGCAGTCATCCTCTTTTCAATTTACTGCCTCTCGCACGGGATTACAATCATTTTCATGCATTTGTATTATTTCCCCCTCGTGCTGCTTACCTACCGGTACCGGTACCGGGGCTTTGTGCCTGCCACGCTCCTTTCTCTTGCCTATGTCGGACTCGTTGTTTTTTTCCAGCCCGGACCAGCGGAGGTCATCGGTGCGCTCTGCCGCCTTGCAGTTTTCATCGGAATCGCAGCCGTGGTTGCCTACCTTTCGGAACAACTGTCTGCTGCCCGTGTGACCCAGAAAGAAAGACTGGAGACCGTCCAGAACCTGCAGCAGTTCCAGGAAAGCATTATCGCCAATGCAAATATCTGGATCGCGGTTCTTGCCCCGGACGGGACGATCCTTGTCTGGAACGATGCGGCTGAAGCGATATGCGGGTACAAACGGGGTGATGTTCTGGGGAAGAGGACAATATGGCATGACCTGTATCCTGACAAAGCATACCGGCAGGAGGTAACCCACAGGATCCGGCATGCCATCAACCAGGAGACGTATCTGGAAAACTTTGAAACTAAAATCCGCTGCGCTGACGGGACACAAAAAACGGTTGTCTGGAACACGCGGGGTATTCGTGGCGCAGACGGCTCCATTCAGAGTTATATCGCTATCGGGCGGGACATCACCGGTCAAAAGCGGGCGGAAGCGAAGCTGCGGGAGAGCGAGGAGAAATTCCGGGCATTCTTTTCCACGTCAAGGGATTGTGTTTTTATCACTTCACCGGATGGCACTTTTATAGATTTCAATGATGCCGCACTCGAAACCCTTGGCTATGACAGCAGGGAGGAACTCGCCAGTGTCCGGATCAAAGACCTGTACGCAAATCCTGCCGAAAGAGACCGGGATATCAGGGCCATTGTCGAGCAGGGATTCACAAAAGATTACCCGTTAGACATAAGAAAAAGGGACGGGAGTATCATAAACACCCTGATCTCTTCGGTCGTACGGAAAGACAGTAAAGGAAACATATTCGGATTCCAGGGAACAGTCCGCGATATTACTGCGCGGAAACGGATGGAGGAAGCGCTGAAGGAGAGTGAGGAAAAATTCCGGGGTATCTTTGACACGATAAATGACGGACTCCATATCCATGAGATTGAACCCGACTACAGCCCCGGAAAATTCATCGAAGTGAACGAAGTTGCCTGCCGGATGCTGCAGTTTACCCGTGAAGAGTTGCTGGAGCACGGGCCCCTTGATTTTGTCACTGAGTACCACAGCCGGCCTCCCGATGAAATTTTCAGGGAGTTATCATCAAGCGGTAACGCAATCTTTGAGACCGAGCACCGGAAAAAGGACGGGACCATCATTCCGGTCGAGATCCATGCCCATGTGGTCAGTCTCATGGGAAAAAGAGTGATAGTATCGGTAGTCCGGGACATCACCGAGCGCAAAAAGGCGGAAGAGGCGCTGCGGGAGTCTCAGGAATTCTTAAACAAAATCATCAACTCGATTAGCGATCCCATTCACGTCAAGGACCGGCAGCACCGGATAATCCTCATCAATGACGCCGCGTCCAGACTGTTCGATCGATCCCGTGAGGAAATCATCGGAAAAACCGCTTATGAGCTCTTCCCCGCAAAGGAGATGGCCGATAACTCGATGGCAAAAAGACGAGGATGTCTTCAGGACAGGAGAGGAAAGTGTCAATGAAGAAACAAATACCTATGGTTCCGGGAAGAGCCTTACGGTTCTTGTCAAAAAGACCCTGTACACGGATACTGCGGGAAACCAGTTCCTTGTAGGTATCTCGACGGATATCACCGGGCGCAAACGGGCGGAGCAGCAGGTCGAGGAATATTCCCGGTTCCTCGCAACCCTTATTGATACTCTTCCGGTTCCGTTGTTCTATAAGGATACGGGAGGGAACTATCTCGGGTGCAACCCGCCGTTTGAAGAGTATATCGGGGTTCCCCGCAATGAACTGATTGGAAAAACAGTATATGAAATCGCCCCGAAGTATCTTGCTGACAGGTACAAAGCGGCGGACGATGAGGTTTTTAAAAATCCGGTTCCCATGAAATACGAGACGCAGGTCCGATTTGCTGACGGCTCCCTTCATGACGTGATCTTCTACAAAGCCCCGATCTTCAACCATGACGGATCTGTCGGTGGCCTGATCGGAACGTTCCTTGACATCACCGAACGAAAATTTGCGGAGAATGCATTACGGCAGGCAAACAAACAACTGAACCTTCTCTCCAGCATCACCCGGCACGATATTCTCAACCAGTCTGCTCGTACTGAAAGGATACCTCGAACTCTCGCAGGGTGCGATCAACAATCCGACGACCCTCAGGGAGTACATAAAAAAACAGGAGAAGGCAGCGAATACTATCGAGCACCAGATCACGTTCACGAGAGATTACCAGGATCTGGGCGTCGCAGCACCTGAATGGCAGAGTGTGAACGCCAGCATCCAGAAGGCTCTTCACGGTCTGCCGATGCGGGACATCCATGTCGAAGTCGATCCCCAAAATCCGGAGATTTTCGCTGACCGGCTCTTCGAGAAGGTCTTCTACAATCTGATTGACAACGCCCTCCGTTATGGGGGTGACCGGATGAAGACGATCCGTATTTCCGCGCAGGAGTCCGATTCAAGCCTCACGATCGTCTGTGAGGATGACGGTGTGGGCATTTCCGGGGAGGACAAAAAACAGCTCTTCACCCGCGGCTTCGGCAAGAACACCGGGCTCGGGCTCTTTTTATCACGGGAGATTCTCACCATCACCGGCATTACCATCACTGAGAACGGTACTCCGGGAAAAGGCGCCCGGTTCGAGATTGTTGTGCCAAGGGGGATGTGGCGGATGGCAGGCAGAGGTGCATGAGCGATGGCAGAAGCAATCCGTGTCCTCTATGTCGATGATGAATCTGCACTCCTTGATCTCTGCAAGATATTCCTGGAACGTTCCGGAGATTTTATCGTAACGACAGTACCCGAGCGCACCCGAGGCGATCCGGATACTTGAGCTGAAGAGTTTTGACGCAATCGTTTCTGACTACCAGATGCCGGAGATGGATGGTATCGCATTTTTAAAAGTCGTCCGGGCGCGGGGAGACAAAACACCCTTCATCATCTTTACCGGAAAAGGGCGTGAAGAGGTGGTGATCGAAGCCCTGAACAGCGGGGCAGACTTCTATCTCCAGAAAGGTGGCGAGCCAAGGTCGCAGTTCGCCGAACTGGTGCACAAGATCCGTCACGCCGTTTCCCACCGGCAGGCTGATAAGGCGCTCATTGCCAGTGAAGGGAGGTACCGGACCGTCTTTGAGAATACCGGTTCGGCAACGGTAATTATTGAGGACAACACCATCATCAGTTTCGCCAATACCCGGTTCGAATACCTGAGCGGTTTCTCACGAGAAGAACTTGAGGGAAAGAAGAGATGGACTGAGTTCGTTGTCAAAGAAGACCTCGACCGGATGCTCGGTCAGCATAAACTACGCAGGGTTGACAGAAACAAAGCATCGAAACAATATGAGTTCCGGTTTATCACGAGGTCCAAAGAGATCAGGGATATTCTCCTGAGTATCGATACTCATTCCGGGAACGAAAAAGAGCGTTGCATCGCTCATCGACATCACCGAACACAAAATAGCGGGGGATGAGTTACGGGAGACCAACGAGTACCTTCACAAGCTGATCGATTTTGCCAATGCCCCCATCATCGTATGGGATCCGGATTTCAGGATCACGCGCTTCAATCATGCGTCCGAACACCTGACCGGCAGGGTTGAGCAGGAAGTCATCGGACAACCGCTGGACATCCTGTTCCCAAAAGAGACGAGAGATGCTTCACTTGCCCTGATCAAAAAGACCCTTGCCGGTGAACGGTGGGAGAGCGTTGAGATCCCCCTCCTTGCATCCGATGGAGTCATTCACACCGTGCTGTGGAATTCAGCAAATATCCTTACCGCAGAAGCTGATCTGATCTCCACTATTGCCCTGGGTGTTGACATCACCGAGCGCAAAGCGTCAGAGCAGGCGCTCGAGAAAGGCCAGATCCAGCTCGCTGAAGCATTGGATCTCGCACATATTGCGAACTGGGAGTTTGACGTTGCATCGGGTATCTTTACATTCAATGACCGGTTCTACACCCTGTATGGTACGACGGCAGAACGGGAAGGGGGGTACCAGATGCCGGCGGACGTATACGCACGGGAATTCATTCACCCGGAGGAAGTATCTTTAGTCGCCAGTGAAGTGCAAAATGCGATAACTGCTACTGACCCGAACTATACGAGGAATATCGAGCACCGCATTATCCGCAGGGATGGCGAGATACGTCATATCATCGTGCGGTTTGGCATTACAAAAGATGCTGAAGGCAGGACGGTCAAAACCCACGGGGCGAACCAGGACATCACTGAACGCAAGAAGGCGGAAGAAGAACTTCGGCAGAGCGAGTGCCGGTATCGTACCCTGAGCGAAACCTCCCGGGATCTCATCTTTCTCATTGACAGAGATGATCGCGTGGAATATGTCAACAGCTGCGCTGCAGCAATCCGTGGACTCCCGGCAGATCAGATCATCGGAAAAAAACGTTCTTCCCTGTTCCCCGGTGAACTGGGACAACGCCAGGCACAGGGATTGCGCCGGGTATTTGAAACGGGAAAAGCAGAGCACTCCGAAGGAATAATTGAGAGTTCCGGGACCCCGCACTGGTTCGATCACTATCTGATGCCGATCACGGATGCACAGGGAATGGTCACCTCCGTTCTGGGTGTCTCGCGTGATATCACCGACGAGAAGAAAGCAGAAGAATCTCTCCGGGAGAGCGAGGAGCGGTTCAGGAATATCAGCGAACTGATCCCCGACTTTGCGTATTCCTGCAGGAAGGCTCCAGGTGGAGAATTTGGAATAGACTGGATTACCGGCGAAACCGAAAAGATCACGGGATGTACCACTGACGAAATCAAGAAAATGACCTGCTGGAAATCCTTTGTCATTGATGAGGATATCCCGGTGTTTGAAAAGAATGTGACAGGACTTTCACCGGGAGAATCTGTCCGGTGCGAACTCCGGATCCGGAGAAAGGATGGCGGCATACTATGGCTGTCATGCTATGCAAAGTGTGTCCCTGATCTGAAGGAGCCGGGATATTTCCGTCTTTATGGCGGGTGCCGGGATATCACCGACCGGAAGCGTGCGGAAGACGTATTGAAGAGGAGCGAGGCGGAATCCCGCTCGCTTCTGGAAAATCTGCCAGAACTTGTCCTGGTGCACCGGAACGGCATTATCCTGTTTGCCAATCCTGCGGCGGTGAAATCTCTGGGATATCAGCCACATGAAGTGATCAACAGGATGATCACCGATTTCATTGCTCCGGAATTCCACGAGCGCGTTGCAGCCGCAGTGCTCCAGTGGATGAACGGCAAACCGGTTGCCCCTTATGAGATTGATGTCATAGGAAAGGAGGGGAGCCGCAGGAACATGGTCGTCAACGGCAGCACAATTGAGTTTGAGGGAGCGCCTGCATCCCTCATTGTCCTTGCCGATATCACCGGGCGCAAGAGGGTAGAGGAGGAGCTGAAAAGAAGCGAATCGCGGTTACGGGCTGTGGTTGAAGACCAGACCGAATTTATATGCCGGTTCACTCCTGACGGCAGGCTTACGTTTGTCAATGAAGCATACCTCCATTATTTCGGACTGGACAGAACCCGGTGCCTTGCACAATCCCATCATGTCCTCCTGCCACCCGAAGATGCCCGGCTGATGAAAAATCATCTTGCATCACTTACCCGGGAAAATCCGGTCGCTACCATTGATCACCGCATCATCATGCCATCCGGGGAAATCCGGTGGCAGCGGTGGAACGACCGGGCGATCTTTGGCGTGGACGGCAGGGTGATCGAGTACCAGTCTGTTGGAAGGGATATCACCGACCGGAAGACGATAGAGATAGCACTGCATGAAAGTGAGGAGCGTTTCCAGCAGATCGCAGAGAGCGCCGGAGAATGGATCTGGGAAGTGGATGCGGACGGGGTTTACACGTTTTCGAATGCCATGGTATACCAGATCCTCGGGTATACTCCTGAAGAAATGATCAAAAGAAAACATTTCTATGATCTCTTTGTGCCGGAAGACGAAGCACGGTTGAAAGAGAGCGCATTCAGGGCATTTGCGAACCATGAACCGTTCAAAGGCTTTGTGAACACGAACCTGCATAAAAATGGTGACCGGGTCATTCTGGCGACGTCCGGGTTGCCGGTTTTTGACACCAATGGCACCTTTACCGGATATCGCGGGACAGATATCGATATTACAACCCAGATAAGAGCGGAAGAAGAGCTCCGGCAGCGCGAACGAGAGCTGAGCGATATCATCAGTTTCCTGCCTGATGCAACCCTTGTCATCGATAAAAACGGGACCGCCCTTGCATGGAACCGTGCGATGGAGGAGATGACCGGTGTTCCTGCAGAACAGATGATAGGGAAAGCAGATTATGAATATGCCCTCCCGTTCTACCATGAACGGCGCCCGATCACGGTCGATCTTGTCCTTCACTATGACCCGGCAATAGCTGCAAAATATCCGTTCATGAAAAAGGAGGGCAACTCCTTACTCTCCGAGATCTATATCCCTCACCTCAATAAAGGCAACGGAGCATACCTCTGGTTTAAAGCATCCCCGCTCTATGACACAGCCGGAAATATTTCAGGGGTAATCGAAACCATCCGGGACATCACCGACATAAAGCGGACAGAAGAGGCACTGCGGGATGCCCATGAAAAATATACAAAAGCGTTCCTGTCAGCACCTGTTGCAATCACAATAAGCGAACTGGATACGGGGCGGTTTATTGAGGTGAATGATGCGGCAACGAGAATTTTCGGGTACACCCGCGACGAGTTGATTGGAAAGACTGCCCTTGAACTCGGCATCCTGTTAAAAAAAGAAGATCGCGAACTCCTTATCGATCTGGTACGGAAACAGGGCCGGGTATCCCAGTTCGAACTCACAGAGCGGCGTAAATCCGGTGAAGAGTACTCTGCAATGATAAATGCAGACACCATCTCAATCCGAAACGTTCCCTATCTCATCACACTTGTCCAGGACATCACCGACCGCAAGCGGGCAGAAGACGCGCTCCGGGAAAGCGAGGAGCGATACCGCGAATTTTTCACGATATCCCGTGACAGCGTCTTCATCACCACACGGGAAGGGAAATGGATTGATTTTAATGATGCTTTACTGGAAATGTTCGGATATAAAAGCCGGGAGGAGATGTTTGAAATTCCGGTTCCCTCTATTTATGCACATCCTGAAGAACGGTCTGCATTCAATCAACTTATTCTGCGGCAGGGTTACGTCAAAGAATATCCCCTACAATTAAAGCAAAAAGACGGGACGGTTATTGACACCACCATAACGACGGTATCTGTCCGGAATCCTGATGGTTCCCCCAAGGTGTTTATTGGCACGATCCGGAACGTTACTGAAAAGAAACATGCAGAGGAAGAGATCCGCACCCTCCAGCAGTTCCAGCAGAATATCATCGACAACGCGAATGTCTGGATCAGCGTGCTCGACCCTGGAGGGTCAATCCTTGTCTGGAACACCACTGCCGAACAGATCAGCGGGTACCGTGCAGAAGAGGTGATCGGCAAAAACACCATCTGGAAACGGCTCTATCCCGATCCGGTATACCGCAAACAGGTCCTGGAAAATATCCTCGCCATCATCAAAAAGAATACCTATGTCGAGAACTTCGAGACACGGATCCGGACGAAGGAGGGTGATGAGAAGATCATCTGGTGGAACACCCAGCCAATGAGGGACACATCAGGGAAACCGGTGCAGTTCATCACCATCGGGCGGGACAATACCGAGCGGAAACTCTCTGAAGAGAAGCTCCGGGCTCTCCGGCAGTTTGAGGAGAGCGTTATCAAGAACGCAAACATCTGGATATCCGTGCTGGACCACAAAGGGAACGTCAGCGTCTGGAACCGTGCGGCAGAAGAGATCAGCGGGTACCATGCGGACGAGGTGATCGGCAAAAACACCATCTGGAGTCGCATGTATCCGGACAAGGAGTACCGGCACACGGTCACGGCAAAGATCAAGGCAATCATTGGATCCAAGACATACCTGGAGAACTTCGAGACACGGATCCGTACAAAAGACGGGCAGGAACGGATCATCTGGTGGAACACCCGCATCCTGCAGGACATTCCCGGAATTGACGAGACCTTTATTGCCATCGGCAGGGATGTCACCGAGCAGAAGACGCTCTCTGATGCGCTGCTGCAGGCAAACAAACAACTGAACCTGCTCTCCAGCATCACCCGGCACGACATCCTCAACCAACTGTTAGCGCTGAAAGGATACCTCGAACTCTCGCGGAACATTCTGAGCGATCCTGTGAAACTTGAAAATTATATCATAAAGGAACAGAACATTGCAGACAGGATTGAAGAACAGATCCAGTTCGCAAAGGACTATGAGGACATGGGCATCAAAGCACCCGAATGGCAGAATGTGCATAAGATTGTGGAGAAAGCGAGACAGAATCTTCCCCTGGGGGGAATTGCCGTTGAAACGGACAGCTTAGTTTATGAGGTATATGCCGATATGCTCCTCATACGGGTTTTTTACAACCTGATCGAAAACGCGCTCAGGTATGGCGGCGAGCAGATGACCGCAATCCGTTTCTCGTCACAGGAATCCGGTCGCGGGCTTGAGATCGTCTGCGAAGACAATGGTGTGGGTATTCGGGCGGACATGAAGGAGGCAATTTTCACGCGGGGATATTACCAGCACACAGGGCTCGGATTGTTGCTCTCACGGGAGATTCTCGCTATTACCGGCATAACAATCACCGAGAACGGTACTCCGAAAAAAGGCGCCCGGTTCGAGATCATCATACCGAAGGAAGCGTTTCGGCGCACGGGAACCGGGGAAAAATAAAGACCCTCGGTCTCACCCTCCCCCGCATACGGTACCACCTTCTCTGCCGGCACAAACAGAAGCGCCTTGCGGTGATTCCCTTTAGCACCGGTATGAGTGATCGCAGCGGCACCATAAATAACGGTACTTGTTGTTTTTTCTCGGTATCGTGAGAATGTCACTGAAAGCTCAAAAAGGGGTTTTTCAGGTATACTATCATCTTTGCAACAATCCCTAACCCCATCTGAACGCTCAAAGAACGCATTGGCGCGGTTACTTTCAATGCTGAATCAGTTTTCTCCAGACCGTTCTTCCTTTCGGGATCGGGGATCTTTATCAGAACCATGAAGAGGAGAAGAATTTTTCAGAATTCTTTGAACGCTGAAGAATTTCACGCAATGAAATTCGAGGGCGGGAAGAATTCATCAGAATTTGTCGAACCGTCAGTCTTCCCGAAAACGCATTAAGAGGATTTCCTGATTAATCCCGCAGAACCGAATTTCCTAAAAAAGGATAATATCACTGGGAACTGTGACGGCCCATCCATACAAATCCAATGAATAATTTGCGGGAAATCGGTGACGGGGTAATAGTCCTGGGACAGGAGCACAGGCTCTACAGGATGCGGCTCAGCGAAAGAGGTCAGCAGAAAAAGAAGATTTATTTTAAATCGGCTGGGCGCCCATTCTCGGCGGGATAATCTGCCGGATTAATATCTCCGGTACCTGCCGTGAAGTCATGATCTTCATATCAAACAGGGCATTAGTACCCGGAAGGGCCAATATATTTCAGAATGATCTGGAAGTCCGTGTCAATAATCGGGACGCCGAGCGCGGATATACGGGCATAGCGAGGACTGATAGTACGCTCCTGGCCGACCGCAAGCCGCTCCTTGCTGCCGTCAACGGAGGTGTCCACTTCATTACCCATAGTCAGGACAAGGATCCTGCTGTTGCCGATCGTAACTGTTTCACCGTCAGGCAGGGAGACACGATAGGTGGTCGTGTACGGGAAGGAGCTCCCGGTCGGCTGGTCGAGCACAGCAACCGACAGGGTCAGGGCCGCGAGAACGACAACGATGATGATGAGCGCAATGATCCCGAGCAGGATCTTGGTGCCAAGGCCCCATCCCTTTTTTTCCCTGATACCCCCCGTCTGGGGTTGGGGTGCCGGTTGTGCTGGTTTGACTGTTTCATCTGCCATAGTAATTACCATGGGTAAATGGGGGGACAGGAAATATATTGGTTGTGGCATGAACAGGAAAGGTATTCCTGACGTGCGGGAAGTTTGCCGTGGGGGGGATATCACGACGGTTATCTCCGGCCTGTTTTCGCTACGGGACAGGGAATGTCGTCAGAACTCAAACAGAGAAAATTCATCTGGATTCTCTGAAATCCGGGTGTTTCTTCTGAACCGCGAGGACAAGAAGAATTCATAAGAATTCTTCGAAAAAAACGCTCATCTTGGTCGAAGAAATTCTTACGAATTTCTTCTACGGCCTGATGTCCTATCGAACATCAGTCTCCCATAAACTCCATTATCCCCCCCGGCCCATAGATATAGGATTCTGATGCGCATACCCATACAATCAGTCACGCCGGATATCGGCCGGGCGGAGGTCTGCGGCTGGGTCCACGAGGTCCGTGACCTTGGTGGCCTTGCCTTTGTGCTTGTCCGTGACCGGACCGGTATACTCCAGGTGACCATCCCGAAGAAGAAAGTTTCAGAAGCGGTCCTTGCTGCGGTAAAAGCAGTCTCCCGTGAATCGGTGGTCCGCGTAGCCGGCACCGTGAAGGCAATCGATAAAGCGCCTGGCGGACGCGAACTCGTGCCCGAGACCATCGAGATCATCAGCCTCGCGGAAACCCCGCTCCCGCTGGACGTTTCTGAAAAAGTCCCCGCCGAGCTCGATACCCGGCTCGACGCCCGGTTCCTCGATGTGCGGAGGCCCCGTGTTGCAGCAGTCTTCGAGATCCGCTCCGCAGTCATGCATTCGATCAACCAGTTCTTCCACCACGAGGGGTTCACCAACATCACCACCCCCAAGATCGTGGCAGCAGCAACCGAGGGCGGGACCGAGCTCTTCCCGATCGCCTACTTTGACAAGGAGGCGTTCCTGAACCAGAGCCCGCAGCTCTACAAGCAGATGATGATGGCAGCAGGCCTTGAAAAGGTGTATGAGGTCGGCCCGATCTTCCGGGCGGAAGAGCACAATACCACAAAACACCTCAACGAGGCCACGAGCATTGATATCGAGGTCTCGTTTGCCGACCATAACGAGGTCATGCGCATCCTCGAAAACCTCATCGTGAAGACGTACCAGTACGTGAACCGATCCTGCCCTGACCAGCTGGCAAACCTTGAGATTACAGATTTCACCGTGCCGAAAGCCCCGTTCCCCCGGCTGCCCTATGCCGAGGCGATCGAGATCGCAAAGAAGGGGATCGAGGACCCGATCAAGTACGGCGACGACATCAGCCCGGCAGCTGAGCGGGCGATCGGCGCAGAAATGGGCGGCCACTACTTCATCGTGGACTGGCCGTCCGAGATCCGGCCTTATTACGCAATGCAGTACGAGAACGACCCCTCGATCTGCAAAGCATTCGACCTGATGCACCCGCGGATGGAGCTCTCGAGCGGCGCCCAGCGGGAGCACCGGTACGACCGGCTCGTGCAGCAGATCCGGAAGAAGGGGCTCAACCCCGAAGGCTTCGATTTCTACCTCCGCCCGTTCCGGTTCGGCATGCCGCCACATGCGGGCTGGGGTGTCGGGGCTGACCGGCTGGTCATGACCATGCTCGGCCTGTCGAACGTGAGGGAAGCCGTGCTCTTCCCCCGCGATATGCACCGGCTCGTTCCCTGACCACGAACTATTTCTTTTTAAAAATCGACCTGAATATAACAAACAGTGTCCGGACACCATGGCAAAAGCATATTTTATCAATAAGGTACTGGCGACAACGGTTGTCGGCAGTTATCCGGTAGTAAAAGGCGGGGGCCTGCGGAGCCTCTTTGATCCGCTCCGCCCCGCGGTCGAGACCGCGGTTGGTGACCAGATCGCGGCCGGGATCGATATCATCTCTGACGGGCAGGTGCGGGGAGACATGATCAGTGCCTTTGCATCACATCTCCCGGGCATCCGGGAGCAGGAGGTTGTGGGCAAGGTTCAGCCTGCCTCCAGGCCGATCACGGTAGGGGACACAAAGTACGCGATCTCGATGGCCCCGAAGGTGAAAGGGATCATCACCGGCCCGACCACCCTCGCCCACGGGCTCCATATCAGTACCCCGATGTACCGCAACAAGGAGGAACTGGTACCCGACATCGCCGCCGCCCTGCTCGTGGAGGCGCGGGCGCTCGAGGCCGCTGGGATCACGCTGCTCCAGATCGATGAGCCGATCTTCTCGACCGGGATCGCCGATCTCGCGGTCGGGAAGCAGGCGATCGACATGATTACGAGCGGTCTTCATATCCCGGTATGCATGCATGTCTGCGGGAACCTCGGGAACGTGATCGACGAGCTTTTGAAGTTCAACGTGAATGTCTTCGACTTCGAGTTTGCAAACAACCCGGCGAACCTCGACCTCCTCTCCCGCCGGGACCTGACCGGAAGGATGCTCGGGTTCGGCTGCGTTGACTCGACAACCGACCGTATCGAGAGCACGGCCGAGATTCGCAGGCGTATAGAGAAGGGTGTGGAGATCTTCGACCCGAAGATCCTGCTCATCGATCCCGACTGCGGCCTGCGGATGCGGACCCGCGAGGCGGCCTACGCGAAGCTGAAGTACATGTGCGATGCTGCCAAAGAGGTACGGCTCGCACTGTGACAGGGCTCGTGCAACCTTTTTTTCCGTTTTCAGCGGGTACTCTTCCGGGGATTCTGCAAGCCGGATCAACAGCTTCATGATTCATTACAGTGCCAATATCTTCTTACGAGAATTTATGGCAAAAAACTGTCCCAGCTGCGGGTATCGCGAAGCCGATAACCAGGCACTGTACTGTAACAAGTGCGGCTACCCGTTTCCGCAAATCCAGCCCGGAAGACCGGTTGTGGCAACGGCACCGGCCAGCCGCCCGGCTCCGCGATCCGCACCAAGGCCCGTGAAAAAGACCGGTCGGGGAGGTTTTCTCTCTTTTGACACCCTCATCACCGTAAATTACCTCACGCTGATCTACCTCGTCGGGGCAGTCGTGATCGTTCTCCTGTCACTCATGGGAATCGTCGGGATGTTTTCAATAACGGCAGCCGGTGGCGACAATACGTCCACCAACATATCGATAACCAACACCACGGCCCTTGCCCAGGACCCTGCCGGCTCGCCGCTGTTCTGGATCGGGTTTCTGATCGCGGGAAGCGTGCTCTGGCGGATGTTCTGCGAGCTCTTCGCCGTGCTGAGTCGCGTACATAATGGACGCGGACACGAGGATGACACCGGAGAATATTATGAACACGGGGAGTACGGAGAAGAGGAGGACGAGATACCGGGCGGGGATGAATCGGGACAGATGGTCGAATGCCCCCGGTGCCATAAGATCGTCCAAGTCGAGGATTTGCGGGAATGCGAGCACTGCGGCGTGCAGGGATGCTCAAGCTGCATCCGGATGATGGGGCTGTTGAAGAAAACGATGACCTGCCGGGAGTGTTTCGAGGCGAAGTGATTTTTTTCCCTGAATTTTTTTAGGTTTTTGAAATATTTTCAACATTTTTTTTTGATTTTTTTTTCGAGTGATTCCCGGCATCTCACCAACCCGGTAAGATTTTCAGTAGGCTATCCGGATCCGGAAAAAAACGTATCCGGAAAAACGAATGATGAAAATCCGAAAATACCGGATTGCTGAATCACGCAAACGAGAACGTCTCCGGCACCAGCGTCTGCAGATCAACAGCAATTGCGAGAGCCGGTGTCGGGTTTACGTTCATCTGCTTCTGGAACTTGGTCTGGGACTGCCATGTGCCGGCATTGATCCCGAGCACGCCACGGTAATTCGTGATGCCCTTGATGTGCACGTGGCCGGTGTGCAGGATCTCGGGCAGCGGGTCGATGATCAGCCGGTCGGTCTTTCCCGCCGCAATCGGGGTCTTGCGCCCGTACGCGGGTGCGAGGTGGCGGCGGACGAGCATCTCCTCCATCATCAGCCCGCTCTTCTCGTACGAGGCATTGGGGATAAGACCGATCATATCATCGATGGACCGGCCATGATACATCAGCACCCGCACACCCTGCAGGCGCACGAGCGCCGGGTTCTCGACCAGCACGCAGTTTTTCGGGAACGTTCTGCGTGAACTGCTCCGGCAGCACCGGCTGGGGTTCTGCCCCGCGGACAACGTCATGGTTCCCGGGCGAGATGATGATCTTCATCCGGGAGGGCAGGTCCTGCATCATGGCGCCGAAGGCATCGTACTGCTCGTAGATGTTCTTGATATGCAGCTCGGCGTCCTGCCCCGGGTAGATGCCGATCCCGTCCACGAGGTCGCCCGCGATCAGCAGGTAGGAGTAGTCGGAGTCCGCGAGCCAGTCGGCGAATCTGTTCCAGGCGGGCTCAAGGAAAGTATCGCTGCCCACGTGGGTGTCGGAGATGAAGACCGCCTTTCCCGGCTGCTCGCTTTTGAACGGGGCATTGTCGATCCGGATGTCCGGGCGGTAGAGCAGACTCGGCAAAGAAAAGTTTGCCGTCGCTCGAGAGCTTCCCCTTGACCCCGATCACCTCGTCATGGATGATCCGCTCGGCATCGGCAAAAACCGGCCGATCCTTCCGGAAGAGCACCGGAGATGGTACCGCCGGAGTCCTCGATCTCGGCGATGCGGTGGCCGTTTGTCGTGGTCTTCACCTCCACGACCATCCCGATAACGGTGCACTCCTCCTGCCGGTAGCGGGTGTTCTTGGTGAGCCCCTCGATGGGCATCGCCCCGACGCGGCTCCGGATCATGCCGCCGAGCCGGGCTGTACCGGTCCCGGAAGTAGTGGAGGTAGTCACCCGTCCCGTTCACGGCGACCCGAGGTACCGGATGAGCCGGAGACCACCTCGACCTCAGGATCGACAAGGAACCGCGTCCCGTCCCGGACCGGCTTTACCCCCGGGATATGCTTTGCGGAAACAACGATCGTGTCCTTCGGGACGCCGGCAATGATGCGCTCGATCAGCTCCGGCTCGTTCTGCTCGAGGATGTAGCGCACCACTTCCGGGTGCACCTGCAGCTTCGTATCGAGGAACCGGTGCGTGATCTCCTGCGCATCAAGCATACCGGAATATCGGCGGTATGAGAAGTAATATGGGCTGTTGTTCCGACATCCGAGAAACGTGAAGTGATTACCAGAACACATTTCGCAGGACGGAGACGAACTCATTCGGACGGGTTCGATTCAAGCCGAGAACCGTAATGCATTTTCCATCAGATCCCGTTCCCTTCTAAAGTTATCAGATTCGGAGGACGCGGAGGGAGCAAGTCGCTTTGATCAGGAATCAGATAGGTGGCGGGAAAACCGGACCTGATTGCAGCATTTCATGTCCGATCACGACAAATCCGGATTACACAACGGGGCAGAAGAATTGTTGTACTGAAATCCTCTCAACGCTGGTCTTAGGCTTTCTCATTGGCCTGACCGGGGCGCTCGCCCCCGGCCCCACGCTGGTAGCCACCATCAACGCCTCCCTTGCCGGGAACTGGACGGCAGGCCTGAAGGTCTCGCTCGGCCATATCATTATCGAGACCGCCATATTCTTCTTGATCATCCTCGGCCTCGCATCCGTTGCCAGCCCGTACACCACGGCAATCGCCGTCATCGGGGGCATCGCGCTCATCGTCTTCGGGATCATGACGATTTCCGGCAGCAGGAACGCGAGAATCAGCGCGGCACCGGCGCAGGCAGCAGCCAGCCCGTACATGGCCGGGCTCCTGACCAGCGCGGCAAACCCGTACTTCTGGATCTGGTGGCTCTCGGTCGGCAGCGCCCTGCTCATCTCGTCACTTGACGGCGGGCTCCTCCTCGCGGTGGTCTTCATGATCGGCCACTGGGGCGCAGATACCAGCTGGTACGTGTTTGTCTCCACAGGGATCTCGAAAGGCCGGACGATCCTTTCGGATACCGCATATCACCGTATCATGGCGGCCTGCGGGGTCTTCCTCGTGATCTTCGGCCTCTATTACCTTGCCGGGGCAGTTCTCTCCCGCTGATCGGGAGCGTGCAAACGCCGCATGGTTAATGTGCAGGGATCCAACACTATACCAGTATCGAACATGGCTGACAACGCACCTTCCCGGGACCTCCGCTCCCTCTTCGCACAATTCCGCACCAGCGAACACTGGGCAGTCTCGCTCGCCCGCGACCTCCTCTGGGTAGTCGGCGTGGTCGGCAGCATCGCCATCCTCCTTTTCCTCATCTGCGGCACCTGGCCCGCGGTCGTGACGATCGAGTCCGGGAGCATGATCCCCAACATGAATATCGGGGACCTCGTGGTCGTGGTCGAGAAGGACCGGTTCGGTGAGCTCCAGACCTGGGACGACGGGAAGATCTCGGGATACAAAAAGTTCGGCGACTATGGGGACGTGATCATCTACCGCCCGAACGGGATCACCGACTATGTGGGCTTCGGTCGGCCTCCTCCCCCTCTCGAAACAGCACCCGATCATCCACCGGGCCATAACGTGGACGGAAGCGGGTGAGCCGGTGCCCTCGTACATCAATATCTATCGCGGGGAGGTCACGCCGACCGGTTATCTCCCGCTCACCGTTGTCGGAGAGACAACCACCGGGTATAAGATCCTCTCGACCGGTGGCGGAAATCCGGCTGCAAACTATACGCCCGGCTCAAATGACCTCGTTATGAGAAACGTTTCCGGGGTAAATTATGTCCTGCCCGCAGATACCATGGTCAGAGTACTCCGGCTATGTCATGAATACCAGCACGGTTACGAGCCATGGCGGATATATCACGAAAGGAGACAACAACTACGCCAGCGACCAGGGATCCCTCGCGTTTACCGGGACGGGGACCATCGAACCCGTTGAAAAGGAGTGGGTGGTGGGAAAAGCGCTCTTCACCGTCCCGTATGTCGGCCTCCTCCCCCTCCATATCGGGGAAGTGATCGTTGTCGTCATCGTCCTCATGGTACTCCATGAACTCTACCTCCGCAGGAAGGAGGAGAACGAAAAAGCCGCTGCAAAGCCAGTGAAGAAAGGATCGAAGAAGAAGCGGTGAACGGGAGGGCGGCGATGACGACGGTTCGGGCTCTGGTATCCGATGTCCTTGACGGCCACCGCCTCACCGAAAAAGAGGCAGAGTTCCTCCTCTCAGCACGTGGCCGGGATGTCTGGCGTATCACCACTGCCGCGGACGAGATGCGGGAGCGCCGGGTGGGAGATATTGTCACCTATGTGCGGAACCAGAACCTGCACGTGACCAACATCTGCAAGAACCTCTGCGGGTTCTGCGGGTTTGGCCGGAACGCAACCGATGAGGGGGCATACTGCCATGACCGCGACGGGATCCAGGCACAGGCCCGGCTCGCGCACGGGAGGGACGTGACCGAGATCTGCCTCCTCTCCGGTGTGCACCCCGATTTCACTCTTGATACGTTCATCGATATGATGCACTGGATCCATGAGGCGGCTCCCGGCGTCCATATCCATGCCTTCAGCCCGGACGAGGTAGCCCATGCGGCGAAGAAGGCTAAAATCCCGACAAAGGAGGTGATCGGCCGGCTCAAAGAGGAGGGGCTCGGGACCATCCAGGGGACCGCAGCCGAGATCCTCGTGGATTCTGTCAGGCAGGTGATCTGCCCCCGCAAGGTCTCCACTGCTGACTGGGTCCGGATCATCAGGGAAGCCCATGTCGCCGGCCTGCGATCAACGGCAACCATCATGTACGGGTCGTACGAGACCGCCCGCGACCAGGCTGAACACCTTGGGATCCTCCGGAACATCCAGGACGAGACACACGGGTTCACCGAGCTGGTCACGCTCCCGTATGTCCATACTAATACCCCGTTGTACCAGCAGGGAATCGCCCGGCCCGGGCCGACCGGCCGCGAGGACCTGCTGATGATCGCGGTCTGTCGGCTCTTTCTCGATAACTTCAATAATATCCAGGTAGCGTGGGGCAAGGTCGGGCTGAAGATGACACAGCTCGCCCTCCTCTCAGGCGCCAACGATCTCGCCGGCACCATGTTCACGGACGATGTGAGCGGGGATGCCGGGGCATCGGGCTCGGATTATCTCGACCCGGCTGACATGGAGCGGATCGTTGCCGATCTCGGCCGGAAACTCCGGCAGCGGACAACGCTCTACGAGCTGGTGTGAGACAAAAAAAATTATTGGTCCTTATCCCTTCACAACCCGGATCAGGGTTGCTCTTGTATCTCCCCGTTCAGGGAACCATGGCTGTGTCTTGTCTGGAGCCACTCATCGAGGCTGCCCATCAGGGAGAGCACCGCCGGCATGATGAAGATCGCCCCCATCAGGGAGAATGCCACCGCAATCAGGGTCGAGATACCGAAGTTGCTGATAATCGGGAAGGTCGCGAGGCAGAGTGCGGAGAACCCGAAGAATGTGGCAAGACCCGAGACCGTGATGGCGGTGCCGATCTTCTGGACACTCTCCTGGATGGCGGCAATGGGATCGTGCAACCGCTTCTCCTCCTCAGCATAGCGCTCCATGACAAGGATGGTGTATTCTGCTGCCACACCGATTGTCATCGATCCCAGGGTTGCCGTGAGCGGGTTGTAGGTGAGCCCGAGGATATACATCATCACCGCGTTCCAGCCGACAACGAAAATAATGGGTATGATCGGTGATATGGCGTGAATATGCCGGTATACGAGGATAAGGAACACAAAGACAAAGATGAACCCGAGAATGGTCATGGTATCTTTCGAATCTGACATGGCCCCTAGAGACTGGTCATCAGCTCGAAATTCCCGGCGGGTTCTACCGAGATCCCAACCGGAGGTTCGAGGAACGCGATATCCTTTTTCACCTGCTCTTTGAGCGTGTTCTGCTGGGTACATCGAGATCTGAATGGTGCTGAACCGGATGATCCCGCTCATCGGGTCACTCAGAACCGATTTTCGTGTAACCTCCGGTATTTTTTCCAGCACGGTGTCGAGCTGGGCCTGGGTCTCCGGCATCACGCCGCCGTTATACTGGAGGATATACGTGACGATGCTGGTCGCCCCGGTCATTTCCGTATGGTGCGACAGTTCATAGTCCTGGAACCCTTTGAGCCATATCACGGTATCGAGATCCGTTACGCGCGAACCCTGCACAAGCAGGTCTGCGGTACTGGTTGCCCCGATGACGCGGGTGACTTTGTCGATATTGATCTTGGCCGGCATATCCGAGGGAACAAACGCGTTCTCGTCGGAACTGACCGGGATGGTCGTGTCGATCTGGAACCCGATCAGCGCAATAAGACCGGCCACGAGCAGGATCGGAATCGGGTTCTTTGCAATTTTTACTGAAGTATCCGTCAGGAACTGGCCATACGAGAAGGAACTCTTCTTCCCGTTCTTTGTGCGGTTTTTCGGGTTATCAATGATCGTATCACACGCATCCGTTCCCACGGCATAACACTGCCCGGTCTGCTGTTTGGGCTGGTAATTCACCAGCAGGGCAATGGTGGGCATGCCGATACAGGACACCCAGAAACAGGTATTGATGCCGATGATGGAGACGACACCGAACGAGCGGATCATCGGGACCGTCGAGACCATCATGGCTAAAAAACCCATGGATGTCGCCAGCATCGCGTACATGACCGCCGGGCCGGTGCGGGTTACGGTGACAAAGACCGCATCATTGAGGGATCCTTTCCTCGCCTCCTCATCGAACCGGGCATGGAACTGGATTGCATAATCGATCCCAAGACCGATCAGGACCGGGAAGGCCCCGATCACCGCCATGTTCAGATTGATACCGGCAATGCCCATCAGGCCAAGCGAAGTCACAAGACCGATAGCCACGAGCAGGACCGGCATGAACCGGTGGCGGACATAGGAAAATAAGATCCCCATCGTGATGATCATCAGGACGAGGGCTCCCCCGATGAGAACGCCCATGTTACTCGTGAGTCCCGCGCTCATCTGCTGCTGAAAACGCCGGAGAGCCGGAAAGTTCAACCTTTACACCCGGGGGGTGCGGAGGAAGAGTCCACGACCGATGCCACATTGTCCAGCACGGACTTCTGGACCTTATCAGAGAGGCCCGGTGTGATCTTGAGCTGGACAAGGGTCAGCACATTGGAAGGATAGAGCAGGTCGCGGGTACTCTTGGGAAGTGAATTGACGATGCGCTCCGTGTCAGCCCGCGACGAGGGAAGTGTGCCCCCGTTATATGCTTTTAAGACATCGGTGAGACTCTGGACGCTCTCGACATTCTGCTGCTGCCGCAAATCGGTTTCAAGATTATCGACATAAGAGAGGACTTCCGGGCTGAGCGGGTCACCGGCTTCGATAATAAAGATGATCGCACTCTGACTGTGAAGTCCTCATTATATTTTGCCTGGAGGGCCCCGGCGGGGGTATCCTTGTCAATGTAGGTTTCGAACCCCGTCTGCATGCTGAGCGTGGTCATGCCGTAGAGGCCGATGCAGAACACGACAAAGATCAAGGACGGCAACCAGTTTCGGTCGCTTGATGATCGTATTCGCGATGCCTTCAAAGATCTGCTGAATCATGAAAAAAACTCACCGGTTCTTCTTCTTCTGTCGGTAAACAAGGACTGCAATACAGACAATAATTCCCGCCAGGATACATCCTGCAACTGCAGGGTAGCACTCCCGGAAGTACCGGAAACTACCGGTGTACGACCGAGATCTGAACCGGTATGGTACTCCGACTCCTGGCTGTTTCCCAGAGCATCACGGTACCGTAGGGTGCTGTCAAAGGAATACACCATGGATTCTGCGGTTTCATCTGCCTGTATATCGTAATGGGCTGTTGCCGAGTCACCGGAGCAATATCGCCGAAATATGCAGTAGTATCACCGATGGTTACGGGTGCATGAAGGGAAAGCCGTGCCTGCGCATCATACACCGTAACAGTCCCGTCATTCCGGTACTGGACTTCAATGGTGCTTCCCGCGCCTCGCGGGACTTCAGGTACCGGGGATAGTATGGTGAATGCAGGTTTCGCATTCACGGGAACGCCCACGGTAGTTAAGGAAGAGGTCACAACCGCTCCTTCCCGGTTCGTGTAGGAGACGCTCAGATCAACGGGATATGTCTGGTTTGTCGCATCCTGTGATACTGATATCTTGTACCGGCAGGTTACCATGCCCCCGCTCTTGAAGTCCCCTATGAACAGGGTACTGTCAACCGGGATGATCGGGCTCTGCCCGTTCCGGAGCAGCTTCACGGATGCCAGAGTCACCGTTTTCCGATCCGGTGTTTTTGATCTTCAGGTTCAGGTAGCCCTCGGATCCAACGGTCAGCCCTTCCGGTACTGCCTCGATGACCTCTGCCTTTACGTGGGGTTTTATCCGGATGGTTATCGGGAGGGTATCTTCAGCATCGTTATACGTGAACTCGAAAGTGTCTGCAGCTTCCTGGACGATCACCCGCGGGTACCTGTACGTGAGGGTCAGGGGGAGCTCGTATTCCCCTGCCGTTGCATTCGCGGAGATCTTGGCTTTGAACTGGACGGTAACCATATTCCCGCCGCGGATGTCGCCGACCGCCTGAGGGTCGGTCTTGACAATGACCGCGTCACCTGCTGACGCCAGCCCTATCATGACCGTCTTCGCCGTGTTCTGCGGGTCCTCCGGTTCAATGGTGCCAACGTTGACCTGTTTCATGGTGTTGAGACCGGTGTTTTTCACCAGGATGCTGATCGTTGCATCCTGGCCCGGCACAAACTCGTTATTCCCCGTCAGCGCTGCAGTAAAGGAGGGGCCGTCCCCGAGATACTGCGTTGCAGCTGACACGGGTACCGCAAGGAGGATACTGCCCAAGAGCAGCGTGAGAATTACAATTACGGTCCCGGCAGATCCGGGACAACGCGTACGGGTCATCTGAGCCCCTCACGCATTCTCTTTTTTCCGGTATATGGCGTAGCCTGCCCCAATGATGATCACGGCAATGACTGCAACCGGCAGCGGATTTTTCATTAACCCGGCAACAAAACCTGTATCTTCGGTGACGGTCAGGCCGAGTTTTATCGGGTCCGATATGATCTGGTTATCAAACGCATCATTGTAGCGGATCTCGGAATCAATGCCATACGTTTTCAGGGTCGCTGCCTTGTCTACCGAAACGAGAAATGACGCCTCTTTCGTCTCGCCGGGGGCGACATCCCCGAGGTAAGCTGTGTCATCGTTGCTGGTGAACGGGTCAACCATGCTCACGCGGGCCTGCGCCCGGTGTGCGGTTGCCCCGCCGGTATTCTTGTATCTGACGGTGATCGTTTTCTTCTGGCCGGGGGTCATCGTTACGGGTTCTGACACGATGATAAATTCGGTTTTCTTTCCAACCGGAACCCCGATTGTTTCGATATCCGAAGAAATACGGTCCCCGTCACTGTTCTCGTATTTTACCGAGACATCGAGCGGATAGGTCTGGGCTTCGGCACTGTCAGATACTGATGCCCTGAAGACTGCCGTTACCGTGCTTCCTGCAGGGAAATCCCCGATATAGGCATTTCCTTCCGTCGGGACTACCGGGCTTCCGTCATTTCGTGCAATGGTGAGGATTGTTTTCTTCCCATCTTCGTGCCCGATATTTTTTACCTGAAGGGTAATCGATCCCTCGGTGCCGGCATTCAGATCCCTGAATTCGGAGGAAACAACGCTGATCCGGATATCCGGTTTGACCCTTAGAGGAAAATCAAAAACCTCTTCCTTTGTTTTATAGAAATTCCGGACGGTATCCACACCGTACTGCTCTGCAGTCTGGAGGTAGGTATAGTTCAGCTTCACGGGGAGATTGTAGATGCCCGCGGGGGTATCGGCAGGGATCCTTACCGTGAATTTGCCGGTCGCCGTGCTGCTGGCCTTCAGGTCGCCAAGCATCTGGGGATCGGTCTTGATGATGAACGGTGAGTCGCCGGGTTCAAGGGTAACAGTCAGGAACTTGGCGGTATTGGGAAGGTCTTCCCGGTCCACGATACCGGTTTTTACAAACTTGAACTGGTTCAGCCCGCTGTTTTCGATGACGACCGCAATCTGGACTTCCTGTCCCGGGGAAAATTCATTGATCCCCCCGAGATATGCGGAAAGTTCCGGGCTCCCTGCCATGTACTGTTCTCCTGCACTGGCTGGAGAGGCAATGACAAGGAGTGCTGCAATACCAAGGAGAACAACCGGCCATAGCAGGCTGTTGCTCTGCTCTTCTCTGAACGGGTAATTGCCGGAACCGGTATTTTTCTTGAGTATACGGGTATTCATGATGTACATAGGTGTTCCACGTTTTGCTGAATTGTTGTCATCTAGATTAGGGATTATACTATTAAAACATTTGCTCTATTGATTATACAAAAAGATTATAGATAAATCCGGATCAACCGGATAAAGAAACATATCCGTGTATTTGCCGACGAAGAGGTGGGGATGAGAGGGTTGATTTCAGATGACAGGAAATTTCAGTGGAGCAGATCCTGGAGCGAGTCAATACGCTCGCGCAGGGCCTTCTCCCGCTCGGCAAAATCCGTGATATCCGAGATGGTGATGTAGAAACTGGTGATATCCCCGCGTTGTGCAGCGGTAATCTTTCCCTGGATATAGCGATGCATGCCATCTTTCCGCCGGATCCAGATCTTGAATTCGCCCGGGGCGGAGGAATCCGGCTGGACACTTTCTGAAGATCTCCTCAATCCGGCTCGTTTCAGTCACCGGGATAATCCCGGAATCGGCGATTGCCTGTATCTCATCTGTTACCAGGGTCCCGTGGAGGCCCATTTTGGCCATCTCATCGAAGGAGTAACCGGTGATTTCCTTGATACGGCGGTTGGAGAACACGACTTTATCATTCTCCACAATAAAGAGCCCGTCCTGGATGTTATCAGCCATCATCCGGAACCGCTGTTCGCTCTCGCTCACCCGGGCTTCCTGGATCTTGAGATCCGTAATATCGGTGAAGATGATGAAATTATAAAAATGAATCATGGTGCCGCACCCCGCTGATACGGGCATAGACAAAACGCCGCTCCTCATCTTTCCTGATGATCCAGGTCTGGAGATTACAGGGTTTGTCGGGATGGGTCTCAATTTCCCGGATCGTCTGTTCCACTTTCTCGTGGGACTCCGGTGCGATAATCGTGATGGGTTTCATGGCCCGGAGTTCCTGTGGAGAATACCCGGTGATCTCAACGATACGGTTATTGGCATAGGTGATCTTGCCATTTTCCATGATGAAGAGACCATCCTGGATGTTGTCTGCCATCATCCGGAACCGCTCCTCGCTCTCCCGAATTTCTTTCTCTGCAAGGATATGTTCCGTCATATCTTCAAGGATGAGCGTGATGCCTTTTCTTCCGTCATCAAAAACCGTAGGCACGCATTTCTGGTGGAAGATCCGGTCCCCCGAATCTTTGACATGGAAGGTGACCGTAGTTTCCTGATCTTCGCTGTCGGTTGTAACCGTATCAAGAAGTTCGTGAACATCCACTTCGGGCGGCTGCAAAAATGAGATGTTTTTTCCCAGGGTTTCTTCACGCGGGAGTTGCAGGAGCTGTAAAAAATTTTCATTGATATCGGTAATCCGGGACTCGTTATCCAGCACCATGATGAGTTCTTTTGAGTAGCTGAGCATGGCTGAAAGCGGGACCCGCCGGGAGATCGTATAGACCTTTGCCATGCCGTACGTACGCATGTCCACCTGGCCGGAGATGAGCAGGATATCGAGATATCTCCCGATCGTGTTCTTGTTCTTTTTTAATGCTTTCGAGATATCGGTTACACTCATCCCTTCAGGATTTTTTGTGAGAAGATCTTTTATGGCAACGAGTTCCTGCTGGTAATCCTGCATCATGGTATGGTCAGACCGTGAATCCCCGGAGATTGATAATTGTTATGTATCATCTGCTTGTATAATTAATAAAACCATGTTTTAAATATTTAATGGCAAACACTACAAAACAGGTCCGGCAGCGGATATACCTCTCCAGGAGGGTATGAGAAAAAATCAGCGTTTCCAGAACTTTTTTCGCTTCAGAAACCCGCCGGGTCCACTTCATCCCACCGGACTTTCGCCTTCTGCACCAGCAGCCATGCCGGGACGGCGAGGAGGAGGGCAGCAAGGGCATAATACGGGTTTGCAAATGCGGCTGATGCGAAGATCGTGATGACGATACCAACGAGGATGAGGTAGACGAAGAGCACCCTGACATCGTACACCAGTACGTTGGGGGAGAGCCCGCAGAGCCAGGCCATGACACTCACGGCATAAAACGAGACCGAGATTCCGAGCACGACGGCCGGGACAAGATAGGCGGCCTCACCGGAAAGGATCGCCACCGCCGCGATGAAGACCGCCGGTATAATCTGGAGAACTGAAAAGGTGGTGAGCTTGCTCGAGATAAGCGTGCTGACCGCTACCGGCAGGCAGGCGTACGGCCCGAAGGTGTCGAACATCGTGACCCACGTGTACATGGTCGACGCAATTACGCCGGTGGTGATGGCAAACAGGAAGAGCAGGCCATGGGGCGGGAAGAACCGGTCCATCAGGGAAAGGAAGAACCAGATCACCGCAAGGGGGAGGATGAACGAGAAGAGGGTCTGGCCGACCATACTCCCGCTCCGGTACAGGTCGAGCGTGTCCTTGGCGGCGAGCGGGGGGTTCGGGAGGGAACCGAACCGCTGCATCAGGGGCGTGAAGCTGTCCTTGTATTTTTTTTCGGATCCCACCGATTCCGGGGTGAAGAGCAGGAGCGAGACGCCAAAGAGGATGGCGAGCACGGCGCAGGACAGCAGGAGGTTGGTCCACGAGAAGGCACTGGAGAGCAGCAGCGGCGGGAAGAAGAGCGCCGGGTTCAAACCGGTCAGGGCCGAGAGACCACCAATGCCCGCACCAAGGGCCAGAAGGAGGAGCAGGAGCACCGGTTTTGACCAGGCATAAACCGTGGAGAGGAAGAAGACACCGCAGAGGCCGAAGAGGAACGAGAGCGTCAGGGTGAGGAGGAGGAAGAGGGCGCTCGCAAGAGGGACGCCATTGAACGGCGAGGCCAGGACATACCCGAAGCCGAACGGGAAGACCCAGAGGAAGAAGTAGTACACGGTATCCTTGACGACGAAATTCGTAAAGATGAACCGGTCGGAGAGCGGGAGGGACCGGGCAGAGTACGCGAGGAAGCTTGCCTGGCCGAACCGCCGGTTCATCACCTCATTGCCCAGGAGCCCGAACCCGCCGACCATGATCCCGAGCATCAGGTAATTTGCGTGGACGATCAGCGTGAGGTTCCCGGTGGGAAGCGTTGAGCGCATCAGCGGGAGGAGGAATGAGCCCGTGAACGCGATCCCGAAAATCAGGATGGGGAAGAGAGCGAAGGAGAGGCTGCCGAACATTGTGGAATGGACCCGCCATTCCTCCCTGACCATGGCCCGGAAGAGCTCAAACATGGCGATCCTTCCGGACGAGCGAGAGGAAGAAGGCAGGCAGGTGCTCACCTTTTGCTTTCAGGTCGGCAACGGACCCGGTGTGGAGGAGCTTTCCCTTGTGGAGGATTGCGAACGCCGAGCAGATCTCCTCGGCCACTTCGAGGATATGGGTCGAGATGAAGATCGTTTTACCATCCTTCACGTATCCCGCAAGGTAGTCCTTGACTACATCCTGCATGATCGGGTCGAAATTGATCAGGGGCTCGTCGATGAGCGCGAGCGCCGGCTCGTGGATGAATGCCTGCGTGAACATCAGTTTCTGCCGGGTGCCCCGGGACAGGTCCTTGCAGAGGACGTCTTTCTTATCGGCAAAATCGAGGAAGTCGAACCACCAGTCAGCCTTTTTATCAATGTCCTCAATCTTCCGGACTGCGGCAACGAATTTCAGGTACTCCATCGCGGTGAGGAAACTGGGGGGCGTCTCCTGCTCGGGAATGATCCCCACCAGCGTACGGACCCCGACCGGGTCCTTTACCACGTCAACCCCGAGAACGGAGGCCGTGCCGCCGGTCGGTTTCGTCTGCCCGGTCAGCATCCTGATCATCGTGGTCTTCCCGGAGCCGTTCGGGCCCAGCAGACCGAAGAGCGCCCCCTTCTCCACCGGGAGGGTGATGTGGTCGACTGCCTGTACATCGCCATAGGCTTTCGAGAGGTCGTTTGCTTCGATTACCGGTGTCATTCCTGTGCTTCCTGGCCTGCCGGCCTGAGGGAGTGATTAATTTTCGGTTTGTTACGGGGGGGGATAAAGGTGAGGGGGTTGGGGATTGTTTACTTGTGCTGCCATCGCCTCACTGCCAGAAGTTGGACCTGCTGGAGTCTCCTCAACCGAGGGGTCTTCCTACACTATCGTTATTTTTTGCCGGATCAGGCCCGGCCTGCTACAATGGCTGATGAGTATGAAGTAACAGAAGCCGATAAGCTACAGGTCACCAAGAGTATCAAAAAAAGTTCACAGCAGTTCCAGCGCTTCCTTCCCGGTCATGCCGGTCCTGATACCGCGCCCGAATGCCGAACGGTTGGCTTCCCTGACAATCCCCTTGAGGATATCATCGGGATCTGCGATGGACGGCCCAAACGAAGGGCGGACTTTTGCTGCCGGGTAGCTGAACGAGTCGAGCGCTGCAACATCGAACGCCCCGCACCCCACCATTCCCACGTCGGTCTTGACCGCGACAAGGTTTGCCGGACCCAGGGGGATGACAAAACCGTCCGCTTTTTTCCGTGACAACCGGACTTCGATAAATTCCATAGCGCTCCTGCTGGAATGGTTGACGTGGAGGAATAAGAATCATGCGCCACCAAGAGCGATACCTTTACTTTTCCCGGGACGCTACACTGGACAGACGCACGCGGGGGATAACGGTGGAAAGGACACTTAAGGAGATACTGGATGACGTGAAAGGAGGACACCGGCTCAGCGGGAAGGAGGCACTTATGCTCCTGAAGACCCGCGGGCGGCAGGTCTGGGAAATTGCCGCAGCTGCCGACGAGGTACGGGAACAGCGGGCCGGTAATGCCATAACCTATGTCCGGAACCAGAACATCAACGTGACCAACCTCTGCGTGAATGCCTGCGGGTTCTGCGGGTTCTCGAAGAAGCCCGGCGATGAAGGGATCTATTTCCATGACAAAACGGAGATCTTAAAGAAAGTGGCACTGGCAAAGGAGCGCGGGGTTACGGAGATCTGCACCGTGAGCGGCCTCCACCCGGACTTCACCGCACAGTCCTATACCGATGTCTACCGCTGGATCCATGAGGCGGCCCCAGGCATCCACCTCCACGCGAGCAATCCGATGGAAGTTGCGTATGCAGCAAAAAAAAGCAGGATGAGCACGGTTGCAGTGCTTGAAGCGATGAAAGAGGCGGGTCTTTCCTCGATGTGCGGTACGGCCGCTGAGATCCTCGTGGATTCGGTCCGTAAAAAGATCTGCCGGCAGAAGATCCCCACGAAAGAATGGGTCCGGATCATCACGGAGGCGCACGGCCTGGGAATCCCGAGCACGGCCACTATCATGTACGGTCACTGCGAGACGGATCGGGACCGGGTGAAGCACCTTTCGATCCTGCGGGATATCCAGGACGAAACGAGCGGATTTACCGAGTTTGTCCCCCTCTCGTTCATCCATATGAACACACCCCTCTTCCGGGCGGGGAATGCCCGGGCAGGCGCTACGGGCCGGGAGGATCTGCTGATGGTGGCTGTCGGGAGGTTGTTCCTTGACAATTTCAAAAACATCCAGGTCTCGTGGGTGAAAGAAGGGATCAAGATGGCCCAGCTGAGCCTGATTGCAGGAGCCAACGATCTGGGAGGCACGGTGTTCGAGGAGAGCATTTCCAAGGGCGCAGGAGCCATAAATACCGATTATCTCGACCCGGAGGAGATGAAGCGCGTTGCAGAAGACCTCGGCAGGACACTCCGGCGCCGGACAACCCTGTACGAGCTGATCTGAAAAAGGGCAGTACCTACCGGATGAGCACGGAGGAATACCCGTGAGAAGAAAAGACCGCGAGATCACAGACAGGACTGAGATCGAGGCCATCCTGCATGAGGCCACGGTCTGCAGGATCGGCCTCGCGGACGACGACGGGCCATACGTTGTCCCGGTCTGTTTCGGGTACGAGGACGGGTCGGTCTACATCCATTCGGCACCGGAGGGAAAGAAGATCGCGATACTGGAGAAGAACCCCCGCTGCTGCATCGAGGCGGACATCTGCAACGACCTCATCCGGGGCGACCGCCCGTGCTCGTGGGGGATGCGGTACCGGTGCGTTATCGGGTACGGCAGGGCTGCTATCCTCACCGATCCTGAAGAGAAGAAGCACGGGCTCACCTGTATCATGCGCCATTACGATTGCGACACCCATGAGTTTTCAGAAAATGATCTTTTGTCGGTCATGGTGATCCGTATCGCTGTCGAATCCATGACAGGAAAAAAGCATGACTGACGGGGTTGCTCCGTTTCAGTCATGGTGGTGCTTTACCAGACGGACAATTTTATCCCCGATCTTCTGGGCTTTGAGCACCGCTTCAGTATCATCGAGCACTGCCCCTTCATGGTAACCGGTGCCCTTGACGGAACCCAGCGATGCGAATTCATGGGTGGAAAGGAATCCCTCGATGGTCTGGATCGTACGGCTGGCGCCCTTGTTGGCATGCACTGCAACAGCTATGCCTTTCCTGCCGGCGAGTTTCCGGTCATGGTAGAGCGAGTAGGTCCGGTCAATGAAGTTCTTCAGCTGGCCGCAGATATCGTAATAATAGGTGGGCGACCCGATCACGAGCACATCGCACTCCATCACTTTCTTCACGATGGCATTCCAGTCGTCGGCCTCGTTGATGCACCATTTCTCCACCTTGCATTTCTCACAGCCGAGACAGGGCATGATCTTCTTCCCGGCAAGGGAGACGAATTCGGTCTTGATCCCCGCATCTTCGCAGCGCCGGAGGATGACCTTGATGAGCGTTGCTGTATTGCCCTCCCTGCGCATGCTACCGGATAACCCCAGCACTTTCATAGTTATCCCTACGGTGTTACCGGTTCATGAGCGTTTTGGTGCAGGCAGCAAGTCCGAGGGTCCGGAAGGCCGCCTCCGTTTCCCGTACCGGATTCCTGCGCCGGTAAAAGAGGTGGGAGGTGCAGTCGCAGTCGCTGCAGCCGAAGCCGGGAATGTTCTCCCGGCCAAGGGCTGCCGCAAGCCGGCACTCCAGCCGCTCTTCCGTCGGCGCATGGAGTGTGTAACGGAGGGAGAAGGGCTGGCTGGCTGAAAGATAATCCACATGCCATTTCGGGCGTTTGTCCTTGTCCCGGGACAGGGCGATGTGTCGTTCCAGCCGTGCAAGCCCCCCGCTGCCGAGCGCCGAGCCTACGTAGATATGCCAGCCCCTGCGGAATGCGATCTCCCCCAGCGCGCCTACCCGGACCGTGCAGGACGGGTTCTCAAAGACAAGACTGTAGATGCCCTTATCCATACCCGCTCTTCATCAGTCCCACCGCAGCGGCAATGTACCGGCTGCCGTTCTCTTCCACGGGCTGGCCATGACCGGCGAACAATCCTTCAATATCCAGCGCCGAGAGCCGTTCGAGCGAGCGGGCGAGTTCCAGCCTGCTGCCGCCAGGGAAATCATAACGCCCGAAATATCCGTCGGCAAAGACCGTGTCGCCACTAAAGAGCAGCCGGTCCTTCGCCGAATACAGGCAGATGCAGCCCGGCGTATGGCCCGGGGTGTGCAGGACAACAAAATCCCCGATCGTGTCACCCTCAGAAAGGGTACTATCCGGAATAACCCCTGGCGAACGGGCACCGAAGTGCATGGCAAGGCTGTGAACATCATCGACAAGCCCCCGGGCATCGGCCTTGTGGATCGCGACCTTTGCCCTGCACATATGCGCGATCTCCTTGAGCCGTGCCGTATGGTCGAAGTGACCGTGGGTGAGGACAATGGTCTCAATCTGCTCCTTGTACGGGGCAACCGCCATCGGCATGACGCCCGCGTCCACGAGGATGTTTCCCACCACATAGGCGTTCGCCCACGGATCGCCGCTGTACAGCCACTCGACCTGCATGCACAATAATAAGGGCTCAGAACAGATGGTTCTTATGGATTTGCTCATCCGCAGGTGCCGCAAGGGACTTCCCCGGGAACTGGGGGCCGTGGCACGGGCTGAGGGAATGGAACCGGAGCAGCTTGCCCGGCGGATAGCGGAAGGAAGGGTTGTTGTCCCGAAGAACCCTGCCCGGAAGCACCAGCTCTGTGCCATAGGCGAGGGGTGCACGGTCAAGGTCAATGTGAACGTCGGGACATCGGGCAGCCGGTGCGATCCCGCTCTTGAAGAGAAGAAGGCAAAAGCAGCGCTCGCCAATGGCGCCGATGCGCTGATGGACCTCTCGACCGGCGGCGACCTTGTTGCGATCCGGAAGAAGATGCTCTCACTTGACACCACGGTCGGAACCGTGCCAATATACGAAGCGGTCCGCAGGGCCGGGAATGCAGCGGACGTTGATGCCGACCTGCTCTTCAGGGTCATCCGGGAGCACTGCAAGCAGGGCGTGGATTTCTTAACACTCCACTGCGGCGTGAACCGGCAGGCGCTCGATGCCCTCAAAGCCGACCCCCGGCTGATGGGCGTTGTGAGCCGGGGCGGGACATTCCACTGCGCGATGATGATGCAGCGGGACGAGGAGAACCCGCTCTATGCCGAGTACGACTACCTGCTGGAGATCCTTGCAGAGCACGATGTCACCATCAGCCTCGGGGACGGGATGCGCCCCGGCTGCCTGCAGGACGCGGAGAAGCTGGCAAAGTCCGTGGAGTACATGACGCTCGGCACGCTCGCGAAACGGGCGCAGGAAGCCGCTGTCCAGCGGATGATCGAGGGCCCGGGCCACATGCCGCTCGACCAGGTGGGCTACAATGTGCGGATGATAAAAGAGGTCACCGACCATGCCCCGCTCTACCTGCTCGGCCCGCTCGTCACCGACATCGCGCCGGGCTACGACCATGTCGTGGCAGCCATCGGGGGGGCCGCAGCCTGCCTGAACGGCGCCGACTTCCTCTGCATGGTCTCGCCGAGCGAGCACCTCGCCCTCCCGGATGTCGCGGATATCATCGAGGGCACGCGGGTGGCGAAGATCGCAGCCCATGTCGGCGATACCGTCCGGAAGGCCGAGGGCTGGCGGATGGACCGCGAGGTGGCAATGGCGAGAGCCCGGCACGAGCTCGACTGGGACGAGCAGTTCCGGCTGGCGCTGTATGGGGAGCATGCCCGGAAGATCCACGAGCGGGACGGCGAGACGGAGACCTGCTCTATGTGCGGGGATTTGTGTGCGGTCAAGATGGTGAACGAGCTGTTCGGGACTGCTGATAAGGGGATAGGGAAGAAAAAGGGGAAGTAAATCCCTGAAAATGCATTGTTTTTATCCAGCCTTCCCTGACGGGTTAAAAATATCGAAATGTGTCAATTGAATGGAATGATATTTTTCATTTCAAAATTTGATTTGATATCGAGTTTGTTCTCGAAATTACTAAAGGCGGCAACCGGTTCAATATTTTTTATTACTAAACCTGCAAACGGAGCCCGAATGAATTTTATCGAGTAAACATAGTCATCATTTTGATTACCGGTTTTTTTATCGAGTCTTTGTGTATATCCAGAAATCACAATCTGGCCGATTTTAGGGGTGATGTTAAAGAAATGTCCAGCAAAGAAGAAAGCTAATCCGCAAACACATTTTGCATATTCTTCTTTGAGCTCTTTTTGTGTTTTATCTTTGAGCGAGACTTTTCCTGTAGCTAAAATATTCGCCTTTTTATCTGGTAAATCTTCAATTTCCGGCAAATCTCAGATCGACAAATAAGGTTCCATTATTGGAATATTCATATTCAATAAAGAAGTCTATTGGAAGTGAAAAATTTTGAATGAGAGAGGAAATCGCCTCATTTACATAATTGCTTTCTCCGGGAATTATTTTATTTAATATTTCTGCCTGCCTTTGTTCCAATTGTTCTATTCGTTTTTTCTCGTTAATTTCGAATGTTTTTTTTCGTTTTTCCCAAGCGGATGTCTCCTCTAGAAAATACTGTTCGAATTTACTGTTTACGTATTCTTGTCGTTTTCGGGGATTTGTCCAAAAAAAGAAACTCTTGATTTTTTCATTTGCTTCCTGCATCAACTCTTTGTGACATCTCTCTTCAGTAGGTGTTGATTCTGTGTATGTTTTTACAAATAATTGTGCGGTTATTTCCTCGCTCTCGTTTCTCCATTCATTATCAGATTTTATCGGGGGCGTTTTCTTAAAGATTTCAATAAAGCATTGCTTTTCATCCTCAATCTTATTGAAAAAATCCAAATTTAACGATTTTATCGTTTCTTTATACCATTCGGTTCTCTTTAATTTTCGAAGTTCATTATCATCGAGTCGCTGTCCATGTTGATTGCAAACTTGAACTATACCAGTATTGTCAATGGATATTGACACATTTGTGAAATCGTATTCGAATGAATTTGTTGAAGTTGTCCGCTTTTTGTTGCTATTCAATGAAATTCTTTGAGAGAGCCCAGTTCCAGGAATTCCTAGGTTTAATGAGGGGCCCCGCGAACCTGTGGAAAGACTAAATCCTCTAATTCCTGTTGATATGCCAATACCCGATTTTGATAAATTTAATCTTAAACCAGGCCCCAAAGAGATCCTTCTTTGAAATCTAACCAAGATTGATACTCTCCAACCTATTCCAGATTACGATTATTAATATAATTAAAGTATGGATATTGTTCTCTTCCCACACACTGCATAACATTTTTAATCAATCTCAGCTTGAAATTTTTTCATCGCGATCACGATCCCGATTGAAAACCATTCCGGAAAAATCGCTGATCGATTTTATTTCCGGAATCGATCAGTGATTTTCAGATCAAAATCGATCCGCGATTTTCATTTCGAAACCGGATCGCGATTGAAAAACGGTTTGTGGACCAAAAGTACAGACGGAACGATAAATCGGATCCCGATTTTCGTACGATAATCAATCCGCGATTTTGATCTCAAAATCGATCGGCGATTTTCATTTTCAAACCGGATCCCGATTTTGAAATTGCAATCGCGATCACGATCCCGATTGAAAAACGGATCCGGATCGATCGGGATCCGATTTTCATTGCAAAATCGGATCGCGGTTTTGTTGTTACAATCGGATCCTGATAGAAAAACCTACCCTTCCGCAGCAAGACTGACCAGCTTCGCGAGCGTGTTGATATTCCGCATTGTCCCGTTTTTAAGCGAGCGGGGCCATTTGAGTTTTGAGCGTCCCATGCCATCCGGGTAATGGACATACACCTCCCGCCCGCTAGGCACGACCCTCTCCCTGCCCGGGATGACAAATTCTGCAAGGATATTCTCTGCTACCGGTTCCGTGACCAGGAGAACGCCGACCTGCGAAGGAACAGCTTCCGGGAAGGGGTTATTCCTGACAACACGTTCCAGTTCTCCGGGACTACGGATAACAACCCCGATCTCTTTCCCGGTTTTCCCCGTTAATGCCGTTTCAAGCGCTTCCTGCAACTCTGCCACCGGCAGGGGACTCTGAAAGATCACGTTACCGCTGTTGAGATAGGTCCGGACATGTTCAAACCCGATCTGCATACAGATCGCGGTCAGGTCCTTCATGGATACCAGGGTATTCCCGCCAACGTTTATCCCGCGGAGAAATGCGATATGGGTATTCATGATTTTATTACTCCTGCTCTTGTTGCTGGTTCTGATCTTTTAAGCGTGCCTCTGAAACGTATTTACGAGTATCTTGAAATACAAACCCTGCTGACTCAAGCACCAGATCAAATTGTTGGTGGAGGGGTGCCCCAAAAAAAACCGGAGGGGGGTACCCCCACCCCCCTTGTTTCCGGCTCGATTCCTCAGGACATCTCCCGTCTGAAAACCCAAAAAACCGCTTCTTCCGGCACGTGTCAGACGGGGGGTACCCCCCACCTCCCCCCATGCAGGGTGGGGGGGAGGTACCCCTCCGGAAAATAAAGTGGCGGGGGGGGTACCCCCTACCCCCCCACACAATCACGAGTATTATACCCATTTGCGTAGCCGCATCCCCTCTGTTTCCTCTGGACCATCCGGCGTAAAGGCCCGGAACCGTGGGGTTCCCGATATTGGTAAGCCTCCGGAATCCGGCAGAACTAAAGGGGGGGAGGTCCCCCCCACCTCCCCCCCATGCGGGTGGGGGGTACCCCTCTGGAAGAAGTCCGGGGTCACGGATGCACACCGACAGGCTGACGGAACCGGTCATAAAAGATTAATAAGACGACCGGTAAACAGGTTTTTCACTATTGATGGTCATGAAACGAAAAACCCGGAAAAAAATAAAACCGGCTCTGGTGCTCTATGACATCCGCAGGTCGGTTTCAGAAATTTTGAACAAACCTTTTTCAGAGAATATAGACCACCAGGTCTTCAAACCGGACCAGAAGATACTGGCTCTCTGGGCTGCGGAGTGTGCAGAGCATGTCCTCCCCTGTTTTGAAGAAAAATATCCCGACGATGACAGGCCGCGGAAAGCGATCGAGGCATGCCGGAAATGGGTGGCTGACGGGGTGTTTAAGATGGCAGATATACGCAAGGCTTCGCTCGATGCCCATGCCGCCGCCCGTGAAGCGGAAGAGGAGGACGCACGGGCTGCTGCCCACGCTGCAGGCCAGGCGGTGGCAACGGCTCACGTTCCCACCCATGCCCTGGGCAGCGCCCTGTATGGAATCCGGGCTGCCGCTGCCCGTTCCGGTAATGCAGATGATGGTCTGATCCGGGAACGCGACTGGCAGTTAGAACGCCTGCGTTGCCTGGCCGGGGTATGACAGCGGAAGAACAGGGATCACCATTATTCATTCTGCTCCTGAGATCAGCGCCACGAGCGCCGATACCGCCATCACCACATTCACCGCGTTGATGAGCATGATGGCCCGGGCTTTCGTATGGTAGCCTCATGCAATCAGGAGCAGGCCACCGATAATCCAGACGAGAAAGCCAGGCTGCCGGGCACTGATGCTCCCGATCTGGCGCACCCCCAGCCAGAGATGCCAAGGCCGGTGCCGGAATATTCAAGAAAAGTATTGAGGGTTACCGGGATCATGGAGCACGTTCCCGGTTATTCACGAAAGCAGGGCAGTCCGGCGTGTGCATTACCGGCGTCACAAAAAGTCCTGTAACAGATCAATCGTGTTTCTGCCCCGCCTGTGCTCATATCCTGTTTTAAGATTTTTCTTTATGAATTATTACGATGGCCGGGGTTCAATAGAGGGAGAGAGACAGGAGATCCGGGAAAAATCCACCGAGGCGACTGGCCTGCGTCAGAAAACACCGAATGAGGCAAGCAGGCCAAGGACAATCCCGCCCACGGTCAGCACCAGCAGGACCCATGCCCAGAACCTGACGGTACAAAATCCCGGTCAGGTCCGGGTCCCGCGGGTGGATCCGGGTGTCGGCATAGTCCCGCATGAAGGGCGGCCGCATTCGGGACAGATGGTATGTAATTCCGAATCAGCATAACCGCACTTCGGGCAGGTGAACATCTTCCTGCTCATGGGATCTCGTCGGAAAGTGGTTACTTCCGTTTCGTTGCCGCACGCGTGGCAGGCTTCTTCTTTGCCGGTGCCTTCTCGCCCCGCCCGACACCCTTCGTCTCGCAGGGGATGCACTTCTCCAGCTTCTCATCGATGATGCGGTACGCGTTGGCGAGCACGGAAGAGTTCGATATCATCCCGGACAGCAGGATCACCTCGAGGATCTCCTCGCGGGTAGCCCCCATCTTCAGAGCAGCCTGCATGTGGTAGCCGGTACAGTGCGGGCACTTGAGGGCAGCACCGACTGCCATGCTGATCAGCTCCACGTACTTCGGGTCGAGCGGGCTTGTCTGGGCAACCGTGCCCTTGTACAGCAGGTGGGAGATGAGCACCTCGGGGCGCTCGCCCATCCGCTTGAAGACGAGCGGCACCCGCCCGTATTCCTGCTCGATATCCTGCATCCATTCTTCCGCAGTCTTCTCGGCGCCAATCTCCACAATATGCGCGAGCTTCTCCTCGAACTGGTCTTTTGTTGAGAGTGCTGATACCTTCTTTGCCATCAAATCACCGTGTTGGTCTCGGAGAACGGCAGGATCTTAACAAGGATATAGTCCCGCATCCGCGAGGGAACGACCTCCGCCACATCCCCGAGTTTTATCCCGTCCTCGATCTCGATCGTCCGCAGCGGGGCTGCATACCGGTCGTAGGGCAGCTTCACCCGGAGCCCCCGCATCTGGACCGTGAGGGGCGTGGGGGACGTGACATCGAGAATCGTCGGGCACCTTCTCCCGGATCAGGTCCATGAGCCGTGCAGGGGAGACCGAGAGCGGGTCTTTGGCTATATCGTTCCGCTTCTTCTCCACCACCTGTGTTATCACGGCAACGATCTCGTCCAGCTTCTCCAGCTGGTCGGCCTCCTTTGTCCTGCGCATGAACCGCCCGACATTGCCCACGTACCCCTCGAACGGCGGGTTCGTGATGCGCCGGAGGGTCTCCTCGTCCGGGCCGCCGCAGAGCACGATCGGCACCTCGATCCCCCGCCGGAGCGTCGGGATCTTGTACTCGATGCAGGTCTCGAAGTTCCCGAGCAGGTAGACCGCGACGTCGTGCTCGTTGATCACGTCCCGCTCCTCGTCATTCAGTCCCGCGATCCGTTTCCCGGGCCCCCGGGCAAGGCTGACCATGTTGCTCTTCGCCCCGATCCGGCGCACGTACTCCGCGATGTCGCAGGACGGGTGGGGCAGGTGGTGGATCTCGAGGCTCATCGAAACGATCGCGATCTCGGTCCCCACGAGCGGCGAGTCGGTCACTTCGCCAAAGAGGGGTTTTGCAAGGGTGCGGATCAGATCGATATCGTCCCTGGGGACAAAACACTGGAGCACGACTTCCGCCGCAATGATGTGCTTCTGGACGATATACCCGCCAAGGTCCTCGATCAGGTCGACAATGATGTCGTGCTGGTAGATCCCGCCCTTGTACGTGACCGGTACCAGGGTCATGGTTTCTCACCTATCAGGGCGAACTTCGCGGCAACGAGCGTATCGATGTCTTCCGCAAGCGTGTTCTCGCTTGCAACGAATGAGAACTTCTCTTTGGTGAACTTCTCGCTCCGCAGCCGGAAACCTTCCGGTGCAATACACCGGAACGCGTAGATCAGGTCCCGGAACACGGACTCGCTCGGGTCGGCAACCACCAGGTCCTCGATCTCCCGGGGAGCCATCGTGACACCGTAGAGCATCACGGTGAAACGGTCCGGCTGTTCCACGTGGTCTTTCCCGAATTTCTCCCAGAAGAGCTTCAGCATCGGGGCGAGGTACGTCTCATCCGAAATGACAAGGGTGATCTTCCCTTCAAGCGGGTTCACGTTTGCAAAGTCGCGGACGCGGATGATCGTCGTGATCTTCCGGAGCGTCCCCACCGCAACAAAGACCGGCACCTTCGGGTCGATAAAGATATGGAGTTTCTCGATCACTTTGAGGAGGTTGTGGTCTAAGAGGACGTCGTTTGCGATCTGCCGGTAGTACTCTCCCCCCAGCGGCTCGGGGCACTCCACAACAAAGTACTCAAGGGCAACCATCTCATCGTTCCTTTATGAATCCTGATGCAAGGAGCGCAGACCCGACCGCACCGATATACTGCGAGTACGGCGGCACGACAATCTTTGTCTGGAGCAGTTCGCCCATGGCAAAGACGAGACCTTCGATGAGCGACGTGCCCCCGACCATGATGACCGGCTCCCTGATGTCCACTTCCTGCAGCTGCTGTTCGAAGACCTGCTCGGCAACGGAATGGCAGGCTGCTGCAGCAACGTCCTCGCGGGTGCTCCCGGCGGCAAGGGCGTTGACCAGGCTCTGGGTACCAAAGACGATGCAGTAGCTGTTCATCGGCACCCTCCCGCCCATGCCTTTCATGGCAAGCGGCCCGAGCTCGGTGATATCGACCCCAAGCCGTTTTGCGGTCATTTCCAGAAACCTGCCGCTCGCCCCTGCGCAGATGCCGCCCATCGTGAACGTGCCGGGGATGCCGTCCATCACCGAGATCGCCTTGTTGTCCATACCCCCGATATCGATGACGGTCGCCGGCCCGTGCTGGCGGTCGGCGAGGTAGACCGCCCCCTTCGAGTTGACGGTCAGCTCTTCCTGGATGAGGTCGGCCTTGATCTCCTTTCCGACAAGGAACCGGCCGTAGCCGGTGGTACCAACCGCCTGGATCTCGTCCCGGGTAACCCCTGCACTCTGGAGAGCGGAAGCAATCACTTCCTGGGCGCTTTTAATCACCTCCGTGGTGGGCTGCCATCCGGTGCCGATGATCTTATTGTCCTTCATTACGATCGCTTTTGTCGTTGCGGAACCTGAGTCAAGGCCCAGGGTGAGACCCTGCTGGGTCTCCCGGGCGAGCAGGGCGCGGCGCCGTGCAATCGTGGTGAGCGCTTCCATGCGGGTGAGGAGCGTTCCCGAGGTGGTCCGTTCGGTGAACGAATAACTGACCACCGGCAGTTTCGAGTGAGTGGTGATATAGTGCCGGAGCTCGTTTCTCACAATCGCCGCCTCGGCGCACCGGAAGCAGGTGGCGATGAAGACCGCGTCGGCTTCCACCCGCCCCTCGACGAGTGCCATGGCCCGGGCAATGGCGAGTTTTAAGTCCGGGCTCCGTACGTCAAGACCGAACCGGTCAAAATCCCGGCGGATGTCCTTGAGCGCGATATCGGGGAAGAAGATCTCGCCGCCCACCTCATGGGCTGCGATATCGATCTCGCGCTGGATACCCGAATATTCGGGCCCGCAGGAGAGCTGGGCGATCCGTACCGGGGGTGTCATTTCTTCCCTCCCAGCCCGTCGAGGAACCGTTTTATTGCCGCAACGAACTGCACGCCCTCTTCCTCGCTCTTCGGGTAAGAGAGGTCGAGCCTCGGGATGTCCTTCTGCCGCACGAGGAATTTTATCAGCTCGTTTGTCCGGGCACACCCCATGCAGCCGAACGAGAGGTCGGCGTCGTTGATGATGATCGCTGCCTCGCAGGCCTCGATCTGCGGCCCGTAGAGCGACATCCGGCCCCGGACGCCGGCGGGCACCTCGACCGCAGCCCACTTCAGGCCTTTCTTCGGCTCCTCGGGGGTGATCTGGAGCGGCGGGGATTCGAGTCCTGCGGTCTGGATACGTTCGCGGATGGCTACAGCCGACGAGAGCGGGGTATGGCCGTAACGGGAAACCAGGTCAGAGAGGATCAGGCTCGTTGCGGGATAAATGAATACTTTTACCATTTCAGGACTCCTGTGCATCGATCAGTTGTTTCAGGCGGGAAATTTCGAGATCCTTGTGCTCGAGCGGGTTTTGTGGCGGGGGGATGGTCGCAATGTCACGGGTCTTTATCGCTTCAAGTCCGAAAGAAACATAGGGAATGACCGTCATCTCGTTCTCCATGCCATGGTACCCCGGGCGTGCTCCGCCGAGGTTTGCCCGGCAGCGGCGGGAATCACCGGGCGGGAAGCCGCGGTCCTTGACAAAGATGTGATCGGGGTCGATCTTCCGGAGCTCGGCGATGACCCGGTCCACTTCCTCCTCTTTCCCGTTGATGACAAGCCCAAAACAGGTCTCCTTGATCATGGTGCCTTTCGCGATCTCATATGCCCGGACCCCGAGATCTGCCGGGGTGATATCGAACGATTCCACCACAACGTATTTCGTCACGGTGCCAACGAGAACCGGGGTATAATCCGTCACCGCCGCACCTCCCTGATATACACTTTTTCCCGCTCCTTTACTTTTTTCAGTTTTTCCGTATCAATGACCCGGCCGATAAGGTTGGTCCCTTCAAAGGGTTCGGACGTGGGCCCGAATTCCCGGTTGGCAGAGAGGCGGACGCCCACGAGCCCCGTATTTTTGCGGGAATCATTGGTGATCCCGAGGCCGGCGGCGGGGGACTCCTCATGGGGGTTGTTCTCCGGATTGATCCTGATACCGGCCGGGATATCCGGCGGAAGAGAACCACGTCGTCGAACTTCATGAAGACCGGCAGCATCCCGGCAGTATGCTCAATAAGGCCGGTGATCCGCCGGAAGACGGCGACACTCGCCGGTGCATTGGCGTCGTCGAGCTCGATTGCGATCACCTTGTCTGTGGATGCCGTCGTGATGAGAACCTTTTTCTCGGCAAGCGCTTCCAGCGTAGTGCCGGGGTCCTGGGAGACCACGATCCGCTCCCCTGCATCCTTATCAATGACCAGCGTGAGCCCCCGGGCGGATGCGATCTCTTTTGCCTGCTGGATCGGCAGGCCGAGCAGGTCGATGCGTTCCGGCTGTACGCTCACCGCGATCACGTCGTGTTCCTGCGCAAGCCGGACCAGCTCGATGCCCTGCACTACCTGCCCGGCAATGTTGTGCACCATGCTGCTCGGGACATCGGTACGGTAGAGATAAACCCCTCCGGAAGCCTTTCCCGCTGCCCGGACCGTGACGATTCCCTCCCTTCGCGGGTGGCGGTATTCCCGGGGCACATCCGTCCCTGCACGCCGGAGGTCTGTGATATGGGTGCTGGTTGCCCGGTCCACGACAAAACGCCCGGACTGCAGTGCAAGGAGCAGGTGCTCCACGCTTGCGGCGGCTTCCGTGGTGATTTTTTCCGGAGAAAAGCCCTGTGCCACGACAGCCACACGGGTCACTATCTGCATCCCGTCCTCAAGGACGAGCCCCGTGTCGGTTGTGGTGAACGAACGGCTGGTGTCCGCCCAACTGATTACCGGCTCGATCTTTGTTACCTTGTCCCCTGCCGACCAGCGGTCGAGCACCCCCCTGCCGCTGACAACCGTCCCGATCACCCCGCCGCTCTCATCGGCACCATGGTCGGCCGAATGCCGGCTCTTTGAAAAGATAAGGTATGACCGCGCCGGGTCGTATCCCCCGCAACCGAGGATGACATCGCCCCGCTCGTACAGGTGGGCTTTTCTCGTGGGATGGATATCGGAAGGAAACGGCCCGAAAGCGGCTGCGTAGCGGTCCTGCCAGTGGAGCACCAGCTGCGGGACGATTGCCGGCGCTTCGAGAAAAGATGCATGCTCACCGGTGAGCTCGACCGTGATCTGGCCCGCGGTCGTGCTGATGGCAAGGCTGCCGGTCTTTGCCTGCTCCTGGGTGGCCGGGCGGATGATCGCCACAACACAGCCCGGGGGGTGGTCTTTTAGGATGCTGCCAAGGGTGCTGCCTGCAGCGACATCCAGCCTCTCCCCGTCGAGGTGGATGGTGACCATCGTCACCTCAGGGACCGGGGCCGGCTGGCTCATGACCTTGCGCTCTTCTGCGGTCAGGATGTGCCAGCACGTCCGCGGTCTTGCCGATCTGCACGATCTTCCCGCCCCGCATCAGGGCAAGGCGGTCGCAGATGTCCCGCACGAACTCCATATCATGCGAGACCACGATGAAGGTCTCTTCCATCTCCTCGCGGGCATGCATGATGGAATGCTTCACATCGATCTTGGTGATCGGGTCCATGGTGCCGGTCGGCTCGTCGAGGATCACGAGCCGCGGCTCGCGGATGAGCACCTGTGCGAGTGCCACGCGGTGCCGCTCCCCTTCCGAGAGCTGGGCGGGCATCCGGTCGAGGATCTCCATACTCTTGGCCTCGGAGAAACCGGCCATCCGGAGCGTGACGAGCGCCTTTCTCATGGCCAGCTCCTTGGGGAACTCGAGGCCGATCGCATCGGTCAGGTTGTCGAGCACCGTGCGGTGCGGGAAGAGGTCGTACTCCTGGTGGAGGAGCCCGATATAGGGGGTTGCCCGGCCCCGCTGCTCAACGCCCGGCTTGGTCATGTCGACCCATTCATCGCCGATCCGGATATTGATCTCGCCGCTGGTCGGTTCCACGAGACCGGCGATGATACCGGACAGGGTGGTCTTGCCTGCCCCGCTCTTGCCGATGATCCCGAAGATCTCCTTGGTCTGGACCTCGAACGAGACCCCGTTGACTGCCTTGACAACGCCGCGGTCAACCGAGATGTAGCGCTTGGTCAGGTCGCGGGCAACCACCATCTTCTCGCCGAGCTCGGTCGCTTCGAACTTCTCGCTGTCATCATAGCCTTTCATGAACTGGGCGATGACATCCTTTGGCGCCCCGATGCTCGCGATGCTGCCGTCCACGAGCAGGATGGCACGGCTGGCCACATCCTCGATCACCTGCGAGAAGTGGGACGTGACCACGATACCCATGTTGTTGGTCTTTGCTGCTGCCGAGAGCATCTCGTGCACGATCTTTGCCGTGCCGGGGTCGAGCGTGCCGGTCGGTTCGTCGGCAAAGAGCATGAAGGGCTCCTTTGCGAGCTGGCGGGCGAGGACAACCCGCTGCTTCTCGCCTCCCGAGAGGTCACGGGCGATATGCATCATCCGGTGCGAGAGCCGTACCTGGTCGATGAGGTCCGCTGCACGGTTGATTGCCTGTTCCGGGGGATATTCGATATCGTCGAGTGCGTGAAGGACATTCTCGATAACCCGGTCATCACCATACAGGGCAAAGGTGCGCTGGAACATGATGGCGGTCCGGCGCATCAGCCGGCGCCGGAGTGTCTCGTCTTTCTCGTTCCAGAGATCGATGTCCTGTGCGGTCATGACGCCGCCACAGTGCGGGCAGGGCTTCCCGGCCGAACTCCCGACATCGAGATACGCACACCCGCTGCAGACTGCCGTGTGGTAGATGATCTTTCCGCTCGTCGGCGGCTGTTCCACACCCCGCATGAGGTGCATGAGGACCGTCTTTCCTGCGCCGCTCCTGCCGATAATCCCCAGGATCTCGCCTTCTGCAATCTCAAAAGAGATATTCTTGAGAACCGCCTCGCCATCAAAATCCATGCAGAGGTTCTCGACCGTGATCAGTGGAGCCTTCATAATACCCTTATACCTAATGTAGCACAGGTCGCATATTACCTTTTATATGCAGCACCACAGCCGTCACGATCGCAATTTTTTTTCGCTGCAATCAGATCCTGCACAATGGTTACCACTTCGCCAACGCTCTTCACTACGTAATCCGCTTCCTTGTACAGTTCCTCCGGCCGGTCGCCGGGCTGCTGGACCGTGAGGATGGCGATATCCGCGTTCCGCATGGCACACAGGTCGTTGATCCCGTCACCGACCATGAGCACCCGGTCATATTCCTGCCGGAGGTCGTTCACGATCTGCGCTTTTACCGTTGGCGTGGCCACACCGTACACCCGGTCACGGGGGATCCCGAGATGGTCGGCCATCCGCTCCAGTTTCGTGACCCGGTCGCCGGAGGCGATAAAGGTCGGCACGCCCATCCGGTGGAGGGCGGTGATCGCCTCCTTTGCCCCGTCAAACGGCCAGCCCCCGGCAGTGATGGCGAACTCGATTTCCCGCCAGGCCATGTTGATGATCGCCCCGCTGTTTAAGGTCACCACCGATTCCTCTTTGCAGACGGTCCAGACATTGCGGATGCATTCCTGCAGGTCGCCCACCCGTGCGCTGTCATCGGCGTACAGGATATCCCCGATCTCATCTGCGGTCGTGATCTTCCGGGTGCAGCTGATGCCAAAGCCGATGTCGTGCCGGACAAGGTATTCCGAGAGGAGGGCTGCCGGGGCTGCAGCCATCAGGTCCTTGGAATGGACGGGGAGCACGATCAGTACCCGGTCGGGAGAACTGAAGGTGAGGGTCGTGGTCTCGATCCCGGGGAGCAGTTTATGGTTGCAGATATCCTTTGCAACCCGGTAGGTGTTCAGGAGCGTTCCTGCACTGTCGAAAACAACGGCTACGGACATGGCGACACCCGGCAATAAATCTATGTACTTTTCTGTTCATTCATTGAATGAAGCTGATGTCCGTACCTGAAACCGCAGAGAAGATAAAGAGAATGGAGATCCGGGGGCCGGCCGGATTGCCCGGGCAGCAGCCGAAGCGCTCAGGGATCATGCACTTCCCTGAAAGGTGATGACCTGCCGGCATTTGTCGCGGAGATGGAGCGGGCAGCAGGGATCCTGGTAGCAACGCGGCCGACCGCGGTATCGCTCCCGAACGCGGTCCATATCGTGATGAACGGGCTTGACCGGGCAACGGATACCGGAGACAGCCCGGTCCGGGCTGGTCAGCCGGGCCGACGGGTTCATCCAGTCATCCCGGCATGCGGTGGAGAAGATCGCCCGGTTCGGCGCCCGGCACATCCGGGACGGCGATATCATCCTGACCCACTGCAACTCCGAAGTGGCGCTCGGGTGCATCATCGAGGCGCACCGGAGCGGCAAGGAGATCGAGGTCTTTGCCACCGAAGTCCGGCCGCGGAACCAGGGACACATCACGATCCGGACGCTGAACGATGCGGGCATTAAGACGAATTTCATCGTCGATTCCGCGGTCCGGTCGTTCATCAACGACGTGGACCTCGTGATCGTGGGTGCCGATGCCGTGACCGTCAACGGTGCGGTGGTGAACAAGATCGGCACCTCGCAGGTGGCCCATACGGCAAAAGAGGCGCGGGTGAACATGATCGTGGCTGCCGAGACCTACAAGTTTGCCCCGCGGACGGTCATCGGGGAGCTGATCCAGATCGAGGAGCGGGGCCCGGACGAGGTGCTGCCGGAGGCGATCCGCAGGACGCTCCCGAACGTGACCGTGCGCAACCCGGCGTTCGATGTAACGCCCGCGGAATACATCGACCTGATCGTCACCGAAGCCGGGGCGATCCCCCCGCAGATGGCGTACGTGATCATCCGGGAATACCTGGGCTGGGACATCGCGGAATTCCAGAAATCGTTTCGAGCTCAACCATCACAATGAAGGATAAGAAGCGGGAGGTCTGATGGCCTTCTCGAAGATCTGATGGTCTTTTCCTGCCCATTCAGGAGAAAATCCAATTTCGAGAGACTGGATCGCCCCCCTTGCGCCATCCCTGCCCCCGTTGGGGGCGGGGGCGCATGCGATGCCTCTGAATTCCCCGTAGAAGAAATTTCTGCATGATTGTGTACAGGAAATACGGCATAATCGCAACCGGGGGATGGCCTAGCGGCGGGGGCGGAGCCCCCGAGAGCGTCATGGTTAATATCAAAAGATTTCTGCGAGCATGATTTTCTTTTATCCGGGCATTTTTTAAAAGGATAAACCCTATCCACCCGGACATCCAAACTTATCACTGACTCCGGCCTGCCACAGGCCACCAGGATAGCGAGGGAAAATCACCATGGAAATACCATTTGCAAAACTGCACGGGAACGGGAACGACTTCATCGTGATCGATGAGTACCACAAGCTCGTTATCCCCGACGACATGAAGGGGCAGTTCGCTGCCATCTACTGCGACCGCCGCTTCGGGATCGGGGCGGACGGCGTGATATTCCTCATGAAATCGGCAAAGGACGATCTCAGGATGCGCCTCCTCCAGCCGGACGAGAGCGAGGCGGAGATGTGCGGGAACGGTATCCGGTGCCTTGCCAAGTTTGCGTTCGATGCCGGCTACGTGAAAGAGTCCTGCACCGTGGAGACCCCCGCGGGGTCGATCGGGGTTGCACTGGAGAGCACGGAGGACGGTTTCTCGGCAACGGTCATGATGACCCAGCCGCAGTTCGACCGGAAGGATATCCCGGCAACCGGGACCGGTGACTACAAAGAGCATATCGGCGACTTTGATGTCTATGCCGTGAACACCGGTGTCCCGCATGCGGTCATCCCGGTGACCTCCGTGGATGCGATCGACGTGGCATCCGTTGCACCGGCAATCCGGCGCCATGCGACGTTCCCGAAAGGCGCGAACGTGAACTTCGTGGAGAAGACCGGTGAGAACAGCATACGGATCCGCACCTTCGAGCGCGGGGTCGAGGAGGAGACACTCTCGTGCGGCACCGGCGCGACCGCATCGGCAGCGGTCATGCACCGGCTCGGGCTTACCGGTGATGTCGTCGAGGTCGAGACCCGGGGCGGCCCCCTTACGATCTACGTAAAGGGCGGGGCGAAGATGCAGGGGCCGGCCGTGACGGTGTTCACCGGGGTTATCCCGTTCTGACACGTTTTCAGGTCAGGTCACCGGCGTTCAGATCCCCCACTATCATTCGTCGGACTTCCGGGCCGTGATATCGCGGGACATGCTCAGGAACTCCAGGACCTGCCCGGTCTTCTCGTCGCGGATGACCTTTGTCGTTGACTCGAACCAGAGGTATCGGCCATCCTTGTGCCGGAAACGGAACGTTGAAGTGAGATGGCTTAACCCGTCCTGTACAATTGCCCTCATGTTGCGCTGGATGAGATCCAGGTCATCAGGATGCACCATGGCAAGCGCGGATTTGCCCAGCACCTCCTCTTCCGAGTACCCGAGAAGAGGAGTTATCAGCCGGCGAGACAGAGGTGCAGATGCAGTCCGGGGTCTGGCGGTTGATGATATCGAGCGAATTATCGAAGATAAACCGGTACTGCTGTTCGCGCTGCAAAAGCTGCTCGTCCGCCCGCTTCCGGTCGGTGATGTCACGCGAAACGCCCAGAACAGAGGTTACTACGTCCCTGTGCATCCGTGATCGGCATCAGATGAGTGATCGAACCAGTGCAGGGTCCCGAAAATTTCCATTGCCCCTTCGCTGCGCATTGTTTTTCCCGTTTCGAATACCCGGCCTAATCCCTGTGCCTGACGCTGCCCCAGTTCACCGGAGAACAGGGAAGAGCGTTTTTTCCCGATGACCTCATCGGCCGGAAGTCCCATGATTGCTGCAGCACAGCTGTTGACATATTCCACGCGATCATCGCTGCCCACGAGATAGATGATATCCTGGGAGGCTTCGGCAAGGGTGCGGTACCGCTCCTCGCTCTCTTTCAGGGCAAGCGAGGCGTGGTGGTGTTCGGTCATGTCGTTGATCGCTACGAGGACCGCAGGCATGCCATCAATGGTTGTCCCGGCGCCCTGGCCTTCCACGAACACCGTCGTCCCGTCTGCACGGAGCATCTGCAGTTCCATGAAGGGTGTCGGTTCTCCGGTGAGGTCCTTGGTGATATTGGCCTGGATCCTCTCCCGGTACGACGGCTGAAGAAGATCAAGGACGTTTTTGCCAAGCAGGTCTCCTGCGCTGCCTGCTCTCAGGAGCCGGATCAATGCCGGGTTCACATAGATGACCTTCCCGTCGCGGTGGAGGATCACGGCATTGGGCGAAATCTCCACGAGCTTGCGGTACCGGTCCTCGCTCTCCCGCAGGGCATCTTCGGCCATCTTTCTGGTGGTAATATCAAAATAGGCAACCTGGATGGCGGGTGCCTGATGGTACGTGATCAGCATGCCACGGGTGAGAACCCACCGGATCTGCCCGTCCTTCCGCAGAATACGGAATTCATTTTCTGCAGGAAAAATTTTTTCTTCCAGACGGGCTTTCATCACTTTTCGGATATGGTCGCGATCCCCCGTGTGAACCGTGGCCATCAATTCCTCCGGGCTGAGCGCCAGGTATTCATCAGAGGAAAAGCCGCTGATCTCCAGCATGGCTGCATTTGCAAAGACCGGCAGGCCGTTCTGTATGATGGTCAGTCCCTGCAATGACTGTTCTACAAGGTGCCGGTATTTCTCCTCGCTCTCCCGCAGCGCAGCTTCAGCCCTTTTCTGATCGGTAATATCCCGGGCCATGATGGCAAGCCGGGCAACGTTTCCCTGGTTATCAAGGATGGGATACGCGACATTGTCAAACCAGGTACCACCGCTCTCATCGGTGAACCGGACAGGTTTTCTGGTTGTCAGAACCCTGGAGATCTTTCTTCTCCGTTCCTGTGCGAGATCCGGGGGAAGAACAGTATCTGAGAGGATTCCGACCACATCCTCACGTTTTTTTGCCAGTCTCAGCACGGCATTTTCGTTCAGGTCCAGAATCACGCCCCGGTTGTCCATCAGGATGATGGTATCGGTCGGGGCATTGAGAAGCGCCCGTGCCGTCGACTCGCTCTCCCGCAGCGCCTGCTCGGCCAGCGTGCGTGCGGTGATATCCAGTACCGTGAACGTGATCCCGCCGGAAATATTGGCCGGGTCCAGCGGGGTCGTGTTCAGGAGAACATCGATGACCGTCCCGTCCTTTTTTACCCACTGTGTCTCGAGCGTGCCGTTCCCGCTCTGCCGTATCTGGCGGGTATACAGCGTTCCGACATTCCTGAATGTTTCTTCTGAACGGTACAGTATCCGCGCCGATCCTCCGACTATTTCAGCAGGAGAATACCCGGTCATCTCGCAGAAGCGGTCGTTCACTTCCAGGAGGATACGATCGGCCAACACACCGATACCTACGGGAGCGACCCTGAAGATACTCCGCAACCGGGCTTCGCTTTTCCGGATCCGCTCCTCGTCCCGTTTCCGACCCGAGATATCCTCGAGGATGACCGATACCCCTTTTTTACCCTCGTTGGACACCGTCGGGGTAATCCGGCAGAAGAAGAAACGCTCCCGCACGGGACGGGACAACTCCCCGTGCCATCCCTCCCCTTTAAGTCCATTCCTGAACCGGTCGAGGAGTTCGGTGAACACATCTTCGAAGATAATTGAAAACGGTGTGAACTCGATATTCTTCCCGAACAGGTCCTTTGCCGGTGCGCCAAGGAAGGTGAGGAGCGGATCGTTGGCGTAAAATACCCGCTGGCCGTTATCGAGCTGCATCACCAGTTCCGATGAGAGGGAAAGGACCGAGGAAACGGGAAGCCGTTTCGTCAGCGTGTACATCTTTGCCATCCCGAAACGGCGCATCTCGACCTGGCCCGACAGGAGCATGTTCTCAAGATACCGCCCGGCCGTATTCCGGTTGACATCCACGGATTTGACAAGATCCGTGATGCTGATCCCCTCCGGGTGCTTCTCCAGCACTTTCCGGATCCGTGCAGACATCTCGTCACTGAGAACCATGAATACCTACCTTTCAGATTGCAGAGAGATAATGGTTACAATACCGTGGAAAACATCCCGGCAGAGAGATGAAAAAGCAGGGTATACGTAATAGGTACAGTCCTGACGGGCACCCATCAGTCCTTTACCCGCACGCCCTCTTCCACGATCTCGAACTGAAACGACGCACCTTCCGGGCGGGAACGGTGCTTGACCAGCCGGGCCCTGCGGACACCCGCCGTATCGGTCTTTTCAAGCCGGATAATCACTTTCGAGAGGTGTTCGAGTGCGACTCCGCCGAGACCGTAGAACGTGTTCTTTACGGTGTCCATGTACACCTGGTTGGTGATGATGACCGGGATCTCATAGCGCCTGCAGTACCCGAGCAGGTGGATCATCTGCTTGGTGAGTGCCTGCAGGGCGTCCCGCCCCTTCTCGAGGTCGGTGCGGTAAAGGGCGGTAGCCGAATCCATCACGAGAAGGCCGGGCTTATGGGTCCTGAGCACCTTCTCTGCCTCGGAGATCATCGTACCCTGGTGCTCGAAGTCGAGCGGTTCGAAGAGGAAGAGGTGTTCGGCAATTTTCTCCGTGTCCTCCCCGGCGATCTGGCGGAACCGCTCGATGGAGAAACCCTCGGAATCAATGTAGACCACGGGGTGGCCGGCCCGGAGGCAGGAGACCGCGGCGATCATGGCGAGCGTGCTCTTGCCGCTCGCAGGTTCGCCGTAGATCTGGGTGATGGTCCTCATCTCGAGCCCGCCACCGATGAGGGCGTCGAGCGCCGGAAGCCCGCTTGTCATGCGATCGGTCTTCATCGGTCACCGGATCCCAGGGTGGGTTTCTGCTGCAGGTTCCGGCCTGCCTCCTCGACAGCCCGGACCACGTCCCGTACCGGCAGACCCAGGTCCCGGGCCCATGCTTCGGCCGGGCCGAACTCCGCTTTCACCAGATAGATCCGGCCGTGCATCCGGCCGCACTTCACCGGCATCTTCCGCGATTCGTTGCCGATCGCTACCATGACTTCCTCGATCGTACGTTCGGCAATGAAGCGGTGGACCGCCGGGATACAGCGGATCCCGAGCGAGCCGAGCTCGAGCGCCATGAGCTCTGCGAGTCGGGCGCTCGTCTCAGGCAGGCTGATCACCCGTATCAGGAAACCCGGTCTCCCCTTCTTCATGATGACCGGGACAGCAGATGCGTCCCGTGCGCCGGCCTCCATGAACCGGGCAAGCGCATGGGCTATCACTTCACCACTGACATCGTCCACATTCGTCTCCAGCAGGTCAACGGTGTCCTGCGATAATTCATCACCGGCTCCTGCGGTCTCGACCAGCATCACCCGGAGGACATTCGGGGCATGACGGGGGTCCCGGCTGCCGGCGCCATACCCGGTTGCGCGGATGGTATATCCTCCTGCCAGTGCCGGGATCCAGGGTGGAGAATTCCGCGAGGAGGGCCGCCCCGGTCGGCGTGCAGAGCTCGCCCGCATGGTCGCCGGGCGTGGCCACGAGAGTTGTTCCCTTCAGGATCGCCGCGGTGGCCGGGGCCGGAATGGGGAATATGCCATGGGAACCCGTGGCAGTACCGTGCCCGAGCGTGATCGGGAGTACCTTCACGCCGTCCACGGCAAGTGTGTGCAGGGCGGTGCAGGCCCCGATAACATCCGCGATCGCATCGTCTGCCCCGACTTCGTGGAAATGGACATGGGAACCGTGCACCTCCTCTTCCGCAGTATTAATCCGCCCGAAGACCCGGCGGGCCATCGCAAGCGCCGGAGCCGGCATGTGAGGAGCGGCCAGATCAAGGCGCTCCAGCACCTCATCAAGGGTCCGGTGAGCCGGTGTTGCTTTCGTATCCACTTTAAGGGCACGAATCCCTGCCCGGGTGACGGTCGTGATCGATGGCTCTGCTCCCACGGCCGCCATCGCCCGCATGACCGCATCCCGGTCTGCCCCGCAGTCCAGCAGGGCTCCCGTGATCATGTCGCCCGCTGCACCGTGGAATGGATCGAAAATGAGGAGCCGCATTATCAGTACCTATAAATCCCTGCGTATATGACCTTTAAGGTAATGCCTGAAGTACAATTGAGGGTGGATTCCGCGTACCCCGGCGATCAGGGTGGCGGGAAGGCCCGGCTGGATCCTGAGACCATGCTCGCACTCAAGATCTCGCCCGGGGACCTGGTCGCGATCGAGGGGAAACGCCGGACCGTGGCCAAGGTCTGGCGGGCCCTTGTCGAGGATTGGAACCAGCGCAAGATACGGATTGACAATTTTACCCGGCAGAATGCCGGTGTCAGCATAGGTGATAATGTAAAAGTCGTCAAGATCGTTGACGAGATTGAAGCGAAGAGGGTCGTCCTTGCACCCCCGGAAGACCTGCCCAAAAAGATCCCGATCGCGAACAATCCCCATGTCGTGAACAGCCTGATCGATTTCCCGGTTGCCAAGAACGACACCATCCCGATCATGCTCGGCCTGCCGTTCATCCAGCCGCAGATCGTCGGGTTCAAGATCGTGGAAGTCGAGCCCGAGGAAGCGGTGATCATCACCAAGAACACCACGATCGAGTTCTCCGACAAGCCGGCGGCAGGATTTGAGGGGATCAAGAGGTTCAGCTACGAGGATATCGGGGGGTTAAAAGACGAACTCCAGCGCCTCCGCGAGACGATCGAACTCCCGCTCCGGCACCCGGAACTGTTCCAGAAGCTCGGGATCGAGCCGCCCAAGGGTGTCCTCCTGTACGGGCCGCCGGGAACCGGCAAGACCCTGATCGCAAAAGCGGTGGCAAGCGAGAGCGGGGCGCACTTCATCCACATCGCCGGGCCGGAAGTGATATCCAAGTACTATGGCGAGAGCGAGCAGAAACTCCGGGATATCTTCGACGAGGCCCGGGAGAACGCGCCCTCGATCATCTTCATCGACGAACTGGACTCCATCGCCCCCCGGCGCGAAGACGTGACCGGCGAAGTCGAGCGCCGGGTCGTTGCCCAGCTCCTCACCATGATGGACGGCCTCGAGGAACGGGGGCAGGTTGTCGTGATCGGTGCCACGAACCGGGTCGATGCCATCGACGCAGCCCTCCGCCGCCCCGGCCGCTTCGACCGGGAGATCGAGATCGGCGTCCCGAGCGAACCGGACCGGATCGAGATCATGAAGATCCATACGCGGGGTATGCCGCTCTCCGAAGATGTCAACCTCGACACCCTCGCCCAGCAGACCCACGGGTTCGTGGGCGCCGACCTTGCAGCCCTTGCCCGTGAGGCAGCGATCCGTGCCCTCCGCCGCTACCTGCCGGACCTCGACCTCGACGCCGAGGAGATCCCGCAGGAGGTGCTGGACATGCTCAAGGTCTATGCGAGCGACTTCCGGAGCGCCCAGCGCGACGTGGGCCCGAGCGCGATGCGGGAAGTGATGCTCGAGGTCTCGCACGTCAAGTGGCAGAACGTGGGCGGCCTCGATGCAGCGAAGATCGAGGTCCGCGAGGCGATCGAGCTCCCGTTAAAAGACCGGCAGCGGATCGATGATCTCGGGATCGAGCCCCCGCGGGGCATCCTCCTCTACGGTCCTCCCGGGACCGGCAAGACCCTGATCGCAAAAGCCGTGGCAAGCGAGAGCGGGGCAAACTTCATCCCCGTCCGCGGCCCCCAGCTCCTCTCCAAGTGGGTGGGCGAGAGCGAGCGGGCCGTGCGCGAGATCTTCAAGAAAGCCCGGCAGGTCGCCCCGTCGATCATCTTCTTCGACGAGCTGGACGCCCTTGCACCGGAGCGGGGCAGGGGCAGCGACTCCCATGTGTCCGACAACGTGCTCAACCAGATCCTGACGGAGATGGACGGCCTCATCGAGCTGAAAGACGTGGTCATCATGGGCGCCACGAACCGCCCGGAGATGGTCGACCCCGCCCTCCTGCGTGCGGGACGGTTCGACCGCCTCGTCTATATCGGGGAGCCCGCGTTCGAGGACCGGAAGCAGATCATCGGCATCCATACCCGCTTCATGCCGCTCGAAGGATCGGCCCTTGAAGAGATCGTGAGCCTGACAGCGCAGTACAACGAGGATGCCATCAACGAACTGGTCGAGAAGCTCGGCAGGGACAAGGCGGTTACCGCCGACGAGATCAAGGCTGCCATCACCCCGGCTCCGGAGAAGATGACCGGCCTTCCGGCCGGTGTCCGCCGGAGACGTTTCATCGAGCACATGGCCGAGCGGAACCTGACCTTTGCCGATCCCGCACGCGAGAGCCTGGCTGCGAGCCCTTGCCGGTGTGACGGAAGGCTTCGTTGGCTCGGACCTCGAAGCCCTCTGCCGGGAAGCCGGCATGCTTGCCCTCCGCGAGGGGGTAACGATCGTGGCCCGCCGCCACTTCGATGCGGCCCAGAAGAAGGTCCACCCCACGATGAACGAGAACCTCCGGCAGTATTACGGCAAGATCCAGCAGCACTTCAAGGGCGGGCTCCCGCAGAAAGTGCAGCCGCCGGAGTACCAGTAAATTTTCTATTTTTTTAACTTTTGCCTGTCAGCGATTTTTTTATTTCTTACTCGAATCTATATCGGAGAAATTCAGCATCTGTTTACCATTGCCGGATTTCCTTTCGGGAATGAGTAAAGGAAATTATTGCCGGCAGGCAGACAAAACCCGGTCTTCCCCATCTGATTTTCCAGGAAAGAGCGGAGCGGGAACGATCCTGTCTGTCAGTCTCCGTTGTCATAATCGCATGAGACCGGAGAAATGCAACCGGACGGAACGAGTATTAATTATGAAAGAATATTCTTCTTAATTAAATCTTAAACCGCGATTATATATGACAGATCCTGACGATGATTACGGGAAAACCAATTGCATCCGATGCGGTGACTGCTGTGAGCCGTTCATTATGGAAGAAGAGTTCGTGGAGCAGTTCAGATCCCGTTTTCAGCGTCCTGTGCTGCGTGAACAGCATTTTCCCCGTATCAACGCAGCGCTAGTCCGGACGACCGACGATAAATGCGTCTTTTTATTTCCCGACAACACCTGTTCGGTATATCCATCCAGACCCGAATTCCCCTGTAAGATGTTCGGGATCCCGCACTACCTGGAGTGCCCCAAAGTCACTCCTGAGGGAAAAATGAGATCACAGCAGGAATATGAACAAATTATTGCAAAAAATATGGATCGGTCACAATGGTCTGATGAATTTAAGAAAAAACTCGACGAACTTGCTGAAAAACGCGTTGAAGATGTGATAAGACAAGCAAAAAGGAATGTAACAAGTTGCTAACACGTATCCAGTTTTGACGACAGAGTCCCGCGATCCGGGTTTCTGCCGGCGTCTCCCGGCGCTGATGCTGTATCGTAATGACGAGAAAAAGGGAAGTAAATTATTCAACACTATCCTTTTTTGTGCTGGATTGGCGGGTTCCACAAAAGAATCCTGGAGTTATACCCTGTAACCTCAGCGATTTTGGGATTTTTAAGCATACAGGGAGAGTGGAGTGTTTAATGACACACCGATACTGCATCAAGGCGACGATCCCTGACAGAGGTGAAGACATGAAACTCTGCCCGATATGCCATAGAGAGACAAAAAAAGGCGATACCTCCTGCCCGGGATGCGGATATAAATTTCCCGCCCTCAATACCCGGCGTTCAAAACTTCACCATGATTCTCTTATCAGTTTCCCGCGGTCTGCTGATTCAGGTACCGGGAAAGATTTAATTTTTTTATAGGAAAGGGGAAAATCCGGTTCACCTCTTTTTACCGCACGATGAACGAGAACCTCCGGGATTATTACGGCAAGGTCCGGCGGCACATTGGGGGCGGGCTTTTGCGGAAGGGGCAGCGGACGGAGGAGCAGTAATTTTTTCCTTTTTTTAAACTTTAACGGTTCAAATCTCCATAGCAGCACTTTGCCACCGGTAGTTCGATTCTCTAAATCTAATTCTAGGTAGCGAAAACTGAACTATCTAAGTTCCTGTGACTGCGGGAGTGTTTTTTTTCAGTTTCCACACACAAAAAGCGCAGTTTTATGCGATGAAAAATAATTATCATCCATATGGATTTTCTAGTGCATTTCGGGAGTGAATGCCAGAAAAATTTAGATTTTCAAAAGGGGTGATAACATGGATGATAAGAAATTTTCAGAAAATTCAAAAGATGTTGAACTTTTTATTGAAGTATTAAAGAGCCTTATTGAAAAAGGAGTTGAAATAGAAAAAATTCAAACTATGCTTAAATCAGATGAATTTCATGCTCATTTTTATAAGACTGCCGGAGAGGTCGCGTCAAATTTTGTTTACAATACAATGATAAAAAATTCACGAAAAAATCTAGAGTTAACGCAAATGCAGAATCGAGAATTTGAAGATAGACTTAATTATCTTTGGAGAGAACCCTTTGAATTATTTGAGACCTTAATTTATATTTCTCAAGAAATTGGAGACGAATTTAATCGAGAATTTCGGCCTGATGCTGCAAAAGATAATGATCTAGTATTTGAAGTTTTAATTCGGTTACACGGTCGAGCGTGTCAAACCGCTCTGGAAATTTTAGTTCTAATGCAAAAGGGCTTTCCTGAAGGTGCAATCGCCAGATGGAGAACACTTCATGAAATTGTAATAATTAGTTATTTCATACAAGAAAACGGGCAGAACGCTGCTGAAAGATATTACTTTCATGATGCAATTCAGTCGTGGAAATCCATTAAAGGATATATCGATGATCCCATACTTTATGAAAAGCACAAACAAGCGTTATCTGAGCCTCTCTTATCTATGAGAGAGATGAAAAAAATTGTAAAAATTAAGGAAAAACTATGTGAAAAATATAAGAAAGGGTATGATGGGGACTATGGTTGGGCTGCCGATATTATTTCAAATCCAAATCTTACAAGTCTTGAAAAATATGCAAAACTTGATCATTTGAACCCATATCACAGAATGGCAAATATATCGATACATGGAGGATCAAAAGGTATAAAATATTTTTTATCATCCCCAAATAACAACTTCATTCCCGCAGGCCCGGGAAATATGGGAATGGCAACACCCGTTAGCTTGCGGCAATCTCTCTCCTTCAAATTAATACATTCCTTCTGTTAACGAGACCTTGTTTAAAACAATTTGCGGATATTTCTACTATGAAAAAATTAGTAAGAAAAATTTCACGTTCTTTCGCAAAAGTCGATAGGGAAACTATGAAAATTTATCGAGAATTACATGAAAAAGATGATTTAACATAATTTTCTTTCATAATGCCGTTGTTCAATTGTATCCCAAGTTACATCAGATTCTTTTACCGATCTTCGCATCACCGCAATAAGTTCTTTTTATGCTCACCACAGCTCTCACAGTCCGCAACGTAACATCACGATACAATTGGGATCCCCCCATACTACAAAGCGTATATATCAGCCAGTATAATACGTGCCAGAAACATCCGGCCCAACCGGTAACGAGGCGCAGGGACAACAAATCCCCGGCGCCCGCACCGCCCCGGCCGGCACTCATGGAGACACAAAAATGACACACCATCAACGAGCGAATGCTCCGGAAAAACAGTGACAGCAGAGGTGATCAAATGGCCCGCGGTCGTAAACCGCTCATTGCCTTGAGCGAAGCAAAACACATCGCAGAGAAGCGTGGCGAGGTCCGGCATTTCCGGCACGAGCCGGATATGATCTGCAGCTTCGTCATCTACATCGTGGGACTCGTGGCGCACGTCCGGATCCGGCGCGTCGAACGCATCCGCATCACGCCGGAATGGCTGGAACGGGAAGCAGCAGCGGATCTTGCAGCGCTCCGGTTCATTGCATCTTCGCCCGAAATCTCCCGCGAGCTCTGGATCTATACGCCCAAAGGCACGTTCCGGTTCTTCCGGGTCCTGGCAAATTCCCTTGCAGAGCTTGACCGCAACGGCCAGCTGATGCCGGACCAGCCGCCGGTCCCGAAACGGAGGAAGATCCCTGCCGCTACGCCCCCGTTCGGAAAATCCGGCGATCCGGAATCCGCGCCGGGCTTACCGGGATCTGCAGTGAAAGTACCGGTATTCCTCGTCCCTGCCTGCACCCCCGGATACGGCGATCCACTGGCGGGCTCCGTCGGAGAAAATACCCCTCCGGAGAGTAAAGGTTGGGAAGGGGAGTGATCTTGTAAATAGGGCTCCTTTTGCCAAACGGGGCAAATATGGGGCGATTTGAGAAAATCTGAAATTTCCGGTGTACCTAAAATCCGGGGAATTCAGAAATAAAGGTACAATAAGGTTATTTCCGGGCCCGTATCGGCCCCGGACCTGTTTTTTTCACGTCGTGACACAAAATCCGGGCTAATACACGCAATTGGATGGCGAAAGTCCTAAAAAGCGCTACTGGAGCACAGGATCAGAAAGGAAAGGCGGTTTCGGGATCGCCGGTGTCCGGGGTGTTTCGGGATCCAGGGACTCCCTGATCGGAGGCGGAGGTAATCGCGGTCGTTTGAAAAATTTTCAGAAAAAAATTTCCAGATTTTTTCAAAAATTTTTGCTCTGTAGAAATCATTGGGAGTTACACGCTCCAGGGGCTTCGCCCCACCGCTTATGGCGCCCCAATTATGATAGCGCCGTATTACCCTTTCACAAAAAATGCAAAAGAGTTTTTGTATAGGTAATACCGAGGCATCATATGCGCCCCCACCCCCAACGGGGGTAGGGCTGGCGCAAGGGGGGTGATCCTATATCATAAAACAGGTTTTCTACAGAGCAAAAATTTTCAGAAAATGGAGGGATCGGATCGGGTTCCGCTGACGATAAAATCGGCTTTGTTGCCTCCAGAGGGAAAAATTCTCCCGGATTTATCAGAATCGCGTCCCGCCAAACCGTACGTCAACTGGAGGGGATCCACTACCTTAAACCTGCATTTTACCTCGTATGTACCTGACGAAGGTGGCCGACCTCTCTATTACGGAGCACGCTCTGTTGGGAATATCACATGTTAACGGACCCATCCGGTTCCCGCTCGTCTCGGAACTCTCTTCGATGGGGATGGTCTTTGGAAAAAGGGAAAATCAGCATCCAGTCCTGTTGATTTATCATGTTTTAACCGGATCGCTATGCATGAGAACCCGTACCGTCCTCCTGTTTGTCATCGTTCTGCTGGTAACCATCCTTGCTGCCGGATGTACCAGCCCGGGCATCCCGCCTCAGGATCAGCCGGGAGTGACGCCGACCGTCACCCTGTCGTCCGGGAGAACACCGACATCCCCGGAAGCCATGGTCGCATTTGTCGAGAAGGCCTACGAGTATGCAAAGATCCACGGGAAGGAAGCCGCACTCGCTGAATTTAATAACCAGAGCGGCCGGTTCGTCCAGGGAGAACTGTATATCTTTGCCTACGACCTCCAGGCGAACACACTGGCTCTCCCCTTCCAGCCGCAGCTCGTCGGCACGAACCGGTGGAACCTGACCGACGTCGCGGGCAATCATCCCCTCCCAGATAATATCCGGGCAGCACAATCCGGCGGCGGCTTCAGTCCACTTCCTCTATCAGGATCCGTCGGACAACAATACCGTCAAGCCCAAGCTCACCTACGCCATGCTGGTGGATCAGGACTGGATCATCGGATCGGGCATCTATAACGCCAACCAGGGGGATCCGTTCATCCGCAGGGGAGAGGACCCCCGGGTCCGCGGGAACCTCACCTCTTTCGTCAACGAATCGGTCGCGTATGCCCGTTCGCACGGCAGGGCCGCCGCGCTTCAAGAGTTCAACGACCCGAACGGCAGTTTTGTCCGCGGAGACCTCTACGTCTTTGCCCTCGACTACAACGGGACGAACCTGGCGCACCCCTTCAGGCCTGAGGTCGTCGGGACCGACCGCTCCGGCGTGCAGGATTCCCTCGGCGTCAATTATACCCGTGTACAGGGCCTGCTCGCGCAGCAGGGATGGGGATTCGTCTTCTACCGCTACCCCAACCCGGCGCACAACATGACCCCCGAATCCAAGATGAGTTACGTTGCTCCAGTGGATGACACCTGGTACCTGGGGGCGGGGATCTATCTTGGTCAGCCGGACGCGGACCAGTCAGCCGCACTGGCCGGGTTCACAACCGGAGTGAACGCGACCCTGCAGGAGATTGACCGCAACCTTGCATCGGCAGCGACCGACCTCGGTCGTACTGGGATCGCGGGTCCGGAGGCGAACGCAACGCTGAAACACCTCGCGGCATCCTCACCCCACGCAGCCAACGCCATCACGGTCACACCGGACGGCCGGATCGCGGCAGAGGCCGGGTCACCGGGGCGTAGCAGCATTGTCGGCGTCAGCGTGGCAGACCAGGCGCACGTCAGGCAGGCACTGCAGGGGCGGCAACCCCTGGTGTCAGCGGTCTTTCCGGCCGTTGAGGGGTTCGACGCCGTCGTGATCCAGCGGCCGGTTACGGATGGCAAGGGGGCATTCTTAGGGCTGGTCTCGGTTGCTTTTGACCCGTCCCTGGTACTCGCGGAGAGTGCCAACCGCTCGCTCGCAGGAACTGAATTTACGGCTTGGGCAATGGACACCGAAGGTCGTCTTATCTACGACCGTGACCCCGGCGATCTTGTCGGCCGCAGCATGATTTCGGACCCGGCCTATGCAGGTTACCCCGAGCTCGTAGCGCTCTCGAAGCGGATGATGGCCGAACCGGCGGGAAGCGGTACGTATACATTCACCGCGACCGGGGCCGGTCCCGAGGTCAGGAAGGACGCGGTCTGGGCAACGGCCGGGCTTTACGGGACAGAGTGGCGTCTCCTCGTTGCCCGTGAGGTCTGACCACACGGATTGTTAGTAGAGAGAAAAGGGGGATGCGCCGGGCAACATCCCCGATCCCATTGGTTACGGAGCTGCCGGGAAAGAAAAGCTATATTCCGGTTCTTCCGGGTCTTGGCCGGTTCCCTTGCCGAGCTCAGACCGCAACGGCCAGCTTATGCCCGATCAGCCTCCAGTCCCGAAGCGGTGAGAGGGCTTAATGAATGTTAGTGGTAGAGGGAAAATTATCGCCTTTGACAAGCCGTCGCCAGGTATTCTCACTGAACACTGGCCCGGTCAGGATCCCGGCTGATCAAAAGAATCCGCTCCACACCCGTGATCCAGCGTTTTCTTTCAATACGTTCATTGATCTGGCTGTTGAAGACGAGCTTGAGCATGATGCCTGCCGTCAGTGAACTGATCCACTGTCCGCCCTTCGTCGACATCTAAATCCTTTTTCGCCTCCCCCCGTAACTCGCCCGTTCCAGACAGTTCGAGATCAGATTGAATTCGGCAGTCATAGAATCCGCTACCTTCCCGTGCAACATCGGATCGTTAAGAAACCGGATTGGCAGAAGGGAATAGATATTTACGTAGCGTATCTGGCGGATAAAGATCAAATCGGCATAATTCTGGATTATCCGGTGGATGTCTCCATCGCGGGAAAGGGCTGCTATAAATTCGTCATGGTGGATCTGGATAACCCTGTTGACAACTTCATTCTCCAATGCATCGCGGTTTCGGAAATAACTGTAGAGCGCCGGAATCGATACCCCAACCTTCTGGGCAATAGCTTCGAGTGTCATCGCCTCCCATCCTTTCTCAATGGCCACATTTATTGCCGCTGTAATGATGCGCTCCGTGGCCCCTTCGCGATATTCCTGATTGACACGTGCCATGATGATCTCCCGGATTATCATTCATTTTTTAACCGTAATGTATTTTCGCAATGTTTAAATCAATTTTTGTATTCCTAAATAGTTTTAAGTATACTTAAAGTGGATTAAGTATAATGGGAGGCAAGGGGCTTCCGGATCCCGGATGCTTATTGCAGAAGAGGAAGAGCCCGGCCTGATCAGCAGATTTGAAGATACCGTTGAGATCCTGTCATGAACATCGGTTGTCTTCCCGTGGATCAGGCTGGCTCTTTTCGATTCTGAAGCTGGAATGGGGTTAAAATCCCGGACAGGTCCCGTGATGTTGCTTAATGAAATCAACAAGCCAACTTGGGAGACCGATTAATGGACAGCAATATCGCACATACGGATTTTGATGGTATCGACCCGACGATCTATAAGCGTCGCTGGCTCATTTTAACAACACTCTGCCTGGCGCTGCTCGGGGTGATGCTGGCAAACAGCAGTATCAATCTGGCGCTCCCTCTGATGTCGGTTGACCTCGGGCTGAGCCAGCTTGAACAGACCTGGATTGTGAATATTTACTCGCTTTTGGTTGCAAGCCTCCTGTTTCTTGCCGGGGCATGCGGCGACCGGTACGGCAGGAAACGTGCCCTGCAGATCGGCTCCCTGGTATTTGTCGCGAGTGCTTTTTACGCCGGGTTCCTGGCGCATTCTGCCATCGGTCTGATCATTGCCCGGGGCATCATGGGCCTTGGAAGCGCACTCGTGATGCCGACAACGCTCTCGATTGTCAACAATATCTTTCCCACAAAAGAGCGGGTCCGGGCTATTGCCATCTGGAGCGCCATCACCGGCATCGGTATGATGCTGGGCGGTGTCATGGGCGGCATATTGCTGGAGTACATTGACTGGAACTCGATCTTCTATCTGAGCGCGGCCATTGCTGCGGTGAGTCTTGTCATCAACCAGGTAATCGCCCCCGAATCACGCGATGAGAAAGGTCTGGCGGTTGACTGGATTGGCGGCGTATTCGCAGCTGTCGGTATATTCGGGCTTGTCTATGGCATCACCGAAGTGCCATCGAAGGGGATCCTTGACGGGACGGTGCTTGCCGGCCTGCTCATCGGCCTTGCCTCCCTTGCCGTATTCGTCCTGTGGGAGCGAAGATCCGCATCGCCGCTGCTCGATATAAACCTCTTCCACAACAGGGCGTTTTCCGTATCGGGCCTGACCCTGACACTCGCATTCCTGGCGATGTCAGCAATATTCTTCACGATTAGCCAGATCCAGCAGACTCATCCTTGGCATGTCGCCCCTGACTGCATCGCTCTTAATGCTGCCGATCATGATCCCGTTCCCGGTACTGGCGCCGGTCATACCGAATATCGTGGAAAAAATCGGGAACCGATATACGATTATCACCGGCCTTGCTCTTATCACGGTCTCGTTCCTGGTCATATCTGCCTGGACTGTTAATACGACCTACCTGGGCATGCTGCCGGCGATGCTCGTCATGATAACCGGTGTCAGTCTCGCTATGACGCCGAGCACAAACATCCTCATGGCGTCGGTCCCGAAGAACCGCTCCGGTATGGGTTCCGCGATGAACGATACGACCCGCGAACTGGGCTGCTCGCTCGGCGTTGCATTATTCGGTGCCATCCTCAGCGCAGTGTATGTGAGTAACATCGCTGAAGTCTCGGGCAGGTTCTCGGGCTCAGTAAAGACGAGCCTTGAGACTTCGCTTGCAACAGCGCTGAACACGGCAGACTTCCCTGGGGCCCGACGCGGGCACCGTTGCAGAGGCTGCACAGGTTGCGTGGATGCATGCGTTCTCGATCGCTTCGCTCGTAGCTGCGGGTATTGTCTTTGCGACTACGGTTATTGCTCTCATGGCACTGCCCCGGCAGAAGCAATCGGAAAACGATACGCGTGAGTAACGATAGCCGGAGGATATCCCCGACAGGAGAAACCGTACGACGAGCATCCTGTATGTCGATACGAATACTGAGATGTGCCGCCCCGGACGGAAAATCCGTAGAATCTGGAACCGTGACCGACGCCGCAAAAGCTATCATTGGTGCAGCGGTCATCGATGACGTGCTCAGCCTGCTGGCCCTTGCCATCAGCACCGATGTCGTGAGTGGTACGGTCTCGGCCGGGGGAATTGCCATTGTCGCAATCAAGGCAGTTGCGTTTATCGTCATTGGTGGGGCGTTCGGCATCTTTGTGGTCAGCAAATATGTCAGCAAGCTCGATGCAACCGGTTTCTGTAAAAAATTCCCGGAGTTCATCTTCATCTTCGCCATGATGGTGGCATTCCTCTACGCCATGTGTGCTGAAGCAGTCGGGCTTTCCGCCATTGTCGGTGCATTCATCGCCGGTGTCTCCTTTGAGAGCGTGGAGTTATCTCATAGTAAAAACTTCAAGGAAGGTGCAGAATATCTCCAGATCATCTTTGCCTCTATCTTCTTTGTCTCGCTCGGGATCCTTGCGGATATCAAGGCGGTCACACCGGAGATTGCCCTGTTCCTTGTCGTCCTGACCCTTGTTGCGATCATCACCAAGGTCATCGGTTGCGGCCTCCCGCCCGGACTGATGGGGCTGTGCCGGAAGGATGCACTCATCGTCGGGTTCGGTATGGCCCCCCGGGGCGAGGTAGCGATGATCGTGGCCCTCATCGGGCTTGAAGCCGGAGTTATCGACCAGGGCGTCTATGTCGTGCTCGTGCTCATGAGCCTGCTCACAACCATTATCACGCCGATTGTGTACCGGAACTGGTTCTTCAAAGGAGAAGACTGCCGGTACGATGCCAGCCGGATGTGCATTGACGAGGGGAAATAGGTTTAACCGGGGAAAGGATTTTTTGAAAATTATCGAAAATGGGGAACGCTTTTAACTATCTGATTCCGGATTGAACTTCAGTCCCCAGTAGAGTAATGCGATTATGATCACGACAACAACAGAACCGATAGCGATAACCGTGATATCAGGAAGTCCGAACATACAATTCAACACTTTTTTTCAGAGTCCAAAATTTTGTTATTTTTCTGAAGAGATATGGCGATTGATTATGACGATTCCCCAAGCGATGATGATAATTCCTATAAAAATCGTAGTGGTATATAATGACACTCGAGCGGAAGATTGCCCGGGCCTTTGCACTGGACGACGAGACCTGGCTGCGTCACGCCAACCCGTGGAGCGTGGTCCTGCGCAACACCGTGCTGCCCATCCTCGTCATCGCGTTCTGGAGCCGGCTCTGGCTCGGATGGTACGCGGTTATCCCGGTTGCCATTGCCCTGCTCTGGACCTGGTTCAATCCCCGCATCTTCCCGGCACCGGCATCGCTCGACCACTGGGCGTCAAAGGCCGTGCTTGGCGAGCGGGTCTGGCTGAACCGTGACGTCGTTCCCGTGCCGGAGCGTCACCGGACCGTCCCGAATATTCTATCCGGCGTTTCCGGTATCGGGATGCTCTTTGTCTTCTGGGGAGTATTCGCGTTCGATCTCTGGCCGACCGTGTTCGGTATGGCACTTGTCTACTGCGGGAAACTCTGGTTCCTTGACCGGATGGCATGGCTCTGGGAGGACATGAAGGACGCAACGGAAGAATACCGGAGACTGGCGGATCCGCTGAATCACCGGTATTCCAGTGAAGCGCCGTTATAATCTCTCTTCAATTATCTGTTTTCGGCGAACCCACCAGAGGAGTATCGCTGCGAGGAAAAAAATAAGGAAAAAAGAAAACCGCATGAGTATCGCGTAGTTGGCGGCAATTCCCTGAGGAGAGAGGAGAAAGCCTGCAACCAGAAAGAGCGTGATGGCGATGCAGACTGTGGGAATTGCGTAATACCTGCTTGACCGGTACGACAGGGCAAGGGGAATGAGGTAGAGAAGCCAGACCGGCTCTCCCAGTGGAGTCATGGTATCGAGAAGATAAATGCAGAGGATGGTAAGGACGGTGATGGTCACGATGCCCGGATCCGATGCAAGGATATCGAGGACCTTTGTCAGGATGGATTGGTCGCAGCGTCTGGAAGTGTGCATGGGTGGATTCCGTCCGGGACGGTATGTCGCTGTTTTACGCAGTAATAACGTATTATTGCGACACCTGAAAATTGTTGTGATATTCTTCGGTTCTTCGGGCTTTATCCGCTGATGGCAACACGAGAGACATTTGCAGAGAGGTATCAGATAATTTGCAGGATATTGTGGAGAACATACCAGACCAGTACCAGAACGGCGATTCCCCCGGCGATTACCTGAAGAGCCCGGATGCCATCAATGCCGTTTGGATTGCCCCCGATCATGTCGCTGTCCACTTTGAAGGTACCGGAATCGTCACCGCCCGTTTTTTTGCTGCCGGCTTCTACCGGTTCCGGTTTCCTGCTGACAGCCTCCTCCTTCTCAATTTTTTTCCTGACCTGTTTCATGCGATAAACATGGGAAGGAACCCTTTAAACCTTTTCTGCATGGGAAGACACGACGACCCTGCGGGGTCAATCAGGTCAAACGCCCTACTGCTCCGGTTACAGAGTGTTGGTAATTATCTACACGCCCAAAGGCACATTCCGGTTCTTCCGGTCCTGGCAAATTCCATTGCAGAGATTGACCGCAACGGCCAGCTGATGCCAGACCAGCCGCCGGTTCCGAAACGGAGGGAGAGGACTGCCGTCCCGGCCCCGGACGGAAAATCCGGTAATCCGGAATCCGTGCCGGGCTCACCAGGATCTGCAGTGAGAGTACCGGTATTCCTCCTCCCTGCAGGTACCGCCGGATCCGTCGATCCACTGACGGTCTCCGTCGGAGAAAATACACCTCCGGAGAGTAAAGGTTGAGAAAGGAAGCGATTTTATAAATCGGGCTCCTTTTTCCAAACGGGGCCCATTTTATGAGATTTGACTGAAACACAACAATTTCCGTGTACCCAAAATCCGGGGAATTCAGGAAAAACGGTACAATGAGGAGATTTTTCTCTGCGTATCGGGACCGGATTAGATTTTTTCCGTCGTGATACAAAATCCGGGCTAATACACGCAATTGGATGGCGAAAGTCCTCCTGAGGCCTACTGGAGCATAGGATCAGAAAGGAGGGGCGGTTTTGGAACTGGAACTATCATACTAATTGGTAATGAGTAAAACAGGGGAATTCCACTAACTAGCAATTAGTAGTCACTTCTGTAACCAGGCCGGTGCAGTCTCCCTGCCGTCGTGAGATCCGAGCCAGTACAGGTCTCACGTCGGAAAGAAATTCATCAGAGAAAGTCTCTCCGCCCGATCTTTCATATATCGTAAATAATCCTCCATTTAGCAAACGGGGTTCATTCTGAAGGATTCAGAAAATCGTGAAAAATACGGGAGATTATAAATCCGGGGAATTCAGTAAAAACGGTACAATAAGGAGATTTTCCTCTGCGCATCGGGCCCGGATTGGAATTTCTCCGCCGTGAAAAAAAATCAGGGCTAATATACGCTATTGGACAGCGAAAGTCCTCCTGAGTCGTGCTGGAGCACCGTAAATGAAAGGAAGGGCGGTTTTTAGGATAGAGAATCCCGAAGGATTTCTATTCAGTAATCATCTAAAAAATGATATCAATAAACAATCCGGTTTTAAAAAAAAGGTCATTCCCGTATAATCCCGTTCAGAAAGAACGGAAGACCCGTTCTTTTTTTTGCATGCATGGCGTTCCGGATGAAGGGATGATAACGGATACTTTAAGAAGCCGGCCGCAGTATTTTCATGAGCCATAATCTGCTGTGCCAGAGAGGGAGTACTATGACCGAAGGACCGATCATCACAACCCATGACCTGAACCTCTGGTATCACGAAACCCATGCCCTCCAGGCTATCTCAATGGGCATTGCACGGAACCGGGTCACCGCTCTGATCGGCCCTTCCGGCTGCGGAAAGTCAACCCTGCTCCGTTGTTTCAACCGTCTCAACGACCTGATTGATATTGTGAAGATCACCGGGAAAATTATGATCTCCGGCCAGAATATCCACGCGCCGCACACGGATGTTGTACAGCTCAGAAAACGGGTCGGTATGGTATTCCAGAAACCGAATCCTTTCCCCAAATCAGTGTACGAGAACGTGGCATACGGGCCCCGTGTTCATGGGATACATGACCCGGTTGAACTTGACCGGATTGTTGAGAAAAGCCTTCGGGATGCCGCGCTCTGGGAGGAGGTCCGGGACCGGCTGCACAACACAGCGCTTGGCCTTTCTGGTGGCCAGCAGCAGCGCCTCTGTATTGCACGCACGCTTGCTGTAGAACCGGAGGTTATCCTGATGGATGAGCCCTGCTCGGCACTCGACCCCATCGCGACATCCAAGATCGAGAAGCTGATCGATGAGCTGAAACAGGAGTACACGGTCATCATTGTCACCCACAACATGCAACAGGCAGCACGCGTGAGTGATTTTACCGGGTTCATGTACCTGGGAAAGCTCGTGGAGTTCGGGCAGACAAACCAGATCTTTGAGGACCCGAAGGAAGACCTTACGGAAAATTACATCACCGGGCGGTTTGGATAGGCGGAGGGAACAATGTCAGAGAAATTTCACACAGAACTGAAGACTGTACGAAAGGACATGATCGATCTCAGCCGGCTTTTCCCGGAATATGCTCTGTGATGCACTGAAAGCGCTGACAACGGAGGACATTGAAGCAGCACAGGAAGTCGCATCCCGCAAGAAACACATTCAGGAGGCCACAATCGATCTCGAGGACCGGACATACCAGCTGATCGCCCTCTACCAGCCGATGGCAAAGGATATGCGGGAGATAGCCTGTATGCTCAAGATCATCACCTCGGCAGAACGGATTGGGAGATACGGCAAGGATATCGCAAACATGGTCAAGCACCTCAAGAGCCAGCCGGAGTTTATTCAGCCGCTCCCGATTATGCACATGGCAGGACTGGTTATCGGTATGATCGATGATGTCATGCATGCCTTTGAAACGGAGAGCATCGAGCCGATCAAAGAGATGTCCCGGCGTGACGATACCGTTGATTCGCTGTGGCATTCGATTTTCAGGGAAACGCTCACCTTCATGATGGAGAACCCCAAGACGATAACACGGGGGACCTATTATATCATGGTCGCCCGGTATCTCGAACGGTCCGGTGACCATGCCTGTAAAATGGCAGAGAACGTCCATTACATGGTAACCGGAAAACGGGTTGAGATCAAATAGTTCAGCTGGGATATTATACCAGGTAAGAACCGTAATGATGGTCCCGGAGACCGGGAAAAAGGGATACTACGTTTTATTTTTTTCAATTACTATGCCGCATGCCGGAATGCGATATCCGACAGGACATCGGCCACATCCTCGCATTCATCGGTCGCAATCTCGAGCGATTCATAAATATCTTTCAGCTTGATCACGGTCATCGGATCATTCGTGCGGAAGAGGCCGGTGATTGCTTCTGCGAGGACATCATCGGCGACATTTTCGAGCCGGTTTATCTCGATACAGCGTTCCCGGATATAATTGGGATCCCGGATCGAACGGATACCTTTGACCGCCCCTTCGATCTCAACTGCTGACAGGTGTATCAGCTTTGCCAGTTCGATGATAAAAACATCCGGTGATTCAATATTGTAATAGAGCATCTTCTCAGCAGATCCATCAATATAATCAAGAACTTCGTCAAGAGAGGACGTGAGGGCAGAGATCTCCGTGGCGGCCAGTGGGGGATTGCCGGAACGGTTCAACCGCTCAAAGATTGCATGGGTCAGGTCGTCACCCTTGTGCTCGAGGAGTTCGATCGCATGACGCTTCTGCTTCACGTTGGTGAAATCCTTGGTGAGGTCGACAAGCAGGTGTCCTGCCTCGGTAACGACAGCCGCCTGTTGTTCGAGCATATTGAAAAATTCCCGGTCAGGGGGAGTAAACCACTGTCTGAGACCCATAGACAAACCACCGTAGTATCGTACATCACAGATTAAAAATATAGTGGTCAGAACGAGCAGAAGTCATGAGAATCCGGGCATTTTAAAAAAATCATACCCCAGTCTTTCCGGCAATCCCTTTAAAAAAATTCCGTCTCATGGGACCTCTTTGCCTTGATCCATGCAAAGAGGGCATTGAAATCATCCGGGTGCATCGGGATCCTTTCCGTCAGCCCGGCCCGTTGATCCGCATGTCCATAAGTCCAGGCATTGTTGTTTCCTGAATATTGTTCCATGGTGCCTCCTCATTTTTCATTGAACCAGCGTTCAAGGTCACAATGCCTGACGGCAATATATTGAATCCCCTGTATATCTTCGAGCACCCTGCTACCATGACGGTTCGGCCGCTCCTCTTTCAGCGCCTTCAATAGTGATTCCAGGGTTATCAGGGACGGTGCCAGGGTCCGGATAAGCGTCATTCGGTCAGGATCTTTGCCGCATTCAAGGCAGAGTGCGTCGACCTTCCACGACAATTCGGTGATGAGATCCCTGCATTCTTCAACAAGGTTTCTGTCGTTGGTATTCTCCCCGCGGAAGTTCGCCGGTATCACCGGGAAATTTTTCTGGGTTGCAACCAGTCCATCCATACGCAGTCTCCGGAAGTCAGATCCCGGCATACCGGTTCCTGACTAATTACATATTTTATGTTTGATGTATATACTTAAAACAGTTACTATATAGTTCCTGCATTGTGACTATATTTACAGGTAAACCGTACGATGACAAAAGATGGCGGGCCGCCTGAAGGTTCATTGCCGGATACGGAGCTGCCCGTATCCCGGTACGAACGTCTGGTCAATCCAGGAGGTGATCGCGTCGCGAACCTCCCGGAAGCGGATGATCTGGCCGCGGGATGGTTCTTCGCTTGACGAGGGATCCGGAAAACCGGCGTGGATCGTCTCCTGTACTCCCGGAAAGAACGGGCAGGCCTGGTGTTCGCGATCACAAACCGTGACAACGATATCGATTCCCAAAGAATTGAACTCATCCACCAGCTTTGACCGGTGTCCGGAAATATCGATCCCGATCTCGTTCATCACCGCAACAGCAAGCGGGTGCACACCCCTCGGTTCGCTTCCGGCACTGGCTGCATCAAAGAGATCGCTGTACCGTGCTTTGAGATATCCTTCAGCTATCTGGGAACGGACGGAGTTATGTACGCAGATAAACAGGACACGGGGTTTTCGCAGAGGTCCGGTTTCATTTCCAGATTTACGTTCCGGATAATCTTTTGCTGGTATTTGTTCCGGCATCCTTACATCCCCTCGTGCTCATCACGGAAATTTGGGCAATCCGGGAACAGTTCCGTCAGCCAGGCATTGATCTCGTCCCGAAGGGTCCGGTATTCGGCTTGGAGTTTCTTACGGCTTCCGATAAGATCCGAGGGGCTGGTAAAATTACGGTGGCTGACGGAGTGCCCGCCAGGAAGAGACCCGGCGAGCGCGAGGCGTGCGTGGTCGCAGAGGGTGATCACGTGCGTAAATGTCCTGCCGGTAAACAGCTCAGGGGTTTTCCCTGCTGGTGCGAGATGTCGATACCGATCTCCTGCATCACGGTCACTGCATTGCGATTGAGTCCTGCCGTAGCGATCCCCGCGGAGAAGACCTCGTACCGGTTGCCGCACCGTGCCCGCAGGAGGCCTTCTGCTATCTGGGACCTGACAGAATTGAACGAGCAGATGAACAGGACGGTCTCTTTTCCTGTCCGGCTCTCTTTCTTCTGGTCATAGCTCAGTGAATTTCGATTCTCTCACCGGTATGCATGTAATGGACATTCTCCGCTATCTTGCAGGCATGGTCCCCGCAGCGTTCGAGATACCGGGCGACCATGATATAATGGGTGCAGCGGGTGATGGTCCGGGGATCTTCCATCATATGGGTAATTCCTTCGCGAAAGGTGGAGTGGCGCAGGGCATCAATGGTGTCGTCCCGTGCCGAAAAGTCCACAATGAGATCGAGAGAGTCGGTCTCATAGGCTTTGATAGAATCATCGATCATATCGATGACCAGCTCAGCCATGTGCGGGATGTTCATCATGTGGGAGATATGCGGCTTCTCGGCAATCTCCTTGACAATGTTTGCAATCACCTTGCCGTACCGCCCAATCCGTACCGATGCCGTGATGACCTTGAGTGTGCACACGATCACCCGCATGTCCTTTGCCATAGGCTGGTGCAGGGCGATCAGCCGGTAGCAGTGCTCCTCGAGGTCGACTTCCAGGGCATGGATCTGCTCTTTTTTTGCAACAACCGATGCAGCCAGGTCCTCGTCCTGCCGGACCAGCGCATCAACCGCGTCCCGGAGCATAGACCGCCCGAGACGGGCCATCACAACGGTTTCCTTCTTGAGATCCTTAAGTTCCGTATGAAATTTTTCTGCCATATCCTGCTCCTACCCGAACCGCCCGGTAATATAGTTCTCGGTCAGTTCCTCTCCCGGGTGCTCGAAGATCTGTCCGGTCTTTCCGCACTCAATCAGTTTCCCGAGATACATGAACCCCGTGTAGTCGCTCACCCGTGCCGCCTGCTGCATGTTGTGGGTCACGATAATCACCGTATATTCCTCCTTGAGCATTTCGATGAGGTTCTCAATCTTTGCGGTTGCGATCGGATCGAGAGCCGAACAGGGTTCGTCCATCAGGATCACTTCCGGCTCAACTGCAAGGGTCCGGGCAATACAGAGCCGTTGCTGCTGGCCGCCGGAGAGCCCGAGCGCAGAGTCATTCAGCCGGTCCTTCGCCTCGTCCCAGAGGGCTGCATGCCGCAGGCTCTCCTCTACGATCCGGTCCAGCTCCGCCTTGTCCTGTATTCCGTGTACCCTCGGGCCGTAAGCAACGTTCTCCCAGATGGATTTTGGGAACGGATTGGGTTTCTGGAAAACCATCCCGACCTTTTTCCGGAGCATAACCACGTCAGTTCCCGGCGCTTGGATATCTCTCTGGTCCAGGGTTATGGCTCCAGTGATCTTCACGTGATCTATCAGATCGTTGAGACGGTTGAAACAACGGAGCAGAGTTGACTTACCGCAGCCGGAAGGTCCAATCAGGGCGGTGACCCTGTTCTTCGGGATCTTCATGGATACGGACTGGAGCGCATGCTTGTCCTGATACCAGAGATTGAGATCGGTTGTGGAAATAATGCAGTTTTCAGTCATGTTATCCCTTCATCCTTTTCTGGAAACGTCTCCGCACCGCAATCGCGACCGCATAGAAACTGACCACGAGCATCAGCAGAACGAGCGCGGTGCCGTACTTGTTTGCCGACGCGCCCGGCACGTTCGTTGCCAGAATGAACAGGTGGTACGGCAGGGCCATCACCGGATCGGTTAGGGAGTCCGGCAGGAAGCGGGATGAGAAGACCACCGCAGTAAACATGATCGGTGCGGTCTCTCCTGCCGCTCTCCCGATGGACAGGATCGCCCCGGTAACAATGCCCGGCACGGCAGGCGGGAGCACGACCCGGCTGATGGTCTGCCATTTGGTTGCCCCGAGCGCAAGGCTTCCCTCGCGGAGCGACTGCGGAATACTTTTCAATGCCTCTTCCGTTGTGCGGATGACCGTTGGCAGTACCATCAGGGCAAGCGTGACCTGCCCCGCGAGCATGGACACACCTACGTTGAGGTACAGGACGATAAAGGCAAACCCGAACAGGCCAAACACAATGGAAGGTGTTCCGTTCAGGAGATCAACGCCGGTCCGGATCAGCTGCGTCACGCGGCCTTCCCGGGTGTATTCGACCAGGTATATCGCGGCCCCGACACCGAGCGGGAGGGCGATTGCGATGGCGCCCAGAACGAGATACATTGTACCAACGATTGCGGGGAAGATACCCCCGGACCGCCCGGAATCCAGCGGTGGTTTTGTCAAGAACTCCCACGAGAGTGCCGGAAGACCGTTGATAACAATGTCCTGCAGAATAATGACGAGGATAGCAAGGACAATGAGGGTCGACGTAATGATGAGTCCAAACGCTGCTTTCTGGATATTGTTCTCCGATACATAGGGCCTGCCGGCATACCACAAGCCCCCCGCAAGCAGGACGAGAGCTGCAAGCCACCAGGGTGCAGCGGCAGCGAGATACCCCAGCATCAGGACAAATCCAATCACTTTGGCAGCCAAGACGAGTCTTTTCCGGGCATCGGGAGAAATCACCGGTTTTCCGGCACTGACGCGTTTCTTTCCTTCACGGAGGTACCGCAGAATCGCAACTGCCGAGATATTAATCACGAGCGTGATAACCAGCAGCACGACCGCAACACCGAACAGCGCATGGTAATGGTCGCTCCCGACCGGGACCTCGCCCATCTCGATACCGAGCGTCCCGGTGAGGGTCCGCAACGGCGAGAGGATGTTCCAGACCGGGTCCGGGATAATAGCAGCGTTCCCGGCAACCATCATGACTGCCATGGTCTCGCCGACCGCACGCCCGATGCCAAGAATGATCGCGGCAGCAATGCCGGAAAGGGCGGCTGGCACGAGGACCCTGCTGATGGTCTGCCAGTGGGTTGCGCCGACCGCCAGGGATCCTTCCTTGTACTCGTGCGGGACTGAGGAGATGGCATCTTCCGACACGCTGACAATCGTCGGGAGCGCCATGATGCCGAGCAGGACCGAGGCCGCAAGCCAGGTCTCACCGGTGGGAAGATCGAACGTTACCCGGATAAAGTCCGTCAGGATAATGAGACCGAAGAATCCGTACACAACCGACGGAATGCCTGCAAGCAGCTCGATGGCCGGTTTGAGGATGTTTTTTGCGCGGGGTGATGCGAGTTCCGCAATATAGATTGCACAGCCGATGGACAGCGGGACCGCAAAGACCATGGCCCCGAGCGTTACGAGCAGGGTTCCGACAATGAGCGGGAAGATCCCGTAGAGCGGTTCGACCGCGGTCGGTGCCCAGTCCGGGCCAAGGAGGAAACTGAGTGGCCCGGCCAGCGTGAAGATTGCCAGGCCGTCCCGTAACAGGAATAAAAGGATGAATGATACAACGATAACGGCAAAGAAGGCTGTGAAGAAGAAGACGGTCTTGATCGATTTTTCCTTGATGAGGGAAAAGCGTGCGTGACCAGCGGATTGGGCCAGGGCACTACTGCGCGGGTCCGGGGTTTTCACGATTATTCCCTCCGAAAAATGGGTATGCTGGTATCTCTCCGCTCCCTTTTTAGCTGACGGTCACGTATCCTTCGTCTGCTACGATCTTCTGTCCTTCGGGACTGAGAATGTACGTGATGAAGTCGCTGGCGAGTCCGGACGGCTGGCCGTTGGTTATCACATAGAGATCACGGGAGACCGGGTACGTTTTGGCCTTGACATTGTCCAGGGTCGGTGCAACGATCTTCTCTGCGTTGTACCAGACGGGAAGGGCTTTCACGTCATTGCTGACAAAACCTATGGAGACATACCCGATCGAACCGGGAGTCTGGGCCACGGTCTGGAGAACAGCGCCGTTGGAGTTCTTCTCGAGCATCATCTTTGTCGGCGTCTTCTTTGCAAGGAGGACTTCATCGAAATACGAGCGGGTACCGGATGCGCTGTCACGACCGATCACGACAATCTGGTTGTTGGTGCCCGGTACATTTGCACCGGTAATTTCAGTCCACTTGGTTGTGGTGCCAAGGTAAATATTTTTGATCTGGTCCAGGGTGATATAATCAATCTCATTGGCCGGGTTAACCACGACAGCAATACCGTCCTGTGCAACCGGGGTGACAACGAACGCCGGGTACTTTGCCATCTCTGCAGAGGTCACTTCCCGGGAGGACATCCCGATGTCAACGGTCCTGGCACCGATTGCCTGGATACCGACACCGGACCCGCCACCGGACACCTGGATGTCCGCGTTCGCATGGGTGGCCATATACTGGTCCGCTGCTTTCTGGACAATGGGCAGGACAGTTGTCGAACCGCTGATCTTGATGGTCTGTGGCTGGCCGGATGAGACCGGGGAGGCGGTTGTTGCTGCCGGAGCTGCGAACGTACCAGAGGATGCAGTAGTTGCGGCAGGTGCACCAATGGTTGAGGATGTGGCAGGTGCCTGCGTGGCAACCGGCTTCGTGGTTCCGCTGTCGGTACAGCCTGTAAACAGCATTGCAAAGATGAGCAATGCGGCAAGGCTTATGGTTACGAGAATGTGAGAACTCCTTTTTGCATTCATGGTGTTCACACATCCATTATCTGTGGGGTAATAAACAGTTTTTCGCCATAAACTATATGAGTATATATACAAAAAATGCGTAAATAGAGAATTATAGGGAAATCGGATTCCTATTGAAATCAGGTGAGAGGAATGGATATACGCAGGGTCCAGGTGACCGGGGGTGCTTCATTTGTGGTGACACTCCCAAAAGAGTGGGCCGAAGCCCAGAACATAAAAAAGAACGATCCGGTTGGGCTCACGGTCCAGCCGGACGGGACACTTCTGGTTACGAAAAAAATAACCGAAGAACCGCTCCAGCGGATAAAGGAGATCGATTGCAGCACGATCACCGATCCCGCATTCCTCTTCCGGATGCTCATCGGTACCTATATTACCGGGTTTAATGTGATCCAAATCACGACAAAGCAGCGGTTCCCGCCATTTGTCCGGACGGTTGTACGGAACTTCACCCAGATGACGATTGGCCAGGAAGTTGTTGAGGAAACCGAGAAGGTCATCGTAATTAAGGACCTGCTCAATCCCGCAGAGATGCCGTTTGACAACACCATCAAGCGGATGTTTGTCATTGTCAAGACCATGCACGAGGATGCTGTCACTGCGCTCGAAACCCACAACAGGACGCTCGCAACGGATGTGATCAACCGGGATACCGATGCGGACCGGCTCAACTGGCTGATCGCCCGGCAGACCAACATGCTGATGCAGAACGCATCGCTGTCGCGGAAGATGGAGATCTCCCCGAACCTTGCTATGTATTATTATATGCTCAGCCGTATCATCGAACGTGTCGGGGACCATGCCGTCCGGATTGCGGAACACTCCCTGCCGATCATCGATGTGGACTTTGACAAGAAGTTCATCAATGCCATCAGGAAAGCGAGCGCCATGTCGATTGAGATCTTTGACCGGAGCAGCGTCTCGTTCTTCAATGCCGATATGAAGGAAGCGCACCGGAATATCGAGTCTCTCCCGGCTCTCGAAAACATCTGCGGGGATATCAATAACATGGTCCTCAAGCAGGACTCGCTGGTAGCCCTCAATATCGCGTACATTTCCGAGAGCATCCGGAGGGCCGGGGAATATGCCGGTGACATATCAGAAACGGTCATCAACCTGCTCGTGGAAAATGAACTCGGGCCCCGGAAAGGAGGCTTGAGTAAATAATATATTCTGATTGCCCTTTCCTGTTCTTTTCCTGAACCGTGTCGTTATTTTTGGTATTTAATGCAGGGTAGTCCCGCTCTTTTAGTCCGCTGCCTTTTCCTCTGGCAGGAATCTGGCCCCGGTCCCGGTCTGCAGGAGCAAGAGGGATGTGCCCCTGCCAGCAAGAACCGGGCGGGCGGATTTCTGTTCCATGACTATCACCATTGTAACGTTTTCAGGGGCAGGGATTTTTTCTTTGAAGTAACGTGGCGATCTTGTCTAGGTTTTCCTGTTCATCGCCACCTCAGAGCACCGTCTCTTCCCAGCAGCCTATACATAACCCGCTCCTCCCTGCATGTACCCACGGATCTGTCGATCCACTGACGGGCTCCGACGTCCGACAGGTCATCAGACCTGAAGGAGGAGGAGAGTCCTAGAGGACTCTTCGACGGTGAAAATACCCATCCTGAGAGTAAAGGTTGGGAAAGGGAGTGAGATTCGAAGAACCCATATGGATTCTTCTCATGGCTCACCCTTTCAGGGTTCACCATTTGTAAAGAGGGATCCTTTTTCCAAAAGAAGGCCATTTCAGGAGATTTGGATAAGACACAACAATATCGGTGCACCTGAAATCCGGGGAATTCAGTAAAAACGGTACAATAAGGAGATTTTCCTCTGCGCATCGGGCCCGGATTGGAATTTCTCCGCTGTGAAAAAAAATCCGGGCTAATATACGCTATTGGGAGGTGAAAGTCCCAAAAAGCCCTACAGGAGTACGGAAACAGAAAAGAAGGGCGGTTTTGGGATAGTGAACCCTGAAAGGGCGAACTACGAGAAAAACCGAAGGGTTCTGGGATCGCCGGTGTTCGGGGTATTTTGGGATCCAGGGCTCCCTGAGCGGAGGCAGATATAATCGTGATCGTTTGAAAATTTTTCAGAAAAAAATTTCCGGATTTTTTTTAGAGATTTTTTTGCTCTGTAGAAAACCTCAACGATAAGAAATTGTAAGAACTTGTGAATGTTACAGACGATCATTTTGTTAGCGATTTCTTTCGTCTGGATCAGGAACCTTCTTGCTTTGAGATCCCCGTCAAACTTTCTTTTCAGGACAGAGAATTTATTTTCAACGAGTTGTCGTCTTGGGTAAATATCAACATTGAATTGTATAGCCATCTCCCGACGATATGTACCCCCAATAATGTCATTATTCCAGGAGCGAATAGGGATAACCGAATTGGCGTGAAGGTCTTCCCGGATCAACCGATGAATCGCTTCAGAGTCGTATCCTCTGTCCATAACGTAACAATCGGACTTTCGGATTTTGTGGCATTGTCGGAGTAATTTCTCTGCATGCCGGGTATCGTGGACCCGGCTGTTGGATGCAATGAATCCGGTGATCACCTGTTGATCGGTATCAACAGAGATCGAAGTTTTCAAGAAATGTTTTCGGATTTTACCGGTTCTTTCCGAAAAATAATGGCTGCAGTACCCGCTAGTAAAACCGGAAGAATCGATTGCTGTTATGGATATATTTTCATCAGAAGAGTAGAACAGATTCACCGTTTTTCTGAAGGTCAACCGTAGATAAAATGATTTTATCCGAGAGAAAAATTTCTGGAGCGTTGTGAAATGAGGTACTTCTGAGAGATCAAGGATCTCCTGAACTCCCTCCATATCTCCGACATCTTCTATGAATTCCCGGTAGTGCTGGTTACGAAAATCTTTGAACAAAATTAGGACGAGCAGCTGGTGTTGGGTGTAGTTCTTCTTTGAAAATTTGCACGAGTACGGATTTAGATGAGTTGACTTTACGATTGAAATGGCGGTCTGGACAAAACTGATATTCCGGCTCGCTGATTTCTTAATTGTCTCCTGTTTCTTTGAGGTCACAATCAAGAAAAGGAGACGCTGTACCTTAAATCTTTCGGTCGTCGGTACAATCTGTTTTTAGATTAGGATTTCTACAGGGCAGATTTTTTTTAAAAATAAGCGGGGCAGCTTCCCGGCAGCTCACTTGAGCTTTTTCTCAAGCTTCTTGAGCTTCTTCTTGGCGCTTTCGCTCCCCGCAGCCGCCTGCTTCGAGAGCTCTTCTGCCTTGACCTTCTTCACCTGGTTCAGCTTTGTCATCTGTTTCTTACTCGTTGGCATACAATCACCTCGCTTTCGTCTTTGTCTGATTCTTTTTGGCTTTTTTCCTTCTTAAAATATCCCTGTATTGTTGGTCCAGCCTGAAATAACTTCGAATAAACGAAAGCCGACCTGGAATTCTCGTAAACTCCCATAAAACCTTTCTGACTTTCCTTTCGCCCGGGACGAGTCCGCACGTCAAAAAAGGAGATACTGCCGGCATTTCCGGAAAGAAAATCCCGCAGCCGCTCTATCGCATCACGCGCCCGCCAGCATGGAGAGACCGATCAGCACCATCAGGATCGCAAAGAGGATCTGCAGGTTCCTGCCGGAACAGGAATGGGCAAACCGCACGCCGATGCGGGCGGCCGGGATCGTGGTCACCGCGAGGATCGCAAACGTGAACAGGTCCACGTACCCGAGCGAATACGGAGGAAGCCCGGCTACACCCCAGCCGGTGATCACATACGCGGTCACGGCTCCTGCTGAGGAGAAGATAAGGCAGGCTGAAGACGTGCCGACCGCCCGGTGGATAGGGTAGCCGAGCAGGAGGACGAGAACCGGTACGAGCAGGGCACCTCCGCCGAGCCCGGTCAGTCCTGACAAAACACCGATGAAAAACCCGATAACGATATACTGGACAATGGATCCCCGCATCCCGCATTCGGAACATTCCCGGAGGTGCCAGACCATGCGGACTGCAATGATGAGGATAAAGATCGCAAAGAACAGCCGGAGGATGTGGCCCGGGACATGGGATGCCGCAATCCCCCCGGTAAGCCCGCCGAAAATCGCGGCAACTCCCATCGGCAGGGCTGCGTGCCATTCCACCGCACCATGGTTATGGTGGGCCAGCGCCCCGCTGATCATGGTCGGGAGGATCACGGCGAGCGAGGTACCGAACGCAATGCGGGTTGCAAGCGTTGAATCAATCCCGCCAAGGGTATACAGCCAGAACTGGACCGGCGTCATAAGGGAACCACCCCCGACCCCGAAGAGCCCGGATTCTATGCCGGCCACAATCCCCGTCAAAAAAAGGATTAGTGACTGAAGGATCAAATCCATGACGCACTCCAAAAAATCTGCTGCAGTGTTATTATGTCCCGGGTATAAAATAGTCTAACGGGGAATCCCTATGGGAAAGTCAGCACTCCTGATTATCGATATGCAGAACGATTTTGTGGTGGATGGTAAACAACTGAACGTTGCGGGGGCCCGGGCAGTAATCCCGAAGATCCAGGCGGTACTTGCTGAGTTCCGGAAACGGTCCCTGCCGGTCTTCCATGTCCTGCGGGTGCACCGGCCTGACGGTTCGGATGTGGAGATCACCCGGCAGGAGCTCTTCGCCGGATCCCCCTTCGCGGTTGAGGGGACACGCGGGGCCGCGGTAATCGATGAACTCTCACCGAGGAAGGGGGAGTATGTGCTCACCAAGACAAGGATGAGCGCCTTTATCGGGACCGAACTCGACCTGATGCTCCGGACGCTTGGGGTTTCCACCCTTTTCGTGTGCGGCATCCAGACCCCGAACTGCATCCGGACCACGGTCTTCGATGGCATTGCATACAATTACCCGGTCGTGCTCATCGATGACGCAACCGGCGCGTCCTCCGAAGAAGTGCACCGGGCAAATGTCCGGGACATGCAGAATATCGGGGTCAGGGTGGTAAAAGCAGGTGAAGTTCCCGGAGTTCTCGGCTGAACGCGGGTTTCATAAAAAAAAGATTGTAGGTACCGATACCGGTTCCCGGAAAAAAGCCCGTCCGGTACCCTACTCGCAGTACGGGTCGCTTGCCCATTCCTCGATTATCTTTTTGGGTGGCTTTCCACCGCGGTAATGGCGCCTGCCCTGCGGGGATGAGCGGTCCTGCTCGGTCTCTTCCTCGTCATCAATGTCCTCGTCCTTTCCTGCTGTTTCCGAAGGTTTTTCGAGCGGTGCCGGTCGTGGGGACTGTTGCGGGTTGTGCCGGCTGATGGTCCTGCCGGCCGCCATGATGACGGGAGTGGTCCCTCCGGTCGTTCCTCCGCTGCCCGGAACTTGTCTGGCTTTGCGGGCTTTTGGGCTGTTGCCCTGTCTGCTGCTGCGGAGCCGGTGATGGCTCTTTAGTATTCTCTGGCTGCGGATTTTCTTCTGCCATAACTGTCAGACTGATTAATCGGGGCAGGAACCATAAAAAACATTCCGTCCTTTCATGAAATGGTATTAAAAACGGGAATAAAGCCAGGTATCTTCTTCACCGATCCCGGGAGCCGGGTGATCCCGGTCACCCCCATAATGAACGCCTATATACATCAACGTCTAATTTTGTAACAACTCCAGCACCCGGTGCCCCATGTCCAACGTTACCACCCTCCTCGATTCAAAAAGCGTTCCGGAAGCAAAGGCCGCGCTCATCTGCCCCTCGCGGAACGTGACGTATTCGTACAAACGGCTCCGGGACGAGATGAACCGGGTAGGCCTCGGTCTCCTGTCGCTCGGCGTGAAAAAGGGTGACCGGGTGTGTATCTATCTTGACAGCTCGCCCGAGTATTTGATCAGCTATTTTGCCATCTGGCGGATCGGTGCCGTGGCAGTGCCGACCAATATCGTGTACCGCGGCAAGGAACTGCTCCATGTCATCAACGATGCCGGTGCCTGCACGGTCATCACGGACCTGCAGGGTGCCGGCATCATCGGGACCATCCGGAAGGAGACCCCTGCTCTCTCCCATATCATCTGCACGGGCGGGTCGTGCGATGGATCCGTAGCCTGGGACTCGTTCCCGCCGGTCCCGGAGAACACGCGGGCAGCGAACTGCTCGACCGAAGACCTCTGCCATATCCAGTATACGGCCGGGACAACCGGCAAGCCCAAGGGGGCCATGCTCACCCACGGCAACTGGATGACCGCCCTCGATACCGAGCGGGACGCGCTCCGGTTACGACCAACGGATGTCTACCTTGGGATCTATCCCATGGGCCATGTCGGGCTGTCGTGGGGACTTGCCACGATACGGGCAGGAGGTACCTACGTGATGATGGAACGGTTCGAGCTTGACCGGTATCTCGCGCTTGCCCGGCAGTACAAGGTCACCGTGCTTGCGGGTATGCCACCGGTAATCCATTCACTCGTCCACTCCCCGCCCGGTACAGAAGAGCAGCTCGCAGAGCGCACGGGTGATCATCTCCGGGGGTGGCCAGCTCCTGCCGGTAGTCTGGGAAGCCTTTGATAAGCGCTACCATATCCCGGTTGCGAACTCGTACGGGCTCTCGGAAACGATCGTGATCGGCTCCGGTACCACCACGCTTCCCGAGTATCCCCACCTGACGAAGGGGTACCAGAGCGTAGGCGTTGCGGTCGGGTACACCGAGATCCGGATCGTTGATACCGGCGATCCGGAGACGGGAGCTCCTGTACGGCGAGTGCGGGGAAGTCGCCCTCCGCGGACCGGCGGTGGCAAAGGGGTACTGGAACCTGCCGGAGGCGACCCGTGAGGTCTTCCGGCCGGACGGCTGGTTCCTGACCGGCGATATCGGGTATCTCGACCCTGAGGGCATCCTCTGCATCACGGACCGGAAAAAGGACATGATCATCATGTCGGGCTGGAAGATCTACCCGACCGAAGTCGAGAACGTGATCATCCGGCACCCGGCCGTTGCGGATGTTGCCGTCTTCGGGGTGCCTGATGAACGCAAGGGCGAAGTCCCGGTCGCGGCAATTGTGTTCCGGCCCGGCATGGTACTTGAGCGAGAAAGAACTCGAGGCTTATTGTCGCGACCACATGGCAGGCTACAAGATCCCGCGGAAGACTCATGGTCACCGATTCACTGCCCCGGGTCCACGGGTGGAAGCTGCTCCGGCGCGAACTGAGGGAAAAGTTCAGTACATTCCCCGGAATGAGCCATCCGTCAGATATTCTGCGAAAAAACCGTCGGGCAAGTTCCCAAAAACCTTTTATGGAGTTAAAAATATAGTAAAAACCGGAGTCTGTACGTGGTCGAAACCAAAAGCCGCATCCAGGATATTCCGGTAGACAACCGACTAAAAAAGCGGACAACCGGCATCGTCGGTCTCAACCTGCTCCTTGACGGCGGTTTTCCCGAGGGAACCCTCATCATGATCTACGGTACGCCGATTTCCGGAGTCGACCTTGCAGCAAACCAGTTCTGGAAGGCGGAGGGGGGAGAGGAGGGTACCTACCTGATGAACGACGGGGACGTGGAGGTCGGCATGATCGATGCCACCGAGATGCACCCGGACCTCTACATGAACCAGATGGCCGGCAGGAGGATCGTGGTCGATTCGCTCTCCATCATCGTCGTGAAATACGGAATCGACGTGGCCCTCAAATTCCTCCGCAATGCCCGCGACGAGATGAGGAAACGCAACGCGAACATGATATTCGTGGTATATTCCGGTATTCACCAGCCCAGTGGAGATGACGAGGATCATGCGGGCGGCTGATGTTGTCATCGAGTTCAAGACCGATATTCACCAGTCCGATATCGAGCGCACGCTGGCAATCCAGAAGATCAAAGGGACTGCAGCACCCCAGCGCCTGCTCCCGTTCATCATCACCGATAACGGGATCGAAGCGTCAACGACCTCACGGGTGGTGTGAGCAGACGGGCGGGTGCCGGGTCCTGTACCTTTCTTTTTTATACAGAAATTGCAGAAAGATAACCCGATACTATTCGTGCCCTTTTCCTACCGTTCCAAAAGGATCTGTGACAGCACCCGCAGGTTCCTTTCCAGGAAAGCCAAATCCCCTGAAGACAGATCTTTATCAGCTCCCGACAGATCGGGCTGGATCCCAAGCAGGGTAACCCCTGCCCCGGACTCCCGTTCAACATATTCCATGACAACAGAGAGCGGGAGAACATGAGTTGAGACAAGGGTTGCCGGGATCTGTTCCGGCTCAATAACAGCAACAGTCCCGGGTCTTGCCCCCATATCAGCAGCGTCAAGGAAAAGCACCTGGTCCGGCTGGTACCTGCGGAGGGGGCCGGTGATGCTCTCCGGAACGGTCCCGGCCAGAAAAACCTTCACACCGGGAAGGTGTTGCTGTTCGATCTCCCGTGCCGCATACATACCAAGGCGGTCGGGAGGGTTGAGCTCGTCCCCGATTCCAACGATGGCCAGCCTGCGGGCGTTCTTTATCCTGTCGCCGCAGGGTATCAAAGACCGGGTCAGTATCCTGCATCAGGTTACCACGACATCCCGGTCGGTACCGGTGCCCGCATGTACATGCTCCAGGTGAATTGACCCGGTGGGACAATGCCGCTCGCAGAGACCGCAGCGGATGCATTTGTACAGGTCCACCTGCGGCCGTTTCTTCCGGGCAATGGTCTTTCCCTTGAATTCGACATCCCGGGGCCCGTCGATCATCGTAATGACCTGTGCCGGGCAGACAAGGGAGCATTTCGAGCACCCGATGCATATGCTCATCGCGTGTTCGCCACCCTCCCGCGGAAGGTATCCGGGATCGGTACTTTCTTCCACGGATACAGGATCGTAACCGGCCGTGAGAGGAGGTTCTCGATCATCTCCCGAAGAACGCTCATGGCGTCACCCAGAGGTAGTTGATGACCAGCACGATCCCGACCTGTACCAGCGCCGCACTGGCAATGTATTTCCAGCCGATGTCGTTGAGCTGGTCGATACGGAGACGGCCGGTCGCTACCCTGATGGAGGACAGTACAAGAAGGACGGCAAGGGTCTTGGCAAGGAAGAGACAAAAACCAGCAGCCACGTTCAGCCATGCCGGGGAGAGGGTCCATGGGAGCAGGGGGCCGCCAAGGAACAGGGCGGCGATCAGGGCACTGCCGACCACCAGCGATATCTCGGTGGTCAGGTGCATGAGGGCAAGCCTGCGCCCGGTCAGCTCGGTCCAGGGCCCGGCAACGATCTCGGTCTCTGCCTCGGGAATATCGAAAGGTGTCCTCTCCAGTTTTGCCTGGAGCCCGATCAATGCGACGACAAAACCGATCGGCTGGAGGAACACGAGCCAGAGGTTCTGCTGCTGCCAGAGAACGATCTCCGAGATCGACCAGCTGCCGGCCATGATGGCGGGGGTAAGGAGGGCAAGGAAGAACGGCACCTCGTAAATGAAGAGCTGGGTCACTGCCCGGATCCCGCCGATCGCGGAAAAGATGTTGCGGGAGAGCCAGCCCAGCAGGAAGAGCGCGATGGTCGGGAGGGTCATCAGGTAGAGGACGACAACAAGGTCTCCCTGGAATGCGAGCGGGCTTGCGCCGATCACCGGCACATAGAGGAATGCGGTCATGACCGCCGCAAGGACAACGAGCGGGATCGCATCAAATATCCTCCAGTCTACGCCGTCCGGGTTGATCACTTCCTTGCCCAGCATCTTGATGAAGTCAGCAAACGGCTGGTAGAACGGCGGCCCGACCCGCTGCTGCATGCGGGCAGCGATCTTCCGGTCCAGGTACGAGAGGAAGAGGGCGTACGCAAACAGGAAGAAAAATCCCGGGAAGAGGAAGATGTAGAGGAGGATGAACACGGGATCGATCATGGTCTCCCCCTGCTCTGCCGGCCTTTTGGATTACCGGCAAAACCCACCTTCGTGGTATCTGTAACACTCGTCCCGTTTTTCTGGTGTACCACGACCATGCGGCAGGTGCACGAGAGGCAGGGATCGATTGCTGCAACAATCACCGGGATATCCGCCAGGTTCTGGCCAACAAGGCACATTGCCACGGAGGTCCAGTTCGCGAGTGTCGGCGAGCGGATATCAACCCGTTCGACTTTGTCCGTGCCGTTCGTCCGGATGTAATGGGCCAGCTCGCCCCGCGGGGCTTCGTATCGCGAGAGGATCTCCCCGTTTGGCGCATTTTTGGGGGCTTCGGTACGGATCGGTCCTGCCGGGATATTCTCAAGGCAGTAGCGGACAATCTGCGTGCTCTCCCACAGTTCCCCGATACGGACACGCGTGCGGCCGTACACGTCCCCGTGGTTATCCGTAATGACGTTCCACGGGACCTCCGCGTAGGCAAGGTACGGGTCGTCCCTGCGGACATCGTAATCCACCCCGCTTGCCCGGGCAGTCGGCCCGACCGCCCCGTACTTCAGTGCCTCTTCCCTGCTCATCCTGCCAACCCCCCGGAACCGGATCAGCAGGGTCTCCTCGCTGTTCACCATCTCCACGTATTTTTTAATCCGTTCCTCAAGATCCGGCAGCCGTCGCGAGGGCTGTTTCAATCTGGGCCGTAGTCAGGTCACAGCGGACGCCCCCGATCTCGTTCATGCCGTAATGGACCCGGTTCCCGCTCATCTCCTCGAGCGTATCCTGCACGGCCTCGCGGTCGCGCCAGGTCCACATGAAGAGGGTGTTGAACCCGATCTCGTGGGCGGCAACGCCCAGCCAGAGGAGATGGCTGTGCATCCGCTCAAGTTCGGCGATGATGGTGCGGATGTACCGGGCCCGCGGGGGGATCTCAATGCCCATGATCTCCTCGATCCCCTTGGCAAAGACCGTGGCATGGGAGTGCGAACAGATCCCGCAGACCCGCTCGAGCAGCGGGAGAACCCGGATGAAATTCCGCTGCTCGGCAGCTTTTTCGATCCCCCGGTGGTTATAGGAGAGGTCGAGCTCGAGGCGCACGATCTTTTCCCCGTCAGCAATGACCCTGAAGTTGACCGGTTCCTTGAGTGCAGGGTGCTGCGGGCCGATGGGAACTACCACTTCGGGCATTTCAGGTCCTCTCCACTTTTATTCCCCCGTAGAATTCACCGGGGTCTGGCTTCCAGTCCTTCCGCAGGGGATATTCGTTATCGGGCCAGTCCTCGTTCAGGATGACCTTTTTTAAGCCGGGGTGTCCCTCGAAGGTGATGCCGAAGAGGTCGTGGATCTGCCGCTCGTAGATACCTGCGGGCGGGAGAAGATCCGATACCGTGTGCGTTACCGGCTGGTTACGGGGGAGATCGATGGCAAGGGAGATGATGATGCGGTGCGGTCCGATCAGGTGGTACAACAGTTCAAATGTTTCGCCATTGTCAATGGTGCTGATGGTGATGAGGCGGTCAAATCCCAGCACTGCCTGTGAGGTCGTTATCGCATCGTGGAGCCTGTCAGGAACGGTTTTTACCCTGATGCGGTTTTTCCGGACCTGCTCAACAGTCCCGAATTCCTTCATCCTTTCTGTTACCGACTCTATCGTTACCGGACGGGTCATGATACCTCCGTGGGTATTTTTTCCCCGGGGGTTACCGTCGCTGAGGGTTTTTTCTGCCGCCATTCCTTCCCGCCATGGGCTGCATCCTCGCGGAGCAGGTCCAGGCATGTCACGACCGCGTTGATGATCTCGTCCGGACGCGGCGGGCACCCGGCAACATAGACATCCACGGGGAGGACGCTCTCCACACTGTCCATGACATGGTACAGCCCGCGGAATACTCCCCCGGACGCACCACAGGCGCCCATGGCGATCACGTATTTCGGTTCCGGTATCTGTTCCCAGACCCGGCGAAGACGGGAGGCCTGCTTCAGCGTGACGTTGCCGGTGACGATCAGGATATCCGCGTGCCGGGGCGAACCTTTGGCGAGAATCCCGAAACGCTCGACATCAAAGCGGGGCATCAGGCACGCGATGATCTCGATATCACAGGCATTGCAGCCACCGCTGTTGTAGACCGTGATCCACGGGGACTTTGCCCGTGCCCAGTTCACGAGGCGCTGGCTTATGCCGGTGTCAGGGACTGCCATGGTTAATCATCACCTCTGTTCACGGATATTAAGCCATTGACGGGTTCACTTCCCTTGCCATATGCGTTCACATCCCCGTTCATTGTTCCCACCTCAGGATAAGAACTGCAACGGCCATGATGGCCAGGTAACCAAGGGGTCCCCAGAGGGGGGCATCGGGCGGAGCGGTTGCAAGCACCAGTGCAGCCACGTGGACCACCGTGAAGAACAGGGCTACGTAGAAGAACTGGTACCCGGGCTGCCAGACCTGCGCCTGTGCAACTTCACCGCCGACATAGGGCATGGTCTTGTTGACCGAGGGGGTAAAGGCAGGTGCAACGGTGCGGGACCAGGTATAGATCAGGTATCCGATACCGAGGGCAAAAACCATGATGATGACCGGGGAGGTGAGGAGATCCCACGATACCATTTACAGCACCCCCCCGATGAAGATCTGCCGGGCTGCATGGGAGATCCATTCAAACGATTCCGGGAACAGACCGAGATAGACCGTTACGAGCGCAAGAAACACCACCGCAGAAATGACGGTAAGGGGAAGCGGTTTCGGGTTCGCCGGGCACACCGTCCTTATCCGTGCCACAGAAGAGGAGGGTCGATATGACCGGGATATAGTACCCGAGGGAGAGGGCGCTGTTCAGGGCAAGGATCAGGGCAAGGACGACACCGCCCGTCATGGAGGTTACCATGCCTGCCTGTTCGAGGAGGAGCTTGCCAAGGAAACCTGACGTGAAGGGGACACCGATGAGCCCGAAGATGAAAACGATCATGGATAATCCCAGGAGCGGGTGCCGTGCGCCAAGTCCCCCCATCCCGGCTATCCTGAAGGATCCTGCATCACGTGCAAATGCATCGGTTGCAAAAAATGCCCCGGATTTCATCATGGCATACGCAATTGCATAATAAAGGCCGGCGGTGAAACCGAGGGGCAGGTTGTAGATCAGGCCGATCCCGAACCCCAGCAGGATATACCCCATCTGGGCAACGCTCGAATAAGAGAGGATATACCGGAGGTCTGTCTGGTTCAGGGCGAGAAGGTTGCCGGTGGTCATCGTAACAACGGCAAAAAAGGTTATAATAATCCCCAGAGTCCGGGGTAGTGTTCCTCCGGCCGGCAGGGAGGAGAGCGACAGGACCATCGCTATCAGGACCCCGATCTTGGTCGGGCCTACCATGATGGCAGTAACACCGACCGGTGCCCGTGCATAGACATCCGGCAGCCAGGTATGGAGGGGCACTATCCCGAGTTTTACCCCATACCCGATCAGGATCAGGACAGCCGCAAACAGGACAATGGAAGGGTCTGCACCCGCAAGGGCAGCGGGAAGCAGGGATATGTTCAGGGTATGGCCTTCGATAAACAGGAGGGCAACGCCAAGAAGTGCCGTCAGGGTGCCCATGACGCCCTGGAGAAGGTATTTCATTGCTGCAGACAAGGCGGAGGGATCTGTCTGGTAATGGTATGCACAGAGGGCATAGACCGGGATTGCAGACAGTTCAACAAGGACAAAGATGGTGAAGAGGTCCGTGGCGAACCCGACAGCCATGGCACCGGCAAGGGCAAAGAGGAAGAGCGGGTAATAGAACTGGACGGGTCCTTTGGGATCAAGCGTGCCTGCCGACGCCCATGCTGCAACAGCCCCGATACCGGTTACCAGGAGACCACCGGTCAACCCGATGTAGGAGATCGTCGGATATGCTGCATGCTGGAAGAGGACGGACATGAGCAGGCAGAAGACTGCAAAGAGGACGAAGCCGGTCAGGGTCCCGCACCAGCTGCGGAGGTTTGGCGGGAAGGCCTTTGCCAGGAAATACATCCCGATACCGCAGAGCGCGATGAAAAAGGGCATGAACCCGGCAATATCGGCCGGGTTCATAACCCCGCCCCCAGGATAACGACCGTGACCAGTGCGACAAGAACGCCGACAAACATCGCGATGTTCCAGTTCGCGTCGCGGTTTTCCATCCCCATGGCAACCGTCCCGGCAGCGAAGAGCAGCCGGGTTCCCGCGGTTGCAAACGAGTAGAATATCCTGAAAAATTCCTGGAGGGCACGGGCTGCCAGGCAGATGCCACGGCACGCCTCTGCGTACAGGATATCAAAGTCCCGCTGCGGTACGTCATGAGGTTCAAGGACCTTCTTCCCGACCGTGAAAAAGAAGAGTGCTGCGGCCCCGAGAACGAGAGCGGCACTCAGGATATGTGCCGGGTCGTACGCATCGTAGCTGGTCGTGAAGGGCAGAAGGGTGTACAGGAGTGCCGGGAAGAGACCGATGATGATACAGAGTGCCGCAGTCCCCAGCATGGCTGCCTGCATGAGGAGGGGCGGGTCAGAGGCCTCATTTGTCCCGGGCCGCAGGAACGCGAAATACCCGAGCTTGAGGAACGAGACGAATGTCCCGAATGAAGCGATCTCCAAGAGCACCCATAACCATATGCTGGTGTGCTCCGCTGCAACAAGGACCATCCCCTTTGAGACAAACCCGTTGAAAAGCGGGACGCCAGCGATCGAGAAGGCGGCAACCCAGAAGGCGATCGCGGTGACCGGCATCTTCTTCTGCAGCCCCCCGACACGGCTCAGTGCGTTCTCGCCGGTCTTCCAGATGATCACCCCGATGGCCATGAACAGGAGGGCCTTGTAGAGGATGTGGTTGAAGAGATGGGCCATACCGCCGTCAAGCCCGAGCTGGCCGACCGCATCCGCCGCACCCAGCCAGCCAAGGATCCCGATCCCGGCGACCATGTAGCCCACCTGCGAGACGATATGGTAGGAGAGGAGACGGCGCATGTCATTCTGGAAGACCGCGAATATCACCCCGTATACGGCCATGATCGCACCCATGAAAGCGATGAATTCTGTCCCGGGCTGTGCCCTCGCGAGGAGGTAGACCGCTGCCTTCGTGGTATAGACGCTTAAAAACACACTGGCAACAAAGTTTGCCCGGGGATATGCATCGGGAAGCCAGGTGTGGAGCGGGATGAACGCGATGTTTACGCCAATGCCCAGAACGATCAAGACTGAAGCCCATACCTGGTACGTTGCAGCGGGTATCCCGGCAAGTGGCCCGACGGTGGGAGAACCGCCACCTATAAAGAGCAGGGCGATTCCGGCCATAAGGAGCGTCCCGCCAAGGCCGTGGTAGAGGAGATAACGGTACCCTGCGCCTATCGCCTCACCGCCTTCCTGCCAGATCAGGAACGTCGAGGTCACTGCCATGAGCTCCCAGAAGAACAGGAGCGTGATCCAGTCCCCGGCAAAGACCACGCCGAGCGAGGCGCCGGCATAGAGAAGGGCATAAAGATGGAGGCGGGGAGCAGCGACTGCTGCTGCATAGACGATGGCAAAGAACGTGATGAGGGCAAAAACAACCCCGGTAAGATACGAGAGGCTGTCAACCATCAGGAGGGTCAGGGTGTATCCCATGAATGGTACGTTCCACTGCATGACAACGCCGGCAGCCTGCCCGGAGAAATAGCCGCCCGGGAGGAGGAGCACATCAATGAGCGCAATGCCACCAAGGATGACCAGCCCGGCCTGCCGGGCACGGCCGCCCAGTGCCAGCACGAGCGGAGCACCGATCAGGAAGATCATGAACGGCGGGATCGCAGTTCCTAAAGCAATGGCCCCGAGAGCAGGAACTGCCGTATGGGTCACACTGGCGGCGACCTGGACACAGAGGGCATACGGGCTGAAGGGGAAGACTGTCCAGAGACCAGCCAGTACCGCCAGGGCTCCGGTCACAACGACAGGCCCGCGGAGGGTAGGGCGGACTGATATTGCATCTGAGGTCCCGGCCCGGTAAAATGCCCGGATGATCACCGGAAGGAAATAGGCCAGGTTCAGGACGCTCGCCCCGACAAGGATGAGGAGGATCCACCACTGGCCGGGATCCCCGGCGCTGACGGAAAGACCGAGATACCATTTCGCGATAAATCCCGCCATGGGGGGCAGTCCCGCCATGCTCAGGGCAGCAAGCGTGAATGCAGCAAACTCCCAGGGCATCTTTCTGCCGATCCCGTCCAGCTCGGAGATCTTTGTCCTGCCGGTCTCGACCGCAACCGTCCCGGCAACAAAGAACATGGTCAGCTTGCCCAGTGCATGGGCAGTAAAGGCATATGTTGCCCCGATAACGGCAGCTACCCTCCCGGCGTCGGAAACACCGGATATTCCGGCCGGCAGGAGCACCGCAGCGCCGAGCACCATGTAGCTGAGCTGGCTTACCGTCGAATACGCGAGCCGCAGCTTGAAGTCGTCCTGCACGGAGTGCAAGGAAAGAACCGACGACGATAGTTACGACGGCAGTCCCGATAACAACATACTGGAGGTTGAGGGCTGCTACCTGATCCGGCCCGAAAAGGTACCACATCAGCCGGAGGATACCGAAAACCCCGGTGTTGACGACCGCGACCGCGTGCAGGAGCCCGCTCACCGGGGTCGGGGCAACCATCGCGCTTGGCAGCCACCCGTGCAGGGGCACCAGTGCGGCTTTTACGCCAAGGCCAAAAAAGAGCAGGATAAATGCAAGGCGGGCAAATTCCGGGCCGATGGTTGCAATACCCGGGTTGCCGCCCGGGATAAAGTCAAGGGTGTTTCCCATCCCGATGAGGGCCATGATACCGGCAAGGATGGATACACCCCCGCACTGGGTATAGATAAGGTATTTTCTGCCTGCTGCAAGCGCTTCCGCCGTTTCCTTGTGCACCACGAGGGGATACGCGGCGATGGCGAGGATCTCGTAAAAGACGAACAGGGAGAACATGTTGGACGAGAGCGCAACACCCATCACCGCCCCGATCGTAATGGCAAACGCTGCATAATACCGCGTCTGGGAGTGTTCGCGAAGTCCCCGCATGTACCCGATATTGTATACCGTGGTTATGATCCAGAGGAGCGAGGCGAGGGTAGCGAACAGGAGACCGAGAGCGTCTGCGGTAAACCGGATATCAAGCCCGGGAAGGATCTGGAGCGCTGCAGTCGACAGGGGCTGCGGGGCAAACGCGGAGGGGAGGGAAAGGGCACAGAGGAGGAATGTCAGGAGTGCAGCAGCAAGTGAGACCGCCTCACGGGTATCCGGACGGTTGTGGAAGAGCAGCACGAAACCGGTTCCGGCAAACGGGATGAGGACGATGAGGACGAGCATCCACGGTGAGATGTCCATCACCGCTCACCACCGGGAGAAAGCCGCGAGATCGCAGCGATATCGAAGGTTTTCCAGACGCGCCTTGCGAGGATGACCAGGGCAAGGGCAAGGCCGGCAACCACGGCCTCAATTGCGATCAGGGTAAACACAACCGCCTGAGATACCCCCGTATTACCGGCAAGATAGCCCCCGAGGACAAAGAGAAGGCTGACTCCCTTGCCGAGAAGTTCGAGGCCTATCACCATTTTGATCAGGTTACCGCGTGCAATCAGGGAAAAGACCCCAATCGCAAAGAGTGCGCCTGCCACGATCAGGATCACCACACCCTCATCCGGCATCATGGGGGCATCCTCCCCGACTGCTTCAGGCCCAGCAGCAGGAGTATCGACAAGACACCCGCAAGGATGATCATCCCCTGCAGGAGCGCCTCATAGGTGCGGCCTTTCCAGAGCGCTGCACCTACCCCGGGGGAAACCGGAGGGAGCGCAGGCCAGGAAAGGGCGTGGGGGACAACGAGTGCAATAAAGATCACCAGGAAGACGGTTCCCAGGATAACAGCACAGATGTTCTTTGCATTCATGCGCGCACCTTCTCCTCTTCCCCACCGGCAAGGACGAGCGCAACGAGGAACAGGACGGCAACAAGACCGCCTCCTACCACCAGCTCAAGCACCGCAGCATACGGCGAGGCAAGCAGGAAAAACAGGACTGCAAGAGAGACGCTGGAGACCGCAAATGCGATAACAGCCCGGATGAGGTTTTTCTGCACGACCGCGACTAATGCCATGGCAACCGTTGCCAGGCCAATCACGAGCACAATAAAAAAGTCCTCACCCGGCATTGAGAATCACCCGCTCCCGCCGGAACCCCGGTGCCCGCCTTCAGGTGGATTAACGCCCATTGACAGGAATGAAAATAAAAATGCCGGGATAGAGAAGTGATGTGCCTCCTTCGATACTGGAATAACGGAACAGGAAGGATCGGTCATGATGGTCTTTGGATTCCCCTGAAATCTTTTGGCATCCTGCTCCAGAATGCCAGTTCAATACCATCTTTTAGGTTATCTTAGTACAATGCTGGCGTTTTTTCATTCTTTTTAATGATTTCATCTTATCACAACGGAGAGCATAAACCTTTGGTAACACATCTTGCCATAACTTTCCTTATCCTCAACATCATGAAGTGTGCAAAACAGATGAGAAATACTACCGGAAGAACAGGAAATTAAAAATAAAATAAGTTTTATGTGGGTTCATCCTTTTTTTCCGGCTTGGCCGGTTTCACGTAGGTAATCGTGAAGGTTTCAACGCTTTTTGCCGCTGCCGGTGCCGTGTACTGGGTGTCCATGGAGAGACACCTGGAGGGGCAGGTGTCGACACAGGAGTTACAGACAACACAGCGGAAGCGGTCGATCTGCCAGCTCTTCGCATCCTTGTTGAGCACGATCGCCTGCGATGGACATTTCCTCTGGCAGATACTGCAGGAGATGCACTTGCTCCCGTCAAAGACCACGTGCCCCCGCGAGATCGGGGTCTTTTTTGCTGCCTGCGCGGGGTACAGGATGGTAACCGGCTGGCGAATGACCGTCTTGAGCGCGGTTTTTACCATTTCAAAAAATGCCATGATCCTCACCGCTCCGTGCAGCTGATACAGGGATCAATGGACAATACGATCACCGGGACATCGGCAAGCTCGCATCCCTGCAGCATTTTTATCAGCGGCGGGATATTGGTCAGGGTTGGGGTGCGGATCCGGGACCTTGCAAGGAACTTGGTGCCGTTGCCCTTGAGGTAATGGACCAGCTCTCCACGAGGTTGTTCGGCCCGCATGAAATATTCCCCGTCCGGTGCTCCGGTTACCTTGACATCAACAGGGCCATCCGGGATCTTCTTTACTGCCTGCCGGATAAGATCGGTTGAGGTGAAGAGTCCCTTTGCCCGGACAGCGCACCGCGAGTAACAGTCCCCGCAGCTCTCCGTAACCACCGGGACATTGAGCCGGTCATAGGCTCCATACCCGAGCTTCCTTATATCGATGGCAACGCCGCTCCCGCGGGCTGTCGGTCCGACCGCGCCAAGATGGTACGCGTCTTCCCTCGAGATGACACCGACATTCCTGAGCCGGTGCTGGATCGAGTCATCATGCAGGAACACGGTGGTCAGTTCCTTCATCTCGCTGTCGAGCGAGTCCAGGTCCTTTACCATCACATCCAGTTTTTCACTGCTGATATCCCGCCGGACACCCCCAATCTTGCTGGTGCCCTGGATGACCCTGCCGCCGGTAGTCTCTTCCATGAAGTCGAGGACCCGTTCCCGCGTCTTCCAGGCTCCCATGAACAGGTTCTCAAAGCCGAAAGAATCGGCGAAGCACCCCAGCCAGAGGAGGTGGGAATGCAGACGGGAGAACTCCGACCAGATCACCCGCAGGTACTGGGCCCGCTCGGGCACATCGATCTTCATGATCTCTTCGATGCCCTGGCAGAACGTAGCCCCGTGGATGAAACTGCAGATCCCGCAGGTCCGTTCGGCGATGTAAACGTATTCGGTGAATTCCCGCTTTTCAACCAGCTTCTCGAAACCCCGGTGGATATACCCGATGGACGGGATGACATCCACGACTTTCTCGTCCTCGAGCACGAGGTCGAGGTGGATCGGTTCCGGGAGGATCGGGTGCTGCGGCCCGAACGGGACAATGATCTGTTTGCTCATGACTTGTCCCCCCTGGTCACGGTGACCGGCGGCTGGCTGAACGGGTATTTCACGGCAGTCCGGATGAGTGTGCCCTTGAAATCTATGTTCATGCCCCGGACCTGAATGCCGAAGAGGTCGTGCATCTCGTTCTCGTAGATGAACGAGTTCCAGTACATGCCTGAGATACTCGGGACCTCGGTGTCACCCGATATGGTGATCCGGATATTCTCGAAATGGTAATCCTTGTCAAACGAGTAGTTGACCTCGTAGAGGTCGCCGACCTTGGTACAGCCGATCTGGACAAGGCGGTAGCCTTCGTTCCGGAACCGCTCCACGCTGCCGATCAGTTTTCCGACATCGATGTTTGTGGTTGCCTGTTTTTCGAGAGTCATTTGCCCTCACCCGCCCCGGTGGTTCCGGCACTGCCTTTTTCTACCATCTTTTTTCGTTTCTCCTCAAGGATCCCGAGGGCCGTTACCACGCCGTCGATGATAGATTCCGGCCGTGCTGCGCACCCGGGGACCCAGACATCCACGGGGATGATCTTGTCGATTCCGCCAGAGACATTGTAACATTCCCGGAAGATGCCGCCCGAAGAGGCGCAGATGCCGATAGCAATAACAACCTTCGGATCTGGTATCTGGTCGTACACGTTTTTTAAGGGCTCCTTGTTCTGCTCGTTGACACTGCCGGTGCACAGCAGGATATCGGCATGCTTGGGGTTGCCGGTATTGATGATACCGAACCGTTCCACATCGAAGAGCGGAGTCAATGCGGCGAGGATCTCGATATCGCAGCCATTGCATGATGACGCGTTGTAATGAACAATCCACGGGGATTTTTGTAAGTAGGTCATGGCACCACCACCATCCCAAGGTAATATAATACCCCCAGATTGACTATCCCGAGAGTGCCCGCAATGATCCATGCGCTCCGGAGCATGAGCTGCCACTTGACCCGTGAGATAGTATTATCGATGAGGATCTCGAGGAAGTAGGCAACAAGGATAGCGACAACCGCGATGAGGGGGTTCCATGCAAAGAAGAGCCAGATGACTCCCAGCAGGAAGACATACTCGTACCAGTGAGCGATCTCGATCTTGCCGAGATTGGGCCCGGCAAAGTCCGTTGTCACACCCTTGACAATCTCCTGGTGTGCGTGATGTGATGTGGAGAGGTCGAACGGGGACTTGCGGAGCTTGATGGTCAGCACGATCAGGTAACCGATAAAGACACCCGGAAGGTAGAGGATGATCGGCACCGTTGAGGCTGCGATTGTGCTCACAAAGAAGCTCTTCGTGACCATGTACATCCCGACAGCGGTCAGGATGATCATCGGTTCATATGCGATGATCTGGAGAAGCTCGCGCTCCGCACCAACGTGGCTGTATGGCGAGTAGGAGGCATACGCCCCAAGGACAATGAAAATGTGGGAGAGGGTGAATGCAAATATGACGAGCAGCATATCCCCGCCTGAGAAGAAGAGGGCCCCTGCCACGACCATGAAGACGACATAACTCAGGACGTAAAAGTTCTGGCTTGCCGTGACTACCGGGTTCTCTTTTTCGAAGAGCTTTCCCACATCATAGAACGGCTGGAGGATCGGCGGTCCGACCCGTCCCTGCATCCTCGCCGTCACCTTCCGGTCAATCCCGGCAATCAGGCCGCCGAGGAGCGGTGCAACGAGGATATACACGAGGGCATAGAAGACCGGCAGGAATTGTTCGGGGATCATAGGATCACCCCCAGGAGCAGGATACCGGCAATGAGGAGCAAACCCCAGCACAACGACGCACCGATCATGAAGAGTCGTTCCTCGCCAAAAGTCTTTTCGAGATAGTAGTTGGAGAGGACGAGCTCGCGGGAGACCCCCAGGGAACCGGCAAAATGCATTGAATCATTCATCGGCCGCCCTCCCATGTAGGGCAGGGCAGGGGGTTGCGGGTTTCTGCTATAGAACAGCATAGAGAATGGCATGATCATCAGGAGGCAGAGCATCATAATCATGATCGTGAGGTTGGCCTGCGCAAGCCGGGCGGTCTGCCCGTAAATATTCAGGACAAACGGCTCAATCAGGACCGATGAAATGAGCGGGAAGATGAGGCAGACAACAACGACCAGCCCGGTCAGGATATAGAGCACTGCCCATTTCTCTTTTTTCACCGTATCCTCGATCACCGTCTGGTCACGCATCACCGAGATGATTTTACCCATCCACTTGCTCCAGAAGAAGACGGTCGCGGAACCGCCGAAGGCAAGGATCGCGATGAAGATCAGGCCGAACGGGGCGACAATGAACGCCTCGATCGCCGCCCACTTGGAGATGACCATACCGAACGGTGCAAGGAACATCCCGGCCATCCCGATGAACATCATGATGGCGATCTTGGGCATCCGGACGATCAGCCCGCCCATATCCTCGATGTTCCGGCTGCCGATCCGGTTCTCGACCGTCCCGACGCAGAGGAAGAGGAGGGACTTTGCAATCGCATGGAAGATGATCAGCAGGATTGCCACCCACATCAGGTTATAGGTCCCGACACCGGCACAGGCAACGATCAGCCCGAGGTTTGCAATGGTCGAGTAAGCAAGCACTTTCTTGGCATTATTCTGGGATATTGCCATGAAGGATGCAAAAGCAAACGTCACGCCACCGACCAGTGCGATGATGAGCCCTTCCGTTGTCCCGGCCAGTACCGGAGCGAACCTCACGATAATATAGACACCGGCCTTGACCATCGTACTCGAGTGGAGCAGGGCAGAGACCGGGGTCGGCGCAACCATGGCACCGACAAGCCACGAGGAGAACGGCATCAGGGCAGCCTTGGTGATGCCGGCAAAGCAGATCAGGACGGCCGGTACCAGTGCAACCGCTTTGCCGGTTGTGAGCAGGTAATTCAGGTCCAGCAGATTTCCTGAGGGATCGGAAATGGCAAGGTAAATAATTGCCGCCATAAAGGCCACGCCGCCCAGCAGGTTCATGGACAGTGCGAGGAACGAGTTGTTGGTAGCTTCTTCGGTCTCTGAGTACCCGATGAGCAGGAACGAACAGATCGTGGTGATCTCCCAGAAGAAGAAGACCCAGAGGAGGTTGTTGGAGAAGACCAGCCCGAACATGGCGGCAAGGAAGATGAACAGGATACCAAAGAAAATGCCCCGGCGGTCCCTGATCTCCCTGTGGCGGGCGTGGTAGGTTTCCATGTACCCCGCGGCATAGACGCAGATAAGAGAACCGATGATCCCGATGATCATGGCCATGATGATGGAGAACTGGTCAACAAACAGGTTGTTTACGACATCCATATGGCCGGCCAGGTTCATTTCAAACCAGACGAGCAGGCCTGCCTGCAGCAGGATCAGGACAACGGTCAGCGATTTCCTGAACTTTATACCAAGGTAGAGAATGAATACGGCCAGGATCATCTCGATAAAGAACATGACCTGGCTGACTGGTTCTGAAGCAACGGTATACAAGAGTGTCCCTTTGTCAAAGCCGAGAATAAGCAGCACCAGCGATACAATTCCGATGGCAACCGCAGAGAGCTGAACAATCAGCGAACGCCAGGAATCCCTGCGCACAACCAGCAGGAAGAGCGCCGCGATCAACGGAAACAGGATGAGACAGAGTAATAAATCGAGAATCTGCACCAGATATCCTCCTAAGCTGAATATTGGGAATTTTTCATTATTAATCATATTGAATTGTGATCGATCACTGATCTTGGCATGTAAAGAATGAGATAAACTGAAAAAAAGAAAAGAAATCCGACTTTCAGGGAAAATGATGCAAAAAAGATCCGCTGAGTTCCAATCACCGGAACGATTTTCTCTTGATAACCACCTTCTTTTCTTAAAAATTCCAATGGATTGGGACTTTTTTATTCCACAGGATTCTGATTTCCGGATGTGGTGCACCCGACAAACGAGGATAAAAGTTTAATGTTCCAAAAATGCACTAATGATCTCTTAGGATGGGTGGTGGAAGAATTCAGGGTAAGTCCCAGGAACCGTTGCACCCTCCTTTGGTTCCAGTCTGGCAGATTCCTGCCTATGCCAATTTATCATACCTGATGTGTTATCCGGATCTCTTCCGGACGGGACAGTCTTGTACAATCACTACAGCGCGTCCCGTCGGGTTACGGGAATCCCGCCGGCACAGCAGGGAGGTCATGGAATGATCGACTTTGTATTACTAATCGTGATTGCGATCTGTATCATCGCACTGGGTCTCGCAGCAATCCTGACGCGTAATCTCCTCTCACAGGACGAGGGTACGCCCAAGATGCGCGAGGTCGCCGATGCGATCCGGGTGGGTGCGGAAGCATTCATCAAGCGCCAGTACTCGACTATCGCCGTGCTCGCCATCGTGTCTGCCGTTGTGATCTTTGCGATGTATTATCTCACCGGACAGCAGGCGATTGCCCTTGCAACGGCAGCTGCGTTCATCGTCGGTGCGGCCTGCAGTGCAGTTGCCGGCGTCGTCGCCATGTGGATTGCCGTCAGGACCAACATCCGCACGGCAGCAGCAGCCCAGACCAGCGACGGGAAGGCACTTGACTTCTCGTTCCGCGGCGGGGCCATCTCCGGCCTGATCATCACCTCGATGTCGCTCCTTGGTGTCTCACTCACCTACATCGCGCTCGGTGCAGACCCGACCCACACCCCGTTCGTCATCATCGGGTTCGGCTTTGGTGCCTCGTTCGTGGCACTCTTCGCTCAGCTCGGTGGAGGTATCTACACCAAGGCCGCCGATGTCGGTGCAGACCTTGTCGGCAAGGTCGAGGCCGGTATCCCCGAGGACGATGTCCGGAACCCGGCCACCATTGCAGACCTTGTCGGCGACAATGTCGGCGACTGTGCAGGCCGTGGCGCTGACCTCTTCGAGTCCACTGCCGCCGAGAACATCGGTGCCATGATCCTCGGTGTCGCGCTCTTCCCCATCTTCGGCGTGAACGGAATCCTGTTCCCTATCGTCATGTGTTCGCTCGGTCTCCTTGCGAGCATGATCGGTATCCTCTCTGTCAAGGGCAAAGACGGTGCCGACCCGATGGATGCCATGAACCGGGGGTACTATATCACCGCCATCATCTCCGCGATCTTCCTCACGGGCGGGGTCTATTACCTCCTCGGTGCAACACCCGGCTGGATGTACTTCGTCCTTGCAGGTTTCGTGGGTATTGCCCTTTCCGTAGCCTTCCTCAGGGTCACCCTTTACTACACCGACCACCACTACCGCCCGGTGCAGGATATCGCTAATGCCTCTGAGACCGGAGCGGGAACCAACCTCATCATGGGATTCTCGGTCGGTCTCGAGACAACCGCGGTTCCGGCTATCCTTATCGGTGTTTCCCTCCTCATTTCGTACTGGTGTGGGACCATGACCGGCATCCCGAGCGGTGGCCTTTACGGTACTGCCGTTGCAACCATCGGTATGCTGATGGTCTGTGCCTACGTCCTTACCATGGACACCTTCGGCCCCATTGCCGACAATGCCGGCGGTATCGTCGAGATGAGCCAGGCACCTGACGAAGTCAGGCACCGCATGGACAAGCTCGATGCAGCCGGTAACACCACCAAGGCACTCACCAAGGGATATGCCATCGGCAGCGCCTCCCTCGCGGTCTTCCTGCTCTTCAACGCTTACATGGCCGATATTGCCAAGCTCACCGGCAAGGCATTCGATGTCGTTAACCTGGCCAGCGTGAACGTTTTTGTCGGGGCACTCCTCGGCGCCATGCTCGTCTTCCTCTTTGCGAGCCTCGCCATCCGTGCAGTCTCCAAGACCGCACAGTCCGTGATCGATGCAGTCCGCATCCAGTTCAAGGACCCGGCAATCATGGCAGGCACCAAGAAGCCTGACTATGCAGCAGTCATCGATATCACGACCCAGGGTGCGCTGAAGAACATGGTCCTTCCTGGCGCCCTGGTGATCCTGTTCCCGATCGTCATCGGTGTCACCATGAAGTACGAGGCCCTCGCCGGCTTCCTCATGGTAGCAACCATCACCGGTATCCTCCTTGCACTCATCCTCAACAACAGCGGTGGTGCATGGGACAATGCCAAGAAATACATCGAGACCGGTGTCCATGGCGGCAAGAAGAGCGAGGCCCACAAGGCAGCGGTCATCGGGGATACGGTCGGCGACCCGTTCAAGGACACCGCCGGCCCGTCGCTCCACGTGCTCATCAAGCTCCTTGCTACGCTGACGCTCGTGCTTGCGCCGCTCTTCATTTAATCAACACTTTTTTCTTTCACGTTCCGGATCTTTTGGAAACCCGGTGCCGGGATACCGGACAGCCATTTATCGTCAGGGGCCGGATACTACTATATGGATCCGCAGGAACACATCCACATCATCAGCGCGGGCGACAGTATCCATAAAACCTATCCCGCGGTTCTTAGGGACCTTTCAACCATCACGCACACGTTCATCTTTGCGGAAAAAGAGGTCTATACCAACTCGGCCCGGGACGATGCCCAGAAACGGATGTGGAAATGCGCCATCCGCGATGCGATCGATGAGGTGAATACCATCTCCCTCTCCCGGAATATTTCATGTGCACTGGTCACTATCGATGGAGCGGCCTTTGACGCGATCCGCGACCCGGTGCTCGGGATATTTTCAGCGATCACCCGGCTGCCCGGTACTCGTTCGATATCTCCGCGGGCTCAAAACGTCTCTCGCTGGGACTGTTCTCGATGTCGCTCTGGGTGGAGGGCGACACCTATTATGCATTCGGGAATTCCCCGACGCGAAGGGTGCCGGTCCCGACTCTTCCGGTAAAAAACCTGCCGGCCAATCCGTACCATCTCGTGATCCTCACCATTCTTTTCCGGGGACAGGAACAGGGGAAGGAGACAAGAACCGTGGTGCCTGCAGAGACGCTGTTCAACGAGACAAAGGTCTGGCAGATCCCGGTCCATAACGCAGGATGGATCGACAGGGCATGAGCTCTCCCCCGGGGCATTTTCCCGGATTATTGCTTCCCTGATCCGGTGGAACCTTATCCGGGAAGAGGACCGGTCCGGCCGACAGACAGGAAAAATTATACAGCATCACTCCGGAGGGCGAGCTGGCCCTGTACGTCTATTCAGCCCGCATGAAAAAGCGGGGTGTTGCAGGCTCCCCCGGCCTCACGTAACCTTCCCATGGGTGACGAGGTTAAGACCGTGATGGACATGGACTCAGAATAACCCGTCAGAAGACCGCATCACAACAGGGGAATTATAAAAAACGATCATTCTTCTTTCAGGGTTTGCTCGTCCTCTGCAATCCATTTCCCCAGTTTCCGGATCCCCTCCTCGATATCCCTGATCCGGGCCTCGGTTTCCGCGAGCTGGATCTTTGCCTTTGCGGCCTTCTCCGGATCAGTGCAGGAGGCAAGGAAGGTGCGTATGTGTTCCCTCCCGATCCGGAAATTCTCAAGCGCACCTGAGGCTTTTTTATGCCGCTCATAATTGGCCTCAAGGTTTTTCCGGGAACGGAATTTTGTTCCTGTCTGCTGCTTCGGCTTTACCGCTTTGAGCGCCTCCCATGCCGCATCGTGGGTTTTCCGGATACTCTGGATTTTGTCAAAACAGGTTTTCTTGTGTTTTGCAATCATTGCATGCTTGAATCTCCCGAGCAGGTCACCGGCATTTTTGAGCGCCTGCCCGCGTTCCACCAGTTCATGGATGCCCGGTAGCGGGAACACCGGGGGGCAATTGTGCCAGGTCCGCGAGCTTCAGGATCTCATCCAGATGCTTCTCGACAGGGATTCCAGCGTCCCGTACTCGGCCTTCTGTTTTTCCTTTACGTCCCCGCAGAGGGCATTGAACTTTTTCCAGAGCAGGTCCCGGTCGCTCTTTGCGAGCGGTTTGAGTTCTTTGAATAACCCGGTGATCTGTTTTGTCTTGTTCCAGAAATCCTGGTACTTGGTAATGATCGGGCGGTTTTCCCGGATCGGGCCGGTTAAGAACACCAGGTTTTTGATCTCCCGGTCCAGGTGTTCTGCATTCTCATGTGCATTTTTAAGCCAGGGATCATCTTCGGGTTTCATACAAAAATCACGACCACGCCGGTCTGCAGATTAGTGTGTCTGTATCTGCCTGTGTGGCAATAAAATAGTATCCGCGTCCCGCGGTTTTGCAGACAATATATCGCCGGGAGCCGGAGATCGTTTATCGCACCGGAGAACGAGTGTTACCCGGAGGTCGATTCTTTCAGATCAACACTGGCATTGATTCCCAGCCGGGAATACCGCTTCGGGTTTTCCTCGAATTGTTTTTTGCACCAGTTGCAGCAGAAGTAATATTTCTGGTTCTTGTGCGTGACGGTGAATTTTGCATCTTCTTCATCTACGATCATAAGACAGACGGGATCGGTTGCCATTACATATACCTCATTTCTGTAAAAGAGTCGTAGTTGTTTCCTTAAGTGTTATCGCCTTTATCACGCAGGATCCACAACTCAGAGGTACTGGAGAGGTGCATCCGGGGTCTCCTCCGGGTAATGCTTGATGAGGTGGGCATGGATAGCGGAATACGTCTTGAGGAGGAGGAAGAGCACCAGCACCGGTATGGTCGAGGTAATACCGAAGACCTCCAGGGCAAATATCACGATACTGCCGAAGAGACAAATGTTCAACAGTAAACCGGAAATCCAGCGGCGACACCCCCCTAAAACCGGCCAGCTGATATTTTTATAGGAGGCTTTGCCAGTAATGGATCGGGATCCGTCCCTCTTTTTTGGTGAGGTTCTCACGGCCGGAGATTTTTTTCGCAAATACCTGATGCCGGTATTGTGCAGTAATTTACAGCCACGTGACCCGCAGGGGTTTCCGGCGGGGGATGCCGTGGATCTTATACTGCGGGGTACCGAACATCATTGCATAAGCGCTCTTCCGTCCTGCAGGGATGCCAAGTTCTTTCTGGAGCGGTTCATAAGACGCGGTTGCCATCGCAACAAATCCCGCCCAGCAGGTGCCAATCCCGAACGCCGGGGCAGCGACATCAAAGTGTGTTAGAGCGATGATAGCATCGGTCTGTGCCATCGGGTTGTCTTCCGGTATGGTGGCAACAACCAGGTGCGGGGAGCCCCGGCAGATAACATCGCTACCGCGCTCCCATGCACCGATCAGTACCGGGATATAGCCGCTCATCGGGTGATGTGAGTTCACGAGCGTCTTCATCCACTCGATGGTCAGCCCGGCGATCTGCTTCACCCGTTGAGGATCGTGGACAACGATCCATTCCACCGGCTGTCCGTTCCCTGCCGATGCAGCGTACCGGGCGATATCAAGGAGTTCGAGAATTTTTTCTTTTGAAACGGGGTCCTTCGTGAAGCGCCGCACGGATCGTCGTTTTCTCAGGTAATATCCCATCGCATCAGGAACGAGCGTCCCGGCACCAGCCGGCAGGGGCACCTTCTCGTCAGGGCGGTCATTTAAAAGAAGTGCCTGCGAGGGGCAGAATACCTCGCAGTGCCCGCACCGGATGCACATGCCGGCTTTTTCATCCGGTATTTTTGGCAGGGTGTTCTCATCAGCGGGGTCAATGAGCCCCAACGTACAGGCCTGAGAGCAGATCCCGCACCGGGTGCAGAGATCCTGGTCAACAAGTATGGTTGATCATCATTCACGATCCTTTCCGGGTACTTTTCTGTAACTGCTGTATCAGATTCTTTCCGCATGACATCTCTCTTATTTATCCCCCTATCCCGCTTACCTTGCATCATGGACCCGGTCATCGCAGTGATACGGCAGGAACTGGCAGCACAGGCTGATCCTGAAATACAGAAGACCTCGCAGCGGTTCTTCAAGGATGAGATCCGCTGTTACGGCATGAAGACCGCGACCGTAATCGCTCTCGCGAAAAAGTACTGGAAAGTGGTGAAGGATCGGCCAAAGGCAGAGATCTTCGATCTCTGCGAGGAACTCTACCAATCAGGTTACCTGGAGGAGGCCTTTATCGTCTCGAACTGGACCTATGCCCTCTCGGGTCGTTACGAGAGAGAAGATCTCACTGTTTTCCGGTACTGGATCAATAATTACATCACCAACTGGGCGTCATGCGACGGGTTCTGCAACCATACGATGGGGGATTTCATCGAACAATACCCGGAATATACCGATGAACTGAAGCGCTGGACGCAGTCGGAGAACCGCTGGATGCGCCGGGCTGCAGCTGTTTCGCTGATCGTCCCTGCCAAACACGGGAAGTTCCTGAACGAATCCATGGAAATTGCCGATCTGCTGCTGACCGATACCGACGATATGGTGCAGAAAGGCTATGGCTGGCTCCTCAAGGAGGCGAGCCGGAAGCATACAGATGAGATCTTCTCTTATGTGATGAAACACAAAAAGGAGATGCCCCGGACAGCGCTGCGGTACGCGATCGAGCTGATGCCGAAGAACCTCAAGGCTGAGGCAATGAAGAAGGACGGGTAATCCGGGTTTTCGTGCACAGAGCATTGTACTCTCCAGCGAACCCGGAGCCCGTACCGGTATTCAGGGCAGACCATCCGTTCATAATCCTCATCCATGAAGATGAAACCGGTGCGTTACTGTTCGTGGGACGCATTATCAATCCAGCGGGTTCTCAATAAATACCAAATCGATTTTTTCATCCCCCGGTTCTTTTTTTCGCCATGCTATTCTGGATGTTTTCCCGGATTTATTTCCGGATAACAAAATCATCAGTATTGTTGAAACACCAGCAGAAGGATAACCGCGGTACAGCCAGGTTTGCTTCCGCGATCGTTCCTGTTGATACCGTGGGAGTGACGCTAAAAAAGAGTGTACCCCAGACGAGTCAGGTCAGGAAGTACCCGGGTATGAACTTGTCCTCACCCTGCTTCTTCATGATAACACGGTCACCTGCGGCACCGCCGTGCTTGTATCGATCCGTGATACTTTCATACGATATGCTGACGCCTCTTCCAGGCGGCCAAGCCGGGCAAGGCAATTGCCCAGTTCCCGGTAGGCTTTTAAAAAGTCTGGCGCGATAAAAACCGCCTGCCTGAGATAGATCAGTGCACTATCATCCTTATGCTGGTCTATCATCTCCTGTCCCCGCCGGTATAGGTATTGTGCTTCCAGCGGTATGCTCGTGTTGTTATATGGTTTCATTGCGATTCCCTCCATATCATTCCCATTTTTTTGACGTGCAACCAATCCGCGGTCTGGCCTGAGTGAGCGCTTCTTCAGCAATGAGTCGTATCATGCAGGAGGCGCAATGGTCCTGCTGCGAATGGATAGTCTCTGTAGCCCGGGCAGATATGATCCGGAGATCCCGGTCGCTATCCACCAGCAGTGGTTTTAAGTATTCGACCGCCCGTGGATCCCCGGCACTCCCGAGCATATCGGCTGCAAAGATCCGGACCCACTTATCGTTCTCTTCAAGACCACTGATGAGGTAGTCAACCAGGGGTTTTCTGAACCGGGTCATCGCAATTGCTGATGGTACCAGGATACCCTCATCCTTTCCCGTCATTTTTCCTGTATCGCTGTCCATAAATTCGATCCACCTCCCGTGAAGGATTATGAGTCCATGGACAGGGGTATATATTCAAAATTTGCAAACCCGCTCTGCCGCACAGGAGTGCAATGGGGGAGCGCCCAAAGGTCTGCCATGCAAATCCGACAACCTAGGAAAAGGAGGACTAAAAGGAGTTTAATCGGACGTTATTTGTGCCACGGATCGGACGACCGGGAATTTTTACATCGTTTCATCCTGGTTCAAATATTGACAGACCGGTATATTTACTACACATACCACCCAAGAAGGTACTATGGGAGTACTCGACCAGGACAAAGTCGATAAGATCAAACGGCTGCTCAAGTGGCACCAGCGGGGCATGACCATCTCGGATCTGGCTTCCGAGATGAAGATAAACCGAAACCTCGTGGCCAAGTATCTTGACATGCTCCTGATCGCCGGCCAGGTTGAGATGCAGCTGATCGGTGCTGCCAAGGTCTACTTCCTCTCACGAAGGGTTCCGGTCTCTGCACTGTTAGAGTTCTCGTCCGATCTGGTGATCGTCTTTGATAGTGACCAGCGGATCCTCCAGGTCAACGAACAGGTCCCCCTCCTGCTGGAAACGGGAAAAGAGGCTCTCATCGGAAAAGCCATACACGAGCTCGATAACCCGTTCATTCGTGCCCTCCTGGTAGAGCTGGATGGCCCGGAGTTCGCAGGAAAAAGGTGAGTCCGTATCTGATGTGGACTGCATCATCCGCGGTGAGGAGCGCCATTTCCGCGCAAAGCAGGTACCCACGGCATTTGAGGATGGGAGCGACGGGCTCACTTTTATTGTGGAAGATATCACGACCCGTAAAAAATACGAGGAGATGCTTCGGATCAGCGAGGCACGGTACCGGGGGCTTGTCCAGTCATCCGGCGAAGCGATCATCGGGAATGATCATGGTGGCAATATTATCAGCTGGAATCCTGCGGCAGAGCGACTCTGCGGATATAAAGAGGGGGAAGTCATCGGAAAGCCAATGAATATCCTTGTACCCGCAGAGAACCAGGAGGCTCTATCAGGTATCCTGAAACAGGTTCATCAGGGCGAAAGTATCCGCCGCTATGAGATGAAGATGATGAGAAACGGTGGCGCTGTCCTCGATGTCCTGATCACCATTTCACCGATACTCGGGGAAAACGGGGCAGTTACCGGTGCTTCTTCTATCGCAAGGGATATCACGGGGGAGAAGATGGAACAGTACCTCCGGGAGCATGAAGACCAGTACCGCACCCTTGTGGAAGATCTTAATGTCGGAATTTACCGGAGCACCGGCGATCCCCGGGGAAGGTTTGTCTGGGGGAACACGGCTCTGCTGAACATATTGGGATACACTTCTATTTCGGACCTGCAGGACGTCCCGGTTATCGATGTATTCTCAGATCCCTCTGCACGTCTTGAACTGCTGGAGGAACTGCAGAAAAAGCAGTTTGTGAAAAACCGGGTACTTCATCTCAGAAGACCTGAGGGTAGCCCGATAAGTGTCAGTGTGACCGCCCTTGCGGAGTTCGATGACAAAAGAAACGTGGTATTCATCAACGGTATCGTGCAGGATATTACTCACTTCACGAACCACACTACCGGATCGCTGGAAGGAGCCCGGTAAAAGGAAGAACGGTCTGCCGCCTGCTGCGCAGCCCGGATATTTAAGGCAAATTTTCTAATCCCTGCTGATAGCAGATCCCGGGTAACATGAAAGGCCATTTTTAAAAAAAACGACATCCGTCGGTCACAATGAACCGGCATAGGAGGTTTTCCTAGGATTAAATGCCCAGACCCGTTAAAAATCGTTCATGAAGGCGGGTATCCCCGCCGAGTTCCGGGTGAAATGCGAACGCCAGATATCTGCCGCACTCAACGGCAACAACGCCCTGAGGGATGCGGGAAGTTACCGTTACCCCTGTTCCGGTCGAGGTTACCAGCGGTGCACGGATGAAAACCGCGTGGAATGGACCTCCATCCAGACCATCAATGGGGATATCCGCTTCGAACGATTCCTTCTGCCGTCCGAATGCATTCCGGTCAACGGTCATTTCCATAAGTCCCAGCGGGCGGATACGGGGATCGTCGACATGGGTCGCCATCAGCACCATGCCGGCGCAGGTGGCAAAGATGCCCGCCCGGAAATGACCGGATCGGTTCGAAGAGGTCGTTTTTCTCAATAAGCCGGGAGATGGTAGTCGATTCGCCACCGGGGAGCGCGAGAGCGTTGCACTCCGCAAGGTCAGCACGGCTCCTGACTTCAAATACCTCGGAGGAGGGGCCGTGCCCCGTGCGTTCGAGCGCGAGCAGGAACGCATCGATATGTTCGCTGACGTCCCCCTGCAGTGCAAGTACGCCGATCCTAGCGTCCACGGGTCTGCAGCACCTCATCGTCCCTGAGGGTGTGGACATCGAGTCCGGGCATAGCGTCGCCAAGGCCGGTGCTGACCTTTGCAATCACCTTCGGGTCATCGAAATGATTGACCGCCTCGACAATCGCCTTCGCCATGCGTTCAGGGCTCGATGACTTGAAGATCCCCGACCCGACAAAGACGCCATCCGCTCCGAGCTGCATCATCATGGCAGCATCCGAGGGGGTGGCGATACCCCCGGCCGAGAAATTCACGACCGGCAGCCGGCCGCGCTCTGCACACTCGATAACAAGTTCTGCGGGGGCTTCAATCTCACGGGCGTAATCGGTCATCTCCTGTTTGTCAAGACCCCGCAGCATGCGTATCTCTCCCATGATATTCCGCATATGGCGCACGGCTTCAACCACGTTGCCGGTACCTGCCTCTCCCTTGGTGCGGATCATGGCAGCGCCTTCGTTGATCCTGCGCAGGGCCTCGCCGAGATCGCGTGCCCCGCAGACAAAGGGGACCTTGAACTGTTTCTTATCGATATGATATTGCTCATCTGCCGGTGTCAGGACTTCACTTTCGTCAATCATATCCACGCCAAGGACTTCCAGTACCTGGGCTTCCACGAAATGCCCGATCCGCACCTTGCCCATTACCGGGATGGAGACCGCTTCGATGATCTCGGTGACCTTCTGGGGGTCTGCCATGCGGGCAACACCGCCCATCTTCCGGATATCAGAGGGGACCCGCTCCAGTGACATGACTGCGACTGCCCCGGCTTCCTCGGCAATCTTTGCCTGCCCGGCATCCACGACATCCATGATAACGCCCCCTTTCTGCATGGATGCGAAGCCGCGCTTGAGAAGCTCAGTGCCAAATCTCAGTTCTTCCAGTTTCATATGCCGGTACTATTGATCAGCGCACCCAATAAAAACAGTGTACAAACGGCAAGTATTACCACCATCAGGGTGACTGCCCGCGCCGCCCGGATTATCTCTGGGCCGGCCTCGTCCAGTGTCCTCTCCCCATCTCCAATCGTATAAACACCGGGTTTTTCAAACTGTATCCCAATTCCCCCGGCCATGGCCGCCATCACGATCCCGCCATTGAAACCGGGGCGGTTTTTGCCATCGCGGCGCATCACCCGCACTGCCGGTGAGAACCTGCCGCAGAATGCAAAATAGACGAGGAGGAGGAGAGTTGTAATCCGTGCGGGGATATAATTGAACAGGTCGTCCATCCGCGCTGCGCACCAGCCGATCCGTTCGCGCTCGTCGCGATACCCCAGCATGGCATCCATGGTATTTGCCGCACGGTACACCGCAGCTCCGGCAAGGCCAAAAACGGAGAAGAACAACAGCGGGGAGACAATGCTGTCCGTAAGGTTCTCCGTCATGGATTCATACCCGGCGGAAAGGATATGGCGCCGTTCGAGCTGTGCCGTGTTGCGGGAGACCAGCAGCTTTACCCGTTCCCTTCCGTTCTCAACGCCATCCTTCAATGCGGCCACAACGGCGAGGGTGTGCTCTTCCAGTGATCGCCAGGCAAAACAGACTCTTCAGCAGGAATGGTGCCAAAACCAGGTACAGGAACCATGGGGCGGTCTTTGCAACCAGGTAAAATGGCAGGGCGAACAGGCTTGCGGTTACAATCCAGAACACTACACCGGCACTCCGCTGGATGAGCGGGGGAAAAGGGCCGGTCTCCCCCACCACCCGATAAACCGGCCCAGCAGTGCAACCGGGTGATACGCAGAGTGCGGATCCCCGAAAAGGCGGTCCACCATCAGCGCTGCCAAGAAGAACGATAACAGAAAGCGCTATCTCTGACGGTACCATGTGTAGAGTGCACCAACAATGAGGATAATAAAAGCCGCAATATTGAGGAATGCGATATCCGAATAAATCCAGGCACAATACAGGATTAGCCCGACTCCCATGGTGACCATCATCAGGTGGGGACGGCCGTGGGCAACCGGTTGCAGCGGGTATTCTTCCTGAACTTTTGGTCTTATGTGCTGGAGAGAGACAACAGAGACCGGTAACGCTGCCTTTACCGCACCGTACCCGGCAATTATCTCGAGATTAAAGGCACCTTCCCCACAGTCCTTCCGGATCGGGATGCTGAGTACCGCTTCATCCACGATATACATGTTCTCGTGGAAAAAATCGGTGAACATACCGGCATTGGAAGAAGTAATGGTGATATGGATGGGTGCACCGCGATTTAAAAACTTTATGACGAGCCCGGCACCGGGTTCGGCAATAACCTTCTCACGGGGGGTATCAACGGAGTTTATGCCGGTGCGGTTTAAGTAAATCTCATACCCGCCTTCACTTGGTCCCGCAACGGCAGACAAAAGCATCGTGACGGGCAGCGGGAGGTTTCATTCCAGCACCTTGACCGGTTAATGGCCTGCGGGAGGGAGGAGATTAGGAATCCCGTCATTGATGGGATACTCCACCCGGCAGGCAGCGCACCTGAGTTCCCCTTCAAGAATCTCCTTCTCGTTCTCCTTTGCAACATGGAGCGTGAGATCTCCCTTGCAGACGGGGCAGCAGAGAATATCCATCAGTGACCGTTTCATACCAATTCTTCCCGTATATCAATAATCTGGGTGACCTCAGGACCGGTTGATATGAGGGTTATCGGGCATCCGATGTCGTCTTCAGCGACTTTGAGGAAATCTCTGGCTTTCCTTGTCAGTTTTTTGTAGTCTGTGATGCCAAAACAGGCCTTGTCGATATGGTCGATACCGGTGATGGCTGCCTGGGTACACCCGTTGATCATTGCCGAATAGCGGGCCATGCCCCCGTCCCAGCCGCCAACGCGCCTCTTCCGATGCGTGACGGTCCCGAACTCCTGGATACCCATGGCATCAGATTTTTCAAAGCTCATTTCCGTGCTGAACGGCCCTTCACCGACACGGGTAGGATAAGCCTTGAAGACCACAACAACATCGTCAATCCGTGTCGGGCCGACCCCGTTGTCTGCGGCTATCTGGGAGGCAGAAGTGTCCTTGCTCGTGACGAAGGGATAGGTGCCATAATACAGCGAGATGCCAAAACCCTGGGTTCCTTCCAGCAGGACGGTATTATTTTTTTTCAGCTCGTCATCGATGGCCTGGGGAACATCCAGTAAGTATTCCGCAAGTTCGGGAACGTCTTTTGCCTGCGGTGATATCCGCATGACCCGGTCGGAATTCGCCGGCCCGCAGCCGGAACCGGTACTTCCGATCTTCTTCGCCAGGTGGTCACTGCCCTTGTCCCGTGCGATATGATCTTCGGTGATGATCCCGCAGCGCCGGTCAACGAAGACCCGGCCTTTCACACCCAGCGTCTCGATTTCGTGTTTCAGGACACGGGGATCAACAAGGACACCACTGCCTATGCAGAGTTTTGCATCCTTATAAACAAAACCGGACGGAACCATACGGACACTATATTCCTTGGTTCCGACCTGAACAGTGTGTCCGGCATTCGGACCCACACCGCCGCGGGAGATGATTACAGGTTTGTCTTTAAAAGCGATATGGGCAACAATCTTGCCCTTCCCCTCATCCCCAAAAAATCCACCAACGATGATTGTACAGCTCATTGTCTTTCATGTAGTATTGGTCAAGTTCCAAAATAAACTATCCCTCAGGAGTACCGGCTGTCAGTGATGGAACGTCGGAATTCCCGAAAGGGAGAGAAGGAGCCGATCAGAGGGTTTTGATGAACTCTTCCATTCTTCCAAGGGCTGTACTCAGGTCTTTGCGTGAGACCGCATAGGCACACCGGAGATGATCCTCCCCGCCGGCACCAAATACACTGCCCGGAACAACGGCAACACGTTGTTCCTTTAACAATTGCTCAGCAAATTCCACATCGGAAAGGCCGGTCTTTTTTATGGAGGGGAAGGCATAGAAGGCACCTTCCGGGACATGGCAGGTCAGGCCTATCCGGTTCAGACCTGACACAAACATATTGCGACGGAGCCGGTACTCGTTCACCATGCTGTTTTTCTCTTCCTCTGCAGACCGGAGGGCCTCAACAGCGCCGACCTGTCCCATCACCGGGGCGCAGAGCATGACATACTGGTGTATCTTGAGTGCCGCATCCAGCAGATCCTGAGGAGCGCAGAGATATCCCACCCGCCAGCCGGTCATGGCATAGGCTTTCGAGAAACCGTTCAGGGTAATTGTCCGCTCCCACAGGTCGCTGACGGTTGCTGCTGCACAGTGTCTGGTTTCATACGTGAGTTCGGCATAGACCTCATCACTGATAAGGAGGAGATCGTGATCGATAACAATGTCCGCGATTGCTTTTAAGTCGCTCTCGCTCATTACACTCCCTGTCGGATTGTTCGGGAAATTGATGATCAGGGCTTTTGATCTGGCAGTTATTTTTTCTGCCAGCGCATCCGGGTTCAGCCTGAAATGATCTTTTTCCGTGCACCGGATCGGAACCGGTTTACCCCCGGCAAGGGTGACACAGGGGGCATACGAGACATAACTGGGCTGTGCAATAAGTACCTCATCACCCGGGTCCACAACAGACCGGACCGCGATATCCAGCCCTTCGGACACACCGGTGGTGATGATCATCTCGGTATCAGCGGAGTACTGGAGATTGTAATGCTGGGCAAGATACCGGGAGAGGGCATCGCGGAGGGTCTGGAGGCCCTTGTTGGATGTATACGAGGTCGTTCCCTGCTCAATGGAGTAGATACTCGATTCGCAGATGTTCCACGGGGTACGGAAATCCGGTTCGCCAACGCCAAGCGAGATGACGCCCTCCATGGTCTGGACGAGGTCGAAAAATTTCCTGATTCCTGAGGGGGGGATCTCCTCCGCACGCTTTGAGACAAAGTTGCGCATGATGACACCTTACGGAGAATACGGCAGGCGTTCAGGCTCCGTTTGTTCAAAGAGCGTATTGCCGTTCTCTTTATACGACTTCATGATGATGTGCGTCGCGGTCTCCCGGATCCGGTCCATGGGTGCCACATGTTCGGATACGAACCGGGATACTTCCTGCATGTTCTTTCCGGTCACGAGCAGCTGAAGATCATAGGTGCCGGTCATGAGGCGCAGGGTCTTGACCTGCCGGAAGCGGGAAAGCCGCTCTGCAATCCTGTCGTACCCGTAATCGCGCTCGGGGCTGACCTTAAGTTCGATGATGGCGGAGACCTCGCCGTTTCCTGCCTTCTCCCAGTTGACCACGGTGGAATATCCCTTGATCACCTGTGCAGCTTCAAGTGCGCAGATCCGTTCTGCAACCTCACCCGCGGCAAGGCTGGTCATGGTCGCGATTTCTTCTGCTGAGAGCCGGCTGTTCTCCTCGAGAATCCGGAGAATTTCGAGATCTTTTTCATCCATTTTTGTTTCACCTGAACCAGGTTTTCAACCATTTTGCTTCCATCTGGGATACGTCAAGGTCTTTAAGTCCGTTCAGGCGGGAATCCTTGAGAACAACCTCGCGGATCTTGCCCGTGTCTGAATCGAACCACATCTCTTTTGTTCTTCCATACCGCCCGCGGCTGACGACCCGGGTGTTGATCACACCGAGCATGTTCAGCTCGGAGATCAGGTCGGTGATCCTCCGGTGCGTGAGCACATCAAGCTCTACAGAGGGGGCGATATCCTGATATATACGTGAGACTTCCCCGCTCGTAAAGATATTCTGTCCCAGTTTCTCTAAGGTCAGCATCGAGAAGAGGATGAGCTTGCTCTGGGTAGGCAGGGTAGCAATGCACTCGATCATGGTGTCGGTCTCGATCTTTGCCTGTGCCTGCTTGACATGCGCCTCGGTAACCTGCGTTGATTCGTCCCGGTCAGCCAGCTCGCCGGAAATCCTGAACAGGTCCAGTGCCCGCCGTGCATCGCCGTGTTCCTGTGCTGCGAGCGCCGAGCAGAGGGGGATAACCCCTTCTGCAAGCGCACCGGACACGAATGCACCGTCAGCACGCTGTGCAAGAATATCCACGAGCTGGGGGGCATTGTAAGGGGGGAATACGATCTCCTCCTCCGAGAGGGAGGAGAGGACCCGCGGGTCAAGGAAATCCTTGAAACTGAGGTCATTGGAGATGCCAATAATACTCACTTTGGAGTTCTTGAGATCGGAGTTTATCCGTGTCAGGTTGTAGAGTGTGTCGTCACCACTCTTCTTGACGAGCTTGTCAATTTCATCCAGTACAATAACCAGAACCCCGCCACCAGCCTCAAGCTGGTTTTTCAGCTCTGCATAGACCTGGTCAGTTGGCCATCCTGTCATGGGGATATGGGTTTTGGTCTTATCGCTGGCCATTTCATCAACAACATCAAGACATTTCGCAATCTGGGCAAGGACACGGTACTGCGTATCGATGACCTCGCAGTTGAGGTGAACGATCCGGCAGAGTGTTCCCATTTTGCTGCTTGCCTTTTCAAGTTCGGTACCGACATACCGCACACACGCGGTCTTTCCGGTGCCGGTTTTTCCATAAATGAGAATATTGGAGGGAGTTTCGTTCCGAAGGGACGGGGCCAGAATGGATGCCACTTCGTCTATCTGGGGTTTCCGGTGAGGAAGAATCTGGGGGCGATACGAGTGGCGGAGGACCTCCCGGTCCTTGAATATCCGGTTATTGGTGAGATATTTCTTAAAAAGGCCTGTTGATGGATCTTCTGGTTCGGGCATGGTTACACAGTGGAGCTGAGCATTGGCGAGACGAGATAAAAAAGCGATCGGTTTGTCCGGAATATAAACCCCTTTGCTTCCAGTGGAGTTATCTCAATATGGTGTTTATTTTTAAAAAAAACCTGTTATTAAAGTATTCTATAGCATTTATTATTGATTGTTGATTGCTTCGTTAAACGACCGTATTTTGTTTGACGTCAATAACTACCGGAAATTTACCGTTAAAAATTCTTTAATGTATTTTTTTGGGGGGGCACCCCTTCATTTCGCGTGGAACTGTTAAAGGATGAACCATCCTTTTTTTAATGCTTAATAAAGGAGCCCATTCTAAATATATTAAAACTACTATATAAATAAATCGAAATAATTTTTTGAAATATTTAAGAAACTATTAATAATGAAACTGATTACAAACCTGATAAAGAGCAGCTCTTCAGTTTGAACATTTTATATCGCAGGATCTCACTGCCGGAAGGATCATCCGGAACTTAAATCTCCACAGGAATCAAAGGGGTGTATCTGTGCAACTGGATGCACATGACAGCATCTGATTACCGTTCATGTGATAACTGCCGGAAAAATCAGGCCGGAAATCTCAATACCGATGACAGGGAACATCTCATCTGTCATGAGTCATAACCACATCAGACCATTCGAGATCACGGGGGCTGTCATTACCGTCTCCACGACCCGGACCGTTGATACCGATACCAGCGGGAAGACAATCATCGGACTCCTTGAAGAGAAATCCATTCCCGTCCGTCATTATGCAATCGTTTCGGATCGCATCGATGCCATCCGTAACGAACTTTTTATTGCTGTAAAAAAAGCCAACTGTATCATCATCAACGGAGGTACTGGTCTCACCTACGATGACTGTACCATCGAGGCGGTCTCGCCCCTTCTGGAGAAGCGTATTGAAGGATTCGGTGAATTCTTCCGGATGAAGAGTATCCAGCAGATCGGTACGGCATCAATGCTTTCCCGGGCAGTTGCTGGTATTATTGATGGAAAGGCAGTCTTTTGTATCCCGGGATCAACACCCGCAGTCACCCTGGCGACCACAGATCTTATCCTTCCCGAAATTGCGCATATCCTCAGTCATGCGAACCGCTGAGATGCCGACTTTTTTTCATGAAAATGGAAAATCTAGCTCTATTGAATACCTCTAAAAAAATTCTGACTCACTCAGGGGCGTGTGGCCCCCGCCACTGAGGCACCCCCCACATTTGCGATGACGACGTATTACCTGCAACCTAACCCGGTTATCGCAATGCGCCCTCTCCCCCAACGGGATCTGGTGGTGCAAGTGGGGGGATGTAATTTCATATAAAATAACGAGTACTCCAGAGCAGAAAATCTCATCCGCCATGCTGAAAATTATCGCATGACCTGCAGCAGCGCTACCCGCTCGAGCACCAGATCGACAATCCGCCGGTCCCCGCCGGCAGCGGCAATCTCCTCAGGTAAAATGGCAAATGTCTCCATCAGGAGGTTCCGCTTCTCAGGATCAATAGTATCCCAGCTCTCCTGGACAAAACGGAACAGGGGTTCAAGTGCAGCCCAGATCCCGGCCCGTTCAGGGTAACAGCAGATATACACCCGGTTTTCACCTTCGTGGATCCCAAAAGATGCCGCATTATTGCACTGCCGTGAACCTGCCGCAAACAGGAGGGACTCCATCTCTAGGGTGTTCGAGATAGTTATCCCTTCTTCAAATGCCCGCACAGCCCGCGCCACGGCAGCGGCAGCATGGACTCTGCCGGCAATCATGTCCGCGTTGAAACAGATGATGCGGGTATCATGGACCGCTGCAACTGCCCGGAGATCCTGGAGGAAGGCAGCCGGGTCACGAATCGTGCACCGGGCAGCCCGGATATCATTTGAACCTGGCGGGAGTTGCATAAGGTCACCTGAAGTGAGAGAGTGTTGATTGTCCGTCATTATTATTCTCATCGGAAGACCGCTGCTCCCTCTTCGTATCCCGTACGGCGTTTTCCGGCCCGGCAGTTTTTTTGCCCTTCAGCTGGCTGAAGATCTGTTCGGCAATCCCGCGGCCGATTATTCTCGTCACGGCTTCCTTCCCCGCCGCGAGAACCGCATCCGGGGATATAATGTTGTTGTTGAAGAGCCGGCGCGCCCTGACCCGCCCGATCCCCCGCAGTCTCACCAGCGGCAGGAGTTCGCGCCGGATGCCGTTCTTCATGCAGATCTCGTACTCCCGGATCTGAACATGGAAGGCAGGGGCAAACATACGGGAGAGCTCAGCGGTGGCGTGCAGGAGCCAGTTGACGCTCTCCACCATCCCGTACACGTCTCCCGGCCCTACCGCGTAGCGCTCACAGATGCTGGCATCGGGAAGTTCATCGGTCCAGTCGGAAAGGAGCATTGCTGTCTTGATAGCCCGGAAGTATTCTTCGTCCTCATCCTCATCATGCGGCAGGGGAAGCCAGAGTTCCTCCTCGTGCTCACCGATCATCCGCTCCAGCTGCGGCCGGTCTGAATTCCGGACATACAGGCGGGGCATATCGGGCGTGCTGCAGATGAGCTGGAGGAGGCCGATATCGGCATAGTCCGTTCTTTCCCTGAGCGTTGTAACGATACGGGCAGCACTCCGGGGATCGATGTAGAGCCGGGATACCAGCGAACCGAACTCGGTTGCCCCGAGATGCTCGCCTATCTCCAGCACCATCTCCGCATCAACGAGGAACTTCAGGGCAGAGTCCACCGCCCGCTGCATCAGGCGGCCCTGGCGGTGTTCGTGGACGTAAAAGCTCCGGTTCATGAATGCCGTCAGTTCATGGCGGGTGCCGGCAAACCCTGAGGCGATGAGGGAGAGGACGTGGGTATAGAGGGCGGTAGGCTCAGCGATTTTGGAATGCACTTCTTCAGCAGGTGCTTCGATATACCATTCGAACAGCTCCTCTACCTGTCCCGCATCCTTGGCAATGAGTACTGCCTCGCCATAGGGGTCGAGCCGGGGCCGTCCCGCCCGTCCTGCCATCTGGTGGTACTCGCTTGCCGGGATCGGCTGCATCCCTTCCCCGGCAGCAAACCGGAGGTAATCGCGGATGATGACCCGCCGGGCAGGGAGGTTCAGCCCCGCAGCAAGAGTAGGCGTGGACGAGATGCACTTGATCAGCCCTTTGCGGAATCCCTCCTCGACGATTTTCCGCTCGTCGCGGCTCAGGCCGGCGTGGTGGAACGCGGAGCCCCTGGCAACGCACAGGGCAAGGTTCTTTGCCATCTCCGTTTCAGCAGTGGCTCCGAGCTTATCCGCGCATGCCTTGAGATCCGGGTCCTCGCTCTTAATTGCCCCGGCAGCCCGCTTGGCAAATGCCTCGGCATTCCGTCGCGAAGAGACAAAGACCAGGCACTGCCCTCCCTCGGCAATGGTATCCAGGCAGAGGTTGAGATCCTCGTAGTTCTTTGATACCTGTTTTACCGGGCGATCCCCTCCGCGGAAATGGATCCGGTTGTCCCAGAATACCCCCTGGCGGAGGTCAACCGGTCGCCAGGTGCTGGTGACGAGTTCTGCCTCAAGCCACCCGGCAAGCAGTTGCGGGTTGCCGATGGTTGCCGAGAGGCCAATCACCTGCATGGCCGGGTTCCGGAACCGCAGCTTGGCGATTACCATTTCGAGGGTGGGCCCCCGGTTCTCTGAGTCGATAAGGTGAATTTCATCGATAACGAGGAGGGTGATATCGCTGATCCAGCGGGCACGGTTCCGTAGGAGGGAATCTACCTTCTCGCTCGTGGCAACAATGATGTCGTTCCTGCCGAGCGTGTCATCCCGGCGGTCGAAATCCCCGGTTGCAATCCCGACCCGCACCTCCTTGCCCTCAAATTCATCGAATTTCTCGCTTGCCAGCGCCTTGAGCGGGACGATATAGAGGCACTTCCCTTTTTTTGCAATATGGGTATGCATCACCATCTCGGCGATCAGGGTTTTGCCGCTTGCCGTGGGGATAGAGACGAGCAGGTTCTTTCCTTCAAGCATCCCCGTCTGCACGCATTCTGCCTGGGGGGGATAGAGCTCCACGATGCCGTTTTCAAGGTAATGCTGTTTGAGATTTTCCGGGATCGGGAGTGTGGAAGTCAGCATGGCAAAACCCCTCCCATGACCCCTTTAATTCCACTGAAATTCGCTGGCATTATGGCTCTTTTTAGCAATACTAACCATAAAACGGAATTTCTCTCCACTGGAAATGATGGAAAACGCATAAATATAAAGTATTGTTTTTATCGCAGGAGCCAGGATCAGTAATAATAACTGATCATGTCCTGTTTTGACTCTTTCTTTTTCTTGTCAAGGAAGGCAAAGACATTTTCATGAGGGACCCCCTCGATCAGCATATCGATTGCTGCCCGTGCCGTCTTCATTTGCTCCGGATACCCGATGAGTGCTACCGTCTTGCCAAAAACGGAGATCTCAACATCGGTCATGTCTTCGATCTGTTCGCGGGCCCGGCCATCTTTCCCGATAATCCTGCCCCTGAGACGGTCCAGCTGTCGTGGCCCTTCCGCCATCGACGAGAGATCGATGACATCGAGAAGCAGATCCTCATCCTCGATCATCTCAAAGGCACGCTTCCGGGGAGAAGCCCCGGTTGATGGCATTGATGATCTCAACCGCACGGAGGAGCGGTATCGTGTTCTCGTCCGTGGCCTCGACTTTGACCAGCCCCTCCTTGCTGTCAACGGTTATTGTCGTGTGCGTCTTTTCCTCGAGATCTTTTTTGGTTGCGCCAGCCTTTCCTATCAGGACACCAACCCTGCTTCCTGCAATCTTAACTTCCTGTAGCATCTGTGTATTCACCTCGTATTCCGGATTGTGCGGGCACCGTTACACCACAATACCTGTATTTTCGCAACCTGATAAACGGGATCATGGTTCAGCTTCATTACGTCCCGTTACGGCATTGAACAGTTCAACATCCGTACGTACCTCGCAGCGGTTTTTAAAAAACCGGTTGATGTTTTTAATATCCCTCATCAGGAACGGGAGGGCGCGGGGGTGATCGTGGGTAACGGACTGGCCCATATCAATGAGATAGGGTTTGTCTCCGTACAATATATTGAACTCGCTCAGATCCGCATGCACCAGCTCTGCTTTGTTATACAGGGTATCGATAATGCCCGTGATCTGGGCATAGGTTTCTGCCGGGTCGTCCAGTTCAACATTGCGCAGCTGGGGGTACGGCCGCTCACCCTCACCAATGAAGGACATGATAAGAATATTCCGGTCCCAGACCAGCGGTTCGGGAACTGCGATCCCCGCATCCCGGGCGCGGACAAGGTTCGAGAACTCCTTTTTCGTCCATGCGAAGATGAGCTCTTTTTTTGCTTTCTTGACATGCGAGAACCGGCGGTCACCGATAATGTACGAGCTCATCGTGGTGAAATTCGCTGTCCGGATCCGGTAGATCTTGATGGCAATTGCGGCACCATCACGTTCTCCGTAAAAGACATTGGCCTCTTTACCGGTACTGATGGACCCCCCTATGACGGAGAGCCATTTCTTGTGCACGAGCTTGTAAAGCGCAAGGAGCGTGACCTCATCAAAAACGTCCTCGCGTACCTTGAACTGGTTCGCATCCTTGATCCGGATGCCCATCTCCTCGAGGCGCTGATCGAACCGCTCCAGGTCTTTATCGATGTTGGTCTCCGTTTTCACGAACGTTCCACCGTTCATTCCTGAACTCACCCGGATCGTTCACCGGATGTAATCCCTCACAGGGGCAAGGATCTCGATGAGGGAATCACCACAGGTCTTCTTGAGATCCATGGGATGCACCTCGCCCTTGCCGTACGCAGTCTCAAGCTCGGTATAGGAGATAAAGTCTCCGGTCGCCACCAAACTTCTCCGGCCTTCTGACGGTGATCTCGGGAAGGCGGGGGAATACGTGGTGCTGGAAGATCTGGAGGATGGGGTTCTCCGCAATCTCCGGCGGGCAGAATGCCTTCTGGCACTTCTTTTTGATCTCGTCCTCGCTGTCGGCTACCGAGATGTAGTTCCCCTGCGAGGAGGACATCTTCTTGCCATCGAGCCCGTTGAGGATCGGCGTATGGATACAGACCGGCGCCTTGTACCCGAAGTTGACGAGGTGCTCCCGGGCAAGCATGTGGATCTTCCGCTGGTCGATACCGCCGACCGCCGCATCCGCTTTTAAGAGGGCGATATCAGCCATCTGCATGATCGGGTAGATCATCTGGGAGACGGTCGGGTGGTCCATCTGCCGCCCACCTCATCCATGCTCCGCGTTGCCCGGTTCAGGGTTATCTCCTGGGAGAGCCGGAGCACCAGCAGCTCATAGTCCCGGTTGAGCTGGACATCCGATCCGAGGACATAGTTCACGTTCTTTAAGCCCAGTCCCTCAAAACAGCGCTTGTTGTAATCGGCAAGTTCGCGGACTTTTTCCATGGTCCCTTTCCGGTTCAGGAAAGCATGGAGATCGGCGAGCAGCACCGTGACCTCAAAACCTGCAGCCTGCAGGTCTACCAGCTTGTTGATCGTAACGAGGTGGCCGAGGTGGATCTCGCCGCTGGGCTCATAACCGGCATAGACTCGTTTAGTGGGCTGTAAAAGAAGCGCCCGGAGGTCATCGTCCGTGACGACTTCGACAGTGTTCCGGGTAACACGTTCGTATGCGTCCATCAAAAAGAATGGGCGATGATGGGTGTTAATGGTTATTCTGGATGGTCTTGAAATTGAGCGCAGCGTTCGTTGCGGCGACTGATTTTGCCGCATCCTTCTCGCCACCCATCATTGCGCGGATCGCATCGATGTTCTCGACAACGACATCAGCTTCCTGGTGGATTGCCTGGAAGAAGCAGAGCTCGTTCTTGCTTGCATAGATGGACTCTTCGAAGATACAGTTCTCCCACAGATCGGAGCGTGGCCGGCCGAGGTCCATGGCGAATTCCTTAAGCTCGGCGGTGCTCTTGAGGCCGGCACTCTTCTCTGATAAGCCCGAGGCGCGGGTGCCTGTTGATGAGCTCGATGACCCGCTCTTTGGTGACCGGCTTTTTGGTGGTCATCTGGATCGCGTGCATGTGCATCATCGTGGTCGGTACGATCATCGCCATCGTGGTGATGGAGATGTGCGGGAGGACGGAGAGGACATCCGGGCCGTGGTGGCTCGGGACGGTTACCGGGTCGAGGACGATGGCATCGATTGGGCCCTTCTTGATCTCGCCCGGGTCAGACCCGCGCCGGACCATGATGGCGTGGACATGGGTGACCCCGAACTCCTTGTCGATCTCGTTGATAATCCGGCAGAGTCCCGTGGTGTTGCAGGATACCACCCGGACAAACTGCCTGCCGACAGCATCCTTGTAATTGCAGGAGGAGTTGAAGGAGAACCCGGCCACCTCGTGCGCTTCCCCGCCCTGCCAGAGCGCTTTCTTTCCCAGTTTTTCATACATCGGCTTGTTGGTCGCCCCGACATTGCCCGGAGTCCCATCGACGATGATATCCGCTGCCTTGCACATGTCCTCGACACTGCCGGCAACTTTTAAGCCGACCTTCTCAAATGCTTCTTTCTTGGAGATGTCAGCAATATAGAGCGGGTACCCGCGCTGCTTTGCAACGAATGCTTCAGCATTGGGGCGCGTCTTGGAAACCCCGATCACCTTCATGTCCTTCTGAGCAGCCACCGCATCGGCCACGCGTTTGCCGATGGTCCCGTACCCGTTAATGGCAACCTTGATCATACAATCGTACATTGCGCCGGAATGGAAAAAGCTATGCGGTTTATCATACAGGAGATAAACTACTGACATGCATGGAGCAGCCGGTCTGATGACAATCTTATATCCTCCGTTTTTACCCGCGACCCATGGATGATGATGAATTACAGTCCATAGTACAACAATTCCAGTCTTCTGGAAAGCGTGATTACGGGTTATAGATAGAATCCCTGGATTCTGATAACTTCCGAACTATCCTTTGCGTCCGCATAGAGGTCGAGGGGCTCACGGTTGACCTCAAGGAACCGGATACCCCAGCTGACCTTCGACAGAAGTGGCCTGGGCACGCTCTTTCTCCCCCAGAATATACAATGCCCCCGCCAGTGCTTCGACCGAAGAGAGCTTGCAGGGTTTACCGAAGTTGACCGGGTTTGCCGCCATCAAAAAAGGGAGTGCCCGGCGGATACGCCACGAGCTTATCGCACCGGTATCCAGCACCTCCCACGAACAGTCCAGGGCTGTTATGGACCTGACATACCGATCAGCGGGTGAGAGGGCCTGTTCTGCGGTGGGATCCAGCAGCAGGGTATTTCGCGGGATCCGGCTCATTTTTGTAAAAATGGTTAAAAAACCCGCTTTTTCCAGCTTCTTGACTGTGCACTTCCGGGGATCACAGGTGTTGTCCCGGTATGCGTACAGGGGTATCATTGATCATCTGTGCGTGCACACACTGTAATAATGTACGTGCTCTGCAGCCCCTGCGTACTGCAACCTGGCCTCCGCGCTGAAGGTATCACGAATCCCTTAGATCTCGAGCTGTTCGCACGTGCTATTGAACGTTGCATCAAATTCGGGATAGAGATCGTCCCCCTCCCCTGTCCTGAGACCCTGTACCTTGGAACGGACAGGAAACCCGGGACATATCTCGAACGGCTCAATACACCGGAATTCTCAGACCTCCTGAAGCAGACTGGAACGAGAGGTGACAGATATCATCCGTGAGCGTGGTCCTCCCCAGTGCATCATTGGAGTTAACTCGTCACCGACCTGTGGTGTGACGAGTACTTACTACGGTGCCGAAGGGGACAAACCCCCGAAACGGGAGGGCAGGGGTGTATTTCTTTCAAGATTTCCTGCAATCCCCGCAGTCGATGTATCAGTTTTTGCCCGGTACCGGGTTTACTTAGCGGCCCCGCTTTTTTCGGAAGCTGAACGTATTTTTAATACGTCGGTTGCACGGCTCCTGAGAACCAACCTGTTCAATGTTCACCTGCCGCAGGAGTCCGGAGACGATTCTGATATGAGGGATATCCAAGAACAGGAACGGCTTTTTTTATTCAACAAAAACGCACTTGAGGCTTCTGACGTTATTGTTGCCATTATTGATGGTGCGGATGCGGATTCCGGGACTGCATGGGAGATGGGGTATGCCTTTGCATTAAGAAAACCGGTCATCGCCCTGCGGACGGATTTTCGCAGGGTTGGACATCATGAACGAGTTAACCTGATGCTTGAACAGTCCGCAAAGGTCGTTGGAAATACAGAAGAGCTTCTCGCATCACTGCAATCCCCGTGTTTACGGCAATAAACGGTATTCACAATGATATATCTGATCTATCGGATTTTTCGTCTTTTTAAAAAAAATCCGCGCATATTGACGGAATTGAGAAAAAGCAATAATCTATATGACAATATTCACGAAATAGTAAATGACTACGATGGGAAAGAAGCGCAAGGATCGGGAAGAAGGGAAAAAAGCACGGGCGGATCCTGAATGCGACCTCGATGCAGAATACAAGATACCGATCCGGTCGTCTCGTGACCTGACCGCCGGAAATATCAGGGACGCCGTTCTCCACAGCCGGTACCTGCAGATCCTGCTCTCCCTGACTATTATCGGTGCCATCCTGCGGTTTTATAACCTTGGATTTAACTCGCTCTGGCTGGATGAAGCAACGACCTACAATATTGCAATAAAATCGATTCCTGATATCTGGCAGGTCACAACAGGAGGAGAATTCAACCCGCCGCTCTTCCACTGGGCTGAGAATGTCATGCTGATGCTCGGGAATAACGAGGTTATTCTGCGCTTCCTCCCGGCCCTGCTCGGAGTTCTCACAATCCCACTCTTTTATCTTGTCGGGAAAGAATTTTTCGACAGGAACGTGGGGATTATCGCTGCTGCAGGGTGTGCATTTTCGCCATTTCTGATCTATTATTCACAGGAAGCGCGGGCATACTCGATGATGCTCTTTTTTGTAGCACTTGGCACACTTTTTTTCCTGAAAGGCTTCAAATCCGGCACGCTGACGAACTGGGCTCTCTTTGGTGTTTTTTTTGCATTCGCATTCTGGACCCACTTCTATGCGTTTGTGATGATTGCAGCCCTTGTCCTTTATGCACTGATTGTCTGGGCTCCCCGCATGCCCACCGAACTCAATAAGGTCAAGATGCTTGTAACAGGATTAGCTATATTCACTGTCCTTTGTCTGCCCCTCATCATTATCACTATCAAGCTCTTTGCCATCCGAACTGCATCTTCACCCACGTACGGGATCCAAGGTCTAGGAATCATCACAGAGACCTTTACGCAGATATCGGGATTCGATACATTCTCCGTAATTGTGCTGCTGATTCTTTTTGCAGTCGGAAGTATCCAAGCATATTTCATCGATAAAAACAAAGCCCTTTTCCTTGTCTTGCTCACCATTCTTACATTTGTCATAAGTCATGTATTGTCGTTTAAGATGCCGATGCTCCCCCGGTATCTCATATTCTTAAGTCTCGTCATTTTCATCGGTAGTGCGATGTCGTACCAGGCATTTTATTCCCTTTGGAACAGCAAAGCGATTGTATACATGATGATGGCTGTCATGGTCCTTATCAGCGTCCCGGTTCTTGCGAATTATTATTCGGTGTATTCAAAAGAAGACTGGAGAGGATTTTCCGGCATACTTACAGAAAAAGGAGCTCCCGGTGACATGGTTATTATCGTTCCCGGGTATATTGCCCAGCCTCTTAACTATTATTACTCTTCTCAAAAAGCGGGGACAAAAGAATATCAGGCAACCACAGGAACGGATTTGGAAAAGATCTATTCAGGGAAAGGCAACAGCACGATGTTTTTTGTCGTGACCGGTGATATAAATGCTGCGAATCCGAATGGCGATGCCCTTGTGTGGATCGAGAACAACACTCATTTTGCCGGTAAGGATTCTACTGGTGGGATTTATCTTTTCACAAACCCCTGATTTTTTTAATCAGCGTGTGCCCCCATGTACGACCTGACCGTCATTATTCCCACCTTCAAAGAAGAGTCCGCTATTGGGGCCATCATCCTGAATGTGGATGGGATTTTTTCCCGCAATTCAATCCATGGCGAAATTCTTGTCGTTGATGATGATTCCCCTGACCGAACCATTGAAATTGTCCGGGATTTACAAAAAACAAATCCTCATATTAGCCTCGTTGTCCGAAAAGAGGATCACGGGCGTTTCCAGTCTGTCGTTGAAGGGTTCCGCCAGGCACAATCGGATATCTTCCTTGTCATAGAGACGAATCTTCCCTATCCCGCTACCAATATCCCCCAGATGCTTGCAGAAATTAGTGCCGGAAACGATCTTGTTATCGGAAGCCGGTTCATGGAATGCGGCGGAGTAAAAACGTGGCCGCTCAAACGTCGTTTTATCTCCCTCGGTGCAACCTTCCTTGGCAGGTTGATCTTTCCGGAAATCCGGGATCCGGTCAGCAACGTTTTTGCCGTAAAAAAGAGTGTCGTCGAACACGCACCGCTTAAACCCCGGGGATATAATATTCTTCTGGAAGTACTTGGTAAGGGCAATTGGGAAAAAGAAAGAGAGATCCCTCTTGAATTTATGGATTGGGTAATCGGAGCAGGTAAACCGAATGGCCAGACCATTGTTGATTATTCAGCACAGGTAATCGACAATGCCCGGTATTCCTGGAACCATCACAACAGTCTCGTCTGGCAGGAATGGATGAAACTTTTCAAATTCGGGATGGTGGGACTTTCAGGGATTATTGTCAATGAGGGGGTGCTCATTTATCTCAAGGAAGGTGTTCATTTCGCTCTCCCGGTTGCAAGCATTTTTGCGATTGAATTGTCGATCGTGAGCAATTTCATCTGGAACGATCTCTGGACGTTTAAATCCGATAAGCAGCATGCAATTGGTCACCGGTGGCAGCGTTTCCTCTCGTACCAGGTGATTTCCATCGGAGGGGCGGTCATCAATTTTGTCATCCTGAACGTACTGGCCTCATATATCGGTATTGATTACCGAATTGCAAACATCCTCGGGATTCTGATTGCGTTTGCATGGAACTTCTGGGTAAACCGGCATTTTACCTGGAAAAAAAGCGAATGAATTTTTGAAATACATCATTTTACGAATGATTCCTGTTCATTTCGTGGAGAACCGGCCTATATCTCATGCCATTTTTTGACGACAAGGTAAAAATCTGTTGGTAATTGTAAAGTATCAGCCCCCAAAATAAAAGGTTGGCTGATGGATTTTCCAGAACTCATCAAAACATGTAAGACAGAACAGCGAGCATTTGACTACCTCATCAATGAAATTCAGGAAATAAACGGGATACACTGTCCATCCTGTGGCAGTCCAGGATATTACCTGATGAACCAGAAACGGTTGCATTGCAAAAAACAGTAGAAGAGATTACCCTCCTTTTTCCGGAACTCCGATATCAGGATTGAAAATTTCCGTTGTTACCTACTCCTTGTCATAAAATTATTTGAACTGGAAATCAGCGCCAGGAAGGATAGTACCCAACCGGATATCAGTTACCCGACAACACTCAAAGTATTCGACTTATTCCGAAAAACTATAGCCTGGCATCTCGCAAAGGAAGATAATCTTCTCAAGGGGGAGATTGAATCTGATGAATCATACTTCGGAGGAAGACGAAAAATTAAGCGGGGTCGTGGAGCTGGCCACAAGACGATCGTATTCGGGATCGTGGAGAGTGGGGGAAAAGTATCGGTTGTATTCTCGCTGATGTAACGGTCGAATCGTTGATAAATGAAACTGTCAGGAAGGTCAGAAGAGGATCCATTGTATATACTGACAAATGGTGTGGCTACGACTCTCTTATGTTCTGTGGATACCGGCATCTCAATATCAATCTCCGGTATAAATTCAAACATGGAAAGGTCTACATCAATGGTATCGAAGGGTTCTGGTCCTTTGCCAAAGAACATCTGATGAAACATCATGGCATCTCTCAAGAAAAGTTCCTCTATTATATCAAGGAAATGGAGTGGAGATATTAAAAATAGAGAAAAAGCATTATTTGTCGACCTGATTCATATCATTTTAGGGGCGGTTTGTTGATAATTACCATCTGTTTTTGTGGATTGTCTTAACTTTCATATACTGCGGATCTGACAGATAAAATATATATTTTCCTGCCTTGAAACGTCAGGGATCGTTCGTATTATTGTTAATCCTTGTCGGATTTGGGGAGAATATCCTCTTTACTGAAGATATTCCGGAATCCCAGTTTTACAATAAACAGAAGCCACTGGACCATATCCCTGAATTTTAATTTCGAATTCCCATACGTTCTTTGAGGGAGGATAACCGGAATTTCCGATATGCGTATGCCGTTCCGGTTCATGATATTCAGGCTTTCCGGGAAAAACGAGTATCCATTGCTTACTACTTTTTCAAACAGGTCCCTTGGGATCCTATCAATTTTGTATAACCGGAACGCCCCAGTGATATCGTAAGGAATATTCAGGAGCAGTTTTGTTGCTGCATGCCCGGAAGTTGTCAAGAATTTTCGCCACAAGGGCCATTCCTGGAGGCTGTCTTTCTGAATAAACCTGGAAGTTACCACAATATCTGAATTTGCTGATTGCTCCATCATTGCCGGAATGTCTTCCGGCCTGTGGAGGAAATCTGAATCCATGGTGATAAGCTGTGTGTATTTATGCGAATACGCCCATGCAATTCCGTCCCTGTGAGCACTTCCGATGCCCAGCTTGCCTGAGCGGTGAATAACGAAAACATTCGGTTTATTGATCCGATCCAGGACATTACCTGTCCCATCCGGTGAATTATCGTCAATGAATAAGATATCGAGCGGGAGTCTCAGTTTTGATATCCGCTCATACAGTTTCATGACATTATCCCGTTCATTGTAGGTTGGAATAAAAACGAGTATTGTATTGGGCATTTTTATGAACTCCTTGTGTTTTCAGCCAGCGGTCGGATCCTGAGAGAGTATGTCCTGGCCAATCTCATCGGTATAAAAAAAGCATTCAGATCAGGATCAGAATGTGGGAAAAACATGCCATTTTTTTCCGAGGTTCCGATAATCATTGTGATTGACATTTCAAAGGTGTCCAAAGGTCCCGTCGAATTACAGCGAATGCCGGTGATGCGGGATTGTTGCGGCTCTGATGATTTATTCTTTATAATTTTGCTGTTCAATCATTATATTTCTTCGTCAGTTCCCGATCTTCATGCAATGAAAGGGTTGATTTAAAGGTATTTTGTGCCTTTAACTCACTGACGTACATCTGTATCCCGGTGCTAACGTTAATTTTCCTCAAGGAATGTTGCACACGCAATAAAATGACCGGGATTACCATCATTTGTTTCGGGGTAATTATATTCTATTTTTAATGGGGCATTTTTGCATCTGTTACTTCTGCAGGAACTCCTCCTGGCAGGGTTCTAATGACCACTGGCACACAGAATGTCAAAAAAAACCTTGAAGCAAATCTTCAGGAAACCTAAATCCCCTAATACTAAAAAATACCACCTTTCTCTATGTCCAACCTCACGGTAGCAGTCCTCGCCCCCCCGGACTATGCCAAAGATCTAGGTAAGAAAGGTACGACAAGCGATATTACCTTCTATAACCTGAAAAAAGGCGATGCAACGGTCACCTTCATCGAGCCGACACGGTATCCCGAGAAGCTCTCCTCCCTGTTCTATACAGTCTCCATGTCTGACCGTATCGTCCTGGTCGTGAGCGAGATAAACGCCTCATTCGGTGAATGTGTGCTGATGCTCCAGTGCGCAAACAAATCCGCCGGGTATCTCATCCTCAAGAACTACATCTCACCGGACCAGATCGCCCCGCTCATCAAGGGCACCGTTCTCGAGCACTACGAAGTTCTCGAAGAGGATATGGTAGGCCTGCGCGAGAAGATGCTTGAGATCTCAGTCAAGCAGACCGCTCACCAGAAGGCCCACGAGACCGCCGGCAAAGGTGTTGTGCCGGTCGATGCCCACTTCAACGTGAAAGGGGTCGGTGTCGTAGTCCTCGGTTCTGTGGCACAGGGAATGATCAGGAAGCACGAAACGCTCAAAGTCCTCCCGACCGAGAAGACCGCCCAGATCCGCTCTATCCAGAAGCATGATGACGATGCCGAGAGCGCCATTACCGGTGACCGTGTTGGTCTTGCCCTCAAGAATATTGAATCAGAAGATCTGGACCGCGGTTTTGTCCTGACCAGCGATCCGGCGATAACGTCTGCGACAACGGTCTCCGGGAAGGCCCAGCTCGTGAAATACTGGCCGGCTCCCTTAAAGGAAGGCATGGTCCTCTACGCCGGCCACTGGATGCAGTTCCTCCCCACACGGCTTGAAAAGGTCGTGGTTGACAACGACTGGAGGATGCCCACCCTGACCCTGTCGATGGAGAAAGCGCTGGTCTACCCGCCCAACGCCCGCGTTGTCCTCCACTACCTTGAGGGCGGAAAACTGCGGGTCGTGGGATCCCTTACTATAGACTGATTTTTCTTTTTTGTAATATCGGTTATCCCACCTATGATCTTATCTTTAAAGAAGTGTATCAATTAACTGAGAACTATGGATATTATATCATGGATTATCCTGGGCATTGTCGCCCTTGTTATTGTAGGACTGGTCCTTTGGGTGATCAGCATCTACAACCGCTTTGTCAGCCTGAAGAACTCCTCGGAAGCAACGCTCGGCCAGATCCGTGTTGCCATGAAAAAGCGGCTGGACATGATCGACCAGCTCCTTGGCTCAGTCAAGAGTTATGCCAAGTTCGAGAAGGAAACCCTTGAAAGAGTCACTGCCATGCGGGCCAGTGTTGCCACGGCATCGCCCGGCGACCTCAACAAGGTCGAGGCAGAGTCACGCTCCATCTTCGGCCGGCTCCTCGCCGTGATGGAGAACTACCCCGACCTCAAGACCGTCACCACCGTCACAAGCATGATGGACTCGGTCAAGGGCCTTGAGGATGAGATTGCCCGCCAGCGCTACACCTTTAACAACATCTCGCAGGAATTCAACACCATGATGGACACCATACCCTCGAATTTCGTTGCCAAGCTGATGGGCCTCATCAAGCTCGAGTATCTCCAGTTTGAAGAAGCGATCAAGACCCCTCCGAAGATCGAGTTCTAAAGGGTAATTGTTGTGAGCGAGACACGACAACTGGGATGGGTAGTGGGAGCCGGGCTGGCCCTCGGGCTCCTTGTTCTTCTCATTATTACCTCAGTACTCCCGCTTTTTGACGGTGACCTCAGCGTCAGTTCTTACGAAGCGGTTCTGAACGAAGACGGAGCCCTGTCGGAGCACTACACTTATCATGTCGGGAGCGACGGAGAGTACCGCATGCTCTACCGAATCTGGGAGTCTCCGGTCACCCTCAACACCAGAACGGAACCGTATATCCGGCTGGTGTCCATGACACCTGCACCAGGTACTATCGGGTATGTGAAGGAAAATACGGGAGATGTCGCTGTTTACGGCACTTCTGCCACTGAGTCATCCCGCAGCACGATTGAGAATCTCGCGGAATATAATGAAGTTGGGATCTTCAATCCTGCCTACTATAATTCAGGATTGTACACCGCAGAGTACACCTATGTCATCAACCCCCCGCTCGAATATGATTCAACCACCACTCACCTTAACCTGAAACTGGCCGGAGAATCACATATCCCGTACCGGCAGGTGAAGGTTACTATCCCCGCCCGGGGTATTGATCAGATATATGCGTACCCGCCTCTCATGAAGACCGAGAACGTGGGGGACAGCTATGTCATCACTGGCAGTCTTGCCGCAAACGAAATCCTCGCGGTCGAGATGCTGGGGACGTCTGAAGGGTTCAGTCAGGTCCCGGGATTCCGGTCGACTGTCGATGATGTCAGAGGTAAGACATCCTCAGCGGCATTCTGGTACAACCTTCCCTACTATGCTGCATACCTGCTGCACATTCTTGGAACGATTGCAGTCATTCTTGTACCGCTGCTCCTCCTCATCATTTACCGCAGGTATGGGCGGGAGAAGGAGTTCGTTGTGCCTGCCTACCTGAGCACTCTCCCCGGTAAGAACCTCAAACCCTGGCAGGTCAACCTGCTCTTCAAGGGTGATGCCGGGGATTTCGATGAAAACGGCTATTATGCAACTCTGCTGGACCTCCACCGGCGCAGGAATATCTCCATAACGGAAAAAGGAGAGGGAAAAGGTGTTATCGTAAAAATCCTCTCCAACACAGACCTGGACCCGTATGAACAGCGGGTGCTGATGTTCCTCCAGCAGGTTTCGGATAACGGTGTGCTCGATACCGATTCCATCGGGGCGCTGGCAAAAAAAGCCCAGGTAAACAGCTCAGCCGAGGAAAAAGCGCTGAAATACCAACGATCCCTCACCGATGTGACGAGCCGGGCGGATTCAGGTCTCTCCACGCAGTATATTGTTGATGGCAGGGATCATATCCTCCCGCTCGGGCTCGTCAGTATCGTACTGTTCGGGATCACGCTGATCCTGTTTCTTGTCGCCCCAATGCAGTCCTCTATACTCATTCCTGCCGTGATACTCTGGGGAGTTGTCTTTGTACAGGCAGCCATAGCCTTTGCTGCACCTTCCACCCTTTTCGGTCACTGGAAAGACGACCGGTACAAGGAGAAACTGGAGTGGGATGCGTTCACCCATTTCCTCTCAGACATGGCGATGATACAGAAGTATGCCCCCGCGGATCTCCCGATGTGGGGTGAATGGCTGGTCTACGGCACCGCACTCGGCGTCGGGGACAAGGTGGAAAAAGCCATGAAAGCGCTCAATATCCGCGTGGCGGATACCGGCATTCCGGTGGGGGCCGTCGGGATGAATTATGCCTTCCTGCCCCTGATGAGGTTCTCACCCCCCAGCCATGGCAGTTCCGGTGGCGGGTTTGGCGGTGGTGGGGGCTTCGGCGGCGGAGGCGGGTTTGGCGGCGGGGGAGCCGGAGGGAGATGACGTCCTCCTCCCGCAGGTTTTTCCCTACGGCCCGGTGAATTGATCGAACCCGAATGGTCAAGAGCGGGAACCGGCCAAGAGTATATAAATTATAAATCCGTGCATACCAAATGGTAACCGGAACAGGAACCTGATCACATGCAATATACAGAAGGGCAGATCGGCCGGGTCTTTGTCGTAAGGATTGACGACGGGGAGGATATGCTGCTCTCGCTGCGCCAGTTCATCATTGACAAGAATATCCAGGCAGGATCGATCCACTTCCTGGGAGCCCTGATGAGCGGGCGTATGGTGACCGGCCCGGAAGAGCCGGTGATTCCCCCGGTGCCGCATTTTGTCATGTTCGAAGGCGGGTGGGAGGTATTTGGTGTCGGCACCATCTATCCGGGAGAGGGCGGCCCGCATATCCATTATCATGCCTCGGTCGGCCGGTCAGGCCATGCTCTGACCGGCTGTCTCCGGGAAAAAGCCATCACCTACCTCATCGTTGAAGTGGTAATCATGGAATTCACCGGCCTGACCGCACGACGGGAATTCGATGAGAAGATGCAGCTGCATATGCCCGTTTTCGGGCAGGAACGCGTTGCTGAGGATGAACCGCATGACGGAAAAGTCCCAGCAGAGGAAGAGAAAAAAAGCGCAGGCACAGTGAAAGATGAGAAATCCGATGAACTCCCCGGGGGTCTGGCAGAGATAATCCGGGACCTCACCCGCCGCCCATCCGGTCGAATCCCTCCGGTACAACACCCCGTCCCCTTAATTTCCTTGTTTTTTATGTCCCGGCAACCACTGTTTCTCCCCATGTCGCTTCAGGAAGGGGAAAAACTGGGTATCCGGCAGTTTGACATAATTCTCATCACCGGGGATGCCTATGTAGATCATCCCTCGTTTGGCACCGCTCTGATCGGCAGGGTTCTGTGGGACGCCGGGTTCTCGGTCGGAATTATTGCGCAACCGCAGGTAAAATCGCCGGAGGATTTCACCGTTCTGGGAACACCCCGCCTTTTCTTTGGCATCTCATCGGGAAACGTCGACTCGATGGTGAATAATTACACCCCGAATCTCAAACGGCGGAGCGACGATGTCTATTCGCCGGGTGGGATCCCGAAGCGGCCGGACCGTGCCACGATTGTCTATACGAACCGGGTGCATGAACTCTTTCCCAATGTCCCGGTTATCATCGGGGGCATTGAGTCAAGCCTGCGCCGGTTCGCCCACTATGACTACTGGCAGGACCGGGTACGGCAGTCCATCCTTGCCGATGCCCCGGCAGATCTCCTCGTATTTGGCATGGGCGAACGACAAATGGTGGAAATTGCACAGCGCCTTGCTGCCGGGGAACCCGTAAGAACGCTCCGGGATATCCGTGGCACCTCATACACGATGGAGGTTGCAGAATGGCGCAATGCCCGCCCTGAGGGAATCATCGAAATCCCCGGTTTTACCGAAGTGTCGCGGGACAAACCCGCCTACGCCCGGGCATTTGCCCTCCACTATCGTGAACAGGACCCGGTGCGGGGGAGAGCGGTTGCCCAGCCGCACCCGAAGACCGTGGTCATCCAGAACCCCCCGGCACGCCCGCTCACCATGGAAGAGCTGGACCATATCTATGAGCTCCCGTTTACCCGCCGTGCACATCCTTCTTACATGCAGGTCATCCCCGCACTTGAACCCGTCCAGTTCTCGGTGACCAGCCACCGGGGGTGTTTCGGTGCCTGTTCTTTCTGTGCCCTCACTCACCACCAGGGACGCATCATCCAGAGCCGGAGCAGCGATTCGATCGTCCGTGAAGTAACCCGCATGACGAAGATGCCCCCCTTCAAAGGCATCATCCAGGATGTCGGGGGCCCGACGGCGAATATGTATCACCTCGCCTGCGACCAGTGGGAAACCCGCGGTGCCTGTGCGGACAAACGCTGCAGTCCTGCCTGTAAGAACCTCCGGACCAGTCATGAAGAACAGTGCAGGCTGCTCACCCGTCTTCGCGGGATCCTTGGGGTCAAACACGTCTTCATCGGTTCCGGCATCCGGTACGATCTGGCTCTTGCTGACGATTCCGGGTACCTGGAGATGATATGTGAACATCATATTTCCGGTCATCTCAAGGTTGCCCCGGAGCATATTGCCCGGAAGGTCACGATGATCATGAACAAACCAGATCAGGAGGTCTTTGACCGGTTCTGTGCGCAGTTCGAATCCCTGCAGCAGGGCAAAGGTAAGCGGCAGTATCTCCTCCCGTACTTTATGTCAGGTCATCCCGGATGTACTATTCCTGATATGGTTACACTTGCCGTCTATATCCGGGATCACAACCTGTATACCGAACAGGTACAGGACTTCACCCCGACACCGATGAGCGTCTCGAGCTGCATGTATTACACCGGTCTCAATCCTTTTACCATGGAACCGGTGCATGTGCCCAGAGGACAGGAAAAGAAGATCCAGCGGGCGCTGATGCACTATCGCGATCCCGGGAACCGCGGGTTGGTTACTGAGGGACTGAGGATAGCAGGAAGAGAGGACCTGATCGGAAGCGGGACACAATGCCTTGTGACTGGCTACGGGCGATGTTCCGGCCAGTTCACAAAACCCTCTTCAGGATCGAAAAAAAAGGAGTAATCATTCGGCGTTAGCATGAACCCGATTTGCAGACGGTATTTCAGATTTCAGTCCCGCCCGTAATCGTCTTCGAACCGGACGATATCGTCTTCCTTGAGATATTCGCCCAGCTGTACCTCGATGACTTCGAGGGGTATTACGCCGGGATTTTTCAGCCGGTGTCGCATCCCGTTGCGGACAAAGGTGCTCTCTCCCTGGTGTAACAACCGGGTCTCAGTATTCAGGACCACCTCAGCAGTCCCGCTCACCACAATCCAGTGCTCTGAGCGGTGGTGGTGCAGCTGGAGGGAAAGTTTCTGGCGAGGCTTAACGGTGACCCGCTTGATCTTGTAGAAGGGGGTGTCCTCCAGTATGGTATACGATCCCCAGGGGCGGTACACTTTCCGGTGGAATTTGGTCACCTCCAGATCCTGTTTATTGTACCGGCTGACCAGCTGCTTCACCTGTTCGGCATGAGCGGTATCGCAGACGAGCAGCGCATCAACAGTATCAACGACGATGAGGTCATGGACACCTATCAGACCGACATGTTTTCCTGGCGCATGAACATAATTATTGCGGGCGGCAAGGAATTCCGCCTTCCCGACATTCCCTTCCGGGTCGTGTTGTTGGACATCGTAGAGTGCCTTGAAGGTTCCGAGATCGCTCCATGCTGTTTCCAGGGTAACGACGGCAACCGTTTTTGAGTGCTCGAGCAGTCCGTAGTCGATGGATATCGGCTTGAGTTCTGCATAATTCACCGGTACGTCACCGGTGAATGCAGCATACAGTTCCGGCTGGTATTTTTCCAGTTCTTCAAAAAAGCAGTCCGTTGACAGCAGGAATATGCCGCTGTTCCAGAGATATCCTTTCTTTACATAGTCCTTTGCAGTTTTCTCATCAGGTTTCTCCCTGAATTCATCCACTATATTCCCTATTGAGAGCCGCTTTCCCGGTTTGATATATCCATATCCGGTATGCGGGGAGTCAGGACGGATCCCGAATGTTACCAGGTTTTTTTCCGCAAGCGGCTCTGCTGCGCGGATCTGGTCGAGGGCAGTATCCCCCAGCAGGTGGTCGCTCGGGAATACGACCGCGGTTGCAAAAGGAGAAACTGATCTGATGCATTGCATTGCCCAGGCAATGGCCGGGAGGGTATTTTTTCCTGCCGGTTCGGCAAGGAGATGATCATCTGAAATCGTATACCCCAGTTCCTCAATCTGGTTCCTGACAAGATACCGGTGGATCTCATTGGTTACAACATAGATCTCATCCGGTGCTGAGAGCCCTGAGGCCCTCTTTACGGTCTGCTGAAATAAGGAGTGGCCATCGAGCTGGATGAACTGTTTGGGGTAATATTCCCGGGAGAGCGGCCAGAGCCGTGTACCGACACCTCCTGCAAGGATAATTGATTTCATGATATGTCCGTCTGTCCCGGGTTTTTTCCTGATCACCCCGGGAATAATAATACATAATTCTGTCCTAATTCTCCATTTATAGAATTCGATCCCTTACGGTTATAATGAGTTATCCTGATGCTATCTGGAGGCCGGCAGGGACACAGGAGCCATTACCGGTGATTCTGTTCTCCGGTCAAAGAATTTCCGGAGCCAGAGTTCTGTGCAGACGATGCGCCAGATCTCGGGCGAATATGCCGATTTACCGTCAAGGAATGCAAAATAATTTTTCACTACCGCCTCTGCATTCCAGTATGACCGGGCCCGGAAACTGTCAGTACCTGAGAACATCGAGCATGAACGGGCGGAGTGTTTCCTTCATCCAGATCTCTTCCGGGGTGACGAAGCCCATCTTGTCCATCCGGCAACGGATGGATTCCGGTATAATGCCCTTTACCGCGTTCCGCAGGGCGATTTTTGTCACCCCGTTCCGGATCTTCTGGTCGAGCGGGAGCGATGCCACATATTCCACGAGCCGGACATCAAGATAGGGAACACGTGACTCTATGGAGAATGCCATGGAGTTCCGGTCCTCATAGTGGAGGAGTGCCGGCAGATTTGTGGAACAGAGCTCGCGCCGGAGTACATCTGCAAGGCTGCCGGCGTACCGGTCAACCGGAGGAACAGGAACGGTCAGGAGGTCTCTTCGGGTCCTGCGGACGAGGAGTTGTCTTAATGCCGAACTGAAAAAACCGCGGTGGATCCGGAGACTTCCCACTATCTCCCGGAACGCAATACCTGCTTGGAACGAGTACATGAGCCCCCGGATATAGCTTGCCTGGTACGCGATGTATCCTGCAAGGAGTTCGTCTGCCCCCTGCCCGTCCAGTACGACTTTCACGTTTTTTTGGGCAAGCCGCATCACGCAATACTGGGCATAGATGGAAAGGGACCCGAAGGGTTCGTCCTGAACCCAGACCAGCCGGTCGATATCCTCCCACAGCTGCTCCGGCGCCGGCTCGGTCCGGTGGGAATCGACACCCGTCACGGTTACGATCTCGTCAATATACCGGCTCTCATCGAACCGCTTGTCGGTGAATACCACCGAGAAGGTTTTCTGCCGGTCGCTGACACTCGGTGGGGCCTCGTCACGGATGAGATTGTTGATGAGAACTGCCAGAGTTGAAGAGTCGATCCCTCCCGAAAGGCACGTGCCGACAGCAACATCGCTTCTCAGGTGGATCCGGGTTGCATCACGGAGCAGGTCAAGGAAGCGATCCTCCTCCTGCTGATCACGGGTTTCTGACCGGAGTGCACCATTGATCGTTACATCCCAGTACCTGGTACGGTGGGTGTATACCGTTTTTTGTGACGATGAGCGCATGAGCCGGTTCCAGCTGGAATATCCCGTCAAACATGGTCCGGGCCGAGTGATCCTGCACCCCCCATGCGAGATAGGTGCCCAGTATCTCATCATCCGGTTTCTTACCGACATCCGGGTGCGCCAGAAGCGCCTTGATCTCGGAAGCAAACAGGAATGATCCATTGATCTCGGTATAATAGAATGGTTTTATTCCGAACCGGTCCCGTGCACAGAAGAGTCTGTCGTGACCTCTCGTCCCACAGGGCAAATGCCCACATACCATTGAACCGCTGGAGGCAACCGGTACCCCACTCCTCATAGGCATGCAGGATCACCTCGGTATCGGACTGTGAATGGAAGCAGTGCCCTCTCTTAGTCAACTCCTCACGGAGCTCGACATAATTATAGATCTCACCGTTGTATACCAGCCAGAGCGTTCCATCCTCATTCGTCATTGGCTGGAGGCCTTCATTGGAAAGATCTATGATGGCAAGTCTGCGGTGCACCAGTCCCGTGCAGCCCCGGATCTCAGTTCCCACACCATCAGGTCCACGGTGTATGAGCTGGTCTGACATCCGTGCCAGCAGGTCCCTGTCCGGTGCCCTGCCCTCAAAACAGAACTGCCCTGCAATACCGCACATTATGGTTAAGGTGGGTGGTGCGGGATTAAAAAGATGTGAGGGATTCTCAAGAGATAAGTACCCGGATAATCAGGAACAAACCCCTTCGCCATCGCTTTGTCCGTTACGGGGATGGAAAAACAATAAGGTCCTTTCCGGATATGCGGTTTTGATATCGGCTAAAAACCTGCGGGACTATCTGCAGTTATTTCCTGAACAAATTTTTCAATTTCCATGACACGGATCTTCACTACTTTTCCCAGTTCGTGACATTTGTGGCAATTTCGGTCAGTTGTCTTTTCGTAAATCTCTGCGTTATCTGGCTTTACGTCGAAATATTCTCGCTCGATTACCTTGCCGGGGAGATTATCGCCACTCTCTGTGCGTTCTTCTGGAATTACCACGGGCAGAAAAGGTATACGTTCCGAAACGGGAACTCCGGGTAGCTATCCGTTCACTGCGGGACAATCACCCTGACACAGCAAAGGTATCTCAAATATCTGCTTCCGGAAAAGACCCCTAGGCTCGGCAACCACAAAGCACTCTATCCATAATCCCCAACTTCTGGGCTATCATGACACTCAGTGAGTTTTTTTACCAGGTATTCGAGTTCCTGCCCCGGCAGGGGCCCGGCTGCACGGGTGCGACCGAAAAAGCATTCTCGTACCTGCCGCCCCTTCCTTCGGATGCGGAGATCCTGGATGTGGGGTGTGGTTCAGGCACTCAGACCCGGGACCTTGCCACGCTGACGGGTGGCACCATCACCGCGGTGGACAACCACCAGCCGTTCCTTGACAATCTTATGAAACGGGCAGCAGAGGAAACAGGAATGAAGGACCGGATCAAAACGGTCTGCGCCTCCATGGATGCCCTCCCGTTTGGGAAGGGGCAGTTCGACCTCATCTGGTCCGAGGGCGCGATCTTCATCATCGGATTTGAAAACGGGCTGAAAACATGGAAACCGTTCCTGAAAAAGGGCGGATTCATGGTGATCTCCGATGCCGACTGGTTCGAACCAAACCCCCCCAAGGAGCTGATGCAGTGGTGGGAGAAGGAGGGATATGTTCCTGCCCCAGAGGACGAGATGAAGGAGCGGGTGAAACAGGCCGGGCTCCGGCTTCTTGCCACATACCGGCTCCCCGAGGCCGGCTGGTGGGATAATTATTACGTCCCGATGCTTGCCCGGATCGCGGAACTCAGGAAGACCCATGGCACCGTGCCGGAGAATGCCGCCATACTCGACTCGCTTGAGGAAGAGACGGAGATGTACCGGAAATACAAGCGGTATTACGGTTACACGTTCTTCATCATGCAGAACCCGTAACCGGATAACCTGAAGAAAATTTCAGTGGTGCCCGGCCTTCTGTGCGGGAGATCATACTGACAGCCTGAAACACCGGGCGGAGATCCAAAAACTCTCACTTTTTATTCAGGTTCAGGATCCGGATTGCCAGCCATGCTGCATTGTCCCCGTTGTCCACACCAACGCAGGCAACCGGCACCCCTTTTGGCATCTGGGCGATGGCAAGGAGGGCATCAAGCCCGTTGAGTGTCCCGCTGACCGGGACACCGATAACCGGTTTGTCAGTTTTTGAGGCAATCACGCCGGGCAGGGCCGCAGAAAGGCCGGCGATCGCGATGAAAATTTTCACATTACTGGTTTTAATGTAGGCGTCAAGTTTATCAGGATCCCTATGGGCAGAGATGATCTGGGCATCATAAGATACCCAGTTCTCGTCAAGGACCTTTTTTACCTTATCCGTAATCTTTGCATCCGATGCGGATCCCGAGATGATAGCAACGTCTGCCATGTCAGCCATCCAAACATATATTGTTCTTATCCAGATATACTATGAGCAGATCTACATGGAAAAAGAACTTCTCCTGATGCTGCCGGGCCCGGTACCGATACCGGAACGGGTCAGGTTTGCAATGTCGCGTCAGGCAATAAACCACCGCAGCGCCGAGTTCGGTGCCGCGTATGCCGACTGCGTGCGGGTACTCAAGACCGCATTTGGTACAACAAACGACCTCTTTGTCATCAGCGGGTCCGGCACTGCCGGTATGGAAGCCGCAATCGCAGGTGTAGGACGGGACAAGGAGATTGCCTGTATCGTCAACGGCAAGTTCGGCGAGCGGCTCTATAAGATAAGCCAGCGCTATGGAAAGGCCCACGAGATCAAGTCCGACTGGGTACCCCGGTTAATCTCGAGGCGCTTAAGGCGCAGCTCGAGGCAGGTGCGCAGGTCGTTACCCTCGTCCACAACGAGACTTCTGCGGGTATCAAGAACCCGGCCGAGGAGATCGGGAAGCTCTGCCGGAAACACGACGCGCTCTTCATTATGGACGGCATCACCTCCATCGGTGGCGACGTTGTCGAGGCTGACAAGTGGGGTGTTGATATTGCCATCACCGGCTCCCAGAAGTGTCTTGCCGCCCCTGCCGGCCTTGCCATGGTCTCGGTGAGCAAACGGGCATGGGAGCGGGTCACTAGGAACCCGCCGTATTATCTGGACATTGCCGCGTACAAAAAGAGTGCAGGCGGAACGCCGATGGAAACCCCCTACACCCCGGCCGTCCCGCTCTTCCTTGCCCTGCGCGAGGCCTGCCTGATGATCGAGGAGGAAGGCCTTCCCGCACGGATTGCCCGGCACAAAAAGATGTCCGGGGCAGTGCAGGCTGCCGCAAAGACCTGGGGCCTGTCTCTCTTCCCGAAAACGGACAAGCTGCACAGTTGCTCGTCCACCGTGACCGCTATCGAGTATCCCGCCGGGGTCAAGGACGATGAGATGCGGGGCATCATTAAGAAGATGGGGATTGTCATCGCCGGCGGCCAGGACCACCTGAAGGGGAAGATCTTCCGGATCGGCAGCATGGGCGCAGTCAGTGCACCGGAGATCCTCGCCACGCTCGCCGCCACCCACCATGCCCTCAAAAAGTGCGGCTTCAAGCTGCAAAGGCGACGGTGTTGAAGCAGCCGCTGAGGTGCTGGGATGAGAGTGGGCGTCGCCGACACCACTTTCTCGCGCATCAATATGGGAGCCATCGCTATCGACGAGCTCAGGAAGCATGCCAGTGTGGCAATCGAGCGGACAACGGTGCCGGGGATAAAAGACCTCCCCGTTGCCTGCAAGAAACTGATCGAGGAACGCCGGTGCGACATCGTCATGGCACTGGGCATGCCCGGGGGCAAGGACAAGGATAAGATGTGCGCCCACGAGGCCTCGCAGGGCCTCATCATGTGCCAGCTCATGACGAACAGGCACATCATCGAGGTCTTTGTCCACGAGGATGAGGCAAAGGACGACCGCGAGCTTGCATGGCTCATGGAGCAGCGCACCCGCGAGCATGCCGTCAACGCGGTGAAGCTCGTGCTCCACCCAAAAGACCTCGAGCGTGATGCGGGCACCGGGCAGCGGCAGGGATTTGAGGATGCCGGCCCTGCACGCCGGTAAAACAAGCGTAAGGATTATTGACCCAATACAAGAGATGATAGAGTATGTGTGACACCAACCCCATAAAACTCGGATTCGTAGTGGCGGAGTTCAACCGCGACATCACCTACATGATGGAGATCGAAGGCCGCGAGCATGCAGCATTCCTTGGCGCAGAAGTGACCGAATGCCTTTATGTGCCCGGTGCCTATGATATGCCCCTTGCGATCAAGAAGATGCTCACAAACGGGAAAGTCGATGCCGTCGTGACCATCGGCTGCGTCATCGAGGGCAACACCCAGCATGACGAGATCGTAGTGCAGCATGCTGCCCGGAAGATCATCGACCTCTCGCTCGAGTTCGGCAAGCCGGTCACCCTCGGCATCTCCGGGCCCGGCATGACCCGCCTCGAGGCGAACGAGCGGATCGATTACGCAAAGCGGGCTGTTGAATCCGCCATCAAGCTTGTCAAGCGATTGAAATGAGGCCCCTGTCGGAGAAGATCGCCGGCGTCACCGAGTCGGCGACCATCGCGATCTCCAACAAGGCAAAGAAGATGCAGCGGGAGGGGATCGATGTCATCAGCATGTCGATCGGCGAGCCCGATTTCGCCACCCCGCAGCACATCACGGACGCCTGCATCGATGCCCTGAAACGCGGCGAGACGCATTACGCCCCGAGCAACGGCATTCCCGAGCTGCCTGAGTGCCATCAGCGAGAAGATCGTCAGGGAGAATAAATTCCCCTGCACTCCTCAGCAGGTTATCGTTGCCTGTGGGGCAAAGGACGCCATCTACGAGGCGATGGAAGCCGTCCTGAACCCAGGCGATGAGTCCATCATCCTCACCCCCGCCTGGGTTTCCTACGAGCCATGCGTCCAGATCGCCGGCGGGAAGATCGTGAAGCACGCGATTAACTCAAAGACGTTCCAGCTCGATGACTCGCTTCTCGAACGGGTGAACACCCGGACAAAGATGATCGTGGTCAACTCCCCGTCAAATCCCACGGGTGCCGTGTTTCGACATGAAGTCCATGAAGCTCGTGTCAGATCTTTGCACGGACTATGACCTCTATGCCATGTCCGATGAGATCTACGAGAAGATGATCTATGGCAGGGAGCATATCTCTCTGGCATCCATCGGTGACATGGCACAGCGGACCATCACCATCAACGGTTTCTCGAAAGCCTATGCCATGACCGGCTGGCGGCTCGGGTACGCAGTTGCCCCCAAAGAGATCATTGCGTGAGATGTCCAAGGTGCAGCAGCACTCGATCAGCCAGGCAACCACCTTTGCGATGTGGGGCGGGGTTGCAGCGCTCAAAGGCGACCAGTCCTGTGTCGAGGAGATGCGGAAGGAGTTCGACCGGCGCCGGAAATATGTCATTTCCGAACTGAACCGGATGGGCTATGAGACCGCACCTGCGGACGGGGCGTTCTATGCGTTCGTGAAGGTTTCCGGTGATGATATGGAAGTGGCTTCACGCTGGCTTGAGAAGGGTCATGTTGCTGCGACACCGGGGAGTGCGTTCTATGCGCCGGGATGGATACGGCTGTCGTATGCGACGTCGATGGAGAAACTCAAAGAAGCGATGGGCAGGATCCGAAGGGTTGGGTAATCCTTCCCACTCTTTTTTACAGGTGCTTTTTCTTCCACCACAGGTGGGCAAACGTCGAATCCCCGGAGATGACCATCTCGTCACCCTCTGTGCGGATTTTCGGTGAAATATACTCGTCCAAAATCCTCTCCTGCTCCGGCGTCTTTGCACCGAACCGTTTCCGGAAGAACGCTGTCATTTCGTCACGGCTCCCGAAGCGGTATTCTTTTGAGAGTGGCAGCATCGTTACATCCGGATAGATCCCCATCTGGTACAGGACCCCGAACAGGCAGTCTGCCTTTGGACCAGAATAGTACGGTCTCCCGTGCAGGGATTCCCAGAGATCGGCATACATCCGCTCCCAGAAGGGCATATCCACGAACCAGAACAGGTGGATGGAACCGGAAGAGGCAGCATCCATCTTTGAGAGCGCCTCGCGGATATCGTGCATTGTCAGCGAGAGCGAGGCAATCACAACATCATACGGGGCATTCAGGTCGTGGGAAAGATCAACATCCTCCCATAATTTTTGCACAGAGGTGATGTTTCTCACTCCCTCCCGGTCTGCATGGTCTTTGAGGATCGCCACCATACCGGCGCCGGGTTCGACAGCGGTGATCTCCCGGACAAGCGGAGCAAGAGGTATTGCGAGCGTTCCCGGCCCGGCTCCGATGTCCAGCACCCGGGAATCCGGTGTTATGTCCAGTGCCGCGATGGTCGTCTTTACCCGGTCATCGTATTCGCTCTTTGCGTTTTTGTCATACCGCTCCGCATTCTCTTTTTTATTCCAGTTGTGGGAGGGATCATCGGCGATCTTTGAGGACTCGTGCAGTTTCTGCCGTTCCTTCCATATCTCATTCCAGTCAGGATCGGATTCTGCGGGTGCCGGAGGAGTCATACCACTAAAGTAGGCATGCAGTAAAAAAAAGGTTCACCCGAATCCAAAAAGGAGAATGATCTATGGTCACTCGTGCCGGAGGGCGTCTATCGGATTGAGATTTGCTGCACGCCACGCCGGATAAAAACCACAGAGAAGGCAGATTACGATCCCAAATCCCATACCTTCAGCAACAGACAATGCATTTGCAATCGTGAACAGGTGCTTGGTTGTGTTCAGTATCAGGGCGCTGATGGCATAACCCGCCATGACACTCATGATCCCGCCGATAACACTACCGACGACACCTATGATAGCAGCCTCATAGATGAACATACTCATCACCTCTTTTTTCTGCGTTCCGATGCTCCGCATGATGCCGATCTCTTTTATCCGTTCAGTCACGGACATCATCATGACGTTGAAGATCGAGACCCCCGCGACAACCATCGAGATACCGCCAATTGCCGTAACGAATGTCGTTACCATTCCAAATGTCGAATAAATGGTTGCCAGTGTCGCCTTGCTGTCCATCACCGATGACAATCTTCTGGTCCTTTCGCTTGTTGAGTTGATTCTCTATGGCGGTTTTCACGCTTGCCGTGTCACCGTCCTTGACTTTCACGACAACTTCATCGTAATCGGCATTCCGGTCATAGGTATTTTCAAACCACTCTTTGGTAACGACAAGGGCACTGTCGGTGCTTATATCAAAACTCATTCCCCGCTCCTCAATAATACCCGTGACCCTCAGCGTACCCTTGTCACCATTGGTACCGATCGAGATCCGGGATCCCACTTTGAGATTGTGGTCTTTGGCAAAGGTAGGTCCTATGAGACAGCCGGAATTCCCGTTGTTGTAAACCCCTTCCTGGAGTTTGAGCAGGTCCGGGACATCCTCCGAGGGAAGGCCATAGATAACTGCAACAATATCATCGCTGCCGACACCGATTTTCATATGTTCGGCTGTCTGGTATACAGGTATTGCCACGTTCGGTGCAACGACCCGTTTGATCTGCTGGAAATTCTGGTCGGTGATCTTCAGGCTCCCTGAACTGCCTCCCCCTCCACCAAAGCCACCACCCCCCGCTATAGGGGGTCACAATAACACTATCACCAACAGAACTCAGGCTGTCCGCGACCGATGCCACCAGGCTGTTGCCTAAAATTCCCATGGAGGCAATGGCCACCACACCGATGACAATCCCCAGCATTGCGAGGGAAGACCGGAGCACGTTGAGCCTGATATTCCGTTTCGCGATTTCCCAGAAGATCATGGGACGATTCTCCCGTCCGCGATCCGGATCGTCCGCCGCGAATATTCCGCGATATGCGGATCATGCGTGACCATGATGATAGTGGTTCCCTTCCGGTTGAGGTCGGTCATCAGGTCCATGATACCGGCCCCGGTCTTGGAATCGAGGTTGCCGGTCGGTTCATCGCAGAGGAGGATGTCCGGGTTATTGATGAGCGCCCGGGCAACGGCCACCCGCTGCTGCTGGCCACCGGAGAGTTCCGTTGGCGTATGGGTGAAGAGTTTATCATCCAGCTGGACGGCCCTGAGCACCTCTTTTCCCCGATCAGGATCTACGCCTTTGCCGGTCTTGAGCATCAGGGGAAAGGTAACATTTTCAATGATATTCAGGAGCGGGAAGAGGTTGAAGTACTGGAAGATAAACCCGATCCGGTCCCGCCGGAGACTCGTGAGATCGGTATCGGACATGTCCCTGATAAGGGTGCCACTGATGTAAATATCCCCGGAAGTCGGTGTATCGAGGCACCCCATAAGGTTCAGGAGCGTTGACTTGCCTGAACCTGAGGGGCCCATTACGGAGATGAACTCCCCCCGGTCTACCTGGAACGAGACGCCGTCCAGTGCGGTGACGTCACCTGCGGGAAGCGGGTAGACCTTAACCACGTCCCGGAACTGCATTACCGGCAGATCGTCCATGGACGTAGTCACTTCTTGTTCCTTCTCAGGTAGTATACCCAGCCACCGACAAAGATCAGCACGAGAACGATAGCAGTGGCAACGGGCAGCATATTCGAAGAGGTGCTGGCAGTCTGTGAGGCGGACATACCCGCCGAGGAGATCTTCACGTCCTGGACCGATGTGTAGATATTCCCGTCTGTGTCTTTGTAGGACAATTCGACAGGAATACTGGTATTGCCGGGCCCTGCGGTAAATGTCACTTCAAAACTACCGAAGTCATCCGGCTTGAGCGCACCTACCACATAGGTCTTGTAGGGGTCCTGCGGTACTGCCGGGGCAAGTGCGGTCACCATTACGGTATTTGCCGTTTCCAGACCCGCGTTATTGACATCCCCGGTGACATGGTAAATCCCGGCATCCGTTTTTACCTGAACATTACTGATAACCGGGTCTGCCTGCTTCTTGTCCACGCCGAACGTAACCGGGAGTTCCATGGTTTGTTTATGCGGATTGTCTCCGTTGTCATAGGTCAGGGTCAGCAGTACTGTAGTCGCTTTTTCCGGGGTTATCGTGAAGTTTACCGGAACTTTTGCCCCTGCATCGAGATCGCCGATGAATGTCCTTGCGGATAGAGCAGTAATACCATCCCCGGCAACTTCCAGGACAACATTCCTCACATTATTTTTTCGTGGGTTAGCCACCTGCAGAGTAATGGTTTTTTTCTTCCCTTGCGTGAAAGCATCAGGTTTATCAATTACGGTCAGATCCAGCGGCGTATTGTCTACTTTGATCATTGCACGGTAGTAAAGACTGTCGGCATCACGAAAACTCAGGGAAAAAGTCGGGTAATACGTTCCTTCCAGGGCATCGGTCGCCAAGGAAAAGATGAATGTTTGTGTCTGGAGCGGCCCAATGTTGGCTGAGGTGTCGTAGGGATTGCTGGTGAGCCGGATATTCTTGTCACCAATCGTTGCGTGATTCACGACGATACTCTGGTTGGAATTCCCATTTGTTACGTATATGGTTACCGTGCCGGTATCCCCGGTGAAAAACGCCCCGGGATCATATTCGGTATTGGAAATGTACACTTTACCAGCAGCGACAATCGATTCTGGTGTTGCATAGGCCAAGGTACCACCGGGCAAAATGCTGAACAGCAGTACCAGGCAGATGATGGTGAGGGATGTATTGATTTTCATTCACATTACTCCAAGATTATAGATCGTATACAAGACATAAAGGACGACGGGGACTCCTACGCAGATGGCGGCATTCTGGGGCGAGAGCCGGCGGGCATGTTTCAGTCCGAAGATCCAGATATGGGCACTCCAGAGCATGAAGACGATTGCGATGAGGGTCGTGATCTGCGTGAGCTCCATCATTGCCGGGTCGTGCAGGAACGCGTTCGTCACCTGGGTTACCATTGCCGGATCTTCAAGTGCCGCTTTTGTCAGTGTCGGGACAGTAATTCTCGGAATATAGAGAATTGCAGCAACAACGGTGATGAGCGACCCGGCTATCTGAGGGAGATATCCATATCCCACGACCTCCAGCACCCGGTTGAAAGATCCCTGTCCTTTGAATACGGATGAAAAAAGATAAAAAACCCCGGCCACGATAAGCCAGAAGATGAATGTCATGATCAGCGCGCCGGCTGTTGCGGACAGGGTGATAATTGTATCCATGCCGGGCATGACGTCCGCCATCATCTTCGCACTCAGCCCTCCGATGAGGTATCCGTTTATCGCAGCTACGATACCCACAGTAAGGATAATGAGAGCGGGAATTTTCAGGCTTTCATTTTCCGTTACCCTGTTACTGAAAAAAGCATCCGGTCGTATCAGTACATCAAGAAGAGAAGGGCTCATTTTCATTTCACCATATATCTTTTGGATTTGGAAGTGTATCCTGCTTGAGATTTCTTCAATATCTTGGTGGAGACTCCATAAATGGTTTCTGAGATATTAATAATTCTGACAGGATCATAAAAACCAATTCTTAGTATCAGAAAGCAGTATCTGTCAATCAGTTACCATTTGTTATTGTTCAACCGTCAACTATTGTTACGGATACTATCCGGTGAATAATAATGTATTCATTAGTTTGACATGCATCATGGTGGCCGGGAGATCCAGTACATGATGGGTAATTTCAGTGCCTTTCATTGCAAGATGGGACAGCAGCCGTTTGGTAATCACCAAGACCATTCCCCACGGTAACAGATCGAGATCCCAGCTCTGCTACTACTACAGAGTGATTTTGACAATGTTTGTTTGATTTTTATTGGTTCAGCACGAACCAAATGCATAAAAAAAAGCATAATGCACCATATGTGCTCCATAATGTATTTATTTGTACAAAACAAGTACCTTGATATGAAGACCAAGATCCTGCTCGAAGAGGAGCAGATGCCAAAGAAGTGGTACAATGTCCAGGCGGACATGCCATCGCCGATGGATCCCCCGCTCCATCCCGCTACCCATAAACCGGTGGGACCCGATGACCTCAAAGCGATCTTCCCCATGGAACTGATCCGGCAGGAAGTGACAACGGACCGGTATATCGATATCCCGGAAGAAGTACAGGATGTCCTGCATCTCTGGAGACCCAGCCCGCTGTACCGTGCTCACCGGCTGGAGAAGTTTCTCAAGACCCCGGCGAAGATCTATTACAAGTGGGAGGGTGTCAGCCCGGCCGGGAGCCATAAGCCAAACACTGCCATCCCCCAGGCGTACTATAACATGAAAGCCGGGATGGAGAGGATTGCAACGGAGACCGGTGCCGGGCAGTGGGGGTCGGCCCTCGCCTTTGCAACGATGCTCTATGATCTCGAGTGCACCATTTACATGGTCCGGTCGAGTTATACCCAGAAACCCTACCGCAAGTCGATGATGCATGTCTGGGGGGCGGAGTGTATCCCGAGCCCCAGCACCAAGACCAATTCCGGCAGGGCAGTCCTGGAAAAGGACCCGGATACCCCGGGGGCGCTGGGGATCGCGATCTCTGAGGCGGTCGAGGATGCAGCCACGCACGCCAACACCAACTACGCGCTCGGTTCGGTGCTGAACCATGTCTGCCTCCACCAGACCGTCATTGGCCTGGAATGCCGGGAGCAGCTCGCCATGGTCGACGATTACCCGGACGTTGTCATCGGTTGTGTCGGCGGCGGGTCGAACTTTGCCGGGATCTCCTTCCCGTTTGCGGGGGACAAGATGACCGGAAAGCACAAGGATATCGATATCATCGGTGTCGAACCTGCCTCGTGCCCATCGCTTACCAAGGGGCTCTTCACCTATGACTTTGGGGATGTGGCGGGCTTAACACCCCTCCTCATGATGTATACCCTTGGCCATGACTTTGTTCCCCCCGCAATGCATGCCGGTGGTCTCCGGTACCATGGGGACTCCCCGATTGTTTCCCGTCTTGTCCATGATGGTGTTGCGCGGGCAGTGGCGTATCACCAGAGCGAAGTCTTCGACGCTGCCCAGACCTTTGCCCGCACGGAAGGGATCATTGTTGCCCCCGAAACCGCCCATGCGGTCAGGTCGGCAATCGATGAAGCGATCAAATGCAAAAAGAGCGGGGAGGATAAGACCATCCTCTTCAACTGCTCGGGCCACGGTAATTTCGACATGTCTGCCTATGATGCGTTCTATGCCGGCCAGCTGGTTGACTACGAGTACCCGGACGAGCTCATCAAAGAGGCTATCGGCCGGATACCGAAGATACAATAACCCTCCAATCCATCACTTTTTATGAAACGGATCGGTCTCATCGTCAACCCGGTTGCAGGCATGGGTGGATCGGTGGGGCTGAAGGGCACTGACGGGAACGTGGAAGAAGCCCGGAGACGGGGGGCCGTCCCGCATGCCATGGACCGGGCAAAGATCGCGCTCGCCCTCCTTGCAAAGAGCCCGGATCTTGCATTCGTTACCTGTTCCGGTGCAATGGGAGAGGACGTGCTGAAAGAAACTGGCATCACCGGTTATCGGGTTCTGTATCACTCCATGGGTGAGAGCAGCTCATCGGATACGAAAAACGCCGTGCGGGCATTTCTCGTGGCCGGTGTCGACCTGGTCCTTTTCTGCGGTGGCGATGGGACTGCACGGGATGTCTTTGACGTTACCGGGAGGGATATCCCGCTTCTCGGTATCCCGGCCGGTGTCAAAATGTATTCAGCTGTCTTCGCTGTTGACCCGGCCAGTGCAGCCGATCTCGTGCAGGCACATGACCGGCACCATCTCAGGGATGCTGAGGTGATGGATGTTGATGAGAATGCATACCGGGCCGGAAACCTGAAAACCCACCTGTATGGTATTGCCCGGACCCGGCTCTTCACGGGAAAATCCAGGCTGCAAAACAGGTGTACGAGGAACAGGATGAGGAGCGGGCAAAGGCGGCAATAGCCCAGTTTATTGACGAGATAATGCTCACAGGGACGCTCTACATCATCGGGGCCGGCACAACAACCGAAGCCATTGCCCGCAGGCTCGGCATCAGAAAGACCCTCCTCGGGGTGGATGCCATCCGGGACAGGATGCCGGTAGCAGCCGACTGTGACGAAAAGACCCTCCTTAAGCTTGTGGAAAAGTATCCGGATGCCCGGATCATCCTCAGCCCGATAGGCGCTCAGGGATTTATCCTCGGCCGGGGAAACCAGCAGATCAGCGCCCGCCTTGTCCGGAAGATCGGGATTAAAAACCTCATTGTTATTGCAACACCCCACAAGCTTGCTGGGGCCCCCTGCCTCTACCTTGACTCCGGGGACGCTGCTCTTGACCGGGAATTTGGGGATACTATCCAGGTCATCTCGGGGTACCGGATCGCGCAACGCAGGAAAATCCATCAATAAGGACCGATCCGGAATTATCCCCGGACCGTTTTTTAAAAAAGGAATGGGTCAGGTTTTTACCAGGGCCTGTGGAGGTTTCAGCAGCGCGAACGCGATGACGAACCCGATCACCGCGAGGACCATCACGTAGGGAAATACGCCAAGGTATGACCCGGTTGAGGTCTTGATGAACCCTGCCAGTCTGGGGCCCGGCAATGGCACCCGCACCATAGGCAAGGAAGAGGATACCGTAACACCGCGGGTAATCCCCGGTGCCGAAATAACTCCCGGTAGCCGTCGGAGCAATCGCAAGCCATCCCCCGAGACAGCCCCAGAGAACAACGAATGCAAGGATATAGACCGGGACCGTGGGCACCTGCCACATGAGGACGGATACCAGCGCGATCAGGACGAAGGATACCATGGCGGTATTCCGGGGGGTCAGTTTGTCCGTGAGGGCACCAAAAACCGGTCTTCCGAACCCGTTGAAGATGGCAAAGACACCGACGAGGACCGTTGCAAGCCCCGCCTCTATCCCGATGTCCGAACCCACCGGTTTTGCGATACCCACCGCCATGAGGCCCGCCAGGCACCCGATAAAGTAACACGCCCAGAGTGCATAGAACGAGGTTGTTTTCAGCATCTCCCCGCGCCTGAATTCACAGCCCGCAGCCTGGCCGGCAACCGGTGCCGGGGGTGTCCACCCGGCAGGTTTCCACCCGGCCCGCGGGAATTTCAGCGGCAGGGCTAACAGGATGGTCAGGACGACGAACGCGATGCCGAAGATCCGAAATGTCGTCATTACCCCATAGGTAACAATCAGGTACCCGGCGATATTTGCCGTGAAGAACGCGGAGAACCCGAACCCGAGCAGAGTCAGGCCAACGGCGAGACCCCGGCGGTCTGGGAACCAGCGTGCAGCAACCGCAACCGGTACGCCATACGCAATACCAACCCCGATCCCGCCGATAACCCCGTAGAGGACGTAGAGCATGGGCACTGATGTGGCGAATGAGGCCAGGAGCCAGCCAAGACCGGTGAGGATCCCCCCGACTATCGTAACATTTCTCGGCCCGTACTGCTCGATGTACTTCCCGGCGAAGGGCATGGTTATTGCAAAGAACGCGAGGAATACCGAGAACGGCAGCAGGACATCGGTTGCCGTTACCGCCTGGCCAAGGTCCTTGGTGAAGTACGCTGGTGAGCGGTGCGACAAACACGCTCCACGAGTAAATCGTCCCCAGGCACAGGTTGATGAGCATCCCCAGAATGACAAGCACCCACCGCCCCTTTTCAGCATCCATTCCGATGATCGTGTCAGGTAAACTGTCTGTCATAATGTTCTCTTGTAATAATCCTGGTTATCGTGATTTTGTTCCAGACTCCTCGCGCGATTGGAAAAAACCGGAGGTTTTCACTCCTCCAGCGTCGAGATGTCTCCCGGATCGATCCCCATCTCTTTTGCCTTCAGAACGCGGCGCATGATCTTACCGCTCCGGGTCTTGGGCAGCTTGTCCACGAAATCGATCTCATGGGGCATGGCAATGGGACCGAGGGTGGACCGGACATGGTGGAGGAGATCCTGTTTGAGCTTGTCGCTCGGCTCGTGCCCGAGACGGAGGATGACGAACGCCTTGATGGAATTGCCTTTCACGGCATCCGGTTTCCCGATGACTGCGGCTTCTGCAACGGCATGGTGGGAGACGAGCGCGCTCTCCACTTCCGCGGTACCGATGTTGTGCCCGGCCACGATGATGATGTCATCCGCCCGGCCGAGGATCATGATATAGCCGTCCTTGCCTTTTACCGCAAGATCGCCGACAGCATAAACACCATCAATCGTGTACCAGTACTTGCGATACCGCTCATCATCCTTGTAGACCGTGCGCAGCATGGCCGGCCAGGGTGATTTGATCACGAGCAGCCCGCCGGTACCGGCTTGACAGAGGTGCCGTTTTTGTCAACAACATCGGCCTCTATTCCTGGAATGGGTTTTCCGGCAAAGCCGGGACGCATCGGCTCGCCGATCATGGTCGTAATCATATGCATGCCGGTCTCGGTCTGCCACCAGGTGTCGAGGATCGGGCACTTTTTCTTCCCGATAACCTGGTAATACCACTCGAACGCTTCGGGGTTGAGTGGCTCTCCCACGGAACCGATGATGCGCAGGGAGCTGAGGTCGTACTTGTTCGGCCAGGACTCACCCATCTTCATGAACATGCGGATGGCTGTCGGCGCAGTATAGAAAATGGTTATCTTCTGCTCTTCGATCAGGTTCCAGTAACTGCCGGCATCCGGGTAATCCGGGGTCAGCTCGGACATGAAGACGGTTGCCCCGACAGCGAGCGGGCCGTACACGATGTAACTATGGCCGGTGATCCAGCCCGTGTCGGCTGTGCACCAGTAGATATCGTTGTCCTTGATATCGAAGATGTATTTACTGGTGTAATACGTGCCTACCATGTACCCGCCGCAGGTGTGCACGATGCCTTTGGGTTTTCCCGTGGAACCGCTCGTATAGAGGATGAAGAACGGGTCCTCGGCATCCATAACCTCGGGAGTACAGGTATCGGATAGACCCGCCATCATTTCGTAGAAGTCCAGTTCGTTCTCATGGAGATCAACCGGGGGGTCTCTCCTGCGGAGGACAACAACGGTTTCGACCGTCGGGGCATTGAGGACTGCCTCGTCCACGATGGCTTTCAGCTGGATTGCCTTACCGCGCCGGATCGAGATATCCGCGGTGATGACAACCTTTGCCTCGGCATCCTGGATCCGCATGTTCAGGGCGGCAGCACCAAATCCTCCGAAAACAACGTTATGGACGGCACCAATCCGTGCACAGGCAAGCATTGCAATGATCTGCTCCGGCACAAGGGGCATGTAGATGCATACACAATCTCCCTTTTTTACACCGATTTTCTTCAGGCCGTTTGCAAACCGTGCAACCTGCGAGAGAAGTTTCTGGTAGGTGAAAATGCGTTCCCTGCCTTCCTCGCCCCTCCAGATCAGGGCGACCTTGTTGCGGCGGCTGTCGTTGACATGGCGGTCAAGGCAGTTTGCCGAGATGTTCAGCTTTGCGTTGGTAAACCACTTGGCGTAGGGATAATTCCATTCTTTTACCGCATCCCATGGTTTGATCCAGTCCAGTTCCTTTGCCATCCGTTCCCAGAATCCATCAGGATCTGCAAGGAATTCTGCATAGGTTTTCTGGTAGTCTGCCATCCAGGCATTTTTCCTGTACTGTGGATCGGGCGTGTATGATTTCACGTCCTCGACAAGTTTGACATCAAAATCCTCCGTCATGTCCCACCTATTCTACATTATTAATCATGTTGAACATGGTATATAAAATTTTTCGAAAGTTGTCGAAATATAGTTCGACAAAAACTGCAATGGCGGTGATCCGGAGGCAATCAGACAGAACCAGAAAAAAGCCAGCTATGGATTATCTGGTCAATGATTTCAGGATCAGCAGGGATCCTGCCCGTCCTCAATGGATATAACAAGAATTATCTGTCCGGGTTTTCCAATAGAGGATCGATGCTTAAGAAATTCACGGGGTGTCTTCTGGGTGCTGCGATTGGAGACGCGCTCGCTACGGCATCTTCCGGGGCCGATGCGACAAGCGGTGCGACTCCGACGCCGATACCGTGACCCGCGCCGCTACGTGTCCGAGTGGCAGGCGGTGATGGGGGGCGCAGCAAGCAGGTGGGGCGGGCGGCCTGCCGGTGATTTCCGTGGGGTCGAGCCATGTCCACCTTCACGGTGACGGGCGCTCTGCCGACGCACTTCACCGTCGCCGGCGTCACCATGGACACGAACTTCGGCGGCCCGGGGAGACCCACACCATCGACTTCGACGGTGCGCCCCATGCCCGGATTCCCTCCGGCGTCTACCTGTGGGCAGGCTGGGTGGTGGACGCCTACCTACGACTTCACCTGCGGCTTCGTCACCATCCGGGAGGGCGAGACAGCCACCGTCACCACGCGCTGCCCGGAGTACCAGGCGGAGCCCTGGGCGATCCCCTTCTACGACCAGTTGGGCGGGAACATCCTCGCCACCTTTGACGACCTGACGACTCCTACGGCGGATCGCACATGGCGGCGGTCCTGGCGACCAACCCCTGGCCCAATGCCGAGGCCGTCATTGTCGTTGACTTGGCCGCGTACTCCTCTGGTGGGATCCCTACTGGGGGCCGGTGTGGTCACAGGAGGACGTCGCGCCCGACGCACCCTCAACGGCGCGGGCGCGCGCATCTAGGCCGCTTCCCGGTCTTCGACCAGTACAACCTGGCCGCCGAGCCGCCGGCCCTCGAAGTCTATGCCATCGACACCTACAGCTTGTCAGCGACCGACCATACTCCATGGACACTGGCCGCACGACCCTCTACACCGACACCTACCCGATGGGCTGGGCGGATGGATCTGCCCGACGTGTAGCGCGGACCTCTACCAGCTCATCAACAGCAGCAAGTACAACCCCATCGGCCTCAGCAAGACACTCGACGGCGGGCTGCAGACGGAAGTCGTGCCCGTCTCGGCGACTTCGGACTACGAGCTGGGTGGCCGTCTGGAAGAGGAGAAGGACGGACCCGATACTGTCGATCTTCACCGTGACCCCTGAGTCGGTATCCCCATCGCTACAAGCGCATCCTGAAGGGGACGTCGCCCGGTCTCGTCCATCGACCCGAACGTCAACGGCTATGTCATCGGCTGACCGCGACCGCGGCGCGCCGGGGGGTCGAGCATTCCCGTCAACACCCGCATCTCGCTCACCATCGGCGGCTACGTCCACGGCCATGTCGTCCAGTGGGGAACGCAGCCCATCTCCACGGGGCTCTCCGAGGCGCGGCGGGTCGGCTTCACCCATGGCGAGCACCTGGGCCACTTCACCGAGGTCCGGATGGTCGAAGGCGACAGCGGTCAGGGCGCTCTCGGCCCAGGCCGCCAAGGTGGGGGACCGGACCCTGCACTTCGTCGACCTCAGCGGGTTCGCCGACGCGCCGGGTATCGTCTACTTCCGCGACCCCTCTATCGAAGGCGGGGAGGCGCAGTACCGGTACGAACCATCGACCGCGAAGCCGGCACCGTGACCTTGCGGAACCCGGTCGCGGGAAGGCAGCCGTTGGGGACGACGGCCATA
>CAWFSA010000004.1:0-347335 GCA_963818425.1 uncultured Methanoregulaceae archaeon | reverse complement strand
CAACCGTCTGTATATGCCATCGTTCCGGGGAATACAGTTCAATATACCGTCAGTCCAGTAATAAATAACCTGCCAATAGGGACCTATACTGCCGATTCAAAAGTACTTCTTGAAGACGGCACGGTCCTCGACGAGAAGACCACGACCTTTACGGTAAAAACGAATTACATTGCCGCCGGTAACAGAGTCCAACATCACGCTCACGCCCGGGAAAGCAGGAACCCTGCGATCTCCCGACGGCCGGATCTCGATCTCGTTCCCGCAGGGTGCGGTGCTGGGTGATGTCGTGGTCACTCTGAAACCCTATGACAGGGATAACCTCAAGGCAGCTCCCGCAAATGCAAAACTGGGGGTGACCTGTTTTGAGATCACCGGGCTCACCGGTCTGCTCAGGAAGGATGCTACGGTCACGGTCGAATATTCAGCGGATGATCTTGCAGCAGCCGGTGGCGATGCATCCCAGCTGAAGCTCGCCTACTTTGATGCCGCAAAAAAAGCATGGGTCATCCTGCCCACCCAGGTGCATACGCAGGATATGACGCTGACCGCAACCACGAACCACATGGGTATCTGGACGGTTATGGTTTCATCATCAGCAGGATCTGAATCTCCTGCCGGTGGAGTTGGTGGGATTTCCCTGACCGTCCTGCTCGTAGTTGCGGTGCTGATTATTATTGCAATTGCTGTCGCAGCATTCATTATCAGGAAAAGAACCGTCTGGCAGAAGCAATGACCATCGAAAAAAAATCTCTTTTTTTCATTATCGTCTGCTGCTGTCTTCTTACGGCACCGGTTTTTCTGTCAGTTCCTGCTGATGGTGCTCTGTATGACCGGGAAAGTGGCGATATCTGGCAATGTCCGCCTGGTGGTTTATGATATCACGGTCACCGGCATCGGTACCAGCCATACGACTGTTTCCTGGAAGACCAACGGCAATGCCAACAGCACGGTCGAGTATGGCCCGACAACCAGCGTGATGGATCCGTCATCACCAATGGAGTCATGACAAAGGATCACACGATAATCCTGTCCGGCCTGTCACCGGGCACGGTGTACCATTTCCGGGTGATTTCAGGCGACCTTGCCGGTAACCGTGCCGTTAGCGCTGATCTGATCTTCACAACAACGGTGCCAACTCCCCAGCCTACCCCGACACCGTTATACTGGAGTGATGGTGGTGATAGTGGTGATGATGGAGGTGGCGGGGGGATAATCCATACGATCACCCTGCCCCTGATACCTCAGCAACCCACGCTTCCTGAACAGTCCCCGCAATCTCCTCTCACCGAACAGACCCCGCAACCCACTCCACAAAAACAAGAGCACTACAATCAGACCAATCAGAGTCCAGCCATAATTATCCCGGCGGGTCATTCATGGTGGCTTGCCAGCCCCCTGTGGATAGCAGCGATCCTGATCCTCATCATAATAGCACTCATCTTACTCTTCCTCTATTTCAGGCGGCGTCGAAAAGAGAAATCCTGAGGTTATAATCTTTATTCATTTTATCCCGTTCGGGCATGGTTCCCTTTTGGAGAAGACCATGACGAGGGAGTCGTGCACCTGCGATGACGGGGGCCTCGCGGAGGAACTTGCCTTCGCCGTCCATTCGCCTCTGCGAGCGGATCCAGAACGAGAAGGATCCGGAGAATGTCCTTCTGCTGATGAACGCGGTGAAGGAAGGGACCGGGGCGCTTGAGATTTTGTGCAAGCTGTGAAGCTACCGTTCCGGCAGCCACTTTTTTATTAACCTGCAAGTATTTAACCCGGGCCATTCGACCCTGATCCATGCAGCCGGGCAGCCATGTCCATATCATCAGTGCAGGTGAGAGCATCCACACAGCCTTCCCGGCGATCCTCCGCATTCTCCCGGGCATCACCCGCGTGTACGTGGTATCCTGCAGCGAAACGTACAGCATATCGCAGAACCTGCCGATCGAGAAAGAACGGACAGCGGTCCGCCATGCAGTCGAATCGGTGAAAGAGATCTCCGCCTCGCTTGAAATCCCGTTCTCGCGCGAGATGGTTTTTCCCCCGATCCTTTCGTCCGCCCGCACGGTGCTGACGAAGATCCGGCGCGAGAACAAAAGGGCCCGTATCACGTTCGATCTCTCGGGCGGGTCGAGGGATCTCTGTATGGCGCTCTTCGCGCTTGCCCCGTGGATCGGCGGGGAGATCTGGAGCTCGTTCGACGGGAAGATCCCGCAGCAGGTCCCGGTGCCGGACCGGGATATTCGGGCAATGCTTGCGAACGTGAACTACCAGACGATCCTCGCCGTGCTCCTGCGGAACCGCCCGGTTCCGCCCGGCCCGGTGGATTTCCCGTATATCCCCCGGTCAGTACCTGTTACACCCAGGTCTGGCCGTACTATATCCGCAAGCGGGCCCGGAAACCGGTGCCGGGCGAACCTGTCGTGCAGTACAAGCGCGGGCGGAAACCGGCCAACGAGCTGTCGCAGGCAACGTTCTCGTGGTTCATGACGATGCTTACCGATGCAGGGCTCATCGAGGAGGAGCGGGACAGGCGAAGCCGGAGGGAGACGGCGTACCGGATCACGGCAAACGGGGAGATGGCGTTCCGGTTCTTTGCGGACCCGGCCGCAAATTCGATCGTGAAGATGATGCTGGACGGGTCGTGATCCGGGCCGGGCGTCCACGATTTTTCGGGAACCCCCCTGCCCTGATCCGTTTCATCGCGAAAAAACGGTGTAAGGAAGGCCCGCGATTACCGGGTAATTACTTGACTTACTAAGGGAGTACTTTACAACTTTTTTCTTTTTCAGACGTGAGCGTTCCGGTCGATCGATCGGATCGCGATTGAAAAATTGCGAGCGGGGGTGAGGGGTCGATTGAAAAATTTTTTCCGGAGATCGATTGTGAAACGAAACGCCGGGTTGTAATAGATCAGGATCGTAAGAAAGCATTTTTCAGATTTCTGAAATATTCGTGCGAAAAGAAACGAGTGCTCCCCGCCTCAGGGCCTCTCCGAGTCACGGCGGGGCAGATTACCGTGCAACCTCCAGATTTGAAAGTACGGTAATTGAGGCCGCCGCGGGGCGCCCTTCGGGGCGGCGGCAGGTATCGTAAAGGGGGTATGGGGGCATCAGCCCCCATCAATGATAATAAACGGAACGTTTCTTATCTACCCGTACCGTCGCCCGGCACAGATCGAACACCTTCTGCCCGGTCTTCTCCCCAATCCCCTTCACCGCAACCAGTTCCTCCAGACGAAGCATTCACAATTCCCTGGACAGAACCGAAATGAGATAGCAACAACCGGGCATTCTTCATCCCGATCTCCGGGAATGCCGAGACGATATATTCCTGGTCTTCTTTCACCGAACGGTGCGTCTTGTGGGGGTGCACCTTCCGCTCGCCACGCTCGCCCTCTTCGCGTTTTGCGAGCACCATGAGCATCTGTGCCGTGTCCTGTTCGTCGCGGGTAAAAAGGACCGAGACGCCCATATCAACCGTCAGCGCCGCAAGCACGCCCCTGATCGCGTTCGGGTGGATGTCCCGCTGGGTATACAGGTCGCCGCCCTCGATGATCATGACCGGGCGGATGACGGCATCGGCCATCGCCTTGACCTGCCCGAGAAGATCGCGGTTGACGAGCGTGTCCACGAAATCCCGTGCTGTCTTGCGTTCCACGAGGATCCGGTCGCCAATCGCGTAATCGCCGCAGGCGAGCCGTTCGAGCCGGATTGCGACGCCCATGCCGGAGAGCACCTCCACGACTTTTGAGGAGGTCTCGCGGTCATCGATGACGATCTTCGGGCCCTGCGGGGTGAATTCCTCGATGCTGGCCTGTTCGGCCGCGACCGTGCCGCGGCACTGAAGACATCATGTTCCCCATCGAGCGCATGCTCTTGTGCATCATCTTCTCCTTTGCTGGCACTGACATGGCGGAACACTTCATCGGAAGTGCCTTTTGTGACGAGGACGACCACCCGGCCTGCACCGGATCTGCCGGTCCGCCCCTTGCGCTGGATGGAGCGGATCTCGGATGGCACTGCTTCGTAGAAGATCACCATATCGGTGGAAGGCACATCGAGGCCTTCTTCGCCGACCGATGTCGCGATGAGGACCTTGAACTCCCCTTCGCGGAAACGGCTGAGGGCAGCGATCTGTTTTTTCTGGGAGAGCCCTTTTTCTGCGTCTTTTGTTGCCTGCCCCACGAACCGTTCGCAGGCGATCCCGTTCGCGGTAAGGAAATCCACCAGTTGCTGGACGGTGTCCCGGTAGGTGGCGAAGATGATGATCCGGCTGTCGGGATGCGTTTCCAGCTGTTCCCGGACGAGCCCCAAGGTAATCCCAGCCTTCGGGTGCAGTTCTTTTGTCCATGCAACCGTTCGTTCGAAGAGCTCGCGGAAGGACTGGTCGGCCGCGAGCCGCTGGCTTGCCTTGCTCCCGCCGGAGCCGGTCCCTTCTGCGATCAGTTTCGCGAGATATCCCCTGAACACCTCGCTTCCCTGCGACTCGGCAAGCATGACCGCATGTTTCAGCTTCATGCACTCGGCATAGACGGAAGCAGCCGAGTATCCCGCGGGATCGCGGTTTGCAATCCGCTGCTGGATCTGGGCGTTGATCGCATTGAGCTCCCGCATCGAGAGTTTTTCCCGTTTTGGGACGGTAAAGTGGAGCGATGCAAGGAGGGCAAGCCGTTCATCGATGAGCCCGTTGATGACCTGGATTGCCGCCTTCAGGTCCGGCGGGAGATCAATGGTGATGAATTCCAGTTCCCGCTCGAACACGTACGGCCGGACGTCCGGGTCGTTCTCGGTCCGGGTCTCGACGTGTTCAATCCCGAGGTTCGAACAGACATCCTGAACTTTTTCCTGTACCCCGCCCGGTGATGCGGTCATCGCGAGGAGGAGTGGTTTGCCAGCTGTTGACGAGGTAGCGCTGCGCCAGAAAGACGTAGGCATAATTCCCCACGGCCCGGTGGCACTCGTCAACGATCAGGAGCGTGACATCCGCAAGCGTGTACCTTCCTGCGAGCAGGTCGTTTTTTATGACCTGGGGGGTAGCGAGGATGACGGTTGCCCGCTCCCAGTCCGCACTCCGTTCGGCCGGCGGCGCTTCACCGGTGAACATGACAAACGGTGACGAGATCGATTCACCCGCGGGTTTCAGGAGAAGATACTTCTCGAAGTAGCGGAGGTGCTGCTCCACGAGCGGTTTTGTCGGGGCGAGCATCAGCACCTTCCCCTTGTCGTTGTAGAGCCGGGACGCAGCCACCAGCAGGGCGACTGCCGTCTTGCCAAGGCCGGTCGGCAGGATCACCATTGTATTTGCGTCCAGAGCCTTCATGGCAATGGAGAGCTGGTACTCGCGGGACTCGAGGCTGTCCGGTTTGATGAGGGGGTGGCTGATGCAGCTCATGATTTCTTGATGTGGATTGGTGTGCTCGGGGTAATATAGGGAATTGTGGTGGGGAGAAAGTGATTTTAATTGTGGGTGCTTTCTGGGGATAATGAGCGCAATTCACACTCATCTTATATAAAATGGAGATCGCGTTCGGTTTTTCTTGCGAATTATTACGAGTGCTCCCCGCCTCAGGGCCTCTCCGAGGCACGGCGGGGCAGATTACCGGGTTCGTGTAATATACAAAAACCCGTTGTTTCGTATCCGCACCAGAAAACAATGTTTTGAGGGCCGCCGCGGGGCGCCCTTCGGGGCGGCGGCAGCCCTCATATCCGGGGGTATGGGGGCATCAGCCCCCATCAATTTTTTTCATAATAACTGAAAAAAGAAAAAGTGAATATCACTTCAGTTCCGCAAACGTGACGCTTCCCTCAATCAGGGCAGCAACCGTCTCCGGCAGTTTGTCAATAGCAACCCGCACCTGCTTCATGCTGTCGCGGTCGCGGAGGGTAACGGTATTGTTCTCCTTCGTATCGTAATCGACCGTCACCGCAAACGGGGTGCCGATCTCGTCCTGCCTGCGGTAGCGCCGGCCAATAGCCCCGCTGTCATCGTATTCCGCCATGATGCCATGTTTGTGGAAGGTACGGGTGATGGTGTCGGCAATCTCCTCAAGCCCGTCACGGGTCATCAGCGGGAAGACCGCGACCTGCACGGGCGCGACTTTCGGGGAGAACCGCATGACAACACGCTTCTCGCCATCCGCAGTGTCCTCGTCATAGGCCTGTTCAAGCACCGCGTAGCACATCCGGTCAATACCGTACGACGGTTCGACCACGTGCGGGACGATATCCTCACCCCGGACATCGATGATCTCGTCCCGGACCTCAAAGAGATTGGCGGGGATATGGATCTTCTCGCCATCGACCACAACATCAGCACCATCCGCGGTCGGGGTTGAATTACCGAGCGCTTCAAAGATCGCCTTTGCTTTGTTCCGGGTACTGTTTGCCGAGCACTCCCATGTTGGGGATGATACGCCGGCGGGGGACTTTTCTTGGCTCATCGTACTGGATGAAGACCGTCATGGGCGTACCGCTCTCCTTTGCATGGGCCTTCAGGTCGTAATCGGTGCGGTCGGCAAGACCTACGGTCTCGACCCAGCCGAAGCGGTCGGAGAGGATCTCCGCATCCCAGCAGTCGGTTGCGTAGTGGGCCCGCTCATCCGGGAGGTGCTGGCGGAAGCGGAGGCGTTCCGGTTTGATCCCGATAGTGACCAGCATCTCGTGCGTAAGAGCGACATAGTACGCGAGATACTCGTTTGCGATAACGCCCTTGTCCACGGCTTCCCGCATCGAGAGCGTGACTGCGTCCTCGCATTTCTGCTGCTGAACCCAGGTGAGGAGCGGCATCTTATAGTCCGCGTACCGGCTTGAACCGCGGGTGCCGGTTCTTCTCGGCCGGGTGGACGAAGATCTCGGCCTCGGCCTGCGTGAACTCGCGGAGCCGGATCATACCCTGCCGGGGCGAGATCTCGTTCCGGTAGGACTTGCCGATCTGGACGGCACCGAACGGGAGCTTGTCGCGGTAGAACCGGAGCAGGCGGGCTAAAGTCCACGAACATTCCCTGCGCCGTCTCGGGCCGGAGGTAGCCGGTCCGCTGGGAGCCCGGGCCGATCATGGTCTTGAACATCAGGTTGAACCCGAAGACCTCAACAGGACCGAGCACTTCCTCGCACGCAAGACACGTGCAGCCGGCAAGTGCTGCGGCAAGTTCCTCGTTCTTCATCGTGGACGCGTTCTTTATTCCGCCGCCTTCCGCAACATGGTCGGCCCGGAGGAATTCCTTGCAGTGCGGGCACTGGCACATCTTGTCGGCAAATCCCGCAACGTGACCGGAGGCAATAAAAACTGCCTCCTGTGCGATCGTAGGGCACTCGATCTCGTAGTATCCTTCCCTGATAACGTAAAATTCCCGCCAGATATTCTCTATCCGCCGCTTCATCATTGCGCCCAGCGGCCCGTAATCGATGAAACCAGCGACAGCGCCGTAACACTCGGAGGTCGGCCAGATAAAACCCCTGCGCTTGGCAAGTTCCATCACGTTCTCAAAAACATCGCTCATGGTGATCACGAATTATTGTGTTATTAATGTAGGGCGACCCATCGACAAAAAGACTCTCATCAGTCCGGGCGTAACCGGGTGTTTTCCTGCTGTGCCCGGATCTGGTGCATCGTGTGTCCCGAAGTACAAAAAAATAAAAAAAAAGATCGGATCTGCCATAAAAAAAGAGGCCCGACCACAACCCTTTAAACACTGTTTTAAAGGTTTTTTGGTCAAACGAGGCATAAAGATAGCATTAAATAGTAGACGAAGTATTGTATATCCTAATCCCAATACGGGGTATGCAATGACCGAAGACAAACGAAAAGCACAGCTTCTGAAACTCTTCAGTACCATGTCGGGTAAGACCAAGATTGTCGAACCGATGAAGAATATCCATGGTACCTTAAGAGACAGTGACGCGATTGAACGTGAGGTCGCTCTCGTGATGAGAGAGATCACGGAACAGGGGATCTTCAAGACCTCTTTAAAACCGATCCAGCTGGCAAAGCTCGTCACTTCGTTCTATGTGGGGAAGAACGATACCGAGATCGCCCGCGAACTCGGTGACGAGAAGCTGTCAAAAACGGTTGCACGGGCCCGGGTGAGGCTCAAGCTCTTCCGCGAGCTTGACTTCAGGATGCCCTTTGACAAGGAGAAGATGGAAGACCTCATTGATTCCGGCAAGACCATGAAGGAAGTGTCCGAGGAACTTGGCGTCAGCCCCTCGACCCTCCGCGAATACCGGCATGTGATCGAGGAACAGGAAGACCCGACCATCGATCCCTATATCGACCGGATCCGCGACGTCATGGAAGACCGCGATCTTACCGAACAGATGACCCGGAGCGCTGCGGACAACAGCCTTGGCGATTCCATCGATATCACAGAAGCTGAACTGATAGACGTGACGTAAGGCAAACCCCTTACCCCGCCTCTCCCCCCTTTTTTTAGTGATGGTGTGCGCTCTCCGAGTGGTTCATCAGACCGCGAAGATGAGAAGATTCACGAAGTAAATCTTCGAAGTCCGACTGATCATCAGACCGGGAGGACGAGAAGAACTCATCAGCGTTCTTCGAACGTGAGGTAACGTGGAGCTCCACCTCGTTTTCAACTCCTGTCTCATTCCTCATGACGTTTGACAAGTCGAAGAACCCTTCGGGTTCGGTCGAAGAACTCCGTTCTTCTCCTGTTTTTAGGTCTTAAGACCCTCACCATTCTCCTGCCTTGCCTCACTTTGTGAGGTTCGTCAAATAGAAACTTATAAGGACTGACAAAGAGAAAAAACGGATTACATGTGTGCCAGTTTTTTTTCACGCTTTATAAAACCGAAACCCCATATCGTTGAAAGCCCTCCGCCGCCCTCTATCTCCCACGGGCCCGGGATGCAGATACCCGAATACAAGAACAAACCGTATTTTATCGTTGCTTCCGTCGAGATGGGAAATACGACGACAAAGTGTATCCTTACCGGTGTAAGTCTTGAGACCGGAATGTCGTATGTCATCCACAAGACGGTCAGCATGAGCCGTGATATCCGCCCCCCGAAGCCCGGGGAGACCATCTTCGGTGCAACGCTGGACGGGACGGAACTGACCCGGGAAGCAGTGACCGAGCTGGTCCGGGACACGCTCCTCAAGTGCCATAAGGATGCCCACCTTGACGTGATAAAAGAACTGGACTTTGTGGTGCGGAGCACCGGTGTAGTCGCCGAGATGGAATCGCCGGACCAGATCGGGGATTTCGTTATCGCGCTGGCGAACGGCTGTCTCATCGCCGGTGTCCCGCCCCGGAAGATGACACCCCCGATGTCCAAAGAGAACCAGTCCCAAAAACTCCAGCCATTCAGTTATGCCGATAAGGTCGTATTCGTTGGTGCAGTCGCGGGTGTTATACCCCCGGTCGGTTCAACCGGTGTCGAGATGGTGGCAAACGAGATGGAGGGGGAACTTGCCATGGCCGGCATCAAGGAAGGGGCAAAATGGACCCCGGTTGATTTCCGCAACCCGTGCGTCTCGGTGGATTTCGGCACTACCCTCGACGGGAGGATTACCAGCGATGTGAGCAAAGATGCCGTAAACCCGTTTGCAAAGACGGTTGGAAATTTCTGCGGGCTTGCCGGTGCAATCCCGGACGCAATCGTTCGCGGGACCGGCCTTGTCCAGGAACGTACCGGTACTGCGCTGGACATCTTTGGCGAGCACAGTGTATCCGGGGGATTTTTTTCCGGGGGGAACCGCAGGGTTGTCGATGATTTTGTGGAGCGGTGCCACAAACATATCGATATCCGGATAGTTCCAGCCGAGCGTAACCGGTTCGGGCGCGTCCCGGTCAATGCCAGGCTGGCACTTGAATCCGGTATTGCCATGATCGGGTGCGACTGCGGGGAGAACAGCAGTGAACTCGACAAACTGCTGGAAATCGGTGCGGAGATCCACAAGAATTACAACCTCGCCACCCTGAACGAAGTGGTGGACCGGGTCTGTGCACAGATGGCGCTGCGCCTGATTGACGTTGCTGTCGAACAGGGCCTTGTCCTGAAAAACTCCTCGATTGGATTCACCGGCAGGGCTGCCATCTCCGGGAGAAAACCAGAATATATCCTCGAGGGCATCACTGAACGCAATCTCTTCGATGATCCCGTCGACCACCTGGTCTTCGTAGACGACGGGCTTGCCCGTGGCGCTGCCCTGATGGGGCGGTGTATGAACTCGCTGGGAAAACCGAAAAATCCCATCGGTGGAGTCCGCGGGGGCCCATGTATTATGAGCCGGCGGATCAAAATAGGAAAGTGAAACTGGTGTATTATGACTGACGAAACCACGCCCGAAGAACAACTCTACGATGTCCTCATCCCCCCCGGGGTGCCACAGAAACTGATTATCGAGATCCCGAAAAAATTCAAGGTAAAAGTCGTGGAACGCATGGAAAAACTCAAGTTCGCCAATATGGAAGGGGACGAGCGGGAGCTCCTCGCGTTCCGGGGAAAACTCGATGTTGTTCAGGAAGTTGAAAAATACATGCTCGACCAGCTGAAGGCATTTGTTGAGAAATAATTTTTTAACTCTTTTATTTTTTTTACAAACATTACCGTAATGATCGAACGCTCCTGGGGGCTACGGCATTGTATGCCTTCGCCCCTGCCGCTGTGGCATCCCCCCTATTGCGATATCCACTCAAGAAGGTTTGCGGGAAATTTACCAAAGAACCTGTTAATGACGACCTGAAAAATTTGAAGGGGGTCAAGAGGATGCACCCCTTGGGGTGCCTCCCCCTTTGGGGAGCCGACGGTTCCCGAAGGGGACCAGAGGCTTGAGAAGAACGCATCAGAGTTCTTCGACATGAGAGAGGGGGTCACTCTCAAAATATCCAGATAGAAAAAACGGAATTCTTTAAGAAAGATAGTTTCAAAATAAAAACAGTTTATTTCTTCAGCAGCCACACGAGCAGCGCCTTCTGGGCATGGAGCCGGTTCTCCGCCTCGTCCCAGACAAGGCTCTGTCCGCCTTCCATTACTTCGTCCGCGATCTCCTGACCGCGGTGCGCCGGCAGGCAGTGCAGGACCCTTGCACCGGGCGAGGCATGGCGCATGAGCGGTGCATCGACGGTATACTGTTTAAAGACCTTCATGCGCAGGTCTTTTTCCTCATCATCACCCATGGAGATCCAGGTGTCGGTGACAATAACATCCGCATCTTTCACGGCGTCCTCCGGTTTCCTGACAAGGGTCACGTTCCCGCCAAGTGACCGGGCTTTTTTCACGATTGTGTCCTCGGGTTCATACCCTTCCGGTGTTGCAACCGTGACATCGTAACCGGTCAGCACCGTGGAGAGAATCAGGGAGTTACACACATTGTTGCCGTCACCCACCCATGCCACTTTCAGATCACGGAGTGAACCGAAGTGCTCCTTCATGGTCATGATGTCGGCCAGGAGCTGGCAGGGATGTTCAAGATCCGAGAGCCCGTTGATGACCGGGATGGTTGCATACTTCGCAAATTCCTCGATGGTACTATGTTTGTATGCCCGGATCATGATGGCGGACACATACCGGGATGCTGCACGGGCAGTGTCCCGGATCTCCTCGCCACGCCAGATCTGCATGTCCCGGGCATTGAGGAAGAGTGCATGCCCGCCCAGCTCGTTCATCCCGACCTCGAACGAGATATGGGTGCGGGTTGACGCTTTCTCAAAGATCATGGCAAGTGTTTTTCCGGCAAGGAGTGCATGGGGTACGCCGGCTTTTTTCTGCCGTTTCAGTTTCTCGGCCTCAGCAATGATCCCCTCCAGTTCATCCTTGCTGATATCGAGAATCGAGATAAAGTCCTTTTTCATCATAACTCCTTCATGTGGGCAATGCGCCGGTCCAGCAGCGCACGGGTGCCGATGTCCCGCCGGTACCGTACCGCTCCTTTAACCCCCGATGCTGCCAGCTCTGCATTCCGTTCAGCCTCCTCAAGGGTCTCTCCCCTGCCAACATACGCGAGTGTCCGCGAAGTCAGGGTTACCAATGAACCGTCTGCATTTTTCTCGACATTGGCGTAATAGAGAATGGTCCTGGGATTCGCTGAAAGCGAGAGGGGATCACCGGCATGCGGGGTATCCGGGTATCCTTCCGGGACAAGGTATTTGCAGACCGTTGCCAGCGGTTCGAAAGAAACATGTGACAATGCCAGCGACCCCTCGGCGATCCTGCAGACAATCTCCGACAGGTCCGAAGAGAGAAGTGAGAGGACATTCATTGCTTCCGGATCGCCGAAACCGGGCATTGAACTCGATCACTTTCGGGCCCCGGGCAGTATTCATGAACTGGCCATAGAGAATGCCTTTGTAGGGACTCCCCGCACGTTCCATGGTGGCGACAACCGATTTCATGATGGCAAGAGCCCTCCGGTAATCCGACTCCTGCACGAACGGGAGCATGTGGTCCGGCATCGAGTACGATCCCATCCCCCCGGTGTTCGGGCCGGTATCCCCTTCGAAAGCCCGCTTGTGGTCCTGGACAAGCGGCATCGGGACCAGGTGGTTGCCGTCAACAAAGGCCTGCAGGGTGAACTCCTCTCCCAGCAGGCGCTCCTCCAGCACCACGTCGCCATGTAAGGATCGGGCATACGCGATCGCACCGGCACGGTCCACCTGTTCACCCATAATGCGGACGCCTTTCCCTCCGGTGAGACCGATCGGTTTGACAACGAGGTCCCCTTCGTAGCCTTCGATGAAATCAACCGCATCCGCAGCTGAATGAAATACCCGGTACATCGGGCAGCCGTCCAGATGGTTGCGGTCCATCATCTCCCGGCAGAATGCCTTGTCGGTCTCCAGCCGGGCTGCTGCCCTGGTCGGGCCGATGCACGGGATACCGGCAGAACCGAGAGCATCGACGATCCCCGCCTCAAGGGGTGCTTCCGGCCCGATGAATGCGTATTCTGTCCCCGTTTCCTTTGCAAAAGCGACAATATTTTTTATATGGGTCTCATGACAGAGACAGACTTTTTTTGAAAGGACATCGATACCGGGATTGCGCCGGGCCATAACGGAATAAATTTCAGTTTCCGGGTTGCGGCGGAGGGCAGCAGCTATCGCATGCTCGCGTCCTCCCCCGCCCACAACGAGTATCTTCATTATCCCTCCTATTGGACGTATCCCCTAAAAATCCCTGCTCTTTAACAGTTCGCTGACCCGGACAAGTGGAATAATCTCCACGCCATGCTCCATGAGCATCTGCCCGGCTCCCTGTTCGCGGTCAACAACCGTGACAACGCGGTCAGCGCGGGCGCCGGCGGCCCTGAGGACCTCGATACCATAGAGCGCTGATCCGCCCGAGGTGGTGACATCCTCGATCAGAAGAACGTTTTTCCCCCGGACATTGCCGATGATAAGGTCTTTCTTGCCATGCCCTTTTTCTGACGTCCGGACAATGGCATAGGGTTTTTTACTCTCCAGCGAGACGGCAACTGCAAGGGGGACACCGCCGACAGCCACCCCGGCTGATGACATCAAAAGGGGAGGTCCTGACAACTTCTGATGCAACTGCTGCAAGGAGGTCCGGATGCGTGACCGCAGATTTCACATCGATATAATAGGTGCTCTTAACACCGGATGCGAGGGTGAATTCCCCGAATTCAATCGCCTTGTACCGGACCAGTAACTCTCTGAGGACAGTTGTCACCATGGAACCTCCTTGACCTTGAAAACATAACCGATAATATTGGTTGCCCGGTGAAGGACCGGGGTTATGATCAGGATGATAAGAAATACCGGAAGCGTGACCGTGGCAAAGAGCCATGCGGGATCGCTGATGAGCAGGAGAAGGAATGCACCTGCGACCAGATCATACTGGTCGGCGATCGGCCACTTTGTTCCCCGTTCCATCTTAAACCGGCGTTTAAAGAAGCTCTTCACCAGATCCCCCAGAAGTGCACCGCTCGCCAGCAGCGTGACCGACAGGAGTGAATGGTGCGGCAGGCTGGCAGTCGGGAACCGGCCGGCAAGCCAGATCAGGATGAGCCCGGTGATGATGCCGGCAAGGATCCCGGTTATGAGGCCACGATACGTCTTTCCGTCACCGAAAATCCGGTTGCCGTCGGAAAAATTCTTTCCGAGATCGATGGGAGTACCTCCTCCGAACAGTGCTGCAACCGGGTTCGGGATATAAGCGGGAAGCATGATCCAGAATGCCCAAATCAAGGGTATTATGAAGAACTCAATACTAATAATGTAGCACTCCAATACCTGTAATAAAGAGCAGATGCAAACATTAAGGTTACTCATATACCTGAAATTTTTATTATCCCTGGGTGTACTCAATGCTGATAAAAAAGACCCGTAGTCTCTGCCCTGTCTGCAATACCGTACTCGATGCGGAAATAGCAGAAGAGGAGGGAAAGATCTGGCTGAAGCGGAACTGCCCGGAGCATGGGACTTTCCGGAACCTCTACTGGTCGGATCCCGTGTTGTATCACCGGTTCGATAAGTATAATGTGGTGGGTAATGGTATCGCAAATCCCCAGAATACCACCGCAGTTCCAGACAGTTGTCCGACTGCCTGTGGCCTCTGCAACCACCACCACTCCCAGACACTCCTTGCAAATATCGACCTCACCAACCGCTGCAACCTTGACTGTGACTTCTGTTTTGCCAATGCACGCGCCTGCGGGTTTATTTATGAACCAGGTTTTGACGAAGTCGTCACGATGCTGAAACTTCTCAGGTCGCAAAAACCGGTTCCGGCCCCTGCAGTCCAGTTTTCCGGCGGCGAACCCACGATGAGAGATGATCTCGTCGATATTATCAGGAAGGCAAAAGAACTGGGATTCCCGCAGGTCCAGATCGCATCGAACGGCATCAAGCTTGCCAATGACCCGGAACTTGCCCAAAAACTCAAGGATGCCGGGCTCAACACACTATACCTCCACTTTGACGGTGTTTCCAAGGAGACCAACCCGTTCCTGAATCAGCACCTGAAGGCGATCGAGAATTTAAAGCGGATCCGGCTCGGTATTGTTCTTGTCCCGACGATAATAAAAGGTCGTAATGACCACGAGGTTGGCGACATCATCCGCTTCGCTGCCAATAATATATCCGTGATACGGGGTGTGAACTTCCAGCCTGTGGCATTCACCGGTGCAGCAAGTGATGACGATATCAAGAAATCCCGGATCACCATCCCCGACGTGCTCGAAAAGATCGAGGCCCAGATGCCGGGTATTCTCAGGAAGGATGATTTCTACCCGGTCCCCTGCGTCCTGCCATTCTCTGACCTTGTCGAAGCTTACACCGGCAAGCCGCAGGTCCGCTTCACGGCGCACCAGCACTGCGGTGCAGCCACGTACGTGTTCGTGCAGGAAGACGGTATCGTGCCCGTGAACCGTATGGTGAACGTGGAGAAATTCTTCGAGACGATCGCTCAGATGGCGGAGGACCTGAAAAAGGGCGGGACCATCAACAAGTACAAAGCGCTCCTGGAAGGGGTAAAAAATATGCATGACTCGGTCAGGCAGGGCGAGCAGGGAGCAACGACCGAGTTCTGGAAGATCATTGGTAAGACCCTTATCGGCCAGAACTTCGAAGCACTGCGGGAATTCCACTGGAACGCACTCTTTGTCGGGACCATGCATTTCATGGACCGGTATAATTACGATCTTGACCGGGTCAACCGCTGCTGCATCCACTATGCAACCCCGGACGGAAAACTGATCCCGTTCTGTACCTACAACAGCGGGCCCGTGTACCGGGAACAGGTCTGGAAGAAGTTTGCGAAAGAGCCGGAAAAGTGAGAGCAACCAAAAAAAAATTTTAATTTGATTATCTAACGATCTTTTTATTCAATACAACTTTCCATTTTGCCAGAAGAATGGTTTATCGAGTGGTCTTTCGTATTTTGAAAAAACACTTGGGTAAAGTGCAGAATATTTGGCATCACTTAAAGGAATATTGAACATGTAACCCACAGGGTCATCGTCATTTTCAGGTTCTTCTTCTAAACCAATAACAATGTAAACTGGAATTCGATATTCCACTGTAAATTCTTGATACCTTTTTAACTGTGCAGGATATGACCATTCTAATTGTCCTTTATGATTCAATTTTGTCCGAAATTTACATTCAACGGCAAATGGCTCTTTGGTGGGGGAATACTCAAAGATAAAATCAGGGTTTTTACTACTCTCAACATATCTATCGGCGTTGGTTTTAAACGAATGTGTTTTCTCTAGAATTTTAAAGTACTTTTTCGAGAATAGATTTTCAACATGATCCTCAAATCGTTTGCCAACTATTTCGGGATCACTCGATGTATGATATTCGATTTTGTTGAATACTTCTCCAATTTTGCCGAAAAACCCCATAGTGCATCATTGTGAGATTTTGATTGATTGTTTATATTTCTTTATACACATAAAATATAGAGAACCGATGGGGGAAAAAAATTCTTTAAAAAAAATAATCGTAGCGATGGCTTACGCACAAAACGCCTATCGGGTTTTGTGCTACTCACTTACCTGTACGGGACATCTCCAAACCTTCTTTGATCCGCCGCGGGGGCGCCCCGCCGGGGGCGGCGGCGTTCATCGCAATTTTCACTGAAATGTCCTTTTCCCTTAGCGGGGAACTCCTCTTTCGCACCCTGTGGGGAGGGGGTTTCCCCTCCTACCCCCCCATCACCAGCACTCGCCCGTGACCTGCATCATCGTCGTGGACTGACAGGAAAACCTGTTCCGGAAGATGATCCCGGAGGGGTAACTCCCCTCCATGTTTCGGAAAGGTAGGGGGGTTCATCACGGATAAAAAAATAATGGAGGGGGTTCACCGCCAAACCCCCCCACCCCCTGCAGGGGGGGTTGGAGTAACTATTTTTTCAAAGGGATGGGGGTTTGATCGTTGACCCCCCCTGCTCAGGAAATCACGGGAACGGTAACTCAATTTTCCTTCCGTGCTGCATCGCGATCTTCGCGATAGCGAGATCCTGGATGGCAAGACCGGTGGAGTCAAAGAGGGTAATCGTATCCGGGCCCGACCGGCGCTTTTTCCCGATAACGACCTCCCCGAGCGTACCTGCTATCTCGTCTGCACGGTACAGTCCCCTGCTGATCGGAACATTGATCTCCCCGGAATGAATAGCCTGGGCCGGGTCATCCACGAAGACCTGCGCACGCCGCAGCAGGGCGGGATCCAGTTCCTCCTTGCCGGGAGCGTCCGCTCCGATAGCATTGATATGGGTGCCTTCATGGATCCACTCGCTCCTGACGAGGGGGCTCGTGGAGGGAGTTGTGGTCACCAGCACGTCGCAGTCGCAGGCCTTCTCGATGGGGACTGCAATGCACGGGTATTCCATGAAGCGGTCGGCGAACTTCCTGACATGCGCCGGGTTGCGCCCCCAGATCCGGATTTCCCGGATCTTCAGCTCGCGGGAGATGGCAGCCACCTGAGCCTCTGCCTGCCGGCCTGTCCCGATCACTCCGAGCACGATCTCCTTTCCGGGACTGAGGTGTTTTGCTGCAACGGCTCCTGCTGCCCCGGTCCTCATGTCGGTGAGGCGCGTTGCGTTGATAATTGCCAGAGGCTGGCCGGTAGCAAGGTCAAGAATGATGGTGAGGGCCATAACGGTCGGGAGACCTATCTGGGGGTTCTTTGGATGAACATTGACTATTTTAACGCCGGCGATTGACAGGGAAGGAAGATACGCAGGCATGGTGCGGAAATCCCCCTCCGGCAGCGTGATATAGACTTTGGGTGGCATCTGGACAAGCCCTCTCCCGTGATCGGAAAATGCCGATTCCACGCTCAGGTTTACCTGCGAAAGGTCCAGGCCCATATCGGTATCCGTGAAATACTGCATGAGCGAAGATCGTTATTCATCAGTCTTTAACGTATCCTCGTTACCGGGAAAAGAACACGGGATTAAAGCGAGCAGAGAGGATTTCGGGTCAGGAAAAATTATGGATATTCCATCTCTTTTAATGTCTTGTCGGCAAGCTCCTTCATGCGTGCCGAGATCCTGCTCGAAGATGAATAGTCAACTTCCTTCATGGCATTGGCAATCTCGGTACCCAGCACGAAGATTGCGTACTTGTGCTCCATCTTGCTCTTGTGCTGCTGGGACGGCGTGATCTTCAGCGCATCGTACTGGGTGAACTTGAGATCAGGGTTGATCTCTTCAAAATAGTCTTTTACGTCTGACAACATCTGGTGAAGGTTGATCAGTTCGTCTTTGTGCATACGGTCACTCTGAAGTGTATCATGGTTTTGTGCAGCATAAATAAATTTGCGTAGAGGAGGGGTTCAAAGAGCCTGCGGCTCTTCTCATCCTCGACCTTCGAAGAACTCTTCTCATCTCCATGGTTCTGATGAACTAATCAGATTCTGATGAAAGGTCTCGTATTCATCAGAACCCCGGGTTGGAGAATGCTGAAGGCCGCAATGCCTGAAGCAGGAGAAGACCTTCAGGTCTTCGACCGATTACGGAACGGAATCTTCGAAGGGGTCATGACCCCATTTTCATGAGCCGGATGGCCAGCGGACGTTTTATTATACCCTTGAAATCCCGGGCAGCCACATAGGAAAGCCCTTTCCAGACAAGGCGGTCGAGCAGTTTCTGGTCAACAGGACGGTCTACCACAAGGCCGCTCGCCGGTGCATCAAGGGTGTCGATAGCTTTCTCCACTTCATCGGAAGGCATCTCCCTGATGACGGTCAGGTCCTCGGTAAGGAAACGTGCCAGGTTCTGGCCTTTTACATCATCGATATGGTCCCGCAGGGTCAGGGGCCCTTTCTGGACATCCCGCTGGCGCTTTGCAGCAGATGCATGTTTCGATTTCTTATCCGCCCCCTCATACTCTTCAGATCCGGCCCGTGAAACTTTCAGTTCCGGGGGAAGTTCTGCTGAATCCTCGAAATACTGGTCGCGCACGTACTCGACCGGCACCTTGTTCCGCAGGGTCTTTATCACTTCCTTCCGGGTCATGTCCTCAACACTTTTTCCCCGCGGGGAGAAAGCGACGAAGTCAATATCCGCGACCTGCAGGAGCTCCTTGAGGATCAGCTCCCCGCCGCGGTCACCGTCAAAGAATGCGGTCGTGGTCTTCTTCTCGCACAGGTCGATGACCGTTTTGGGGATATTGGTCCCCTCAACCGCCACAGCATTCTTGATGCCGTAGCGCAGCAGGTTCAGGACGTCCGCCCGTCCCTCGACAATGATGATCGCATCAGATTCGAGGACATTGGGACCGCCGGTGCTTTCTCCTCGCCGATCGACCCGATCTTTTCTATCCGCAGGCTCTGCCGGACATCATCGAGCAGCTCGTCGGAATCGATCGCCCCGTCCTCAAACCGGTCGATCAGGATCTCCTTTGCCCGCTCGACAATCTTCCTGCGCTTGCTGACACGGATGTCCTCAATGGATGCAACCGTCACATGGGCGACGCAGGGCCCTACACGGTCGATGGTCTCGAGCGATGCAGCGAGGATCGCCGTTTCTGCCCGGTCAAGGGAGGTCGAGATCAGTATCTCGCCAGTGGTTTCGCCTTTCTTGCTGGTTATCTGGACGTCGATTCGTCCGACACGCCCCGTCCTCTGGAGATCCCGGAGGTCGAGGTCTTCGCCGAGTAACCCTTCAGTCTGCCCGAATATGGCGCCGACTACGTCAGGTTTCTCGACCACCCCCTCTGCGGTGAGGCTGATGTGAATAAGGTACTTGGTAGTATCCGGTGAATACACGTAAACGCACCCCCATGTATCATGCAAAGCATGTAAAGCGTGATCATAGGTATAAAAAATATATAACCTGTAGAATTACTTAAAGGATAGCCTCGGGACAACTCCCGGTTATGCATCCAGAAAAGCCGGAAGTACTGATTTCTTCCGATCCGGAATTTACGGGCAGGAGACAGCGGTGATCAGCAGATCACGGGGATGGGAAGGACCCGGGGGAACCCATCCTTTTACAGAGAGGTCATTTCCCGGCCAGGGATAACCTGACTGCTCAGGGGGCACTGCCCAGCCTGGCGAGCAGATCCTGTTTACCGATACCGGCTATAAGCACCCGTTTCTGGGATGATGCTGCACCGGATGCAATACTGACGGATGATGAAGGGACACCCAGTTTTGCGGCAATCAGGGAAAGCACCGCCTTGTTTGCCCGGCCTTCGAGTGCAGGGGCAGTTACGCGGCAACCAATGGTATGGCGCCATTCATTATACCCTGAAGGAAAAACAGCTGCTTTTGCACCGGCAGTCACCTCGATGGCGATGACGACACCCTGCCGCTCTTCAGATACTGCTTCTGAGATATCTGGCATCGGATTCCCCGCGAAAAGGAATGTTGCCCGGCAATAACGCACATGGATCACCAGTGGCGTGCTGCCGTTCTTCACCTGTGTTTAAACCCTTGCCGGGCGTGTGCCTGTCGCGCAACCGGGTTGTCCCATGGATCATTTCCAGACGCTTGTCAATCGATCACCCGGGGACCTATGGCTGCGCATGTATCGGCACTCATTCTGTCAGTGTTCCGATTATTTAGCAGTTGGGAAAGCGGGAAACGGGGACAGGGTCGAAAAAAACAGGGGGCAAAGAGAGCGCAACCGCAGGGAATTACCGGGGAAAAAAACCATTACCGGGGATCCATGCGGGGACGGCCCGGAAGAATTCCCCGTCATCGTACACAATGGTCCCGTCCATGATCACCTGCAGGGGAAATACCCCCATCTTCCCTTCGAACGGCGTCCACCCGCACCGGGAATGAAGGTTATCTGCCTCAATTTTTACTGCCTCTTTTTTAAACAGGGCAAAATCCCCCCGGCATCCTGGTGCAAACCCGGCGGGAGGGATTTTGAGGATCGCCGCCGGATTGCTGCTGGTCTTTGCGATCACCTCCGGCAGGCTGACTGTCTTTTCCAGCACCGCGGCCAGCAGGAGCGGCAGCATGGTCTCCACACCGGGAACACCGGAAGGGGCGTCGGGGAACGGCTGCTGCTTCTCCAGGGACGTATGGGGTGCATGGTCAGAGGCAACAACATCGATCCGCTCCCACCGCGACAGGAGCTCCTTTCGCTCCCGTTCGCTCCGCAGCGGCGGGTTTACCTTGGCAAAGGTATCGGTATTCTCAAACATTTCACGCGACAGGAAGAGGTGGTGCGGGGTTGCCTCAACGCTCCCAACGGCAGCATCGACCGATGCGCCGGTACTCAGGTGGCAGAAGTGCGAGCCGGCACCCCGCCGTATTGGCGTGCCGGACTGCCCGCACTGCCCGCACTTCCCCTCCGGGAGAACGGACCCGGGCATGGGATTCGAGCGTGGTAACGGGGCCCGGGATTACCTCTTCCGCATGGATGGTTGCAAGACCGCCAAGGGAATGGATCTGATCGAACGCTGTCCCGAGTTCCTGCGGGGTGACCGCTTCACCATAACTGGAGGGGGCAAAGAATACTTCGCCAAAGGCCATGGCCCCGGCACTCCACATGGCTGGCAGGGGCGTATCATGGGTCACGCCGCTGTTGATTGCAAAGTGGCAGAACGATTTTTCTTTGGCAGTAACAACACGCGCACGGAGCGTGTCGGGCGTTGTCACCGGCGGGACCGTGTTCGGCTGGTCCACGACGATTGTCACTCCCCCGGCAAGGGCGCTTTTCGTCCCGGTCTCCCAGTCCTCCTTTGCCGACTGCAGACCGTCCCTCATATGCACATGCATATCAATTGCTGCCGGGAGGACGAACAGGCCGCTGCAGTCTATCACCCGGTCGGCCGGGATGCCAGCGCCGATATGGCGTACGGTCCCGTCCCGGATGGTGACATCAGCAACCCGCCCGTCCGGAAGACTGACGTTCTGCAAAACGAGAGAGGAGCGTCCTTCCATACTATTCACTTTTTTTTGTAGAGCCATAAAGACATGGGGACACAGCCATGACCCGGGGATCGGAAAAATGAACCGGGAATGACCAGCAGCTATTCAATTCTGCCCATGCAATATTCCATACTCATTCATCGGGAGCCGTTCGGCCGGCACTACCCGGACAGAACCGGCCGTACCGGGTACCGTAATCGAGGTCAGATCATGGATAAAATTATAAAAACAACGCTGGCTCTGTTCATTGTCCTGCTGGCAGCATTCACCGGAATCATCGCCATCACGGTATACCAGGAGACCGCGTACAGGAACACGATATCAGGCACCTATACCTACACCTGTACGATTACTACGGATGCTCCGCTCTCCAACGTAACGTTCTTTATCCCGGTGCCCATGGACACCACTGGGAATTCCCCGATGGTATCCGCATTCAGCAGCCGGATGATGAACGGTGTGCCGGCAGAATGGAAAACAACCCTTTTCGATACGGGAAAAGCCACGCTCGTGAAGGTCACGACACCCGTAATCGTCACGCCGGAAGGGACATCAGCCCACCACCCGTACACGATAACCTTCTCATCAGAGACCACGTCACGAACTCCCATTGACACCATGAATCCTGTAGGGAAGAGCGTCCTGTTCCGGCCGGTGCAGGCGCTGAACGGGAATCCCTGCCCGCAGGGTACTGCAGACGGCACGAGCCGGTGCTTCACCTATACAACATCCCTGTACGCTGATTACAGCACTGCCGCTGATACAAGCGTGACGATAACTTCCTCCGTGAGCGGGAAGAACACCTGGACAATATTCGAACCGCATTCCAATGAATACCATACGGTTGTCAGCACCAGGATGAACGGGGAGAAACACGGCTGGGTTGTTCTCGAAGGGGAGCTGACGAGCGGTACCGGCATCTACGATATTCCCTCAGGTGCCTGATTTTTTGGTAATAAAAATTCTTTGGGCAGGGTATTTTACACGTATCAGGAGCATGTCTCATGGGCGATCAAAAGAGCGGGAAAAACCGGGATGCAATCAGGGTCGGCCTTACCGTGGATATCATCCAGAAAGCCGACCAGCGTTCGGGGAAACTTACCCGGGGCAGGGTACAGGAGATCCTGACAAACTCCCTCACGCATCCCCATGGCATCAAGGTCCGGCTGCAGGACGGGCGCGTGGGCAGGGTTGCTGCAATCATCGATACGGAAACGGACGGGACAAAAAACGGAACATCCGGCACGAGGTAATTCCAGCATTTCCGTAAACCGGAATGCCCGATAAATAACCCGGAAATTATTACAATAATTGGCGACCGTAAAAAAGTCGAACAACCTTAAGGGTTTTCTCTTCTCTCACCTCTGATGAGGTTCAACAGGTCGAAGAACACTGATGGGTTCTTCTCCACTTTCGCCTCTTCGAGGCTCAAGAAATGCGAGGGATGCGATTCGAACGCATGAACCTCTGCAGGAACGGATCTTAAGTCCGTCGGAGTTGGCCGGGCTTTCCTACCCTCGCGCTCTAAACTATTATCCCTCTATGCCAAAAAAGAATCCGATCCTGAAGAATTCCTGGTGCAGGTTCCGTTCCGGCGGGTGATCGGCAGCGGGGTGAACAGGAAATGATGGCACGCATGCCGATCTATCATCGGCTGGTCCACGGGACACTCCCACCCTGCATGAAAAAACCTTAAATCAGAATGCGGGGGTATTGATTGTAGACAATCATTGAACGCTGAAGAAACGATGAGTACACTGAAGATTTCCGGGTGGGTTGAGCGTGACGGGCAGCGGCTCTCACCGGAGGAAATAGAAGAGATCGTCCGGGAACGCCCGGGAGATCTCCTGCGGTGCGGGGGGGAATTTTTCCTTGCATCCGACCGGTGCCGGGCACGGGACCATTTCGGGATCATGCAGGGCGACTGCCCGAAAGGAACGCTCATCTGCGGCGGTGAAGTTCTGGGGACCATTGACCCGGACGTACCGGATATGTCCCTCGAGGAAGCGATCATGAGCGCGGTCCGTCTCCGCAGCGACGAAGGCATCACCGCCCTCTCCGGGGGTGTGGACTCGACGCTTGTTGCGCAGCTGGCGCAGCGCGAGTGCGTGGCGGTCGGGCTTGAAAACTCGCATGACCTCAGGCAGGCACGCCATGCAGCCGACGCGCTCGGCCTCACCTGCACCGCGGTCACCATTACCCCGGGCGAGATCGCGGATGCGCTGCCTTTTGTTATCCGCGCCATCCCGAAAAAGGACCCCATGAACACGGGCATTGCGCTGACCCAGTATTTTATCGCACGGTATGCCGGCGAGCAGGGGTACTGGCGCATCATCACGGGTCAGGGTGCCGACGAGCTCTTCGGGGGCTATTTACGTTATCTCGAAACAACTACTCTCGGAGAAGACCTTGAACGCGATTTTGCCGGTCTTGAACAGCAGGCGGCTCGCGACCAGTCAGTTGCTGCACTGCATGGCACGTACCTCTCGATGCCCTACATGGACTGCAGGGTTGTGCGCGCTGCGCGCGTGATCCCCCCGGATGAGAAAGTGCAGGGAGGGTACCGGAAAATTCCGCTCCGGAAGGTGGCAGAGCGCCATATCCCTGCGGAATTTGCCTGGTACGAGAAGAAAGCCATGCAGTACGGGAGCGGGGTGTGGAAGGAACTGCAGCGGCTTGCCCGTAAAAATGGTTATAAGACGTCCGTACAAGATTACATAGACCACATAGACAGGGTGGACCATGGTCACTGAACTCGATGTACAACATATTGCGGAACTTGCCGACGTCGGCATCAAAGCAGAAGAACTGGCGACCTTTACATCACAGTTCAACGCGATCCTTGACTATTTTGATACGCTCGATACCGTGAAAGGGAACACGGCAGTACAAAGCGAACTGTTCAACGTGCTGCGCGAGGACGAGGTGGAACCTTCCCTGCTGCAGGATGATGTGCTGAAAAACGCTCCCTATAAGGAAGACGGTTTCATCAAGGCACCGCGGGTGATGTAGTGGCCTCCCGCACGATCACCTTCGAACCTACCGACCCGTACAATGCGTTCCTCACCACCTGCAGCAGGACAGAACATGGCAACGGCCCGCTTGCCGGTATTGCCGTTGCAGTGAAGGATAATATCTCGACAAAAGGGATCGAGACCACCTGTGCATCGAAGATCCTCAAAGGCTATGTTCCCCCCTATGATGCGCACGTCGTCGGGCTCCTGAAAAGTGCCGGTGCGGCAATTGTCGGCAAGACCAACATGGACGAGTTCGGCATGGGCACCACCACCGAGAACTCGGCGTTCGGTCCCACCCTCAATCCCTGCGACACCACCCGCGTCCCCGGCGGATCGAGCGGGGGCAGTGCTGCTGCCGTTGCCGCCGGCATGGTGCGGATGGCACTCGGTTCTGACACCGGCGGATCCATCCGCTGTCCTGCCGCTTTCTGCGGGATCGTGGGGCTGAAACCCAGTTACGGCCGGGTCTCCCGCTACGGGCTCATCGCATATTCCAACTCGCTCGAACAGATCGGTCCGCTCGGAAAGACCGTCAGCGATGTTTCCACCCTCATGGGCGTGATTGCCGGCCACGACCGCCACGATTCCACCTCACAGAACAAGCCGTACAGCCACACGCCCCGAAGGCGGATATCAAAGGCCTGAAGATCGGCATCCCGGAGGAGTATTTCGGGAAAGGGGTCGACCCGCAGGTCGCCGCGGTGGTGAGAAAAGCGATCGGGAGGCTCGAAGAACTCGGGGCATCCACCATCGCGTGCAGCATCCCATCCATGGAATATGCGCTTGCCGCGTATTATGTCACCTGCACGAGTGAGGCGAGTTCCAATCTGGCCCGGTTTGACGGGGTCCGGTACGGCCCGGCACCGGACTGGAAAAAGTCGTGGCACGATGCCTACCAGGAAGTACGGGGCGCCTCGTTCGGCACGGAAGTCCGGCGCCGGATCATGCTCGGTACCTTTGCACTCTCCAGCGGGTATTATGGGAAATACTACGCAGAAGGCACAGGTCGCCCGGGAGAATGTCCGGGCCGACTTCAACCGGATCTTTAAGGAAGTCGATGTGATTGCAGGACCAACCATGCCCACCATCGCGTTTAAGCTGAAGGAGAAGAGCGACCCGCTCTCCATGTACCTTGCCGATATCCTCACGGTGCCCGCCAACCTTGCGGGGATCCCCTCAATATCAGTACCGTGCGGGAAATCCGAAGGCATGCCGGTCGGCCTCCAGATCATGGGCAGGATGTTTGAGGACGAGCGCGTGATCGATGTCGCATATGCCTACGAGCAGGCGGTGAACTGAGATGGCGGATGCAGAAGGTCAGGTCATCGTCGGTCTTGAGGTGCACTGCCAGCTGGACACGAAGAGCAAGCTCTTCTGCGGGTGCTCCACCGATTACCGCAGCGACGGCCCCAACACCCATGTCTGCCCCATCTGTCTCGGTCTCCCCGGGGCAATGCCGGCCCTGAACAGGCGGGCGATCGAGTTTGCCATGAAGGTGGCAAAGGCACTGAACTGCGAGATCATCAGCGAAGCGGAGTTCTCGCGCAAGAACTACTTCTATCCCGACCTTGACAAGGCCTACCAGATCACGCAGTACGACAAGCCGCTTGCCTTAGGCGGCTACCTGGAGATCGAGAGCGACGAAGGAGGGGAGAAGAAGGTCCGGCTCACCCGCATCCATGTCGAGGAGGACCCGGGCCGGCTCGTCCACATGGGCAATGCCGAGCGCGGGAAATACTCGCTCGTTGACTACAACCGCGCCGGTATCCCGCTCATCGAGATCGTGAGCGAACCCGATATGCGGTCTCCCAAGGAAGCCCGGAAATTCTTAAACAAGCTCCGGGCAACCCTCGAATACCTCAGCGTCTTCGATTCCGAGAAGGAAGGCTCGCTCCGTGTCGATGCCAACATCTCGATTAAAGGCAGCGAGCGGGTAGAAGTCAAGAATATCACCTCGTACAAGGGTGTCGAGAAGGCGCTTATGTTCGAGGTTACCCGGCAGAAGAACCTGCTCCGCCGCGGCCAGAAAGTGGACCGCGAGACACGGCATTACCTCGAAGCCCGGGGCATCACCCAGTCAGCCCGCTCGAAGGAGCAGGAGCACGACTACCGGTACTTCCCGGAGCCGGACCTCCGGCCCCTCCGCGTGAAGTCATGGCTGGACGGGATCGTCCTTCCCGAGCTACCCGATGCCCGGCGCGAGCGGTTCATCGCCCAGTACGGGTGCTCGCTCAACCATGCCCGGACCCTGACGGGCGAACTGAAGCTCGCCAACTTCTTCGAGCAGGTTGTCAAAGGAGATCCAAAAGGGCTCTCATCACTCGCTGCAACATGGATTGCCGATACGCTGATCGGCGAGCTGAATTACCGGGACATGAGCCTTGACAAGGTGGAACCGGCTGCCATGACCGGCCTTGTCCAGCTCCTGAAAGCAGGTACGATCACCGACAAGAGCGGGGTGGACGTCCTTCGGGTCATGCTCGACCAGCGGCTGAAAAATGAACCCGCTGAGACACCGGCCGCTATTGTCCAGCGGCTGAACCTTGCCAAGACCACCGGGGATTCCGGTGCAATTGCCACCGCCATCGAAGAGGCAATTGCAGAAAATCCCCAGGCGCTCGAAGACTACCGGGCCGGCAAGGCCGGAGCGCTCAACTTCCTTGTCGGGCAGGTCATGAAGAAAACCCGGGGGAAAGCAGACCCTGCCGAACTGAACCGGATGCTTACTGAAGCGCTGAAGAAGAAGGGGGCGTAACGCCGTGCACCTGATCGTTGCGGAAAAGAACATCTCGGCCCGCCGTATTGCAGAGATACTGGGCGAAGGTAAAAAAATCACCGAGAACAAGGACGCCGGTGTTTCGACCTACACGTTCGGGGACATCACTACCGTCGGGCTCCGGGGCCATGTGGTGGAGATCGATTTCGAGCCGGGCTACCGGAACTGGCGGAGCGAGGAGTACACCCCGCGGAGCCTGATCGATGCAAAGACCATCAAGGTGCCGACCGAGAAAAAGATCGTCACCCTCCTCCAGAAACTGGCAAGGAAGGCCGACCGCGTCACCATTGCAACGGACTTTGATACGGAAGGGGAACTGATAGGAAAAGAAGCCTTCGAGCTCATCCGTGCCGTGAACGCGAAAGTGCCCGTCGACCGGGCACGGTTCTCGGCCATCACGAAAGGGGAACTCCAGCACGCGTTTAGCCATACCACCGAACTCGATTTCGCCCTTGCAGCAGCCGGGGAAGCCCGGCAGTCAATCGACCTGATGTGGGGTGCATCCCTCACCCGCTTCATCTCGCTTGCAGCACGGCGGGGCGGCCAGAACATCCTCTCGGTCGGCAGGGTCCAGAGCCCGACGCTGGGCATGATCGTCGACCGCGAGAAGGAGATCGAGGCGTTCGTACCGGAAAAATACTGGCAGCTCGGTCTCGACACGGAGAAATCCGGCGAACGGATCGAGGCCCGCCACACCCACGGGCGGTTCCATGACAAGGCAGAGGCAGAGGGCGCCCGCGACCGGACAAAGGAACCCCTCGTCGTCACCGATGTGAAGGAGGGCACCAAGCAGGACCGGGCACCGTCGCCGTTCGATACCACGACCTACATCGTTGCGGCCGCACGATTAGGGTTCTCGGCAGCGAATGCGATGCGGATTGCCGAAGACCTGTACATGAACGGTTTCATCTCCTACCCGAGGACCGACAACACCGTTTACCCGGCATCGCTGGATATCGATGGGATCTTAAAGACCCTGCGCGATTCCCCGTTCAGAAAGGATGTGGAATGGACCCTTGCAAACCGGCAGGCCGGTCCCGACCCGCGGGAAAAAGTCTACCACCGACCACCCGCCCATCCACCCGACCGGCGCCGCCACCCGCGAGCAGCTGGGCGACGATGTGTTCAAAATCTACGAACTCGTCCTCCGCCGCTTCCTTGCGACCCTTGCACCGGACGCGATCTGGAAGACCCTGAAGATCCTCTTTGTCGCCGGTAGCGAGGAATATACGACCACCGGCGGCCAGCTGATCGAACCCGGCTGGCACGCAGTGTACCCGTTTTCCGAGGCAAAGGAAGTGATCCTGCCCGCCTTCACGACCGGGGAGAAACTGCCGGTCAAAAAAGTCACTCTTGACGAGAAGGAGACGCAGCCGCCTGCCCGCTACACCCAGAGCAAGCTGATCCAGCGGATGGAAGAACTCGGCCTGGGTACCAAGAGTACCCGGCACGAGGTGATAGCGAAGCTGGTCTCCCGCAAGTACGTTGAAGGCAACCCCCTCCACCCGACCCTCGTGGGGAGAGTGGTCACCGAATCGCTCGAACAGCACGCCGATATCGTGACCCGGCCGGACATGACCCAGAAGATCGAAGCGCACATGCAGCAGATCAAGGAGAGCAAGCGGACCCGGGAAGACGTGATCAGGGAGTCCCGCGAGATGCTGCATAAAGCCTTCGACCAGCTCGAAGCGAACGAGCAGGTGATCGGCGACGACATCCGCAACCGCACTGCCGAGGAGATGAACCTCGGGAAATGCCCGGTCTGCGGCGGCATGCTCGCCATCAAGCACCTGCGGGGCAATACCCAGTTCATCGGCTGTTCGCGCTACCCGGAATGCAGTTTCAACATCGGTCTTCCCATGGCCCAGTGGGGCTTTGCGGTCCGGACAGACGAGATCTGCGAGAAACATCACCTCAATTTTGTCCGCCTTGTCCGGAAAGGTGCCCGCCCGTGGGATATCGGCTGCCCGCTCTGCCACCATATCAGTTCCAACCGGGAGTCCTTAGCGGAAATACCGTCCATGACCCCTGCCCTGGCGGAAAATATCCTTGCGCACCATATCTACACCGTGGCCGAGCTGGCCCGCAGCGTGCCGGAGGATCTCGCAAAGCGGCTTTCGATACCGGTGCCGGATGCGGGCCGGCTGGTGACCGAAGCGGGTACCATGCTTGAGAAACTCCGCCGCAGGTCGGAGTGCCGCAAGTTCCTGCGCGACCGGCTCATCCCCAGGAAGGGCCGCAGTTATGCAAAGATCATGGAAGCACTGAAAGGGCAGGGCATCACGGAACTCGCCGGTCTCGCCCATGCGAAACCGGAATGCCTGAAAAATGCCGGGATCGGCGATGCCGAGGCCGGCCAGGTCCTTGCCGATGCAAAAACCGTCTATTACGGGCAGATCCTCCGGGGAATGGGCATCCCTGCGGTCAGCCTGAAAAAATACCTTTCTGCCGGTTTTACCACCCCGGATGCGTTCTGCGAACTTTCGCCGGAGACCTTGAGCGAGCGCACCGGCATGTCGCTTGGCACCGTCCAGAAACATGTTGCCATGGTCTGCAAGGCGCTGGATAAACCTGTACCGAAGAAAGTCTCGAAGCTCCAGACCGAGAAAGGGAGAAAGGAGTTGCTCACCATCAAAGGACTGAACCAGCAGGCTGCAGAAAAACTGATCCTTGCCGGTGTCACTGACGGAAAGTCGCTCCTTGCCGCTGACCCGAACGTTGTGGCAGAGGTTTCCGGTATTCCCGAACAAAAGATCCGGGATTACCAGACAATCTTTAAGAAAAAGAAGGATATCATCCAGTTGTGAGTTTTTTTTGTTTTCTCTCTTTATTTTATCCGGTTTCTCTAAAAGATAATGAGGGTGACCCCCTCTTTCCATTATGCCACCGGTTTATGAGAATGGAAAGACACACGTTACTAGTGATTACGATGAAATGGAAAGACTGGGTGCACGTGACCAAACTCGATCCCGACAAGCAGCTGAAGCCCGGTGACATCGACGCGATTGCCGCGAGCGGGACTGATGCCCTGATGCTCTCGGGCACGCTGAACGTGACGCAGGAGAACCTTGCCATGCTCCAGAAGCAGCTGAAGACCTATGACCTGCCGCTCGTGATGGAACCCGCAGGTCCCGAGGCCGTGCTGATGCAGGGGATCGACTATGTCTTTGTGCCCAGCGTGATGAACACCACCGATGTCACGTGGATTGTGGGAAAGCACCAGGCATGGGTGCAGATGCAGAAAGACAGGATTCCCTGGGAGTATATCGTGCCCGAGGCCTATATCGTGCTCAACCCGAACTCTTCCGTGGGCAAAGTGACCAGATCGGTCTGCGACCTGAAACCGGAAGAGGTTGCAGCGTACGTAACCGTTGCCGACCACTATTTCCATTTCCCGATCGTGTACATCGAATACAGCGGTACGTACGGCAACCCTGCAGTTGTGAAAGCTGCATCCGATGTGCTTGACCAGTCAATCCTCTACTATGGCGGCGGCATCAACTCCGCGGAGAAAGCAGCCGAGATGAGTAAATATGCCGACACGATCGTGGTCGGGAACGCGGTCTATGACCAGGGCGCCGCGGTCCTGAAAGCGACCGTGGACGCTATCCAGTAATTTTTTATGCCCGAGATCGACATCGTCCTGGTTGCCCCGATCTACGAGGGCAATGTGGGATTCTGCTGCCCGGGTGATGAAGAATTTCGGGTTCTCCCGGCTCGTGCTCATCGACCCCTGCCCGCTCGGCAAGGAGGCAAAAGGCCGGGCATCGCATGCGCAGGACGTGCTGCCGCTGCCGAGACCTGCACCATCGAGGACGTGTTTGCCCGGAGCAATATCGTCATTGCAACAACCGGGACCGTGAGCAAGTCGGTCTGCCATGCCATGCGGATGCCGTTCTATTCGCCCAAGGAACTCCGCGAGCGGGTGAAGGATGCGGACGGGCGCATCTCGATCCTCTTCGGGCGCGAGAACTGGGGGCTCAACAACGAGGAGGTCAAGCGGAGCGACATGATCTGCACGATCCCGACCCACGGAGATGTACCCGATCCTCAACCTCTCGCACGCGGTCGGGGTGGTCTGCTACGAACTCTCGAACCTGCCGCTGCCGGCGATTCCGGCTTGCCTCGCCGCAGGACATGGGATACCTGTACCGCCACATCGACCGGTATCTCGACGACGATCCACCACCCGAAGTTCAAGCGGGAGAATACCATGATCCTCATCCGCCGCATCCTCGGCCGGGCAAACCTGACCACCCGCGAGGCGAGCACCCTCCACGGCCTCCTGCGCCGGAGCGAGTGGCATATCGACCCGTCGCTGCTCGACCGGGACAAGACGGGGATCCGGAACCTGGAGGACGGGCACGATTCAGAGCCGGATTTGCAGGACCATTAACAGGACGGGGGGGAAACTCCCTGTTGTTTTGAGGAATTTTTTGTATAATTCATTGAAGAAACTCTGACGCTCTTGGGGGAGACCGATGCCCTGTCAAGGGCATGGGACTGGAGAAGGACCCAAAGGGTACTTCGACCCGGTAAGATTGCTTCGAAGAACTCTGATGAGTTCTCCTCCTCCTCAAGGTTCTCCAAACCTTTCGGGATCGATGAACCTTAAAAAAAATTTCACCTTTGTTAAAGGCATACTCTGGATTTAGTTACCAATTTGATTAACGGATATACTGATTCGGTCATTTTACATCAAATTTTTCATGAATATTTTTTACGCGATCGTCATCTCGTGGATGATACCGTATAAAAGCAAACAATAAACGATTTTTTATCGAATCGTGTTCTTCTTCCGTTTTCTCACATTGCTTCCGGATAGCTTTAAAGGTATTATCGGCAATTATCGATGGTTTAAATACATTGAATTTTTCTTTTAACATTTTTGCGGCATACTCGTCACTTCTATATTCATCGTATCTCAAGGGTTCAGTCAGGTTGTTTATCATTAAGGGGATGAACAAGAGGGAAAAGCAGATAATTGTTGCATCCCACAGTAGAGCCTGGAAAATTCCTGCAGCAATAACCTCAGTATGAGCTAAAAATAAAAAACATACGGGAATTAAAATCAAAGATACCGTAAAAATTAATGGAGGCATTACATATTGTTTGTTGACTTTATGACCTTCTTCGTGCAGTAAAGAAAATCTGATTGAGTCTTCATCCAGATTGCAGCCGTTTTCGTTATAAAATATCGTATTATAAAAAAATATTCCGGATTTGAAAATCTGCCCACCTTTATCATATTTAATTTCACGTTCTTTCTCGATGGCTCCTTTCTTCTTTAATTCAATGAATATTTTTTCCACATTTTCATCATTTGAGAGAGTAAAATGCCTGATAATCCAGATTCCTAAAAATAACGTGGCTGAAGCAAAGATAAACATAACGTGAAAGCTGTCTTTCAGAAGAATCGTAATCACGGCTGAAAATATCAATAGAATAATCAGGGGAAAAACCGATTTTACTTCCAGATTTTCATCTATAAATTTATTGAAGTCAAAATTCATTGGTAGATATGTACTTCATACGAACATCATATCTTTTTCTTACTATGAGAGAAAAGTCACGCTTGGCAGATAATTTCCTGCAAATTCACCGTCGACACTGTATTATCTGATGAATTCAACAGAGAAATCAGATATTCCGCTTTCTCCCGCTCGCGTCCCGCAGGTAATACCCGAACTCGCTCTTCAGCAGTTTGTCACCGGTAAAGACCGGGCCGTCGCGGCAGACGCGGAGGCCGGACGGATCGATGCAGCAGGAGCCGCAGACCCCGACGCCGCATTTCATGTACCGGTGGAGGGAAAACTCGGTCTTATGGGCGATGCCTTTTTCCTCTACCTTGGCAAGCACGGCCCGCATCATCACCTCCGGCCCGCAGACCGCGATCCGGTCGTAGGCACCCAGGTTCAGGTCGTCCATGAGCTGGGTGACAAAACCTTTCAGGCCGAGCGACCCGTCGTCCGTAGCAATCAGCACATCGGTGCAGTCGTCCAGCAGGTCGACAAAGAGGAGCTCGCTCTCGGTCCTCGCCCCAAGGAGGAGGGTCATGACGCAGTCGGCCCGGGCAAGCGGGAGGAGCGGGGCTGCTCCCACGCCGCCGGCGATGGCGAGGACCTTCTCGGCTTTGGAAAAACCATTGCCGAACGGGCCGCGTATCCCCAGCATCCCGCCTTTTTTAATCCCAAAGAGTGCGGCTGTTGCGTCACCAACTTTCTGTACCGTGATGCTGTTCTCCGATGAGAGCGCCATGGGGATCTCGTCCGTGCCGGGCACCCAGACCATCACGAACTGGCCGGGTGAGAAGGCAAAGGACGTATCAAAAAAGAATGTCCGCACGGAGGGGGTCTCCTGTTTCACCTGGACAATGGTGACCGGCACCGGGAGGCCTTCAGGCATGGGCACACCCCACGATCCCGTCCGCATCGATCCCGTCCTTTGCGTACAGGTCTTTTTTGATCTTCTCAAAGACCATTGCATCGGCCTGCACGGCGCTCCCGATCTCGACCGCCCGTGCACCCGCCATCATCATCTCCACCACGTTGTCGGCACTCGCGATCCCACCGCACCCGATGATGGGGATCTTCACGGCATCGTAGAGTTCGTACACGCAGCGGACCGCGACCGGGAAGACGGCACTTCCGGACATGCCGCCAAAGCGGTTGCCCAGCACCGGGCGTCTCAGGGCAGTGGAGATCCGCATGGCCTTCACGGTGTTGATTGCCACGATTGCGCTCGCCCCGCCGCGTTCCGCTGCCTTCCCGATCGCGGTGATGTCCGTAACGTTCGGTGTGAGCTTGACCCAGGTCGGGACTCCGTCCGAACTGACTGCCCGCGTGCAGGCCTCGACGAGTGCCGGGTCGCTGCCGATAGCGGCGCCATAGCCCTCCGCATGGGGGCAGGAGAGGTTCAGCTCAAAACCCGCGACCTTTCCGGAAAACCACCCGGCAACCACCGCAAACTCCTCCGGTGTACCGCCAAAGATGCTGGCAACTACCGGTTTCCTGGCGAGCGGCGCGAGTTCGTCCACGAAATCCCGGGAGGGGTTCGGGAGCCCCATCGCGTTCAGGAGCCCGTCTTCCAGCACAACAAGGCAGGGGCCCGCGTGGCCGTCCTTGGGCACCGGCCCGATCGATTTTGTAACAACACCCCCGGCACCCAGCGTAAGCATCCGCGAGAGCGACGCTCCCGTTGTCCCAAGGACGCCTGCCGCGAGGAGCAGGTGGTTTTCCAGGGTTACGCCCCCCACCGTTACCCTGCCGGGTCTGATCGATACCATCTATCAGAAAATGGTTGTTAAGAAATATAAAGAGCATCTTATCGGGTGGATTAACTCGTCCTCCATTTCTCATGTGCAATTGCAGGGGTCCTCTGTATAGTCATCGCAGTAGGGCAGGCATCCCGGTGGCGCACCATGGCAGGAAATCGGGATATAATCGCCTTTCAGGAAGCACCTGAACTCATTTTGTACATCGATGAACTGCGAATAAAAAATGAGAGAGAATAAGACCTGAAACAGAAGGAAAAAGAGGGGAGGGCTCCGGGTCTGCACGAGAGTGATTATGGCAATACCCCGATCATTTTATGGTACCTCTCCGCATTGTATGCGGCCCGGTCACCCGGGAATAAATCGATTCACTGATGTAGGATATACACCAAGGTGTAGAAAGGGAGCGATAGTATGCCCGAAATGCTGAATTCATGGAATGGCAGCAACTGGAAATTTGTTTTGTTGATATTTCTTGTCGTACTGGGAGCAGTCGTGCTCACGAGTGGTTGTACATCGACGGGAACGCTCAAAGATACCCGGGTACCGGGTTCTCCCGGAATTCCCGGTTCAAACGGCACCCCCGGAAATTCCCCCGTGAATGATACTGTTACCGTTGCCCACGATTCCCACCTGCAAGCGAAGTCGTATGATTATGAAGCTGCCATGCAGCAGCTGCCCGAGGTGAGCACCGGGGTTATGAAGCAGAGCGAGATCGACCGTTACCGGGTTCTGCTGGGGAAGCTCGATGCAAAGGACCCGGGTGCTGCACGGTGGGTGGCTGGCATGGGCCTTTTTGCAGAGGATCGGATCATCTCCCATGATGAGATGGCGTTTGTCGATACCGTTGCAACCAAAGATGACCCGCTTCGCATCCTGGTGACGCCATGGATCAGGGACGGGATCGGCAGCCAGGAAGCCGGGTGGGCAGCAAATGTTTCGTTCCCGACCGGAGAATATGGATACCTGACGGACGATCTGCAGAAAATCGAAGCGGTCAGGGGGCCAGCAGACCCGGCAGCAAAGGAAAAACTGAAATCGATTATCAAAGATTCTGAAACCGACTACGAGCTCAGGAAAGGGCTCTGTATTATTGATGAGTATGGTGTCCCCCGAAAGGATGGTTTCAATTATCAGATCCCGGCATATAATACCCAGCTGGGCGTTCTTTTGGATCTCCTCAAAAATTCTGACATTCCTCCCGAATACTACCGGCTTGCACTCGCTGCCGGCATAGATTACGGGGCGGTCGAGACCATCGGGGACAGCAGTGTCAGGGCCAATCTCACGGACTATGTGAGAGACACGGTTGCGTTCACCAGGGAAACAGACAGCAGGATACAGGAAAAGGGCGCCAGCTGGCAGGCAAAGGATTACCCGCTGGAGGCGGACATCGCACTGCTGTGGGGTGCGGCCGGCACAATGCGCCCGTATCCCTGGTCACGTGAAGACTACGGCAACCCCGATATCAGACCATGGAACCACCCTTCATGGGAAAAGGATTTTTATTCCCGGCCGATGAGTATGACCGATTTCGCATGGAGTTTTGTCACTATCCGGAATCTGAAGGAGATGAGGGAGATGATGTTTGCCAAGACCCTTCCTTTGTCAATAGCAGAGTACAGTGAAACGGGATACCGTGGGACGTACAACGACTTCGAGGATGCACGGAATTATTCCCGGCGTTATGTAAATTATACCACCGGGAATCCCCTGTACTTACGGGACAAAACCAATGTCAACATGGACTGGGAGAATTACCAGAAGACCGGCCTCTTCGATGCAGCCTGTTATTCAGGTGATCTCTTCGCGCACGGGATCGATGAGAACGTTTGTTACGACAAGCCTCTGGACGAGAAAACCCTTGAACGGAGTATTAATATTGCCGGTCTTCCCGGCGCAGCGATGAAAAACCGCGATGACGGCACCAGTATCAATAAATTTATTCCCCTCCCGGTTATGCTTACCTTTGACCAGAACAGCAGTACGTTAAGAGCATTTCCCGAAGATATACGCGCCATTGGGAAGTATAATAAAGCGATATCCCACCACACCCATCCCGAATCGAATCGCAATAACCCGGTCCTCGAAAATATGTATTATGCGATTGTCCAGGTCCCCTGGGATAATTTCTCGGATAAAGAGTTATTTTCAAGAATATACATGGATGGAACAACCCCCCTTGAATATAATAAAAACGGTGTAGGGGGTAATATCCCAACCACCGATGCAATCAGAAAATTACCCTCCGGATATCTGTTCAGGCATCACTCTGCTGCGGTAATAGATTACGAAAAAACCTGAACAGAACAGAGTACCATTTTTTCCTTAAGAATACCACAAGATCCATCGTTATTTCACCCGGCTTTTCCGTTTTTAAAAAATGCTCACCACCTTGTACACCCTTACTTCTCTCGTTGTTATGGGGGAAATCTCAAGGACGGTAATTATTCCGGGTCATCAATCGCCCTTATTCGAGGCTCATTTTTTATGATAGCATGCCCATATTGGTACCCGATGGCGCGTCTGGCGGTAATCGGGGTGGGGAGGATTGGCGGCGAGGTCGCGTACCTTGCTTCGGCAATGGGAATTGCAGATGATCTTGTCCTCTATGACAGCGCACAGGACCTGCTCCGGGCGCAGGTGCTCGACCTTAAGCATACCGGGCTGGATATGGAAATCAGCACGGATACGAGCGATATCAGGGACGCGGATGTCTGCATCTTTTCCGCCGGTCTGCCCCGCAACCCTGCCATAAAGACCCGGGCAGATCTTCTTTCCGTTAACCTGCCGGCAACCGGGGAGACCGCCCTCCTGCTCGCAGGTTTTTCCGGCATCCTTATCACCGTCACCAACCCGATGGACATCAATAATTATTATCTCTGTGCAAAGACCGGCATCCCGAGGGAGCGGTGCATCGGTTTTGGCGGCCAGCTCGACAGCGCCCGCTTCGGGATTGCGCTCCGGGACCGGAATATCAGCGGTTTTCCCTTTGTCCTTGGCGAGCACGGGGAGCACCAGGTGCCCGTTTTTTCCCGGCTGGGTAAGAAAGTAGGGATGCGGCAGCGCGAGGAGATCCTCTCGGAACTCCGCGGGGCAAGTATGGAGGTGATCAAGGGAAAGGGAGGTACTGTCTTTGGACCGGCCCTCCACCTTTCCCAGCTCGTCAGGATGGTCCTTCTGGATACCCGGGAACTCGCGGTCTGCTCGGCAGTACTCGAAGGGGAATACGGCATTGCCGGCTGCTCGCTGGGGGTCCCGGTCGTCATCGGGAACGAGGGCATACGAGAAATCGAGGAATGGCCGCTTGACTCCTGGGAGCAGAAGAAGATGGACGAGGCCGGTCGGTTCGCACGGGAGCTGTGCAGGAAAGCGGTGTCCTGATGTCGTCCCCGTCAGCCCGACCGGATGCCTGCATGACTGCCTCCTGCACGCCCGGGGACGTTTCCGGTGTCCGGATCGCGATCAACCAGGTCGAGTACAGCAATTCGCCGGACGGGCCGATCATCCATGTTTTCGGCAGGGACGTGCGGGGAAAGGCCGTCCGCCTCGATGTTACCGGTTTCCGGCCGTACTTTTACGTACCGGCTGACCAGGCGGAAGGGACCCCGCTCCCGTTACCAGGCAACGCTCGAAACCGGTACCAGTTACCGCTCGATCCGGGGAGAGCCCCTGCGACGGCTGTATACCCAGCGGCCGGGGGATGTCCGCGACGTGCGGGAGCGCTACCGGCACTTCGAGGCCGATATCCCGTTTGCCACCCGTTTCATGATCGACACCGGGCTCACCGGGGGTGTCACAGCGCAGGACACCACGGCGGACTACCACAACATTGCACCCGCAGAGGTCGATGCCCCTGCCCGTTCCTGCATCATCGATATCGAGTGCGAGGACGAACGGGGGTTCCCGGACCCCCAGCGGGATGCCATCATCTGCATCACCGCTTTCGATTCCTTTGATTGCGATTACACGACTTTCCTCCTGGTCGGGGGAGGTATACCAGCAACGATTACAGAACAGCAGGAAGCAGGGGGTCTTGTTAACGGCTGCTTCCGAAAAGAGAACCATACCATCTGCACACACGGCGATGAGACCGAGATGTTAAAGGCTTTTACCCGATACATTGCTGAACGTGACCCGGACGTCCTCTCGGGCTGGAACTTTGTCGATTTTGATATGCCCTACATCACCGGCCGCATGGAGAAGCTCGGCCTCCGTTCCGATTCCCTTGCCCGCATTCCCGGGCAGACCGAACGCAATGCCCTGCGGGGGCGGGCACTCTTCGACCTTCTCACGGGCTACAAGAAGATGCACTTAAGCCAGAAAGAATCGTACCGGCTCGATGCAATCGCTCTCGAAGAAGTCGGTGAGCAGAAGGTGCGGTACACCGGGACGATCTCAAACCTCTGGAAGACCAAGCCTGAACTTCTTGTGGAATACAACTTCAAGGATGTTGAACTCTGCGTCAAGATCAACAAAAAAGATAACATCATCGAATTCTACCGGGAGATTGCCCGTTACGTGGGCTGCCCGCTGGACAAGACCCTCAATTCATCGAGTGTTGTCGATGTCTTTGTCCTGAGGAAAGCATTCGGGAGGTACGTCCTGCCCTCGAAAGGATTCGTAAATGCTGAAGAGTTTGAAGGGGCGACGGTCTTCGAGCCGAGCAAAGGCGTACGGGAGAACGTGGTGGTGCTGGACTTAAAATCCCTGTACCCGATGGCGATGATGACGATCAATGCGTCCATGGAAACCAAGGATCCCGAGGGTGAGCTCCATTCGCCCAACGGGATACGGTTCCGAAAGAGGCCGGACGGGCTGACGCGGACTATCATCTCAGAGCTGCTCAAGGAGCGTGATGAGAAGAAGGCGCTTCGTAACACGTTCGAATTCGGCTCACCGCAGTATGTCCTTTACGATATGCAGCAGAACGTGCTGAAAGTCATTATGAATACCTACTACGGCGTGAGCGGGTACCCGCGGTTCCGGCTCTTCGACCGGGAGATAGGTTCCGCGGCAACATCGGTCGGGCGGGCGATCATCGAGCACACCAGGCGTGTCATCGAGCAGATGGGCTTTAAAGTGATCTACGGGGATACGGACTCCTGTATGGTTCAGCTCTCAAACGATCTCGACAGGGAGCAGACCATTGCGACTGCCAAAGCAATCGAGAAGCATCTCAACGAGAGCTACAAGGAATTTGCCAAAAAAGAGCTCAATGCAGATGAACATTTCTTCTCCATCAAGTTCGAGAAGATCTACGCCCGCTTCTTCCAGGCCGGCAAGAAGAAACGGTATGCCGGGTCGCTGGTCTGGAAAGAGGGAAAGGACGTCAAAGAGACCGATATCGTGGGCTTCGAGATCCGCCGGAGCGATACCCCGCAGATCACGAAGATTGTACAGCAGCGCGTTATGGAGATGATCCTCAGTGGTGAAGGGTACGAGGGCATCAAGGCGTTCCTCTCCGGTGTGATAAAAAAATACCGGGCAGGGAAGTATACGCTGGACGAGATCGGTATCCCGGGCGGCATCGGCAAGGCGCTCGATGATTACGACAATGATGACGCACAGGTGCGTGGCGCCAAGTACGCCAACCAGTACCTCCACACGGAATTTGGCAAGGGGAGCAAGCCGAAAAGGATCTATATCCGCACCGTGACCGGAAAGTACCCGAAGACCGATGTGCTCTGCTTCGAGTACGCCGACCAGGTGCCGCCGGAGTTTATCGTTGACTGGGAACTCATGCTCGACAAGACCATCAAGCAGCCCATCTCCCGGATCATCGAAGCCCTCGGCTGGGAGTGGAACGACGTGGACCCGTCACGGACAACGCTGGCACAGTGGGGCTTTTAACAAGTACCTGTCATGCCGGATGGGCCGGGTGTTTCCCTCCCTTTGACAGCCGCTCGTTCAGTTTTTTGATCTGGTCCCGGAGCGCGATCGCCCGCTCGAAGTCAAGGTTATCCGCCGCGTCCTGCATCTGCTTCTCGAGCTCGATAACCACATTGGGGATCTCAGGCTTCGGTACGTGTTTCGTGTCCCTGATGTCAACCTCTTTTTCCTTGACCGGTTTGATAATCGTCTGCGGGGTGATGTGGTGTTTTTTGTTGAATGCGACCTGCAGATCGCGCCGCCGCTTTGTCTCGGCGATCGCCCGCTTCATCGAGTCGGTCATGGTGTCTGCGTAGAGGACGACCTTCGCGTTCACGTTCCGGGCAGCCCGGCCGATGATCTGGATCAGGCTCCGGGCATCGCGGAGGAAGCCTTCCTTGTCCGCGTCGAGGATACCGATGAAACCAACCTCGGGGATGTCGAGCCCTTCCCGGAGCAGGTTGATCCCGACAAGGACATCGAACTTACCCAGCCGGAGCTCGCGGATGATCTCGGTACGCTCGAGGGTCTGGATCTCGGAGTGGAGGTAGCGGGTCCTGATCTTCCGGTCGGCAAGGAACTCCGAGAGCTCCTCGGCAAGCTTCTTGGTGAGCGTGGTAATGAGGACGCGGTCGCCCCGGGCAATTGTTGCCTGCACCTCGCCAATAACATCGTCCATCTGCCCTTCGATGGGGCGTACTTCGACATTCGGATCGACAAGGCCGGTCGGGCGGATGATCTGCTCGACTGCGGTTATGGACTTCTTCAGTTCGTACTCGCCGGGCGTTGCCGAGACGAAGACCACGTTTCCCATGTACTGCTCGAACTCGTGGAACCTGAGGGGCCGGTTGTCGTACGCGCTCGGGAGCCGGAAACCGTAATCGATCAGGGACTTCTTGCGCGAGCGGTCGCCGTTGTACATGCCGTGGAGCTGCGGGATCATCTGGTGGCTCTCATCGATGATCATCAGGAAATCGTCCGGGAAATAGTCGAGGAGGCAGTAGGGTTTCTCGCCGGCCTTCCTCCCGTCAAAGTGACGGGAGTAGTTCTCGATGCCCTTGCAGGACCCGGTCTCCTGGATCATTTCGATGTCGTACCGGGTCCGCTGCTCGAGCCGGTGGGCCTCGATCATCCCCAACGTTGGCAGGACTTCGGACGAGTTCCTGCTGGATGGATTCAATCGCCGATTTGCGGGCGCTCTCGGGAGTAACGAAGTGCCGGGCGGGATAGACGTAGAAATATTTCAGCTGCTCCTTTCTGGCCCCGGTGTGCTTGTCCACTTCGCTGATATGCTCGATCTCGTCCCCGAAGAGTTCGATCCGGATGATATCATTGAAGTACCCGGGGATGATGTCGATGGTGTCCCCCTTGACCCGGAAGCGACCGGGCATCAGCTCGATGTCGTTGCGCTCGAACAGGATATCCAGAAGCCTGCTCATGATCTCGTTCCGCGAGATCTTCTGGCCGACCGCGAGCTCAAACCCCATGTTCCGGAAGTTCTCCGGGTTGCCGAGGCCATAGATACAGGAGACCGAGGCGACGACGATCACATCGCGCCGGAACGAGAGTGAGGCCGTGGCCGAGAGCCGGAGCATCTCGATCTTGGGGTTAATGGCAGAGTCCTTCTCGATGTACTGGTCCTTTGACGGGATATAGGACTCGGGCTGGTAATAGTCGTAGTACGATACGAAATACTCGACGCGGTTATGGGGAAAAAAATCGCAGAACTCCTGGTAGAGCTGGGCGGCGAGCGTCTTGTTATGGGCGAGCACAAGGGTGGGCCTGCCTGCCGCTGCGATCACGTTGGCCATCGTGAAGGTCTTGCCGGAGCCGGTGACCCCAAGCAGGGTCTGGTACTGCTGATCCTCCTCAAGACCTTTGTTCAGCTCTTTAATCGCTTCCGGCTGCGAGCCGGACGGGGCGAAGGTTGAGACGAGCTGGAATTCGGTCACGGTGCTAAGGATCTTGTAGGGGGATATTAAAAGGGATCGGGATGCGGCAGGAAAGTGGAGGGGAAATTGAGAATAAGGGAAAAAGGCGGTTAACCTGATAATCTTATCAATGTACGGGTTGTGGATAAACAGGAGATAGTGTACCGGGATAAAAGCCGGTCATGAAATACATAAGCAGCACCGGGCCCAGAGTGACTAAAAAATAGACGACCAGCAGAATAATTACGGCAATAGCAGCTTTGCCCGTCGTAATCCGGTGCGCATGCTTAAGACCGTAAACCCAGAGGTATCCTGTCCATACCAAAAGTGCAAGGCCCAGTAAGGAAAATATTGAGAACAATCCCCCGAAGGAAGTTAACGATTGCATTCCCTGAATAGATTTAAGAGATCCGGAATTATGGATCAGGAACAGCGTTGTCAGAATGCCAAAGATTTGGGAAAACGCCCAGGGTAGCATGCCATACCCGACATTCTGGAGTGTCAACCGGAATGTGCCCGTCCCGGATAATCTGTTTGAAAGAACCTGCAGGATAAGGGAAAAAACCACCCACACCAGGAAAGGCTGGGCCAGTGACCAGATCACCGCTGTCGGGAGCAACAGGATGAGGTAGTCACCTGCCGTCAGCAGCAGGATTACCATGGATATGCATTTAAGCACTCCCGCAATCCCGATAATTGCAGCCGGCGGATTCAGGTTCTCCTTTTCGAGGGAGACCTGCGTAAAGAAGGTATCTGGAAAGAAGAGCAGGTCCTTGATCCATGAAAGCATATGCATCTTTTACGATAATTGACTGTATAAATATATTGGATATATTTTATTTTTAATGAAAACAGCGAAGTTACTGCAGAAAAGTAAGCGAAAGTTATGGTACTATGACCCGCTCCCCTGTCGGGTCATGGGGCAGACATTGCAGCCTGCCATCTCGCCGAAGCAGAAGAGGAACCGCTCCCTGATGGTCCGGGGAAGCTCATCTTCCGGGATGGGGACAAAACCGAAGGTCTTGTAAAACGAGATGAGGACAATGGTTGAATGGATGAAGATCTGTTCGGAGCCGCACGCATCGATGAGTGCCTGGACAGCCGCCCGGGCATATCCCTTTCCGCGGAACCTCTCGCTTGCAAAGACGCAGTCCATCTCGAGCCCGTCCGGGTGCCGGGTGCACCGGGCGGTTGCGGCAAGGATGCCATTCTCGAAGACCCCGAAGACCCGCTCTTCGGGCATATCGTTCTTCTGGCCGCGGTACTCTTCCCACAACTTCACGGCGAGCGGGAATTCTTCGTATTTCAGCTCGCGGACTTCGACTCCCGGTCCTGTTCCTGCCATGCGCACTGGTGATTTTTCACTCCATTCCTATTTGAGGGTGTCCATTCATGAATGGCGGGATGCAGTCAAAAAACAGTACGGGAAATCCGGGCTTTCTCTTTCATATCCCGGGCAAACGTTTCCGCATTATTCAGGTCATCAGCATTTGGCCGGCCCTTGTTGAGTCCCCCGAAATATTTCAGGAAGCTGTTCGTGTTCCACGCCGCACACCCGAATTCACCGATGACAATGTACCCTTTTGCCTGCAGTTTTTTACGGATCTGCGCGTGGTTATTCTTAACAAAATCCCCGCCCGCAAAAGCGGCCGGGGCACCGTAGGTTGAGAAGAGGAAGACTTTCTTTCCCGCAGCATATGGCAGCCGGTCGGCAAGGTCAATGACAGATGCATCGAATGTTGCACTGTAGATTCCCGAGCCAAAGCCTACCAGGTCGTACTCCGCGATCTCTTCGGGCTTAACCTGCTGCGGTGTTTTTACCTTGGCACCAAGTACGTTTGCACAGGCGTTTGCGATCTTCTCCGTATTGTTATGATGGCAGGAGAACACCACCACAAGAGATCTTATAATCTGGAAATTTCCGGTATCGATTTCATTCTTTTCCATTTTTTCACCCCCAAATTATTCCCGGCCCACCAGCTCCTGCACCCATGCCCGGTTTGCCCGGAGGGCACAGCCGCCACTCGTTTCCGTAAGCAGATTATGTTCATCGCGGATCCGCCCGAGCAGCCGGGATTGCAGGGCGTCCCTGAGTGGGACAGCGGTAAGGTTAGCATCCGAGAACGGTGCTGCCGGGCAGGGTTCGAGATCGCCGGAGGGGCTGACATGCACAAAGCCCCTGCCCGCGGCAAGGCACCCGCCATAGATCTCCTCGTTGCCGGGAAAGCCGATGAAAAGCGCGGGGAACCTGCGGTTGTAATCCGCAAGGACTGCCTGGAGGGTCTGCTTCTGTCTCATGGGTCAGGACAAGGTCTTCCGTTCCGGCAGCCATCGGCACATACTCGACGTACGCAAAGACCCGGGTGCCGGTCCCGATCATCTGCCGGACGAATGCCTCGCCGGTGACCTGCACGAAATTCTCCCGGGTCGTGGTCACCGAACAGCCAAAGAAGACGTTCCGGTCCTTCAGCCGGGCGCTGGCCGCAAGCAGCCGGTCATAAACCCCGTGCGCCCCGCCGCTGGTCGGTCTCCTCGCGGAACCCTTCGAAACTGATGACCGGCACGATGTTCCGGCACTGCGCAATCCGGTCCGCTGTGCCGTCATCGATCAGCAAACCGTTGGTGAAGACCGGGAAGAGGACCCGGGGATGGGCCTTTGCAAGCGTGAGGATCTCTTCCTGCCGGACGAGCGGTTCGCCGCCCGCGATGACGATGACGAGACTCCGAGTTCCGCTGCCTGGCCGACAACGGATGCAAGGACTTCCGGGCTCATCTCCGCAGGCGGTTTCTCCCCCGCCCGTGCATGTAACAACCGGCACACGCGAGGTTGCAGCGCGAGGTGATACTGACGATCATGACCGGCGGGACAAGAAGCCCATCCCCCTCATGCTGCTTTCGTATCGCTGCCGCCTTCCGCTGGTGGTGCAGGATAACGGTGCCGGGGATAACGAGGGCCGGATCCCCGGCAATGATCCGGACTGCCTGGCTGAGGGTTTCACCAATCGTGGCATTGAATGCTTCCCGGTACCGGGTGTCCACCTCCCCGGGAACTGCCCCCTCTGCCATCAGGCCGGACTCCTGCCGGCGCGGCGGAGAAGGAACAATATGGCACAGCCTGCCAGCGCTGCAAAGAGGGTGATGAAACTGACCGCCGAGAAGAAGAACTTGATACTGTACATGATACTCACGAACCATGCAGCGGGATCGAGCCGGGCCGGGTACGTGAGGAGCAGCGTGATGACGCCTGCATTCTCGCAGTAATCCGCTACTGCTGCAAACACCGGCGCAAGGTTCAGCAGGAACCATGGGCTGCCTTCCGGGAGCAGGCGGGATAAGGCCCACGAGATCCCGAGGGCAAGGAAGAGGCCGTATGTGAACGGGAAGATTAGATCGAGCGGTACGATATGAGTCAGGTCGAACGCCCGCCCGGCTTCCCCGAGAGCATCAAGGACTGCATAGACCTGCGGTGGATTTGTCGTGAAGGTCATGTCCAGGATTGTCGGGCCGCCGGTTATCACCTGTAACTGTGCAATGCCGAATGGCTTGCCGTAGATGAGCGTCAGGAAAACAAGCCAGAGTGCAAAAGAAGCAAGCACGGCTTTACCGGTTGCCATCCCGCGGATGGCACCGGACAACCGGCAGGCAGGGCAGCCGGTGATGGGACAAGAATCCGTCATACATTGCTCCGCTGGTGCAACATATCGGCAATCGTGACATCCGGGTGGTGGTACCGCGGCTTTCCGGTTGTCCTGCCACCGATCTCGATCGCCCCTTTCGGGCACCAGTGGATGCAGGCATAGCACTGGGTGCAGTCCGTTCCCCAGCGCACGACATCCTCTGTCACGGTGATGTTCTGTACCGGGCAGATCCGTTCGCAGGTCCGGCAGCGGTTACATGGGTCGGTTGCGTGGAGCCGGCGGGGCGTGTTGTAGAGCGTTGTCGCAAACGTCCTCGTGATGCTCCCCCCGATCCGCAAAAGTGCAGATCCGTTCCCTTCCGGCCCGGATTGCCTGCGTTCCCGTATCGCTGCCGCGACTGCGGGGATCCGGCTTTTTGTAGCAGCAAATTTCTCCTGCCGGTATGGAGCGTCCCCCATCAGGTCGACCGGGCCGATATAATTCTCCGGCATGACAAAGGTAAAACCGGCCGAGAGTGTCACCCCCTTCTCCTCAAGAAGGGATTTCAGGCTGAAGAGTGCCCCCCCGGGCTGTTCCCCGCAGGTGGCAATCCCGAAGATATACGGCGTCCCGCTGAACCGGAGTTTCCGGACAAACTCCTTCACGATACCGGGCATATCGAGGAAATAGACCGGGTAAGCAATTCCTACCCTGTCTGTATCTGCAACAACCTCCGGCTGTCCCGTCACCTCCGGGACCGGGATGAGTTCCGTGTCGCCGATTTCCGCGGCAAGGCTGCGGGCAACGGCGAGGGTGTTGCCGGTGCCGGTGAAATAATAAATCGCGGTCCTCATACAGTCTCCCCGGGTCCCCGCGCCAGATCCTTCTGCACCCCGCGTGCCGAGAACCATCCGACTGCTCTCCCGATGGCAAGGTACAGCGGATTGACCGGGACATCCACGAAATAGTGCGCACGCCGGTCAAACCAGCCCTTCTTTTCCCAGTACCGGTAATCGGCAGGTGAGACCTCCGCGAGCTGCCGGAATGCTCCCCGTTGCCCGAAAAAGACGATCACGTCGTACAGGCCCGGGCTCTTCCGTACCGGGCGCCGGAGTGCAGCAGCAAAATCCCGTGCAGCCCGTGCGATTGCCTTCCGGTTCCTGTCAACCCGGTACGGTGGTACGGGAGTCGCGGTCACCGTCCCCGCCCTTGCCGAAACCTCAAATCCCCAGAGCCGTGCAACCGAATCAAGGTATTTCAGAACATCATCATTGCCGAACATTCCCGTGCTCGTGAAGAGGAGGGCTTTCTTGTCAAAGAACCGTGGCCGGTGAAAGACATAACTGAAACGGTCGATGAAGGTCTTCATCAGGCCCGAAACATTGAACGCATAGACAGGCGTTGCAAAGACCACGGCGTCGGCATCCCGCATCTTCTGCGCGATGACAGGCGCGTCGTCATTGCAGGGACACCGGTCCTCACCCTGGACAAAACAGGCAAGGCATCCTTTGCACGGCTGCAGGTTCGCATCCTTCAGCCAGAGATACTCGAATTCCACCGGCAGTTCCTTTTCCAGCATCCCGCGGAGCTCCTCGCATGCATGGAAGGTATTCCCCTTTCGCGGGCTTCCCATGATGACAAGAATCTTCCGAGCCTTTTTTGGTTTATTCTCCATCTGCTCCACCACACATTAATTTCCGATCGTGTCCGTTCATCGCTTACCTGCCGGACCACCCGTACGTGATAGCACCCTGCGGGCAGGTATCGGCACAGCTTGCGCACATGATGCAGTCGGGGTTCTCCATATCGCCCTTCCGGACCATACCGTTCACGTCAAGGCCCATCGGGCATTCCTTCGAGCACTTCTTGCAGTCTATGCAGCGGGACGCATCGCTACCCAGCTGCAGCGCCGGCCAGCCTGCGAGGTTCCGGATCTTCCGGCCAAGAACCATGAGCCCGGCAACCGGGCAGAAGACGTGGCAGAAGCCCCGCCGGCCCATGAACCATGCGATGATGAACATGATCGCGAAGATGACCACAACCACCATAAGGGATGCAACGGACGTGATCGAGAAGCCGTTCTCCATACCAAAGAAGGGATCAACTGAACGGATTCCACCGGCGGAGACGAAGAGGTACGCGAGCACGGCAAGCCAGAGCACGGTGACGCCGTACTTGACGGAGTTGCGCCAGCCGTCCTGTACGGTATGCTTAAAGATTGGCGAACAGATCTCCTGCCATGCCCCCATCGGGCAGAGCCAGCCGCACCAGAGCCGGGCGACAAAGAACGAGAGGAAGAAGGTTGTAATGAAGAGGAGCATGCTGCCGGTGGCTATGCCCTGGGCTGCTCCCATCATGATGACGATGGGTGAGATGATCATGAGCGTTACCGGGAGCAGGACAAAGGAGATGACGAGCAGCCATTTCCGGATAGTCTGCCGGTATGATACGGATTTTTCCGGTACTTTTTCTGTCATAGGAATGTTCCTCTGGTCAGGCAGATTCCTGTCCGGACTTCTCTCCCTGCTGGGCCTCCATATCCGAAACCTTTACGTCCGGGTGGACATACCGTCCCCGTCCTTTCGTTCCCTGGAACACATTGAGCTGGATCGCCTCAACCGGGCAGAAGTGCAGACAGGCACAGCAGTACTCGCACCGGTGCTGCCATGCCGGCCGGTCATTTACCATCGAGATATTTCCCACGGGGCAGACATGAGCGCAGGTCCCGCAGGCAGTGCAGGCATCGGAAACGGAAAAGTCCTTGTCTGCCTCGTGGACATTTTTAAAGAACGGCGGGTAGAGAAGGCATCTCATCAGGGAGGACAGGGGAGAGAACCCGGGCGGCACCGCAATACCCTGATCGATGGTGTGAGCAATGATGGTAAGGTGTTTGTCTGCCGCTGCCAGGATCGCATCTTTCTTTTCTCCCACCGGAGGCCTGCCAACCGGCGGAAAATTCCCGGGCATCTTCACGGCAAACACTGCATCGGGTTTCCCACCCTGTCCTTTCATGAGGATTTTGTTAAGCTGGTGGAGGGCGGATACTCCCGTTCCTCCCATGGTGACGATGGCAAACGTATAGCCGGCTTTGGACAGGTCGAGCCGTTCTGCGAATTCTGCCACGATCCGCGGGACACCGGCGTCATACACCGGACATACTATGCCGACACGGTCTGCCTGCGGGACAATATTCCCCGGAGTGTCCTTCAGTGACGGCGATCGGCACGAGCCCGCAGTCGCCAAGGAGGGCTGCAACCTTTCTGGCTGCGGCAAGCGAATTGCCGGTGCCGGTGAAATAATAGATGATCGTTTTCATGGTTTTTCTTCCGGTCGTTGTTTCAGTTCAGCGATGGATACGGACGGGTTCCGGTATCGCAGCCGTTTTTCCGGTACGGGGCCGGCCTGGATGGCCTGCACCGGGCAGAGGTGGATGCACCCACAGCAGAGTTCGCAGTGGTGTTTCCATACCGGACTGTCCCTGCACCATCTCGATATTTCCTGCCGGGCAAATGGCCGCACAGGTCCCGCAGGACGTGCATTTGTCATTGACAGAAAATTTACGGTCATCGGTATGGACATGGGATGTGAACCAGGGGTAGATCAGCGTGTGCAGCAGGTGGAAAATGAGCGAGGAGGGCAATGCCCGTTTCTCGCATCGGGTTACGGGCCCCAGGATACCCGCAATCTGTTCATCGGCTTTTGCAAGGATCTCCTCCTGCTTTTTTCCTGACGGGGAACTGTACATCAGGATATAATTGCCGGGCATGGTTACCGAGAACCCTGCATCGAGCCCGTGGTCCTGCCGCTTCCTGAGAATGCTTTCGAGCTGCCGAAGGGCAGACGTACCGCTGGAACCCCCAAGGGTAATCACGGAGAACGTGTACTTCGCGTGCGAGAGGTCGAGTCGCCCGGCAAACCCGGCCACCATCACCGGCAGGCCGGAAAAGTATAACGGACACACGATGCCGACTCGTTCAGCCGGTGGGACAATATCGCCGCTGGTCTTATGCAGCGATGCAATCGGTACCAGTTCGCAGTCCCCGAGTGACTGCAGCGATCTTCTTTGCGGCAGCAAGCGAGTTGCCGGTGCCGGTAAAGTAGTAGATGACAGACTTCACGATGCACCCGCAGCGGTTTTTATCGCTGATATCATCGCATTGATCCGGTCCGGATCCTTCATTCCGTTTTTATCGAACACGAATTCCCCGACAACAGTCACACCTCTTGCCTCAAGGGCCTTTTTCAGGACCGGGAGGGTCTCCCGCTCTTTTCCTCCGCAGGTTGCAAAGATTACTGCAGATTTCCCCGTGCACCCCTGAAGAGCCGCAACCGCCGCGTTGATCGCAGGTGTTGCCCTCCCGGCCCAGACCGGTGTGCCGATGACGATCAGATCATCGGATGCAATATCGATGACTGCCGGTTCGATGGGATCGGACATGCCTTTCATTGCCCGGAAACACCCGATGGTATAGGCAGTTATCCGGGAAGAGTACTCTTTCGATATCACTTCGATGAGCTTCCCCCCGCAGGCTGCATGGACTGCCTCTGCCACGCTGCGGGTGTTGCCGGAATATGAGTTGTAAATACTACAGATCTTCATGATTTTGTTTCCCGTACATTCTGTTGTTTTTGTCCTGTTATTCTTTCATCCAGACGCCCGATGGGATCTGCTCCGATGATCTGCCGGAGCAGTTCGCCACCGGCATTCGGATTTTTCGTATCCTCTGCATTCAGGGAGATCTCTGCCATGACCCGGACCCCGCGGTCTGCCAGTGCTTTACTGAGGATCGGCAGGGCTTCCCCGGGCTGGTTTGAGCAGGTGGTGAAGATCACCGCCATCTTGCCCTCGCAGCCGTGAAGTGCCTTCACCGCAGCATTCATTGCCGGTGCCGGCTTCCATGCCCAGACCGGCGTACCGATGATCAGAAAGTCGTAGCCTGAAACATCGATCTCATCAGGCTCGATCGGGTCGCAGGCCTCTTTGCGCGAGTGCAGCACACCGGTAGTATAGACAGAGAACGAGGTATATGGTTTCTTTGTCCTGACCTCGATTATGTCGCACCCGCTGGCATTCCTGATGCCTTCGGCAATGCCCCGGGTGATGCCGGAGTACGAGTAGAAGATCACGCAGGCCTTAATCGCCCGGTCGCGGGTTGTCCTGCGGAGCATCTCCCGGTTGCAGTTCGCCATAACGGTCGCATGCATCAGCTCGAAATGCTCCCGGAACTCCACCATCCGCTCGCGGTTGACGGTGTAATAGATGTAAAACCCTTCCCGGCGGGACTCAACCAGCCCCTCGGTCTTGAGCGTTTTTAAGTGCTGCGATACCGCGGGCTGCGAGATTTTCAGCCGGGCTGCAAGTTCGGAAACGCCGAGGGTTCCGCTCGTATCGGTTGAAAGCAGGTAGATGATCTGGAGCCGGGTGAGATCGCCGAGCGCCTTGAATGTCGAGGCCATCTGCGGGACGATCTCGCAGAGCCTGTCACATACTTCACACTTGTTGCAGGGCTCCATGGAATATGTATAAGTGTTTGCTTATACGCTTATATGTTTTTGCAAAAAGCCGGTGGGTATCAGTGTTTGTCATTCCAGCCAGAAAATATTGCCACATACCCCGGCAATGCAAACGGCATATAACACAATTCTTTTTAACGGTTAACGGAGATTATCAATTATCCTTTCTGCGATACGTTTCGCGGTTTTTGGCGTGATGTCCCTTGAAAATTACCCTTGTCCCCATTATCCTGCTGCTGATTGGTCTGATCCTGTGTACTGGATGTACCCAGATTACTCCATCAGCTGCTGCAACGCCGGTCCCGACAACCGCAACAACGGTTTCGACAACTGTGAATCCGGTTCCTGCGGTTGTGACCTCCCCTCCGGCAACTGCCAGCTATACCGATCTCACCCCGGCACAGGCAAAAGACCTGATAGCAACAGAGAAAGACCTCGTCATCATCGATGTCTCGCCGTACTATGCCAATGGCCACCTGCCGGGCGCCATCAGTATCCCGCTTGCAACCCTTGATACGAATATCCCCACGCTTGATAAGACGAAGACCTACCTCGTGTACTGCCACGGCGATACACCGAGCATCTCAGGGGCGCAGAAACTCGTGGATGCCGGCTTCACGAAGGTATACCGGCTTTCCGGTAACTATGCGGGGTGGGTTGCCGCCGGCTACCCGGTCAGTACCTGATCCCTTACTTTTTCACAATGAGCCTGTGCGCTGCTTTGTCGACCTTGTAGGATTTCGGCCGGTCGAGCAGGTCAAGTGCGTTGATCTTCATGTCAACAAGTTCCTGGTAATTGAACGACTCGGATTTCTTCTCGCCTTTCTCGTCCCAGAAAACGACAATGCCGTTCTCCATCTTCTTACTGCTGGTTATGTCTTGCATACAGTCCGATCAGGGATGGAAGGTAATGAAGGTTACGGCACGTTTTGAAAAAAGGGAATCCGGGAAAAAACAGGACATCGAAGGGGGGATGACCCTGTCTGCCTTCACGGAGATAAGTCCTGTGAGCAGGTGACAGAAAATCGCGGTAACCTGTCCGGGCAAATCGCGGAAAAAAGGGAACCGTATCACACCGGCTTGTAATGCCCCCACTTCCCGAGCGCTTCTTTGAGCGCCGGCGCATTCTTTGCTTTCTCTTCCAGCGTGACTTTTTCCTGCCATGCCTCGATCGCCTGCATGGTTGCCTGTGCCCCGGCCCGGGTGCCCTTCGGGTGCCCGTGGATGCCGCCGGAAACCAGGAGTACCATTTCCGTTCCGTAGATATCCATCACGTCCGGTACAAGGCCGGGGTGCAGGCCGCCGGAGGAGACCGGGAACGCGGACTTGATCTTCCCCCAGTCCTGCTCGAGCAACATACCTTCAACCGCTTTCGTCTTCTTCTCGCGGAGCAGGTCGGCAAGGGCAACCGATTCCCGCCGGGAACCGGTCAGCTTCCCGACCGCTGTGCCGGTGTGGATCTGGGAGACACCGATAAGCCTCATGATCTTTGCCAGGAACTGCATCGTGATGCCGTGCTTCTTGTTCCGGGTGAAGGTCGAGTGCATGGCCCGGTGCGCATGGATCGCAAGGCCGAGGTCCGAGCAGTAGTCCCGCATGGTCATGACACTGGCAGTCCCCGCAACAACCACGTCGATCATGCAGTAGTTCCAGCCGTTTGCCGCAAGCAGGTCTGCCCTTTTTTTCATGGTCTCGACATCTGCGGTGATGTTGAGGAACGCGGACTTCACTTCTCCGGTCTCCTTCTCCGCTTTGTCCCGCATCTTTGTCATATACTTCACGCGGTCGTCGAAGCGGTTGAAGGAGACGGATGTCAGGTTCTCGTCGTCCTTGACAAAATCAAACCCGCCCATCCAGGTCTCGTATCCGATCTCTGCATGCTCCTTTGCCGTAAACCCGATCTTGGGTTTGGGCACGGCACCGGTCAACGGCCGACCCCTGACCTTCATCATTTTCCGGATCCCGTCATTGCCGAAATGCGGCCCCTTGAAATGCTTCAGGTAAGCGAGCGGCAGCGAGGCATCGATAAGCCGCAGGTTCTTCACCGCTTTCATCCCGAAGATATTGCCCGCGATCCCGCTCAGCAGCTGGACGGCGTTGCCCTCTTCCCAGAGCTCAATCGGGTACGCGACCTTCACGACATTGCCCTCGATATCGAACGCGGTCGCCTCCAGCGCCTTCATCCGCGGCGGCATGGTGAAAAGGGTAGTCCAGGTGCCGGTTGAACTCTCCGATGCAATCCGTCCTGCAGCTTCCTTCCCGCTCACGCCGGCGGCAGGCTCGAAATAGAAAAGGCAGACAAGATCGTTCTTTGCCGGTTCATACTTCAGGTCGACAAATTCCTTGTACCAGTCAATTGCCATAGCTGTTCCTGTACATGCAAAGGCGTTGCCGGGTAAAAAAAGGTAAGGATTGAGCATCCCCGGTCAGAGCATGATCAGGAAATGCCAGATTGGTCTGTACACTGCTCTCTCTGGCACCACCCGATCGGCTGCACTACCCGTGACGATCTTTTCCCGGGGGAATTTTTACCTGTTCGCCTCCCCGCTCGGGCCAGCCACCCACACCTGAACCGGCCCGGATGCCCTTCCTGCAGGGATACCGGTGAGAAAAAACCGCATGTTCTATCGGATCGGAAAGCACACCGGTATTCCATGGCAGGCAGTCCCGCCCCCGTCCCCGTTGTCCTCGTGCATGGCTGGAACAGTCACCCCGGCGTCTGGAACCGGCTCATCCCCCGCCTTGATGCTGCCCATATCCCGTACAGCAGGTTCAGTCACGTGGAGATGGCACATGAGACCCTGCCGCACATTGCCGGGGCACTCCGGGACCATGTCCGGCAGTACCGGGATGAGACCGGGTATGACGGGGCACTGGACACTATCAGCCATTCGATGGGGACCTGCATCACCCGCTATTGTCTCGAAGTGATGGACCGGGCGGAACACCGGGAGCACGTCCGCCAGCTGATCGGGCTTGGCCCGCCCAACAACGGGTCGGCGCTGGCAAAGCTGTTCAATGATCCGGAACAGGGGGCAATGATCATCAACCGCTTAACGGGTGTCTTCGTCCCGGAGGGGTTTGACCCAAAAAAGGATAAGATTGTCCGGGATGTGCAGCCGGAGAGCCGGGTCATGGACGAACTCCGCACTGCCGGGATCCGGCAGGACATCCGCTACCGGATCATCGTAACCGGAAACCCGGAAGGAATACCGGATTTTTTCCCCCGGTTTGCCGGCAAGACCTGGGAGATTGGAGATGACGGCAGGTACAGGCTGACGCTGGAAGGCGACGGGGTTGTTGCACACCGTGAATCCAGACTTCCCGGCATCTCCCTCGATATCATCCCGCCCGCACCGGATGCATCAGGCCAGTACCCGCGCCCGGACCTGTTCTGTCATATCAACCTGCCAAAAAACCCGGCCGTCATCGACCGCATCATGCAGTACCTTACTGCCGTTGATCAGTAAATGCAGGGGCACTTCCGAAGCATTACGTCACCGGATACCAGAAAACATACCCTGCCAGCACAGCAATAACAATGGCAGAACAGGCAAGGACAAGCAGGATAGTGGTTATTTTGTCTTTTTTCTGCATCGCGGTCCAGTCACGCTTCTGTTTTCGTGCAATAAACCCGATCACTAACCCGGTACCGCACCCTGCCAGTACCCCGAGTGCAAGTATCATCAGGAAATCCAGCAGGGTCACAGTCAAGCAGATGCTCCGGTTTGGGTTTTTTTACGATTGGATATAAATTATTGCAGGAACGAAAAGATGTCCCGATCCCGGCTGTCACCGGTCATAGCGACGATTGTATGCAACACCCAGAAGGATGACAAAACCGGCACCTGCCATTGCCGGTACAAGCCCGGCAGCGCGGGTTTTCGTGGGGGAAACGGAGACCCACTCAAGGGAGACCTCAACAGGATTCACCTGACCGGCACTAATCGCTACCTGCCGGGCAGCAGTGACATATCCGTCCTTTTCCAGCACGACCGTGTGATTGCCGGCGGAGATATTGACGAGGACTACCGGCGAGAGCCCGACATCGGTATCATCGAGCAGGACGAGGGCACCGGGCGGGGTAGTATTCACCGCTAGCGTTCCCGTTTTCGGCTGGAGGGTCACCGTTACCCCGGCAATTTTTCCCTGCTCCACCGGAACCTGCAGGGAGAGTTCTTTGAACCCGAACCGGGAAAAGGTGACCGTATATATACCGGGGGAAAGGCCGCTGATATTCAGCGGGGTCATGCCACGGTACTCCCCGTTGACCATCAGTGATGCCCCGCCCGGGACCGACTGCAGGTCCATCCCGCCGGGCTGGATCGCCGGGGTGGCGACGCTGACAAAGGGTTCCCCGAACGTGACGCTTATTGTCCGGAAGTCTGCATAAGCAAGACGGGATCGATCATTCGGGCCGTCAACTACCCAGACCGTGTACGTCCCTTCATCAAGCCGCCCGCCGATCGATTTCGTATGCCATGTGTAGGTCCAGTGATCGTCACCGTCCACGCTGACTTTCGTAAACCAGCCCTGGTCGGCCCGCTTCGAAATATCGTTCAATGCCACGCCATTCTCAGGAAGGTTTGGCCCGGTCAGGAAAAGGTAAACGTACGGTCCGGATGTGGAGTATCCCGATATTGTGACATCATCGCCCATAGATGTCTGGATGCCCGGGGATGCAACGGCACCGCTGGCAAGGAACGCCATACCCGCTATGAGCACGGCTGTAACGAGAGAGATTTTCCAGGAGAACATATTTTCAGGCTGGTATTGATCGTCAAGGGTATTGGATGTTGCGCCGGGTTTTTTTTAAACAAACAGGAATGTTAAGGGAAGCCCGGAAAATTCACGGGGCACCGCAGGTTCTCCTCACCATAGCATCATCACCATAAACAGGCATGCAGAGCATGCCGGGGTCAGGGTTTGAACAGCAGGACGCGGTTTTTGGAGTTTATCGGATGGCAGGTCCGCGGGGGGCACCAATAAAAATATATTTGTAAAAATAATATGGATACGTGGGGATGTAATGCATGAAACGGCAGAACGTGATGTATTTTACTGAAAAAGAGAAAGAATTTGTCAACCTGCTCATCACTATCGGCACCAGGAAAAATGTCGCGCAGGTACTCGTATTCCTTGCAAACGTATCCGAAGCAACTTCCCGCGATATCGAGCGGGGGACGGACCTCCGCCAGCCGGAAGTCAGTCTTGCCATGCAATACCTGATCGGGCAGGAATGGATCAGGATCAAGGAGCACAAGGCTGAAGGCAAAGGACGCCCGCTGAAGATCTATTCCCTGTCAAAGTCGATCGACAAGATCATGAACAGCATTGAAAAAGAAAAGAAAGAGCAGGCAAAGCAGCAGCTTGCCCGCGTGCAGAAACTCCGGCAATATATTGCGTGACGGGTAAGTTACCCTCAGGCATGTTTCTGCGGGGGCTCTTATACCTCCCGCTCCGACTCCTTTATTATCCTGTCCATCCGGCACCGCGAACGGTTTTTTATACCGCCCGCCAATACCTGGAACCCGGCACTTTTTATCGCGGTACCGGCCGGGTTCCTCGCATCCTCCGGCCTTTCGGCAGTTGTCCGGCCGCTCCCAATCAGTCCAGGGGGTTTCCCGTGGATGCGATCCGGATGGGCTGGATAGGGCAGCCCTCCCGCATCAGCACAGGTGCGGGATAAACGGCAAATCCGGATGAAAACCAGACGGCCCGGAACAGGTTACCGTTGAGGGTGGCCGGGGATCACGGGAGAAGATCCATACTCTCTCCGGGACCGAGCACCCGTACCCGGATATCGGTTGTCCGCTCGACCGCCTTTTTCAGCAGGAGCGGATCGGCTGCGATCTTTTCCCAGGTGTTATAGTGGATGGGGATCACGGTCTTTGCACCGATAAAATTTGCCGCCATCATCGCCTCTGCCACACCCATGGTATACCGCCCGCCGATCGGCAGGAGCGCCACGTCGGGGTGGTAGAGTTCCCCGATCAGTTTCATGTCCGAAAAGAGCCCGGTGTCTCCCGCATGGTATACCTTCACGCCATCCATGCCAATAACAAAACCGGCCGCAGCCCCGCCGGAAAACATGGCCCCTGCCTCCTCGATAGAGGTAGAATGAAGTGCGGGTGTCATCGTAAAGGAGACCCCGTCCACCATGATGGTCCCGCCGATATTCATTCCTTCAACACCAAGGCCTTTTGATTTGAGATATTTCGCGATCTCGGTGATCGCCACCGTCTTTTTATTGAGGGAAACCGTCTCACCCATATGGTCTTCATGCCCGTGGGTGATGGCAACGATATCCGCGGGTATTCCCGCGACACTCCTGCCTTCAAGGAAAGGGTCGATCAGTATTTTCCGGGAACCGGACAGGAGCACGCAGGAATGGCCGAGCCAGGTAAGTTGCATATATGCAGATCGGGCTGCAATCGGATGAAATTTGTCATTTGACGAACCTCACGGAATGTGAGGTGAGTCAGGAGAAGAACCCAAAAGGTTCTTCGACATGCCGGACCTAACGGGATGTGAGGGGAGTCAGGAAAATGCAGAAGGTCATCAGACCCCAAAGCATGAGAAGAATGATGTTCTCGACCGAACCTGCAGGGCTCTTAAACCAATGAGTAACAGCTATAAATCTCGAAGAACTCTGGTGGTTTCTTCCCTTCCTCATGGTTATGAGGGGGTATCAAACTCCGAAGAGGTGAAGAGAGGCTGAAAGCCGACCTTCATCCATCTGATGAACCATTCAGGGGCGCAGGAGGGGGAGCATTTTTTCACGTGAAAAATATATTCTGCAGAGCATTTTATTAAAAAGTTCCAATACATTATCTGGGTTTCATCCGCCTCGATGCCTGACTGCCGCATGCAGAACTCCTTATGACCGATCCACGCCCAGTATTAATGCAATGATTCTCGTTGACTGGCAGCTCCGCGACCGTATTGAACGGGGCCATATCAGAATCGATCCCTACGACAAGAACCTCGTACAGCCCAACTCTGTTGATATACGGCTTGGCAGCCATTTTGTCTGGTACCGGCCCGGCTCGGAGGTCATCGATCCGTACAACGGGGACAGCGTTGTCGCGGGCGTGGAAGAGATCCATGCCGAGTCCTTCGTCCTCAACCCCGGGCAGTTCGTCCTTGCCGAGACGCTCGAATGCATCGGGCTTCCCGACAACATTGTTGCGACCATTGAGGGAAAATCGAGCATTGCCCGGCTCGGTGTCACGCTCCACCAGACGGGGGGTTGGATCGATGCCGGTTTCCGGGGCACGATCACGCTCGAGATGTGTAACGTCAATACCCGCCCGGTCAAGATCTATGCCGGTATGCCGATCGGCCAGCTCGTCTTCTACACCACTGAACGGGCAGAAAACCCGTACTTCAGGAAAGGCGACGCAAAGTACCTCGACCAGCGGCAGGCAACGCTCTCGCGCTATCATGCAAACAAAAAGCGGGAATGAAATTGATTTTTTTTAGATACAGTTTTTTCCTTAAATTCTTTGGGACACAAATCCGATTTCAATGATGGGGGCTAACTGCCCCCATACCCCCGGTCGTGATGAACGGCCGCCGCCCCGAAGGACGCCCCGCGGCGGCATCAACTGCCGGTTTTTTTATGGTTGAAGTATCCGGGAACAGTTCCGAACACCAACGGTAAACCGTACTTGCCCCGCCGTGCCGCGGAGCGGCCCTGAGGCGGGGAGCCATCGTAATTCTGATTTTTCCCGGTTTCCAAGTCCCCGGATACCGTTTATTCTTGTTCCCCGGTAAACCAGACTACCCACTATAATATACCAAGAAAACCCATTTTATACGGATGATCCAACCGGACCGGAGATGAATTAATGCGACTTCTTCTCATTCATTCAGATTACATAGAATACGAAGCCAAGAAAAAGACAAAGATGGCAGAGGAGTGCACTGTCCTTTCGGACAGGGAAGAGGAGGCACTCACCGTTTTCTGCGCCGTGGAATCGATCGATGAGGAAGACCTTGAAGGCGTTGTCCTGCAGGGGATCGAAGAGATCAAAAAGACCGCCGGGACAGGTCAATGTAAAAAAGATCCTGATATACCCGTACGCCCACCTCTCGAGCGACCTGTCATCTCCTGAAACAGCCATAACGGTTTTAAACGCCCTCAGGGCGGGACTTGAGACCGAAGGGTTTGCAGTCAAGCGTGCGCCGTTCGGCTGGTACAAGTCATTCAAGTTCTCGTGCAAGGGTCACCCGCTCTCAGAACTCTCCAAGACCATTATCCCCGGCGAGGAAGGAACGGCCAAGCCGGCAAAGAAGGAGGTCACCCACGACTGGTTCGTGCTCACTCCGGACGGGAAGCAGCACGACTACAAGGAATATCTCGACGACTCCCCGTTCGGCTGCCTGGTCAGGAAGGAACTGGGTGTCGCGGTCCCGGTCGGCGGCGAACCGGCCCACGTGGACCTGATGCGGTCAAAGGAACTCGTGGACTACGAACCCGCCAGCGATGTTGGCTGCCTCCGCTGGATGCCGAAGGGCAAGCTCATCCGCGACCTGCTCGCGGACTACGTGCTCCGGCTCGTGCTGGAATACGGCGGCACGCCGGTCGAGACCCCGGTCATGTACGACCTTGGCGACAAGGCTATCTGCGAGCACGCTGCAAAGTTCGGCGAACGGCAGTACCGCTTCAAGTCCAATAACCGGAACATGATGCTCCGGTTCGCGGCCTGCTTCGGTATGTTCTCGATCATGCGGGACATGCACATCTCGCCCAACAACCTGCCGATGAAGATGTACGAGCTCTCCACCTACTCGTTCCGGCACGAGCAGAAGGGAGAAGTCATCGGCTTAAAGCGCCTCCGTGCGTTCACGATGCCCGACATGCACTCGCTCTGCCTTGATATGCCACAGGCGCTGAAGTGCTTCGAGGAGCAGCTTGCCATGGGCTGGCAGACCGGCAAGGACTTCGAGACCGAGCTCGTTGCTGCGTTCCGGTGCACCACGGACTTCTACCAGGAGAACGAAGCCTGGGTCAAGAAGATCGTGAAGGAGTCAGACTGCCCGATGCTCATCGAGATCCTCTCCGACCGCGTCCACTACTGGGTAGCCAAGATCGACCTTGCCGCCATCGACGGCCAGCGCCGCCCTATCGAGAACCCGACCGTCCAGATCGATGTCGAGTCCTCGACCCGGTTCAACATCAAGTACCACACGGAAGACGGCACGGTTGTCCACCCGCCCATCCTTCACTGCTCCCCCACGGGGAGTGTCGAGCGGGTTATGTGCGCTATTCTCGAGAACATCTCCACCCAGCAGGTCCCCGCCCTCCCGACCTGGCTCTCGCCCGTGCAGGCACGGGTCATCCCCGTTGCCGAGCGCCACGGGGCATTTGCACAAGAGATCTGCAACGCGATCAACGCCGCACAGGTCCGGTGCGATGTGGATGACCGCGAAGAGAGCGTGGGCAAGAAGGTCCGCGAGGCCGGCATGGACTGGGTCCCGTACGTGGTCGTTGTCGGCGACGACGAGATGGCGTCCAAGAACCTGACCGTGACGGTCCGGAAGAAGTCGCAGCCGAACAAGCCGTTCAAGGAGCAGATGACGGGCGAGGCGCTGATTGCTGCTGTCAGGAAGGATGTTGAGGGGAAGCCGTTCCGGCCGCTGTATACCCCCCGGAAGCTTTCGATGAAGGCGCGGTATATCTAACCCTTTTTTTAACGATTTTTTTATTCCGGACATCTCCGGGTAATCCCTCTCTCTGGAAAAATTTCCGGCCTTTTAAAAATGTACAAAAAAATTCCGGATAAAAACCGGCTGGAAAAGATCTTCCGCCAGGAATTTCTGTAAAAAAAACCTGACAGGGACCATCACTGACTTTTACCCGGTTTATCCCCCGGCACACCCGCCACCCGGTACGCCCCTGGCGGCACGGTCATCTCGAACCGGGCGCCCCTGCCCGGTTCCCCGGTCTCCCGGATCATGATCATCGTGAGCGAGAGGACGTCCTGAATCAGGAACAGGCCTACTTTCGTGTCCTCCCTGATTACCCGCCTGAATATAGCGGCCTTGTCCTTTTTCTGGATGCCGGCCCCATCGTCTTCACACACAAGAACATAACCATCGGGTGAGACCGAGCCGGAGAAACGGATGCGGGTGAGGTGTTCCCCGCCGTGCCGGAGAGCGTTGTCGACAAGGTGCACGATAATGCGGGAGAACATAGGGTCGGCATAGATGCTGACCCCCGCCGTCTCATCCTCAAGCGTGATACCGCAAAGATCCAGCTGGGCGCGGGCAGCGGCAACAAGGGATGACACGTCCTGCCACGCTGGCGCGCTGCTGCCAATGTTCTCGTACTCCTTGGTGAAGTCGATCTGGTGTCGTATCCCAACCGCTGCGGTCTCCGACCGCAGGAGAAATTCCTGCAGCGTCGGGTCATTGGTCGAACTCCTTGCAAGCTCAAGGTATCCGAGCACTGCCGTAAGGCGGTTGCTGATGTCGTGCCGGGTGATGCCGGTGAGCAGGTGGAGTTTCCGGTTTGCCCGCGCAAGAGCGCTGGCAGCCTGGTGCCGGGCGGTGATATCATGGGCATTCACCCTGACCGCGAGGCCTCCCGGCGAGAGGGTCAGGGATTCCTCAAACACCGCATCCCCGACCGGAACTTCACGGCTGATGATACCGGAGCGGGATGCCTGTAAGGAGGCGATGATCTCATTGATGTCCGCAGGAAGGAATGCTGCCGGGTTACCGGGCATCCCGAGATTCTGGAGCAGGGACTGGCATGCAGGATTGGCATACAGGATCTCTTTATTGAGGTTGATCTCGATGACCGGCTCCGGGTTCAGTTGCGGGAACGAGGCCAGCCGGCGGACCTGGTTCTCAATCTGTTTCCGTTCCGTGATGTCCCTTCCCACGGCCAGGACACGGACGGGTATATTCTCAGTGTCGCGTATGAGTGTGAAGGTAGTTTCGCTCCAGAACGTGCCCCCGCTTTTTTTACAGAACTCAAGTTCGAGGGTCACCGGCTCCTTCACCATCCGGCCTTCGGGGTCACCTGCGGCTATCGAGCTCGTCCCGCAGGGCGAGGACCTGCGTGCAGGACTCCGGTGCAAAACGGCTGTCCAGGGAGAGCTGCTGCAGTTCCTCAAGCGTGTAGCCCTGGAGCCTGATTACGGACCGGGTTGATGTAGACCGGGATGAGATCGAGGTCTGACAGCCAGACCATATCGGAGAACGAATCGGTGATGAGGTGAAGGGTCTGTTCGCTCTGCTCGATCTGTGCCTCGGTGTGTTTGCGGGCGGTAATGTCACGGATGATCGCAATCAGGCGCCGTTTTCCGCCGACCATGATCGAGGATAAGGATACATCGGTATCGATCAACCGGCCATCGTTGTTCCGGAACTGCCACAGGAAGAACTGGTTCCCCCAATCACGGGCCGCGAGGCGGTAGGACGCCGCTGCTTCTTTTGACCCCCTGCCATCGGGCTGTACCGGGGGCGAGAACTCCACCGGGTCGTGGCCGATGATCTGTCCGCGGGTACATCCCCACAACTGTTCTGCTGCCGGGTTGCAGTCAAGGATTGTCCCGTTCATGAGGATGACCGCATCCGTTGAATTCTCGAAGATCGCGCGGTACCGGGCTTCGCTGTCAGACAAGGTCTGTTCCACGCGCTTCATGCGGGTGATATCCGTGGCGATAAGGATGACGCGCTCAAGGGTGCCAGCCTCGTCCTTCACGGGTGTGCAGGAAACAAGGAATGTCCCCTTAAATGCCGTAATCTCCCTGGTGGCTGTTTCAAGCGTCCCGCTGCTTTTCATCCGTTCAAACGGGCAACCCTCCGCAGGACCGGTGCTGTCAGGCCCATGGAACACCTGCCAGCATTTCATGGTCCGGAGCTCATCACGCGTCTTTCCCGTAAGACGGATGAGCGCATCATTGACCTCGATAATGGTCCGGGAAGGATCAAGGATGAGTGCGGGGTTCCCGATGGCTGAAAAGATGGTCTCCCATTCCTTGCGTGCCTGCTGGGCTTCCCGGAGGACTTTTTTCCGTGCCGTTACATCGGTAACGAATGAGGAGAAATACCGGAGGTTGCCACCGCTGTCCGTAGCCCGGTGGGCAAAGATTTCCACCGGTACCCGGCTGGTGTCTTTTTTCAGGAACTCCTTTTCATACCGCCGTGGTATGCCCGTGACAACCAGTTCCTTAAGCTCCTCTCCCTCCGATGCTGCAAATTCCGGCGGCGTCAGTTCTTTCCACGAAAGGTTTTTGATCTCCGCTTCCGTGTATCCCAGAAGGTCGCAGAAGGCCGGATTTGTCACGCCAAACCTGCCATCCTCGTACCCGATAAAAAACGGCTGGGACGACATCTCAAGGATGGCGGCAAGGAACCGTGCACGCTCGTCGCTTCCGATAAGTGCCTTTTCCGCCCGTGCCCTGCGAGCCTGCTCGTCGAGCAGGCCAAGTGCAAAGGAAACATCCTCCGCTATCTTGTTTAAAAGTCCCGCTTCCTCGTCCGTGAAGAGCCCGGGTTCCGCGGCATAGAAGTTGATAATGCCGACAACCTTCCCATGCAGGCTGAACGGGAATGCCGCCGAGGAACGGTAGCCCCTTTTGAGGGCTTCCTCCCGCCATGAATCCCTGCGGGTGTCGGTGGCAATATCCGTTATGATGGTAGGATCACCGCTCCGGAACGCACTCCCGGTAGGTCCGCTCCCTTCCGGGGAAGCATCGAGCGGGATATGGATGGAAGTTAAGAAACCATCCTCAAACCCCGCGTGGGCAACCGGGCGGATGACTGCCTGCTCCGTATCGACAAGGCCGATCCATGCAAAACGGAAGTGACCGTATTCTACGGCGATCCGGCAGATCTCGAAAAGCAGCGTTTCAAGGTCATGCACCCGGACAATGACCTCATTGATCCGGTAGAGTACGACAGAGAGGCAGCTGGTTGCCAGGACCCGATCTTCGGCTCCCTTACGGCGGGTGATGTCGCGGACACTCAGGACGCAGATAGTTTTGTTTTCCGTAATCTCCGTGCTCCCGGTAACCTCAACCGGAAACCGGGTGCCGTCTTTTCTCCGGTGGTACAGGACCGGGCAGAACTCACGAGCCGTGAAGATACCGCTATCGCCGGCGTCGGTTCGGCAACCAGTGAGGCAGAGGTCAGGGCACGGAACTCCTCCGGCGTATACTGATAGAGAGAAAGCGCAGCTCTGTTTGCATCAAGAACAGCCCCCGTATCCCGGTCGATGACCAGCATTGCATCGCCTGCCAAATCAAAGATGGATCGGTATCGCAGCCCGCTCGTGGCAATCCGTGCCTGCGCCCTGCTGCTTCCGGTGACCTCAACCACAAAGCCCCCGATTTCCGGCTTCACGTCAGGATTTTCGTACAAGCGGAACGTGAACATGCCGGCAAATACGCTCCCGTCCTTTTTGCGGCACCCGGACTTGAAACTCTGCCAGCCCCCCGTTTCGCTGGTCTGCTGGACACGATCCATCCAGTTTTCCGGTTCCACAAAGAGCGTCGTGAGACCACCCTGCCGGTTCACCGTCCTGACAACATCTTCCGGCGAATCGTAGCCGAAAATCTGCCCAAAGGCCGGGTTCACGTTTATCATCCTTCCCTCCGGGGTCGCGTGGAAGATGCCCATCGGTGCGTTGTCAACGATTCCCCGGTATTTTCCCCGGGATTCATCCCGTCCTTTTTCCGCAGCCCTCCTCATAACGAGCTGCCGGACCTTGTCTTTGAGCTCCGCAAACTGGTTCTCTGGTTCGCCACCTTTCCAAAGGTAGAGTTCCTCGCCGGAGTTCAGCGCCTCAATGGCAACTTCCTCTCCCCCTTTCCCGGTAAAGAGGATGACCGGCAGGGACGGGTACTTCGTACGGAGGACTTTTAAAAATTTCAGACCGTCCATCCCCGGTATCGGGTAATTGGAGATCACTGCTTCGTAGGATGTGGTCTCCAGCCGAAGAAGGGCATCCTCCGCGGAAAGGGATATATCAACAGAGAATTCCCTATTTTTTTCCAGGGAGATTCTGATACCCTCGGGGAGTGCAGGTTCATCGTACACACAGAGGATCGGGATCATGGAGCAGTCATCCGGTACATGCGGGAAGTATGTGGTTTCCTTAGTACCTCCATTAACGCCAATACAGATAAATTATAAGGACAATATACTTCAATTTCTACGGTTTTACCCGGCAGAGCGGCGATAATTTTTCGATCAGGCGCTCCACCTGCTTTACCGCGGTGCCGGTGTACGCGTCCGGGTTGAGGAGTGCGGCAATGTCTGTCCTTGAGCAGCACCGGACCACTTCCGGGTCGGTGGCCAGCACGTCGGCCAGCGGTTTTCCCTCGGCCAGCGCCTGCATGCTCGCCATCCGGACCCGTTCGTGGGCGTCCTGCCGGTTCATGCCTTTTTTTGTGAGTTCGATCATGACCGGCTCGGCCATGTTGATCCCGTGGAGGAAGGCGAGGTTGCGCCGGATCGCGGCCCGGTTGATCACGAGACCTTCGATCACCCCGGTCATGAGCCGGAGGCAGTGGTCGGTGAGGATGGAGGATTCCGGAAAGATGACACGCTCGCAGGAGGAGTTGGTGAGATCGCGCTCGTCCCAGAGTGTGTTGTTCTGGAGGGCCGGTTCCACGGCAGAGCGGATGATGCGGGCAAGCCCGCAGACCTGCTCGGACTTGATCGGGTTGCGCTTGTGGGGCATGGTTGAGGAGCCGACCTGTTTTGCCCCGAAGGCCTCCTCGACCTCGCCGATCTCGGTCCGCTGGAGCGAGCGGACTTCGATGCCGATCTTGTCGAGCGTTGTCGCAACGCCGGCGCAGAACATGAAGTACTCCGCGTACCGGTCGCGGGAGATAACCTGGTTCGAAACGTCCACGGAACTCATGCCAAGGTTCTCCATCATCGCTGCCTGCACCTCCATCCCCTTTGGCCCGAGTGCTGCCTGCGTCCCGACCGCGCCGGTCATCTGTCCGACCACGACCCGGGGGCGGAGCTGGGAGAGCCGCTCGATATGCCGGCCAACCTCGCTTGCCCAGATGGCGAACCGGAGCCCGTAGGTTGTCGGCACCCCGTGCTGCCCGTGCGTCCGGCCGATGCAGACCAGCGTCTTGGTCTCATCCGCCCGCTTCAGAAGCACCGCAAGGAGTTTTTGGAGTTTTTTGTCGAGCAGGTCGAGGGACTGCCCGAGCTGGAGCCCGGTTGCCGTGTCGAGGATATCGTTGCTCGTTGCCCCGTAGTGCACCCATCGCCCCGACTCCCCGCAGACCTCCGAGATCGCTCTCACGATTGCCATCATGTCGTGGCTGATCTCGGCCTCGATTTCCTTTGCCCGCTCGAGCGATGCGGCCGGTGCATTTGCCTCGATCTCCAGGGCCGCTGTCGGCGGGATCATCCCGCATACGGCCTCGGCCTTTGCCAGCGCGACCTCGGCTTTGACAATGCAGGAGAACCGGTTCTGTTCGCTCCAGACGGCACGCATCTCCGCGGTACCGTAGCGCTCCTCGATGGGGTGGACTGCCATGAGAAGAGATGGGATGTGTTGGGATATAGCGGTTTAGGGAATGGAGCCGGATCCTCATTCACCTTCACCCTCTACCCTCATTCATTAAACCGATCAGCGCTAACCTACCTGTACCAATGGACACCATCGACACCTACTTCCCGTACAGCGAATACCGCCCGGGCCAGCGCCACATGCTCGAAGTCGCTGCGCACGGTTGCACGGGACGGCGGCATCGCGATGATCGATGCCCCCACCGGCAGCGGGAAATCGAGTGTCGTTGCCTCGCTCCTTGCCGAGCGGAAGAAGCGGAAGATCGTGATCGCGGTCCGGACGATCAGCCAGCTCACCACGTTCATCCGCGAGCTCGATCTCGTGAGGAAGAAACAGCCGCAGATCAAGACCGTATACCTTGTCGGCAAGAAGAGCATGTGCCCGCTCGGGGGCGAAGGGGACGTGTACCGCCGGTGCGAAGGGGTCAAAGCCTTCTCGAACTCCCTCATGCGGGACCGGGCAGAGAAGGGGGCATTAAACCCGATCAAGGACCCGTTCATCGTCCAGCAGATCCGGCGCATGGACAAGGAGCACCCGCTCCTCTGCCCATATTACATTGCGAGCAAGATGTTCGTACCGGCCGAGACCATGGGCGTCCGGATGGTCCCCTCGACAGAGCCTGCGATCACGGGCCGAGCGGGTTATCCAAAACCCGGTCCCGCCCAAGGAACTCGGGGAGCTGTGCGGCCAGTGCTGCCCGTACGAGCTGATGATGCAGGCAGCACGGACTACGGATGTCGTCATCCTCAACTACCACCACCTCTTCGACCGCGAGATCCGGGAGCAGCTCTATGCGAACCTCGGCGTCGAGCCGCAGGACGTCCTGCTCCTCATCGATGAGGCGCACAACTGCGGGGACACCATCACCGCGATCGGGACGGTAACGATGGAACAGCGGGACCTGGAACAGGCCTCCCGCGAACTTGCCGGGATGCGGGGCCGTCACAAGGGGGCTGATGCGGTCCGGCACGTGCTTCCCCGGCTTACCGAGTTCATGAAAGGGCTCGAGAACTCGGCAGAAGCGGAGGACTGGTTCGACCCCGCAATCTTTGACCGGATGATCGTGAAGGAGTCCCTTTACAAGGCCATGGACGAGATCGTGGACGATCTTATCGGTATCGCGGAAACGATCCGGGAGAAGAACCAGAAGTCCGGCGAGTTCCGGGAGACAGCCATCGAGCGGCTCACGGAATTCCTGCTCCGGCTCTCGCAGTCTGCATCAGACCCGGCGTACCTGACGGTGTACCGCAGGGGGGATGCGGGGATCACGCTCGAAGTACGGAACATCGACCCGGCCGCTGCACTCACGGAAGTCTGTTCCGCCCATGCCTGTGCAGTCCTGATCTCGGGCACGCTCTCCCCGGTCGGAAGTTTCCGGAAATTTTATTTCGGCGATACGCCGGTCACCACGCTTGCCCTGCCCAATGCCTTCCCGAAAGAGAACCGGCTCGTGGCCTGTGCAAACGATATCACGACCGCGTACTCGATGCGGCAGAACAAGGAGAATACCTCAAAAGTGGTGGACTATATCCGGGCCTTCTCCTCCCTGAAAGGGAACCGGGCGATCTACTTCCCCAGTTACCAGATCCTCGAGACCTACGCCGGGTCTCGCAGCACCCCATCTGCGGGGGAGGCAGGTGTTTATCGAGCCCCGGGATGCAGCGGATGCCGGTGCTGCGCTCTCATCCTTCCTCTCTCTTCCCCTGCGGGGAGAATCGGGTGTCATGTTTGCGGTCTGCGGCGGGAAATGGAGCGAAGGTCTCGATTACCGGGGCGAAATGCTGAACGGCGCCATGGTTGTGGGACTCCCGCTCGCCCCGTTTAACCGCGTCCGGCGCATGATGATCGATTATTTCCGGCACAAGTTCGGTGCGGAGGGCGAGTTCCTCTGTTACACGTTGCCGGCGATCAACCGTTCGCTCCAGGCGTTAGGAAGGGTGCTCCGGACCCCGGAGGACAAAGGCGTGCTCGTGCTTGCCGAGAAACGGTTCCTGGAAAACCGGGTGAGAAGCGCCCTTCCTGACTGGATACAGGAAGAGATGATCGCGTGCGATGCAGCAGGGTTCCGGGAGGTTGTTGCGGGATGGAAATGAACAGCGGCTCGTGCCGGCTCGGGCTCTGGCATGTCCACGTAGAGTGGCGCGGCACGACCGTTCATCGTGTCCGGTTTGCGACGACCGGGCATTCCGGGGGATGTTCCGGAACTGATCCGGAAATTCTGCGCTGGTCAGATGGTTGACCTGACCCGGCTCGGCAGTATCGCCCTTCATGAGGACACGGCCTATGCACGGATATACCATGCCGTGCAGAAAATCCCGTACGGGAGCACGGATACCTACGGAGAGATCGCACAGGAAGTCGGAACAGTCCCCCGCGTAGTCGGGCAGGCAATGGCCCGCAACCCGACACCCCTGGTCATACCCTGCCACCGGGTGGTGGCGGCGGACGGGATCGGGGGTTTTTCGCCGTCTGTTGAGATCAAGGAAGAACTGCTCGCGATGGAAAAGAAAGGACTGCGTAAACTACAATTGGACAGACGGACAAAAGCTATCTGAAATTACATCAAACCCGGTTTTGCCCCTTCCCATGATGTCTGATGCCCGTGTTCTGATCCCCGGTGCCGGTACAACCGGCCGGTTGGTTGCAGCAAAACTCCCGCTTGCCGTAAGGAGGAAACCTTCGTGAGGTCCGCTATCATCCTTGTCGGCGGGGAAGCCCGCCGGGCCAACGGGCAGGAGAAATTTTTCTTCCAGTACCAGGGAAAGACCTTCATCGAGCGGCTCACCGACTCGCTCAGGCATGTCACTGACGAGATCATCATCGTTGCCAAAAGCCCGGAACAGTGCAGGCGCTTTGACGCGCTGCAGGATGTCCGGTGCATCGCGGATATCCGGCAGGGCATCGGCCCGATCGGAGGACTGCATGCCGGGGTCCTTGCAGCAAAGGGAGACCTTATCTTTGTCTCGGCCTGCGATATGCCCTGTATAGAAACAGCCATTGTTTCGTACCTGTTCGATACCATCGGGGATGCCGATGCTGCAATTCCCAGCTGGAACGTTGATATGCTTGAGCCGCTCCATGCCGTGTACCGGAGGGATGTCCTGCTCCGGTACCTGGAAAACCACGAGTCCTATTCCTCCGGCCCATGATCCGCAGCCTGAATACGCGGTACGTGCCGGTCGAGGAACTGCGCCGGTTCGATCCCTCGCTGCGGACCTTCACCAATATCAACAAACTGGAGGAACTCGACCGGATCAATGCCGTTGGTGGGGGGAAAAAGGATGATTGACTCCCAACGGCGGATTAAATGCCAAAAATAGATCCCGGAAATTTACCCGGCACGGTTAGGTGAGGCGGATTAATGTAAAATTTTTTTAAAATAAAGGTGCAGTCAAACGGCTTTTTCTGGAAATTATTTTTTTTGTCCGTAAATCAGTATGCACGGCGGTTCTGCGTTGCATATTATCACAGCGGATCTATGTTGAAAATTATTATTAAAATAAAAAAATTAGGTTATGTTTTGTCCAAGGAAACGTGATTTCGGAGCCGTGGACGTGGGGGGAGGAAAATGAAATGGGTTTATATGAAGGGGATTTCCATTGAGGCGCAATACCTCTATCGCAAAGCATTGGAGCTTTCAAAACTGGAACGATATGAAGAAGCACTCAAGTATTTCAGGCAGGCCGTTGTTATTGCTCCATGTTACTCAAAGGCGTTCTATGAGATGGCTAATTTTCAGGCATACCTCGGTAAATATGAGGATGCATTCAGGTGATACAACCGTGCGAAAGATATCAACCCGCCCTTGCCGAAGCGCAGATACAAAGGGATGCGGTAATTGAAATAAAGGAACGGAATATAAACCCACAACAGTTTATGGAAACGTCATGTTTAATATTCTCGTAATATTTACCTGAGCTGGAAAGCAAGATTTAAATTTTTATGCAATATCCCCGAATACCCCTCGCAAAATCAGGATATGAAGACTGCGCAGGGGGCCGGGAAAGTGATTTCCGATCGGCATTCGCGGCAAACCGCGCCATTGTATCTCTGTTGGAGTTTCTTAATCCCCATGGTTTCGATTGATGGACCGTTCAGAACCCGAAGAGCCTTCGGGCTCTCCTCACATTCCTGGTCTGACGGACCACACGAAACTCGAAGAACTCTGATAAGTTCTCCTACTGCCTCACCTCTGATGAGGTTCGGCAAAAAAAATTACCGGGTCTTCTTTTTCTGCAGCTGCTTTACCATGCGTGCCTGGATACCGAAGTAATGGGAAACACCGATGGCATGGCACTGGTCCAGGGAAGCACTGTCAAAGGAAACAAGGTCGCTGGAATAGATCGCACAGGGGGAACTTCTGCCGAGAACCCGCACGCTTCCCTTATAGAGCTCCAGGTCAACCTTCCCGTTCACCCGCTGCTGGGTAGTATCGATAAAGGCATTCAGGGCACTATACAGCGGTTCATACACGAGCCCTTTATAGGCAAGCTCGGACCACTTGTCATCGACCATCCGCTTGAAGACCAGTTCCTGCCGGGTAAGGACAAGAGCTTCAAGGTCATGGTGGGCAGCAAGAATGACCGTGGCAGCCGGGTGCTCGTAGTTTTCCCGGGCTTTCAGACCGAGAATCCGGTCTTCGATCATATCGTTCCGCCCAATCCCGTGCTTTCCGGCCATCTGGTTCAGTTTCTGGATCAATGCGTAGCCGGGCATTTTCTTCCCGTTAAGTGCATACCGGGACTCCGGATTTGAATTCAATGATCAGTTTTTCCGGCTTGGCCGGGGCTTTTTCCGGCGCTACGGTCCAGAGATAGATCTCTTCCGGGGGGTGATACGCGGGATCTTCAAGTTGGCCGCCCTCAATGCTCCGGCTCCAGCAGTTCTCGTCCATGCTCCACGGCTTGTTCTTTTTCACCGGCACCGGGATCTTGTGTTTTTTCGCGTAATCGATCTCCCAGTCGCGGGTGAGGTTGAGTTCGCGGATCGGTGCAACAACTTCAAGCCCGGCCCCACGGATAATGAACATCAAACCGGAGCTGGTCGTTTCCCTTCCCGGTACAACCATGGCCGATTGCAGTTGCGCCCTCTTTTTTTGCTATCTTTACCACTTCTTCTGCTATGAGAGGGCGGGCAAGGGACGTTCCCATGGGATAACCTTCATACGACCCGTTCGCTTTTATGGCCGGAAAAATATGATTTTTGACAAATTTTTCCCGGGCGTCGATGGTGTAATGATGGTCAGCGAGTCTCTTTCCTTTTTCTGTGGCAACATCAATCTCTTCATCGCGCTGGCCGACATTGACGGCAACCGTCACGACGCGATCATATCCATACCGTTCCTTTAAAAGCGGGATGCATATCGAGGTGTCAAGCCCTCCGGAATATGCAAGAACAATCGTACCTTTTCCCATAATGATCCTTCCGTTGGATGGTTATCCAGTAGTACTTTTGCCGTTTCAGCATATATGTTCGAGGTGGGGAGCCCCGTTACAGGACACAGGGAAACAGAGCGCTCTGTATCGAACCGGTTCATTTATCAAAGAACAAAAAAAAGTTGTTCAGGCAGATAATCCTGAACGGCTGGGTAGTCCCGGTTTACTTGGTGACAATAACTTTTCCGGCCATATCCGGCTGGAACACTGACTTATAGTCGTAGTAACCTTCTTTGTCAAAGGTGACATTATAGGAAGTTCCGTAGGGGATCAACACCGTATCCATACTACCGAAGTATCTCACGGTCTGAACGTCAATTGCCTGAATTGCATGGGGCTTATACGGGTCGTTATTAACCCAGATGACCTTCCCGCCGACCGGAATAATCACATTTAACTCGGGAGTAATTGTCAGGTCGCTGTTGAAGGTGATCGTTTTCGATGGCTGGGGGGTCGGGGTCGCTGTCGGTGTTGCATTGGGTGTCTTGTTTACGACAACTACAACCACTTCAGTAGTCGGGATCGGGGTGGGGGTTGGTGTGGGAGCAATGGTCGTCGGAACCGGCGTGGGGGTTGGTGTAGCCACGGGTGTTGCAGGCTGGGATGTACATCCCGCGAGCAGAATCCCGATAAACAGGATTGCGAGAACAACAAAAAATTTCTTCATGCATGTTTTTTGGTTATTTCGGTATATAAGCATATTCAATTATTTTGTACCCGGCTCACTGCATAGACGGGTTTGAACCTGTGGGTTATTATCGCCACGGGCTTAAAAAAAAGGAGATAATCGGAATTTTACGACGTAATCACTTCAGATAATGGCTTAATGGTTCCAGCGTGACTTTCTCGCGCTTGACTGCGTCAATAGCAAGCGCTGCTGCCCGCGCTGCCTGAAGTGTGGTAATATAGGGGATTTGGAAGTCCACTGCCGCACGCATGATCTGGTAGTGGTCCTCCCGGGACTTCTTATCCTGGGGGGTATTGATGATGAGCCGTATCTCGCCATGCCGCATCATGTCCAGCACGTTGGGAGAGCCTTCCTGCACCTTGCGGACAAGATGGGCTTCAATGCCTGCTTCGTACAGGTAGTCAACCGTGCCTTCCGTCCCATACAGCACGAGCCCGAGATCGCGGAGTTTCCGCGCGATGGGGATGACTTCGTCTTTCTGCTCCATGTTTACGGAGAGGAAGATGTTGCCCTTGAGCGGGAGTTCATTGTCTGCCGAAATGCAGGCCTTGTAAAATGCGAGCCCGAAATCGTAGTCAATGCCCATGACCTCACCCGTGCTCTTCATCTCAGGTCCGAGCATGGTATCGACACCGGCAAGCTTGTTGAACGGGAGCAGCACCTCTTTTACCGCTACATGCTTAATCTCCCGTTCTTTATACCCGAGGTCCCTCAGTTTTTTCCCGACCATAACCTTAGCCGCGATCTTTGCAATGGGAATCCCGGTTGCCTTTGAGACGAACGGCACCGTGCGGCTCGCCCGGGGGTTTGCCTCAAGGATGTACACGATGTTATCCTTGACAGCCATCTGGAGGTTGACGAGGCCGACAACCCCCAGTCCGAGGGCGAGTTTCCGGGTATACATCCTGACGGTCTCAACAACTTCCGGCGGGAGGGACTGGGTCGGTATAACGCAGGCAGAATCTCCCGAATGGACACCCGCCTGTTCGATATGCTCCATGATGCCCCCGATCAGGACCTCCGTACCATCGCAGACCGCATCGACATCGAGTTCGATCGCGTTCTGGAGGTAAGAATCGATCAGCACCGGGTGGTTCCTGCTGACGCGGACGGCCTCTTTCATATAGGTCTCAAGTTCGCGTTCTTCATGGACGATCTCCATGGCACGTCCCCCGAGGACATAAGAGGGCCGCACGAGTACCGGGTAACCGATCTGTTCGGCCTTTGCCTTTGCCTCGGATTCTGAATATGCCGAACTGTTTGCCGGACAGGGGATGTTGAGCGTTTTTAAGAGTATGCTGAACCGGTCGCGGTCCTCCGCGATATCCATGGCATCGGGGCTTGTCCCGAGGATGCGGGTTTTAAGGCCCAGCCGCCGGATCTCGTCCTCGATGGGGACGGCAAGGTTGACCGCATTCTGCCCCCCGAACTGGACCATAACTCCATAATAATAATCCTTTTTCAGGATATTCATGACGTCTTCAAGCTGCATGGGCTCAAAGAAGAGGCGGTCGGAAGTATCAAAGTCCGTGGAAACGGTTTCCGGGTTGTTGTTGACGATATGGACCTCAACTCCCTCCTCTTCCCGCAATGCCTGAACTGCGTGGACGGTGCAGTAATCGAACTCGATACCCTGGCCGATCCGGATCGGTCCGGATCCCAGGATGAGCACTTTCTTTGTATCCGTGGGTATGATCTCGCATTCAGGCTCATACGTGGAGTAGAAGTACGGTGTGTTTGCCGGGAACTCGGCAGCACAGGTGTCAACCATCTTGTAGGAAGGAAGACCGGCAATTTTCTCGACAGCTTCGAACGGGATTCCGGTGATTTTTGCAATCTCCCGGTCAGAGAACCCGTATTTCTTGGCAAGGTGGATATCTGAAGGGTCACTATGGGTTGCGAGGTGTTTCTCACAGTTCAACGATATTTTTGATCTTCTCCAGAAAGAACGGGATGATCGAGGTAAGGTTTGCGATCTCCTCAAGGGTAAAATTCAACCGGAACGCATCGAAGAGGCAGTGAAACCGTTCATCTGTTGGCCGGGACAGGATCATCCGGATCTCGCTGGGGCTCGTATGGGATCGTACATCGGTGTCAAGTGAACGCTTTGCCTTCATGAACGCTTCTTCAAGAGTCCGGCCGATTGCCATCACTTCTCCCGTGCTCTTCATGGATGTCGAGAGTGTCCTGTCGGCGCCCTTGAACTTGTCAAACGGCCACCGGGGGATCTTGACAACAATATAGTCAATAGCCGGTTCAAACGATGCCGGGGTGCAGCCGGTGACGGTATTGGTGATTTCATCAAGGCGCAACCCGATGGCAATCTTTGCAGCAACCCGTGCAATAGGATAACCTGTCGCCTTGGAAGCAAGGGCCGATGACCGGGATACCCTCGGGTTCACTTCAATGACGCGGTAATCCCCGTCCCGGAATGCGAACTGGACATTGCAGCCACCCTGAACATCGAGCGCCCTGATAATGTGGATGGCAGCGCTGCGCATCATCTGGAATTCGTCATCCCTGAGGGTGAGGATCGGTGCCACGACGACACTTTCCCCGGTATGGATGCCCATCGGGTCGACATTTTCCATCCCGCAGACAATGATACAGGTATCCGACGAGTCCCGCATCACTTCAAATTCAATCTCTTTCCAGCCGAGCACGCTCTCTTCAATGAGGACCTGGTGGATGCGCGAACGGGAGAGGCCCAGTTCAATGATCCGGGCCAGTTCCTCGCGTGTTTTACCAATCCCTCCCCCGGCACCACCAAGGGTGTAAGCCGGGCGCACAACCGCAGGGAGCCCGATCTCTTTTATCACTTCATCGATCTGGCTGAGTGAATTGAGGACAATGCTCCTGGGGACCGGCTCTCCGATGCTGGTCATGAGATCCCGGAATTTTTCCCTGTCCTCCCCATTATAAATCGCTTCAAGCGGTGTTCCGAGGATTTCCACCCCTTTCAGGGCACCCATCTCTGCCAGTTCAGCCGTCAGGTTAAGCGCGGTCTGGCCACCCATTCCCGAAAGGATGCCATCGGGTTTCTCTTTCTCGATGATCTTTGCAATGACGTCGGCCCGGAGGGGTTCGATATAAATTTCGTCGGCCATCTCCGGATCGGTCATGATGGTTGCAGGGTTGGAATTGACAAGGACTACCCTGATTCCTTCTTCCCTGAGTGCACGGCACGCCTGTGACCCGGAGAAATCGAATTCGGCAGCCTGCCCGATCTGGATCGGTCCCGACCCGATCAGAAGGACTTTTTTGATATCTGTCCTCTTGGGCATTTATGCAAGCCTCCTGAACATCGCGTCAAAGAAGTGGGCTTCCGTATCCCGAGGCCCGCCATGTGCTTCGGGATGGAACTGTACGGTGGTAAGATCAAGATCCGTATTTTCGAACCCTTCGACCGTGCCGTCGTTCACGTTGGTATAGGTGACCTTCGACCCTTCGGGAAGGGACTCTGCATCAACGGCGAAACCATGGTTCTGGGTCGTAATGAAGATCCTGCCATCCTTGTACCTGACCGGCTGGTTGGCTCCCCGGTGACCGAACTTGAGCTTGTAGGTATCGCCGCCGAGTGCCAGCGCTGCTACCTGGTTCCCCATGCAGATCCCGAAGATCGGGAGTTCCCCGAGCAGTTCCCTGATGCAGGCTGATCGCGTGAGTGGCCTGTTTGGGATCCCCCGGCCCGTTGCTGATGAAGAGGGCGTCAGGCCGGGAGGCACGTACCTGGTCCGCGGTTGCATGGTGGGGAAAGACGTAAAGGTCGCCGTTGCGCTTTGACAGGCTGGTAATCATGTTCTTTTTTATCCCGAGATCGATGACCGCGATCCGTTTCCCGCTGCCGTTGACGTGATAGGGTTCCCTGCAGGAAACTTCAGGAATGGGAACAATATCAGCAGATTGTGGGGGTTTTCCGGGCAAGTTTTACCGCATATTCCCCGTCGTCGCTCCCGAGAACCAGTGCGGCACGCATCGTCCCGTGGACACGGGTCCTGATAGTAAGTGCCCGTGTATCAACACCGGTCATCCCGAGCAGGCGGTTCTCTTCAAAAAAGGATCTGATGGAAGGCAGGGCGGCGGGTTTCTCGCAGATCTCCCTGGTTACCGCACCGAGGGCACAGATGCGGGGGTTCTGGAAATTCTGCCGGTCAACACCGTAATTGCCGATGAGCGGGAACGTGAACATGAGGATCTGGCCGAAATAACTGGGATCCGTCAAGGATTCCATGTACCCGGTCATCTGTGTATTGAAAACGAGTTCGCCGGAACATTCACCTTCCACACCAAAACCCTCGCCCACAACAACGTGCCCGTCTTCGAGACCCAGAACCGCCTTCATAATTTCCATATGTAATGTGCCTGAATAGTTATTAACGATAGTGCAGGTACCAGTTACCGGACGATTCCCCCCTCTTGAAAATCGGTCTATGGCCTGTGGTCACCGATAAACGTGCCCGCCCTTCTGAAAAACAGCCGGGGGTCGAAATCATCGCAGGTTACCGGCACGGATATACATAAATCCGTTCACGGTCGATATTCACCTGTCAGTCAATGAATTGACGGTGAAAACCATGGGAACGCAAGGAAGAAAAATTGTTGATACCGATGTTGGGGATCTCGTAAAACTCCTCAACAAGGCATATTCTGATGAATGGCTTGCATACTACCAGTACTGGATTGGTTCAAAAGTTGTCCGGGGTCCCAACAAGGAAGCGGTTATTGCCGAACTCACGCTCCACGCGACCGAAGAACTGGGGCATGCTGTCCTTCTCACCACGACGAATCATCCAGCTTGGCGGGACGCCGGTCACGAAACCGGAAGACTGGTACAAACACACCAACTGCGGGTACGATGCCCCGGATGACCCGTTCATCGTCAAAGTACTGGAGCAGAACATCAAGGGGGAGCAGTGTGCCATCAAGAGTTACAACAGCCTCCTGAAAAAGACAAGAGACAAGGACCCGGTAACCTATAATATGGTGCTGGGCATCCTCCAGATGGAGGTCGAGCATGAAGAAGACCTCCAGGCTCTGCTCGAAGATGTCAACATTATTATGAAAAACAAGTAATTCCCTTTTTTTGTTATTCCGTTGCCGCGATGTACAGATTAACATTATACCGGTCCGGCACGAAATTTTTCCGGGCATTCCCCCTTCTTACGATATCTTCGGCAGAGGTTTTTTTATGTGCCTGCGGTTTCCTCCATCCCCATTTATAAATAGTATTTATTGCAATCTCCTTGCAGAGCACGGAAGGTGATTTTTATGGGTACCGAACATGTTGCCGGGAAGAATATGGGGACCGTCATGCTGTATGCACTGAGCACCTGCGGCTGGTGTGCCAAGACGAAAGAACTGCTTAAGGAACTTGGCGTGGAGTTTGATTTTACCTATGTCGACCTGCTGGATGGCAAGGAACAGGACGATGCAATGGATCAGGTAGAGAAATGGAATCCCACCGGTTCGTTCCCGACCCTTGTTATTGATAACCGGAAATCCATTGTTGGTTTCAGGGAACCGGAGATACGGGAGGCGTTCCGTGTATGAATTTTCAGAGTATCAGTGAAGCTGATGTCGATAACAGTATATCTCTCGCTGAAAAAGGAAGCAGAGGCCGGGGGTTACCGGTTCAACCCGGATGTGGAGTTTGTTAAAAACCTGATCCGCGGACTGCTGAAGAACGAGCAGCGTTTCGGGTACCGGGCCTGTCCCTGCCGGCTTGCTGCAGGGAAAAGAGAGGACGATACCGATATAATCTGCCCGTGTGACTATCGCGATCCCGATCTGAACGATTTCGGTGCCTGCTACTGTGCACTCTACGTCAGTGATGCAATTGCACACGGTGAAAAACAGGTTGCACCGGTCCCGGAACGCCGGCCTCCCCGGTCTCTGCGGAAAAAAGGAAACGCTGATCAGATGGTTTCAGCAATCCCGGCACCGGTATTTTCCCTTCCGGTCTGGCGCTGCAGGGTCTGCGGGTATCTCTGCGCCCGTGAGGAGCCCCCGGGGATCTGTCCGATCTGTAAGGTGACGAAGGACCGGTTCGAACGGTTCGCGTGAGACCGGGGTTTCCGGAGAATTCTGATGAATTCTTTTCATCTTCGGAGTTCTGGCGAACCTCTCAGAATCCGCCAGGAACCGCAGGCTGGAGAATGATGAAGCTCATCAGAACCTTGAAGGTCGGTTAAAGCATCCCATCGAAGTCCGGCATTGTGCCTCACTTCTCTTTGTCGAGGTTCTTCAGACCCGGGACAGAGAAAGAACGAAGTTCTTCGATCGACCCTCCGGTCTTCGACAGAATGCGTCAGCTCTTCGACCCGATCCGCCGGGAGCACTTTTCCCTGTTTATCCCGTCACGAATCCTCAAATATTGTGTGTGCCAACAGTACTGGCATGACCGGTACCGTCCATGTCGAAATTGTTGGCCTGAAAACCTCGGAATGCTCACCGTTTCCCTGCGACGAGAACCGTACCTGCGGTCTTTCAGGTTGTTATCTCTCGGGGAAACTGAACGATGCATGCACTGAACTGGAAAAGGTCCTTAAAGATATCTACGGGGCCCGTGTGGATCTGAAGCTCACCCTGGTCGATGACGGTGTACCCGAACATATCCGGGCGATCATCGAACGGGAATATCCCCCCCTTCCCATGGTGCTCGTCAACGGGCAGATCACCCGGATCGGGCGGATCTCCCTTGACCGGATAAAAAAGGAAATTGAAAAGGAATTCTAAATCAGGCGATCTTTTTCAGTTCACCGGTTCCGAGATCGTAATACAGGCCGTAAACACTCACTTTCTTTTCATCCACGGCCTTTTTGAGGAGCGGATAGGTGTACAGGTGTTCTATCTGAAGCCGGACATTTTCCTGTTCGATCATCCGGTAGCGCTCCTCTGCCTCAAGTACCGTTTTTGGGGGACTGACTTTTGCGTCGACGCGGGTTTTAGCCTCACGGGCATTGTTCAGCCAGAGCGGGATGTAGGCATCGGTACTCTCTTTGTCAAGGGCGCGGATTGCCCCGCAGTTGGAATGCCCGCAGATCACCACATCCTCCACTTTCAGGTGTACGACAGCGTATTCGAGAACGGTGGCAAAATTCCAGTCATGGATCGGGACGATATTTCCGATGTTGCGCTGGATGAACAGTTCTCCCGCCCGTGCCTGGGTGATGTGGCCGGTCTGGAGCCGGGAGTCCGAACACCCTATCCAGAGGGTTGTCGGGTGCTGGCTCGACGCGAGTTCCTTGTAATAGTCAATATTCGGTGTAAAATCAGTTTCCCTGAACCGGTAGTTTCCTAGTAACAGCTTGTCAATCACGCGCTACACACCTCTTACCATATGCAAAAGCAGGGAAAATGGCCCCGCCTTCTCTATATTCTAGCTGGTATCCCGGTTCAAAAAACCTTTCGGAATGACCCTGCCCGGTCTCTGATATGCCTCCACCCCCTCCAGATCCGGCATGACAATGAATACCTTAGGTTCGTTGTGAATACTACGGGGTCTCTAAAAATTCTGGAGTTATGATCAAATGGCTGATTGCGTAAATACCCGGTGGGTGATAGTATTCCAAATCCCATTGCACCAGTATAATGGACAATTTTATACCCCGGAGAGATAACCGGATACCCGTATGAAGACGGTCCGGAAATGGGGTCAGGGACCCTACTCCCTTGCAGTCATCCACGGGGGCCCGGGTGCACCCGGCGAAGTAGCGCCGGTTGCCCGGGAACTTTCAGCGATCAGGGGAGTCATCGAACCGCTCCAGACGGCAACAACGCTTGATCTTCAGGTGCAGGAGCTCCGGTCGGTACTGACGGAAGATGCGCAGGGACCGGTCACGCTGATCGGCTTCTCGTGGGGGGCATTTCTCTCGTGGATGACGGCTGCACGCTACCCGTTGCTTGTTAAAAAACTGATCCTTGTTTCCAGCCCCCCGTTCGAAGAGTCCTATGCCGGTTCTATCACCCGGACCCGGCTTGACCGGATGCGTCCCGGCTGAACGGACGGAGGCTATGGCCCTGATAGGGAAGATGGACGATCCTGTCGTGGGGGAAAAAGACAAGGTCCTTGCCCGGCTCGGCATCCTGTTGTCCCATGCGGATACCTATGATCCGGTTCCGTTTGTGGATGAAGCGTTCCACAGCCAGTATGAGGTATTCCGCGGTGTCTGGGACGAAGCCTGCGAGCTGCGCAGGAAAGGGGTGCTGACCGGGATGGCACATGCCATCCGGTGCCCGGTTGTTGCGATCCATGGCGATTATGATCCCCACCCGGCACAGGGAGTGGACGAGCCGCTCTCCCGGGAATGCCCGGACTTCCGGTTTATCCTCCTGTCAAAAGTGCGGGCACCGTCCATGGATCGAACGAAACGCATCGGATGCTTTTTACGAAGCGCTGGTGAAGGAGATCTGATCCTGTAAGCCAGGGATCGTGCGAGTTATCCTGCCGTGTCACGTCCCTTTTTTTAGAAAATACCCTTACCCTTTGAGTTCCCGTTCAATCCGTTCTTCCAGTCGTCTGCCGTGCGACCCGTTCCAGTACAGCTTCTGACAGTGCCGGCACCAGAAGAAGGAGATGTCCCGCCAGTCTTTCGGGGCATATTCCGTCTGCCCGACCTCGCAGGTAGTGGCCTCCCGCAGGAGCGTGTTACAGAGCGAACACCTGCTCATGGTCAGCCTTCTCCTGACGAGTCCTCGGTCGATGAGCTGCTGCACCTGCTCCATCACGTCATCGGACAGGATCAACAGGGCCGACGCATTCCCGCGCCGGGCAAGTTCCGCATCCTTTGTGAGCAGGAGCCGGTGCTCCTGCTTTGCGATCGCGAGGAGGACGGTATCCTCCTTGGGATCTCCTTCCAGGAGTCCGTTTGCGCTCGTGGTGTCATATCCCATAAACCGGAGGTACCGGGTGAGTGTTCCCAGCATGCGGTCGGCAATGAACTTTTGGTCAGGGAGAGGTTCAGACAGACATGACGCACGATCTCTATCTTCTCACCACACTTTTTGCACTGCCGGTCATCAAGTTCCAGAAACCGGCTGGAAAAACCATAATCGTTCGATGAGCGTCGCCCCGCAAACGGGGCAGTACGTGTTCTCATACGGGTGATTATAGACGTTCCCGGTATACGGATATTTTAAACCGAGTTCTTTTGCTGATTTATAGATCTTTTCCAGGGTTGCAATGGGGGTTCCCCCGCGGTCCATCATCTTGTAGTCGGGATGGAAAGCTGAAAAGTGCATCGGCGTTGCCGGGCCGAGATGTTCGATCACCCAGCGGATGAGTGAAGATATCTCTTCGCATATCGTCATTCAGACCGGGGATGACCAGCGTGACCGTTTCAATATGCATACCCAGCTCGCGGGCGAGCAGAGCGGAGTCCAGCACCGGCTGGAGGCGCGCCCCGCAGATCTTTTTGTAAAAAGCATCGGAGAATGACTTGATATCCACCCGGTATGCCCCGAGCATGGGCGAAAGTTCCCGGAGCGCCTCTTCCGTGATATACCCGTTCGTTACGTAGACCGTGCCCAATCCCTGTTGTCTGGCCAGCGTCCCCATGTCGAGCGTATATTCGTGCCAGATCGTCGGTTCATTGTACGTCCAGGAAATACTTGCACACCCGCCGGTCGATGGCCCGGTGAACCCCCTCTTCGGGTGCAAGGGTTCGCATCCGTGCATCGTCAGGGTTTGCCCGGGAGATATGCCAGTTCTGGCAGTGCTCGCAATGGAAGTTACACCCAATCCCCCCGAGAGAATAGGACCGGGTGCCGGGAAGGTAATGGAACAGGGGTTTCTTCTCGATGGGATCGATTGCCTCGGCACTGATCCTCCCGTAGGTCTCCGCAAAAAGGGTGCCCTGCTCGTTTTTCCGGACCCCGCAGATCCCGTGCTTTCCTTCCCTGATGGTGCAGCGGTGGTTACAGAGCGAGCAGGTTACGGTCCCGTTCTCATTTTTTGTATACTGGCGTGCCTCATGCATGGCGTGCCTCCGGAGCAGTCTGATTATGTGTAGTCCTTCCGGTTCCTCTTCAGTCTTTTGGAAGGTGTCCGGATCATCGATCTCGAGCACGAACGACCCGCGGTACCCGCACTTCTTGCAGAGATATACCTGGCCGATATATCCACCTGCGACTGCGTAGATCTCCGGGCTCTTGCAGGCCGGGCAGTAGAACATGGTAAACAACTCTATGTGTATCCGGTACAAAAACTAGTGCAATGAAGAAGGTTGTCATCTCGCTTGGCGGCTCCATCCTCATCCCGACCCTTGAGGACCATACGCTCAAAGAATACGTGCCGGTCTTAAAAAAGATCGCAAAACTGCACCGCCTTTTCGTTGTTGTCGGCGGCGGCGGCGAGGCCCGGCGCTATATCAGCATCATGCGGGACCTTGGTATAGACGAAGGCACTTCGGACGAGGTCGGCATCCTGATCACCCGGCTGAACGCGACCATGCTGATCGCCGCCCTCGGTGAGAATGCCTACCCGAAAGTTGCCGAGTCCCATGCAGAGGCAAAGAAATTCGCTGAATCGGGAAAAATTGTCGTGATGGGCGGCATCACTCCCGGGCAGACCACCGATGCAGTGGCGGCCGTGCTGGCAGAGCGGGTCGGTGCAGCGGTCTTCCTCAACTTAACCTCGGTCGACGGGATCTATTCAGCCGACCCCCGCAGGGATCCGAAAGCGACCCGGTTCGATTCGATGACTCCTCAGAAACTGCTGGAGATCGTTGGCAGCACAGCGCTGGGTGCCGGTTCCAACAACGTGCTTGATATCGTCGCCGCACGCGTTGTGGAACGGAGCAACATCCCCCTTGTGGTGCTCGACGGGCGCGATCCGAAAAATCTTTCCAACGCGATCCTCAAGGGAAAATACCGGGGCACCGTGGTTTCTGCAGGGAAGAAGAACCCGCTGCCGTTATAAGTAGTTTTATCAAAAAGACCAATAAAAAAAAGATTTTAATCGTCAATTACGGGGGCTGATGCCCCCATATCCCCCATTATGATGGATACCGCAGCGATCCAAGGTTTTTGAAGAAAATCTTCTCCACAGCCTTCGGCATTCCCTGACGGGGCGCCCCCGCGGTGGATCAATGGCATCTCTCATTTGTAACCTTCTTGCCCCGCCGTGCCTCGGAGAGGTCCTGATGGCGGGGAGCCCTCAATATCGATATAATATTTGTCGACAGGGATCGATATCCGCTTCAAGTCCGTCAATCCCGGTACCATCACCTATTTTTAGCATCCCGGCGCAACTATGATGGCACGGGGTAGTAGGGTAGCCTGGTCCATCCTAGAGCGTTTGGGACGCTTTGACGGCGGTTCGAATCCGCCCTACCCCATCGGACCATGAAAAAACAGGATGCTTCACGAATCTATTCCGCTCTTCTGAAACGGTATCCTGATGCCCGCGAATCACCGGAAACGGTCTGCCGGGGAACGCCGTTTGAGGTACTTATCCTCACGATCCTCTCCGCACAGACCACGGATAAGGCAGTCCTGAAGGTGAAAGGCCCGCTCTTTTTAACATATCCGACACCTGCAAAACTGGCAAAAGCAAAACAGGATGATGTGGAAACGATCATCCACAGCCTCGGTTACTACCATGCGAAGGCAAAGAATATCATCGCAGCCTCGCAGGCTCTGATTACAACGTTTAACGGGAACGTGCCCGGGACCATGGATGAGCTCCTGACGATCCCGGGTGTGGGACGGAAGACGGCCAACATCGTTCTTTACCATGCATTCGGGAAGAACGAGGGGATTGCCGTCGACACCCATGTCCGGAGGCTTGCCCGGCGAATCGGGTTCTCGGACACGGATAATGTCGCCGTTATCGAGCGGGACCTCATGGCACTCTTTCCCCGGGAGGGCTGGGGGGATGTGACGGATGTCCTGATCGCCCACGGGCGGATAACCTGCGATGCGAAGAAGCCGCGTTGTGAGGAGTGTGTTATCAGCGGGGAGTGCCGGTATCACAGGGAAAAATAATCCGGGACCCTTTATGAAGAGGTAATCCCCCCTCTTTTGGAAGAGGAAGGGTGGGAGTACCCCCATTCCGGTCCACGGCTCCGGAGTCTAATACCCGATTATTACGCGGATTATGGCAAATGTCACATAGCCAATCAGGGCGCTGATCGGGATAGTGAGGATCCATGCCCACATGATCGTCCGCGCCACACCCCATTTCACCGTGCTTGTCCCCATGGTCGTCCCTACGCCCATGATGGACGTGCAGATGATGTGGGTCGTGCTGACCGGAATACCCAGAACCGATGCCCCGATGATCGTCGAGGCTCCGGCAGTCTCGGCTGCAAACCCGTGGACCGGGCGGAGTTTGGTGATCTTGTATCCCATGGTTTTGACGATACGCCATCCGCCGGAAAGCGTACCGAGAGCGATGGCCGCATGGGCGATCAGGATCACCCACAGAGGGACCGGGAGGTGGTTGGGGTCAACGGATGCCCCGAAGTACCCGATGGAGAAGAGGAGCGGTACGATAATCCCCATCGTCTTCTGGGCATCGTTCGTACCGTGGCTGAAACTGTACGCAGCCGCGGAAAAGAGCTGGAGCCGCTTGAAATGCGTTTCGGTGGATTGTTTGTTTGCATTCCTGGTGAGGTTGAGGATCGCTGCCATGAAGAGGAACCCGCAGGTAAGGCCGATCAGGGGGGAGACGACCATGAAAATGGCAACCTGTTCGACCGTGGACCATTTTATCGCTGTTAACCCTGCTGCTGAAATACCCGCGCCTGTCATTCCTCCGATAAGGGCATGGGAAGACGAGGTGGGGAGGCCGGAGAACCATGTGATGAGGTTCCATGAGATCGCACCGATAAGTGCCCCGAGGATGATATAAGGGACAATTTTCGTATCGACAATCTCCAGCTGGATGATCTTGCTGATGGTGCTGGCAACGGCCACACCGAATCCAAAGGCGGCAATGAAATTAAAAAAAGCTGCAAAAATAACCGCATTCCGGGGAGAGAGTACCTTGGTCGATACCACCGTTGAAATGGAATTTGCCGAATCGTGGAACCCGTTGGTGAAATCAAAGACCAGCGCGATCCCGATGATAACGATGATCAGTTCCCACGTGGCTTCGATCATGCAATCCCTTCACGGGCTTTGATTGTATCGTTCATGAGTGGCGGATTGCGATATCGGAAAGTACGTTTGCAACATCCTCGCAATAATCCGTCGCGGTCTCAAGGTGCTCGTAGATATCCTTGAGCTTGATGATCGTTATCGCATCCGTGGTCTTGAACAGGTCGGTCACCGCATGGGCAAGCACGTCATCCGCAAGGTTTTCGAGCCGGTTCACCTCAATGCAGCGCTCCTCAACATAGCGGGGATCCTTGATCGAGCGGATACCCTTGACCGCGCTCTCTATCTCCGCGGTTGACATATGGATCAGTTTCGCAAGTTCGATCATGTGCGAATCGGTGTCATCGATACCGTAATAGAACATCTTCTCGGTTGCCCCGTCGATATAGTCCAGCACTTCGTCCAGTGCCGAGGCGAGGCGCGAGATCTCTTCAGGATCGAGCGGGGTGATAAAGGTGCGGTTCAGCTGGTCATAGATGTCATGGGTGAGCTGGTCACCCTTGTGTTCGAGCTTCTCGATCTCGTGGCGCTTCTCTTTGACGTTCGTGAAATCCTCGGTCAGCGCTACCAACTGCCACGCTGCCTCCTTCACAACCCCAGCCTGTTTCTCGAAAAGGTCAAAAAAAACCTTGTCCTGCGGTATCAGCAATTCACGAAGACCCATAACAAACCCACCGGTAATCGACAGGAGATCATAAAAATATAGCGAAATATGGCTGGCTTTCTACGATCGAGATTGCAACCGCGACCACGAAATAACCTGCCCATGCTACAACCATGGCAAGCGGGATGGTGATAACCCACGCGGTCATCATCTCACGGACAACCCGCCACTGTACCGCATTCTTCCCCCGTGTCGCACCGACACCGATGATCGAGCCGTTGATGGCATGGGTTGAGGAGACCGGGATACCCTGTTCCGTCACCATGACGAGAATTGCGCTGCTCGTGGTAGCAGCACAGAACCCCTGGTACGGGCGGATCTTTGTGATCTCTTTTGCCATCTTGTCCACGACCCGCCACCCGCCAAAACAGGTGCCGAGCCCGATTGCCAGTGCCGAGGCGAGGATGACCCAGGCAGGAACATCGAACGCCAGCAGCACGCCGGAAGATACGAGGAGGGCGGTAATTACACCGGCAGCGTGCTGGCCATCATTTGCCCCGTGGGCAGTTGCCTGAACAAAGCAGGCAAGCACATGCAGCGGCTGGAAGATCCTCTTCATCCGGTTCTGCCGGGAATGGCGGAAAAGGTGGGAGATGATGATATCGAAGATAAATGCGCCGACAATACCGATGATGGGTGATATGAAGATGAACAGGATGATCGCTAAGAGGCCCGTGAGCTGAAGTGCGCCAAGAAGCATTTCTGCCGGGATAATCAATGCTGCCCCGCATATCGCGCCCAGAAGGGCACCGAGCCGGATGTCCTCATGAAAGGATGCTGTAAACAGGCCAAGCATGATGCCGCCAGCAACGGCTCCGGTTATTCCCACGCCGATAACTTCGAGGAGCATGCCTGTACCGGGAAGGATAACTGCCGACACCCCCCCGACTGCGATACCGGCTCCCAGAATTCCTCCGATTATGGCGTTGCTGCTGGACAGGGGAATGCCGGCCCGGGTAGCTGTGAATACCAGAATGATGGCGGTACCTACGGCTACAACAATGGAAAGGGGGGTAAGCCCGCTCCGGGAAATAATTGCAGTACCGATCGTTGCAGCTACCGCAGTCGTGAAAACGAACGGGCCGATCACATTGCAGACGGCTGTAGAGAATACTGCTTTTGCCGGGGAGAGCGCTTTTGTTGCCACAACGGTTGCGATCGAATGCGATGCATCATTGAGGCCATTAACAAAATTCAGTGCAAGCGCGAGGATGATCCCCAACAGGATAAGCGGTTCCATGCCGGTCATGCATGTGCCATCGTGATGTCACTGAGGGCATGTCCGACATCATTGCATTTTTCCATGACTTTTGCCAGACCCTTCATAGATATCCTTGAGCTTGATGATCATCAGGAGGTCCTTTGTTTTGAAGAGTTCAAGGACTGCCCGCGACAGGAGCTCGGTGGAGAGGTTGTAGAGCCGGCTGATCTCCATGGCATGAGTTTTCACGTCATCAGGATTTTTCAGGCTTGACAGGCTTTCCACAGCAAGGGATATTTCAGCACTTGCGAGGAGGATCAGGTATGAGTATTCCTTTAAAACGTCATTGGATTCGGCAATGCCGTAATTACAAAGTCTGGTGTGTCACCCAGTCTATCTTGTCAAGCACATCATCGAATGCAGGAGCAAGGCGGGCGATCTCATCGGGTTCGAGCGGGGTAATGAGCGACTCATTCAGTCTGTTCGTAGATTTTCCTTGTTATCTCATCCCCCAGATGTTCAATCTGGCGGACTTTGTGTGCCTTCTCGGTACCCCCGGGAAGCTCGTGGGTGATCTCGTTCAGCGTGGTGGCTGCCTCGGAAATTTTTTCTGTCATTTCCCCAAACAGGGTAAAAAAAACCTTGTCTTCCGGCAGGATCAGATCGCGGATACGCATGGTATGTGAGTGATCATTCTGGCATGATAAAAAAGTACCTCATGAGGATCCTCTCCGGCCATGATCGCATGACCCCGGGGAATTATTTTTAACCGTTGTCTGAGGATTACCTGCAAAAAAATGACCTGTCAAAAAAGGATGGACTGGGCGGGAATTGAACCCGCGGCCTCTTCCATGCCAAGGAAGCGATCTACCACTGATCTACCAGCCCGCTCCTAGCTACTAGGACGGCATAGGTTAAAAGAATTGGGCTTTCTTCCGGCAGGACCGGGCCAGGCATCGGGTGTACATCCCCGTTCCGCAAATTTATTCAGCCGTGAGAAAATAATAAAAATCATTCCGGCAATTTCAGTGACCTGCAGGTCTCTGCCAGCCGTTTCCGTGCTTCCTGCATCCATGAGTCCTGCACAACGTTTCCGTTTTCAATAAATGTCTCGATTAAGGGGGTTGCACCCTTTGGCCCCTTCTGCAATGCCGGCAGCACGACATGCTCCCCGTCCTTCTTCGCATATACCTGCTTGACCCCGCTGCGCTTCCCGCGTTTTGCCTTTGCCTTCCCCCCGATCTCCACGATGTCCAGAGAAAAGTCGATCACCGGGGCATTGGCAATGGCACCCCCGATACCGAACGCGTCCACGCAGTCGCGGTAGAGGATCACGTCTTCCCGTGTCACGCCCCCGGAGAGGAATATCTTCACCTCCTTATGCCCGTGGGAGTCGAGTTCCCAGCGGACTTCCTCGATGATCGCCCGCATGTTCCCGCGCCGGGAACGGGGAGTGTCGAGGCGGACTGCGGTTGCACCGCATTCAGCTGCCCGCAGGGACTCAGACTTCTCATCGCACCAGGTATCGCAGAGCATGATCCGCGGGACCGACGCCGGAGCGCTCCGGTCAAACGCCCGCCATGCATCCTCCGGTTTCCTGTAGCACATGACAAACGCGTGGGGCATCGTCCCGACCACCGGCATTCCTTCAGGAGCACAGGTATTGGATACCCCGTCGGCCCCGCCAATCCAGGCTGCCCGCTCGATCATCGCGGCGATCGCGGGGTGCTGGCGCCGGGAGCCGAAGGAGTAAACCGGGCGGTCACCGGCAGCGAGCCTGATGTGGGCCGTGGCAGTGGCAACGCCGGACGCATGGCAGAGGAACCCGAGGATCGCGGTCTCATACCGGCAGAAGTCCCGGTACTTCCCGGTAATCCGGAGCACCGGTTCATTCGGATAAAAAACGGTGCCTTCCGGCATCGCATCGACCGTCACCGGAATCCCGTCGAGGAGGGCGATGACATCGGCAAGCCCGCAGAAGACCGCCCACGAGCCCGGGAGGGAGGTGGCGGTGACTTCCATGACCACGTGCGGGTTGATCTTATCGTTTTTCAGCGCTTCTTCCGTCCGGATAAAATAGATATCCGTGCATTCGCCGTTTTTTATTGCCTCATCGCTGACGGTGAGAAAGGTCCCCATAGCAGGAAGTATGGGCTGTCCCCCCATTTACGCTTACCCAAAAAAAGACCTCCGGAAAATACGCTAATTATTAGTGCACCTGCCAACAAATTTTAGACTAAAAAAGGGATCTCATGCAGCAGTTTTTCAAAGAAGCGGATATGAGCAGGTACAGGATACCCGGAAGGTGGGATTGATGCTCGGGATCATCGGCGGGACGAGCCTCCTCTTTTCCACGCTTCCCGATCTGGAAAAAAAACAGGTCGATACCCCGTTCGGGAACGCAGAACTCCTCACCGGTAACGTTGTATTCCTGATGCGTCACCAGCAGGATCTGTCACCCCACCGGATCAATTTCCGGGCAAACATGGCTGCTCTCGCCATTGCCGGCGTGGATCGCATCGTCGCATTCGGCTCAACCGGGTCCCTGAACCCCGCTATCACGCCCGGCTCGCTGGTCATACCCGCCGATTACCTGACCATGGCCGATATCCCCTCCATCCATGACCATGCCGTTGAGCATGTCATGCCGGAACTGTCACCGGAACTTTCGCAGCAACTGCACCGGCTCATCCCGGAAGCCCGGCCCGGGGGGATCTATGTGCAGACCCGGGGGCCGCGTTTCGAGACGGTTGCCGAGATTGCAGCCCTTTCCCGCTTTGCCGATCTCGTGGGCATGACCCTTGCGTCCGAGGCAACGCTTGCCCGCGAGCTGACGATTCCGTTTGCCGCGATCTGCACGGTGGACAATTATGCAAACGGGATTGCAGACGGTGTCCTGTCGTGGGACGAGGTGCTGGAGATCTCCCGGCAGTACCGGGAGCGGACCGGAAAGATTCTGAACACCATCATCAGGCAGATGGCTTAACGGAGGAGAGGTATGGACGATATTTTTAACCGGCAGCAGTCGATCCTGATTGCGGATGTGCAGCTCGAGTGGCAGGATTGCGGATATTTTTGTGAAAGACGACGGCACTATCGGGGCAGCGGGTGCCGGGATACGGAGGGAATATAAGGGAGAAGCAGACGTGATCATCGACGGAAACGGGGCGATTGCGCTTCCCGGGCTCGTCAACACCCATTCCCATGCCGCCATGAGCCTCCTGCGGGGGTATGCTGACGACATGATCCTGCAGGACTGGCTCAGCCAGAAGATCTGGCCGCTCGAAGCCCACCTGACCCCGGCTGATGTGTACTGGGGGACAAAACTTGCCTGCCTCGAGATGATAAAGAGCGGGACGGTTGCCTTCAATGACATGTATTTCATGATGGAGGAGGCAGCCCGTGCTGTCGGCGAGACCGGTATCCGTGCAACGCTCTCCTATGGCTTTATCGACCTCTTCAGTCAGGAGAAGCGGGAGGCCGAGTGCAGGGCAACGGAGAACCTTGTCCGTCACATCCGCTCTCTGGACAACCCCCGGATCAGGGCCGCGGCAGGCCCGCACGCGATCTACACGGTTTCTCCCGAAGGTCTCCGCTGGTGTGCGGAATTCGCCCTTCAGGAGAAGATCGGTATCCATATCCACCTGTCAGAAACAGAGACGGAGGTGAACGACTGTATTGCCCGGCACGGGAAACGCCCGGCAGCCCATCTCGACGATTGCGGGCTCCTTGCCCCCCGTACTGTTGCCGCCCACTGCTGCTGGCTCGATGAGGCCGAATGCACGCTCCTTGGGAAGCGTGGCGTCTCCGTGTCGCACAACCCGTCGAGCAACATGAAGCTTGCCACCAACCGTGCCATGCCGTACCACTGGCTCGCACAAGCGGGTGCAAATGTCTGTCTCGGGACGGACGGGTGCGCCTCGAACAATAACCTCGATATGTTCAGGGAGACAAAAACTGCCGCCCTGCTCCAGAAGTTCTTCTGGAACAACCCGACCCTCCTGCCTGCGCACGAGGCGCTTGCCATGGCAACCGTGAATGGTGCAAAGGGGCTGGGTCTTGCCTCGGGGAGGCTCGTTGCCGGCGCACCGGCGGATATTATCCTTGTCAGTGCCCGGACAGCCTGCAACACCCCGCTGCACAACGCAACCTCCAACCTCGTATACTCCTGCAGCGGGGGGGCAGTCGAGACGACTATCTGCGATGGCAGGGTGCTCATGGTTGACCGGGAAGTCCCGGGCGAGGAGCAGATCCTCTCTGCAGCAGCAAAGGCAGCACAGGAACTGGTACGGCGGGCACAGTCTGCGTAGGGAGTCCCCGGATGCGTTCATCAGTACCCGTACGGACCGTCCTGTCTGCCGGTATTATTATCCTCCTCATAAGCGGAATTTTTTTGGCCGGGTGCACCGACAGACTGCCCGGGGGAAACAGGTCCTCCCTCCGAGCCGACACCACGGGCGACCTGCGGGCATATTTCCTCGATGTCGGGCAGGGCGACTCATCGGTCATTCTCTTTAAGGACAAGGTCATCCTGATCGATGCCGGTGAAATGGACCAGGGAGACCGGGTTGTCAGCGATTTAGAAAAACTCGGTGTCACCCGCATCGATCTGCTGGTCGCAACCCACCCGCATTCCGATCATATCGGCGGGATGCAGAAGGTGCTTGCACATTTCCCGGTCGGAAAAGTACTCGATTCCGGCATACCCTCATCGTCTTCCCTTTACGAACATTTCCTTGAAACGGTGGATGATAAGAACATCCCCTACCTTGTTGCAGAACAGGGGCAGACTATTGAAATCGATCCGTCCCTTGACATCCTCGTGCTTTCGCCTCCGAAGGAAGACAGAGGTGATGACATCAACACCAACAGTATCGTACTGCGGATCTCGTACGGGACGGTGAACCTGCTCTATACCGGTGATGCAACAACAGCAGCGGAGGACGCCATGGAAAAGACCGGCTACCCGCTCGGTGCACAGGTCCTCAAGGTCGGTCACCACGGGAGTTCCGACGCAAGCTCGGCAGCGTTCCTGAATCGCGTGGACCCGGAAGTTGCGGTTATCTCCCTTGGCAAAGATAACGATTATGGTCACCCGCACCAGGAGACCCTTGAACGGCTGAAGACCGCAGGACCAACCGTGCTCCGCACGGACCAGGACGGGACGATCCTTGTTGAAAGCGACGGCGCGACCTATTCGGTTGTTACGGAGAAGGACGGCGGGAATATCTGGTCGCACTCCGGCACAGGAGCGGCAACACCCGCAACGACAGTCCCGCTCTTCTCCCCGGTAACGACCGGCACAACAACGCCGTCCGCGCCATTCACCCTGCCGGTTACGATTCCTGCAATCCCCTCCACTATCACGGTCCCGGTACCTCCCCTTACTCTCCCGGCACTCCAGATCGGGAATGCCTCATCGGTATACATCAGCGCAGTTCAGTTCAATGCACCCGGTGATGACACAAAGAACCTGAACGGCGAGTGGGTCCGGCTTGCCAACCGCGGGGACTCACCGGTCCTCCTCACCAGCTGGACGCTTGCCGACCAGAACAGTGCTGAACCCTATCGCTTCCCGGCCTTTCTCCTCCTCCCCGGAAGTTCGGTGACCGTTTATACCGGAAGCGGCGTGATAAACGATACCGCCCTCTTCATGGGCAGGACTGACCCCCTCTGGGGTAACAGCGGCGATCTGGCAACCTTAAAGGACGGGAGCGGAAATATCATTGACCGAAAATCGGAGGCGGATTCGTCATGAACGTGAGTATCGACCGGATTGAGGAAGGGATTGCGGTGCTGGTTATGCGGGAAGAACCCCGGGAACGGATCACGTTCCCGGTCTCGCTCCTCCCTCCCGGTAGCGGAGAGGGGGATATCCTGACCCTGACGCTTGAACGGGATCCTGCGGCAACCGCAGCGGCCAGAGAACGCGTTTCCGGGCTTATTAGGAAGCTGAAAAAGAAACAGTGACCACGAGATTCTGCTGACGCGGCCGGTACACTGCCTCATGAGGAAGATCGCGGGGAAGGATGCACGGGAGAAGATCCAGAACCCGATGGATTACCGGAATTCCTGCACGACCTGATCCGGCAGCAGGTAAAAGACCAAAAATAAGAATCCGGACAGGATCAGGCCGTCTCGATCTTGTCGGCGGCTTCGAGCCTGAGTACTTTTATCGACTCATCCCGCATCTTGAACTTCATGATCTTGCCGGAGATGTTGATCGGGAAATCGTTCACGAAGATGACGTACCGCGGGATTTTGTAGTGGGCGATCTTCCCCTTGCAGAAGTCTTTCACGTCCTCCTCGGTCATGGTCTGGCCGGGCTTCATCTTCACCCATGCGCAGAGTTCCTCGCCGTATTTGATATCCGGGACACCGACGACATAGACATCGGCGATCTTCTCGTGGTGATGCAGGTATTCCTCGATCTCCCGCGGGTAGATGTTCTCGCCGCCCCGGATCACCATGTCCTTGAGCCGGCCGACAATCTTGAAGTAACCCTCCTCGTCCATCGTGGCGAGGTCGCCGGTATGGTTCCAGTGGTCCTTGTCGAGCGTGGCATGGGTCGCCGAGGGATTGTTGTAATAGCATTTCATGACGCAGTAACCCCGTGCGCAGATCTCCCCGATCTCTCCGATCGGGACAATCTTGCCGGTCTTTGCGTCCACGATCTTGAGTTCGGTGTGGGGAAAGGCCCGGCCGATGGTCGTGACCCGGCGCTCGACCGGGTCTTTCGTGGTGGTCATCGTGACCCCGGGGCTTGTCTCGGTCTGGCCGTAGACGATCACGATCTCGCTCATGTGCATCTTTGTGTTCACCTCTTTCATCACTTCGATCGGGCAGGGGGAGCCGGCCATGATGCCGGTGCGGAGGGTCGAAAGGTCGTACTTGGAGAAGTTGGGGTGGGTGAGCTCGGCGATGAACATGGTCGGGACGCCGTGGACAGCCGTGCAGCGCTCCTTCTCGATGGTCTTTAACACCTCTTCGGCATCGAACGTCGGGGCGGGCAGTACCATGGTCGTGCCGTGGGTGACGCAGGCAAGGTTGGAGAGGACCATGCCGAAGCAATGGTAGAACGGGACGGGAATGCAGAGCCGGTCCTTTTCCGTAAATCCCATGCCCTCGCCGATGATGAAACCGTTGTTGAGGACATTGTGGTGGGTTAAGACAACTCCCTTGGGAAAGCCCGTGGTGCCGCTCGTGTACTGGATATTGATCGGGTCGTCGAACGAGAGTCCTTCGCCCCGCTCGGCGATATCGTCCATCGACATCTCGTCCGCCTTTTTCATGAAGTCTTTCCACGTGTACATGCCGTTATACGGGATGTCGCCCATGAATACTGCATTTTTCAAAAACGGGAACTTCTCGCTTGAGATCCTGCCGGGCTTGGCCTCGTACGCCTCGGGGCAGGCCTCGTAGAACATCCCCACGTAGTCCGAGGTCTTGAACCGGCCCTGCACGATCAGGGTCGAGATCTCGGCCTGCTTGAGCACGTACTCGAGCTCGTACGTGCGGTACGCCGGGTTGATGTTCACCATGATTGCGCCGATCTTGGAGGTGGCGAACTGGACTACCACCCATTCGGCATAATTCATGGCCCAGATACCGACACGGTCGCCCTTCTCAACGCCAAGCCCCATGAGGGCGCGGGCTGCCAGGTTCACCTGCTCCGCAAATTCCCGGTACGTCCACCGGATGTTCTGGTGCACGGATACGACAGCCTCGGTGTCCGGGTATTTTGCCGCGATACTGTCGACCATCTCGCTGATAGTCATTCCCAGCAGGGGAACCCCTGATGTCCCGCATATATAACTGCCCTCAATCATTGGTAAAAGGTGGGAAACCGGATCATATATGGGTAGTGATTTAACCCGGTGGTGTGGTGCAGTCCGGTTTTCCGGTCTGGTGCACCCTGATATCCCACGCCACATTTTCAGGAAGAGACAACCGGATCTGCGCCATCAGGGACGTGTTTATAACCTGTTGGCACATCCTCCCGCCCGGCACATTCCGGCGGTGCCGCAAGCAGCACAACTCTTAAGTTTATACACTGCGATTTTATTGAGTCAGGAAAAAATCCGTCCTGATGACTTAAAGAACGGGGTTGTGGCCTAGCCCGGTATGGCGACGGGCTCCAGCGGTCTTTGCGTTCTTTGTGCTCGCAGATGATGAACAATGGGTCTCCTGAAAACAAGATGATGACCCGTTGGAGCACTGATGCATGTCGGAGAGACCCGTCGATCGTGAGTTCAAATCTCACCAACCCCACGTTTTCTTAAGAGTTTTTTTGTTGTTTTTTGGCAGTGCTGCTCTTCATGCATCCGTTGTATACTCCGGTTTCCTGCACGGGAGAACCGGGTAATGAACCCATCCCCGGGATGATCCTCCTGCCCTTAGTAACTTTATCATATATTACGGGCACATAGTACTCAACATACGGAGAGTTCCATGTATTTAGTTGGAGAAGCACTTATTGGCGAAGGCGCAGAACTGGCGCACATCGATCTGTTGATGGGAGAGAAGGAAGGTCCCATTGGATCCGCGTTTGCAAATGCGATCTCGCAGTTGTCTGTCGGGCATACCCCGCTGCTCGCGGTCGTACGCCCGAACCTGCTGACAAAGCCGGTGACGCTCGTCATCCCGAAAGTTACCTTAAAGAATATTGACCAGGTCAACGAGATGTTCGGCCCCGTGCAGGCAGCGGTTGCAAAGGCCGTTGCTGACAGCCTCGAAGAAGGGGCGTTTGGCACTGCTGACACCGAGAGCCTGGTTATCCTTGTTTCCGCTTTTGTCCACCCGGATGCAAAGGACTACAACAAGCTCTACCGCTTCAACTACGGTGCAACCAAGCTTGCCATCACCCGCGCCATGGAATCATTCCCGGACACCAGGACACTTCTCAAGGAGAAAGACCGGGCTGCCCACGCGATCATGGGATTCAAGGTGCAGCGCCTCTGGGACCCGCCGTACCTGCAGGTGGCATGCGATATTGTCGACATGAACAAGCTCAATTCAGTCCTGTCGGCACTCCCGGAGAACGACCACCTCATCATCGAGGCGGGAACCCCGCTCGTCAAGAAGTTCGGCCTCTCCGTCCTCTCCGATATCCGGAAGATCAAGCCCAACGCGTTCATCATCGCTGACCTGAAGATCCTTGACACCGGCAACCTCGAAGCCCGCATGGCAGCCGATGCAACTGCTGACGCAGTCGTCATCTCCGGTCTTGCCCCCACATCCACCATTGAAAAGGCTATAATCGAGGCGAAGAAGGTCGGCATTTACTCCGTCATCGACATGCTGAACGTTGCGAACCCGGTAAAAATCATCCAGAACTTAAAAGTCAAGCCGGACATCGTGGAACTCCACCGTGCCATCGATGTCGAGGAGACCGCCCATGCCTGGGGTGACATCCCGGCGCTCAAGAAAGCAGCCGGCGGCAAGCTTCTTGTCGCAACTGCCGGCGGCATCCGCGTCAACGTTGTGAAGGATGCGCTGAAGGCCGGTGCCGATATTCTTGTCGTTGGGCGTGCGATCACCGCTTCGAAGGATGTGTCGCATGCGGCGGACGAGTTCTTAGAGCAGCTCGACCGCGAAGAGATCGACCAGTTCAGGATCATGACTGACTTTTAAATACATCAGTATATATATTTTTTTTAATTTTCAAGTCCAAATCGCCATAGCAACACTTTTACACCAATGGTTCGATTCGCTCTCTTTTACTTTTCGAAGAACGCCATCTATCGAAATCTTGAATAAGTGTATCAATTCTTTGATTATCCTTATAGAGATGGAAAGGGGATCGCCAATACCCGTTATAAATTCGAGTGTCAATTTGTTGAACCTTTATTACGATGTTAAACATGTATTCCAAATTCTTTTGACTGAATAACGGGGAGAATAGTTCCATATCCCAAAATTCCATCTTATAATCCTTAATTACCCGTAAATGATAGAATAATTCATAAACTTGGGCTAAAATTAAAAAATCTGCACATTTTTTACAGCGCTTGTTAAAAGAACATAGTTTACAAATAATTTTATCACTATTTGCATCACCCATTCTTTTTAATGATTGATAAATTTCCTTGTGTTGAACGGTTGTCTTTTCATCTAGTGATTTAAGTGCGAATTCAAGACAACTCCCAAATAATATTGTTCTACATAACGTTTCAATTACAAAAAAATTTTCGGATAACAATACACCAGTAAGATTGATGTACGAACTGTTTTTATGATACATGAGAAGGTTTCCATCTGACCACCGTTGAATTTGTTCAGGAGTCAATTTATCGGTAGCATCTTTCGTCACGCAACCAAACGGAACATCATGACAATACGTATTCACCCACTTGGCGCTGTCCAATTCCTCAGGTATCAAATGATTTAGACGAATTAAAAACTGGGATTTTGTTAGGGCTAAAAAACCCCACCTCCGATTTGTTTCGCGGATTTCTTTCTGAATACATTTTTTAGATTTCCCATTTTTTTTCAATATAGAAACTAATTCAGGTTCAATTTGCTGTTGAAAATGCTTATCGGGGAAGTTGTTTTCCGACAAATATGCATAACAATAGTCCAATCTATGCTGGTATCGCTCAACTGCTTTTTTTGAATCAATTATGGATTGAACAGATCCTGGTGATAAGCCCATTTCATCCATTATTATCCACCTGCATTATTTGCATGAGACTGTTATAAAAAGAAAAAACCAAATGATTCACATTTCCCTATTTTAAGTAATCAACGAAATATTTTCTGAAATGTTCACCAGATATATTAAAAATTCATTTCCATAATCCCTTGATTGATTGAGTCGAATTTTATTTTCCAAAGTTGCTTTTTCACATCTCCTTCAGGTAACAGGTCATTAGGATCAGATTCATTATTGAAATTCAGGAAGGATGTTCCATTATCACGAGACCATACAATAAATTGTGCTCCAGTTGTAAGCAAATCCACGCTTTCTCGCTGTAATACTAAATTTATAATAGATTTTTTTAAATTATAAAGATTCAATTTCCTGACCTAGGCCTCCAATGGCATATCGCGTTCAAAAATCATGATAAATTCAATGGTGGAAGAGACAAGTCCCGGGATTTGTCTCATACGGGTTTTTTTCAGACTCCACCCCTCCAGACCGAGGGAGTTCAGCGTGGTTTCCAACCTTGTTTTATCATATTTTCCCTTACTTGCCGCATCCGCGACCTCGTCAAAAACGATAACTTTGTATTCCCTCATCTTCCTGGCGCGGTTCTCCGGCGTATCCTTTGGGTACTGCTTTTTGCCCGTTGCTGTTGGAAAAACAGGGCTGTGACATTTCAGACAGATCTCCACTCCCTGAACAAGTTCCGCACCACAATTGCTGCAAAATTTTGGAGTCATACAGAAGTATCATTATGCCGGGGATTTTAATTCTTTGACACGTTCGTTAAACACAGCCGGTACTTTTGGATTCTCAATAAAAAGCTGGCATACGCCGGGAAGCAGAACGAACCTCTTCCTGTACCTCTTGGCTCAGAGGGAGGGGGAATCTGAACAGAACCGGGAAACCCCGCCTCAATCCGACGATTTCATGGCGACGAGGAACAGCTATGCGATACCCATGAAGGACCGTGGGTGAGGAGGGGTAGTCTAGTTCCTTCATCTCCAATCCCGCCTGCGTGCCTTCTTATCTCCCAGCAACAACCGGTACATCATGAGCACAGAGATCCCCTGGGACAAATCGCGGATGGAGTGGAAACCGGTTGACATGACCGTCACCTACAACGGGAACATGGAATTTACTGCCAGCACGTCATCCGGTGCGATTACCTTCCCGATGGAAGCCCCGGTCGGCATGGGCGGGCACGGGAATGTACCCAATCCCATCCAGTACCTGGTCGGATCGCTCGGCGGGTGCGTCGGCGTGAAGATCCTCCTTGCCCTCTCCGACAACGGCATTGTCCCGGAAGAGCTGACGATCGGGATCCACGGGACCCGGAAAAAGACCATGCCCGCGTTCTTCGATCACGTCCACCTGACTATCACGCTCCGGGCCGATGCGGACGATGCGATGGTCTCGAACGATCATCGAACAGACGCTGACCCGGCTCTGCCCGATCGCCGCGATGTTTGCCGAGGTCGGGGAAGTGACTGCCGAACACCGGATCCGTACCGCGCCCGGATGACAACACCCCCCCTCTGTCAAAGGTTCGTTTTGGGCTCCTGTTGAAGGTCTGTCAGTGCCTCACCTCTTCTCAAGCGTGATTCCGACCAACCCGCGGATTCTCCTCACACCAGGTTCCATGAACCTGTCGGACCACAAACCCTTCAACTCCTCACTGATATATAAAGTGAAGAATGACCCGCGGCAAGAAACCGTCGGCAGCAATCCGCGATGCAAAAAAATTCGCGGAGAAGATGGGCTACCGGTGGCAGGAGAACACGGACAACCCGGAGCTCGCGTACGACTTTATCGCCTTCAAGGACGGCTACGCGATGCTCGTGAAAGTCCGGGTGGTGCGCAACCACATCGACCCGGACGCGTTTTACGAAGACCTGCTGGCAGACGATCTCCGCGAGGTCCGTGCCCTGCCGTTCCCGCCATGGATGCCCCGCGAGATCTGGCTCCGCACCCAGCACGAGCGGACCTTCCGGAGGCTCCGGGTCCTATGATGTTGCCGTTGGCGAGATCGGGTTCTGGAACCCGGACGAGTACGTGAACCCGCACGCCCGGGACTGATGCGAGAGAATCCTGCGAAAACCATGGGGATACTGAGAAAAAATGTATAGTCTTCCGGAATAATTGGTACATATGAAATATACCGTGGTACTCGAGCCCCAGGACGAAGGCGGTTTTACCGTCCAGTGCGTGGAGATCCCCGGCGCGATAAGCCAAGGCGAGACCCGGGGAGGAAGCCCTCGCCAATATCAAAGAAGCAATAGAACTTGTCCTGGAAGTCCAGCGCGAGGAGTTACATAAAAAATCATCCACCCTGCACCGCGAGATCTCAAAGGTTGAAGTGGCTGATGTCGCATAAATTTCCGGTTATTTCCGGAGAAGACCTTGTGAAGTATCTCGCAAGGCATGGATTCGAGGTAAAGCGACAAACTTCGAGCCATGTTGTTATACAAAAGGAGTGGCGTGTTTTTTCCGTACCGCTTCATTGGGAATTAAAAAGAAGTACCCTTCTTGGTATTCTCAAACTGGCCGGAATCGATGTTGAGGATTTCCGGCATAATTTCCGGGAGTAACCAAACAGACCGCTCACGCCTTCTTTTTCTTCCGGGTTTCACCGGCGCGGAACCGTGCTATCCGTTCCACGAGATCGTACGGCACCGGCCCGTTCAGCGGGATCTGTATGGTGCCCCTGCCCAGTTTGTAGGCTGAGAGTTCCTTCTGGAAATGTTCGACACCGGATGCCGTGGGGAAAAAACTCAGGTGGTCCCTGAACGCCGCAAAGTGGACGAGGTTGCGGCCCTCCAGCCGGAACGTGGGGATCCCATACCGGATCGCCTCCTCCGCATCCGGCGCTGCCTGGTGAATCACGGTCCTGATGCCCCGCAGCTTCTCCTGAACGTCCGGCGGGAATGATGCGATGTACTCATCGATGGTTGTAAACTGGTCTCTCATGGCGATGGGTCCTCTCTCATCTGCCGGAATTGTGTTGAAATTTTCCGGAAAAAGTCCCGGCAGGTGCTTTCAACCGGATATTTCCGGCCGGGCCTCATAGACTTATGCTTCCGGCTCCTCCCGGGAGCCGGCCCGGCACTTCTTTATAACAGGGGTCCGGAGGATGGTAAGTCCCCGTAGATCGGTTCTCTGACGGAGACAGGACCGGTTGGTGCTCTACCCGGAAATTCGGCAGTGGAAGCGGTGCCAACACCGGAGGAAAATATTGTTATATTGCCTTATTTTTAGAAAAGGAGCATTTTAAACGGATTCAGGCCGTGCTATTTAGCAACCCTCCGTTTTGCGCAAAAACGGCTTGCCTGCTGGTTGTGGGGCAAACCCGGGTCTGGCCGGTGCCCGTAATGACCGAAAATAAAACAGGGATCCCGGGAGGGGGGAAACGCGGTCTTTTTTTCGACGGAAAAACTGAGAACTGTGACTGTGGGGCCGACAGGAGGGCTCGGGGGGGACTCCCGCGGGAGATGAGGTTCATGTCACGGTTTTCATTGTCGTGGATATGACGGACAGGATCCAGGATCGGTTCGTGAGTACGATAATCCGTATCGCAAAAACCTGCGAATCGGTTTGCGCATAAGAAATCATTCCGGGCCGGTAATTTTCCATTGCAAATTTTCACAGCCAGAGTCCGGTTAAAAAACTTGGAGAGATCCGGTTGATCAGCCGGGTCCGCAGATCCTGAACTCGCACGATTTATTCTCGCCGCAATTCAGGCATACATCCAGGACAATTTCACAACGGGAACAATCAGGCTTTTTTTCCGGATCGCAATTTTCACAATCCGGTTCACAGGCATCCAGATCCATCCCGCCGGCACCTTCAGGGATCTCATTATTCCCGGACTTCTTTTTGAACTCTTCATTGCATACTTTGCATAAGGCATCGAGACAGGATTCACATTCTTCTTCCAGAGGATCGCATCCCCAGTTCAGGTAGGTCATGATAGTCTTACGGAACTGGTGTCATTCATGAAAAAAAAGTTTGGGATTTCCGGTTTTCCGGCTCAGAGGATCCGACCATGTTCCCGCGACCCTGCCAATCACGCCATACACGATCACGAGAACCAAACCGATGTGGCAGGTCTGGAGGAAGGATGTGCCGGGCAGAAATATCTGCCTGGATCAGTCCCGGTCCTGCTGTGAAGCCAAAACGGCAAGCCGAAGGTGGGTTGTAGGGTTTCACGGCGAGAGGAGAACCGTTGGTCCCCTTTGACGGTAAACCGGATTATATGATAGAATCTTTCCTGATTTTCAGAACTTGAGACATCGTTTGAAACAACCCGGGTAGTCCGGGGGGAATACTCTTTACTGCACCCCGTATAACACTATGACGGAGAAACTCAAATATGGACAAGATCACGCTCGGCCCGATGCCGTACATGAGTGTCATGCCCACGCTGCTCGTGGGGGCAAACGTGAAGGGAAAACCGAATTATATGACCGCTGCGTGGGCCACGGTTGCCTGCATGGCGCCGCCGATGGTCTGCGTTGCGCTCAACAAGGCCCGGTACACGGTGAAGGGGATCGAAGAGAACAAAACGTTCAGCCTGAACGTACCCTCTGCAAAGCACGTGGTCGAGACCGACCACTGCGGCCTCGTCTCCGGTGCACAGGAAGACAAGTCAATGGTCTTTGCGTCCTTTTACGGCAAGCTGAAGACCGCCCCCCTGGCAAAGGAGTGCCCGGTCAACATTGAATGTAAACTCTTCAGGTCCGTTGACTGCGGGAGCCACCTGCTGTATATCGGGGAGGTTGTGGAGATTCATGCCGATGCAGCCTGTGTCACGGACGGTAAGCCGGATACGGTAAAAACCGACCCGATCGTGTACGCCCAGTCTGCCTACTGGCATGTCGGGAAACAGATCGATAAAGCATTCTTTGCCGGAAAGAACTACCGGAAGAAGTGAGTACCGGGTTTACCCCGGGTCAGCTTTTTTATTATCCGGATCCCCCGGAGCATCATTCGTTGCACCAGCGGGGCTGATCGGTAACGTATTCATCGGGATCGGTTGACACCGTACCCGGGACACCGGGTTTAAGGACATTTTTCGGTATCATTAAACGGTAATACGCTATCAATAACAAAAGAGATGCTATGAAACCCACGGTAGTACTTATCTGCTTCCTCCTTCTGGTCATGCCGGCTCTGCCCGCAGCGGCAGCCGAAACAGGACCGGATGTGACCCAGGAAATCATCAGGGGAGTAACCCTTGAACCCGTTCCGGAACCGACCACGAAAATCACCCGCATTGTAACCCTTGAACCTACAAAAGAACCAACCAAGGAGACCATCGTCCCTCCGACAAGCCTGCATATCGTCACCGAGACTCCGGAGAAACCGGTGACAATGCCAACGGAAAAAACGGTCACGATCACGGAATCCCCCGGGACCGCAGGTCGGGTGGCTGACCATCCTTTCAACGCCTTCCGGTGCAGAGGTCTCGATCGACGGGAGTACGGCAGGGATAACCCCCGTCACCGGCAGGGAACTGGGAAGCGGCACCCACGCTGTACGGATCACCATGGCAGGTTATGAAATTTACCAGACCGAAAAAGAACTCCATGCCGGTGAGCAGGGGGCCGTCGATGTAACGCTGACCCCGGTACCGGTTACAACCGTCCCGACGACCAGAATTACAACCCGCGCAACCGAAGTGCCGACATCCAGCCCCTCACCCCCGTGTATCGGCTGTGACAAGGGCTGGATCCGGGTGAACTGCAATGTAAATGGCGCCACGGTATCCTTTGACGATCTCTCCCTGGGATGCACGATCACCGGGGGGTCCTGCGATACCGAGGTTGGGACTACCAGTACGCCGTTCCGGACGTTTACCGTCCAGAAGCCCGGCTACAGCCTCTTCACCGGCTCCGTGACCTCATGGCCGGCAAAAGGCGGGACCGTGAACCTGTATGCAACCCTGAACCCGGAACCAACGCCCGCATCTGGGAACATACAGGTTATCTCCCATCCCTCCGGAGCCGTGGTGACCCTTGACGGCGGCAGCTGGCAGTATACGCCGGCAACCTTCACATCCGTACGTTCGGGCACCAGCCATTACCTCCAGATCACCATGAGCGGCTACCAGCCATACGGGACGTCAGCGTACGTAACGGCAGGTGAAACCTTTACCGTGAATGCATATCTTGTTCCCGATACCCCGTATCCCCAGACCGGTTCACTCAATATCGCTCACCTTGCCTCAGGGGGCGGATATCTATCTGGACGGGAACTATATTGCCGAAAGTCCGTATGTGGTCACCAACCTTGCCTCCGGGTCGCACCTCCTCCGGCTCCACAAGGCCGGTTATGATGAATACTTCTCTCCTGTCACGATAGTATCGGGACAGCAGACCCCGCTCGTCGTACACGTTTACTCCCCAGCAGATGACCGTGGGGTCCATCGAAGTGGGATCAACTCCTGCAGGGTCATCCCTCTCCCTTGACGGGAACTACATGGGACAGATCCCGCAGGGGGGTTATTTCGATCTCACGAGCATCCTGCCGGGATACCATACAATCCTTATACGGATGACGGATTACCGTGACTATACCCAGACCGTGTTCGTCAAAGGCGGGCAGGTCACGACCGTGAACGCCGAGCTCACACCCGACGGACCATCACCAACACCGGATACGACCGGACAGATCATGATCGTTTCAACGCCGGCCGGTGCCGAGTTGTTCCTTGATAATACCTTCCGGGGAATTACACCGGTTACGCTTTCAGATATTCCGGCCGGTTCGCATGTCGTGACTGCCCGGCAGGCAGGATATACCGACGCTTCCCAGACCGTTACCGTTATCGGTGGCCGGAGCACGCCGGTTGCACTCGGGCTTACCGGGCTGCCGGTAACAACAAAGGCTTCCCTGACCATATTCCCTGTCACCGTGGCTTTTGCCATTTTTGGGATTTTCCTTGCATGCGGGCGCAGGAAACAATAACCCTTTTTTGCCCGGAAGCAAACCGTATCGGCGCCAGTCGGGAGGTATCGCCACGGGTATATGCCCGGGTTTTCTTATCGCATATATCCTGACAAACTCTGGTGCACCCGGCATCAGATTGCCGGTCTCCCCGTTTCCTGTATGCCGTGGTATTGTTCCCGCAGGTACCCTGCACAGGGAAAGACTTTGAATAACAGGTTACCAACTCACTAAAGAGTCTGATGAAATACTACCGTCTTGCGGTTCTTTGCGGGGTTGCACTCCTTCTTTGCCTGGTCGTGCCGGCATCGTGCGCGGTAACCCCGCTCTGGAGGGAAGCCGGCCCCACGAGCAGCGAGCTGGAAGGCGTGGTCATATCTGCAGATGGATCGACCATCCTTGTGGGAGGTGATCTGGTGATCTCCCTCACTCCCGAAGGAAGGAAGCGCTGGGCCGGCTGGTCCGCAACTTCCCTGGCCATCAGCAATAACGGGGATTATATTCTCGCTTCCAAGGGCCAGGATCTCCGTCTCATCTCCGGTGCAGGCACCCTGATCTGGGAAAAGCCCATGGGTATCACCCTCACGGATTTATCGATGACACCCGATGCATCCATCATCGCAGCAACCGGCGGGGGCAAGGTAATGCTCATGAGGTTATCGGGAGGAGACATTGCATCGAACTCAACCCTGGCCGTCAACCATATCAGGATCATGCCTGGTGGAGACCGGGTCCTCATCACCACGAACAATAACGTCCAGTTGTCGAATTTAACCCTCATACCGGAATGGTCGGATCACAAACTCGACCCAGAATCTTATTGCACTCGCTCCCGACGGGTCAACCTTCGTGACCGCGGCCGCCAACCGTGTCCGGATGTACAGCGGGACCGGGAAACTTATCTGGGATAAAAAGTTCGCGGGCGGGAATGCGGAGGCCCTTGCCTATTCCCGTGACGGTTCGCTGATCGTCATCGGTATGGACGACAACAGCCTGCAGGTGCTGAACCATTACGGCACATCGCTCTGGACAGCAACTGCCGCAAACTGGATCACCTGCGTTGCAGTATCGGATGACGGGAATACCATTGCCGCGGGGAGCCTGGACAGAAAACTCTCTGTCTATAACCGTGCCGGCACCCGGCTCGGAACCTTTACTGCCCAGAGCGCGATCAAGTTCAATTCCGTTGCCATGACCGGGGACGGTTCGCTGATCGTTGTCGTGGACGAAACTGCAGTGTACGGCTTCTCGCGGTCGTCGTTCACCGGGGGAGTTCCCGAAGAATCGATAACCGGGACCTCTCCCGGAACGCCCGTGGAAACGGTAACGACGCGCCTTCCTGCAACAACGACCCGGAAGGTTACTACCAGGATAACGACCATTCCAACCCCCCGGCCGACCGCGAGCGAAACCCCCGAAACACCCCTGCCGCTGGCAGTCCCGCTGGCGGCGCTCGGACTCCTGTTCCTCTGCCGGTCCAAAAAGACCTGAAATTTTTTTACCTGACCCTCCTGCAGGAATCTTTATCGCGGTTCCGGTCGCCATCTCTCCTTGGGATTGTATGAACTCCTCTCGTCTTGTAATTCTCTGCGGGCTCTTTACTCTCGCCGGTCTGCTCGTACCCCTGGCAGGTGCCGTTGATCCACTCTGGACCCAGGCTGCTACCACCTCCGGTGAATTATCCGGTATCGTCATCTCTGCTGACGGGTCGACCATTGTTGCCGGAGGCGACCAGCTGATCGCACTGTCCCGTGACGGCAGGAAGCTCTGGACCGGCTGGTCCGGTACGGGTCTTGCAATCAGCCGTAACGGGAAGTATATTTTAACTTCGCGGGGCCAGACCGTCCGCATGATCTCCGGTTCCGGTACCCTGCTCTGGGATGTATCGCTCGAGGTTCCTGTCACGGACCTGGCCATGATGCCGGATGCGTCCCTCATCGCAGCTGGCGGCGGGAGCCGGGTACGGCTCATCAGTGGTTCGGGAGACAGTCTCCGGCAGAATAATTCCATCCCCGTCAACCATATCCGGCTCTTTCCGGAAGGCGACCAGGTTGTCATTACCACAAAAAACGGTATCCAGCTATCGAATTTAACCCTCTATTCTGAATGGGCAGACGAGAATATGACCCAGGACTTCCTTGAGGTTGCTGCCGATGGGTCCTCATTTGTGACCGTGACCAATAACCGTATCCGGCTGTACACCCGGGACGGGAACCTGCAATGGGAACGGAGTCTCCCCGGCGGGAATGCCCTGGCGTTTGCCTACTCGCGTGACGGTTCAACGATTGTTGTCGGCAGGGATGATAACACCGTGCAGGCACTGGACCGCGATGGTACCCTGCTCTGGACAGCGCGTGCTGCACACTGGATCACCAGCGTTGCGGTGTCCGATGACGGGAACACGATTGCCGCAGGCAGCATGGACAAAACCCTGTCTGTCTATGACCGGGCCGGGACAAAACTGGGCTCCTTCACGGCCAAAAATTCGATCAAAACCCGTTCGGTTGCCGTGAGCGGCGACGGCTCCGTGATTGCAGCGGTTGATGCATCTGCGGTGTACGGCTTCTCAAAGTCGCAGTTTACCCTGCCAATAACTACCGCGATACCAACGTCAGCAACCCCGCCACCGGTGACAACACCGGTATCGGTCACGACGTCTGCGGCAACGCCCCCTCCTTCCGGCACCACCCCTGCCGCAACCCGGCAGGCAGCCGTGCCGCCGGTTATCGCGCTGGCAGGACTTGCACTCCTCTTCATCTGCCGATCCCGGTATACCTGAACCCTTTTTGGCAATCGTATGAGGACACCCCTGCGGTCTCCCGGCATATCCCGATCCCTGCCGGATAATAACAAATATCCCTGTTTAACGGCAACCAGTTGATTATCTATGCCGGGAACGGACACTGATGCGCAGCTGGTAACAAAAATCCTGCCCCTCCAGAGAAGCGAGATCACCGAGCACCATATCTATACGAAGATCGCTGCAGCAACGCCGGAACCCGGTAACCGCGAGGTGCTGATCCGGATCGCAGCACAAGAGACTCGAGCACTACGGGATCTGGAAGCGCTACACCGGGCAGGAAGTAGCGCCCGACCGGAAGCGGATCTGGTTCTATTATCTGGTTGCCCGCATCTTCGGACTGACGTTTGCGATCAGACTCATGGAGGGAATGGAGCGGCGTGCACAGTCCGTTGACCAGTCCTTTATCGACCTCATCCCCGAGATGCCGCAGATGCTGGCAAACGAGAAGGTTCATGAACAGGACCTGATCGCGCTCATCGATGAAGAACGGCTGAAATACACTGGTTCCGTGGTGCTGGGTTTAAATGACGCACTTATTGAATTTACCGGCACCCTGGCCGGGCTTACGTTTGCCCTCCAGAATACCCGGATCATTGCAATGGCCGGCCTTATCACCGGTGTTGCTGCTTCACTCTCCATGGGGGCTTCCGAGTACCTGTCGCAGCGGTCGGATGGCCGGCAGACCGACCCCCTGAAAGCATCGCTCTACACGGGAGCAGCCTATATCCTGACCGTTGTACTGCTGATCCTGCCCTATCTCCTCATCCAGAGTCTCTACGGTGCGCTGGCCCTGACCCTTGCAGGGGCAGTTCTCGTCATCCTGGTGTTCACGTTCTACATCGCGGTAGCAAAAGATCTCCCGTTCTGGCGGCGGTTCGCTGAAATGGCCGGCATCTGCCTCAGCATAGCAGCGATCTCCTTTGTGATCGGTCTTGTTATCCGGGAATTCCTGAATGTGAACGTCTGAATTCTTGTCACTGCCCAATTTTTTTGGATCTTTAGGATCTCATGCAGCAAGGCAAAAATGCATCGCGATCCTGGAAAGGAAGAGCAGCCCGGATATATTTTTTCTGATCGAGAACTCTTTTAAAAAATTTTTCCGGAATGATCTTCTCTGACGGGATTCCCGTATCAAACCCGACGTCCTTTTATTTTCCAGCAACGAGCATTCTGTACAACCATCATGTCGCACGCCGTTCCAGCAGGAGACGGGGGAGGAGATTCCCTTGCCGAGAGGCAGCGGACCGTCCTTGTCAGCCTCATCATCGATTTCATCCTCTGGATCCCGGACGTTTTTGCCGCGATCCTGTCCATGTCGATCGTCCTCTTTGCCGATGCGGTGAAGTGTTTGAACGAGATCCTTGCCACGTTCTTTGCGTACCTCACCCTCCGGAAGATGGCAAAAGGCGGGGCGGGGGCATATGATTACGGCATGGGAAAGTTCGAAACGGTTATATCGATCATCACGGGCGGGATTATGCTCATCTCGCTCGTGCTCGTTTTCTTTGTTGCCATCTATCGCATTGCCATACCGGAATCGATCGTCCATGAAGGTGCGTACCTTGGGATATTTTTAATGATCCTCGGGGTCTCCATGAACACGTTCCTCTGGAAGAAGAACGAGCGGCTGTACCTGAAGGAGCCCTCGCCTATCATGGACTCCCAGTGGCGCCTCTTCCGTACCAAAGCATTCTCGGACTTTGCCGTCCTCCTCTCACTCATCTTCTCCCTCCTCCTCTCCCACTATGCCTGGTCGTTCTATATTGACCCCATCGCTTCCTTCTTCATTGTCGCCGTCCTCCTCCTCTCCGGCACCCGGGTGATCCGCTCGTCCCTCCCGGACCTGCTCGATAAGACCCTTGACGAGGAACTCCAGATGGTGATCGTCCGGCACCTTGCACAGTTCTTCGACGACTACTCAGAACTGCACGGTGTCCGCTCCCGCCGCTCCGGCAGCAACGTGTATATCGAGATATTCCTGGAATTCGACGGCGGGAAGCGGATGTGCGAAGTGCAGCAGGTCATTGACCGGATCAAGGTGTCCCTTGAGACGCAGATCCCCCGGAGCACGGTCAGCATCGTGCCGACAAGCACGAGCGTTTGTAAGCGGGAAGAGGATACGCAGGAAAAAAAGTCTTTTTAAAAAATCTGCTCTGGAGAAATTATTCAGGGTTACACGCTCCAGTGGCTTCACCCCGCCGCCGGGGGCGCCCCGATAATGATAGCGCCGTAGTACCCGTTTACAAAAAATGCGAGAGAGTTTTTGTATAGGTAATACCGAGGCATCACATGCGCCCCCTCCCCCAACGGGGGCTGGGCTGGCGCAAGGGGGGTAATCATATACCATGAAACTGGTTTTCTCCAGAGCAAAAAAAATGCCGTTCTTTTCTGGTATGAAACCTCTTCACTGCATTTCACATTTTTTATCTGCGTGGATGAAGCCCCTTTTTCCATCAGAGGGCGAACATTTTTTTTGAGTGCCCCGTCATAAGGAATCAGACGATTCGCGGCTGCTGCTGGGTAGCACAATGGAATGTCCCGTACCCTTCAACCAGTGCCCGGGCTTCGATCCCTACAACCGTGCGGTCGGGGAATATCTCCTGAATGATACGCAGCGCTTCCGCGTCATGCGGGTCGGCAAAGACGGGAACGACCACTACCGTATTGCCGATATAGAAGTTCGTGTAACTCGCCGGGTACCGCTCATCGCTGTCGGTGACTTTTGCCGGCATGGGGAGCCTGATGACCGTGAGGGGGGTTCCGTCCTGGTCGCTTGATCTTTGCAGGATCTCGTAATTATCGTGCAGGGCTTTGAAATTCGCATCGGAACTATCGGTCTCATAGGCGCATACGACCGTCGAGGGCCCGACAAAACGGGCAATATCGTCGATATGCCCGTCGGTATCGTCGCCGACAACCCCTTCGTTCAGCCAGATCACCTTTTCCACCCCCAGGTAACTTTTAAGTTTATCCTCTATCTGGCCGGCAGATAACAACGGGTTACGGTTGGGGTTGAGGAGGCAGGCACGGGTGGTGAGTACCGTTCCCCGCCCGTTCACATCGATAGACCCGCCTTCCAGCACAATGCCCGGCTCAAACATCGGGAGACAGAGACGCCTGTTCATGACATGGGGCATCTTCCCGTCCGCAATCTGGTTCTCGTACTTGTTACCCCATGCATTGAAATTCCACCGGACCAGGGCAGTTTTATTCAGGACGCGGTTGATCACGAACGTCGGGCCATAATCCCTCATCCAGATATCGGCATATTCACTGGTATGCAGAATAATGCTGCGAGAGGTCCACGTCCATCTCGCGGAGCCGTGCCCTCACTTTACGGTGGATGACCGCAGTAGGGACGAAAAGTTCGATCCGCTCTGTTCCATGGACTGCCCGGATAAAGGCATAATAGGCATTTTCTACTTCGGCAAGGTGGGGGAAGGTCGTCTGGTTATGGGGCCACGAGAGCCAGACAGCCTCGTGGGGTTCCCACTCGGCCGGCATATGGAACCCCCGGTTCTGTGGGGTATCCCCTTCGCGAAGGGCCGGGAATACACCGGATTCTCCGGGGAACGGCACGGAAATTTTCCCGTACGTGTCCGGCCTGCGGTTCCGGAAGAATCCCCAGGATTCCCGGACCTCGTGGTTCATGGAGAGATCCACCGTGCTCAGGAGTATCTCCTCCCGGTCAGTGGCATGCGCAAGGATTTTTCCGAATGCATCACACACAAAGGACCCGCCAAAGAATTCGCAGGCCCCTTCCTGCCCGACACGGTTTACGGCGGCTACGTGGACACTGTTTGCAACGGCATGGCTCCGCTGGATCAGTTCCCACGCGTCCTGCCAGTCTCCTTCAAAGGGAATGTCGCCTGTCGGATGCCCTATGGCGGTCGGATAGAAGATGATCTCTGCCCCTTCAAGAGCAACGCAGCGGGCGGCTTCAGGGAACCACTGGTCGTAACAGATAAGGACCGCGATGCGGCAAAACTGCGTGGAAATGACCTGGTAGGAATTCCCGGGATAGAAATATCCTTTCTCAAAAAAACCCGGGTCCTGCGGGATATGGACTTTGTGATAAGGAATATTCGTTGTGCCGTCCGTGTTGATGACAACCGCCGAATTGTAAAAGTTCCCGTCAGGAGCCTTCTCGTACAGCGGGATAATGATGACAACCTGGTGCTCCTTTGCTATCCTTGAGAAAAAATGGGTGGACTCGCCCGGGACAGTTTCGGCCAGAGAAAAGGTATCACCTCCGATATGCCGGGGAAATACCGGGTCCGGTAGAGCTCGGGAAGGCAGATGATGTCTGCACCGGCTTTTATTGCCTCTTCCACCCTCGCTAATGCTTTTTTGAGCATTGCCTCCCGGTCATTCTCCACGCTCATCTGGATAAGACCGATCGTGACCTTCCCGTTCTTCATCTCTCGATCATTAGGAGTTATTTTTCTTCGGATATCATGCTATCTCTCTGGTTTTTTAGTACCGAACCGTTACCATCAGTTACCGGTGAGTGGAGAAGACCTGGACTGTTCTCCCTCTGTCGGGTATCCCGTGACGGGCTTCCGGTGGGCAGGGTCATATCAAAAACCCAGCGGCTGATCCCGGGTGCAACGTTCCCGCAGCGGGAGGAATAGGTGACCGTGAGCCCTTTTCCTTCATACGCAGCGATAAGACCGGGGATCTGTTCCTTTGCCTTGAACGTATAGAAGTGGACCCTGCCCCCCTTGCAAGGAGCGGGAGGAAGGTTTCGAGCGCATGGTCCATCCCGTAGGGTGTCGGGATGATGATCCGGTTAAATTCCTTGTGCGGGAGACAGTCCGGTATCGAAAGCATCACCCAAAAGGAGATGGCAGGTTTCAGTAACATGGTTGAGTGCGGCATTTTCACGAAGGTACCGGTACGCATCGGGATTATTTTCTACGGCAACTACCTCCGCCCCCCGTGCCGCGGCAGGGATGACGAACGGTCCGACCCCTGCAAAAGGGATATACACCCGTTCACCCGGTCCAATCTGGCCGGTCACCCGTTTCCGTTCATGTGCCATGCGGGTTGAAAAGAACGCCCTGCCGACATCGAGACGGTACGCAAACCCGGATTCGTGGTGCACCGTGACCGTTGTCTTCCCCCGCAGGACTTCATACCGGGCCGTGCGTGAATCGCCTGAAACCTTTTCCTTCTTGTTGAGGATGACCGTGATGTTCTTCCGGCGCGAAACAATAACCTGTGCTATCGTTTGTTTGTAGGGGTCCAGTTCAGCAGGAAGGGAGAGTACTGCTATGTTCCCGATGACCTCGAAATGGTCGGACACATACGGCAATACCTCTGCCGGGAGTTTGTCCGCAAGCTGGTCTTGTAAACCCATAGCTACCGGATACGTACGCCCTCTCCTCGTATTAACAGATTCCTGTAAACAGAGAGCGACCCTGGCGGTGGATGACTGATAGTGACAGCCACCCATATCTTAATGAGCCGGCACTTCCTGTTCCTTCATTATGGAGCAGGTGCGGGCAGTTGAGCGCGTGATCAGGGCATATGCAACGGTGGAAGGGGCCGGTGTCAGGTTGCACCGGGCATTCGGGTATTATGAAGTGCCGCAATTCGATCCGTTCCTTATGCTCGATGACTTCCGTTCAGAGAAGCCGGAGGATTACCTTGCCGGTTTTCCCCGGCACCCGCACCGGGGTATCGAGACGGTTACCTACATGCTTGAAGGGACCATGGACCATGAAGACAGCATGGGAAATGCCGGCAGCATCAGCGCCGGGGATGTCCAGTGGATGACAGCGGGTTCCGGGATCATTCACCAGGAAATGCCGGGGCCGGTCAATGACCGCATGGGCGGGTTCCAGCTCTGGGTCAACCTCCCCCGGGCCGGCAAAATGATGGATCCGCGGTACCAGGAAATAAAAAGTGATAAAATCCCGGTTCTTGAGCCCCGCAATGATATCAGTGTCCGCGTGATCGCCGGCAGGGTAAACGGTATCGACGGGCCGGTTCGGGATATTGTGGCAGACCCGGAATTTCTGGATATAACGCTCGGCCCGGATACGTCGTTTAAACACCCGGTAAAACCCGGTCACACTGCACTCGCCTATATCATTGGCGGTGAAGGGACGTTTGATGAAAAGGAAGGCCACCGTATGGGCAACCGGGACCTTATCCTGTTCGGCGACGGCTCTTCCTTCCGGGTCCGGTCGTTTGGTCCCGGAATACGCTTTCTCTTCTTATCCGGAAAACCCATCGGAGAACCGGTAGCATGGCGCGGCCCCATTGTCATGAACACCCGCGAGGAACTGCACCGTGCCTACCAGGAATATGCTGACGGGACCTTTATCAAAAAAGAAGGCATGATCCGGTAGGTAAAGGTTCAAAGATGCCGTCCCGCACTTTCTTTTCTGAAGAACCGGATATAGTTTTCTCTGCTGCAGCCACACCTTATCGCCAGATAACCTCGGTGCCCGAGTACCGGTTCGATGATATCCGGCCCGATGACCGGGTCCTTGATATCGGTGCCAATGTTGGCGGATTCTGTATCCGGGCTGCGAGAATAGGCGGGCATGTCACCGCGGTGGAACCGGTGACCACCCCGCTGCTCCTTGAAAATATCCGCGCAAACAATGTTTCCGTTCAGGTAATCGCCGGTGCACTCGGCAACGGGAAACCAGCGGAGATCTGCTGGGACGACTGTCGTGTTGTCGCTCCCACGTACCCGCTCAAAGACCTTATTACGATGAGCGGCGGGTGTGATTTTTTAAAATGTGATTGCGAAGGTGCCGAATGGCTCATCAACCCCTGCGAGCTGCGGAATGTCCGCCGTATTGAGATGGAGATCCACACCCCTCCCATCAGCGGACCTCCGGACCCGGCCCTTCTTGACTATATCGGCCGCTTCTATGATTTCGAGATCGACCGGAAGCCCTGCCATGACATCCTCGGTGTCATGGGTGTTCTTCACGCAGAACGAAAATAATTGCGGTTCCTGAAGGTTGCGGGTTCCCTGACCCATTCCCGGCAGGAGATCCTTGTCCTCATCAGCAACCTTCAAGTTCCCGCCCGGATATAAAACTGTCCTAGGTTGATGCTCATGTGTTCTGATATAAGCGTCCAGAAAAATGTGTTTCTTGATCAGGTCCTCGCGGAGCGGCGATCTCACCGGCGGTTCAGGCCGGATTTTTGCAGTGAAGATGAAGTCCGGCGCATCCTTCATGCCGGGCTCCTCGCCCCGTTTGCGGCTGCTGCTGTGGGGAACTCGCATGATTATTTCCGTCGTTTCTTTGTGCTGCGCAAAGGGTCGGAGAGCATGAACGCGGCGATCCCCCTCGCGATGCGGCAGATACAGAAGATGTCTGCGGATCTTGAGAGCGGGATGCAGAACGATCCGTCACTTCGCGCAAAAGCAGCAGGATTCGTCCGCAGGCTCTCCATGATGCGGGAGGCCGCATTTGTTCCCGGGATCGGGACGGCACCGTATTATATCGTGGTTGCTGAACGCAGAGGATATCCTCCGGTTGAATTGCAGTCGCTGGCGCATTGCCTTGAGAACATGTGGCTGAAAGCAACTGCCCTGGGCCTGGGGTTCCAGCTCGTCTCCCTCACCTCACCGATGTCGTCAGATGCGGATTTCTGTTCTCTCTTAGGCCTCCCCTCCGGAGAATGGGAACTCATGGGGTGCGCTGTAGGGTATCCTGCGGACGAGTTGTCCCCCGCGATCCGGCCGCCGGTTGATGACGTAACGGTCTGGCTTCCCTGATGCGGGTATTCCTTTCATGATGCCGGCGGTTTTATGGGGAATTCCGATCCACACTGCTCAGGTATTTGGAGCCAGGTTATGGTACAGCTCGATTGCATGCAGGGGATGATCGCAGGATATATCGCATCGCCCAAGGGACAGGAAACCATTCGGAACTACCTGGCATCCCCTGAAGGTAAAAGGACCATGGATACGTACCTCTCAACGCCCGAAGGACAGGAAATGGCGCGGCTTGTCCTGTCGCGGGCACTGGAGGGGCTGAACCTCCCTCATGACGTCAAGGGAAAAGTACTTGCAGCGGTTGAAGAAAAAAAGAGGCCCGCATCATAAACCGGTACGGGAATCTGTGAAAAAACAGCCCGGTATTCTTTTGTGAATTTTGTGCTCTTTAGAAAACCTGTTTCATGATATATGATTACCCCCCTTGCGCCAGCCCTGCCCCCGTTGGGGGCGGGGGCGCATGTGATGCCTCAGTATTACCTCTACAAAAACTCTCTTAGTTTTTTGTAAACGGGTAATGCAGCGCCATCATAATTGGGGCGCCCCAGCGGCGGGGCGAAGCCCCTGGCGCGTGTAACTCTTAATGATTTCTCCAGAGCAGAATTTTATAAAATATACCTTGGTTTTCTCTTTAATAACATACACTTGTACTGAGGTAACAGAGGTCAGAACAGGGCATGCAGGCCGGCCTGCATGAGCGGTCCTGCGAGCCGGAGCATCGCGGGGTTCACCAGCAGTTTTTTTATCAGGGCACCGGGGCGGTCCATATCCCCGTATTTTTCAATCGTACGCAGGATTGAAGGAGTATTGAGCGCCCGGATCAGTGCATCGGTATCTTCCGCCGACATCTTCTGCCGCATCTCAAAAAGGCGGTACCCGAACTCCAGTTCGCGCCCGAAGTCCTCCTGCCACCGGCGTTCATAATCGGCAAGAACGGTATCGTCATACCGTCCCTCCTCGCAGGCACGGGCGGCAACTGCTGCAGCATGCCGGGCAGAGCGGATGCCGGTATAGATGCCCCCGCCGGATGTTGGTTTGGGAAAGCCAGCAGCATCACCGACAAAAAGCGTCCGGTTTTTATAGGTCCGTTTCATCACGCCGAGCGGAAGGGTGCCGGTAACAAAATGGGTTGTATTAGCCCCGAATTTTCTGGCAAACAGAGCAAATCGTTCCATCACCTGCGACCTGCCACACATGCCTGCCCGGATACGCCCCGGGCCGGTCGGGATAGACCAGCCGAAAAACTCCGGTGATGCATCCGGATAGATTTCGACATACCGCGGATCGCAAACGCCCGGCATATCTGCCTGGATGCCGGCAAGGTATGTCCGCGCCCGCTCCATACCCGAGAGGCGCGCAATGGTACTCCGGGGACCGTCGGCAGCTATCGAGGATATCGAACCCGATCTCCTCGTGCCCGTTCACGCCCCGGGTGAAGACGGTATTTCCCTGGACATCGTACACAGCAGTTCTCAGCCGGAATTCGGCTCCGGCATCTGCCGCAGCTTCTGCCATCTCGCGGTCGAGTGTACCCCGGTCGACAACGACTGCCCTGGTGGTCTTTGCATCGATGAGCAGTTCGCTGCCTGCACCGGATATCACGCGGGCACCCGTGACTTTATTAAGGACAGATCTTTCTGACGGGACCCGGCATTCGGCAAAAGCCGCAGTGGAGAGGAGTCCGGCGCACTGGACCGGGTATCCTATGGTCCCGTGCTCCTCCAGGCAGAGCACGGAAATCCCGAGCTGTGCACATTCCCGTGCAGCCGCACTGCCTGCAGGGCCTGCCCCTGCAACGATCACATCATACTTCATTTTAGCACCCTGCCGGTTCTGATTACCGGCGGAGATCCGGCACAAATCACGGTTTTTATGTTTTTTACCGGCCGATCCCATCGGTTGCATAACTGATGAAAAAATGTTATTCCTCTGCAGCCGGCTCGTCCGTTTTATAGAATCCCAGGAGTATGGAGAAGAAGCCGAATGCCAGTGCAAATGTCCCCACAACGGAAAGGAAGAGGTACTTCTCGAAACCGGGGAAGTAATAGAACAGGCCCCCCATGAGAAGGATACCGGTGATGATCATGCCGGGGATCAGGATATATTTTGTCCTGGGGTGCTCGAGTGCAAGGGTGATATCGGTAAAACCGTTGATAATTGCGATGGCAGCAATCGTCAGGATAAGCATGACTGCCACAAATCCTGCAATCATGAATGAGATCACCCCTATTAAAAGGAGAGCAGCGGAAAGACCGAACCAGAGCACCGAGTCGTCCCCGCGGGATGTGATGGCAAGGAACAGGAACAATAGTATGCCAAGCCCAATAAGGACCCAGAACAGGCCATAAAACCCAAGGGTTACTTCCTCCGGGAGTAACAAGGCCAGAAACCCGAAGATTACTCCCACGATACCTCTCAGGAGGCATGATGTTTTTTTATCCAGCATAAAAAATCACCTGATCGGGAAAATCCCCCGTTATCTATTGATCTCTATTTGATCTCGCAATGATAAAACGTATACTATTATCGGCAGTTCCTTTTGCTTCTCTGCCCCGCAGGCACATGGTAAAAATGTGCTTTTGGTCTCCGTGAGTGCGTACGGCGTCTCCTCTCCGGTTTTCAGAAGAACTGCCCGGTGCTGCAGGGATGCCGGCGGGTTAACCCTGACGGGGAGGGATTAAAGGGTCAGCATAATGGATCCTTTCCTCTGATCCGGACCCCGCCTCGTCTCCCTGGATAGCCCGTTCCCCCTGCATATAAAAACAGTGAATTGTTTTTTTTGCTCTGGAGAAATCATTTGATACCAACTATGACACTCTCGGGGGCTCCGCCCCCGCACGCTCGTGGCATCCCCTGATTGCGATGGTGCCGTATTACCGGTACACAATCGTGGAGAAATTTCCTGTACAGGCAATGCCGAAGTATCACTATGCGCCATGAGCCCCCCAATGGGGGCAGGGCTGGCGCAAGGGGGGGTTATCATAATTATGAAAAGAGGTTTTCTCCAGAGCAGTTTTTTTTGAGTATTCCCGGTTTTTTGAACCGGGGGATATACCCTCTGATTAATCCCGGTCAAACCCGAAAAAAACGATATGGGCATATTTCTCAAGGAGATGGAGCACCGCAAAGAAGATGACTGCATACACAATAAAACTGACAATCATGCCGGCGGCTCCCTTCAGGCCACTCAGCATGACAACGACATTCGAAAGTGCATCCGCGATCAAAAATGCAGCAAGGATGCCTGCGAGGAGCGTTATCACTTTTCTGAGGGACATGGTATCCTACCAGTACTGGATGTCAGGCGTATTAAACATCAGCACCGTGCGTCCCGGGCCCGCGGTGACCGAAAACCGTTAATGCATTTCCTGTCAAGTACAGGCTATGACTGAGGATCCCTGTGCTAATGATACAACCATAGACGATCAGGAGATCACTCCGTCCGGCCCTCCTGAGAAGATGGGGTTCTCATTTTACGCTGCCCTTGCCCTTATCGGGCTCCTCGTCCTGATGGTGGTATTCCTGAACTACCCGGCAGTGCGGGCAAATGCCGGTGCTCTCATGGCGCAGACCAACTGGACGCTCCAGTCCTATACGGATGCTACCGGCATCCATATCCCGGTTATCAGCGGGAGCAATGTGACTGCACGGTTCGGACAGGATGGCAGGATGACCGGTTATTCCGGGTGCAACGGGTATGCTGCAATGTACACAACAAAAGACTATGCCATCAATCTGTCCTTTGAATCCGTCACATCGATGCTGTGTTGGGATCCCGGCATCAGGGATCAGGAATCGGCGTTTCTTGCCGATCTGTCAGAGGCGTCGTCATTCCGCGTAAGCGAATCGTCCCTGAAGTTCTATGATGCTGCCGGAAAAACCGTCCTTGTCTTTGTCCCGGCATGAATGCCCTCATCCCAGACCCCGTTTATGGAAGTGCGTAACTGATTGTCCCTGCCTTTTGCATTACGGCAGTTTTTCCGGGCACACGGGTCGAAGAATCCTTTCGGTTCGGTCGAAAACCCGATGGTCTTCTCCTGTCTCAAGGCTGAAGACTTTTTAACAAGAGGGAGTTTTCCAGACTCCCTCTGCCACATCTCCGATGAGCTGCGGCATTCTCCTTCCTCGGGTCTGATGACCTTCGATATGAGGAAGTTTTCCAACCTTCCTCTGCCACATCTCTCATGAGATATGGCATTCATCAGAATCCCGGTAACGAGAAGGGAGGCAACAACCGACTTTCGCAGCTGACCTCAACATTTTCCCCTCCCTCTTACGCGGAATTCGACAGCACCCGCCTGCAAAAACCAAAGAACGGGGTCGCATATATCAGGAATACCTTCAGGAATGCCTGATTTCAGGACGATCTTCTCTTTTCCAGGGTCAGGATATTCCTGCCGTTCTCGTACCGGTACGAGATCTCATCCATGACATGGCGCACGAGGTATATCCCCAGCCCGCCGATTCTCCGCTCATCAATATCCCCGTCAAGTTCCGGTTCCGGGATCGAGAGCGGGTCGAACCGTGGTGCAGAATCAGCAATCTTAATCTCGATACGATTACCGGTGAAACGGCAGGAGAGATGAATCTCATAACCCGTTTTTTTATACCCGTGGATAATGATATTGGTGATGACTTCTTCGACGGCAAGCTGGGTATCAAGAATCTCTTCGGCAGAGAAACCATTTACTCCCATTGCTTTTTCAAGCCGCAGGGAAACGGCAGGGATCTTTTCGATATCCGATCCGATTGCCATCTCAAAGGATTGGGCCATGATCTAAAGGCTCCTGATTACCATCAGCGTTATATCATCCGATTGCGGGTGGTCCCCGGTAAAGCACCTGACGGCATTGAGAATCTCCTGGATCAACTCGTTTGCAGGTAACCGGGATGATGCAAGGATTATTTTTTCCAGTCGTTCAAGGCCGAACATCTCAAGATCTGCATTCTCCGCTTCCGTGATACCGTCAGTGTACAGCACCAGGATATCGCCCGGTGCCATCTGCACGATATCCTGTGAATATACTGAATCCGAAAGCGCACCCATCGCAATACCGGTTGCAGCGAGCTCCGTGAGTGTGCCATCCCCTGCATTGAAATGGATCGGCGGGTTATGCCCGGCGTTGACATAGGTCAGGGTATGGGTTTCAGAATCCAGGAACCCGTAAAAGAGCGTAACGAACATGCCGGATTTCGAGTCGTTTGCGATGATGGTGTTGGCATCCCGGATGGCTGCAGCCGGTCTTCTCCCGTACCATGTTGCATTGACCCGGACCACGATCCGGGAGAGGGCCATGAACAGGGCAGCAGGAATGCCCTTGCCGGAGACATCCGCGATCATGATCCCGAGCTGGCCTTTGCCCAGCGGGACGACTTCGAGCGGGATGACATCGAAAAAGTCACCGCCAACTTCTTTTGCCATCACGCTCCTGGCGGCGATTTCGTACCCCTCAATCTGGGAAATGGTATCCGGAAGAAAACTCTGCTGGATCTCTGCTGCAATGGCAAGCTCGGTGTTCTTGCGTTCCATCTCCCGGACCAGGGTATCCCGTTCAGCCTGCATTTTCCGCTCGTTCTGAAGGTTCTCGACCATGAATGCAAAGACAAACATTCCCGCGGCATTGGCCATGATCATCGGGAAAGCTACGGTTGATACCACCATAAGCGCCTGATCGAACGGGCGGCACATAATGAGCGTGAGTGCCATGTGGAACCCTTCCATGAGGATGGCAAAGAGCACCGCAATCATGATACCGGGAAATTTCCGCTTGTAAAACAGCCAGATGAGACCGCCGAAGAGCCCGGCAAAAACCGTGGCGAGCGAACAGGAATAAACGGTGAACCCTCCAAGAGTCATCCGGTGCGCTGCTCCGATAAGTCCAGCCCCGAGCCCCACCCACGGGCCACCGAGCAGCCCGGCGAGCATCGGCCCGAGGTCGCGGACATTAATATATGCTCCCAGAAACTCGATCCCGCTCAAGGTGCCGTAGATTGAGAGGATACCGAAGAGCAGGACGAGAATAATCTCGGGTCTTTAGTGCAGGATGGCCGTCAAGGATCTCCGGAAATATCCGGCTACGGGTGAGGAGGTAGGCAACCACGATGATGACGCATATGAGCTGCAGGAGGACAAGCATTGATGAAACAATCGTTGACTCCGTCATCTGGCACCCGGTACTATAGGAATTGCACACGGTTTCTCATAAAGGGTCACGTTCTTATCAGGATAGACCGGCATGCTGCCAAAACCTGGTGTATGGATAGGATTATCTGAAAAAAAACCCGACATCTATGAAAAGATCCTGCACACCAGGACCTGACCAGAGCGGTGGGATTATTTTGGAGATAAAAACACAGAACCGGGAAGGTGCCACTATCCTGTCCGTAAACGGAAGAGTCGATACTTCGACAGCACTGGTACTTGAACACGCCATCAACAGGGAAATTGAGAACGGGAACCGGAAGATCCTGCTGGATTTTTCCTCTGTTTCCTACATAAGCAGCGGGGGGCTCCGTGTGCTGCTCGCTACGGCAAAGAAGCTCAAGAACCCCGCGGACCGGTTTGCTCTCTGCTGCCTGTCAGCAGAAGTCCTGAAGATCCTCAAGCTTGCAGGGTTTACCTCCATATTTTCCATCTGTCCTTCTGAGGGAGAAGCCATTGCCGGGTGGTAGTGACACCTTAACCTCCCTTGCCTGGCATCCGGTCCCGGGAGCGGACGGGGCAAGGGTTTACCCGCTCATACGAAAGATCGATACCATCTCCTCCAATTCTTACCTGATCGCAACGCCTGATATCATCCTCCTGATCGATCCAGGCGGTCTTCCTGAGCAGGCAGAACAACTGGCGCTCGTTATCGGGGAATGCCGCCGGGAACAGGATCGCCCTGTTTTCGTGATATTGACCCACGCGCATATCGATCATTTTGCCGGTGTTTTTACCCATCCCGGCCTTTGCGTCGTCGGAAACTGCGGTCTTTGCCGTGCAGGAACAGGGGGGTGAAGCCATGGAACGCGGCGATACAAAGCTGACAACGGCGGAACTTCAGGGAAAAACCCACCCGCCGATGAAGGTAGACCTGAACCTCTTCCCCCGCTCGTGGGAGGCGAATACCGGCATCGCGGTATCAATGGCCTTCCCTAACGGAGCAACGGTGACGATCACGTATGGCCGGAATGAGGCCGGTGGCGGACTCCCTTATGCGCGGCTGGAGTTTGGTGCCGGTCCGGCACTCGAGCTCTGGCATGCTCCCGGCCACAGCCCGGACAGCATCTGCATCCGGATCGGCGGACTGCTCTTTATCGGGGATATTCTCTTTGCCGCAAACCCGGGTGTTGCCGGCATGTGCGGGTGGGACCAGGAGGCTCTGATACATTCTCTTGGTCATATGCTGGCCGTGATTGACGGTGGTGGGATAACAACGGTCTGTCCCGGACACGGGAGAATGGTCACGGCACCCGATGCTGCCCGGATGTTATCCGCGGTCAGGGTGGATGCACAGGCACTCTCGGATATCGCTGAACTGAACCGCGAGCGTGCAGAACAGGCAGCAGCATTTGCCGAGGACTGTATTGAACAGGTGAACGAGCTGTTCACAATCATGGCAGGGCGCCTGTATTATGTCTCTTATGTTATGGAGGAACTTGGCGAGTCCGCTCTAGCGGACCGGATGGGTGCCCTGATCCCCGCAGATACCATTGACGAACTCCTGGAAGCCTTCTCCGCGTTTGCCGAGGAACACCACCGGCGTTCCCGGGACTCGATTTACCTTGCCCTGAAAGCCGGGCAGGTTATTGCAAAACTTGACCGGGCTTTTAAAAAAGAGGAGGTGATGCGCATCATCGACCCCACGCTGGTAGAACGGGCCGGCCGCCTGTTATCGGATTATATCATCATGTTCCGCGGGTTCAACCCCCCCAGTGAACTCTGCGAATGCGACCTTGTTCCCGTGATCGAGGCGATCGTGACCGGGCTTTCGGTTCCGTCCTGTTCGGACGAGGACCTGTTATCCTCGGCCGATGACAATGCAGCGTTCATCCAGATCCTGCTCTCCCGGATCGGTACCCGGCCCCTGCTTGAGGATGTGAAATTTTCCTTTGATACAAAAAACCGGACGCTTCCCGTATCTGTTGACCAGGATCATTTCGCGGACCTGGTCACCTATATCCTTGAAGATCTGGTCGGTACCGGGTCTGACCGGATTGCGATCACGATCCGGCGGGAAGACCGGTGGGTGTTTGTCACCCTTTCCGGGAATTGTTCCACTGTCAGTTCAGAAAAAATCCCCCAAAAACGGAGTTTCCTCGCCAGCCTCTGCGAGCGTGCCGGGGGAACCCTGACCTGTACGGAAAACGGCGATATGCGGGGGTTTGTGATTGCGCTGGGACGGTTATAACGTGAATTATCCTCTTGTGGTTTTGGTGTTGACCGGGCTTTCGCATCCGCCCCCCTTCAGGATAGCGATCCCCCCATTGGATTGCCTGCAGATTATGGTTACCGGAGACCGGGTCATGACCGCTTCGAACCGCGGCAGCCCTGCTAACGGACAACCCCTGCTGGAGTTTGAGAAGGTGACCGTCTTTTACGGCATAAAAAAAGTCCTTGATTCCCTTTCGATCACGATCCGCGAAGGCGAGAACATCGCGATCCTCGGCCCCAACGGGGCCGGTAAATCTTCGTTTATCAGGACCATTCTTCGGGAATTCTATCCCCCAGCGGGTGACGTTGGGGTCATCTTCAGGATGCATGGGAAGGATGTGTGGGACGTGTTCGAGCTCCGGTCCACTATCGGGATCGTGTCAAACGATCTCCAGTATACCTTCACCCGCCCCATCACCGGCAAAGAGGTCATCCTCTCCGGGTTCTTCTCCAGTGTCGGGCTCTTCAACCGGTCAGTGACCCCCGCAATGGAACGGAAGGCAGATGAGATCCTCGCATTCCTGGAGATCGGGCACTTACAAGACCGCCCGATGACGGCAATGTCCTCGGGGGAGTCACGGCGGCTTCTCATCGGCAGGGCCTTGGTCCACAACCCGAAGACGCTTATCCTTGATGAACCGACCAACAGTCTCGACCTCCACGCACTCCATACGTTCCGTGAGACGCTGCGGAAGATCGCCCGGTCCGGTACCGGTATCATACTCGTAACTCACAACCTCCATGACATTATCCCGGAGATCTCCCGGGTTGTCCTGATGAAGGACGGCAGGTTCTGCGGCGACGGTCCCAAAGCTGAGATGCTGACCGATGCAAAAATCGGTGACCTGTTCCATGTCCCGCTCAGTGTCCGGGAAGATGGCGGGTATTATTATGCCACCGGGTATTAACAGTTAAACCATGTCGATTATACTGAGGGCTCCCCGCCTGTCAGGGTTTCTCCGAGGCACGGCGGGGCATGCAGGTTTCACGCATTCTCTAATTCCCTCACTGATCCGCCGCGGGGGCGCCCCTCGGGGCGGCGGGGTTCATCGTGATTAAAAGTAAAAATAATTACTTTTTTGTATTTGAAATCCCTTTTTCAATTTATAACGCTCTGTAGAAATCATTTAGAGTTACACGCTCCAGGGGCTTCGCCCCGCCGCTGGGGCGCCCCATTATGATAGCGCCGTATTACCCGTTTACAAAAAATGCAGAGAGTTTTTGTATAAGTAATGCCGAGGCATCACATGCGCCCCCGCCCCCAACGGGGGTAGGGCTGGCGCAAGGGGGGTGATCATATATCATGAAACAGGTTTTCTACAGAGCAATTTATAATAATTCTGATGTGAATCTGACGATTCATATCCGTTTTTAAAAAAAAGATTATTTCTGTTATTCCGGTTTTTGCGGTGTCTCTTTCGTTAACCATGTGGCAAGGATGGCGTTGATAAGGTTGCCGCTCTGGGTGTTCTCCCCCCCGGCTACCAGTACATTCGGCGTTATGGTTACCTTTCCCGCTGCTATCTCCTGGATCAGTTTGATGGCTGCGATACGTTCCGGCCCGAGCACATCGGTCTGGGCCTTGTATGCTGCAGCGGTACCTTCACCGACTTTCTGTGCTTCGTAGGAGACACCGTCTGCTTTTGTTTTGGTGGCATCGCGGATCCCCTCTGCCTCTTTGCGGAACGCTTCGGCCCTGTCGGTTGCGATATCAATGGACAGTTTTGCCGTGATAACGTCCATCTGTTTATCGGCACGGGCTGTTTTTTCGGCAACAGCGATGCGGCGTTCCTGTGCCTTTGCCTCCTGCTCGTACTGCTGCTGCTGCTGGACCGCGATCTCCTTCTTGGTCTGGGTCTCCAGCAGTTTCTCATCGACCTTGATGTACGCAATCAGCAGGCCCTGAACCTCGACATGATAACTGATGAATTCCCTCCTGACTTTTTCCAGGGCGGCAGACTGGATCGTGGAGCGGCTGTGGACAAAGTCCATTGCCGCCCGGTCGCCGGCCTCGTTCCTGAACGACGAATCGATCAGGGGGTGGGCAACCTGTTCGATCAGGTTGGTTACTGTTCCGAACCGGGCAATGACGTACGGGGCATTTGCCGGCGGGATGCGGATGATGAGCCGGACCTCGACTTCCAGCTGGAAACCGTCTTTTGACGTGAATTTCAGCTGGCTGTAGGCGAAGAACTCGGAGACTTTCACGCTTTCCACGGATTCAGTCCTTCCCGGGATCATCGTCCTTGTCTCCCGGATGATGTTCTTCTCTGCCCAGTCAATGGTGATTGCACTGGTCGGAACCATCTCCGCCCGGTAGGCAATCCGGTTCAGGTTATATTTACCGGGAGCGATCGGATCCACGAGAATCCCCCGCTCGCTCTTGCTCGTGATAAGGGGGGTTTCAGCAGCTTCATGGAGTGGCTGACCAAGATTGGGGGTGGCACTTACTGGTGGTGCTTCATGCTGCGGTTTTTCCAGTTCCTTGCCTACACTGGAGATGATAACCGCGACATAGCCCGGAGGAATGACGGCAACCTCCGACATGGCCACATCGAACAGGAGGGGATTGATATAATATTCTCCCGGCTGGAGCGTCTCCAGCTGCGGGCCGCGGTATCCCTGGTTCCGGATAAACGCCTGCCCGTCCTGGAAATGCTTGTGGTCGCCAGTTGGTTCGGGTGCAACGTTAAATCCGCTGGGCAGGGAGATCCCGTCGAGGGCGATCGCCACCCCGACCTGCTCCCTGCCTACCTCTGTTGCAGGGACCTCCTGTATTTTGAACACTTTCGTGTTGATACGGTAAGTACCAGGGTGGAGGATATCCACCTGCGGCCCCTTGCATCCCCCGTTGTTCAGGAATGTCTTGGCATCCTGGAAGGAATTGCAGGGTACTTCATCAGCCAGAAGGCGTCCGGTGGGTATCGGTTTTCCCTCAATGGATTCGACAACCCCGATGGACCCCGGTTTGATCTTCGTTACGGGTGCCCGTTCGATCTTCCAGATAATAGGGATCCTCCAGTAGAGCCCGGGCATCAGGATATCTGCCTGCACACCGACTTCCCCTTTTGTTGCGATGATCTGACCCTGCGGGAGTGTTGGGCCGAACATCTTCCTTGTTACGATACCGACATCATCGTCGCGCACGAGCCTGAATCCCCTGATGATAAACCAGGCCACGACAAGGAATGCGACAACGATAAAAAATGAGTCCAGAACTGCCATTTTTCACCTTGGTTAGGAGGATGTGTGCATTATATTAAAGAATTTATCTTTTTGACCCGGTGACGGTGGTTTCGTACAGGATAGGTGCGATCCCTTCTTGTCATGGTGAAGATAATCTGATCAGGAACGATCATGGGTGATTACAAGGGACAAGGTGCAGCGAAGGGGAAGGATGCATTGCTGACCGATCCCCCGTTCTACCTGCCGGAGTTCGAGAAGTCGTACCGGTACATTATCGATGAATATGCGGTAGTTCCCCGGGATATCGCGATCTTCATGCCCTGTGCGATCCGGAAACCCTACAGTGCCAGCCCCAGCCACCAGCTGATCCGGTCGGTCATTGCCCAGGTCCTGAAACCGGACCAATACCATCTCGTCATCTTCGGAACCTGCGGGATTGTCCCTGCGGAACTTGAAGAGATGTACCCGTATGCCCATTATCACTACATGCTGGGCAAATGCAAAGACCCAAAAGTCCTCGATGATTTTCTCCGCATCGAGACCGCACGGGTGGCCGGGTATCTTACCAAGACCCGGCATCTCTACCATTTCCGTATAGCATATTGTATTGGTCTCTTCCGGCAGGCGCTTATCCGTGGATCTGAAGAGGCCGGTGTACCGTTTGATCTGATCCTGCCAAGCCGGGATAGGATCGACAAGGTCATTGAGGAGGGAGACTGCATATTCGAGGAAGGGAGCCTCTCCATGGACGAGTATCTCGGGGAGTTCTGCGACCGGCTCATCCAGTTCCGGAACAGCATCGACCAGCCCGTACACAAGTGACGATATCATTCAAAACGATCTGTCTAAATTGCACTACAGCCAAACGTGTCCTATGGATCTGGAAACCAGAAAGAAATGGGGTCTCATCATCAAGGCCGTTGTCCTTATGCTCCTCCTCCTCATACCGAGGTCCATCATTGACATCCTTGGTTTTGATACGGTGCCGATCAACCCGGTCGTGGGCGCGTTCATCACCGGCGCCATCTTCACGATTGCGATCATCTTCTCCGGCACCTTCACGGACTTCAAGGAGAGCGAAAAAGTCGGTGGGGACCTCGCTGCTGCCCTGAAAGCCCTGTACAACGACAGCCGGGTTTTCCCGCTTACAGATGATGCCCCGGCCCGGCTCTTCAGGACGCACGTCCGCGACCTCCATCGGACCATTATCCGTTGCTTTAAGGAGAACAGCTGGAATCTTGCGGACATCAACAGCGGGATGGATGAGGTCAACAACGATATCCGGACCCTTGCTCTTGCAAATGTCGCGCCGCCCCTGATCGCAAAACTGAGAAACGAGCTGGGCATTATCGACAAGATGACCAACCGGATCGAGGTGATCATTCGGACGGATTTCATCCCCGCTGCCTATGCGCTTGCCGAGATTGCAACCGTGAGTGTCATCCTCCTGATGCTGTTTGTGAAGATTGACCCTCTCCTGGAAGGCACGATCATCTTTGCGGTCACGTGCAGCATGCTGATTGGTCTGGTGTTGTTGATCCATGACATGGATAATCCGTTCGAGATTGGCGCCCATACCTATGCGGACGTTGACCTTGAGACCCTTGATTACCTTGAGACCTATTTCGATGAGCAGGAGGCAGCTGAGGCAGTACGGGGAGCCCTCTCATGAGGGCCTCCTGGCTCTCGAGGGAAATTCTCTAAAAAAAATTATCACGCTCTTTGGGGATTATCTCTGCAGATCTGCCCCGCCGCTTTTGCACCGGTATATCCGCTGTCAGTGCCGGCCCCGGGTACGTATACCCGGTGATCGTCAACGGGAACTATACCCCCGGTAATGCCGGCCGCTCATGGATTTCGATACCCTGTATCCCCTCTCCCGTTTGGGCCCGTTAGTCATCCTGCACGGGAATACGTGCGAGGAATCCACCCGGCACGGGTAAGAGTTCCTGATCGTTTCGGCTCTCTTTTACCCGTTCTGCGGAATCCCGGCGAGCGACCGGATCATCTTCTGGGTTTCCTGCGGCGTCCCGTTCGTAGTGACCTGGTACACGGTTGTCCGGTCCAGCAGATCGGCAACATACCGGTTCCGGATCCGTTCCTTGAACGGATTGTGGACGAGCAGGTGCGGATTGAAATAATTGTTTTCGATAAAGAGTCTGAGACCGCTCTCCGGGTCAAGCGTCCGCGAGATGGTGCTGTCGGCAGGATCCCGTTTCAGGACTATAATCGTCTTCAGCGTGGTCATCGGCAGGATTCTTCCCTTGCCGATCACCCACCGGATATCGGCTACTGCCCGGCCATTGTGATCAAAGTCCCCGTCCGGCACCAGTCCGCCAAACTCTTTCCAGATTATGCCAAGGTCTTCCCCGATGTAAAAATTTTTTTCAGAACTATAGGCAAGGATATCCGGCCCGTATACTCTTGAAAAGAACCAGTCGTCCGCCACGATCCGGGTATGCGGGTCCTGGAGCAGGCCGTACGTCTGCGTTGTCTTCCCCGCCCGGGGCGCCCCGATGATGCAGAGCCCTTTTCCCCCGATATCCACGCAGGAGCCATGCACGGAAAATATCCCATGGTGGTCTTCAAGGATGTCCCCGGCAAGGCTGAGTGCGATGGACTTGATCCAGCCATAGTAGGAAAAATTGAACAGGAATGCAGTCCTTGATAAGGGATCGAACAGGACGGTATCGGGTGCACAGGCAGCATTTTTGAAGATAAGGAGCCTCCCGTGCGAGCGGATGTTCTGGGATGTGGAATAAAAATTATTCTCCCAGGTATCCTTGGTGGCGTGATCGTCCGTCATCAGCTTGATACAGCAGCCGTACAGGTCTGATTTGATCTCGTACCGGACCCTTGGCAGGTGCACCTCCATGAGACGCTCCCTCTCATCTGTTGAAATCAGAGTGACTGTATAGCCCATATGCATCTCCTGAAGGTTCGCTGGTATCCGATATCAATAATTTCTTTAAAAAACAGTATCCAATTCCGTTCCTGCAGATGTCAGACCCTGAAATTCCGGGACAACGATCCCTCTTCACGCACTCCGGCTCCCGGAATCCCCGCAGAACCTGAAGCAGTTCTTCGGTACGATTATCTCAAACCGGGCGCCGGTCCCGTGCATGCCGGTCTCGTGAATCGAGATGCCGGTGATGGCGAGGATCTCGCGGGCTAAAAAGAGGCCAAAGCCGGTATTTTTCCCGGAACCTTTCCTGAATATACCCTCCTTTACGTCAAGGGGGATCCCGATACCATTGTCTTCAACCGTGATCAGCAGATCATCACCTGCCGGTTCACAGCGGACCGTAATTCGTGATACCCGTTCGCCATGCATAATCGAATTGGCAAAAAGGTTGGCAAATACTTTTTCCAGCATCGGATCCGCAAAGACCTCTGCTCCCGGGCACGAATGGGAAAAGAGGACGTCCTTTGGTTTGATCTTTGGAAATATATCGTCAAGATTAAACCATCCGGGTGCATGGGCGCCAAGTTCCTGATAGGTCTTCGAAAACCCGATCTGTCGCCCGATTGTCGCGGCCACCGTATCGAGCTTCTGCAGGAAATCGCTGATGACAGGGTCGGAGTTCTTTATTTCCGCCAGCTGGATATACCCCTGGAGCACCATGAGTCTGATTTGCCACATCATGGCGGGTAACACTATTCAGCAGGTTAAGCCTCCTGTTTGCCTCTTTAAGCGCATCAACCGTCCGTTTGAGATGAGTGACGTCATGAATGATTCCTTCAATCCCGAGCACGTTTCCCTGTGCATCATAAACATAATGGCTGCTCGCGGTTACATGGTACAGGTTCCCGTCACGGCCCCTGAGAACGAGGGGATACGCATTCACCGAACCATCTCTTGCAAGGACTGCAAGGAACTTTTTTCGCTCCTGCGAATCGGCATACAAGGTCTGGGCCAGGTCAAGGCCTACCATCTCTTCCGCAGAATCGTACCCGGAAGCTTTGCTCCGGCAGGACTGATCATCGTGATCTTCCCCTCCATGTCCGTACGGTAGAGCATGTCCTGAACATATTCGATAACGGAGCGGTACTGGCTCTCGCTGAGACGAAGGGCATCCTCTCTCTGTTTACTGGCGGTGATATCCCGGATAGATTCGATAGCCCCGCTTATCTTACCCTGCCGGTCATAGAGCGGGCTTGCCTTTCCCATGAGCGTCAGCTTTTTCCCTGCAGCTGGGTGAGATCGGTCTCTGCGATGAGTATCCCGTTCTCGCGACGGATGCCGGAATAATCTTCATGTATCTGTTCATCCGGTTCAAAGACCCGGTCAATAAGGATCGGCCGGCGATCTCCATAGAACGGGATCGCGTATTCATGGTCTCCCTTTCCGAGCATTTTGGCCGCAGGGATCCCGGTGAGTTCCGTAATAGTCTGGTTCCATGCGATCACCTTTCCTTCACGGTCAATCGCAAAGGTTGCATCCGGGAGGAAATTGATAAGATCAGTCAGCAGTTTCTCTGATGCATGAAGGTCCCGCCCGGCCTGTCTTTTATCGACCGCCTGGCGGATTTTATGCATCAGCTCCACAAACTGAACGTTCGGGGCTCCCCCTTTCAGGAGGTAATAATCAGCGCCATTGTTTAATGCGTCGATAACCCCTTCCTCGTATCCCCTGCCGGTAAAAAAGACAAATGGGATATCGTCGTCATGCCGCCGGACGTATTTTAAGAAGCTGATGCCATCCATCCCCGGCAACAGGTAATCGGAGATAATAGCATCATACTGTTTTTTCTCCAGTTCTCCAAGTGCTTCCTCTGCGGATCCTGCGGTATCAATCCTGAACTCGCCCGTCTGCTCGAGAAAAATCCGGCAGAGTTCGAGCAGGGCCGGTTCATCATCAACGTACAGGACCGATATCATTACTGTAGATTTTTATGCGATCATGTATATCTTTTTGCTAAAATGACCTGCTCCGTTTGGATCTGAGTGAGTTTTTTCCGGAAAGAGAACCATGAGTCTGAACGAAAAGTACGACAGCGTTATGATAATCGCTCACCAGGACCGGTCGCGCGTATTCCCGATGAAGAACCTGCCATTGCAGCCTTTGCGGCCAGGATTACCGGGTTTGACCGGATGACCCGGTTTTGTGGCAGGAGCGGAAAAGAGATGTCTCCGTTCAGAACAGAGCGGTCAAAGCAGTGTGGTACCTGCAGGCTTGTCACCTACCCCCTGGTATCCCCGGCCATCATCGTGCCGGTGCAGCGGGACAACCGGATCCTGCCCGCCCGTTCACCGGGGTTTTCCCCCACGATGTTTGGCCTTGTAACAGGATTTGTTGATCCCGGTGAGGACCTTGAGCATGCCCTTGTGCGCGAGCTCCTGAAGAAACCAGGATTACGGTTAAAGAATATCCGTTATTTCGGGAGCGGGCACTGGCCATTCCCGAACTCGCACAGGGTAGGTTTTACCGTATATTTTTACTCGGGGGAGCTGGTTGTCGATACAACCGGGATTGAATCTGCATTCTGGTTCGACCGGTAACATCTTCCCCGCATCCCGGAAAAACTCAAGCATTTCCCGGGCGCTGATCGACTGGTGGATGGAAAAAGGGCGGAGTGAGGCCGCCCGGGACGTCTTCATGCGGCAGCTACCCCTCCCGCATGGCCGGGAACAATAAAAACTCCCGCCCCCGCTGTGCTTTTTTACGTTTTTCCTGTCGCAAAGGTGCCGCGTTTTATCCCGTTCGACCAGAAGTGCTTTAAAAGAGTATACTAGATCATATATTCAGGCATATAATAGGTAGGATCCATAGCCTGCGAGAGATTGAGATGAATGCTTCCCTGTCAGATGGAAATGAACCTGTCATTGACATATTCATTTTAAGCGCGAATTCCCTGTTGTCCGCCCAACTGGAAAAACAGCTCAGGGACGAAGGATACTATGTTACCCTTTTTTCCGATGGCACCCACCTCCTTGAAACACTCCGGAACGGAAAACCCAACCTGCTCATGTGCGATTCAACCGTACCCGATGCTGATGCGTTTGAGGTATGCAGGCAGATTAAAGCGGATGAATATCTCTGGAACATCCCGTTGCTTCTCATTACCGGTGCGTCCGATCTGGGGGACCTTCTGCGGGTTCTCGACTGCAATGCGGACAATTTTATCGCTCATCCCTTCGATCCTTCCTACCTCCTTTCGCTGATTGAAGGGATGCTCACGATACCGGTTGAACGCCAGACCCCCGAGCAGATAAAGACGCAGTTCAGGATCAAGCATGACGACCAGGTCTTCGTTGTCACCGCCGATCGCCGCAAACTCCTTGAATTCCTCCTGTCATCCTTCGAGATCGCCGTCAATAAATCAGCAGACTTGTCCCGTGCACAGGAAGATATCCGGAACCTTGGTTTCAGCATCAGAAAATTTGAAGAAAATGTCCATGAAAACACCAAGGTCATCGGCATTATAAACGAGACGCTGAAAACAAAAGAGCAGAAATTAACGGAATTGACCAGCCAGCTTTCCAACAGCGAACAGACGGTCAGGGAAAAAATTGCGGCTATCGATGAATTATCCCGCGATCTTTCCACAGAAAAATCTGCCCTTACAGAAGCCCAAAGCGAGATCCAGCGGGTTGCATCGGAAAAGGATGAAGTGCAGGCCACTCATCAGGCTACCATCGACCAGCTCCAGAGGCAGGTATCCGACCTGTCCTCTGAACTTGCAACGCTCAAACCCGCCCTGGAACATGCCCATGGGGAACTGGCCCGGGAATCCAGCCAGCGGAAAGGGGTGGAGAGCGAACTTTACACGACTGCAACCCAGAAAGAGCAGGTGGAAAAGTCGCTCCTGAACCTTACTACCGAATATGAGCAGCTGAAGATTAATTTTGGTGCGGAAAAGAACCGGGCACAGGAAGTTCTCCAGGAGCTCGAATGCAGGTACCGCTTGCAAAAACCCAGTCTGAACAGGACCTGACGGGGATCATCAACGACTTGAAAGATACGGCCAAAGAGCAAGCTGCCGCTTTGAGCCGGCTTAAGGAAGATTCTGAATCAGAGCGTACCCGCTTCCAGGAAGAACTGGAGTCGGAACGTTCCCGTCTCCAGAATACCGAAGAGAACCTGAATAAGGTAACCTCAGAAAAGGAACACGCGGAAGCATCTTTCCGGGTGACCTTTGAGGCAGGGCAAAAGGATCTTCTCGACCTGCAGGCCCGGTTCGATACAGCCGGGTCCCGGCTTGAAGAAAAGGAACAGGCAATAAAAACACTGAGCGAAGAAATCGCGACGGTCAATTCAGCCCGGGAGTCATCAGAGCAGGAGCTTGCGTCCGTTTCCCGTACTCTTGCAGAGACGAACACCTCTCTTGAAGGAAGACAGAAGGATCTTCTCGACCTGCAGGCCCGGTTCGATGCAGCCGGGTCCCGGCTTGAAGAAAAGGAACAGGCAATAAAAACACTGAGCGAAGAAATCGCGACGGTCAATTCAGCCCGGGAGTCATCAGAGCAGGAGCTAGCGTCCGTTTCCCGTACTCTTGCGGAAACGAACACCTCTCTTGAAGGAAGACAGAAGGATCTTCTCGACCTGCAGGCCCGGTTCGATGCAGCCGGGTCCCGGCTTGAAGAAAAGGAACAGGCAATAAAAACACTGAGCGAAGAAATCGCGACGGTCAATTCAGCCCGGGAGTCATCAGAGCAGGAGCTTGCGTCCGTTTCCCGTACTCTTGCAGAGACGAACACCTCTCTTGAAGGAAGACAGAAGGATCTTCTCGACCTGCAGGCCCGGTTCGATGCAGCCGGGTCCCGGCTTGAAGAAAAGGAACAGGCAATAAAAACACTGAGCGAAGAAATCGCGACGGTTAATTCAGCCCGGGAATCCACAGAGCAGGAGCTTGCGTCCGTTTCCCGCGTTCTTGCGGAAACGAACACAGCCCTGAGCGTAAAGAAGAAGGACAACCTCGAGCTGGAGGCCCGCCTTAATACTGCCAAGTCTCACGTTGAAGAAAAGGAACAGGTAATAAAAACACTCACCACTGAACTTGCGACGGTCCGTTCAGCCCGGGAGTCCGCAGAGCAGGAACTTGCGTCCGTTTCCCGTGCTCTTGCGGAGACGAACACCTCTCTTGAAGGAAAGACAGAAGGACCTTCTTGACCTGCAGGCCCGGTTTAATACAACCCGTCCCCTCCTTGAAGAAGCAGAACAGGCAATAAAAACACTCACCACTGAACTTGCGACGGTCCGTTCAGCCCGGGAGTCCGCAGAGCAGGAGCTTGCGTCCGTTTCCCGTGCTCTTGCGGAGACAAACGCCTCCCTTGAATCAGTAACAAGGAACAGCACCTCCCAGAAAGAAGATTTTGCACGGGTATATGCAGAAAAGGAGAAGGCGGAAGTACAGGCAGAATCGCTTTTTGCGTCCCTGAAGGAATTGCAAAGCCAGCTGGATCAGGAAAAGAGCCGGTACAAAGACAACGAAGAACGCATGAACGTGATAATCCTGCAGCGTGACCGGGAACTGGGGGAGCTCCTCCGGGTTCATGACAATACCAGGGCTGCCGTTACCTCGCACACGACCTTGCTTGAGCAGACGAAACAAGAGCTCGACTCTGCAGTTTCCGCAAGAACAGAAGTCGAAGAGAAGCTGCATCTCGCTGAGGAGAAGATTCGGCTGATCGGTCAGGATCTGGAGAGTGTCTCAGAAGGACGGGAGAAAGAAAAGCAGCAGCGCGTTTCCCTTGCCGATGAGCTGGAACGGGTAAGAACCAGCTTTGAACAGGAGACCGTTCGCCGGCAGGAATCGGAAGACCAGCTCAGGGAAGCATTGTCCCAGCAGCAGCAGCAGGAGCAGGAACTCGAACGGTTCGTAGCGGAGACCAAAACCCTGCATGCCGATCTGAGTGCCGAGCGCAGGATGCATGAAACCGCAAAGGTGCAGAACCAGAACCTTGCAGAGCAGGTCACGGTCCTGAGCCGGGAAAAGATCGAGGCTGAACAGGTTGCAGCCGCCCTGACTGCCGAGATCGATCAGGCCCGGGTTGCCCTTGCCGATGAGTGGGAAGATCACATGACGGATCAGGAACGGCTTGAGGCCGTTGCCGGAAAGCAACAGCCGCCAGGGCCGGCACCGTCATCCGGGATGAGAAAGGAAGCAGAAATAATAAAAAAGCGCTCGCTCATTGTGAAAGCTCCCAACATTCCGGAAGCAATCCATCCTCTCCCCCGCTCTCTCGTTGCGATCGATCCGGTGAAGGTATCCGGACCGGAGGCTTCGCATATCCAGAGTGTCGAGGACCTGTTCGAAGACGATGAAGATGACCGGGAAAAGTCAGCCGGCATTCCCAGGGTATCGATCATCCAGGAACGGGTAACCGAACCGGTACATGATGTGCTGCCGGATTTATTGCCCGGTCAAGCTGATCAGGAGGAAAGTCTTTTTGAAGACTATCTTCCCTCCATTTCCGATATGCATTATAACCGTGAAAATATCCGCGAAGATACTATCGAAGACGATGAGGATTCCCCCCGGATACTGATGACGCAGCACCACTGGTTGGTGGAAAGGATGTTGCATTCAACCGTGCGCAATGGCTTGATCTGCTCAGATGGTCGCACCATTGCAAGGAGCTTACGCAGGACCAGCGTATGCAGATCGTAAGGATGGGCAGGCTGATCCAGAAAGGCCGGAAACTCACGAATAAGCAGGAAGAGCAGGTTCTGGAAATGATTGCTCTGGTCCGGAAGCTCGGGTACCGTATTTCCTGACCTCCCGCCCGTTTTCTTTTTAAAAACGTTACGAACCTTTTTTCCGGTAACAAGGGGGCATTCCCTTGTTCTGCGGTTGGATCTGTACCATCAGGGAAAGCATGACGGGGAGCGCAGGAGGGGGAACCAACAGGTCCGGGAAAAACTATGCCCTCCGGCCGTGCCGGTGGCGGAATAACCCGTAAAAGATCCGCAGGACAAGCCCGACCACGAGCACCGCTGCGGAGGCAACGATAATGGTTATCCACTGCGTGGCAGAGAGGGGAACCGTGGCAAATACGGCACCACCATACTGGACGATGGCGATCTGGACTACGACCACGATGCCCATGACGATAAAGAAGATCGGATTGCCTTTAAAGAACGGGGGCATCTTCCCGTCGAGCGCCCGGCAGTTGATCCCGTTCCAGACCGCAGCCATAATGAAGCCGGCAAAGAAGACCGTACTTATCTCTTCCGGTGTTGAACCCCCGAGGAATCCGGTCGCCAGCTGGAGGAGGCCGGCAAGGATCAGGAACGTCGCCGTCACTATAATGGAGAGCCACATGAACGGTGTGACGATCTTTGCATCCTGCGGTACCGGCTTATGGTTCATCAGGCCGCGGTGCGGGGCCTCGGAACAAAGGGCGAATGCCGCAAGCGTGTCCATGATAATATTGATCCAGAGGATCTGGATGATAGTGAAGGGTTCCGCGAGCCCTAAGAGCGGTGCAATGAAGACGAGGAAGCAGGCGCAGAAGTTGATGGTGAGCTGGAAGAGGATGAACCTCTGGATGTTCTCATACAGTGACCTGCCCCACCAGACAGCACTCGTGATCGAAGCAAAGGAGTCATCGAGCAGGATGATGTCGCTTGCCTCGCGGGCTACCTCCGTCCCGGCAATACCCATGGCGAGGCCAACGTCTGCGTGCTTGAGCGCCGGCGCATCGTTGGTCCCGTCACCGGTCACTGCTACAACCGCCCCGTTTCTCTGGAGCGCCTCGACAAGCAGGAGTTTGTCCATAGGCTCGGCCCGGGCCATCACATCGAGATTACGCGAGACCTTTGTCTGCTCTTCTTTCGGAAGCCCGCGGAATTCCGCACCGGAGATGACCGTGCCGCCCTGCATGATGCCTGATTCCTGCGCAATCGCCCGGGCGGTCTCCGGGTTGTCCCCGGTGACCATCCTGACTTTTATTCCCGCGTGCCGGCAGGTTGCAACAGACTCAGGAATATTATCCCGGAGGTGGTCGCGGATGCCGACGAAACCATCCCACGTCAGTCCCGTTTCATGCTCGTCGCCCCCCGTGACCTCCTTGTGGGCGAACGCGAGCGTCCGCATTGCCCGCGAGGCCAGGGCGCTGACCCCGGTGAGGTCCGGTTTCTCTGTACAGAGCCCGGCCACGATCTCCGGGGCACCCTTGACCAGCAGCCATGACCTGTCGCCCATCTCCACGACCGTGGACATCCGTTTCCGGTTACCGTCGAAGAGGTACTGTTTGATGGTGCGGGTCTCAGCGCGGATATGCATGTAATCGTAGTGGTATTCCCGGAGCCAGCGGAGCAGCGCTCCCTCGGTCGAGTTGCCGATGACGATGATCTTCCCGTCCCGCTCCTCAAGATGTGCTGTCCCGTTCACCGCGGCATTGAGCGTAATCCACTGGGCCGGATTCTGCGGGAGATCCTGACTGTTCTCGGGTTTCCCGGCCGGTGACTCCACCACCTCCATCTGGTTTTTGGTGAGCGTGCCGGTCTTGTCCGTGCAGATGGTCGTGGCTGAGCCGATGGTCTCGCAGGCGATCAGGCGCCGGACAAGGCAGTTCGCCCGCGTCATCTTCCGCATGGCAAGCGAGAGCGAGAGCGCAACGCTCATAGGCAGGCCTTCGGGTACTGCAGCGACAACGATCACGACCGCGAGCATGAAATAGTGGAGGATATTGTTTGCGGTATCGATATTGAGCCCCGTCACCTCGCCGATCATGAACCCCCGGATAAAGCAGCGTGCTGCAGATGAGGACGGCCATCGCGTACCCGAAGCGGCTGATGAGTGGGCCAGGGACTCCAGTTTCTGCTCGAGCGGGGTCTGCGGTGGCATGGTCGATCCCGAGCGATGCGGCGATTACGCCCATCTGGGCTGAGTCGCCGACTGCTGCCGCGACCATATGACCTTTGCCTGCGGTGATGAATGCCCCTTTCAGCACGCGGTCGAGGAGATCCTTCATTACCGGCTCGGTCTCACCGGTAAATGCCGATTCATCGGAGAACAGGTCATCGGCCGCAATCACCCATCCGTCCGCGGGCAGGGCGTCGCCGGCTTCCAGCAGGATCAGGTCGCCGACCACGATGTCCCGGGATGGAACCGATGTCGGGTGCCCGTCGCGGATCACCTTGATCGCGACATCGTCCCGGTGGGCATTCAGCACATCGAACTCCCTGCTGCTCCGGTACTCGTTGAAGAACGCGATGCCGGTCGCAAGGAGGATGGCGATGATGATCCCGATAGTGTCAAGGAGTCCGCTGCCCTTGACCATCGAGACAACCGTCGAGACGGCCACCGCAAGGAGCAGGATCCGTATGATCGGGTCGTCGAATTTTTCCAGGTACTGTTTCCAGAGCGGTTCCCGGACCGGGGGGGTCATGGCATTGGCGCCGTATTTTTTACGGAACTCCGCGACCTGTCCGGTCGTTAAACCATTCGTCCCTGTAATGGGTTTCAGTTCATCCAGTGAGAGCATTTCAGGATCCTGCGATGATTTTTACTCTGGATCGCAGCATATTATTGGGTTTGTGGGGATTATAAGGTGTCACATTGGGGGGAAGGCGGGAACAAGGGTATGGTTTTTTTTGCTCTGGAGAAAAAATGGATGGAACGATTTTACCGGAAGAGCCAGGATCCGGTTTTTGGGTTTAAAATCGGATTGCGATTGATCCGGATTGGTTTTTAATCGCGATCATGATCGCGATTGCAGTTTTTAAAATCAGGATCCGATTGTGAAATGATGCTCTGTAGAAAACCTGTTTCATATTTGGTTACCCCCCTTACGCCAGCCCTGCCCCCGTTGGGGGCTCATGGCGCATGCGATGCCTCAATATTACCTGTCCTGAAACTTCCCGCATTTTTTTAACAGGTAATACAGCACTATCGCAACCGGGGCGCCCCAGCGGCGGGGCGTAGCCCCTGGAGCGTCAAGTAATTTCGAATGTTTTCTACAGAGCATGAAATGAAAATCGCAGATCGATTTTGAGATCAAAATCGCTGATCGATTTTCACATGAAAATCAGGATCCGATTTCGCGTTCCGTCTGTACTTGCGGTCAAAAAACCGGTTTTCAATCGCGATCCGATTTGCAGATGAAAATCGCAGATCGATTTTACCGCAAAAATCGGGATCCGATTGTGAAATGAAAACCGGTTACTGATTTTTCCGGAAAGGTTTTCGATCGCGATTGTGATCGCGATTGCAGTTCCAAAATCGGATCCCGATTGCGAAATGATGTTTTTAAAAAATCATTACCCCTCGTTATAATTCTTCATGGGCTTCGGCCTGCCTCATCCTGTCAGGGATAAGGCAGTTTTAGTATTCGTCAGGATCGTCAACCCGGGACTCGTCGCAAGGGGAGCGATTATTTCTCTAGCATGTTTTCTCCCGAGCAGTTTTTTTTCTTTCATTCTTTGGCAGCATCACCCGTTGAAGCAGCGTCTTGTCGTGGTCGGGTCTTGTGTCACGGAGTTTCACTCCTTGTTCTCGTGGATGTTTTGCTCGAAGCCAGATTTTTATAAATCCAGCCCCCAGTTTTTTCAGTTTCACTCCTTGTTCTCGTGGATGTTTCACTCGAAGGCATACATTTTAAAAGGAATTAGGGAACTATTGCAAATAAGTAAATCTTTACAGCACCAACAGGGTATCTATGTCCGTTCAGGAATGCTCAACAAAAAGAATCCCGGTTCGTCCCAGTACCTGGGAGGAACTTTACGAACTCCGGAAACCCGGCCAGACGTTTGATCAGGTCCTTTCAGATATGGTAACTCAGGAGAAGCGCCGCCGGTTATTCGAGGATGCCGATCGTAAAATGCGGGACGGCCATTTTGTGGAGCTTGAAGAGTGAAATTCATCACTAAAATTGAGGATGAGCCCCTGGCATTTCTTGAGAACCTTCCTGAGAAAACCCGGCACATCGTAAAGAATAAACTGTCTCTCCTTAAGACGGACCCCTATCCCGGGAAAGGTGGCGATAAAGAAAAATTCACCTGCCGGGGCAAAAAACCCGTTTATCGTTTACATATCAGCCACAGTTACACCGCACTGTATCGTATTGAAAAAAATATCGTTTTCATCTATTACCTGGATACCATCGAGCGTGCTCATAAAAAGTATGGCCGGTTATAGATCAAAAGGTTTCAGTTCTGTTTTTCGTGGATGTTTCGCTCGAAGTGGGGGGACAGCACATGGACAACAGTCCGACTGGTCTTCAGACCCGGAGGAGGAGGAGAATGAGGGAGCGTTCTTCGACTGTCCGGTGACCCGTCCCGGGTAACGCGGAATCAGCCTAAAATTTCCTCCGACAGTAGTCAACGTTCCCCCGTCGGAAAATCCCGATCCCAAAACCCCCTTCCGGCCCGATGCCATCCTGTATCAGGACATATTCCCCGTTTTTCGATCCAAATGCGAACAAATACGATCACCGGAATGCATGGAAAAGGCAGATCCGGGGCTATCAGGGGTCAAAAAGGGAAGGTTGAAAAATAACTGGTACCGTTTTTTGCGAATCAGGTACATCTTTTGGGGATCTGAAAAATGGCTTGATCGGATTCGGTCATTTTAGACTCTGTTTGTCAAAATACACCCAATTTGAACAACTGTCTTTGCCTGAAAGATACTGTCCGGGGGGTGATCAAAAAGAAGGATCCACCGACGTGCGACAGGTCATCAGAAGTCGAAGACTTCGTCTTCTTATCGTTCAGCTCCGTCGGGCTTCACGAAGTCGAAGGCCGGCATTACCTCCCATCGCCTCTACGGGGTTTTAACAAACCCCTCCGACCCGGTGCAGCAGAATGCCCCCTTTCCCCGGACTTGAGACAGGAGAAAACTGCAGGTCTTCGAACGAAATCTTCAGGTTTTTTTGATCATTCGACAAATCATCCGGCCCGGTGCAGGATTCTTTGCCGGCTTGGCTCTTTCCCGGTTGCGGACCGCCTGCCCGTCCCGGGTTTTTGGCAATGGGCAGGTCCGGTTCCGGTTTTCCGGTTGTTGCCGCATCAGCCGCAGGGTCCCGCATCACAGAACTGCAAACGTTTCCTGGGAATCCGGGAAAAAATACGGGAAAAATTTTTTAAAAAAATCCGGAAAGATTCCAGAAAAATTATTCCGGAGGATTCTTGAGCACCCTGCACTCCGGGGAATTCGCGGACCGAATGATCTGCAGGACGACCGAACCAACCGCGAGGAGGGAAATCCCGATGATTGCGTACACGAGCAGGCTGAAATTTTCCTTGATGATGGGGAGGCTTCCGAAGAAGTACCCGACAAGGGAGAACGCACAGATCCACAGGGCACCGCCAAGGATATTGTACGAAGGAACCACCGGTAACTCATCTTTCCCACGCCTGCAAGGAACGGGGCGAACGTCCGGATGAACGGGACGAAGCGGGCGATGACGATGGTGAACCCGCCGTATTTCTTAAAATATTCATGAGTCTGCTCAAGGTGCTCCTTTTTGACAAAACTACACTTCCAGTCAAGGACTTTCATGCCGGTGGTATGCCCGATCCAGTAGTTTGCTGAATCGCCGAGCACCGCGGCAACGATCAGCGAGAGGATCAGGATCTCGATGTTCAGCAGGCCGGCACCTGCCAGCGCACCGGCAACGAAGAGCAGGGAGTCTCCGGGAAGGTAGGGTGCTACCACAAGGCCGGTCTCGCAGAAGATGATCACGAACAGGATAACGTAGGTCCAGAACCCATAGGTTTCGATGATCCCCGGCAGGTATTTGTCAAAATGCAGTACCATGTCGATGAGTAAAAAAGGCAGATCCATTGCCGGTTATGTTGGTTTTTGCCCTGCATAAATGAATCCCTGCAAAGTGGCAGCGTCCGGGACTCCTGTTCCCGTTCAGATACGGCTGCTCTTGCTACAGCCAGAGACCGCTCCCCGTATATGCGGCAAGGAAGAGAAGGACACTATCGGGGATTGCCGCGACACGGACGGAGTCGCTCGCGACGGATCAATTCCCTGAAAAGTTATCCGGCAATCCACCCCGCGAGACACCGGTAAGGTGTCCTCGCGAGGAGGGGGCACACTTAAAAATTTATTAAAATACGTGAACACCGTGCTCACGTCACGACCGCTTTCCTGAACCGCCAGTAAGCAAATGCGAACATGATCACGGTAAAGATCACGAGCCCGCCAAATGCCCATGCGATATCCATCGGCGTATACACGTAATGCTTTCCCAGCGCGACAAAGTCCGGGCCGATCGCAAAGTACCGGATGCCGGTGATAAGCAGCGTCATCGGGTTATAGACCGACATGATCTTCAGGATCTCGGGGAAGGTGTCGATCGGGTAGAGGGCGTTGCTGGCAAAGAAGATCGGCATGGTCAGGAGCGTGATAACCCCCTGGAGCCCTTCGGGACTCTCCATCGAGATAGCGATTGCGGCGGAGAGGAACAGGAAGCCGAGCGCGAACATGGCAACAAAGGCAAGGATCCCGGCAATCCCGATGACGGTCTGGAGCGGGGTAAACCCGGCAAAGAATGCCGTGCCGATCAGGATGCCGAAACCCATGATGATGATCGCCTGGATGAATGACTTGGTAACGCCGGAAAGACCGATCCCGAAGATGATGTGGTTCCGGTTCATCGGGCTTGCAAGGATCTCCCGCATGAGCCCCCAGTTCTTGTCGAACAGGATCACGATCCCGCCAAAGAGGCTCGTGAACAGGGTCGTCATCGCGATGATCCCGGCGCCCATGAAGGTGAGGTACCCGACCACGTGGGCACCGGCAGGTACTGGCATGCCCGGCGGTCAGCTGGTCGAAGTTGCTCGACATGGCGATGCCGAAGAAGGCGAGCCAGAGCGCCGGCTGGAGGAGCGAGGAGACGAGCAGCGTCTTGAACCGGACGAAACGGATCATGTCCCGCCAGTAAATGGTCATGAACCCGTAGGCCATGTTACCGCCCTCCCGCCCGCAGGAACACCGGTTTTGCCGGTGCTGCTCCTTCATCGCGGAGCTCTTTTCCCGTGTAAAAGACAAAAACGTCATCCATGGAGGGTTTTTTTAAGTTGATGGTCGTGATCTCAATGCCGGCATTCCGGAGCGTGTCGATGATCCCCGGCAGCAGTTTGGTCCCGTCCTCGTTGACCATGAGCAGGAACCCCCTGGTTTTTATTTTGATATCCCGGATCGACGGCAGGTCTTTCAGCAGACGAGTGGCCGTCTCATTGTCATTGGTCTCAAGATAAATGATGTCCTGCCCGAGCGTGTTCTTGAGTTCCCATGAGGTGCCGGAAATAACGATCTTCCCGTGATCGATGATACTGATCCGGTCGGAGAGATGGTCGGCCTCGTCCATGTAATGGGTGGTGAGGAAGATGGTCGTCCCTTCATTGTTGACCCCCTTGATGTAATCCCACATCCGCATCCGCGTCTGCGGGTCGAGCCCGATCGTGGGTTCATCGAGGAAGAGGACTTTGGGCCGGGTCATCAGCCCGCGGGCGATCTCGAGACGGCGCTTCATGCCCCCGCTCAGGTTTTTTATGCGTTCGTCCCGTTTCGCATCGAGCTGGACCAGCTTGCAGGAGTTCATCGATCCGGGCCCTCCGCTCATCTACCGGCATATTGTAGAGCCTGCCGTGAAATTCGAGGATCTCCCAGACCGTCATATCCCGGTCGAGCGTGATGTCCTGGAAGACGATGCCGATCGATTCCCGGACGCTCTGGGGATCCCTGGTCACATCATATCCTGCAACCATTGCCCTGCCTTTCTGCAGCGAGAGCAGGGTGATGAGGATATTGATTGCCGTGCTCTTGCCGGCCCCGTTCGGCCCGAGGAACGAGAAGATCTCCCCTTTTCTCACGGAAAAACTGATATTGTCGACCGCTTTGAAATCCCCGTAGCGGTGTTCAAGGTTCTCGACACGGATGATCGCCGGTTCCGGGTCCGCAGGTTCCATGATGGGAATATTCCAAAATCAGAATATAAGAATGCTGGGATGAAGGCAGGATTGCACGGTACAATAATCATCCCGATTCACGCATCCTTCCGTGCAGTAACGGTAATCATCCCGTCATCCACTGCGGAATACTCGATCGCAAACCTGGCACCGGTCAGCATCCGGGGGAGCCTCTCCGGAGCGATGCGGATTTTCGTATACGTCCCGGGGGGCTGCCCTGTCTTGGACAAAATCCCTGCAAGAATGGTGTTGTGATAGTCCTGCACGGCATTGTGCACAACAATAATGTCTGTTATTAGGCCATCAGGGATGTTCTTTTGTGTAAATAAGTCGTACTTTCGTCTGGATTATATCATCGTACCGGGGAAACGAGTCCGCGGAAAACTCCAGCTGCTCGTACGTTTCCTCACCTGCCACATCCCAGATGCCGTCGTGGGGAATGAGGAACTCCCGCACCGTGGCGTTGACAAACAGGAGACGGTTCCCGGGCCTGAAATCGATAACGCACATCGTGAGGTATCCCTCGTTATCCCTCCCGCTGTTCGCAAGCCGGTGATAAACTACCGACGGGTCGTACGATGCAAGGATATACCCGTTCTCTGAAAAGACCGAGTCGTTCCGGATCCGTTTTGCCTGTTCCCCACTGACACCGGTATAAAGACGGATATTCTCTTTTACCGTTGTATTGAACACCGCATAATCAATACGGCGGATCTGCTCCTGGATGCGTGAAGCGTCCGACTGGTTTGTCCGGGCCCTCACCGATTCATAGCGGAGGAACCTGTTGATGGTATCGGTTGTTTTGCCTCCCGCAAAATCGCCGACGGCGTTTTCAACTTCCGAGGGGAAGTCCTGTTCTGTGAAGATGACCGTCTGTTTCGGGCCGGTGATGGTGATCGGCAGGGGAACGCTGCTGATGTTCTCCGGGATATTGGCCGATACCGTCGGGGAAACGGTGATGGGAGGTGGCGGTGGCGTTGTTTGGGGGGGGAGTTCTTCGGGCTCGACGTCCAGGCATCCGCAGGAAAACGTCAGGAAGATGAGCAGCAGTATGATGGTTCCTGCTGTTACTGCCCCGGTGCGGGGATGGACATGTTCACGGGAGGCCATGGGAGTACGCTCATACCATTGGTGACCGGAGCGCAAAAAATATTCCCTTTTATTGGTATCTGCGATGATCCTGCTATAGGTATATGACGGGACAGAACCAAAGATACCGGAAATGGCACACGAGCCGGAATTCCGTTACAAACAGTGTCTCATCATCCGGAATGATGTGAAGATGAGCTGCGGCAAGCGGTGCGCACAGGCAGGCCACGCATCTATCGGCGCATATAACGGTGCCGACAAGAACCTTCAGAAGGCATGGCTGCAGGAAGGCCAGAAGAAAGTGGTCCTCAAGGCAAACGACGAGCGGACGCTCTTTGAGCTCAAGGTTATTGCCGAACGCGCCGGTATCTCGACATCCCTGATCCAGGATGCCGGTATGACCGAGATCCCGCCCGGCACCATCACTGCGCTCGGCCTGGGCCCGGCAAAGAGCGAGGACCTCGACAAGATTACCGGCTCGCTCTCCCTCTTATGAAACAGAGCACGTTCCCGCTTGAACGCGACCTGGGAATGGACTATTATGCGAGCGATGCCGAAGGGATTGGAGGCAGGCTCCGGTCAACTGCTGAGGACTTCCTTGTGGAAGAGATCCCGCTTGAAAAAAAACAGACGAGCGGTCCTTTCCTGATCTGCCGGCTGACCAAGAAGAACTGGGAGCTCCAGCACGCGGTCAAGGAGATCGCAAAACGGCTCGGCATCAGCCACCGCCGGATTGGCTGGGCGGGCACGAAAGACCGCAACGCGATCACAACGCAGTGGATCTCCCTCTATAATGTGACCCCCGAACAGGTAGCCGCGGTGTACCTGAAGGATATCTCGCTTGAACCCCTCACCCAGTCAAACGAGGGACTGTCGCTTGGCGACCTGCAGGGAAACCGCTTTGATATTGTTATCCGGGACCCGGACATCGGCAGATCTTGCCGGCCGGGTGCGCAGCATTTCAGAAACGGTTGCAGCCGGGGTGCCCAATTATTTCGGGCTCCAGCGGTTCGGAGCCATCCGCCCGGTGACCCACCGCGTTGGTGAATGGATCCTGAAAGGGGACTATGAGCAGGCGGTCCTGACGTATGTCGGCATGGAATTCCCCGGTGAGCCCGATGAGATCAAGGCGATCCGTTCAGCATTCAGTGCAACCCGGGATCCCGCACCCGCGCTGCATGCCCTGCCGGTCCAGATGAATTACGAGCGGGCCATGCTCCACCATCTCGTTGAGTGTCCGGGCGACTATGCGGGAGCGCTGCAGGTACTTCCCCCAAAACTGCTCTCCATGTTCGTCTCGGCATTCCAGTCGTACCTGTTCAACCTTGCCCTGAGCCGGCGGATTGATGACGGGTATGCCCTTGACGACCCGCATCCGGGCGACCGGCTCCTGTTTGCCAACGGGCGGACGGACACCGTTACGGGAGCAAATTGCGGTGCGGTAAAAATCCATCTGAAACGCGGACGGTGCACCATCGCCCTCTTCATGCCGGGAAAAGAGAAATTTGAGGCAAAAACGCCCGGTGAACAGGCAACCGAGGCACTTCTTGCCGAGTACCGTATCTCACCGGAAGATTTCGAACGGGCATCCCGTTTGTGCGGACAAAATTCGAGGGCGCATGGCGCCCTGTTGCACTGAGGACCGAGATCCAGTCAGCGGTCGAGGAGGGAAACCTGCGTCTCAGGTTCACCCTCCCCCCTGGCCATTATGCCACAACGGTCTGCCGGGAATTTATGAAAGCAGACCCGGTAAGGATGATTTAGACCGGGACTGTGCCAGTTTCTTTGCCCCGTCGATTGCATCGTTCAGGTTGCCGAGTTCATCCACGACATTGATCTTCACCGCATCAGCGCCACGGATCACTCTTCCGTCCTCGATATCGGAACGGGTGATCACCCTTTGTGCCGTCACATCGGCAATGAAATTCTCAAAACTGTCCGTCACAATCTTCTGGGCATACATCTGTTCGTCGTCACTTATCGGGCGGGCGGTAGAGCCCATATCCTTTTTACTGCCGGACTTGATGACCGTGAGATTATAGCCTTCTTTTTCCATCCAGTGGCTGATATCCGAGAATTTCCAGATAACCCCGACACCGGCGGTGAACGTATCCGGGTTTGCATAGATCCTGTCTGCATGGGCGCTCACGTAGTACGCGGCCGATGTCCCCATGTCACCCATGGACACGACAACCGGCTTCCTGGTCTTTGCATATTCAAGGTCGCCGATGATTTCCTGTGCTGCGGCAGGTGTACCGCCAGGGCTGTTCACCCGCAGGACAATCGCCTCCACCATCGGGTCGTCAGCGGCCTCGCGCAGCTCCCTGCCCACCACCTCGCTGCCGATGATCTCGCTGTCGTAGGCCTCCCCGGTGACCATCGTACCCTCCATGCGGATAACAGAGACCCCCTGGGTATCCGGGTGAAAGAGGAGATAATACGCAACCGATATCCCCAGGACAAGGAGAAGTCCCACGACAAAGATCAGAAACCACTTGAACCCTGCGCTGGACCGGCTCTGCGCCGGCATAGCAGGGGTTGTGGGAATTGCAGGTGACCGGGCAGCTGCAGGTTCAGCAGGTGCTCCGGTTTCTGCAGGTAAATGAGGTTCTGTATTTATGGCAGGTTCAGGTACCGGAGGCAACAGGTTGTCATTTCCGTTCATATATCAGGCCTCATGGTACAGGACATCGAACTCGGAAACGAGGTTGTTGCCGCACAGGTAATATTTTTTCAGGTTGAGGCGGATCATCTGGTCTTCCGTATCGATGTGCATACCTCCGACAAGGGACGGTGTATCGGAACCCCCGACGATAAAGGGCAGGTGAATCAGGCGGATCTCGTCCACGAGCTGGTCGTGCAGCATGTGCCAGTTCAGCGTCGGACCGCCTTCGATCATCAGTTTCTTTACGCCGAATTTTTCTTTGAGGATCTTCATAAGCAGCGGCAGTTCGACATGCTTTTGACCGGCAACAATGACCTGCGCCCCTTTCTTTTTTATCGCGTTAACACGGTCTGGTGGTGCAGCCTCGCAGACAGCAATCGCGGTCGGTGCATCATTTTTCAGCACATTTGCATCGAGCGGGAGGTCTGCCATACTGCACGGGATGACCCGCAGCGGGCTTTTTCCCGGGACATACCTGACCGTGAGGTATGAATTATCGATCCGGATAGTATTGGCGCCTACCATGATGGCGTCATATGCAGCCCGGGTTTCATGGAGCAGGAGCTCGGTCTCATGTGCCATATATTTCATCAGAATCTTTGAGGAAGCACCCTTTTTCAGGGTGAGTTTTCCGTCTGCCGTTATCTCTGACATCATCAGGACATGCGGCCGGTCGGTTTTCTGTGTCATTGTCCTCTTCTCTCCGGTATCATTGGATGGGGGATATAAATAAAGTGATGACAGCGGCGGTCATTATCGTGGCTGATGCAGGAATAATCACTCCGGAAAGGCAACTATTAATGGATCGTATACCCATGAAATGAGTTATGAATATTACTGCACTCCGGCCAAGGTTCGTCAAATACCTCGAGCCGGTCGCAGAGGTCTTTGTCCGTTTCAGGATCACCCCCAACCAGATCTCGCTCCTGGCCCTCATCGCCGGCGGTATCTGTGCCTTCCTGTTTTTCAAACGTGAGTTTTTACTGGGAAGCCTTGCACTGCTGGTCTCGGCAGTTTTCGATCTGATCGACGGGAGCGTTGCCCGCAAAACGAATGCTCATACGAATTTTGGTGCGGTCTTCGACTGGATCGTGGACAAATACGTGGATGCGATCGCTTTACTGGGGATCGGCCTTTCCGGTATCCCGATCATCAGCCAGCTCCTGCCCGTGCCTCCAATTGCGGATTTCGCCGTTGTCACTGTCGCAATCACCGGGTCGCTCATGAACACGTTCATCAAGCCGGTCGTCTATGCCGAGATCGGGTACCTTAAAAAAGTTGAAGGTAAGATCGATGACCCGCTGGAAGGGGTGGGTTTTTTCGGGCGGCCGGAAACATTCCTTATTCTTATCCTCGGCGGGATCTCCGGTTATATCTGGGCTTCGGTCATCATCATTGCGGTCTGCACGAACCTGTCCGCGATACAGAGAATTATTTATCTTTACCGAACGCTTTCCTGACCTCACCGGCATACATCTGGTAGAGGTCATCGGCAAAGTCCCCCAGTTTCGGGATAATCGTAAAGAGCCCGTATGCGATTATGACAAGAAGGATAAGGGCAGTGAGTTCTGCAATGACATTGTGCGCCCAGAAAAAACTCTCGTACCCGTTCTCGCCGTTACCTGCAATCTCCGGCCAGTACGGGAACCACTGTTCCGTATAAGCCATGATAACAAACGCGTTCCGGAGCAGGTTGAGGAAATAGATGGTAGGTGTAATGATCAGGAAAGCGAAAATTTTCTGTTTTGTTGTTGTCGGAACCGAAGCTGCGACACCAAGCATGATCGCGATACTCTGAATGCCGGTGCACCCGAGAATGATCTCAACCCGGAAATCGTTCCGTGTAATGATATTCCAGTCGGCGAGGCTCACGCTGAAATGGAGAACGTCAAGTACCCAGACGATCTGCCCGACCACGATGCCGATGAGCCAGTCGCCAGCAGCCGGGATATACTCGAACGGGGCGTAGATGATAAAGGCGACGGCAGCAGCCCGTGACAGGTTCAGGGCACGCTCGTCTTCTTTCAGGAGGTATTTTGCCGTGATAAAAAGGAACGGCACCGAAAGCGCCGCCATGAACGGGTACAGGAAATTGTTTTCCTCGAAATAATAGTCAAGGTTGGCAAAGAGGGAGAGGACAATAAATATCCAGCCGATAATGGCTGCATATTTCCTGTGGCGACCGGGCACGAGGAATGCAAGAAATCCGAGACAGGACAGCAGGACCAGGTACTCGATCATTACAGACTTATTCGCCTGTTACCAAAAAAAGGATTCTCTCATGAACATGTCATGCATTTTCTGATCGGTCCGCTCCTGGAATGGGAGCAGTGATCGTTTAAAAAAATCCCACGGGAAGTATACGCGGGAAAAATCCAGGAGCAGATGTAAAAAGACAATATATCTCCCGGATAAGAGAGTTAATCTTGTATAATCACGCATACTATACCGATGTTTTGTCCTGAATGTAAGACGATGATGATCTCATCGGGGGGTCAGCTCAAGTGCAGGAAATGCGGGTATATCCGGAAGATTGAAGCAAGTGACCAGATGAAAACCCAGAAGATGCGCACCGAGAATGAGATTGTGATCGTTGAGGAGGAGGGCCAGGAAAGGACCATGCCCACCATCCAGATCAAGTGCCCAAAATGTGAGAATAATCTTGCAATCTGGTGGCTCCGCCAGCTCCGGGCAGCAGATGAGAGCGAGGTGCGGTTCTTCCGGTGCACAGAGTGCGGGCATACCTGGCGCCAGTATGACTGATACGGCTTTTTTATAACCTTCAATTTTCTCTTGTGTTTTCGTCCCCTTTTCCGGTGTTGTGTTCTTCTATAAATCGTGAGCGAAGGGGAAATGATAATCCTTAATTTCCATTACACATTATTAATAGTGTTAAATCGGGGTTTTGCATGGCTGAAAATTTTAACGTCAGACTTACCGAAAAGTATTACACGCCCGATCCCACCTACCAGCAGAACAGCTGGATAGGCAACTACCAGAAGGCGTATGAGGAATTCCTGAATAATCCTGATGCGTTCTGGGACCGGATTGCCAAGGAACTGCACTGGTTCTCGCCATACGCGAAAGTGAGGGAATGGAATTACCCGTACGCACGCTGGTTTGTTGATGGTAAGATGAACATTACCTGCAACTGCCTTGATCGCCATGTGCAGAATTCCCGCCGGAATAAAGTGGCTCTGATCTGGAAAGGCGAAGAACACAGCGGGAAAGGCGAGGATGACAACGAGCGGATCTATACCTATCGTCAGCTCCTGCGTGAAGTCATGCGGGTAGCCAACGGCCTGAAAAAACTGGGTGTTGAGAAGGGAGACCGGGTCTGTATCTATATGCCGATGGTCCCGGAGCAGATCATCTCGATGCTCGCGTGCGCCCGGATTGGAGCAGTCCATAGTGTCGTGTTCGGCGGTTTCGGTGCATCAGCACTTAACAGCCGCATCACGGGTGCCGGGGCAAAGGTTGTGATCACGGCAGACGTCACGTACCGGCGCGGCAAGTCCATCCCGCTCAAGCATATCATTGAGGAAGCGATCATCAATGCCCCGAGCGTGGAACATATCGTTGTCTTACGAAGGGAACGCGACCAGCCGGTCGAGATCCATAAGGAAATGGAGGTAGATTTCCATGACATGATTAAGGACGCAGAACCGGATTGCGAACCCGAGATCATGGATGCCGAAGACCCGCTTTTTATCCTGTACACGAGCGGTTCCACCGGTGCCCCCAAGGGGATTGTCCACACCTGTGGCGGGTACATGGTCGGTACGTATTATACCACTAAAATGGTGTTTGATATCAAGGACAACGACGTCTATTGGTGCACTGCAGACCCCGGCTGGATTACCGGGCATTCGTACGTTGTTTATGGTCCGCTTGCACTGGGTGCAACGATCATCATCACGGAAAGTCCGCCGGACTACCCGGACCCGGGTGTGTACTGGAAGATGGTTGAAGAGTTCGGGGTCACGATCCTTTACACCGCCCCGACCGCGATCCGCATGTTCATGAAAGTCGGCGAACAATGGCCGGATAAATATAACCTCAGTACCCTGCGCATCCTCGGATCGGTCGGCGAGCCACTGAACCCGGAAGCGTTTGAGTGGTATTACCGCGTGATAGGAAAGAACCGGTGCCCGATCGTTGATACCTGGTGGCAGACCGAGACCGGTATGCATATGGTTACGACCATGATCGGGGAGCGGATGTACCCGGGTTTTGCCGGGCAAGGGTATTCCCGGCGTTGTTGCCGATGTGGTAGACAAGAATGGGAAATCCGTGGCGCCCGGTACCGGGGGCTTCCTGGCAATCCGTGAACCCTGGCCATCGATGCTGCGCACCGTCTATAATGATGACGAGCGGTACCGGAAATACTGGAATACGATACCCGGCTGGTACGCTGTCGGAGATCTTGCCGTGAAGAACAAGGAGGGGTACATCATGGTGCTGGGACGGTCTGATGATCTCATCGTTGTTGCCGGCCATAACATCGGCACTGCTGAGGTGGAAAGCGCGCTGGTGTCGCACAAGGCTGTTGCTGAAGCTGCGGTCATCGGTAAACCGGATGCGATGAAAGGAAACGTCATCAAGGCGTTTGTTATCCTCCGTGTCGGCCACATGGCAACCGATAAGCTGAAAAACGAGCTCCTGTACCATGTGCGGATCACCCTCGGGCCTATTGCAATGCCGTCAGAAATTGAGTTTGTAGCCACACTGCCAAAGACCCGCAGCGGCAAGATCATGAGGCGGGTGCTGAAAGCAAAAGAGATGGGCATGGACCCCGGTGACATTTCGACGCTTGATGAATAATCGCAAAGCCGGAAAACCAAACCAACTTTTTATATACTGTTTTGTGGCATTTATAAATATGAAGGTCAGGCCAGAGGACTCCCTCAAGATCGAAAACATCGTTGCCTCCGCAAAGGTGACCGATTATCTGGATCTCCCGGTTCTTGCATCAAAAATCAAGGATGCTGAATATAACAAGAAACGGTTTCCTGGTGTAGTGCTCCGCATGCAGGATCCCAAGATCGCCGCCCTTGTATTCGGGTCCGGAAAAGTTGTTTTGACCGGTGCCAAAAGCATTGAATATGTGGGCAAGGGACTGAATATCCTTGGCGGACTGCTGCGCAAACAGGGAATTGATATCCCGAAAAAACTGGATTTTAAGATCCAGAATATCGTTACCTCCGCTGACCTCGGAACACCGATAAACCTCAACAAGATTGCGGTAGGATTCAATCTCGACAAGATCGAGTATGAACCGGAACAGTTCCCCGGTCTTGTCTACCGCCTTGACGATCCCAAGGTAGTGGTGCTTCTCTTTGGTTCTGGCAAACTGATCATCACCGGAGGCAAAGAACCGGAAGATGCCAAGAGAGCGGTTGTCAAAATACTTTCCGATCTCCGCAGCCTGGGTTTAATGTAATCTTTTTAAAATCGTTAACATTTTATTTTTATTAATTATTCTCTATACCGGTTCCCCCCTTGTCTTTTCCATCCGCAAAATGCTCTATATAAAACAATCGAGCATTGCCCAACGATAACAGAGCCTATATATCATTGACTGGATATTTAATCCTGTAAAGTGTCATAGATATATTGTGGATGTGAGTGTATGAGAACGGAGAATGTAATGTATTTCACCGAGAAGGAAGAGGAGTTCGCGAATCTTCTTATCGAGATTGGAACGAAGCGCAATGTTGCAAAGGTACTGGTGTTCCTTGCAAACACACCCGAGGCAACCTCCCGTGCCATCGAACGCGGCACGGATCTCCGGCAGCCGGAAGTCAGTATCGCCATGCGCTACCTGATTGACCAGGACTGGATCACCAGCCGCGAGAGCAAGGCAGAGAGCAAAGGCCGCCCGGTCAAGATCTACGAACTCGCAAGACCGATCCATGAGATCATGGACAGCATCGAGAAAGAGAAGAAGAAAGAGGCGAACAACCAGCTCGCCCTTGTCCAGAAATTACGCGACTATATCCGCTGAAGAGATTATCTTCACTTTTTTCTGGCCACCGATAATCACGGTGGTCTTCTTCACAAACCTGCAGAAGAGCCCGCTTTCGACAATGCCGGGGATTGCGGCCAGATCTGTTTCCAGTTTTTCAGGATTGCCGATAGCAGCAAATGTACAGTCAACCACAAAATTCCCATTGTCTGTGATGACCGGGCCATCTTTCCTGACAGCCTCGCGGATGACCGGGACGCACCCGAGCCTGCGGAGTTCGTTTAACACCGGCATGATTGCAAACGGGAGGACCTCGACCGGCACCGGGGCTGCCCCCAGTATTTTCACCACTTTCTGTTCGTCCACGACCACGACAAAGTGCTTTGCGGCAGCAGCCACGCATTTTTCCCGCAGGTGCGCAGCCCCCCTTCCCTTGATGAGCCGGAGTTTCGGGTCGACTTCATCCGCTCCGTCAATTGCGATATCGATTGCCGGGTTGTCATCGAGCGTGGTGAGCGGGATCGCTGCTTCCCGTGCCCGGAGTGCGGTCTGGAAGGATGTCGGGATGCCGGTGATTCGAAGGCCGCCCTTTACCCGCTCTGAGAGGCGCTCAATCGCAAAATACACCGTGGAGCCGGTGCCGAGCCCGACTACCATCCCGTCCTCTATCATATCAGCCGCCCGGTAACCGGCCGCACGCTTTGCCTCTCCAAGTGCCTCTGCCTTCGTGTCCATTACCGGGATATTTTACCGCCCGCGGTTAATTAAAACTGGTGATCCTTCTTTGGAAAAACCGTATCCTGCAGTTATGAAAAGATCTTCCTTGTGGCCTGGCAGGCTTTGTACGATGTGCAGTCCAGCGTGATCGGTGTGATAGAAACGTTGCCTTTCCGGATAGCATGGACATCAGTGCCTTCCTCTGCATCCTCGACGAGCGGCCCGTTAATCCAGAAATAGGGACGTCCCCGGGGGTCAAGACGTTTCTCAACGCCGGTATGGAAGAGTTTGTGGGCGAGGCGGGTTACTTCGTACCCTCCTGTTATCTGTGAAGGGATATTGACGTTGATGACATCGGTATCCGGGCAGAACCCGTGAAGAAGGACGCGCTCCACCACATCCCGCACAACCTTCTTTGCCGCATCGAAATTCTGGGCATGATACCGGGGGTCATCGAACTTGTCTCCCTGGTCCTCGACCTGCAGGGAGAAGGCGATCCCCTTTGTCCCCTGGTTAGAGGCTTCGAGCGCTGCCCCGACCGTGCCGGAGGTCATGATGGACTCAGTCGAGAGGTTCTCCCCGATATTGATCCCGCTCACGACCATCGTGGGTGCGAGCTTCAGGGCATACAGCCCGATGATCACAGCATCCGTGGGTTTTCCTGCAACAGCCCAGGCATTCTCGCCGTTCATCACGACCTGAGTGGCCCGGAGGGGCTCGAAGATGGAGATGGACCTCCCGACCGCGCTCTGCTGGGTGGCGGGAGCAACAACCGTTACGTCCGCAATAGGTTTCAGCGCTTCATAGGCGGCCCAGAGCCCTATGGAGCTCACGCCGTCATCATTAGTCAGCAGGATCGAAGGTCGCATATTCACATGCTATTACACCCGTTCCCCCAATAAATCACCGATCGGATAGGGTAATTTTCCATGGCAGCATACGGGTACCAGATGAAAGTCCTGCTCGCAGAATATACGACCGCGCACGACCCGGCGCTTGCCCGCGAGGGCAGGGCGATGCTCGATGTGCTCAAGGCAAGTTTCCAGCGATGCGGCTATGATGTTGTTCTTCCCGATGAAGGCGATTTTGCTGCCGAGATCGAACGGCTCGCTCCCGCAGTGCGACATGGGCCTCGTGATCGCCCCCGACCACCTGCTCTCGAAATTCACCATGATCCTTGAGCAGCACACGCACAACCTTGGCTGCGGCTTCATGAGCGTGGCGCTCTGCGCAAACAAGGTCCAGACCCAGAAGATCCTCGGGCAGCACGGTATTCCCGTGCCGGGGGAATCCGGGCCCGGAAAACGGGTGATCAAGCCGGTCAAGGGGTGCGGTGCGCAGGGTGTCCGGCTCTCGGAAAGCGGACCGGGGAAGGATGAGTTTGCCGAGCGGTTTATCGAGGGCGAAAACTTTTCCGTCAGTATCATCCCCAACCGGATCATCGGGGATGCGTGCCTTTACTTCAAGGGGAATCCCCCGCTCGTTCTTGCCGTGAACCGGCAACAGATTGAGACAGACAATGACGGGGCGTTCCATTACCTTGGCGGTGAGACCCCGGTGCATCCGGATCGCGAGGAAGAGATCATCAGGACCGCGGTAAAGGTGACTGAAGTACTCGGCTGCCAGGGGTACTGTGGCGTAGATGTTGTTGTGGCGGACAAGGTGTATGTTGTCGATGTCAACCCGCGGATAACGACCAGCCTTGTCGGCATTGCTGCCTGCATGGAGGAGGAGATTGCCGACCTCCTTATCGAAGCTTCGAAAGGTGACGGCCCGGCCGCGGTCCATCTTCAGGGCAGGGTCCGGTTTGACACGAACGGGACGGTCACAAAACTATGATTGGGATCGATGTCGGGGGGGCAAACCTCAAGGTTGTCGATAATGCCGGCGTCCATATCCACTACTGCCCGCTCTGGGAGCAGTCCCCGATCACCGGACTGCTCCGGCAGTATGTACAAAGCGCCAGCGAGCCTGCGGCAGTTGTGATGAGCGGGGAACTTGCCGATTGTTTCGAGAACAAGCTCCAGGGAATCTCATTTATTGTCGATGCGGTCCGGAAGGTATTTCCCGGCGCCCGGTTTTACGGTACGGATGCCCGGTTCCATGATCATGCGGTACCCCAGCTTGCCGCAGCCAACTGGCTTGCATCCGCTGATTATCTCCGCACCCGGCACCCGGATGCCGTCCTCCTCGATATCGGCAGCACGACTGCAGATATCATCCCGCTCAACCGCTTCGACAGCCTGAAGGGGCTGACCGATACGAAACGGCTGCAGGCAGGATACCTCCTCTATACCGGCATGCTCCGCACCAGCGTTCCGACGCTCCTCCGCACCGTTGACCTTGCAGGAGTACCTACTCCCGTAAGCACTGAGTATTTTGCCACGAGCGCTGATGTCCACCTTATCCTTGGGCACATCAATCCCGCACTCTACACCTGCGACACTCCCGACAGGAAAGAGAAGACCCGTGAGGCCTCGCTGCGCAGGATTTCCCGCGTGGTCTGTGCAGACCTTGACGAGATCGGGACTGAAGGGGCAGAGCAGATCGCAGAACAGTTCTGGGCTGTCCAGCGCGACATGATCTGCAGCCATGTTCAAAAAGTCGTACAGTCATCCAATGCAAAGGAGGTCATTGTTGCCGGTATCGGTGCCCCGCTCTTTTCTACGGAGACTTGCCGGGACGGACCTGACCCGGGAACTCGGACCGGCCGCTGATGCCCTGCCGGCATTTGCCGTCAGGGAAGTTGCAAAAGCACGGAAAATCTGAAGAGCGTGGCATCACACCGGGAAAACTTTTTTTTGATTTCTAAAAACCCGGTCTGATCCTGCTGGCAGTGTTCGATCATTATGCGTGGCGTATTCTGGATAGCCGTGCTCCCGTTCTTCTTTTTCTGCCCGTTCATTCCGTTCATTCCCTCTCTCTTCCGACCAGGGGAAATCCGGCGATCCGGGCATCTTTTGCACAATCTCCCGTCCGGTCCGCCACCGTGTTCCGCTTCCGGGACCATGATAAAGGGGAATTCTGATACCCCGGTGCATCCCTGTTTTCCGGACATACTGCCGTCGGACAGGTACGGGGCGGTGGACATTTTTGGGTATATGCAGGGATCGCCACCCTGTCCGCCGCACCCGGAACCGGTCAGGGAACAGAAGGGTACCCCGGAGCAGGGTGAAAGGGGAGAGGACCGGATCCCTCTCAGTGTAGGGGGTTTGTGGAATTCCGGCCTGCCGGCGGGGGATCAGGTGAAAAATTACCCTGAATAAAAAAAATGTCAACAGACCCGCGGGACCGGGTCGCCCATCGGGGGTTCGATGAACCGCTCGCCACCGATTGCGGTTTCCATGATGACATGGGCTCCTCTGGTCACGGTACCCACAATGGCTGCATCCTTCCCGTACGTGTGGGAGTGAAGAGCAGCAAGGATCGCATCAGCACAGGAGGCCGGAACACCCATGACCACTTTTCCTTCATTGGCAACTTCGAGCGGATCAATCCCAAGCATGCCGGCAGCACTCCGGACATTTTTCCTGATGGGGATCTTCTCTTCCTGTATCCTGACACAGATCCCGCTCTTTCTTGCCATCTCGTTGATTGCACTGGCAAAACCGCCCCTCGTGGGATCTTTCATGGCATGGACGGTGCCGGCATCCAGCACTTTCTCGACCATGCCCCAGAGCGGTGAAACGTCGGATTTTATCTGCTCGCCAAGGTCGAATCCCTCGCGGTGGGCCATGATCGCAAGCCCGTGATCGCCCAGGGTTCCGGAAACGATGATGACATCCCCGGAAACGAGGCCGTTGTCACGGACAATGGTCTTTGCAACCCCGATGCCGGCCGTATTGATGGCGATCCCGTCAAGGGCGCCCCGCTCCATCACCTTCGTGTCTCCGGTGACAAGATTTGCACCTGCTTCCCCCAGGGCCTCATCCATGGAAGCGACGATCCGGGCCAGGTCATCGATCTCGAACCCTTCCTCGATGATCATACCGCAGGAGAGGGCAATCGGCCGGCCACCCATCATGGCAAGATCATTGATAGTTCCGCAGACCGAGATCCTCCCGATATCCCCGCCCGGGAAAAAGATCGGGCGGACAACGTGGGAATCGGTAGTAAATACCAGATTTTTCCCCTTGAACGGGATGACAGCACCATCGTCCATGGCTTCGAGGCCGATTCCCCCGGCATTGTTGTGCCGGAACCTGGTGAGGGTCTGGAGGAGTTCCCCCATGACTTCGCCACCGGCACCGTGCATCATGTTCACTTTCATTTAATCATCCACCTCAATCTCCACGTTGGTGACAACAATCTCCCTGCCTTTGACCAGCTCCGGCAAGGCTCCGCATCTCGGGCATACGTAGACCTCATTTCCGGAATACCCGCAGGGACATTGTGTCTGCGGATCCATTTCGTGGCACTCGAGGACCGCCTGCAGGAACAGGGGGTCCTCCTCCTTGATGGTATCGAAAAGGAAAACAACCTGGTCCGGGTTGACCATGGCCATTTTTCCCACTTCAACGGATACTTTTTTTACCCGGGTAGCCTTGTGCTCGATTGCTGCCGTGCGTGCGGTAGCATAGAGATCATAGGCAATGGAATACTCGTGCATCAGTTATCCAGAGCCTCGTAGACCTGTCTGAAAATTTCCCGGGTCTCAAGCCCCTCCTCGCGGGAGAGCCGCTGGATGGCGAATCCAACGTGAACCAGCACGAATTCCCCCACTTTCACGTCAACCAGATCGAGCCTGACTTCCTGCCGGAGTTCGCCATAGTCGACAAGTCCGATATTTCCTTCTTTTATTTCAATGACTTCGGCCGGGACTGCAACGCACATGGAAATTCCTCGTAATTATCCTAACCTGTACTGTACGTGGTTCAACCACATAAAAACAGTGATGTGGATACGTTATGGATCCGGAAATCTGAAAACAAACGGAATCTTCAATTCCTTTTTCTCACTGACCAAAAACAGGCATTACGCCGGGGAAGAGATTTGAACTCTTGAGGTGCAGGGCACCAGTAGCTTTCAAGGCTACCGCCTTCCCGGACTAGACTACCCCGGCAGTGCTCCATATGTTGGATCTCCGATATAAAAAAGGCTTCTTTATGCTGAACATACCGGAATCTGAAAATTTTCCATTCCCGGAAAATTTACCGGCGCAGCAGACAGGGCAATCCCGAGCGCTACCAAGCCTGATAATGGCATCAAAGAAACAGCCGGGATTCCACCGGATGCCTGCGGTCCCGCTGCAGCAAAGGGGGCAGGTACCGTCGGGCTCACGGAAATTGCATCGGCATTTTCCGCGTACAGAAATACATCTCCTTGTTCCGAGTAGGTGAAGGGATATATCTTCACGAAAATGGTGCTATCCGATCCAGTGATTGCTGCTTTTTCCGGGTTCTGTGCATCCTGATTATTTTCTACGTGCAGGACACCCTTGACATCAACATATTCAATGACCCAGTCCACGGAAGAGGAAGTATACAGCATAACAGATCCGGAACCTGTTTTCACTATGAAGAAGGCAGGAGCATCCCTTGATGCTGTTGCATGTGCGGATACCACCGTTTTGGGAACGGCCGCCCCGGAAAGGGTAACAACCGGTGTTTGCGGGGCTGTCGCGGTGATGATACGGGTTCCGATAAATCCCTTTGCATCGGTAAAACTCACTTCATATTCTCCGGGGATACTGATCGGCACTTCCGTGGAAAATGCACCCTCATAATTGGTATTGACAAACTGAGGGCCGAATACCACCGAATTATCCGGCCCGATAACTTCAACCTGGACGCCGGAATTTACATCGTCCCTGATGGTACCGGCCACAACCAGTGTACCGGAAAACTGCTGGTATAACGGGGAATCCATCTGGATCTCCGTAGAGCGGTCAACGATCTGGACGAGCCGCATCGTCACGGAATTTCCCATGCCGTTTACCGGTACTTCAACCTTATATGTCCCGGTTTTCAGGCCGGTAGTATCGAAGACAACCTTGAAGGTTCTGTCCGGCCTGACACTGACGACCTGGCGTTTGATCTCCGTTGTTGTTGTCAGCTGATAATACAGAACAACATCGACCGCCATGCCGGGGGGAAAAGTGGTTACGCCGGTCACAACCAGCGGTTTTCCTACTGTGAGGGTCTCAGGAGCATCAATATTCACCTGGTAGGCACTGGCAATTACCGGTAAAAAGAGCAGTCCCATCACCAGCAGGACGATCTTTTTCATCTATATCAGATCAACTAATAGGATGTTAATGATTTCTGAAATGCTGGAAAAACCACTGGCGTCCTGGCGGGGAAAAGAGCGGTACGAAAACGAGTTGCTGGAATGTCTTACCCTCATCTTGAAAAGCGGTGGCTGCACGTGGTCAGCCTGCCGCATGTGCAGTTACCGCCATGAACGCTACCAGACAGAGTCCTGTGATACCCTGCTCGGCCACCTCAAAGCCCAGCTTGCCTGGGTGATGAAAGAGTATGATCCTGCAGATTACCGGATGGTGAAGATTTTCACCTCGGGAAGTTTTTTTGATCCCCGGGAAGTTCCCCCGGCATTTCTGACCGATGTCGCCTCCGCATTCCAGGGCAAACTGGTCATTGCAGAAACCCGGCCGGAATTTGTCAGGGAAGAGGTCATTGACCCGTTCATCGAAATGCTGGATGACGGCAGCTGGAAGACACCGCTCTATTGTGCCATCGGCCTTGAAACAAGTAATGATTTCATCCGGGAAAAATGCATCAACAAAGGGTTCACCTTTGAGGATTTCAAGGGTGCAGCACAGCGGGCTCATAAAACCGGCGCTGGTGTGAAGGCCTACCTGCTCTTCAAACCGCTCTTCCTGAGCGAGCGGGAAGCAGTTGAGGATATGAAAACTTCCTTCATAGATACAGTTCCCTTCGCTGACATGATCTCCATGAACCCCTGCACGGTCCAGCGGAACACCGAGCTCGAGTATTACTGGAAGCGCGGAGCATACCGGCCACCCTATCTCTGGAGCGTGCTCACCCTGCTTGCAGCAGCTCCGGTCCATGTGACCTGCGATCCCCTTGGCGGTGGGCAGAAACGTGGACCGCATAACTGCGGTACCTGTGACTATGAGATTGTTAAAGGAATCAGGGACTATTCGCTCAGCGGTGATCGGGACCTGATCGGTGCCCTGCTCGATATCGCATGCGGGTGCAAACAGGAATGGGAATTTGTGTTCTCTGAAGAAAAACCCTATTGTATGCCGCTGACGCGATGAGGAGAAATTTTCTTCTGGAGAATTCCTTAAAGAAAACTCTAACGCTTTTGATGTGTCGAATCTCATCAGAGATGAGACAGGAGAAGAGCATCAGCGCTTCGACTCTGGTGGAACACGAGGGGGTTGTCATATCACAATGAAAAAGGGGGTCCTGCAGAAATTATTTTTTCTGGTGTCTGGTCTGGATTTCAAGCTGGCGTGCCAGCAGGGGAAGGAAGGTCCCGGCATCGGATACAATACCTATTGCCTGCGTGGTGCCCCGGTCCATCAGCTTGGTCAGGTGGGCAGGGTTGATATCGACACAGACCGTTTTAACGTTCGAGGGCAGGCAGTTGCCGACTGCTATCGAATGGAGGAGGGTTGCGATCATCAGCACCATGTTGCACCCCTTGATATGATCTCGCATTGCATCCTGCGCTTCCATGACATCCTGTATCACATCCGGTAAAGGTCCGTCGTCACGGATAGAACCGGCGAGTACGAAGGGAACATTCTTTTTCACGCATTCGTACATGATCCCACCGGTAATGATTCCCTTGTCAACCGCATTTTTAATGGATCCGGCCCGCATAATTTCGCTGATAGCATAGATATGGTGCTTGTGCCCGCCCATCACCGGGTTGCCCGTGGAGATGTCCATTCCCAGCGAAGTACCGTAGAGATTATATTCAATATCATGGGTTGCGAGGGCATTGCCGGCAAAGAGGACATCGATATACCCGTTGCGGATCATGCCGGCAAGTGCCTTGTCTGCACCGGTATGGATGATGGCCGGTCCTCCGACAACCGCTATTTTGCCACCTTTTTTACGGACTTCGATGATCTCTTTTGCAATCTTGGCGATCAGGGTCTCGCTGGGACGTTCGGGAGATACCGTCCCGTGCATGAATTCGAACGTGCTCTGTTCCCGTGGTCTCTCGGGATAGATGACGCTTACACCCTGTTCCCCGACAACAACCAGGTCCCCTTTCCGGATTTTCCCTAAAGCCCGTGCCGTTGCGGTTTTATGCACCGGATCGACAACGACAAGAAAATCCATTTCTATTGCAGCGACATCGATCCACTCTCCCCCGTACTTCACCTGGGTTGGGTGGTTGGAGGTTGTGTAGAATCCTTTGGGAATAACGCGATCCCCTTCAGCCGCAACAAGGTGGACATCCTTCACTTCGACCGGTCTTGCACCAAGGAGATGGAGTTCGGAAAGAATGGAATGGAGTTTCTCTTTGGATGAGGCATTGATACGCAGGCGGGCATAACTCGGGTCGGTCTTTTTCTTGCCGATATCAAAGACAAGGATTTCAAAGTTACCGTCCATATCCATAACCCGGTCGAAGAGCTGGGTCATGATCCCCGAGTCGATGATATGGCCCCGCAGCTCGATCTCCTGCGATTCTCCCATAGTACCAAGATCTTGGTGATCAACCTTAATATGCGTTGCCCAGAAATACGGCTGAATTATCCGTATTTTGAGACTATTGCCACAAAATGGGAAGTATTGGGCCAGTTGCTGTTAAGTTCAGCAAGCAGCAGTGTTCATAAGAAACGCTTCAGTCCGCATAAGATCTTCCCGGGTATTGACATTCATAGCCAGCCGGGGTTCATCCAGCAGAAGGACAAATTCATCCTGAACCCTGTCGATAAGGTTACCCTGGAGGATGTTCACACCGGCAGGGCAAGCATCAACACCACCGATCTGTTCATGATAGGGCATGCCCCCGCGAGCGGATTTTACCCGCTGTGCAGGAACCCAGGTTGAGAGGGCATCCTTTCCACAATCATGATAGGACTGGAGTATTCTCGTGATAATTGCCGGGGTTATGCAGGGAATATCGGAAACACTGATAATCAGGGGCTGTGTCTCTTCCAGATGCTGAACCGCGCTCACCATATCCGCAATATAGCCGTCACCTCCCATTCGCACCACCGCAATGTCATGTGCCCGGCACCAGTTTGCGGTCATCGGGGTATTTTGGGATACTACGATAACCGGCTCACAGCCGGCAGAACGGAACGCGTCAGCGATGTAGGATATCATTGGTCTTCCGCAGACAAGGGTAAGGGGTTTCTCTCCCCGGGCAAGACGACTGCCGGCTCCTCCGGCCATGATCAGCGCACGCATGATCCGAGAGCCTCCAGAAGTTGTGCATTCTCGTCCGGTGTCTTCACTGCGATCCGGATGCAGGTCGGGAGACCGAATGAAGCACAGTTCCGGATAAGGATGTTCTTTCGGGCAAGGGCGTCACAGAGGGCGGTCACATCCCGCCCGCATTCAACAAGAAGATAATTGGCTGATGACGGAAGACAAATCATACCCGTGGCGCTGATGCCGGAGACCAGCCGGTTGCGTTCCTTCTCAACCTCTCTACGAGATTCTGCCAGATCATCGATATGGAGGAGAGCCTCCATGGCAAATGCCTCTGCATAAGCATTCACGCACCAGGGGGAACGGGCCGTTTCGATCTTCTCTACCAGATCACCGTCCCCGAAACCAAATCCGATACGGAGGCCCGGGACCGCGAAAGATTTCGTGAGTGAGTGAAGTACAAACAGGTGGGGATCACGGATATCCGCAACGCTCTCTTTCGGATCTGCAAGACTGATAAACGCCTCATCGCAAAAGAGGATTCCCTTATGTTGTTTCACCTTTTCGAGAATATGCAGGATTTCTGTCCGGTGAAGCAGTGTACCGGTCGGGTTGTTCGGATTGCAGATAAATTGTATATCGGCGTTTTCAGGACTGCTCGTGCGCTCTGCACCGGCAAGACGGGCGGAGAGTTCGTACTCGCCAAATGTCGGTGGCTCAATAAAAAAATGACCGGTTCCCGCGGAACGGCCGAGTGCGACCGAACAAAATACCCGGATGATTTCGATGGATCCGTTGCCTACGCAGATCTCTTCAGGATCGCGGCAAAAAACCGTACCGATCCGCTCTTTAAGCTCATTGTATGTATCATCCGGGTAACTGGACACATCTGTGGTTGCGCAGTTCCAGTTGATCCTGGGAGGAAAGGGATTGACACTCGCGCTGAAATCCAGCACAGTTTCTTTGGTTTTTTCCCGCTGCCGCTTTCCGGTACCTCCATGAATCACCCTTTGTGGAAAGTCAACAACCATGAAAATCCGCTCTTTTTCTAGAATACTTGGTTTACCAGTCATAAATGCGTTGTGCGGAATGCTTGATCAGCAAAGAAGAAAGTTTTTATATCACACTGTGTTATTCTATTTCATCTGGTTAAGTCAGACACGAGGAATCTCTTCGTCTGACATATGCATGACATAAGCCAGACATATGTCAGAAATGTGAGATAACATGATGCAAAGGATCACGCTCCGGTTACCCGAACAGCAGATCAACCTGCTCCAGCAGCTGGTTGATTCAGGGGAGTATCCCAATGTTTCAGAGGCTGTAAGGGCGGCGGTGCGTGACCTTGTTGAAAAACGCGCCAGCCGTGTCCTGAAGGAAAGCGACCAGGTTTCATTCAAGGTTTGAGAGGGTAGAAATGCAGAGTATTATCAACGACGCTTTAAAAAACGCCGAGCTTGAAAAAGAGATCAACAAGCCCGGCAGCACCAATGCAACGGACGACGATTTCGTGGGCCAGCCACGGATTGTCATCATCGGTTGCGGTGGTGCAGGAAACAACACGGTAAACCGTATCCACCACATGGGTGTATCCGGTGCAGAAACGATTGCGATCAACACGGACAAGCAGCACCTGGACATGATCCAGGCCGACAAGCGCATCCTCATCGGCAAGTCCCTGACAAAAGGTCTCGGTGCCGGTGGTTACCCTGATGTCGGTAAACGTGCAGCCGAGATGGCCCGTCCGACCCTGGAAGCAATTCTTGAATCAGCAGACCTCGTCTTTATCACAGCAGGTATGGGAGGAGGTACCGGTACCGGTTCCGCACCTGTCGTTGCACAGATTGCAAAGGAGCAGGGCGCCATTGTCGTCGGTATGGTCAGTTACCCGTTCCAGGTTGAGAAGGCCCGCCTGATCCGTGCAGAAGAAGGTCTTGAGGCACTTGCCTCCGCAGCGGATTCCGTGATTGTTCTCGATAACAACCGGTTGAAGAACTTCGTCCCGAACCTCCCGCTCGGCCAGGCATTTTCCGTTATGGATCAGCTGATCGGTGAGACCGTCAAGGGTATTTCAGAAACGATCACTGAACCATCGCTCATCAACATCGACTACGCTGATGTCCGGGCTATCATGTCCAAGGGCGGCGTTGCAGTTATGCTCGTCGGTGAGAGCAAGCAGCAGAACAAGGCAGAAAGCGTTGTCCGCGAATGCTTGAGCAACCCGATGCTCGACATCGACTACCGCGGCGCAACCGGCAGCCTGATCCACATCACCGGTGGCACTGACCTTACCCTGCAGGATGCAGAAGAGGTAGCAACCTCGCTCACGTACGAGCTCGACCCCCACGCAGATGTCATCTGGGGCGCCCGTGTGCGCAGCGATATGGAAGGCAAGATCCGCGTCCTTGCCATCATGACCGGTGTCAAGAGCGCGCAGATCCTCGGTACACGCCAGTCCTACAAGACAATGATCTCGGACATCGAGAACAAGCGTTCCAACCCAAAGGCGGTTGAGATGCCCGTAAGCAAGAGAAGCGGCAGGGACCAGCCAAGTGGCGGCGGCGTCCTTGAATGGGTCGGTTAATACCACGCACCATAACCCAAAAAATTCAGAAATCTTAAAGAAAAAATTAAGGAAACAGTTGGTTCATCCAACCACCAACTTCCTTTTTGTCCGGATTCTTTTCTTCATCGTTTCTCCTTTTCACGTTCTGCGGGCGGTCCTTCTCACCTGGTTTACGGCGAAATCCTTAATAGGCTCCCATGCCTTTAATATATAGTACATTCGGCCAATCCTTTGCCGGGTGATTGCGGGCTAAAAACCTTTGGAAGGTAGTGCCCTGGTACCGGGAGTTGAACATCATGAACAGAGTGTTGAACAAAGACTTCAGAACGAAGTCTTGCAATAATTCTACGCTGATTGCCTTTTCTGATGTTTTCCATCCTGCATGCTGCATGCAGAAGTATCCTGTGAATGGAAGGGAGGGATCTGCCGGCAGATCCTTCCGGTGTATGAAGTGCAGGCTTTTAAAAATCCCGTGCATCCCGCAAAGGAGAATCTGATGAGGAGCAGTAACGCATGTTGAATGACTTGATGGAAAAAAGGAAGAAAACTCTTGCAGAGTCTGAAGAGCACAAAAACCGCCGGAATGAACTGAACGCATCCGCAAGCAAGTTCGCCCGGGACCGGAATACCCTCAATAACCAGACCCGCGAATTTGTGGAAGAAGCCCAGAAAAACAAGGATCTCCGGGACAAGTATAACCAGGAAGTCCTTGATGTCAAGGCCCAGCGCAATGAGTTCAATGACAAGGCAAATGTCCTGTTCGAGGATATTGAAGCCTTTAAAAAAGAGCACGGCACCTAGAAAAACCGGGGGATCAAGGAACTCCAGAAGCAGATCGAGTACATGGAGTACCGCCAGCAGACCGAGGTCTTCACCACCGACAAGGAACGTGAGCTGATCGACAAGATCAAGCAGATGAAGGGCCAGGTCCGCGAGCAGGAAGCCGAACTCGAACAGAACAAGGAGATGCGCACGAAGATCGCTGAAGCACGGGAATTTCGCAAGCAGGCATCCGATCTGCACGCGAAAGTGACCGAGGTTGCGGAACTTGCCCAGAAGCACCACGACCTCATGGTCGAGTCCTACCGCAAGGCCGACAAGTCGCGGGAAGCAGCCGATGCAGCACACAAAAGTTTTGTGGAAGCGCAGGAATCTGCGGATGCAGAGCACAAGTTCTTCATTGCCTGCCAGAAGGAACTCCGTGACTATGACAAGGTGATCTCCGGCCTCCGCAAGAAGACCAAGAAGGTCAAGGTCACAAAAGAGCAGAAGGCCGTCAGGAAAGAAGCCGAAAGTCTCTTCAAGAATTTCCGGGCGGGAGAAAAACTCACGACCGACGATATTTTACTCCTCCAGCGTTCAAAACTCATCTGATTTCTTTTTTATCTGATTTCCTGACCGTGAGGAATAATTTAATAGATTTACGGCAATTTTATATATAACGATAATGACGCAAGGGCGGACGCTGGTCCTGAGTGTTGATCGGGACGATGATATCGGGTGGAAGGCAAAGATCGAGAGCCCGGCGATTGGCAGGGAAGCCTGCCTGAATGCAGCCAACACGCTTGCACTTGCAGATCCCGAAGACTCCGATGTCAATGCAATTTTTTCTGCGGTGAAAATATATGACGAACTCACCGCGAAAGGTGAAGATACAGAGATCGCCGTAGTTGCCGGAAATCACCTCCATATGATTGACGGTGACCGCAGGATTGCCACATCACTTGAGCAGGTTGTCAGGGAGACCGGTGCGACCAACTGTATCCTTGTTACCGACGGTGCTGAAGACGAATATGTCATCCCGATCATCCAGTCCCAGATCCCGGTCTCAAGCATCCGCCGCGTGATTGTCAACCAGATGCCAAACCTCGAAGGTACGTATTATATCCTGAAAAAACTGCTTGACGACCCGAAGATATCCCGTATGATCTTCATACCGCTGGGTCTTGCCATGTTGTTATACGCGATTGCATATCTTCTCAATGCCCCGGGAATCGCCACGATCATCGTTATCGGGGTCATCGGCTCCTATATGCTCTATAAGGGATTCGGGTTCGATGAGATTTTCCATGGCATAATCGATACACTCCGGGTATCCCTGCAGCGCGGGCGGTTCTCTTTTGTTACGTACACCATAACGATCCTGCTCGTTCTCATGGGGATTATCAACGGATTTCTCGCGATTCTGCAATATTATTCCACGGATTTTGGTGTTCTCTATTTCCTCATGTTATTCATCTATGGGGCAATCGGCTGGCTGATAGCGGGTGGACTTGTCATGTCTATCGGGATTATCATCGATGTATATACCAATGAACGGGAAGGACTGGGAAAAGTGATTGTATATCCCTTCTTTATCACCGCAATCGGATTGATCCTGTACTGTGCCAGCCTGTTCACCCTCCCGGTAAAAGAAATCCCCCACTTCACCTTCACGCCGGAAGAAGCTGCCACGCAGGTGGTCTATTTCGCCATTGCCGGTATCGTTTCGGCAATATCAGGAGTCATTATCCAGTTCTTCATTAAACGGAAGCTGGCGGAACTCACCAAACAGGAAATTATTGAGGTCATGTGAATTTTTCCTCTTTTTGTCACAGGTTGTTTTTTCAGGATAACAAAAAGGGGAATTGTGAAAGACTTTTCTATTGGTCACTCCTAAACCCGGCAATTTAGTATCTGATCCCAGAAAAAAATTATCTGAACCGTGGTATCCAATCGGAATTGTCCTTGTCCTGGTTTAAAGTGTTGATCCGATCTCCGTTGCTTCCATAATTATTTTCGGCTCCGAACCCGGTTCCGCAAAAAAACCCATCCCCCCGGGGAATTGCTTTGTATTGGTAAAATTCCTGGTTGTCTGCGGGGACTGGACCGAAAGTGACGGGATGACAACATTAAAATCATGCGAGGGATACCAGTAGATACCTTTCCCATAGGAATACGAGGCATTGTACACGGTGAAATCAGCACTCGAGAGATCGATACGCTGGATCTTTGCATCGTCGTAATTCAGGATTTTTAACAGCTTGTTCTTGAGATCCTGTTTGCCCAGCAAAAAGAAAATAAAGCGGGTGCCTTCATCCACGGTATAATTTACGTGAATGACTGCAGTCCCGTTATCCAGCCTGATCCGGACATCCTCGACAGTAATGTAACTGTAGCGGTCTTCACTTGCCGCAAGAGCCGGGGCTGCACATGACAGGAGGAGGAGTATCAGCAAAGTCAGAGCATGGGCTCTCATCCTTGAATACGTACGTGAATTCGGCTTAAATCGTTTTGGGTCTTGTACGCTGGCCGGTTTAAAAAAACCGTTCCGATATGCAAAAAATTATTTTTTGTTTGCAAGAATGATCTCGATACTGGAGACGTTGGTCTTTCCCGTATCGGTGTCAATAATTTCCGTTGAGATGATGATCTCTTTTTTAACTACTCCCTCAAGAAACCTGTTTAAGGAGATCTCAGCCGTGTCCACTGCCCTTGAGATTGCCTTTCCCCGTGCCTTGATCGCTACTTCTTCTGCACCATTGTTGAACTGTGTCACTACGGCAAGCACGTAGTTCATTACCGGTTTATTGCCGACAAATACCGTGTTCTCTTTTACCTGCTGCATGGTGTCCCTCTGCTTACAAGATACTTCTTTTTTACAATCAGTTCCGCATTAAGCACACTTGCACCGGCCGCACCGCGTATGGTGTTATGTCCCATGGCAATAAAACGGATACCTTCCCGCAACCGGCCGACAGAAACGGTCATGCCCTTCCCCCGCATTCGGTCGAGACGTGGCTGCGGACGATCGGGTTCTTCTTCAAAGAAATGGACTGATTCCTTCGGCTGGGTAGGCAGTCCCTTGATCGGGGGTTTGTAGTCCCGGAATGCCTGTTTGAGCTTCTCAACCGGTTCTTTGATATCTACCCAGATGGCCATGGTGTGCCCGTCAATGACCGGTACGCGGTGGCAGCTTGCACTGACCCTGAATGGTGCATTGAGCACTTTTTTGCCTTTCAGCGTGCCCATGATCTTGAGGGCCTCAGTTTCCATTTTCTCTTCCTCTTTGCCGATATAGGGGATGACATTGTCATAGATTGCCATCGCCGCGACACCTTCAAACCCGGCACCGGATATCGCCTGCATTGTTGCAACGCGGATATCCGTGAACTTGAACTGGCGAAGCGGGGCAAGTGCGGTTACCATCATGATGGTGGAACAATTCGGATTGGTTACGATAAACCCGTCCCTGCCGGCATCCTTCTGTACATCGATCAGGCCAAGGTGTTCCGGGTTCACTTCCGGAACAACAAGAGGGACCATGGGGTCCATCCGGTGGGAACTTGCATTACTGCAGACCGCAATGCCTGCTTCCGCGAATTCCCGTTCCACACCGGTCGCAATCTCGGCCGGAAGGGCAGAGAAGACAAGGTCTACGTTCTTCATTGCTTTGGGCGACGTTGGTACTACCTTGATCTTTCCAATTTTTTCGGGAAATGGCGTATCAAGGCGCCATTTCACGATCGATCCATATGTCTTTCCCGCACTGCGTTCGGAAGCGGCGAGTGTCGAAAGATTGAACCATGGGTGAGCTGCCAGTTGTTCAACAAATCGCTGACCGACCGCGCCCGTAGCTCCGAGTACTGCAACGTTGATCATAGGTGTCAGGTCCTGTGTGTTTTGTTTTCCCCGTTTATGATAAGGCGGGTAATAGTGTCCCATTTCATCTGTGATAATAAAAACGTTGTTTTTTTGAATTTTATGGTCGATTACTGAGTCAGTTTTCCTAAGGATCCGGGTGAAGGGACTATCTGCATCAGGAAACCGGCAGGATAAAACACGATATTGTTGCTGGAAGATTTTTTTTAAAGGAAGACTTTATTTGTTGAATCCTGAATTTATTTCACTCAGTTGCACAGAACCGGCCCGGAGGATATTGAGAATCCATTCAACAGGAAATTTTCTCCGGAACACCTGATGTGGCATTTCGTCTTCATTGAAGTTGAAGATCAGGTAAGGTTTGAGAAGATTATGCCAGTAAATGAACGCATCAATGGAATCGAAAAGGTTTCGCGTTTCTGTCCGGGATGTCCAAACCGTGTTCGTGTTTTTATGGTGGTCCGGGGATGGTGTTCTCGGGAAATGATATGCCTGGAAGGGGGTGGGGGGTACCTCCCCCCAGCCCGGATTTTTCCGGAGGGGGGGTAACCCCCCTGCACCTTGGCCGGGAAAGGTGAGTACCCGTTTCTCTGACATCCGTGGGTTTGCTTTTTTTGCTCTGTAGAACTCATTGAGAGTTACACGCTCCAGGGGCTTCGCCCCGCCGCTGGGGCGCCCCAATTATGATAGCGCCGTATTACCCGTTTACAAAAAATGCAGAGAGTTTTTGTAGAAGTAATACCGAGGCATCACATGCGCCCCCGCCCCCAATGGGGGCAGGGCTGGCGCAAGGGGGGTGATCATATATCATGAAACAGGTTTTCTACAAAGCAGCTTTTTTAAATCTCGTCCGGATGTTCTCATCCCCCCATTGACGGATAATTCAATGGACCTTTTTCCTGGTTTAATTCTTCACAAGGGCTCGTGAACGTTGTGTGAAATTATTTCGGGATAGGACAGACTCAATCCCAGAAATCATTACACAAATCGTTGAGAAACTGAATGGGCAGAAACGTCCCACCAGATCTGAATAATCCCTTGGTAAATTTACTGAATTACAAAAGATCACAAGCGCCGGAACCTCTCGTTCCGGCTCTATTCCATGTGAATTGCTTCTGACGGGCAGACGTCTACACAGGTCTGGCAGTCTACGCACATATCCTTGTCAACTTTTGCCTTTTCATTTTCCAGGGCAATAGCCGATGCAGGACATTCACTCACGCAGGTTTCGCATCCGGTACATTTCTCTTTGTCAACGACTGCTACCAACTCGTTCACTCCATCGTATATGTTTCGGCGAAAAGAAAAAAAGGGTTTCTATTACGACCTACCTCCATCAGGAGGCAGGGAGTGGAGAAGACGCGAAGCGTCTTCGATTATAATCAATAATTAAAAGAAAAAAAATTACTTTTTCTCAAGCCCGAGCACATCGTTCATGCCGTAGACCCCTGGTTTTTTCCCAACCACCCAGCGGGCAGCCTGGAGAGCCCCGCTCGCAAAGACAGACCTGTCGTACGCCCGGTGGGAGAGCTCAATGGTTTCGAAATTCTTCGAGAACATCACCTTGTGGTCCCCGACAATATCCCCTCCGCGGATGACATGCACCCCGATCTCATTCTTCCGCTCGGTCATTCCCTCGCGCCCGTACATCTTCTGCCGGACACCGGCTTCCTCGTCGAGGATCTGAAGGATGGTCTTTGCCGTACCGCTCGGGGCATCCTTCTTGTTCCGGTGGTGGGCTTCGATCACCTCGATGTCGTATTCTTTCAGGAGCCTTGCCGACTCCCGCAGGAGCTGCAAGAAGATATTCACACCGACCGAGAAGTTGCTGGAGATGACGGCCGGTACATGTCCCTTGATCGCCGCATCCATCTCCTTCCGCTGTTCCAGAGTAATTCCGGTTGTCCCGACAATGAGTGCTACGTTGTTCCGGGCTGCCATCTTCACGTTCCCGACCGCAGCGTTTGCAACCGTGAAATCGATCAGTACATCAGCCTTCGTCTTTTTCAGCAGTGCTTCGGCGTTCTTTGTTTCTACGATCTCGGCTCCGAAAAATGAACTCGATTTGAGGTTGATGCCTCCCACCAATTCAAGGTCTTTGGACTCGCTTACCATACGGCCGATAATCTGTCCCATGCGGCCGGAGGCACCGCATACAACGACTTTTGTCATACCCCGTTCACCGTCTCGTTGGTTTTACATTTGGTTTTCGTGCTACTGCCTTTTGCGGAGTTTTCTTTGGCACAACACGCTTTGCTGCTGATTCTTTCGGGATCGTGGTAAGTACTTTCTTGAGCTGTTCAGTCTTCTTCTCGTCGAGATCGGCAAGAGGGAGTCGGACGGGGCCGCCGGCCATTCCCATCAGCTCGACAGCTTTCTTGACCGGGATTGGGTTCGTGTCAATGAACATGGACCGGAAGAGGGGTGAGAGCGCGAAATGGAGGACCAGCGCCTTCTGGTAGTCTCCCTTCTTCATAGCTTCACACATGGCAACCATGCGTTTCGGGTCGACATTTGCTGCAACTGAGATCACACCGGCGCCGCCAAGGGCCATGATGGGCACCGTAATGTTGTCATCACCGGAGATCACGACGAAATCCTCGTCCTGTGTCTCTTCGATGATCCGGGAGATCTGGCCGATATTGCCGCTCGCTTCCTTGACCCCGACGATATTCGGGTGCTGCGCCAGTTCCGCGATCAGGTCAGGTTCCAGATTCTGACCGGTCCGGCCGGGTACATTATAGACGATGACCGGAATGTCGAGGTCTGCAAGTTTCGTGTAATGCTTGATGAGGCCGGCCCGGTTGGGCTTGTTGTAGTACGGGCTGATGACGAGCACACCGTCCGCACCGATGTCCTTTGCAGCCTTCGTAAGCCGGATTGCCTCTGCCGTGTTGTTGGATCCGGTACCGGCAAGAACTGGTATCTTACCATTGACCTTATCGACCGTGACCTTGATGACTTTCTCATGTTCTTCGAACGTGAGCGTGGCTGATTCGCCGGTCGAACCGCAGGGCACAATCCCGTGGATGCCACAGGAAAGAAGAAACCCGATGTTCTGCTCAAGGCCGGGAACATCCAGACCCATGGCAGAATTTCTTTTAAAAGGGGTTATGATAGCTGGAAGGACACCTTCAAACATGAATAGGGTTATGAGCGTTTCTTGGTATTTATTTTTCTTGTAATGTATCCGGCGACGCGGTTTCGGACACGCTTGCTTCCGATAACAGCGGACTTGTCCAGCTGCTGCTTGTTATCTTCGAAGTTGTTCGAAAAATTTTCGCGTTGCTTGACCACAAGTTCATTTCCGAGCGTTTTGATGTAGGATGGCTTGATTCCCATTGATGATTCCTCTGAAGTTCACTAATTTAAATGCGGTTGGAGCAGATAATGATATTGTTCGCAACGTCGGTCGGACCTTCTCCGAACAGGATGATGCGCGACTCTTTTGCACCGGTACCTTTCCTGAAGATCACGTCGGGGATACCCGCTTTGCAGCAGGTTGCAATACCCCAGTCCAAAGTGCTGATCCCCGGGTTTTTTGATGTCGCAGCCAGGAGAGCGCATTCAAGGAACAGGTCATTCTCAAAAACCTGAAGCGCCCGGTCAGAAAACTGCAGTATTGCAGCGCTGCGTATCACCGGATCAAATTTCACAGCAGTCAGGATGATACGGACAACCGGATCGTCAGTATTGAAAGCACACAGGCCGGTGGTTACCCCCTCACCCGCGCCGTTTCTTATCCCGCCTTTTACTGCCGCAACCCCTCCGGTGTCCCGGGCACCGCGAAGGGCAAACCCGAATGAGGCGCCTTCCGGCGGGATGAGCCGGATATTCATTGACTGCTCCAGCTTCGTTGTCGCGGCCTGAAGGGTGGAAAGTGTAGTGTTCCGTTCGTATGCCGAATCCATAGATTATCCAGTACTGGATGTTTCCGTTCTTAAAAAACGCGGTTTATTCACGACCGGTGTCCGGGCGGATAAACCTATATCTTCTGGCAACGAAAATTCCCGGTAATGGACGATCGACTTCTCGATGTTATTATCGGTTTTACTGCTTTCCTGATCCTGGTTGCCCTCCTTGCGGTCCTTCCCATGGCCATGACTGCGGGAACCGGCTATCTTGTTGCAATTATCGTATTCATTCTCTTCCTTTCCGGCGCAGGGTATCTGGTGAACGAGAAGATCACGTAGGCCGGGCTTTTTGGGTATCTGTTTTTTTTATACCTCTTCCTGCATTGTCCCTCTTTTTCACCTTGTAGTAACTGAGAGGGTGGTTCACTTTCTCGCAGAGTGGGTTGCGGTTGACGCAGAGACCGGTAGTGCGCATTGCGGCGCAGGCCGGTGCGGTATATTCTGTTCCCGAACCCCCGCGGCCCGTGATATGCTCTACCTGGTACATGGTCTTCTCGGGGTCGAAATCCGGTGAGCGGGCAAAGATCTGGGCGATCGCGGGGACGTCCATACCAACCGTATGGACAAACGTGGTCAGGGCAAACCGCCCGGCATGGGTGAGATTAGTACCGGCAGTCAGGGCTGAGATCAGAGCCTGCATACAGGGTGGGAATGCACTTTCCTCGATAGAGCCAAACTGCTGGAGCATCTGCTCCTGATACTCCTTTTTTATTGATTCGGCAACGGGTGCCAGCTGCTGGCAGAGGGTTTTTGGGACATTGTAGGGAAGGTCCCTGCGGAGAATGACCCGGATTCGTTCGCGAAGCAGTTCGAGCAGTTCCTCTTTCTTAATCTCGACATACCCGTTTTTGACGCGACGGTTGACAAGTTTGAACCGTTCTTCATGCAATACAGACACGATCTCAACATAATCGGCAAGCGGCATCAGGTCTTTGGAGAGATCAATCCTGAATTCTGCTGCAATGTAGTTCGCGATCCGGCTGTTCTGGTCGTCATCAAGAACTGCATTTTCGTTCCAGCCTTTTTCCAATTCCGATCCTGTTTCAGCATTGAGAAAATAATAAGCGCGCTCTGCCTCGTACCGGGTGAGACGATCATAGAGCTGCTTGTCCTGCACGCAGGATACAATTATTCTTGCCAGAACGTAACTTGCGATCTCCTCGTCGTCCCGGTGCTGGAAATGAGCGGCAATCGTTTTTTTTGATGCCAGTGCCTGGTTGATCCGCCTTACAGCCAGTTCGGTTAGAAATGCGCCTTTCTCCTCTTTCAGCAGCTGTTCAATGGGAGGAAATGATTTTTTGATATGGTCCTGGGCTTTTTTTAAAAAGGGAAAATGGGAAAGTTCCTTTGCTGATGGAGAATAGTCCATCAGTCGGCCTCAATCCGCGGTGCAAGGAGATACTCGACATGCCCGTTTCCGCCGGCAATGTCGAATGAGAACCGGACCGGGTGGTCAACCCCGAGGAATATCTCGACCTCGGCTGCCTTGCTCATGACCTTACCCATGTCTTTTAAGTAATCGAGGCTGAAGAGGGAGCGAGCTTCTACTGGGGTAAGTGATACCAGTTCGTCCTTGGAGAATTCCCGCCGGATATGATCTGTATCGCCTTCCGCTACAAGATAGAATGTCTGGTCTTTTGGGTTGATCCCAAGCGCAATCTTATCCGAGATTACCGCAGCTGCTTTCATTGCATTGTTCAGGTCATCTCCCTTGATCACGATCTTGCCCGGGAGGCTTATTGTGGGCGGGTTTGGATCTTTTCTGATGGTGTTCGTGTCAAGGAGCGTGATGGAATAATGGTACCCATGCACAGAGACCGACATTTTCTGTGCATTATCAGCCATCTCTATACTGATGAGATCACCCTTTCCCGCCATCCCGAATATGTTCTTCATCTTCATGAGGTCAATACCGAGCTGGCTGTTGGTTGCCTTGAATGTGTCGAACGCTTCCTTTTTGAGGGTGAGCGCGACCATAGCGACGTTTGCTGTGTCAACTGCGCGTGTTGAAATGCCCGTCTCGTCTGTATGAAGCCGGCACTCAGGGATGAGAGCCGAGATCGCATCGATTGTTTCCCTGAATATGTCTGCGTCTATCGTTGCCTTTAACATCGCTTACCCCTTAACAAACTGTCTTATACAGTATATCGTCATACTTTAATTATAGTGTTTTGGGTTTAACTCAGGCATTTCTGGAGAACGAAAAGGACAATGGGGTCACAATGGGGATATGACAAGACCTACATGCGGGCAAAGCATGAGGGGTACCGTTCACGTGCAGCGTACAAGCTCATGGAGATTCAGAAAAAATTTGCCATCATCCGGCCCACGGACAATATCGTTGACCTCGGTGCAGCCCCGGGGAGCTGGCTTCAGGTTGAGCGGACCCTTACTGGTGCCCGGGTGCTGGGGATCGATCTTAACCCTATCGCTGAGCTTACCGGTGTCGAGACAATCGAGGGGGACCTCAACGATCCGGAAGTGATCGCTCTCGTAAAAGAGAAACTTCCTCTGGTGAATGTTGTCCTGTGCGATGCTGCCCCAAAACTATCTGGTCACAAAAGTTACGATCAGGCCCGTATCATCGAGCTGAACGAGCAGGCCCTCGCATTCACCTGCAAGGTTCTGAAACAGGGCGGAAATTTTGCGATCAAATCCTTCCAGGGAACGGACTTCCCTGAACTCTATGCAGATTGCAAGAAACATTTTTATTCAGTCAAGACCTGCATGACCAAGTCTACCCGCAAGGGCAGCACGGAACTGTATATCGTTGCTAAGAATTTTATCGGCACTCAGGAATAAGCATGACACTCAAGGATCCCTTCAACCGACCGGTCAGCAACCTGCGGGTCAGCCTGACACCGAAGTGCAACCTTTCCTGCATCTACTGCCACCGGGAAGGGGAGAAAACACCTGAGGCTCCCCTTTCGGCTGAGGAGATCGCTGAGGTCCTCCGCGTTGCAGCCGGGTTCGCGATCCGGAGTGTAAAATTTACCGGCGGGGAACCGATGCTCCGCACGGATCTCATTGAGATTATCAAATCAGTTCCCGCAGGCATGGAATCATCCCTTACAACCAACGGGACACTCCTTGCCGGCCTTGCTGCAGAACTCAGGCAGGCCGGACTCCGGCGGGTGAACGTGAGCATTGACAGTCTTGATCCTGGTACCTACAAGAAGATCACCGGCAAGGACCGGCTTTCCGAAGTACTGGAAGGGATTGATGCAGCCATCGCAACCGGACTGACGCCTGTTAAGTTGAACATGGTGGTTCTCAAGGGGATCAACGACCATGAGATTGACGATTTTCTCGCATACGTCCGCGGCAATCGTGACCTGGTGCTCCAGCTGATAGAGCTGATGAATTTCAATGACTGCGACTACCACGGGGACCTGAATGGTCTCGAGATCTCCCTTGCATCCCGGTCAAAACAGATTGTCACCCGCCGCATGCACCACCGGAAAAAGTATTGTCTTGACGGGGCCGAGGTGGAAGTGGTCCGGCCGCTCCACAACACCGAATTCTGTGCCTACTGCAACCGTCTCCGGGTTACCTCGGACGGCAAACTCAAGCCATGCCTGCTGCGGACAGACAACCATGTCGATATACGGGGCAAATCCGGAAAAGAACTCGAAGACCTTTTTATCGAAGCTGTCCGCCGGCGTGAACCGTTTTACACGTGACACCCCCGTTTCCCGACCGTGAACTTATCTGGCCCTGCACCCCCCGGACTACGGCAATATATTTACGATACCGTCACGAACTTAAGGGATATGCAGGATAATAATGAGTTCATACCGGTCCTCCAGCACCTGTATGAAAAATCGCTGATGCTCCACGATACCGGGAGTTTTCATAAAGTACTCTATTTTTACTTCATCGACTCGCTCGCTCATATCGATTATACCGCCAGCCTCTATGCCTACAACTACGAGTCGCCCAAAAATATCATCGGCGCCGAATATCTGCGCTGGCGTATTGACGAGGAAAAGAAAGGAGATCGGGCAAAGTTTCCCGGTTTTATCAACTGGCTGCGGGAGAACAAGCCCGAGAAGTTTGCCCGGTTGCCCTCCCTCTGGCAGATGATATACGATACCGAAGACCCGGCATGTTACCGGAGCTTCCGGATCGTGCTCGATCCTGACAGCAGGCAGCCCCTGACTGCGGACTTTATCTATGCCGTCATCGATGAGTTCTTCGATCCGGAATTCTTGAAGAGCCTGTATGATGATGCATCACTGAGTGTGCTTTTCAAAGAATACCTCAACCTGACCTGATACCCGGGGTGTTCCAGCAATGCATGTGAGCCGGATCTGTTCGGACCTGGTGAAAATCAGGAGCGAGAATCCCCCCGGGCGGACGGATGAGGTCATCGAGTACATCCGGGTTTTTCTCGAACGGCTGGGCATCAGGTCTGCCATTTGCGGGACTAATGGCGGTTTGAGTAATCTTGTTACAGACAGGACCGGTACAGGACTCCTTCTCTGTGGACATGTGGACGTAGTACCGGCCCTTGATGACGGGTGGACCTACCCGCCGTTTTCCGGTACGACTGATGACCGGTATGTCCATGGCCGCGGTGCAACGGATATGAAGGGGGGGTGTGCTTCGATCCTTGCTGCCTGCGAAGCCCTGGTGAACCGGGACGGGACGATCCCGGCAAGGCTGGTATTTGTCTGTGATGAGGAAACCAGCGGTGATAACGGGATCCTTCGTCTGCTGGCAGACCATGCACTGAGCCCCGGCGACTGCCTGATTGCAGAACCAACGCCCGCCCGGCACCCCAGTATCGGGCAGAAGGGGCTCTGCCGGGTAGAGATGGAGTTCTCCGGTACACCGGCCCATGGTTCACTCTACCCGGCCGTGGGTGTAAGCGCCATCATGGAGGCAATGGAACTCCTTGAGTACGTGAAAGGCCTGCACGACCGTGAGTACCCGGTCGATGATCATCTGAAGGAGATCATTGCACAGTCCTCTGGTGTACTGGGACAGGAATTTAACATGAGTGATGTCAGTGATGTCTTAAGAAAACTGACTTTTAACCCGGGAATTATTAATGGAGGAGAGAAATCCAATGTCGTTGCACAGCACTGTACGCTGGAGCTGGAGCTGAGGGTACCGTGGGGATGTTCCATTCCTGCACTCATTTCCGGCATTTCATCTCATGCCCCAAACGGGAAGATTGTTTTCCAGGAGACCCATAATCCCTCCATTACGGACCCATCTCATCACCTTGTTGCTATAACCTGTAACGAAGTTCAGCGGGTCCAGGGCGGCCCGGTCTTTCCCATTGTCCAGTGGGCTGCAAGCGATGCCCGTCATCTCAGGCTCCACGGATTTGATGTTATCCAATACGGGCCCGGGGAGATTGCGAGCCTGCACGCAGTGAATGAACGGGTTACTATCGATTCACTGGAAAAGGCGGCGCTCGTGTACTGCGGGATTATGGAGAAGTATGCAGGGTTGGGGGATATCAACAATAAATACGGAGACGGAGAAAACGTCCTTTTATGACTTCAAAATAGTCAGAAACTTCGGGTACAGTGCTTTAGTTATTTTGTGGGGAGATTCCCCGCATCATGGTCTCAGCGAGACACCACTGGGCGGATTACCGATATATACCCGATAATCGGTAATTGAGCCGTCGCGGGTGCGCACCCCCGTCGTTGTTTATCATAATGGAGAGATAAGGACATTTGCAATCCAAAGTCCGGAGTGTTCTTTCATGAAACCATTTGATTGATAAATCTTACGTGAGTGCGAAAAGGCAAAAAACCTGAAAAAAATATTCAGATAACCCGGATACTATCCAAAAAAAATTACTCTTTTCGTAATACCACAATAACACCTGAGACAACGGCCAGGGCGCCCAGAACCGTCAGTGGCGATACCGGTGCATAGGTTGTCTTCTTCGCAACCGGCTTCGTTGTCGTTACGGGCACGGTATCCTCACTATCAGGTGCCTGCGGGTCAACCACCGTTGCTTGTCCGGCCGGTGTCACCGTGGTGTAGAAGGTGCCGATGCGGCTGATGGTCACTTCCGGCGTGATGGTACCGGAGATATTGAATGACTGCTGTTTGCCCATTGCATCTGCCTTGTTTGCTTTTGCTTCAGCATAGTTCGGGTCAATGCCCAGCGCTTTGTTGAAGCACTGGAGTGCATCGGTGGGTTTTCCCAGCGCCATCAGCACGACGCCTTTGTTGTTCCAAACAGTTGCATTTTTTATGGTCAAATACGTGGCACCGTCGAATGCCGACAACGCTTCATCGTATTTTTTGGCCTGCATCAGGGCAAGACCTTTATAATTCCAGTTCTCGAAATTCAGGGGATCGAGTTTCGTGCAGGTGTCATATACGGCAATGGCAGTATCGGTCTTATTGATCTTCATATAGGCGTATGCCTGGTTGCAGTATGCCTCCTTGCGGTTCTGTTCCACAATAAAGAGCTTGTCGTACGCGGCTGCCGCCTCCTCATAACGCCCGAGTTTGAAAAGACCGAGAGCACGGGCGTTCAGAGCAACCGGGTCCATGGATTTGATGGCAAGCGCCGAGTCTGCGGATGCTATGGCTTCCGTATATTGTCCCAGCATGGTGAGCGCCATGGCCCTGCCCGCGTAGGCCGATGCATAGTTCTTGTCGAGCTGGAGTGCATTGTTATAATAGGTGACTGCCGTGGGATAGTCCCCCACGGTCAAGGCATCTTGTCCTTTTGTGTACCACTCCAAGGGGTCTTCTGCAAAGACCGTCGGCACAACCAGAAGCGAAAAGAGAAGAATCAGGATCAGGATCGTGGATCTCATAATCTCATGACGAAATTTCCCTTAATCGCAGATGAATCTATTGTTTTTTTGCACACCGGACATTATCCGGAGCTCTGTGGAACCGGACTGTGACTTATGGTGAGAGCAACCAGGATTGCAAAGAAAGCGGTGATACAGAATGCCCAGAAAAAACCCGTCATATCAGCAAAAATACCGGCAATAAACGGGAGTATTGCCATCCCGAGGTAACTTGTGGTAGAAAACAGCCCCATCACAACACCCTGGTGCTCCCTTACACCGGCCAGGATTGCCATCTGCGCGATCATTACGATACCGGCCATGAGCCCGAGCACGACAAATCCCCACGGTGAGAAGAATGCGAATACAACCCCCGCCGCCATCAGGACTGCCGACCAGCGGATGGCAGGGAGCGGTGGCAGCGATGCCTGGGATGCAACCAGTACGGCACCAATCGTCGCAATACTCATGCCGGCGATCCAGTAGCCGAGGCTTTCAGACGAAGCCCCGGAAAACTGCGGGTAGAGCGAACTGACAACACCGGTTATCCCGACCAGGACCAACGAAGAGAACCAGAGCCAGCGGTAATCCCGTATCAGGGAAAGGAACACTGCAGGGTTGAATGGAGATGCCTGTTGTCCGGCATCAACCATGAAGAAGCTTGTGCAGGCCGGAACAAGAGCGAGTAACGCAAAGAACAGGACTCCCGCTGCCGGGTCCCCGCTGTGGAATGCCAGCCATCCGGCAATGACAAGCCCCATAACGAGTCCGGCATTTAAAAGTGCTATGAAATACCCACTCATCCTTTCATGGTCCGTACGGGAATTGACGGAGGACATGGCTGCGGCAACAAAACATCCCGCGCCGATCCCTTCGATAAACCGGGCACCCAGTACCAGGTATGGCGTCGATATCAGGGAAAGGAGAAGGCCGCTTATAGCGGTGATGACAAGGCCCGAGCGGATAAGGGGGACACGTCCGAACCGATCGGAGAGCACGCCCGCCGGAATCGTGCTCAGAAACGCACCAAAGAAATAAGCGGCATAGATCGCGCCCTGCACTGAAGAACTGCCGGCATAGTCCGGCAGGACCGGGACGATGGCGTTCGAGAGTGCCATCACGATAAAAATACCAAAAAAAAGGGTGAAGGCATTCTTCATCAGGACCACCGCTTCAGATCATGCGGTATGTCTCGAGGTTCATGGGTGAATGCGTCTCGATATGGTAGCGCTTGTAGATGGAGCTCGCGAGGTCGATCGTGTTATTCTCATCCCCGTGGATGCAGAAGATCTTCTCGGGACGTGGCTGGATCTGGCCGATGTAATTCATCAGCTGGCGGCGGTCGGAGTGACCCGAGAACCCGTCGACTGTGATGATCTCGAGGTTGATGGTAATCGTGCCCTTGCGCCCCATCGGGACTTCGCGCCAGCCCTTCTGGATGCGCCGGCCATACGTTCCTTCAGCCTGGTACCCTACAAAGACCAGCGCATTCTTTTCGTCCTGAGCCAGGTTCAGGAGGTATTCCATGACCGGCCCGCCGTTCAGCATACCGCTGGTGGTGATGATGACACAGGGGTCGCCGGCTATCACTTTCTCGCGGACATCCTGGCTATCCACCTGCTGGAAACAATCGGCAAGGAACGGGTTCATGCCTTCCCGGAAGATCAGGTTACGGAGCTCGGTGTTCAGATACTCCGGGTAGGTGGTGTGGATCGCGGTCGCCTCGCGGATCATGCCGTCGAGGTAGATCTTGACTTTTGGGATCTTGTCCAGACGCATACCTTCCTCAAGGGCAAGCATAACTTCCTGCGAACGACCAACGGCAAATGCCGGAATAATGACTTTTCCGCCCCTTTGAAGAACCTTGTTGATTGTCTCGTAGAGCAGTCCTTCGGCTTCCGAGCGCGGTTGCTGGAAATCATTACTACCGCCGTACGTGCTCTCCATGAAGAGAGTTTCGAGCCGGGGGAACTGGTTGATGGCAGGGTTGAAGAGCCGGCTCTTGGCGTAGTTAAAATCGCCGGTGAACGCGATATTATACATCCCGTCGCCGACATGGAAGTGGGCAATTGCAGAACCGAGAATATGGCCGGCATTGTGGAAGGTCAGCTTGATATCCGGTGCAATATCGGTCACGCTGCCATAATTGAGCGTGATGGAATGCTGGATATAGGTCTTCACTTCTGCGGAGGAGTAGGGGATCTTCCGGTCTTCCTTATTGATCACGTCGAGGTAATCGAGCTGGAGCATGGCCGAGAGGTCACGGGTCGGTGGTGTCGAGTATACCGGGCCTTCATAACCGTACTTATACAGCAGGGGGACCAGTGCGCAATGATCAAGATGAGCATGAGTAAGGACGACCGCGTCCAGCTGTGCGAGCGGGTGGATCTCCGGTACGTACAGGTAGGGAGTACCCCCGGAGTTGTCCGGTTTTTCCCCGCAGTCGATCAGGATCCTGCTGTTCGGTGTCGTGAGGAGGAATGCGGCACGACCCACTTCCCTGCAGCAACCGAGCATGGTGACCCGGATCCACTGGTCCTTTTTTGTGGCATCCTTGCCCATCTCCTCTTTACCGGGAATATCCCGGTGGATCCTCCTCCCTATGGTCCTGAGAAACTGTTTGCGATCCTCGTTCACGGACCGGAGGTACTGGCGGATCTGCTTGACCGTGGAACTCTCTATCGGGGGTGTCCTGACAACCTTGGGTGTCCACCCGATATGGCGGGTGATGTCCCGAAGGGTTGTACCGTTCTTCCCGATGACAACCCCGGGCTTTTCTGCCTCAATCAGTACTTCACCGGTATCGGCATCAAAAAAGATGTCTGTGATACCGGCTGTCTCCGGGACCACCGCCTTGATCTCATTGTAGGCCTTCTCGGGATCTTCGAGAACGGTTGGCCGAACCACGATCCGCTTGCGCAGGTCGCGTGCAAGGATCTTGATGAGATCCGCTTCATCAGCAAACCGTTTCGGGTCGTCTGTGTATATGACCAGTTCGGGTCCTTCGAACTCGACCTGCGTCACCGTAATGCCATGAGGCACTTTCTCGTTAATCTTGTCTTTGAGCTCCTTGAGCCGTTCTTCAATCAGCATAAAAAAGTCGTCCTGAAAAAAAGTTATACATTGGTCTTGGCAAGATACTTCTTGAGAGCGTCTTCACCCAGCACCTCATACCTGTCCTTCGTTATCACAACAACATAAATCCCTTCGCCGGAACCCGCGTCGCGTTTCATGGCGGACTTCAGGCCACGGACAGCGATATCGATCGCTTCGTCTTCCGTCATGTCTGCACGGAACCTGTCCTCAAGCACACCGTATGCCATGGGAGATCCTGACCCGGTAGCAACGATCTCCTCCTCTTTTGTCGCCCCGCCCATCGCATCAACAGAATAAATGCTCGGTCCGTGCTCGTCCACACCACCAACAAGCAGCTGGACATAGTACGGGAAATACCGGTTCTGGTTTAAGTAGTTCGAGAGCAGCGTTGCTGCAGCACCGACCGTAATGGCCCGCGACCTGCGGATCTGGTAGAGGTTGCATTCAACGGTCAGGATGCGGGCGAGCTGCTGGGCATCGCCAACACCTCCGGCTGTTGTCATACCGATCCGTTCTGCTACCTGGTAGACCTTTTTTGCTTTTTTGCTCGCGATCATGTAGCCCATAGTCGCCCGCTTCTCCGTGGCGAGGATCACACCCCCGGCAAAAACGATGCCGATCGTGGTTGTTCCCTTCATGGACTCCTGTAACTGTTCCGCCATAGTAACTCCCAAAAACAAATGGACGCTTGAATCGATTTAAAAGCGTGATAAAGTATTAGGTGATATCAGAAAATTTAAAGGTTTTTATTCTGACCCCTCACGGCAGAGGACCCGTATGAGCTCGCGGTCATAGAGCATGGCAACAAGGTGTTTGTCGCCGTTGATTACCGGCAGCTGGTCGACACGGGCTCTCCGCATCTTGAGCGCACATTCGCTGACCTCGGCATTTGCCGGGACGGCAACAACGTTCTTTACCATGGCAAGCTTGACCGGCCTGTTCGGGAGCTGGACTTTGGAGATCCCGAAACTGATGGTATGGTTGTCCCGGATACTCTCCCAGGTCCACTCGTCATCGTCAGTTCCGTTCGAGAAATCGGAAACCCCAACGCTGTCCTCGATGCTGGAACTCCGGATCAGGTCCCGCTCGGATATGATACCCTGCAGCCTGTTCTCCGCATCAAGGATCGGGATTGCATCGACACCGGAGATCTCCATGACCCTGCCGACGACCGGCAGCGGGGTCTCTTCCCAGAGGGCAAAAGTCTGGCTTGTATAGGTGTCCTTGATCTCGTCCTTAATCTTTTTCTGGGCAATGGCATGGATGAGGTCTGCGACCGAGAGCAGACCGAGCAGGTGCCCGTCTTCCACAACCGGCAGGCGACGGATCTTCTTTGTCACGAGAATACGGGCAGCCTCGCTGACGTCTGCATCCGGTGCGATCGTAACAGGTTTGGACGTCATGAGGAGGCCGAGCTGGGTCTCTTCGGGCTTACGGAGCAGATCCTTCCGGGTGATGATACCGACAATCTTTTTGTGTTTTATGACCGGAACACCGGAGATGCCCGTGCGTTTGAGGATCTTCAGGACATCGTCGCGGTTGCCGGGGATCTCGACGTGGACGACATCTGAGGTCATGTAATCTCTGACAACCATTGCTGTTATGATCTCACCACCATGGTTGTAACTTTGCTATGGGTGACGACATAGGTGCTGACGCTCCCGATGAGGAGACGGTCGGCCTGGCTCTTTCCATGGGAACCTATCATGATAAGGTCGGCTTTTTCTTTATCGGCAAGGGTGACAACTTCGCTCCCGGCATGTCCCTGTTTCATGTGCGTAATTGCCGTGACACCATTGTCAGTTGCATATTTTTTTGCCTTTTTAAGATCCGTATCTCCTTCCTTTTCCAGGACACGGTACATGATCTCTACGGTATTGTCGGCAGGTAACGAAGAGAACAGCCCTGTCTCCACAACATAAATCACGTGGAGCCGTGCATTCCATACCTTCGCTTCCTCCACTGCCCGGACCAGCGCGCGCTGGCTTGCATCCGAGCCATCGATTGCAACAAGGATATTAGTAAACACCGGCATCACCCAAAACAAACATGCCTTTTTTATAGGATTTACAAATTAAAAACGTTTGTCCTGATTGTAGCAGAATTCGTCCGTTTTACCAGCGTTGCGAGAGGATCGCGCGAGAAGCGCAGGGCAGATCGTGCCGGATCCACGATAAACAGATTTGCGCGACCCCCTTCCTGAATAAAAAATGGCAGGCCGAAGATCGATGAGCCCCGGATTGCCGCCCTGATCACGGTTGCAGGTCCGAGCGGATAGACAGTCGAGACAAATGCCATCTCAGCAAACATGTCCGGCGCAACAAACATCGCATTGTCCGTACCGAGACAGACCGTACAGCCAAACTCTTCCATGAGGGCTAGCGGGGGATGACGGGAGGAGGATGCAACACCGAGTATCCAGTTAGACCGTGGGCAGACCGCGATCGGGATCTCTTTCTCTGCGCATTCGCGGAGCTGCTTTTTTGTAGCGTGCGTCATATGGATGAGGAGGTCCGGTTCATACGTGAGGGCAGCATCGACATCGTCTGCGTCCCGCTCGCCGGCATGGAACGCAATCTTTTTTCCTGTACCTTTTGCCTCAGCAACCAGCCGTTCTGTATCCGGTACGTCCCTCACGCTGCTGATCCCAAGGCCTCCGGCAATGGTCTCGCCACCTTCACGACCAAAGACGAACGGAAAGAAGGACAACCCGGCAGCAGCATCCTGAATGGCAAGAACGCCCTCGATGCCCCCTTCACGGAAATCTGCACATCCGGCAGTTCCCGTGGCGATCATCCCTTCCATACCTGCCCGCATACCGCTGACAAGATCCTGACGGGATGCGGCCCTCAGCAGCCTGGTGTTTCAGTCCGTCGGGGGGGGTGACCAGCGCTTCAAGATTTCCGGTTGTCCCACAGTCCATTGCGATCATATCGCCAAGGTGTGTATGAGCATTAAAGAGGGCCGGGCACACCCAGACTTCCGGTACCCGGGAGTTATCCTCGATTGCAGTGATGAACCCGTTTTCGATGAAGATATCAACCGGGGAAAGCGTGAGATTCTCACCCAGAATTGCGTACCCGGAAACCTGCTGCAGGGACTTTTTCATACGGCGCTATCTCCTTTATATAACGGGAAACCAAATATATTTGTATGGCAAAGAAACAAGGTGGAAGGTTACTCTCATCAGCGGGTCTCGTTAATTATTACGAGAGCGAAGACCGCAGGGCTGTTCATATCAGCCCTATTACGGTCATGGTCGTCGCTGCAGCAATCGGTATCGTCATTTACATCCTTGATATAGTCTTTAAAAGTTAAGACCCCTCTTTTTTCAGCACGCGTTTCGTGATATCCTCATCATTCCTGAAGTAGAGGTTGTCATGGCCGGTCCAGCGGCCACAGTTCCGGAAGACGACGGCCGGGACACCGTTGTTGCTCTCGCCCATCACGAAGTTGGCGAACCCGGCAATCTCGTCCACGACCGCCTCCTCGGTGATCTTCAGGACATGCCCGAACAGGTCAGTATCTCCCCGGAAGTCGCGGATAGCCGTAAACCCGCTCCAGCCGATTGCGTTGCCGGTCTGGCCGCGCCGGAATGACCGGCCGCAGGTATCGGTGATGATGACACCGACATTCATTTTCGCGATCTTTTTGATCTCGCACCGGAGCTCTTCAGCTGCTTTCATCGGGTCCGGGGGCAGGAAAATCACCATGCCATCTTCGATATTAGACTGGTCCACACCGGCCCGGACCCCGATATGGCCGAACGCCATCTCGGAGAGGATAAAAGGGTGTTCCATGATAATATCTGCAGAGGCATCGAGCACGGCCTGCACGAATCGGGGGTCCTCACCGTTCAGCTTCCCCAACCGGACTGCACGTTCAGAGGCCGTGATCTCAGAAAGTTTCTTTGTGTAGCCTTTGGATTTTGACCAGATGGTCGAGGCAATAGAGAGGATGTCCCCGTCATTAAACTTCACTTTTCCGCAGACCAGTGCTGCAATATCGTCTCCCGTATGGATGAGAGGGAGGCCCCGCACACCCATGACCAGAATATCTTCCATAGCATCTTTATGGGACAACCGGTCGATATAGGGGTTTCGATTGGCTCCATTCTTCCGACTGGAGCCGCGGGAGTAGGAACTCCCGCTTGTCGAGTCTCATAAAAGACAAGACCGGAGAAAATCGAGAGTCATCAGACCCGAGATTAAAGAAGACCTTCAGGTCTTCGACTGAACGCATCAGCGTTCTTCGAGCAGAATCCTGAGGAAATCGTCCGGGCTACAACCGAAGTCAAAGAAACCCGATGGTTTCTTCTCCTCATGGGGCTTTCTGATAAGACCCCTTCGACGATTCAGCGTTCTTCGACAGATCTTCTCGCCCGGCGGGCCCGGTACCTCAGGGTAACACAAAATCAGGGTAACGCAAAAAATGCAGGGACCGCGTGATTATTGCTTTTCCATCCCAGCCGGCGATATATTTTTATCACGATAACACGCATCACCTCATTGTTATGTACCTCATTATCCGGTGCCCTTCGTGCAGCACGTTCACTTACGTGGATCGTTTCCAGAAGTGGAAGCTCTGCCCGCAGTGCGGCCATGCCCATGAGGTTGCCAAGGCCCCGGCATACCTGGATGTTGAGGACTACCATGAGGCTGAGCATATCGTGAAGCAGATGGAAAAGCACCTGCACGCAAACAAGAAAAAGGATTTCACTCCTGAAGAGACTGCCGAGCTCCGGCATCATTACACCGATGCGCTGAAGAAACGTGGCCGGGGTTATCCGGCGCAATAAGGTATCTGTTTTTTCCCCTGTTCCTTGAAATTCGCATGGCACCAGACTCTCCGGGTTCATCCATTATGAATTGTCCCACGGACATACGATGCCACTATCCCAACAATACATAAAACCGTAAAGACCACAAACGCCACCGTAATACTGGTCATGAGCGCAGGGTAGACCGCGGGAGTGATCGTATCCGGGCCGATAAAGACCGCAAAGCAGAACATGGCAATCGCCATCGATAGGAGCTGGCCGAGCGACCGCATGGTCGCGACCATGCCGGAGGCGAGGCCATGATGCTTCCTGTGTGCGGAACTCATAATGGCGTTGGTGTTCGGTGATGAGAAGAGGCCATATCCGAATCCGAGCACCATAAGGCTTATGACAATCAGGTACAAGGGTGTCGATGGGGTGAGGAAGATAAAAAATGAGAGCCCGAGGGCGGTGATAGCCATGCCGGCCGTTGCAACGATCCGGGGCTCGATGCGGTCGGAGAGTCTGCCGGAGATCAGCGAGAATAACGTCTGAACAACCGGCTGGGTAACGAGAATGAGCCCGGCAGTTTCCGCAGAGAAACCCTGGACGTACTGGAGGTAGAGGGAGAGGAGAACGCCGACACCAAAGGTTGCACTATAATTAATCATGGCGGCGATGTTGGAGAAGACGAAGGTCCGGTTGTTCACAAAAACGGAAAAATCGATGAGCGGGTTTACCGGCCGCTTCTCGAACCAATAAAAGAGAATTGCTGATACAAGTGCCACAGCGATTCCTGCAAGCCCGGTTGGGTCGGGGAGGAGGAGCATACCGTAAACAAGGGTAAAAAGCATGATACCGTAGATAACCGCTCCGCCGAGATCAAACCGTTCTCCCGCCGCGTCAGCCCACTCGTGTTTTACCCCCCATACGGTAAGAGCAAGGGTTGCGATACCAATGGGGACGTTGATAAGGAAGATTGACGGCCACCCGAAATGATCGGTCAGGATCCCGCCGAGGAACGGGCCGATCGAGAGACCGGCGTAAACGGTTGCAATGGTTATACCGAGCGCCCAGCCCCGCTCCCCGGGACCATAGACCTGGGTGACAATGGCAACGGAGGTGGAAAAGAGCATCGCCCCCCCGATACCCTGCAGGAACCGTGCACCGATTAGGAGCCCCTCAGTAGGAGCAAATGCACATCCGAGCGATGCAAGCGTAAAGACAATGAGACCGGCAAGGAAGATCTTTTTTCTCCCGATGATGTCGGCATAACGGCCGAAGGGAACGATGAAGACCGCTGCGGCAATGATGTATGCGGATGTAATCCAGCCAAGGGTGACCGCATCACTATGGAACTGTGCAGCCATAGCGGGAAGGGCGACCATTATGGACGATGCCGTGTACGGGACAAGAAACGAGGAGAGCGATGCGACGAGGAGGATGATCTTCTTCCCGTGTTCATCGACCATGGATGTACGGGTTTGGCGCTGATCGGGATTAAGGATATTGCACTCCCGCGGCCTTCTGGCACCGGGCCCTGCGGGGAATATTTCATGTCCGATGGGACAAGAATACTAACGCGGGTGCAGCGGATGGAACAGTACAACGTGGCAGTGATCGGAGCGGGGCCGGCTGGCCTGTTCTGTGCGATCCACGCAGCCCGGTTCGGGTGCCGAGTCATCGTGCTTGAAAAGAATCCTGAACCAGGCGCCAGACTCCTGCTGGCCGGATCCGGGCAGTGCAATATTACCCATACCGGCGATGTGCCGGACTTCACCCGGCACTATGGTGACCACGGGAAATTTTTAAGACCGGCACTGCACGCGCTGACGAACCGGGATCTCATGGTATTTTTTGAGAGCCGCGGGCTGGCCATGCAGGCAGAAGAGAATGGCAAGGTCTTCCCTGAGACGCGGAGATCGTCGGATGTCCTTGCGATATTGCTTGCGGAATGCGAAAAACGGGGAGTCATGATCCGGCGCAGCGAGCCGGTTCTGGAGATCTCCCGGGGATCTGACGGGTTTACCGTCACGACCAGAACGGAAAAATACAGTGCCGCGGCGGTTGTTATTACTACGGGCGGTGCCTCATACCCGCAGTGCGGGACGACGGGAGACGGCTACCGCCTGGCGACATTGCTCGGCCAGCCCGTTACGGAGATCGGGCCGGCGCTGACCCCGCTGCTGATCCGCCCGTTCCCGTTTGCCCCGCTGATGGGCCTCTCATTCGAGCAGATGCGGTTCTCGGTCTGGCGGGAGGGGAAAAAAGTGGCGGACCACGCCGGGGATGTCCTCTTCACGCACCTCGGGCTCTCCGGCCCGGGGATCCTCGATGCCTCGCGGGGGATCCGGCCCGGTGACGTGATCCGGCTCTCGTTTGTTGGTGCGTTGCAGCGTGAGGAGTTTACCGCGGATCTCGCAAAGCGGGCAGCGGAAAACCCCGGCTGGCAGGTGGGCACGATCCTCGCAAAGTACCCGATCCCGGAACGGCTGAACCGGAAACTGCTGAAACTGTCAGGAATTCCGGATGATCTCAAATGCGCCCATTTCTCAAGCGCCCTGCGAACAGCGCTGGTCACAAACTGCACCGGATTCCCGCTGACGGTGGCCGCTCTGGGAGATTACAAGATTGCGATGGTGACGCGGGGCGGTGTCGCGCTGGAGGGAGTGAATGCCAAAACCATGGAATCGAAGATCGTACCCGGACTTTTTTTTGCAGGAGAGGTACTGGACATCGATGGCGATACCGGCGGCTATAATCTGCAGATTGCGTTCTCGACCGGGTACCTTGCGGTTCAGGGTATCCAAAAAAGGATGGAGACCGAGGAATAACCAAGTGCATGGGTGGTACAGCCCGGCAAAATTACTCGTTCTTTTCCTGTACCGGCTCGCCAGGCCCGACCTTAAGGCCGGCTTTCTTGATCAGGTAATAACCTGCGGACAGCCCGACTATGATCACGCCGATCCCTACCAGTTCGATCCCGAAATCGGTGCCGCTCATCTCGGAGGGGTCGAGCAGGATCACTTTCCGAGCGATCGCTATGATGGCGAGGAGCACTACGATCTCCACGTGGATTGAGTTCTCGCGGAAATATGCCTTGATCGTATCGAGCAGCTCGACACCAATGAGTACCAGCAGGAATCCTCCGAGTACCTGAATCATCTCGTGAGATTCCAGCAGCCATGGGGAAATATTCGTGAGTGATGTAACCAGTATCCAGGCAAGATCAATGACTGCAGCAATCAGGACTACCATCAGCATAATCATGAGCAACGCATAGATAACTTTCTCGAATCTGTTGACGATTTCGATCATAACAGATCCTCCCCAACCGGTATCAGGTCCGGATTCTTTGGGTCATACAGCATCACCACGTCACCGATGACGATGACTGCGGGAGGTTTTACACCCGCTTTTCCTGCCGTAGTGGCAATAGTCGCAAGCGTGCCAGTGGTCACCCGGCGGTCGATCCGCAGGCCCCGCTCGATGATGGCGACCGGCGTCCTGTCCGGTCTTGCCGTTATTCATGAGTGCATCCACGATCTTCGCAAGGTTTGCTACACCCATAAGGATAACGATCGTGCCCCGGCTCTTTGCCAGCAGCTCCCAGTCAAGAGCCGGCCCGGGTTTGGTCGGGTCCTCATTGCCGGTCAGAACGGTTACCTGTGAGGCATATTTCCGGTGGGTGAGCGGGATGCCGACCGATGCCGGGACCGCAAGCGCACTGGAGATCCCCGGCACCATTGCGACGTCAATCCCCGCAGCCCGGACGGTCTCCAGTTCCTCGCCGCCCCGGCCGAACAGAAACGGGTCGCCGCCCTTGAGCCGGACCACAAGTTTTCCCTTCTTTGCCCGGTCCACCATCAGGGCTTCGATTGCGTCCTGCTCGAGCGTGTGCTTCCCGCCGTACTTGCCGCAATCAATCTTCTCGGCCCTCTCCGGGAGCGATGCAATGATCTCCTCACCCGGCAGCTGGTCGAAAAGGACGACGTCTGCCCGGTCAATAACTGCCCGGCCCCGCTGCGTCAGGAATGACGTTCCGCCCGGCCCTGACCCCACGAGATACACTTTCCCCTTCATGACGGGACCCCGGTAATCCCCAGCTGTTTATAGGCATCATCGATCAGGTCCTGCGCCCGTGTCCGGAGCTGGCGGCCCTGCTCCCGGGCCTCATCAATGGTCTTCACATCCATCTCGATCCGCTCGGTCCGGGTCCCGTCAAGCGAGAGCACTTCTGCGATCAGGTGGCCGGCCCGGCAGTAGATCCCGAGGGGGGTATAGCATCCCCCGCCGAGTTGTTCCATGACCGCCCGCTCGATCATCACATCGGTACGGGTCTCCGGGTGGTCGAGCGCTGAGAGCACTTCCCGGAGCGACGGGTCAGCCCGGCTGACCACCGCGATCGTACCCTGGTTGGGCGAGGGGACGAACTTCTCCGGTGGGAACCGCTCCCCCTGGATGCGAATGCCCATCCGGGTCAGCCCGGCTTCGGCAAGGATGATCGCGTCATATTCCCCGCCACTCATCTTCCGGATCCGCGTATCCACGTTGCCCCGGAGGTCCCTGACGGTGACAGACGGATCATGGCGGAGGAGCTGGGCACGCCTGCGGGTGCTCGATGTGCCAACGATCTTTACAGCACTGAGTGAGCCGCGGTAGGCAATGAAATCGGCTGCCGAATCCCGTTTCAGTATTGCTGCAGTAATAAGTCCGCTCGGGCGGTATACCGGAATGTCCTTCATGCTGTGCACCGCGCAGTCGATCTCGCCGGCAAGGATCGCGTCGTCCAGCGCCCGGACGAACACACCCTGCCCGCCGATCTCGTGGAGAGGGATCTGCGTTGTGGTGTCACCTTCCGTGTGGATAATTACCTGTTCGGTTTCGATACCCAGATCAGAAAGCTTCTTTGCGACCGTGCCGGTCTGGAGGAGTGCGAGCTTGCTGCCCCGTGTTCCCATTCTTATCGACATTTCTGGTACGCCTGTATGAGTGTGGAAAGGTCTTTGTCGCTGTGCGCTGATGAGAGGAAATTGGTCTCAAACTGTGACGGGGGGATAAATATACCCGTCTCCATCATCCGCTCCCGGAATTTCCCGAAGGCCTCTGTATCGCATTCCTTTACTTCACGGTAATTCTGCGGGGGGGCACTGCGGAAGAAGTACTTGAACATCGAACCGAGCCGGACAAAGGACCCGGATTCCTTTCTGCCCAGCGATTCTTCAAGAGCACGCGTTTTCTCGTCAAGCCCGTGATAAGTGTCATGGTGGGTATGGAGCCAGTCGAGCGTGGCCATACCGGCCGCAAGCGAGAGCGGGTTGCCGGAGAATGTCCCCGCCTGATAGACCGGTCCCTGCGGTGCCACCATTTCCATGATCTCTTTCCGGCCGCCAAAGGCCCCGATGGGCAGGCCGCCGCCGATGATCTTGCCGAGCGTGGTGAGGTCGGGTTTCACCCCGTACTTTACCTGTGCACCGCCAATGCCGAGACGGTACCCGGTGATCACTTCGTCAAAGATCAGGAGCACTTCGTGGGCTTTTGTGATCGAACGGATCTCCCGGAGGTAGTTGTCCTGCGGCAGGACCGGGCCGATGTTGCCGAGTACCGGTTCGATGATCAGGGCCGCGACATCGTTATGGGCCGAAAGGACCGCTTCGAGCGCTTCGGGATCATTGTAGGATACCTGCCGCGTGTGGGCCACGATGTCGGCAAGTACGCCGGCCGAGTCCGGCACGCCCATCGTGGTTGCACCGGAACCAGCCTTTACCAGCACCGCATCGTGGGCGCCATGGAAGCCACCTTCGATCTTGACGAGGTCCTTTTTGCCGGTAAACCCGCGGGCAAGCCGGATCGCCGCCATCGTTGCCTCCGACCCGCTCGAGACGAACCTGACCATGCCCATGCCCGGGTGGTCGCTAGTGATCCTCTTCGCAAATGCCGGCTCAAGCGGCGTGGGTGTGCCATAGAGCCAGCCGCGTTCCAGCTGTTCTTCAATTGCTTTCCTGATTGCCGGGTGTGCATGCCCGAGAATCAGCGGACCATAGGCCATGCAGCAGTCGAGTAAGTCTTTGCCATCAACGGTTTTAAGATGCGATCCCTGTGCCCGTTCCGTGTAGAAAGGGTACGGCTTTATTGCCCGGACCGGGCTGCTGACCCCGCCGGGCATCAGGGTCTTTGCTACCGCAAAGAGTTCGCTTGACGAAACCCTGCTGTCTGTGCTGCTCTTACTGTTTTTCATTCAGCCACCCGGCAACATCTGCCGCAAAATAGGTTATGATCAGGTCGGCTCCCGCCCGTTTGATGCAGGTCAGGCTCTCCATCACGGTCTCCTTCTCCTTCAGCCACCCGTTCCCGGCAGCGGCTTTTATCATCGCGTATTCCCCGCTCACCTGGTATGCTGCGACCGGCAGGCCGATGCTCCCGATCTCCGCCAGAATGTCGAGATAGAACCCGGCAGGTTTCACCATCAGGATATCGGCCCCCTCGTCCGCGTCCAGCTGTGATTCAAGGATCGCTTCACGACTGTTGCCAGGGTGGATCTGATAAGTAGTACGGTCGCCAAAGGAGAACCCGGAGTCAGCTGCCTCGCGGAACGGGCCGTAGAGCGCCGAGGCGAACTTGGTGGAGTAGGCCATGATCAGCACTTCTTCAAGCCCCTCCCTGTCAAGCGCTGCCCGGATCGAGCCCACCACGCCGTCCAGCATGCAGGATGGGGCGACAATATCGGCCCCGCTTTGGGCATGGCTGATCGCGATCCTGTCCATCAGTTCAAGCGAAGGATCGTTTAAGAGGTCCGTGCCGCCCCGCGTCTTACCGACAATCCCGCAGTGCCCGTGATCGGTATACTCGCATGCACAGACATCGGTGATGACGACCATTTCCTTTATTTCCGCCTTGATCCGGCGGATAGCCTGCTGCACGACACCATCCGGATCGTATGCTGACCGGGCTTCCTTATCCTTGGTCTTCGGGATGCCAAAGAGCAGAACCGCCCGCACACCCGTGTTCCATAATTCTGCCACAACTGCCGCGATCCCGTCGATCGGGTACCGGAACTGGCCGGGCATAGAATCGATTGGGCACGGTGCCAATAAGTTCTCGTCAACGAAAAGCGGGGCGACCAGATCGTTTTTCGAGAGCGTGACCTCACGCAGGAGCGGCTGGATATTCCGTGACCGTGACCGTCTCATCCGTCGTTGGGGAAAAATACCCGTTTTGCCATCACCTGCCAACCGTTTGATTACATTTTCTTTTGTCCATCGTATTTATGGATGCTGAGGGTCGCGAGACCCGAAGCAGGAGAAGAACGCGGGAGCGTTCTTCGACTTGAGGGTGTTCATGAGAATCGCCCGTTCGAAAGTTGGCTGATGCCTGCGGGTATTACCCGTCCGGCGTGGCCCCGCTTACGATCTCTTCTGCCACGTGCCGTTTCAGGGCGCAGGCCAGCCGGATGGAACTGGTGACAAGGTTATCAAGGTCTTCCTGCGTGTACCGGTTGCTCTCGATCTGCGCCCAGTCCTTTGTGGTGTCCTCATCATTTTCCCCCACCCACGAAGCGATGGCAACTTCGGGTGTGTGGAAGCCGAGCCAGGAGAAGAAGTTCATGAGGTTTCCCGCCACGTGCTGGATGCCATCCACGTGCCCGATGATGATCATGCCGGCGACCTTATCCCTGATCATCCGGTTCCCGAACCACGAGTACTGGTTCTCGATTGCATTCATCCGCTCCACGAACTTCTGGACCAGCGCGGAGTGGTTGTTCCAGCGGATCGGGGTTGCGAGAATCAGAACATCGCAGGCAAGCACCGCATCGTACACTACCTGCATCTGGTCGTCGTCATACTTCATCGAGCTCTGGCAGGGATAGGTGCAGTATGCCGGGTTCTCGGAATAGTTCCCCTCACAGTCATATATTTTCAGGTCCTTTAACCGGAGAAAGCGGGTCTGGCACCCGAACCCGGCAAAACGTTCGAGCGCCCGCTGGAGTAGTTTCTCGGACTTGCTCATTCCTGGCTGCTGCCGGCTCGAACCCGAGAGTCCCAGAACCTGTATCTGTTTGCAGGTGTTCCGGTCCGGGACCGGAATGATGTTGACCCCGAACTTTCTTCCAACCAGTGGCGCAGGCATGATTTAATTATCATGGAGCCTTTTGATAATCTACTTATGGATTGGCCCGGGCAATACCGGGCAGGAAGTGACATCATGACGGGAGATCGGGACAAGATCATTGAAGAAAACCGAACGAAGTGCATCTGCCAGCCGTGTCCTACCTATAACGAATGCATGCGGGCCGATGAGAGCCTGCTCTTCTGCATCACGGGAAAGTCAGCGACCTGCACATTCGAGAAGAAAGGCTGCATCTGCCCGACATGCCCGGTGACGAAAGTCCTCGGGCTGAAAAAAGCGTATTATTGCATCAAAGGCACCGAGCAGGAACAGCATTGACCAGAAACGGGAATATACCCGGAAAAATGACGTTGCCCTGAATACTGCCGCAAAGATCCTATTATCCCTTCTTTGCATCCCACGGTTTTTTACCCGGAACGCTCAATATAAGCATCAGAACCTATTGTTTTCGAGGAGACGGAATACCCTCATGGAATTCAACGATATCGTAAAGCAGCGGTATGCAACCAAAAAGTTTGATGGCCGGATGATTGATGAACCAACGCTCTTTGCGCTCCTGGATATTATCCGGTACTCCCCCTCGGCCCTGAACCTGCAGCCATGGAAGATCAAGATCGTCACTGCGGGCAAGATCAAGAACAACCTCCTCCCGCACACCAACAACCAGCCGCAGGTAACGACATGTTCCCACCTGTTCGTATTCTGCGCCAACACCGAACTCGAGCAGCTGGTAGACAAGGTTGTGGAAGGTCTTGCCAGGACAGGTCTCCCTTCCGATGCGGTCAGCCAGTACGCGGCTATGATCAAGAATTATATCGGGTCGATGAGCCCGGAGCAGCGGATGGCCTTTGCCCGCGAGCAGATCCACATTGCTCTCGGGAATGCCGTGAACGGTGCAAAATCACTGGGGCTCGATTCCTGTCCCATGGGGGGTTTCGACCCGGTGGCATATGCAGAAGTCCTCTATCTCCCGGAGGAGTTTGTCCCCGTGGTGCTCTGCGCTGTAGGATATGCTGCCGATAAGCCGCACCCGAAATGGCGGCTGCCCCGGGAAGAAGTGTTCTTTTAATTTTCTTTTTTCTGTTTGATTTTTTCAGGTTTGCTGGTGGAAGTTTTTGTAGGATCGCGCCCCGCCTCGGGGCCTCTACTGAGGTATCGAATTCCAAAGGAATGAGATACGAGAAGATGTCTAAGGCCGGCTAAGCCACCCTTCTTTTCGAAGAGGGTTTGAAAACCTTCTTTGAACTATCAGGTTATTTGAGGTACGGAGGGGCAGATAACCGGAATTGCCATATAGGTAACGGTAATTGAGGCCGCCGCGGGAGGCATCATAAATGGGGGTATGGGAGTATCGGACCCCATAAAAATCGGTAACCCTTCTTAGAAATGCGAAAAAAACCAGTCTCCGCCAGTACAGGTTACTTCTTACCGGACAGGTCACTCTCGATCCTGTCCCCCCGGGTGATTGCCCTGACAAGCGATTCTGCGGCTGCAAGGTCCCCCTCTTCTGCACTTGCCCTGACCGAAAAAGTGGCGTCCGTCAAAATCTTCCGGGAGAGGACCCGGGTCAGGTCATCCACGATCTCTGCCATCTTGGGATCCGTGGTGCCGATCCGTGCCAGCGCCCGGTCCCGCTCACGGATACGTAGTGCTTCAGCCCAGGTATGCAGGGAGGCAAGCACTTCATCAGCAGAACGCCGGTTCAGGTGGCGCAGGAAGATCTCCAGTTCCGCCTCAACGAATGCGTGCGCCCGCTCCGCCTCTGCTTTGCGGGTGCTCATGGTCTGCTCATTGATGGTGCGGAGGCTGTCAATGGTGAAGAGGTGGACCCCGTCAACCTCGCAAGCCCCCTCCTCCACATCGCGTGGCTGGGCAATATCGACGAGGATGAGCGGGCGGGGGTGACCCTCGACCGGCCAGCACCGATCCTTCATGGCCTTTTTGAGATCTACGGTGTGGATGATCGGGTGCGGGGCTGAAGTACAGGAGATCACCACGTCCGAGAGCGTGATATAGTGGTAGAGCTCGGACAACCTCACTGCCTTGCCGCCGATCTTCTTTGCGAGGATGACAGCCCGCCCATAGGTGCGGTTGGCCACGTACATGGCGGTCAGGTGTTTTTCCGCAAGTGCCTGTGCAACTAGCAGGCCCATCTCCCCGCTCCCGACCACGAGGATGTGTTTTCCCTCAAGGCTGCCGATCTCCGCTTCTGCCAGCTGGACTGCCGCGGAGCCGATAGAAACCGACCCGCGGTTGATGAGCGTCCGTTTGCGGACCTCGACTCCCACATGGACTGCCTTGTTGATGCAGTGTTCGAGGAAGCTGCTTGCGGTGCCGGCTTCCTGCGCATCGGCAAGGGCTTTTTTCAGCTGGCCGATGATCTGGTCTTCTCCCACGATCATCGAATCGATCCCGGAGGCAAGGGCAAAGAGGTGCCGGAGCGCCCCTTTCCCTTCGTGGACAAAGAATTCTTTCCTGCCCTGTTCAGCGAGGAACTCCTTTAATGCATCCTCGTCCCCTTCAACGATCACTTCGACCCGGTTGCAGGTCTGGAGCAGCAGGACTGCGGAAAACCGCACCCCGGCTGCAGCAAGAAACTCTGGTTCGCCGGCAAAGCGGAACGCCTCGATCGCCGCTACGTTCGCCGTGTGGTGGCTGACACCGGCGATCGCTACCGGTATGCAGTCCGGTTCAGCCATGGAGGTACCTCGCTCTCACGTTTTCCCATGCATCACCTGGATCTGTCTTCAGGAGCTTCCAGACCCGCGTGTCGTCCAGTACGTTGTGCAGGATTGCGTTTCTTCTTGCCGGGTCTGGCTCCCGTTGTTTCAACTCTTCTCGCAGCCTGCTCTGGAGCACGATCATGGCATCCAGCTCCGGCAGATCGTGTTCGAGGTGCTCCCTGATATAGCGGGAGATCGCCGGGCTGCTGCCGCCCGTGCTGATCGCGAGTGTGTAATGTTCCCCGCTGCTGATCGCCGGGAGGACAACATCACCTGCTTTCCCGTCCGCATTGTTGAAGAGGATGCCCTTTTTGTGGCAGAGCCTGCCGATGCGATTGTTCTGGGCCGGATCGGAGAGTGCCCCGATGACCAGGAATGCGTCGCGGACAAGTGCAACAAGTTTCGTATCGGATACGTCATCAATGTCCACACTCTTCTTCTCGACCTGCAGGGTCTCCATTTTCTGCACAAACGACCGGCTCACGACGAGGACATGGGCTTCCTGTGCAAAATACGCGGCCTTGCGTGCGGCCACGGCTCCCCCTCCAAAGATGACGATACGCCGGCCGGAGCAGTCAATGAAGAGAGGGATCATCAGGTATTAGATAGAGCGATTATACTCAAAAATCCTATCTTATTATATCCGGATCTTCTCAGTCTTTTTAACCATGCCAGTATGATCTAACCACAGAATCACCAGTACCATCTTTGCTGAATTACATTCCCGGAAAATAAATGAGAATCCGTCGTCCTCTGGTTCGATATACTTAAATTGTTTGAATTCCCACATTGTAGAGCACACTGCGCCGATAGTGTAGTGGTTATCACTAGGCGTTGCCAACGCCTAAACCCGGGTTCGAGTCCCGGTCGGCGCACTCTGCCTTGATGTTCAAGGCGCTGCGTTTCTTTTGTTTGATTTTTAAAAATACAGCAGTTTAGGATTAACACAGACTATGAATACAATGTAACGTATTTTTTTTAAATTTTTAAGAGCGGAATGCCAGTCGGGGCACCCAAAAACCAAAAAAACGGGAATAATAGTTGAAATTCTATGGTTACTTTCCATCGAGCAGATAGATGCGCAGCTGGCAGTTCCTGTACTTCGTTAACGGCTCAAGTGTCCAGAGCATATCCCGGTAACCGTCTCTCAGCAGTGAGTTGGTTCTCACACTGAATTTTGACGGGGTGTCCTTGGTCACCGTGAATGAATCCCAGTAAACGTACGTGCTCGTCCCTTCATCGAAATACTTGCTTGTCCACGTTGCTCCACTGCCTTTTGGCCCGACCATACGCACGTATATTTCCACGCGCCAGGTTGGCGTCTTGGTTGCGTCGTAGGGGAAGATGATACCCGGGTCGGTCCGGCTCCATCCTACCCATCCGTCTGTACCATCATGGTCACGCACCTCATAGGTGGTACCGCCATGGACATAGAAGTTGGTTGATGAAGTCCTGTCTACAAATATTCTGGCACCGTTGCCACCATCGAAGTTGGCGTTCATGTCATGCGGGACGCCGATGATGTTCAGGTTGTAATGCGCACCGCTTGGCGCACCGCTTCCCGCAGACACGCCTGATACGAGTAGTGCCAGACCGAGAACGGCTATAATTGCGAATTTTATTTTCATTAGACACCTCTGCTCATGGAACTCTACCCATCCAGAGAACCAACAAGAGCAGACAATAATCTCTCGTAACAATAAATAAAGTTTTTTGTTTTTATTTTACCTTTTTAATCAGAAAATTATGAAAATTTTTACAGACAAATCAGGGAAACTTTTTCTGAACGAGATTGGTGATTCCATTGTTTTCCCGGCCGGTTTTTTCCATTTGATTGTTTCTCTTCGCCGCCTCCATCCGGTGAACTGCTGTTAGGAACCGTGCAGGAATACGGTCATGCTTCATGCACCACTTCATCGCATCAAATAATCCAGTGAAGTATCCCGCGAAAATGTATGGATAACCGAATTTGGATTGCCTTGTGTCTCAATCTATGTCCCGTGAAAAAAAGAAGAAAAATGGTAGGGAATTACGCGGCTACTACTTGTTTACTTGAAACGATCGGGTCGCCGTTTTCCCACCGGCAGTAGTTGGCTGCTTCTCCAGTTGGGTCGAGCGTGCATTCGTAGAACCGGACCTGCAGGAGCTTTAAGCCGTGGTTTTCATAGTCCCAGTAGTACTCGAGCAACTCGGGGATATCGAATACCCACGTATCGGTATACGTAGTCACTTCAGTACATTCTCCTGCTTCCTGATCTGTGCATAGGGTAACATCGACATAGAACAGTTGGTTGATGTTCACAACCTGGGGCTTCCCACTGGTTCTCGCAATGTTGACATACCCGAGCATGTATTCAACGGTCCCGTCAACAGCGTCTGTAAACGTCCCGTTGGCCTGGATGTCCGCGTTGCCACCGGGTTTGCCCAGTCCACGGGCATACACGTTGTAATACCCTGGGGCAATGTTGAAGGATGCCGACCCGTCAAGGCCGTTCCTGTCGGTAACCAAGAACCCGGACCCGGACTGGGTCATGTAGATCCTGGTCTTCCCGTCCAGCTTCACGAACATCGTGTGCCCGTCGCTCGCACCTACGTCCTTAGTGGTCTTTGAACCGACGATGTTCAGGTTATAATGAGTCCCGTGAACCTGCCATGGGCTTGCGGCAAGGGCGCGGGGATGCAAAGTCCCACGATGATTAATAATCCAATAACTAAAGCTAGACTTTTTCATTCTAACATCTCCGCTCATGGATCTCATCCCAGCGAGAGATTCACATAGAGCAATACTTGATATAATCACATCATTAATAAGTCTTTTGATTGTTTTTAATCTATTATATCAGAACCTTAAAGAAAAAGATGAAGATGAATTGGGGAAAGTATCATGCTCATTTTTAATATAATTCCCTTTTATACTACATGTTTAAAGTCCTCTCAAATTTTATCTGGCTTTTTTCAGATTATTTTACCCTCATCATCCCAACCCGGTCTTTCACCCATTCCATATGAACGATCTAAAGCATTTTAATAGCACCGGAAAAAATGGTGAGTATGGGACCGGTCGAAAAGAATACATTACAATCATACCCTATGCTGGCAGCCGCAATTTTGTTCTGTCTCATTGTTGGAAGCCTCGGTTCCCTGGTGACCATCACGGGACCAGGCTCCTGGTACTCAACTCTGCAGAAACCTTTCTTCACCCCGCCCAGCTGGGTCTTTGCACCCGTGTGGATTACGCTCTTCATTCTCATGGGAATCGCGCTCTATCTCATCTGGGAATCCGGCACAGAACGCCGCGAAGTAAAGATCGCCCTCGGGATATTCGGCGTACAATTCGCGCTTAATGTAATCTGGTCATTCCTCTTTTTCGGTCTTGAGTCGCCCCTCCTCGGTCTGGTCGACATCCTCCTTCTCTGGGTAATGATCGTCATTACTATCGGGGCATTTTACCGGGTGAAGAAGAGTGCTGCGTACCTGCTCATCCCGTATATCGCGTGGGTGACCATTGCCTCAGCGCTGAATGGTGCGATCTTCATAATGAACCCGTAACCGGTCCATGCTCCGGGGATATATCCCTGAGTATAATCCGAACTGGCGTGAATGGAGCGGAACAGAAAATTACCCTTTTTAAAAACCACTATTAAAAAAGTGTAAAATTGTATGTCAGAAGAATATTATTTCTTCTTAGGTGCGGTCTTCTTCTTTGCCGCTGCCTTCTTTACCGGCTTTGCCGCCGCTTTCTTTGCTGCTGCCATGAGTTTTCCACCTCCTACCGGAAAGGGTTATATTTTTTCTCAATCTGTGAATTAATAAATATTTTGGTCGCAACGGGATTTTCACGCACAGAATCACTATAAACCAGCATTTTTTTGACTGGAAAATGGCTGCTTATGAGCAAGACAGGATTAACAAAGCGTTCCATCACGAAATGCGCAATTGTTCATAAAATGTCCGGATTGTTCTGAATCAAAATATTCTGGGCGATTTATATTTCGCAAAATTGCAGTTTTTTCCTGCAGGGAGAGCGCATATACAGGGAGTGCAAAACCACATTTTCTGTGGAGGTGCCCGCATAAAAAAATTCGGCAATTGAATGATAACCTTTGCCTATCCAAAAAGTCCTGATATGGATGCCGGACCAAGTGATGGAAGAAAAAATCGTATCTTACGGATAGCGATCCTCCCTCATTGGTCTCCGGGTCCGGCCCGGCCTTTGATGTGGGATCTTTTATCGGGAAAAGAGAGAGCATCGGCGATAGTTCACGTCACCCCGATACAGTACGAAATGGATCTGTGAGGATTGCGGGATGGTTTGCGGGAGTTTCAGTACGGTTACTGGTTGTGTAAAGCAGAGACGTGGGGGATGAAACCAAGTATTCTTAAAAGGAGGAAGTGATCTATGCTGATTCCTTTGAGATGACCTTGAATACGAGGGTCGAGTATTTTCCCGTTGGCAGCTCCAGAAATGCTACATGCAAACCTTCCTTAAACGCAGACGTGCTCATGTTCTGCGAGAATGATGAATCAGCATTGACCGGAACGATTTTTTTATCGATATAATTGGTTGTATTGTAAAGACTTTTGGGACTCGGGCAATCTGACGCGTCCAACTGACAGACATAATACGTCATTATTGTCAGGGATTTTAAATCTCCCGAAACGTTCCCCTTAAACATGATCTCCTCTCCCCGCGGTACAGTATATTTGAAACTCGGTACATTGATACGGGGTTCTGCTGCTGACAGATTCGCCTGTTGTGTGAGCGAGGAGGTTAGTGTCGTATCTGGTGCAATACTGGGTTCTGCCGGGGATGTCATACCCTGAATAGTGGGACTGGAGGTGGGTGTTGTATTTTGTCCCGGGGCTGACATACAACCAGCTATGACTGACGTTCCGAGAACCATTACAAGGAGTAAGGAGAAAACCTTCATTCGGGCGACTTGGTTCATACAGTAAAATTGGAAATAAATGCATGAATAGGTTTTGATACAGTCAGATTCCACCGGCGCATTTTTCCCGGAACTATCTGAAAAAGGAATTCATTCAGAGATACCGGGGGCTTCGTCATCGGACCCGCCCCCGCGGTAACTGCATTCCCGGTGATACGACAGAACATCAATTCTTTGCCGGAATAGTGAAAATGAACACAAGAACAAGGTACATTTTCCAAACAAACTTCATTTATTGTAAAAAAAATTATTCCCCGTCTTTTACACTGGGTTCGCTCACGGCCGGTGGCTGGTCGGTACTTTCCGGTTGTTCCTTCTGGATCCTTTCCCGGATAATCCCATAGATAACCCATGTCCCGGTTGCCAGCACGATTCCGAGAAACAGGGTATGAAGTACAAGAGCCAGGTACTGGTCGCCCCCGTTAGTCTGGAGCAGGGTGAATCCGTAGAGGAGAACTGCAAGGACAACTGCTCCAAGACCAATTGCCGTTGCACGGAATGCTGTAAACATCCGGCTCTTTGTGTCGGGAAAAATCAACAGTCCCATAAGGCCGAACCCACAGAACACCGTCCCGATGAAAAGAAGTGTCCAGATTCCAAGATCTGCGGCAAGCAGACTCATGTACGATCAGCTCCCGGATGCTTTCCCGTCCATATCATTATAGCACAACCGATCAGGGCAATAACGATGAACAGGTCGAGGATTATGAGGGTTCCGAATGCAATGCTGAGGGTGAGTGCAGTCATCGCAACAAGGGTTACGGCTACTGTACCTGCAACAAGCCGGTCATCCGGTGATCTGGTGCGAATACCCCGCAGGATGACGCACAGGGCAAGGATCCCGAGGACCAGAGCGGTAAAAAGCCAGGTATCGATCATGGATAGCAGTACCATTATGAAAGAATCGTATTTATCCGTGCCCCCGCTGCCGCCCCCATGCAGCATCCAGAAACCGGCACAACTCGAAGAACTCTGAAGAGTTCTTCTTGACCTCCTGCTCTGATGAGCAGCCGGATGTCGAAGAATCCTGATGGATTCTTTTCTCCTCATCTTATTTTGCTCAATGAGTCGATTTCCAAGAATTTTGATGAATTCCTCTCATCTTCAAGTTCGGAGATGTTCATACGACCATCGACAATAATACGGAAGGGTCAACCGACTTCCGGGATTATGAGGAACCTCTCAAATCCCGCAGGAAAACGCGTCTGGCCGACCTTTCATTTTTATCTCTCAAGAGCGAATGGTACGACAGATGCGTCCGTCCTATCTGGGGAAGATATTATTGCGTTGGTGTGACACATGCCACACGCCGGTGCTTGCAGAGAAGTGCTCCTGCGGTGCTACGACACGGCCGGTGCCGGTCACGCCTCCCGGAGATGCCCGCCCGGCATTTCCTGCCGATATCGCCCTCATCAACCGGATTTACGAAGATCATTTTGGTGCCCCGCTCGTTCCGGATGGTCACCTTGCCCTTTTAAACAAGGTGCCGGACAAGGACCGGATGGAAGAGATCATTGTCGGGGGCGGCATTGCCGGAATTATCCGGTATTTCCCGGACGAACGGCGGTGGGAACCAGTACCCCGGCCCGAGGCCTGCAACCTTTTCTCCCCGAAAAAACGGGTCGTGATGATCGGCGATGATGCAGTCCCGTTCATCCGCGACCAGGGCATGAGCGTGCTCCGGCCCGGGATGGTATCCATCGATGACCGTGTGCAGGCCGGTGACGAGGTCTTCATCCTCACCCGGGACGGCACCTGCATCGGTGTCGGGCGTGCAAAGGTTGACGCTGCCACAGCCCGGGACATGGAGAAAGGATCGATCGTCCGGACCCGGCGCAACATCGCATCGCAGGTAGTCCCGGGCAGGGCCACGTGGGACGATGCGGTGCGGGCGAACGCGGACGTACTTGAGCGTGCGGAAGGATCATCGATGCTGTTCGTACAAGAGGTCGCGGATCGTAACCCGCAGCTCGCCCGCAATGTCTCCTACTCCGGCGGGAAAGACAGTCTCGCCACCCTGCTGGTCGTAACAAAAGCGATCGGGAAGGTGCCGATGCTCTTTGCTGATACCGGCCTTGAGTTTCCCGAAACGTACGAGAATATTGCTGAAGCGTCCCGGCGCTACGGCCTCGAGGTGATCCGGACCGATGGCAACAACCTGTTCTGGAAGACCTTTGAGGAGCAGGGTCCGCCGGCCGTAAATGCCCGGTGGTGCTGCAAGGTCTGCAAGCTGACCCCCGTCGGGGACCTGATCCGGGAGCAGTGGGGGGAGTGTCTCTCGTTTATCGGCCAGCGGCGGTACGAATCGGCTGCCAGGGCCCAGAGCGAGCGGGTCTGGCGGAACAGAAATGTACGGGCACAGCTCTCTGCTGCCCCCATTCACAACTGGACCGCCCTGCACGTATGGCTGTACCTGATGCGGGAAAAGGCCCCGCATAATGTGCTGTACGAGCGGCACCTGGACCGGATCGGATGTTTCATGTGCCCGTCCAGCGATATGGCATTGATCCACATGATTGAGGCAGAATACCCCGGCCTCTGGCAGGGTTGGCTCGACCGGCTCGAGCAGTACCGGAAGGCACACGGGTTCCCTGCGGAATGGGTGACGGAAGGAAGATGGCGCCTGGTAGTGGGAGGAAAGGATGAAGAAGATAGCCATTATTGATTACGGTCTCGGGAACCTCCGGAGCGTGATCCGCGGGCTGGAGAAAGCCGGCGCAAACGCGTTCATCACGTGCGATGCCGGGGAGATCGCATCCGCTGACGGCCTTGTCCTGCCGGGGGTGGGGGCATTCTGTGAGGGGATGGAGCAGTCTGGTCCCCTCCGGGAAACGGTTGTGAACAGTGCCCGCCAGGTGCCGATGCTCGGGATCTGCCTTGGCATGCAGATGCTGATGGAGACAAGTGAGGAGCACGGGCACCACGCCGGGCTCGGTCTCGTCCCCGGCCGCGTGACCCGGTTCCCCAGGGTCCCCGGGCAGAAGGTGCCCCACATGGGATGGAACTCGCTTGAAATTGAGCAGCCCGACAGCCCGCTCTTTGCCGGCATCCGAAACGATGAGTACATGTATTTTGTCCACTCCTACTTTGCGGAAACGCTGCCGGAATACACACTCACGAGCACGCAGTACATCTGCCCGTTCGCCTCCACGGTCGGGAACGGGAACGTCTTTGGCGTCCAGTTTCATCCGGAAAAGAGTGGTGCAGCGGGCCTCCGGCTGCTGGAAAATTTTATCAGCATGGTATAGTCCGCCGTTTTACCGGAAAAGCGGGGAGCCTGCAGGTTCTCCACCACCCCCTGATCATGATGAACCCGTCGCAGGTCGAAGAACCCGTCGGGTTCTCCTCCACTCCCAGGTCCTTTAAACCCGTCGGAAACGGAAACATATTATTCCCGGCCATTCGATGCTGTTGTCATGAAACGGATCCTGCTGATTGCGTTCTGTCTTGCGAGCATCGTGGGACCTGCATCTGCATATGGACTGTACCTTGACTGCCCCGCTTCCATCCAGGCGGGTCTTCCCCTGAAATGTTCGATAGACAGCGATCTCCCTGCCGGTAATACGTTTGATCTCGTCATGTACCACTCCGTGTATACCGCAACAGAGATCAGCCGGAAGTCAGTGACGATCCAGGAGGACAAAAACACTCAGTACCGGTTGTTCGAGACCCGGGGACTCCCGGGAGGTATATATAAAATAGAGATACAGATGGCGACTCGCGGAGAAGAGACGCTCCGCTCGGATTCTGTGACGGTTCAGCTGGTCCAGATCATCGACCGTTCCAGCGAGATCACCATCACCTCGCCCGTCACCCAGACCCTTGAGGAGGCGCTCAGGATCGAGGGAACGGTGAATAAGCTGAGCAATGAAGGAGTCCAGATTGAGGTCCGGGGGCCCGAAGGCAGGATCTTCGGGCCGCGGTATATCGGCACGAAAACGGATGTGAAAAACGATGCCGGCATCTTCACCTACCGGGTGGAAGTCATCAGCCCGGGCACTTATGAAGTCTCCTTCAGCGATCCCAAAGGGTTTATCGGTATCAGGAAGTTCACGGTAGCGGAACCCTCTACCCCGGAACCGACACCTCTTGCAACTCCCCTCCCGGTCACCACGATCCGTCCCGTAACAACCACCCTCCCGACCCCCCTGCCCGAAACCCACTCCCCGCTCTCCCCCCTCATAACGCTGGGAGCCCTTGCAGTAACGGGATTTCTTGGGGCAGCGGCGATAAGAAAACAATAATTTCAACCTTTTTACGCCTCGGGGTTTCCTGTTTTCCCCCGTATACGTGAAATCTGTTATCTCCAGAGCCCGGCACGAATCCGTAGGAAATAAAAAAGCTTTAAGATTTTTTATGTATCTTGCCGTCCCAAAAAAGAAAAGATAACTCATGACGGTGAAAACCAACGTCAGAAGAAGTATTACCAGGGCACAGGTCCAGCACGTCAGACGTTTATTTATCCTTAAAAAGAATCTTCCCGTCATTCATTTCCGGGCAGTTGCAAATACAAGAGAAGCGTCATAGAACGGAATAAAAACCCAGGGAATAATCGCTAACCGTGAATAGACAAAAAAAAGTATCTGGTTGGGGGCAGCATGCCGGCTAAATATACAGAATGACTGATTACCCGGCTATACATCGTCACATAAAGGGTAAACAAAAGAACTCCTGCAAACCGTCCGACAAAAAATCGCACCTTTTACACGGCATTCACCATTATACACATGACCCGGGCCGGGTATAAAAACGAAGCAACCGCGGCGGTCCAGGGGTTTTTCTGATTATCGGTCATACCGAATTTCTCTAAAGTGAAAAATCATCTGCCCCATCTCTTCCAGAGCCAGGCTTCGTAGCATAACAGGATGAAAATCACGAGCACTCCCCCAAGGAAGAATGCAAGGGCCGGGTCAAGAGACGGAAATACGGCGCCAGCGCCACTTTCGATGGAGCCCGTCGGTATGATTGGCGGGGGTGGCATTGTGGTCGGTGAAGGAATGGATATCAGTGCCGGTGTGACATTCGCCGCCAACGTATCCCCCATGCCTTTTGTTCCGGTCATCAGCGCTTCATGCGTTGTGGTGACATTCTGGACAACCGTCTCGGTAACCGCTTTGGCAACAGCACCGCCATCTTCCCGGAAGGCAACCTGCGGTACTGAATTCACGCTGTTCGCGCTGCCTCGAATCATGCTCCCCGGACCGAACAGCGGGGAAATGGCCGAGATCATTACCGAACAGATTGCAACAATCCCGAAAAGGGATGCATATTTCAGCAAAAGCGAGCGGACATTGGACTGGCGTGGCGCAACTACCAGCAGCTGGTTGGTCAGCGTGTAAATCTTGACCTCGCGACCCTTGATGCTGTATTTAGTCTGTAACACTGCGATAAGACCGGCATCGAGCAGGTTCTCAATGTGGTACTTTGCGGTGTTCATGGGAATATTCAGCTGCTCGGTGATATCGGTCAGGCTCCGCGGTCCTTCACCGAGGATCTGCAGGATGTCGCTCGCGGTCTGGCTCCCCATTGCCTTAGCAATCTTCTGCGCCCGCTCATCACCGGGTTCCAGGAACACGACATTATCCGCCATAATCATCCCTTCAGTGCCGCGATGATACGCTCGCGCCCGACCTTCAGGGCAAGGTCCAGTTGGGCTGCATCCGGCCCTCCCCCCTGCGCCAGGGAGGGCTTTCCCCCGCCTTTGCCGCCCAGCATGCCGCAGACCTGCCCGATGATATCGCCGGCATTTACCCGTATGTCTCCGGATGCGAGCACGACCCGGACCGAATCTGCGGATCCTGCAAGCAGGGCAACACCGCCTTTTTCTGAAACGGATGCTGCAAGCAGGGCAAGTTCTTTCTGAGGGAGATCGATCCGTTTGACAACCACGGGAATAGTGCCCACCTGCTCTGCCACGAGCGTCCGCATTTCGAGCTCGACCAGTTTTGCCGTCATCCGTTCGAGATCCTTTCGCTGGTCTTTCCACTCGTTGAAGAAGCGCGTGACCGTTGCCGGCAGGTTGTCATCCTGCACGGACAGGACCGCTGCGGAAGAGGTGACAAGCCCCTCAAGGTGCTGCATGTAATAGACCGCCGCGATACCGGCTGCGAACTCGATCCGCTCGATGCCGTCCTGGATGTGCTCGACACGAATGATCTTGATCATGCCGACTTCACCGGTATTCCGGCAATGGGTTCCGGCGCAGGCCTCGATATCCCCGGCCACTTTGACGACCCGGATATCCCTGCCCGGGGGGACTCCTCCCTGGTACAGTGAGAAACCGTACTTCTGTTCGGCTTTGGTCCGATCCTCGACTTCGATCTCGACCGGCTGGCTTGCCATGATCATGCGGTTTGCCGCTATCTCGATGCGGTGGAGCTCGTCGGGAGTGATATGCTTGAAGTGCCGGATATCGACCCGGGAACTCTCGCTACCTTTCTGGGCCCCGGCCTGGTGGATGTGCGCCCCGAGCACTTCCCTGGTAGCATGGAGGAGAACGTGTGTGGCGGTGTGATGGCGCATCAGCGACCAGCGCCGCTCCTCGTCCACCATCCCCTTGATCCGCTCCCCGCGACGGAGGACCCCTCCGGCGATATGGTGGAGGATCACTTCCCCGACCTTGATGACCCCGTCGACCTGCGCCATGCTCTCGGAGCCGATGAACGTTCCGGTGTCGGCAGGCTGCCCGCCGCCCTCCGGGTAGAAGAGCGTCTGGTCGGTGACCACGTACCCGTCAAAGAAGTCCAGCACCACTGCCTCGAACTCGACGTCCGACGGCTGCTCGTAGTAGAGTTTCTTTGTGGGGGGGAGAGCCCGTAACCGTTCGGCATACTTCGCGGTCTTGTCCTCCTCGGCTTCCTTCTTCGACTCGGAGTGCAGGTCGGCGACCATGGAATAGAAGTTGTCCGGCAGGTCAACGACCGCCCCTTCCTTTGTGGCGATCTCCTTGATCATCTCCGGCTGGATGCCGTGGGAGTCGTACAGGACCATGACCTCGGCAAGCGGGACCCGCTGGCTCTTTACCTTGTAGGTCTTTGCAATCTTCTGGACGATTCTGGTGCCGCGTTCGAGTGTTGATGCGTACTTCTCGGTCTCCCGCTCAATGATCTCCCGGACCACAGCAATATCCTGCTCGAACTTCTTCGAACCGATGATCGCGGTCTGCTGCTCGATCAGGTCCGCAAGGGGTTCCTGTATCTTCAGCTCGTTCATCATCCGCAGGGTGCGGCGGATCACGAGTCGTGCAAGGTAGCCTTCCCGGACATTGGAAGGGACGATACAGTCCCCGAGCATGTAGGCCAGGCAGCGGGTGTGGTCGACGATCGCGTACACCTTCTCGATGGGGGTGATCATCTTATCCAGTTTCTCGGGCGAGACATCGATTGCCGCTGCGACTTTCTTGCGCAGGTTGAAGAGGTTTGTTCCCGAGATATCCATGAGGCCGGCATACTTTGCATTCAGGGCAAGGAGCTTGGTGTATTCCTTGTTGTCCAGCATGTGGGAGAGCCCGGCAGCTCCCATCACCCGGCTCACCATCTCCGGGAAGACTGCATCATAGATGGTGGGCGAGCCCTTGGATGCCCAGACCAGCCGTTCGAGCCCGTAGCCGGTATCGACGATCCGGAGTTTCATCGGGTAATACATCTCGCCTTTCAGTTCGTAGCCCGGGCCCTCGGTCTTCTGCCGGCCGAGGCTCATGAAGACGAGCGTTGCAATCTCGAGGCCGCCAATCAGTACCTCGACACTCGGCCCGGCATTGCCGCCGCCGATCCATGGGTTCTCCTTATAGGTGACCCGGTTCAGGTCCCCGCCAATGGACGCGATGAACTGGTCGCAGAGTTCGACCGTCCGGTCCTTCCAGTAGATTTCCTCGTTTTGGGTGTTGAAGGCATGGTGGGCCATCATCTCGAACGTGGTGAGGTGCCTCCCGGATTTTCCCACGGAATCCAGGTCGTTGAGCCGGATGCATGGCTGGGAGATCGTCAGGGGGTTTGCCGGAGGCGGTACAATGCCGCTGGTCACGAAAGGCTGGAAGTCCGCGATCGAAGCAATTGTCAAGTAGATGTCGTCCCGCCAGCGTGCTACCACCGGGTACCGTTCCACCCGTGTGTGGCCGTGCTGCTCAAAAAAGGTGAGGTAGGCCTCGCGCATGGTATCGAGGGTATGGGGCGCGAACACCGGACTGCCGATAAAATTATAGGGTTCACAGGGGGCATCGCCGCAGATCTCCCGTGAAGCGTCCCGGGTCCAGAATGCCGACCCGCAGCTTTTACAGATCTTCCGGGTAAATCCCTGCGTCTTGAAATAATCGAGCTGGTATTCGTCTTCGAGCATGGACAATCACACAATCGTCAGTACAGTTGATTACGAATGGTAATTAGTTTGTTGTTCCTGAAGGTCATCAGAGCCGAAGGAGGAGAAGAACCCGCAGGGTTCTTCGACTTCGGGCGGCACCAGTCTTAATGGAAGTATGGGGTATTAACCACCCCTATCGATATCTGCAAATCTATTTTCCCGGCTTTTCCTTCATCGTTTCATGATACCAGCTGTTCACAGATTGGTACATACCCGTCTCGCGTGCAATCCGCACCGCGAGCAGGTGCCAGCAGTTCCGGCCCCGGTACAGGAAATCCCCGCAGGTGCAGAAGTCCTCTTCAACAATATAGGAGGCGGTCTTCCCCCCGACCACGAAAAAGTCCAGGTATTTCTTCACCCGCCCGGTATCAATAGCTCCAAGAGCGGACGTTCCCTTCCGGCCGAACGCGGCCACGATCTTCCCGCGGATCTCCTCATTTAACACCGGCTTCTCTTTCAGTCGGTCCCATATTTCGTTCATGGGACAGAATGCAGGATCGGAGGATCGGCGATAAACCGCCAGCCTTTCTGTGCCGCCAGCCGCTTCATGGCCGGGGCTTCAAGCGCGTAGTGGGTGGCCTCGATGCAGGGGAGCGGGGCGGAACGGTACACGGAATGCTTCAGTTCGGCCGAGAGGAAGGCGTCGGCGCCCCGTTCTACGGCTTCTGCCATGAATTCCCTATCAAACCCGCTCCCCCCGACAACTGCAAGCCGCTGTAATTTTTTAATCTTTCCCCAGACCCGCACCGGGCAGTTGAGGCGTTGGGCGATCTCTTTTAAGGAAAGCGGAACGTCGCCCAACAGCCCGAGTGTCATGAGTTCGGTATTTTTCAGCGAAAGGAGTTCAGCGAGTGCATCGTTCACGCCGCTCTCGGCATGGTCGAAGTTGGTGTGCATGACATAGATGTTCATGCCGGATGCGAGCACGTCGCGCATGAGGACTGCGGTCGGCCCGGTGAGGGAGGTCAGCGGTGTCCAGAGCGGCGTGTGGTGGACGAGGAGCATATCGGCGTGTGCTGCAACCGCACGTTTTACCACGGAAGGAGTAGCGTCCAGCGCACAGCAGACGGTTTCTACCCTTGTCTTCCCCTCGACAACAAGGCCGATCTTTCCTGCATCGAAATCCTCGGCAAGGTGAGGTGGGGCGAGCTGCTCCATCTCCTCAATGAAAGCATGCACGTGCATAGACACTAATTGCTGGCAGTGGTTAAAATCGCATTTATTACCAGAAGTAATAACAATTGTCTTAAATATTCGGAAAACGGAATATCTGTGCATGCACAAAACCATCGGGCAGATCAATGAACGCATCCGTGACGGGTCCGCACGGGTCGTCACTGCAGAAGAGATGCCTGCCATTGTTGCCGAGCTGGGAGAAGAAGGCGCGTTAAAAGAGGTCGATGTCGTCACGACCGGGACCTTCGGCGCAATGTGCTCGTCCGGGGCTTTTTTAAACTTCGGCCATGCCGAGCCCCCCATCCGCATGGAACGGATCTGGCTGAACAATGTCGAGGCATACGGCGGCCTTGCGGCCGTTGACACGTTCATCGGTGCGACCCAGCAGTCCGATACCCGCCAGGAGGAGTACGGCGGCGCCCATGTGATTGAAGACCTTGTGGCAGGAAAGGCTGTGGAACTTCGGGCAAGTTCCCACGGAACCGACTGCTACCCGCGACGCACGCTCACCACGGAACTCGCGCTGGAAAACCTCAACCAGGCGATCATGTGCAACCCGCGCAACGCGTACCAGCGCTATGATGCCGCGACCAATACCACCGACCGCGTCCTGAACACGTACATGGGAACGCTGCTTCCGGGATCCGGCAATATCACCTACTCCGGCTCCGGGACCCTGAATCCGATCTCCAATGACCCGAAATTCCGTCTTATCGGGAGCGGCGTTCCGATCTTCCTCTGCGGCGCACCCGGTATCGTCGTGGGGGAGGGAACCCAGCACTCCCCCGCCGGGGGATTTGGCACGCTGATGGTGACGGGCGACTTAAAGCAGATGTCGCAGGATTACCTGAGGGCAGCGACCATGTCCGGGTACGGCGTTACCCTGTATGTCGGGCTCGGTATCCCCCTGCCCGTGCTCGACCTGGACGTTGTGCGGGCTACCGCGGTCCGGGATGAGGACATCAGTGTCGATATCAGGGACTACAGTGTGCCGAGCAGGGCCCGGCCTTCCCTGCGCAAGGTCACCTATGCAGAACTGCGCAGTGGTGCAGTTGAACTGAACGGCGAGGAAGTCCGGACCTCCTCATTATCAAGCTTCCGCAGGGCCCGGCAGGTTGCGGGCGAGCTGAAACACTGGGTCGAGAGCGGGAAGATGACCCTTGCGCTTCCCACACGCCCGATCGATCCCACAAAACAGGCAAAACCGATGCACCAGAGCAAGACAAGCCCGCGGGTGCTGGATATCATGGACCAGCGGGTTGTGAGCATTGGTGAGGACGAGGAGATCACCACGGCTGCCAAGAAACTCCTCAAGGGCGAGACCAACCACCTCCCCGTCATCAACGGTAAAAAGGTGCTGGTGGGAATCGTAACCACATTCGATATCTCCAAGGCCGTGGCAAACCCCGGCAAGGCGCATCTCGTGAAAGATATCATGAAGACCAAAGTGATCACAACGGTTCCGGATGAAGCGGTTGATATCGCCATCCAGAAACTGGAGAAGCATAACATCAGCGCACTGCCGGTCATTGATAAAGAATCGCATGTGATCGGGATCCTCACTGCGATGAACCTTGGCAAGCTGGTTGGCGGGAGGTGGCTGAAATGAAACTGCTGGTCACCTTCTCCCGCGGCAGGGGAAGAAAACCGATCATCGCCCAGGCGGTACGCGATACCGGGGTGCTCATCAACGTGGAGCGTGCAGTCATCGATTCTTCCGAAGGGGAAGCCCTGATCGATGTGCCGGACGACCAGTGCCGGCTTGTCAGCGATACAATGACCTCACTCGGGGCCCACGTGCGCATCCTCGATCATGGGATAAGCTACGATGAGAGCGAGTGTGTGGACTGCGGTCTCTGCATCAGCATCTGCCCCCGCGAGGTCTTCAGCTTCGATGCGGAATGGAAACTCCGGCTCGATGAGGAGAAGTGTATCCTCTGTGGTAAGTGTATCAATGCCTGCCCGCACCGGGCGCTCTCGCTCCCGCTATGATCCGGGAGCCGTTCCATTTCCGGGAAACGTTCGCAACAATCCTCGCGGACGATCCCGCGCATGTCCATGCAGCAAAAGCCGGCATGATGATTGCACGGCAGGTACTGGAGGCTCATATCGCCCGTGACCCTTTTTTTGCTGTTACGTTCGATCCGTATGTTCCGGATTCTGACGAACCGGTCATCACCCGTATGGCGGGTGCAGCCCGGAAAGCCGGTGTGGGCCCGATGGCGGCCGTTGCCGGGACCATTGCTTGGGCGGGTGTGGAGGCAATGCAGGAAGCCGGTGCATTATTTGGGGTGATTGATAATGGCGGCGATATTGCTCTCATTGCGGATCGCCCGGTCCGGGTCGGTGTGCATGCCGGTAGTGCGGGGCTCTCCAACCGGGTGGCATTTGTCGTCCCTCCACAGGATTCCGTGCTTGGCATCTGCACTTCGTCCGCCACGGTCGGCCCGTCCATATCGTTCGGTATGGCTGATGCTGTCACGATCTTTTCGCAGGATGTTGCCCTTTCAGATGCGTGGGCAACAGCGGTCTGCAACGAGATCCGGTCAGACGACCGGGGCGTGCTCGACCGGATCGACCCGGGGGAGGTTGACGGAGTCTTTGCCATCATAGGTGATGTTACAGTACGGTGGGGGCAGCTGCCGCCGCTGGTGCCTGCGGTTGTCGATGAGCAGCTTATCAGTGCGGGGGACCGGTAAGGACCACGCGAATTCTTAATGCTGTATAATGTATACATTACACAGGTTATCATGGCCAAAGCAGTACATGCACCGGTAAAAAATGTTTCTGCACGTACCCCGCCGCGAGCCGGGTACGCGCAGGAAATCCAGCGCAGGCGGCTCCGGTAAAAGATCCCCGTGCACCATTACAGATTCTCAGGTCGACAAAAGAATGGCTCGACCAGATCATTGCGGAGAGAGATCTCCGGACCTATGACGAGGCGATCATGTTCCTGATCACGGAACGGCAGCGGAACCTGCCCTCGGATTTCGGTGTTTTTTCAGATATGGAAGAGTACGTCTGCACCGGAGAGGATTAAGATCGTAATCGTTCCTGACACCTGGGCATGGGTTGAGTACTGGAAGGGCAATGACCGGGTCCGCGGATATATTGAGGGGCCGGAGGCCCGGATAACCTCTCTGATCACTATTGCGGAACTGGAACGGTTTTACGGTGAGGACAAGGAACGGATGGACCACATGGTCCAGACGATCCGGTCGCGGAGCCGTCTCGTCCCGGTTGATCTTCCCGTTTCACGGATTGCAGGCAGGGTACGCAGGGAGATGAAGGATGGCGGCATTGCAGACGCGATCATTTATGCAACCGCGCTCAGGAACCGGGCGAAGGTTGTCACGGGCGACCCGCATTTCCGCACGCTGCCTGAGGTTATTTTTGTGGGAAAGGAATGAGGCGGGGGTTGTGCGACCATGAAGGACGCGACACGCCAATTGACCCCCTTATAAGGGCAATTCCAATTTCAATCCACGCTCCCGTGAAGGGAGCGACGGCTCTTGAGGCCGCTGTTGCCGGACCCTCGACTAACCGGTGACCCGTCTCAGGTAACCCTGAATCATCTTAAAATTTCCTTCGACGGAAATCAACGATCCGCCGTCGGAAAATTCCGATTCATAAATCCCCCGCCAGTCCGTTTCCGTCCCGTGTCAGGACCTATCCCCCGTTTTTCGATCCAAATGCGAACAAATACGATCATCGGAATGCATGAAAAATGCTGATCCAGGGCAATAAGGGGTCAAAACGGGAAGATTGAAAAATAACTGGTACCGTTTTCCGCGAATCAGGTACATCTTTTTGGGATCTGAAAAATGGCATGATAGGATTCGGTCATTTTCGCCTCTGTTTGTCAAAATAAGCCCCATTTGAAAGACCGTTTTTGCCCGGAAGATACCGTCGGGGGTGTGATCAAAAAGAAGGATTTCCCGTCGGAGAACGGGGTCTTGGGGGAGGTTTCTCTTGGAGACCTGGAACTGTACCCTGGTCGGCTTAATCCGGTTCGGGATCATTTTCCCGTCCTTTTTTTCTCCGGCGCAAAAATTTCTTTATCGGTTCCGGAATTTTTTCCGGTTCCGGCCCTGGCAGAAAATCCGGTGCCGGGCTCGGATCTTTTACCGGCTCTGAATTTTTTTCCGGGATTGCGGCGGATTTCATATCTTTTTCCGGTTCCGGTTCTCGAGCCGGATGTAAATCCGGTGCAGTGTCCTCTGTCTGTCCCGGATCTTTCGTTGGAATATCCGGAGCAGGATTTTTTCCCGGTTCAGAATTTTTCCCGGCCGATGGTTGTGCAGCTGTCACGGTTTTCTTGCCATTATTCCCGGACGGTTCCGGCTTTTGTATCAGTCCTCTACCTATTGCCGGCATAGCGGTCGGCTCCGTCCCGTTTGCGAGCGGCATCCCGTCCCGGTCCAGCTCAAGGATCGAATCATCGAGAATCCGGAAGAACCGCCACGCGCCCCGGGGCGTGCAGAGCCAGAGCTCGCGCGAGATGGCCGGGGACGATGCGATGAACCGGAGCTGGCCAATCACGGATGAAAAATCATGGAGGATATCCTCCGGCGTACTGCTCGACCGGATCAGCCGCATCACGCAGATAAAGCTGACAAGCCCGGGGCTCATGATGGAAACGTCACAGACATTACCCCGCCGGTGCTGGTAGCGCATGACCAGGCCGCGCTTCTCGGCTATCGGCAGCGACTCGTCCTTTGCCTTGAGCGGCCGGGGCCCGCGGCTCATGCGATCCCTCCGGTATTTTTTCCGAAAGCTTCCGCTCGCGATTGATAATCCATGATAATTGCCTCCTTTTTCGCCGCGTGTGTCCGTCAGCCGGTAGCGGGCGAGTGATTGTATTCAGGCTGCCGGCCGGGTTTGATCGGGTGTATCTTCATCTCATTATTCTTTGTGATTTATATCTTTGTTGGTGTTGAGGGTCATCAGACCCGAAACAGGAGAAGAACCCGAAGGGTTCTTCGACTTGTCGATGGTCATCAGACCAGAGAGAAGAGAATATTGAGGGCATTCAGGCTTGAGATAGCAGAAGAACTCATGAGAGTTCTTCGACCGAACACATCAGCGTTCTTCAATGAATCAATTTTAATGCTATCCGCCTACTGGTACTCCGGGTTCTCCAGGTATTTCATCCCGTCCGAAAATGCGTTCCTGCCCGAGAACGTTGCAACCGGTTTTTCGCCGTCACTGATAACGATCAGCGGCTTATGGTCTTTCATGACAAAAAAGAGCTCAAGGAATTCCACTTCATCGATCTTCAGGCCGCGGCTCAGGGAAGATGCCGGTTCAAGTTCCATACGCTCCTTCACCAGTTCGTCGGGAACGGTGCGGAAATAGTAATAGAAGACCTGCCAGGCATTCAGCAGGTCGGAGACCATCAGTTCATTGCGCACGTCCGCGTCAAGAGACCCGATCTTTGTGGCAAGTCGGGCAACATCATCATCGCTCTCTTCCAGGAGTTTGTCGGTCAGGGCAACCAGTCGGGCAAACTGCACCGGGGAACTGTCAGGACTCATGGGCACTCATTGGTCGCCCGGGTTAAAAAAATCGCTGACTCCCGGATGTACAGCCGTAATTTAAGGGAACAACAATCCTTATTCCCATAAACGGGAGATGAATACAGGTGAAAGAAGAGGACGTGGACTGGCTGGTTTACCACCGGATACCGGAAGGTGAAGCTGTCAGTACCGATGCCCTTGCAGCGAAATGCGGTCTTGGGGTACCTGAAGTGGAAGCATCCGTCGCCCGCCTCGAACGTGCCTGTCTTGTCGAGCATACCGGCAGTTCCGTGCGCCTGCTCTCGTTTGGCGAGGCCCTCATCCGCAACCAGATAAAATATGAAGAAGATCTCCCGTTTACGATAGAGAACGGCGTGATCAGGGAGAAGAGAAGAACACCATGACAGGAAAAGAAGTAGCCATTCTCCGGATCGGCCACCGCCCGGAGCGCGACCAGCGGGTGACCACCCACGTGGGGCTGACCGCCCGGGCGCTTGGTGCAAAGGGGATGTACCTTGCCGCGTCCGACAAGGGCGTTGTTGAGAGCATTGCAGATGTTACCGGGCGCTGGGGCGGGGATTTTTTCTGCGAGCACGATGTGAAGTGGCGGTCCTGCATCAAGGACTGGAAGGCAGAGGGAGGGGTTGTCGTCCACCTCACCATGTACGGCCTCAACCTGCCGGACGTTATCGACGATATCCGGCCGCACGAAAAGATCCTCGTCATTGTCGGGGCAGAAAAAGTTCCGGGGGATATCTACGGGCTTGCGGATTACAACGTGGCCGTGACCGGCCAGCCCCATTCCGAGATCTCGAGCCTTGCCCTCTTTCTGGACCACCTGTTCTCCGGCACCGAGCTGAAAAACGAATTCCCCGGTGCGCAGATCCGCATCATCCCGTCAAAGGCCGGCAAACAGACGGAGGGTCCGTGAAGGGCCGGGTGCTGGTTGCCGGTTTTGCCACCCGTCATGTTGCGCAATCGGCAGAGCGGGCCGGCTATGAAGTCTGTGCGGTGGACCATTTCTGCGACCAGGACCTCTCGTGGTACACAAAAGACCGGGAAAAATTTGAGGATCTTGAAGACCTCCCCGATGCGATAGATCGGATCAGCACCCGGCACCGCTTCGATCTCTTTGTCCCCACGTCAGGTGCAGAACTCTTATCACCCCCCCTCCCGCTCCTGGGGACACCCCCCGATCGCATCGCACGGTTTCTCGACAAGCTCGATACCCAGCACTTCTTCGAATCCCTGGATGTTCCCGTCCCCCGCATCCTTCCGGAGGGAGAGTATCCTGCCATGGTCAAGCCCCGCAGTGGCGCCGGTGGGTGGCGGAATGCCGTGATCGGATCCGACGGGGAGCTGGCAGCATGGAAGACCCTGTATCAGGATGTCCCGCATATCCGGCAGGAGGTTATTGGTGGTATCCCGGCAAGCGTCTGCTGTATTGCCACCGGTTCGCGTGCAATGGCTGTCACTACCAACGAGCAGATCCTCCGGGGCAGCGGGGAGTCCGCCTTCGGGTTCTCCGGCTCCATAACCCCGTTCGACCACCCCCTGCGCGGGGAGATGATCGCCATCGCCGAACGCATTGCTGCTGCGAGCGGGTGCCGCGGGACGATCGGGATCGATTTTGTGGTCAGTGATGACCGGGCCGTGGCGATCGAAGTGAATCCCCGCTTCCAGGGAACGGTCGATACGGTGGAGATGGCCTGCGGGTGCAACCTGTTCGATCTCCATGCCGATGCCTGTTCGGGGCATCCTCCCGCCGGCGCCCGGAATCCGCGGGAGGTTGCAGCCCGGAGCATCCTGTTTTGCTGACCGGGACATGACGGTGAAAGCGGATCTTGGCGCGCTGAAGGAGTTTGTTGCCGATATTCCCTGGCCCGGTACATTTTTTGAAAAAGGTCAGGCAATTGTCAGCGTGTACGGCCGGGGCCGGACCGCGATGCCGCGCTTGCCCTGCTGGATAAGCATATTACCACCGTCCGACAATATATGCGCTGATGGATCCAACCGAAGAAGCGCTGGCCGATCCGGCAATCCGCGCCTATCTCCACCGCCTTGTGGGGGACGAAGGTCTCAACCTCCTTGAGCGGTTCCCCCGGGAAGGGGAGCACAGCGATGAAGACCTTGCAGCCAAGACCGGGATCAACCTGAACTCGGTCCGGCACACCCTCTATACCCTGTATGAGAAGCGGCTGGCCGAGTACCACCGGATAAAGAACAACGAGACCGGCTGGCTCACGTATCTCTGGCAGCTGCGCATCGACCATATCTACGATGCCATCCGGGAAGACATGTCCATGGTGCTCGAGAAGCTTTCCCGCCGGGAAAAATACGAGGAGGAGAATGACTTCTATATCTGCAAGGACTGCCAGATCCTCTTCACGTTCCCCCTTGCGATGAACGTTGATTTCACCTGTCCCGAATGCGCAAAAGCCGCTCGGGCACTTTGACAACGAGATGCTGCTCCGCTCCTTAAAGTTCCGCATCGAAGCGATCAAGAAGTCGCTTGGCCATGCCTGAAAAAAAGAAAAAAACCTGCGAGGATCTGCTGCTCGAAGCCGGGTGCAGCACAAAAGTCATTGCCCACTGCCGGGCAGTACGGGACTGTGCCGGTGAATATGCAGCACACAATCCCCTGCATGATTTCCACCTCGTGGAACAGGGTGCCATGCTCCATGATATCGGCCGGAGCCGGACCCATGACATCCGCCATGCGCAGTGCGGGGCGGATCTTCTGCGGGAACGCGGGTTTGGCGAGCGCCTTGCCCGCATCGTTGAATGCCACACCGGAGCCGGCCTCACCGCGGACGAATGCACGCTTCTGGGACTGTCTCCCCGTGACTGCATGCCGGTGACAACGGAAGAGAAAATCGTCGCGCACGCCGACAACCTGATCGCCGGAAAAAAACGGGTAACCATCCACGAGAGCATCGGGTCGGCGATCCACCTCCCGCGGAAAGCGAGGAAACGGATGTACCGGCTGTCTGCTGAGGTCGAGCTGCTGTGCGATTAGCACAGGCCCAATCCGTGTAATGTCGTCAGGAAAACCGGGGTGAGAAATGACGGGTCTTCCTGTCATTGTCTTGCGATGAACGACGACACAGTCGAAAAATTCTCGCGAATTCTTCTCCAGCCCATCCTCACTGATGCGATGATTGACTCCCCGACGGCGGTTCAGCAATGTTTTTTCATTAAACTGATTTCCCGGCGAGGTCCTGACGAGAACAAGTCATTGTATCCGGAAGGACTTGTTGGAGAAGCAAAACTCCGGCCGCGGTCGCGCGACATCCGAAGGGGGTACTCGAAATTCAATAGACTGAAAACGATTATTTCAGAACCCTTATGAAAAAAGTTGTTTAGCCTGATCCATCCTTGAAAAAATCAGATGATGACCTGCCGTACCTGGGGGAGGGCACGGATCTTCTCGATTACGCCGGCCGGGAGCGGGTCTTCCACAATGATCACCAGTTTGGGTTCCTCGGAGAACTGGGGGTCGGTGACGAAGATCTGGCGGATCGCGAGCTGGTATTCAGTGAGGACCTGCACAGCGGCGCCGACAATACCCCGTTCGTTTGCGTTTTTCGGCAGCACCGTGATGACGGTAAAGCCAAGTGACTCGGCAACCCGGGAAAGATCCGGCGTTGCCCGCATGTTGACAAAGATGTCACGGAGCATCGGGCGCTCGAGGATCCGTCGCGCGGTAGCGTCAACAACCCGCCGGTCAGACCCGATGGCTTTCGCAATCGCAGTTGCCGGCATCTCGATACCATTGCAGCTGATCCGGCCGTCATCAGTCACCCCGAACCCGTTCTCCAGGAGGAACCGCACAACCCGGCTCTGGGAGGGCGAATCGCCAAATTCGTGAATGATGTCAGACCACATACTCACCACTGGGAAAGACGCCTATAAATATACATCTATGTTGGTCCGGGAGCATCAGTGTAAAAAAATGGAATAAATGACCGGCATAGGACTGTATTTTTGCTTTTTTTCGCGGAGTTTCCGGCCGTTCACCCCCCTGCCTGAATTATTCTTTGCATTCTTTCAATAACCCCGGGGTTTTCAACAATACGTTCAATTCCCCGTTCCCTGTCGCAAGTTTTTATTAGATAGACAGCCTTTTTGTAATGGCACGAGAGCGAGGGTAGCCAAGCCAGGTCAAAGGCGCTAGGTTGAGGGCCTAGTCTCGTAGGAGTTCTTGGGTTCGAATCCCATCCCTCGCATTTTTCTGATTTTTATGCTCTGTAGAAAACCTGTTTCATGATATATGATTCCCCCCCTTGCGCCAGCCCTGCCCCCGCTGGGGGCGGGGGCGCATGTGATGCCTCGGTATTACCTCTATAAAAACACTCTGCATTTTTTGTAAACGGGTAATACGGCACTATCATAATTGGGGCGCCCCAGCGGCGGGGCGAAGCCCCTAGAGCGTGTAACTCTAAATGTTTTCTACAGAGCAGATTTTTACTCTTTTTCCGCTGAGGAGGCATGCCCCTTTTGGCACAATAGTTTCGAACCGTGCACTTTTCCCGTACTTACCGTTTGCTATAATCGTAAGCCCGGTGATGGTGAGAACTTCCCTGGTGAGGAACACACCAGGCCCCATGTGTCAGCGAAAACCCCGATCGAATAGGTGCGGCTGATTTTTATATGGGGTTCCGATGCCATTATCCTCATAGTTACAAACCAGTTCCTGTCTGGTATGCCGGGCAGGAAAAACGGATGAGGTTCAATGCATCCCTGCCAGAGCGCAGTAAATTATTAACGAGATATAAAAAACCTTTTCAAAGAGCAGATCTGCGAACATTTCAGGATCCGACCGGTCGATCTCGATTATAATATTTTATGTCAGGGACGATCGGGTTTAACTGATGTATACTTTCGCCGGTGTTCTGTCATACCGGGGGGGTTATCACGCCATGCTAAAGGATTTCGATCATCGGGAAAGAAAAAAGATTCTTAGATTTTCCTGGATGTGCACGATGTTACCGATTCCGGGCATAAGAAGAAAATCCTCAGATTTTCTTCGATGTATCCCCTTTCATGATGAATTTTACAATAATGAATATCACAAGTGCGACAGTGACAAAATCGATAACAGCACCAACAAAATCACCGACAAGGAATTTTATCGGACCAACCTGAAGTACAGATGTTTTCCAGTCTCCGCCCGGAATAATGACTGCAATAATCGGCATGATGATATCGTTGACCATTGCAGTTACCATCTTGCCTGCAGCCGCACCGATGATGACTGCAACTGCAAGACCGATGACCTGGTAGTTCTTGAGAAATTCCATGAACTCTTCAATAAATCCTTTTGATGTTGTCATATACTGTTTCCTCCGGAGATTTTCCTAGTTCTCCCGATTAAAGAGTTATATTGGTTGGTGATAAAAATATCGTTGTAAATATTTCCGGTTTTACACCAGCGGTTCCGGCTGCTGGTCGGAAAGAGCCGGGAGTTTTGTGGATTTTACGAGGACAGGTTCCGTTGACAAGCGGATCTTTTCCATGATCAGGATTTTTCCCGCCATGGTCATGGCAAAGATGGGGATGGCGGTCCCTGCCTGTACCAGTGCATTTTTCCTGACAGCTTCGCGGATCGTCTTCGATGCGCAGGACGTGACGAGGTCAGCAGCATTGACAAGTATTTCAGCTTCCGGTTTTGAAAGGCCGGTAACATGGACGCCGAATATGAGGGTCCTGGGGTGGATCCTGCGGATAGCCTCCGCTGTTTCCGGCTGTGCAACCGTGACCGCAATCTTCCTGAATCCCCGCACCAGCGCCAGTGCAACCCCGGCGAGCTGGTCGATTGATGCATGATCCCGGTCGAGTACATATCCCCCGTCCCGCTCGATACGGTCCATGACTTCCGGGTACGGGGACGTCGAGACCAGCCCGGACATCCTGCCACCGATCCCCTGCACCATTGCCGGTTTTGTCACAACAACGGTTCCTGCCCCGTCGCATGCAAGAACGACCGCGTCGATCAACCCTTTGTGGAGCCCGAAGCTGAGCAGCTCGGAAGCCCCGAACCCGACAAATTCCCGGGTGTCCAGAACCTCGCGTCCGGGTGAACACATACCGAATGCCTTTATCCGGTGCTCGATGTTTGCCTTGACGGACTCTTTTTGTATATCCGGGATCGGGTACGCAAACCGTTTTGCGAGCGGGCAGTCCCGGATCATGGCATCACCCACTTCAACCACCTGGCCGTTCTGGATCACAATCCGGCACCTCCCGATTGCTTCAATGACATGCTCGTCCTTTTTCAGTGTCATATTTCTTCCTTAGAGAGAATATCCGGGCTGATGTTTAAGAATGATCGCATTACCCGTGATGGTACTGCCATGGCCGGACATTAAACATATCAGAAACCGGCGATCATCTTGTTACATGGATTCTGCCTCGCGGTTCCGGGAGATTGATACGGCCCGGGGCATCGCGATCCTCATGATGATCGTTTTCCACACGGTCTTCGACCTGAATTTTTTTATGATACTGCCGGTTAATGTCTCGACCGGTTTCTGGCGCTGGTTTGCGATGGCGACTGCATCACTCTTCCTTTTCGTTGTCGGCATATCTCTTGTGGTCAGTCATGCCCGGTCAACTGCGCAAACTCTCCGGTTTTGCGCTGACAAAAAAATTCCTGACGCGCGGCGCCGGCATCTTCGCGCTCGGTCTCCTGGTCACGCTCGCCACATGGCTGTACCTGCACGAGGGGTTCATACTATTCGGTATCCTGCATCTCATCGGTGTATCCGTGATGCTCTCCCCGCTCTTTTTCCGGTTCGGGAAATACAATATCATCCTCGGACTGCTCTGTATCGCGGGCGGTTTTTTTATCGGGACCATCCAGGGACCCGTCTGGCTCCTCCCGCTTGGGATCTATCCCGCATCGTTCACGTCTGTTGACTACACCCCCCTCATTCCCTGGTTTGGCGCGGTGCTGCTTGGGGTGGGCGTAGGGGAATTCCTGTATACCGGAGGAGTCCGGAGATTTACGGCCCCGCACCTGTCGGACCGGATCGCTGGTGCCCCTTGCGTTTCTCGGACAGCACTCGCTTCTCATTTATCTCGTCCACCAGCCGGTTATCATCCTGCTGCTTGCCGCGGTGACGGGGACAAAGGTACTGTGATTTTTCGTCATTTTAAAAAAATTAAAAACCTGCATGAAAATCTGAAAAATTTTTTTGTGTTTTTTAAAAATTTCTGCAATCGTATTCCGATGATCGATATTCTGTTTTCCGGGCAGTTTCACCGGAACCGGTAAAAAAAATATTTACCTGCCGGTACCGATGTTATTTGTCAAGCCTGATACCGGTAACCTCATGAACCTGCGAATATACCTCCTCTTTCTCTTGTTGGTGTGTATTCTCTGTACCACCGGGTGCACGCAACCATTCACTGCAGATGACCAGACTGCCGGCACATCAAATACCTCAACACCAGCATCCATTGCGAAATACCAGCTGACTCTTGCACAGCCCGAGGACTCATCAAAGCTGATTAAAATGGATACTGACGTGTACAACCTCGGTGAAGTGGTGGAATTTATTGTCACCAATGAAAAAAACCAGCGACCTGTCCTGTTCGACCGACCCTCCCTCGTTCTCTGTCCGTTACCAGAAGGGGACCGGCAAGTGGGTCACCCGTATGGGGGAGGAGAACCCGGCACCCGGTAACACCACCAGGCTGAAACCCGGTGAATCGACTGCTCCGTACCGCTTTATCACCGCAGGATGGTCTCCCGGCCGCTACCGGATCGTGAGCAACTGCGGGGTATCGCGTGAGATCCTGCTCCGTGCACTTCCTTCGGTTACTGCGGCCGGGCCTGCCTGCAATCCTGGCGTGAACACAACGCCTTATATCCAGGTATCTGCCGTAAGCGACCAGAATGCCGGAGAGACTTTCATAATTAGCGGGACTACCAATCTTGCCGCCAGGGAAGAACTCCGGTATTCCATCTTTGCCATCAACTCCGCTACCCCCGATATAACTGCTGCAAAGCTGATTTCGTTGTCAACAACGGTATCCGGTGGAAGCTGCGGGACCAACACCTGGTCTGTATACGGTGAGATCCAGGTCCCCGGCGATTACTTTATCGGTATATCCAACAGTGCAAACACTGTTTCAGCAATCAGGCGCTTCGCGGTACTGCCAAAAGCACGCTCGACGGGTACAACAACAATCCCGGTAAAAACAAACGCCCCTGGTATCACCACCAAGTGATCCCGCTCCTTCCCATCTGACAGGTTACCTCTCATGATCCTCCATATATACACCATTTCCCTTGAACCGGAACACCCGCTCCGGTTCTCTGTTGCTGACCTCCGCTCGTTTCTCACGAAAGAACTGGGTGAGTATATCACGCTCCACAAGGCCAATACTACCGGGTTCATCCATCGCTACCCGGTGCTCCAGTGCAAACAAATCAAAACCGATCTCATCGTAACCGGTATAAGCCAGGGCGCCGGCTGTCTCTGCCAGCTCATGCGTGATAAGACGATGCTGGGTACCGGTGAGAGCACCTGCCGGATAACAACCCGCGACCCGGCAATCCGGTCTGAACCGTTCGGGGTGGCAGATACGAGTATCTCCTACGAATTCCTGACCCCGTGGCTTGCCCTGAACCAGCAGCACGCGAAAAAATTCTATGATCTGAACGGCAAACCGGAGCGGGACGCCTTCATGCAGAAACTCCTCACCGCTCAGCTGACCATACTCGCAAAATCGCTCGATTACAGAATAACCGTCCCGGTCAGCTGCGACGCAAAGGTGCGGTTCCGCAGGGACCGGATTGGCCGGGAAAACGTGATGGTCTTTCTCGGGAAATTCCGGACAAACCTCCATATACCTGATTACCTCGGTATCGGGCTGTCGATCTCGCAGGGATACGGGACAATAAAGCGTATTATGGAACCTCCCGATACTTATTCAGGAGAATCATGAAAGAAGCCCTGCTGGTCATCGATGTCCAGAACGAATATTTCACCGGCAGACTCCCGGTGACCCACCCTGCCGGGAGCCTCGATAATATCCTCAGGGCCATGGACTGGGCTCATGACGGCCGCGTGCCGGTTATCGTCATCCGGCATACCAGCATGGCGCCGGAGGCAACCACGTTCCGGAAAGGGACACCGGCATGGGAACTCCATGACGAGATCAAGCGCCGGCATGCAGATGTTGTTATAGAAAAAACCCTGCCGGGAAGTTTCACCGGCACGTGCCTTGAACCGTGGCTGCAGGATCATGCTGTCTCAACCGTCACCATTGCCGGGTACATGACCCAGATATGCTGCGACACTACAGCGCGGCAGGCATTCCACCGCAGGTATGCGGTAAACTTCCTCTCCGATGCAACCGGCACGCTCGATATCACTAACAGCGCAGGTTCAATCACCGCTGCCGAGCTGCACGGTGCAATCCTTATTACCCAGCAGCAGAAGTTCGCCCGTGTGATGACAACCGATGAGTGGATTATGGAATTTTAAAAATCGGTCAATAAGCACCATTCCAAAATCCTCTCCTAATCGCTGATGGGAGCAAAAACCTGTACTGAATACAAAAAACCGGCGACTCTGAACCATCATGCTCCGGGTCCACCCTGCCCTCATCGGCGCCGTTGCCAATGCAGCGTATTACCTTGTCATCGGGAACCATATCACGGACCGTGACCCCCACATCCTGACCGCGCCGGGTTTTTTCTTGTCGGCTGTCCTGCTCCTTGTGATCGCGTCAGTCTGGGGGGGTTTCCGGTGATCGCGCCGGATTATTTCAGGAGGTTATCCTCTCCGGAATCCTGAACATCATCGGCCTCTCCCTCATTTTCCGGGCAATGGAATCCTCTGACCTGTCCCTTTCCATGCCCATGCTCTCCTTTACACCGGTCTTTCTTTTCGGACCTCCTCAATTCCCCTGTACGAAGTGCCCTCTGCGGCCGGTATCGCCGGCCTCTGTATCATCGTGAGCGGGTTGTCTGTCCTGAATATATCCGCGGAGCACGAGTATGTTCTCGACCCGGTAAAATCGATGGCACAGAACGGGGGCACCCGGTACATGCTCATCGTAGCGCTCCTGTTTGCCCCCTCAATAAACGAGGACAAGATCGCGATGCTCAACCCGGTACCCGGTCTTCGGCATGGCATTCACCCTGCTGATCGTCAGCGGTGCGTTTGCAGTCATCGTTGTACTCTCCCAAAAATCTGCGGGATATTTACATCTGCTCCATCCCAGGCAGGACCCGGTTACCTCCGGCCATCTCATAAAAACATTTTTTCTCCTTCGTGCCTATCTCGTCCTGGCCATCCTTGCGGGAATTTTTGTCTTGGCAGAATGCGTTTCGATCAATGTTGCTTATACCCTCCAGATCGCTCCGTACGTGATTGCAATAAAACGGCTTAGTATTATCTTCATGGTGCTCTTTGGAACAATCGTCTGCGTCAGAAATGAAATCCGTACCCGTTTCCTGGGATCGGTCCTGATGGTCGGCGGTGCGTTGATCATCCTGCTGTTTGCATAACGCGGAGGTATCAGCTGGTGAAGAGCGGCACGTCCCGGAATTCATCCGCGTCGAACAGCCCGCGGTCCGTGATGCGCAGGGAGGGGATGACGGTGAGGGCGAGGAATGAGAGGTACATGAAGGGGTCTGGAATCCCCCCCATCAGCCCGGTTGTCCGGTGCAGGTCTGCCAGCCGGGCAGCTACCTGCGGGTAAGGCAGGGTCGACATCAGGCCGGCACAATCCAGCGGAAGGATCGTACGGGTATTACCCTTGACTGCGACCATGGCGCCCCGTGCTTTTATCACCTCATCGATTGCCCAGAGGATTTCCGGATCGCTTGTCCCGGCCGCGACGATATTATGAGTGTCATGGGATACGCTGGACGCGATCGCGCCGCCCTTGAAACCGAACCCGTGGACCAGTCCGACCCCGCAGGGTCCCGGCCGGTAGCGGTTGACCACTACGACTTTCAGGATATCCCGGCCAAGATCCGGCACAGCCTGCGCATCGAGAGCGTACTCGAGCGGCTCCGTAATGATCTGGTGGGGAACAAGACCAATCACGCGGGCTGAACCGGATCCGGTGATGCGGATGGACCGGGCAGCCGGTGTTGTGCAATGGAATGACTCCGGTGGGACTGTGATCCCTGCAGGTTTCGATACCGTGATTTCTACGCCGCAACGGAAGACCTTTGTCACGACGAACCGGCGCGGGTCATCGATAACGCAGAAATCGGCCCGCCTGCCCGGTACCAGCGCTCCCCGGTCGGAGAGGCCGAACCGTTCTGCCGGGGAGAGGGTCGCCATCCGGATGGCGAGTTCCGGGGAAAGACCGCATTCTATGGCCCTTCGGATACAGCGGTCGATATGGCCGCTCTCCATCAGCAGGTCGGCATGGCAGTCATCGGTGGCAAAACAGCAACGGGAGACGGTTACCGGGCTGACAAGGGGGATGAGTGCAGCGATATTGCGCTCGGTCGATCCCTCCCGGATGAAAATATACATCCCCCGCTCCAGTTTTTCCTGTGCCTCGGAAAGGGTGGTGCATTCATGATCGCTCTGGATCCCGGCAAGGATGTAGGTGTTAAGGTCTTTTCCCGAGAGTTGCGGGGCATGACCGTCACGGATCGGGGAGAGTGCGAGTTTATCCACGATACCCGAATCGCCGGCAAGGACACCGGGTACGTTCATCATCTCCGCGAGGCCGAGAACACCCGCTCTTCCGATAAACGGCCGGAGTGCGGCGGCATCCAGGGTCGCCCCGCCGGTTTCCATGGGTGTTGCAGGGACACAGGACGGGAGCAGGTACCGGATGTCGGCTGCCGCACCTTCCCGTTCGGCAAGCATGAACAGAAGACCCGCGGTACCGGCCACGTTGGCGATCTCGTGGGGGTCTGCAATAATGGTGGTTGTCCCATGGAGTGCCACCAGCCGGGCATATTCGCGGGGAGTTAAAAGCGAGCTCTCGATGTGCACATGGGCGTCGATGAGGCCGGGGATAATGTACAGTCCCCTGAAATCGTACACGGTTTTTCCCGCATAATCCCCGATTCCAAGGACAATGCCGTCCTTTATCGCGAGCGTGCCCGATTCCCAGGAACAGGTGAACGGGTTGAAAATACGGGCATTTTTACATACGATATCCGCAGGAACAAGGCCACGGGCTGCGTCGAGTAGGTCTTTCCTTATGGTTTCCATCTAGTTCACCACAATATCACGGATAGCCGCGGCTTTCCGTTCGCCGTTCTGAATGAGATAAATATAGAGTTTGTACTGCCCGGGTCTGAGGGTTCCGGGAACGAGTGCGGTATTCTCACCCTGCTGCAGGGTGAGTGGTGCGTAGAACACGTCAGTCTCTTCCTGCCGGGCATCTTTTATTTCGTAAACAGTTACCTGGACATACCCCCCGGAGGGTACGCCGGCATTGGTGATAGCGAGTGATACGGTATTGTTGGTATACCCTGCATCCCCGATGTCGATAGTTGTGCAGCCGGAAAAAAGAAGTACGATAAACAATACCACGGAAACAACAAGAACCGGGGTGCAGCGGGCGGGCATCAATCAGATGTAAAACCCTGAAAACATAAAAACTCTGGCATGCAAGACCTGCCGGAATCAACCCGGAAATAGTCCCGGTGATGAGAACCTGTAAAAACCGGGGATATCCTTGCTGTTACAAGCGGACTTTATATTGCCCGGATCGTCACGCTGTCAGCAAATCACTGGTAACTGTCAGATCTGCAGGTCTCTTTTCCGGAGGGATCGCAGTTCCCCTGCAGAATATCGCTCCCGCTCATAACGGTAACGGGAGCCCTGTAACGGGAGCCGCTGCCATTGACCAGGGCTCCCGAAATGAAATGTTATACTTTTTCTATCGTGATCCGGATACGGTCACCGGCTTTGAGGGAATGCCCTTTGGGGATATCAATGTTGAACCAGAGAGCTCCGGGATTGTCCTGTGTCGGGTCCTGTGACATAAGGCAGTCCTTGTGGTCATTGATATCAGCGACAAATTCAATCCCGGATTCGATTTCAAGAATCTTTTCCATGATAAGAAAAAACCAAAAAAATAAAAAAAATTACATCGGACGGGGTGTAACCATCCACGTCGTGCTGTTCGAATAGCTCCATCGGATAATGGCAAGTTCCCTGCAGCTGTCGGCAAGGATCGCCATATTTGTCCCTACCTCTTTGGGTGATAATCCAAGGTCTTTTGCAATATATTTTGATTTGAAATAGTGTTTGCCCTTGGTTATACCCGAGTTGAGGTACTGGACAATTTTGTGCTGGGTCTCGTTGTAGGTCTCACGTAATCTTTTGGTTGCTGACATGGTGTGCCTCAGCGCTTAAAAACTCATATAGATCAACTGCTATATATAAATAGCGGATGGTTAAGGCAAAATTACGGTCTTTTTTCTTTGTCCGGAACGCAATTTCGACCAGAAAGCATATATCCCGTGTTCCAGTTGTTTATTCCCGGAGTTGCTTTGCCTGATTTCTGTTGGTTGGTTTTAAGGTAAAATACCGGGCCATTCCTCAAATGGAGGGTAAATTTTAGAGTTTCTGGATATCAGCGTCAGCTATCTTCTGTATCAATGCTTCCAGAACCACATCGCGCATACCTTCCACGAATTTTATGCTGCCAACAACAAGGTGCCCGCCCCCGCTGATGCCGCCTCCCGGAATCTCGTTGTGGAGTTCCCGGACCATGCGGGGGATGTTCATGAGCACGCCCCGTGATCTGAGGACGGCAAAATCAGGGCCAAACCCGATGGTGACAACCGCTTTCCCTGCATTCTGCTTGCAGAGGCGGTCATGCACCTCACCGGATGTTTTTCCCGGTGGTGGGAAGGTGAACTTGTGGGCATGGATCTCTACATCGATAAGGAACAGTCGGGCATCGTTCTTCAGCACCCGGTTAACCACGTGGGGCATGCAGGCGCTCATCTGGTCCTCGATCATGGTGTTTGCCCCGTCAACAAGGAGGCGGATGAGTTTCTTGTGCCGTTCGGTATTTCCGGTGATGTTCAGGATATCCTTGACAATCTCCCTGCCGTCATTGAACCGGAGCCAGAACTGTTCGTAGTCGAGGGCAAGGGCGATATCCTTGCAGGCCTCTTCCGGGTACTGGTCCCTGACAAGAGTGAGGAAGAGCGCCCGCTCCGGTGCTTCGCTGCGGTCACCGACACCGGCAACAGCCGGGAGGTGGCGGATGAGCGGTTCGACCTTCGGGTTGATCAGCCGTGCAACTTCGGTGCCCAGCATACCGGCGGTTATGCCGAAGTCCCCCCCGACATGGTAGGGGTTGACATGGGCCAGCAGGTACTTGTCGATGGTCGCATCCGGGTGGTGGTGGTCGATGACCACGAACGGGATGTCGTACACGCTCGCGATCTTGTAGGCCGGTTCGTCCTCCTCGGTTGACCCGTTGTCCGTGAGGAGCACGAGCGGCATCTTCTGCCCGAACCGGATGTGGTCTTTTGTCGAGAAGTCGAGGTCCCGTGTTATGTCCTCGATCTCATAGAACGGTGCTTTTGACGGGGCACGCTTGAAGAGGAAATAGTCAGAATCGAAGTCCCCGCCGCTCTCGCGGATCAATGCGACAACGGCCTGCTCAATGGCGACCGCGGAGCAGATCCCGTCGGCATCTGCGTGGTGGCGCAGGATGATGGGCTGCGAAGTGAAGACCGCTTTCCGGATAATCTTTGCTACCTTTTTCATCTCGGGCCGGAGCCGTTCCATAACGTCGCTTTTTATCAGGAGCGGGATGTCTTCCGGTTCCGATCGCACATCCAGCGCCTTCTCGATCCGGGCCCGGACATCAGCCGCTTCGTCTTCGGAGTGGATCGTGAGCATATCCGCTTCAATCTGGAGCTGGTTGTTCCGCATCATCACTTCGCCGATGACCTTGACAATGTCCCCGAGTTCGGCCTCTGGATATGCCCTCACGCCGGCCACAATAAACGCAGCAACATTCTGGGTGCCGGTCTCATCGACAATGGTGAAGATGGTAGGCCCGCTGGTCTGCTTGATCTGGGCGATCTCGCCTTCGATGGCAACGGTCTTCCCGACTTTTGAGGAGAGTTCCGCAATCCTGACGGTCGTGGATTTCCGCTCAACATTCTGGACCTGATAGACCTGGATTGTCACTTCCTCAAGGTCGATATTACCGTTCGGGCGGATCTGGCGGACCCGGACAAGAATGGAGTCCCGTTCCTTGTGCTCACCTTTCATATTGCTCTTGTGCACAAGACCCTTGATCCGGTCATTCAGCTGGACGAACATGCCGAAGTTGGCAAAACCCTGCACCTTGCCCTGGTACATGTTCCCTTCGGCAACATCGGCAAGATCACATCCTGTTCCCAACCGGTAGACCAGCACATCATTGACGTCATTATTCTGCATTTTTAAACTCCACACACAAGCGTCCGGGCATATTGTTGCGATATAGTATTGTATCGTCAACGCTACGCGTTATTGGTACTGCGCTGTATGATCATCAATGGGCGTCTGAAGGTAAAATATACTTGTTATATATACCTGTCCTGCCCGGGCGGATCAGTCCCGGAACGGCACTTCGATCATATCCAGATCATCGGGAGCGACAATCGGGCCGGCAAATGTGGATTTTGCATCACTGATATGTGCCTGTGCATCCATGTACCGCGAACTGGTATGGATCAGGACAAGCGTCCGTGCATTGAGGGCAGATGCAGCCTCACCGGCCTGCCGGGCGGTGGCATGGTAGAATTCTGCACCGCGATCTGCTTCCGATTCATCGTAGGTGGAGTCATGGATCAGGAGATCCGCATCGCGGGCAATATCCATAATGCGGGAATGGACCGCCCGGGTGTCGCCGGTATACACGATCTTGCGGCCGGGCCTTGCCGGTCCCATCACCTGATCGGGCCGCACCTCCCGGCTCTCGTCGCCGTTTCCGACTCGTATCGTCTCTCCCCGCTGCAGCCTGCCGAACAGGGGGCCGGGGGGGACGCCAAGGGCAATGGCCTGTTCGCGGTTGAACCTGCCCGGACGGGGATCTTCTTCCAGGATATAGCCGAGCGCAGGCATCCCGTGGCTGACAGCGAACGCGGTGATCGTGTACCCGTCAGACCGCACCCACGAACCGTTTGCGAGTCTCAACGGCTTCCAGCGGGAACTTGAGATTGAACCGTGCCACGGTCTTCAGGATACTGACAAATTCGTGCACCCATTCCGGGCCGTAGATGGTGAGCGGCTCAGTTCTCCCGTTGAAGGACATGGTCTGGACAAGGCCGAATATCCCGAGGAAATGGTCTGCATGCCAGTGGGTGACGAAGATGGCGTTGACGGTAAACCCGCACCGGGCCCGCATCATCTGCTGCTGCGCCCCCTCCCCGCAGTCGAAGAGGATCGTATCCGAACCGCGCCGGATCATGATGCAGGGCGGGTTGCGCTGGGTGGTTGGCAGTGCGCCGGCAGTCCCGAGGAAATAAACCTGCAGGGTTTCGCCGCTCATACAGAATCCCTCCGGAATTCCGCTTCAGCACGGTGCATCCGCTCACCGGATACGCTGAACCTCGCGGAATTTTGTTGTAGATGTTTGCTTTGCGTACTCCTCATACAAAGCACCTTCTGAATACCTGCAGGCTTGTTCTTGCTTCCTCTATGGATCGGCCTTCGATAACCACCACGCCGGAATAATCAGCCGTGATCGTTTTTCCCACCCTGTCCCAGTTGATGGTACCTGCCCCGAGTGCGAGGTGTTCATCGGACATGCCATGGTTGTCATGGATATGGATGTGGTGCGCCCGGTGAACGAATGGGAGGAAATCATTCACCATACCGACCGTATTTGCATGGCCGAAGTCAAAGGTCATACCTATTCCCTCGATACCTTCCGTCATGCCGATCAGTTCCTCCGGCTGGCGGCAGAGAAATTCCTTTATGCTTATCATATTTTCGAGGCAGGCAAGCACTGAGTGTTCCCGAGCGCATTTTCCGATCTGCCGGAGGGCATCTTTCTGGAGTTCCCAGACCTTCTGGGGCATGAGTTTGCCGACCGGAGAGAGGTAGCCCGGGTGGATGGTGACCCGGTCGGTGAGTGCCGATGCATGTTCGATACAGGTGCAGATCTGCCGGATCGATTCATGCCAGATCGGGTCGTTGAGGGTTGCGAGGTTCAGGTCGCCATAAGGTGCATGGACGGTGATGCCGAGTTTTGTGCTGGCAATAACCTCCTCGATCTTCTTAAAACACGCCGGATTGTCCAGCCGGTAGTTGCCATCAGCAACAATTTCCCAGCCTGAATACCCGGCCTCTTCGATCCCGTACACCCACGTGATATCGTCCCAGACTTTTGCGGATGATGAGAAGAACGGCCTGATGCTCATGGATCACGTCCTATCTGTTCGAGAAGTGCGTGGACTGCCTGCGAAAACTCATCAAGCGTCCCCTCGTTGCTGATATGCTGGTCGGCACTGTTCAAAGCATTTAACAGGCCCCATTTCTGCTCGCGTTCATCCCGGTTCCTGAGTTCGTCCGCTGAGGTGAAATCATCGGAACGGGCCCGGGCTGCTATCCGGGCCAGCCGGTTTTCGAACGATGAATCAATGCTGATGAGCACAAAACCGGAAAAATAGTGTCGGAAGAGTGCAACTTCAGTCATCTCCCCGGATACCATCGACCAGGACAAGCGGTGCGGACTGTTTCTGTATCTCCGGGATACAGAGCCGGGCGATAGCGTCCATGCCCCCTTCCGCCCGCAACCGGTTTGCCGTTGCTCCGAAATTAGTATCGTTCGGTTCAAGGCCCGCTTTGCTCACCGCTCTCCGGATCATGTCACCCATGACAATGACCGGGATCCCCATTCCTGCAGCAATCTTCGAGAACTCACCTTTGCCGCTTGCGGGAAGCCCGACGACTCCGATCACCTTCATAGACAATTTCACCTCCTTCCCGGGTCCGTATCCTGACACTGCGTACGAGTGTATCGGCAATCTTCTTCATCTCTTCTTCTGAGAACGGGTTGACGTTTTCGGTCACACCCTGCTGCAGAACGAGATCGGTCTTGCCCACCTCGCCCGCAATGATTGCAACCTCGTCATCGTACCCGCGGAAGAGGGTGATGACGACCTCGAACTCCGTAATCTGTCCCGATTCGTGTGCCTCCCGGCAGAGTGCAAGGGACTTTTGCACATCCTTAACATAATCTCCCTTGAGCAGGTTATTATACCGCGCCCACCGCGCCTTGATATCAAGAGCAATCTGGTCAACGAGGCGCTCTTTGATGAGTGCATCAAGGGTATCCGGGAAGACCCCGTTGGTCTGGACGCCCACAGCAAGACCCATCCCTTTTACCGCCCGGGCAAGTGCGATCAGGGCCTCTTTCTGCATGGTTGGTTCCCCGCCGGAAAATACCACGCCGCTGATGGCAAGGAGGGACCCTTTGATCAGATCAATGATCTCATCAAGGTCCCGCTCATCTTTACCCGCTCAGGATCGAGGAGTTCTGGCAGTACGGGCAACGGACCGGGCAGCCCCGTAAGAAGACCGTGCAGACCGACCGCCCCCGCCAGTCAACCGTTGAGAGCGGGACAAAACCCCCGAAATTCAGTTTGATACAAAATCACCGTGCCGGATTATTTTAGTACAGACATTATATGAGGATATTTGAGTTGTTCCTTTTGGTGCATACCTCATATCTCTGTGGTTTTGCTCCTGCAATCGGGCATCACCAAAAAAGTGCGTGGCAAAAAGAGGTATTGATCAGAATTTGAAGTGGCGGTTGACGATCTTGATGGCGCAGTAGTCGCCGCACATCGTGCACCCGTCCGTATCAGCAGGCATCCGCTCGTTCCGGATTGCCTGGGCCCGGGCAGGGTTCATGGCAACAGCGAACTGGCGGGACCAGTCGAGGTCGCGGCGGGCATGTCCCATCTCGAGGTCGAGGTCGCGGGTCTTTTTGAGTTTGATCATGTCCCCGACATGGGCCGCGATACGGGAACTCATAACACCTTCGTAAACTTCCTCCGGTGTCGGGAGGGCGAGGTGTTCTGCGGGAGTGACGTAACAGATGAAGTCCGCGCCAAGGGACGATGAGATTGCTGCACCGATAGCCGCGACCCGGTCATCGTAGCCCGGTGCGATGTCAGTCACGATGGGGCCGAGCATGTAGAACGGCTTGTTGTTGGTGACCCGTTTCATAAGCTGGACGTTGGTCGCGATCTCATCGATCGGCACGTGGCCGGGACCTTCGACAATGACCTGCACGTTTTCATTGTGCGCCTTGTCGGCAAGTTCAGCGTTGATGAGGAGTTCCTGGATACCGGCCCGGTCGGTTGCGTCATGGATGGCACCGGCGCGCATACCATTGCCCATGGAGAGCGTGACCTCATGCTCCTTCATGATCTCGAGAAGGTAATCGAACTCGGAATAGAGGGGATTCTCCTTCTCGTTGTGGAGCATCCAGGCGGTCATGAAGGCACCGCCCCGTGAAACGAGTCCTGCGTGACGGCCCTGGTTTTTCAGGCGCTTGACGGTCTCCCAGTTGATGCCGGTATGGATGGCCATGAAGTTGGTACCGAGTTTTGCCTGTTCCGCCGTGATACGGAAGAGGTCGTCTTCCTTCATGTTGACGACTGCACCGTCCTTGATTGCGGCTTCGATGAAGGCCTGGTAGAGGGGGACGCAGCCAACGGAGAGGCTGGTATTCGCAATTATCTGCTTGCGGATCTCGACGAAATCGCCGCCCGTTGACAACTCCATCAGGGTGTCGGCACCGGCAAGTTCCGCCTGCTTTGCCTTCTCGATCTCTTCGGGAATATTGACGATGTCCGTTGAGGTTCCGATTGATGCATTCACCTTGGTCCGGAGGCCTTCGCCGATACCGCAGATCTTCACCTTGCGGTAGGGAGAGACCGGGATCACGATGTGTCCGCCGGCAACACTGCGCCGGACAAAGTCTTCCGTGACTCCCTCCTGCGCTGCAACTAATTTCATCTCTTCAGTAACGATGCCCCGCTTGGCATCTGCGACAATACTCATACCATACCCGTTGCGGTAAAGACCAGATAAAGGCTTGTTTTCTCGATTCTGGACTAAATCTGGCTTGTCCTGTGAACAAGTAAAGTTGATTTGGAATAACGCAGATTTTTTTGAGTTTGAGAAAACCGGTTCAAGGGCCAAAAACCCGGCTGTTTCCTTTATTCCGAGAGTGGAATGGATAATGATACAAGACTAATATTTATATACTAATCAACGCTAACTTAAGGTAAACCTTGAAAGAAACGAGGTGTTTTACTATTGACTGAACAGGAATTTTACGAAGTAACCGTGAAGGAGGCAGCCCATGACGATGCCGGCCGCGGCATTGCGCGGGTGAGTATCGAAGTAATGAAGAAGCTCGGGCTGGTATCCGGCGACGTGATCGAGATCCAGGGCAAGAAGAAAGCTGCTGCGATTGTCTGGCCCGGCTTTGCGCAGGACACCGGATCTGCCATCCTCCGTATCGATGGGAACATCCGCGGGAACGCCGGCACCGGTATCGATGAGAAGGTGAAGATACGGAAATCGGAGGCCGAGTATGCGAAAAGGGTGGTGATCCAGCCGACGCAGCCGATCCGCCTCGTCGGGGGTGAGCAGTACCTTGCACGGGTCCTGCGCGGGCGGTCCGTTATTGAAGGTCAGACCGTCCGCGTTGACGTAATCGGGAATTCGATCACCCTTGTCATCGCAAAAGTCGTGCCCAAGGGTATTGCCATCGTCACGGATGATACCGAGATCGAGCTCAAGGAGGAGCCCTACAAGCCCGAGGAAGGCAAACAGGAAGTCTCCGATATCCACTACGAGGATATCGGGGGCCTTGGCCGTGAGCTCCAGCTTGTCCGTGAGATGATCGAACTCCCGCTGCGCCACCCGGAGATCTTCGAACGTCTCGGTATCCAGCCGCCCCAGGGGTGTCCTGCTCTACGGCCCGCCCGGTACCGGCAAGACCCTGATCGCCAAGGCAGTCGCTAACGAGGTGGACGCCCATTTCATCTCGCTCTCCGGCCCGGAGATCATGAGCAAGTACTATGGAGAGAGCGAGAAAGGGCTCCGGGAAAAATTCGAGGAAGCCGAGCAGAACGCGCCGGCAATCATCTTCATCGATGAGATCGACTCCATTGCACCCAAACGGGAGGAGACCAAGGGGGAAGTCGAACGGCGCATCGTTGCCCAGCTCCTTTCTCTCATGGACGGCCTCAAGGGCCGGGGGCAGGTCATCGTCATCGCGGCAACCAACCTGCCGGACTCGATCGATCCCGCTCTCCGGCGCGGAGGCCGGTTCGACCGCGAGATCGAGATCGGCATTCCCGACAAGAAAGGAAGGCTCGAGATCTTCCAGGTTCACACCCGCGGCGTACCGCTGGCCGATGACGTGAAGATCGAGGAGTTCGCCAACTCAACCCACGGCTTTGTCGGTGCTGATATCTCGCTGCTCGTCAAGGAAGCCGCAATGCACGCGCTCCGGAAGGTTATCCCGCAGATCAAGATTGACGAGGACATCCCCAATGAGGTGCTCGACCAGCTGAAAGTGACCAACGAGGACTTTGCCGAAGCCCGCAAACACGTGGAGCCATCAGCAATGCGCGAGGTGCTGGTCGAAGTGCCCGATGTCACGTGGAAGCAGGTCGGTGGCCTTGAGGATGTCAAGCAGGAACTGAAAGAGGCCGTCGAGTGGCCGATCAAGTATCCCGACGTGTTCGAGCGGCTCCGGACCAAGGCTCCGAAAGGGATCCTCCTCTTCGGTCCCCCGGGCACGGGAAAGACCCTGCTTGCAAAAGCAGTTGCAAACGAGAGCGAGTGCAACTTCATCGCGGTCAAGGGGCCCGAGCTGCTCTCGAAATGGGTCGGTGAATCCGAGAAAGGTGTGCGGGAGATCTTCCGCAAGGCGCGTCAGGCATCCCCGTCGATCATCTTCTTCGATGAGATCGACGCGCTGGTCCCCAAGCGGGGTACCTATGCCGGCTCGTCCCACGTGACCGAGAGCGTGGTCTCGCAGATCCTGACGGAACTGGACGGCATGGAGGAGCTCAAGAACGTCACCATCCTTGCCGCCACCAACCGCCCGGACATGCTGGACGATGCCCTGCTCCGCCCGGGCCGGCTCGAACGGCACATCTACGTCCCTGCGCCGGACGAGGAGAGCCGGAAGAAGATCTTCGAGGTCTACCTCGGTGGTGAGACCGGAAAAGATCCTTTCAAAGGATGTCGACATCGATGCACTCGTGAAAAAGACCGAAGGGTATGTCGGTGCCGATATCGAGGCGCTTGTCCGCGAAGCAAAGATGGCGGCAATGCGGGACTTCATCGTCCAGATGGGCGCAAGGTCGGAACAGGAACGCAAGGATGCGATCAAGAACGTGATGCTGACCAAAGCGCACTTCGATGCGGCCCTCCTCAAGGGTGAAAGGTTCGCTCGACGAGGACGCGATTGAAGAAGTCCGAGCAGCAGGCATGGGAGATGCTCTACAACAAGGAGCAGCGGGAGATCCTGAACAAGGCTTCCGTGCTGATGAAAAGCGCCGGGATGGGGATCAGAAAAACTGATGAAAAGGTTGTGCAGGAACTCCGCAGGCTGACTTTTGCACGGAAAAAAGACTTTGCTGCAATCAGCAGGATAACCGAAACGCTTGAGAAGAAACAGGAAAAGGAATAAAAACCAATTTGCGAGAGAGGTGAACAACAATGCAGGGAAATCCAATGGACCTGTTTGACGAGATGGACGAGATGTTCGCCCGTCTCTTCTTCCGGATGGACCGGGAATTCATGAACGATATGCTTCCGGGACACGGGTACCACATCACGCTCCGGGATAATGGAGAAGGCCCAAAGATAACGGAGAAGCCAGATGATGCCATCAGCCTGTCCCGCGTACACGGAGAGCCGGTTGCAGAAGTCCACCGTATCGGCAATGAAGTGAAAGTGATCGCAGACCTTCCCGGTATAACCGAAGAGTCACTCCGGCTTGACGTGAAGGGAAACACGCTCGTCATCGATGCCGGTGATGCGGACCGTCACTACCACACTTCGGTAGCACTTCCCCCGGTAGATTCATTATCGATGCAGAAAACCCTCAAAAACGGCGTGCTCGAAGTCACGTTCACGGGCTTTCCGGAACCGTCGGAAAAAGCCTGATACTCCGGAAGACTCATCAGGCAACCCCCTTTTTACTTCCTGTATCAGGAATGTTTCTGGTATGGACGCCACTCTTCCCTGATACGGGTAATCGTTCAATCAGGATAATAATCCTGATAAACATCGCCATCAAACGACTATTCACCAGCGGGTATCCGGCCGGATATCTGATGGGTGCCTGCCCTTATATGGCAGAAGTCGGGGGGAAAACATGAGACTTGCGGATTTCCTTGTCAGTGCGGGAACGGAGAAAAACCTGGCCGAATTGATCCTTTTCTTAGGAAAACAGGCCCTGGTTGTGAAAAAAGGATTTCTTGGTACATCCGGGAAAATCACCTGCCGGAGAAAAGACCCGGAACGTATACGGCGAAGAGCAGATGCCGCTTGACAAGTTCGCCGACAGTGTGTTTATTGACAGCCTGAAGGAGTCGCGGCTTGCCCGGTACATCGCAACAGAGGAGCAGGAACAGGTCATCGAGATAGGAAGCCCGAAGAACAATTTCGGTGTTGTGATTGACCCGCTGGACGGGTCCTCCCTTATCGATGTGAACCTCTGCATCGGTACCATCATCGGGATCTATCCCGGCACCGTGCTTGACAAGGGCTCCCGCCTTATAGCCGCGCTCTATATCCTGTACGGGCCCCTAACCACCCTGACGTACACCACCGGTAAGGGTGTCCACGAATTTGTTCTGGATGATGAAGGGGAATTCATCCTGCGGCACCGGGACCTGCGGATCCCTGAAGGGAAGATCTATGCTCCCGGGGCACTGAGGAAGGACTACCTCCCGGCCCATGCACGCTGGATAGCACAGCTCGAACAGTCCGGGTACAAACTCCGCTTCAGCGGCTGTTTTGTTGCTGATGTGCACCAGATCCTCCACAAGGGAGGTGTGTTCACGTACCCCGGGATCAAAGGGAAGGAGAAGGGAAAACTGCGCCTGCTCTACGAGGCAAATCCCATGGGAAAGATCATCCACGACGCTGGCGGTGCGGTCAGCAACGGGAAAGGCGATATTCTCGATATTTTACCGGAAGCGATCAACCAGGTCACGCCCATTTATATTGGTGGCAAAAACGAGATCGGCCTGATTGAAAAATTTATGCGTGAAGGGTGAGAATACCTTTGATTAGTGAGTGATGATGGAATGAACGAGAAAACATATGGTCCCATTGCCGGCTCAACGATCCTGAACGGGATTCCCGGCCACAATGCTATCGTCATGGCAGCGAATATCCGGATCGCCACCGTGGCACAGGGCATCTTCCAGGCTGCGAAAGATACGGACTCGGTGGTATTCATGGAGTCTGCCCGGTCCGAGTGCGACTTAAAAGGCGGCTATACCGGCATGACGCCGTCGGATTTCTCGGCAGAAGATGCGGAAGGCAGCACAGGACGTACAGTTTGACATGTGGGCACTGCATGCCGACCATATCACGATCAAGAAGGGGGATACGGCGGAGATGGACGGGACAAAGCAGCTGATCGATGCCCAGATCAACGCCGGTTATACCTCCTTTGCCATCGATGCCTCCCACCTCTTCAACTTCGAGGGCAAGAATGTCCGTGAGGAGCTTGCCGAGAATATCCGGGTCACCACGGATCTCGCACGCTTTATCAAAAGCCGGATGAACGGGAAAGAGTTCGGCCTTGAGGTGGAAGTCGGCGAGATCGGCCGCAAAGACACCGGGGGGCTCATCCTCACCAAGCCTGCAGAAGCCGTCGAGTTCATCAGGGCCCTCAACGAGAACGAGGTATTCCCCAATGTCCTTGCCATTGCCAACGGCAGCACTCATGGGCATACCTACGATGCGAACGGGAACGTGGTCGCGCAGCTCTCGATCGATATCCCCCAGACACAGGCGATTGCAAAAGCCCTCCGGGACAATCACCTGGCAGTCGGCATCGCCCAGCATGGTATCACCGGCACGCCACGGGATCTGATCAACCTCCACTTCCCGAAAGGGGATATCATCAAGGGCAATGTCGGCACCTTCTGGCAGGACGTTGTGTTCGACATCCTGAAAGTCTATGAACCCGCCCTCTACAGGAATATCCAGGACTGGACCCTTGGGAAATACCGTCCCTTAAACCCCGGCAAAAAGGACATCCAGGTCTTTGACGGCAACTGTAAGTTTGCGATAAAGGAATTCTATAAGGAGATCTATTCCGTGGACGAGGAGACGAACCGTGCGATACGGGCACGGGCCTATGCCGAGAGCCTGGTCTTTTTCCGGGCCTTTGGTGCCTTTAAATCCGCATCGCTCGTGAGAAAGTCCATGGGCAAAAAAACACCGTAATCTTTTTGTATCCCGGGGCAATCTCATACTGTGAACTTTTATGCCCAAGACCACCATTTCTGTGATTAAGGCGGATGTGGGCAGTTTTCCCGGACACTCCCGCACCCACCCGAAACTCCTGGAGAAAGCAGCAAAACTCCTCAAAGACGAGGAGGGCAAGCTCCTGATCGATTCGGTTGTCACGCACTGCGGCGACGACCTTGAACTGATCATGACCCATACCCATGGTGTGGACAACGAGAAGATCCACAAGCTTGCGTGGGACGTCTTCATGGAATGCACGAAGATCGCGAAAGAGCATGAAACTGTATGGTGCCGGCCAGGACATGCTTGCCACGGCTTTCTCCGGCAATGTCAAGGGGATGGGCCCCGGTGTTGCCGAGATGGAGTTTGACGAGCGGGCGTCCGACCCGGTGCTGGTCTTCATGGCGGACAAGACCGAGCCCGGCGCATGGAACTTCTTCCTGTACAAGATCTTTGCCGATCCGTTCAATACGGCAGGCCTTGTCATCGACCCTTCGATGCACAACGGCTTTATCTTCGAGGTCCACGACCTCTTCAAGAAACGGAAGATACGCTTCACCTGTCCCGAAGAGTCCTACAACCTGCTTGCCTATATCGGGGCCCCGTCGCGGTATGTGATCAAGTATGTCTTCCGCCGCGACGGGGAAGTCGCAGCCTCGACGAGCACCCAGCGCCTGGGTCTGCTGGCGGGACGGTACGTGGGAAAAGACGACCCGGTCATGATCGTCCGGTCGCAGAGCGGCCTTCCTGCCGTCGGGGAGATCCTCGAACCGTTCTGCATCCCGGTCCTTGTTGCCGGCTGGATGCGGGGGTCCCACCACGGCCCGCTGATGCCGGTCGGTCTCTGCGATGCGAACTGCACCCGCTTCGACGGGCCGCCCCGCGTCCTCTGTTTCGGCTTCCAGGTCTGTAATGGAAAACTGATAGGCCCGGTTGACATGTTTGACGATCCGGCGTTCGACCGCGTCAGGAACCGGTGCAATGAGCTGGCCGACACGATCCGTGCCCAGGGACCATTTGAGCCCCACCGGCTCTCGCTTGAAGAGATGGAGTATACGACGCTTCCTTCTGTTGAAAAGGCTCTTGCAGACCGCTGGGAAGACCTCCCGAAGGAATAGACCAATTTTTTCATCTCTCTTGGGCGATCTGAATGGAGGCGAAAGTCTGAGATTCAGGTCTGAAGACTATCAGTAGGTCGAAGAATCCTTCGGATTCTTCTCCTCTTCCTGGTTCTGATGAACCGGTCAGAAGTCGAAGAACGCCGATGCTGCTTCAGGTTCCGAAAGATTCATCAGAACCTTGAGGACGAGAAGGGAGGCATCAGCCGACCTTCGCTGCTGATGAACCTCTGCAAATCGAAGAACCCTGCGGGTTCTTCTCCTGTTTCAGGCCTGAAGGCCCTCAACAGGAGCAAGCTTTAATTATCTTACATCCCAAATTAGGGCAGATGGTTAACGGAATTGTTTTGCCGATAAAAAAAGTGTTTGCGCTCGTGGATTCCAAAATATCAGTCGAGATAAAGGATGAAGGCCGCAAACTCCAGGGGCGCCTCGTTGCCGTAGACGAGTATCTCAATATCCACATGGACGAGACGATTGAGTTTGTCGATAACCAGCGGGGCAGGAGCCTTGGAACCGTTGTGATCCGTGGCAACAATATCCTGACGATCGCACCGGTTATCTGAATTTAAAGGTGGAAGAACGTGGCAAAGGACGCAGCAAAGAAGCCGGTAAAGGATTCAACAAAGGATGCAGCAAAGAAGCCGGTAAAGGATTCAACAAAGGACGCAGCAAAGAAGCCCACACCAGATGCTGCGAATGACATTGTCAAGGATGAGGCAGCAGATCCTGTTGATGAAGGGCTTAAACTGATCCAGTCAAAACCCGAAGGGATCCTCCAGAGCGAGCTCTGGAAGGAGCTCGGGGTTGACAGCCGGAAATGTTCGCGGATTGTCAAGAAACTTGAAGAGAGCGGGCTTATCGAACGGGTGGATTTCAAGAAGGACGGGATCAAGACCTACCTGCTGCGTGCCAAGCAGCAGCCGGTAAACCCCGGCAACCTGCTTGCCGGCGATGAACTGATACCCTGCATCGGGTGCGAGCTTGAATGTGTTGTCGAGGAGTGCCATCCCCTCATGGACTGGATGTACCAGCTCGCCATCGTCGAGCACACGGAAGAGTAATTTTTCGCATTCACTTTTTGTGGCAGTGCGATATTTCGTGCCGGATCGCTCTCGTCATTTTTGTCTGGAACAACTATTTATCGGTCAACTATCCACCTTTATCCAGTGTTTCTGACACGCTTTCATCCGGGAGATGCGTGATGTTCTCTGTTTTGTTTGTCGACGACACCAGCGATCTCCTGATCCGTATCCGGACATCCCTTGAAAAGAGCGGGGAGATCCGTGTCGATAGTGCCCACTCCCTTAAACAGGCCACAGAAAAACTGAAAAGCCGGAATTATGATGTGATCCTTGCCTATGACCAGATACCTGATGTGAACGGGATCGAGTTTGTTGCAGAAATGAACGGGATCGAATTCATCAGATACCTCCGGTCCGGTGGCAATGCAACACCGGTCATCCTCCTTTCCCGCAAACCCAATGGCAAGATCGCACTTAAGGAAGTTTCCGTTGCAAGCGAGATCACGGTACCTGCAACCGGGGAACTCCGTCCCCAGGTCGCTGAAATAGTCACGCTGATCAAACAGTCTGTCCTGCGAAAAAAAGCCGAACGGGAGACCAAGGCCCAGAACGATCAGCTGGCAGCCATCCTTGCGGCAACGCCGCTGGGCATCTTCCAGGTCCAGAATACCACCATCCAGTGGGTGAACAACCGTTTCGCCTCCCTGCTCGGGTATGATGAGGCAAACCTGATGGGAAATCGTCTTGCAGCCCTTTTTGCTACGCCGGAAGAGTACGCCCAGTTCTGCCGTGAGATCCAGCGCAGGCAGGACATACGGGGATTTTATCAGGCGGAATGCAGTCTTGTGAAAAAAGACAAAAGACTCCAGCCCTGCCTTGTCCAGGCACAGGTGATTGACCCCCGCGATATCGCAAAAGGCGGGACGTTCATTGTCACCGATATTGCGGAAAAAACGGCAATGTCCGAAGCCCTCCGGAAGAGCGAGGCGAAATACCGCGACCTGCTCGCAAACACCCAGAGCATCATCATCCGGATGGACCTGCAGGGAACAATCACCTTCTTCAATACCTATGCACTGACCTTCTTCGACTATGCCAGCGATGACGTAATCGGGAAGAACGTTCTGGGAACGATCGTAGCGCAGAATACCCGGTCCGGCCACGACCTCTCCGTGATGGCGGACGATCTTGGGTTCAATGCCGAAGGGTATGCCGTCAATGTGAGCGAGAATATCCGCCGCAACGGCGACCGGGTCTGGATCGCCTGGATCAACAAGGCTGATCCGGGACGAGAAGGGACATATCGCGGAGATCCTCTGCATCGGGAACGATATCACGGACCGGAAACGCGACGGGGTCGTGCGTATCAGCACCGATACCTGGAAAGACCTCGTGGTGACCGACTACGGATGTTGCTGATAGTGTCTTTGACGCGGTCTTCCATATCTGTACCGAGATCTCCATCGAGGGCCGGGAAGGAAAAGCGGTCGGGACCACGTTTCTGATCGGGGATACTCAAAAATGTGCTGGAAAAATCGCGCCAGATCATCCTGAACCCCTTTGAAGGTCACCCCCCGGAGTCGCGCATCATCACCAATCCCGGGCTGAAGGAGAACATCAAGGCGCTTGCCCCGCTGGACGGTGCGTTCGTCATCACCGGGGACGGCTTTGTCGAATCCGTGGGACGCTATATCACGGTCGATTCCAGCAATGTCACCCTGCCGCCGGGGATGGGGACCCGGCACAACTCGGTTGCCGCTATCACCAGCGTGACAAAATGCGTGGGGATTGTTGTCTCCCAGAGTGGCGGCGGCATCACCGTATTCCGGGACGGGCGGATCGTGAAGAAGATCACGCTGTGATGCGCCGGGAAATCGGGTTCTGGTTTTTTCCATTCTGTCTCAATTATGATGAGCCCCGCCGCCCCCGACGGGGCGCCCCCGCGGCGGCTCAATTACCTGTTTTGTTGATAAACCGGTAATTGCCCCGCCGTGCCTCTGAGAGGCCCTGAGGCGGGGAGCCATCATATAAAGGATTATTTTCATCTACTGGATATTCCGCCCATTCCCCTCCTTTGTTGGGATATTTACCCTCATCATTCCCCGTGCCGGCACTCCATGGAATCCGTGCTGCACCGGTGCCGGCAGATGCTGCCCACGGCTTTAAAAGCGTCCTCGAGGTCCGGGAAATTAGGGATCTGGGCATCGCGGAGGATCCTCAGGGGTGTCTTCATGCTGTCGCCGCCGATCATGCAGCCGACGATCATCTTGTGGGTGTGTTTTGAGAACCGGACGATCTCGTTTGCCACCCGGATCGGATCAGAGATAGCCGAGGGGACGGCAATAACAAACGCGATATCCCACAGTGCCTGGTTTTTGATCATGAAATCGAAGGTCTTCGCGAACCGGTCGGCGCTTGAGTCCCCCACCATGTCGATGGGATTCGCCCGGCTCCAGTTGGGAGGCAGGACAGCGTCCAGTTCTAAAATGAGTTCCTGGGAAAATTCGATCATGCCGATGCCGTTCTGCTCGGCATAGTCTGATGAGAGGACGCCAAAGCCTCCGGCATTCGTTATAACAACCGCCCGCGTGCCTTTGGGGTAACCTTCCGATGCCAGCAGTTCTGCAGTCTGGAATGCCTCGCGGATCGAATTCACGGGAATGACCCCGGCCTGGCGGAATGCAGCCAGGTACACGGCATGGCTTCCCGCAAGCGACCCGGTATGGGAGGAGGCGGCTTTCTGCCCGACCGCGGATGCACCCGCCTTGATGGCAACGACTGGTTTTTTCGGCGTGATCCTGCTCACGGTCTCCATGAACCTCCGGCCATACCGGATCTGCTCGACATAGAGGATGATCGCTTTGGTATCGGGATCATTGCCGGTAAACTGCACGAAGTCCTCGAACGAAAGGTCGGCCTGGTTACCGACGCTGATCACCGCGGAAAGGCCGATCTCCTCCGGCAGGCTCCAGTCGACAATCGTAGTGATGATGGCCCCGCTCTGCGAGATGAAGGCAATCTTCCCGGGCTTGGGGGAGACCGGGTCGAAGGTCGTGTTGATTCCCTGGTGGGGGAGCATGAGCCCGAGGCAGTTCGGCCCCATGATCCGGATCCCGTACTGGCGTGCGGTAGCAAGAACCTGCTCCTCGATCTGCCGGCCTGCCTCACCGGCTTCGCGGAACCCCGAGGAGATGATGATCACGAGCGGGATCTTCTTCTCTCCGGCGTCTTTTATAATCTGCAGCACACCTTTGGCCGGGATCGCGACAACCGCCATATCCACGTTTTCCGGGATGTGAGCAAGCGACGGGTAAGCCGTACGCCCGAGGATCTCTGTTGCTTTCGGGTTGACCGGGTAGAGCGAGCCCGGAAACGAAAGGAGGTTTCTCGTGATCGCATAACCGACCTTGTTCGGATCCTGCGAAGCCCCGACCACTGCGATGGAACGGATGGTGAGGAGCTCATCCGAAAGCGCCGGTCTCTCGTCGGTAACCGCCGGTGCCGGTGAATCGTCGACATACACCCGGGCATCGACCGCACACCCGCCTTTCTCGTACAGGACCAGCGGGTTGAGGTCGAATTCCGTGACCCGCGGGCTCGAAAAAAACCAGCGGGCTGCTGCAGCGATCGCGGCAACAAATGCCTCCTCGTCCCGCGGTGGCTGGTTCCGGTAACCCCGGATGAGCCGGTAGCTCCGGAGCTCCCGCACCATCGTGCGGATCTCGCGTTCATCGACGGGCAGCACGCGGATGGAGACATCGTGCAGCAGCTCGACCAGCGTCCCGCCGGCGCCGATGGTGATCACCTTACCGAACGTGGGATCGGTTTTCCCGCCAATGATCAGTTCGAGTCCCGGGGGAGCTGTTGTTCCACGATGATACCCTCGATCGCTGCGCCGGGGACCCGGGCATTCACGTCGCGGGTGATCTTTTCGAATGCGGCCGTTGCCTCATCCGGAGAACGGATGCCGGTCACCACGCCGCCGGCATCAGTCTTGTGTACGACCTGCTGCGAGATCACTTTCATGACAACCGGGAAACCGATCTCCTCTGCAGCGTTCTTTGCTTCTCCTGCCGTATGGATGGTGATAAAACGCGGGACCGGAATACCGGCAGCCCTGAGCAGTTCATAACCTTCTGCTTCCGGGAGTAACTGGTGTGCCATGGTAACCGATCCTGATACAGAGTATTGGCATGCTCCGGTTTATGAGGATTGTCTACCGTGAAACCCTCTTATCCCCGGTACGGTACATTGGTTTTCAGGGCACGGGCAAGGTCAGAAAGGACCGGGGCGATATCCCGCTCCCGCTCATACCGGTTGCGAACAAGCTCGGCAAGGCTCCCATGCTCGATCCGGTCTTTGATGAACGGGAGGTAGAGACGTTCCTCATCAGTGGCATGGCTCCATGCTTTGGTATATAACCGGTGCAGTTCCGGCCTGAGAGCCGCGGTACCCTCCCGGATTGCATCCTCGGTGAGGGCCAGCAGCACCTCCTGGTCTGTCTCGACCGGCAGGGACCCGCACCGGAGGAGGGAAAGGATGAAGGCACAGACCGCCATGTCGGACCGGATGCAGTCCTGCTCGTCCAGTGCCTTGACCTCGAGACATTTCCGCGAGAAGCGGATGATGACGCCCCCCGAGTTCACCCACTCCTCGCAGAGGATTGCCGCATCTTTTTTCCTGAGATCGGCGAAGATCTCCTCCTGCTCCCTGCGGTAGTCCTGGACAGTCCCGATCTTTTCCGGGACTATGCGGTTGCAGATGAGGGGGATCTCTTTCTGGTTCTCGCGGTAGTAGATGAGCCGGTTGTCGGCATGACCCGTATTCATTCCCTCCACGATAGGGGAGGCGGCAGTGACGGCGATGAGGTACGGCAGCAGGCTGCGGAGCCGGTTGTAGTGCACCACGAGGTTTTTTTCCCCGCTGTAGGAAAGGTTGACCTGCAGGGCCTGGATATTGAGCCACCCGTGCTGGTGGATGGTGAAGAGCCGGTCATAGACCTCATAATACTCCCCCTCGTCATGGTCCCAGACCGCGGTCTCTTCCAGCTTCAGGGTCGGGTGCATGCCGAGACCGAGCAGCTGGTAGCGGTCGCGGAATACGTGGGAGAATTTCCTGACCCCCCGCATCAGCTGCCCTTCCAGCACTGCGATGCTCTCGGCATGGTTGCGGGGGACCATCTCAAGGACGGTCTTCTGGAGTTCTTTTCCAAGTTTCACGTCCCCGAACAGGATCTCGCTTTCATAGCTGCCGCAGAGCGTCCTGATGATAGTGTCGGAGACCGGCAGCGGGTTGAACTGGGGGTCGTTGATGGAGAACTCGTGTTCAGTGCCGATGGTCATGGTATGTTCCTCGGTATCTCGGCCACTTTCTTTCGTTTCCGGTTCTTCGATCCTGCAGATAACGGCGAGTTCTTCTTCGGTGAGGCCCGAAACAAGGTGCGAGATATTTTTAACCGCCAGGGCGTACTGCTGGTCGTATGCGTCCGGCACTTCCTTCAGCAGCCGGACGACCGGGCATACACTCTCGAATTTCAGGAAGATCTCGATCACATCTCCCTTCACATCGAACGTGAACGGGCCTGCACGGCAGGTCTCGGGTTTGATGCCGTGAATAGAACATTTTCCGTTCTGCCAGAGGACGCAGTGCCCGTCGGGGCAGGACCTGATTGAGCGGTACCCGTTGTTCCCGCAAAAGGCTTGCAGGAGGAACGCCCCCGGTCAAGAGCCTCTGGTAACAGTGCCCGGAAACCGGGGGGTGTGCCTCTTCACAGCAGTGCCCCCCGCACTGCATGCAGATAGTTTCGGCACGAATAAGCCAGTCCTGTGTCATGGGTATCACGCGGTAAAAAGATGGGTAACTATCTTTTCGTACACATCCGGATAACTGGCCATCTTCGCCACTTTCAAGGGAGGGGTTGTCGTTCACCTCAATAACATATGCATCCCCGTTATTGTTCTTTATGTCCACCCCGTACAGGCCGTTGCCTATCGCGTTTGCAGCCTCGATCCCGAGCCGGACCACGTGGGGGGGAACAGCATTTTCCGGGACACTTTCGACCCCGCAGTAGACAATATGCCCGTTGACCGAGGCCTGTATCTTGAAGGTGACCGACGGGATGGTATACTTGCAGGCATAGAGCAGTTTTCCGTCGAGGACACCAACCCTCCAGTCGTACCTGCTCTCAATATACTGCTGGGCCACGATCCAGTCAGAGAGCCTGATGAACCGCCGGGCAACCTGGAAGAAGCCGGCGATGTCGTTTGCCTTCTCCACGCGGAGCGAGAAGGAGGTAGATGGTTCCTTGACGATGATGGGTGTACCAAGTTCGTCAAAGAGACGGGCGACCCGTCCGGCCGAGAGATCGTTTTTTGATAAAAAGACCGTCTTAGGGATTGCGACATTCTTTTTCATCAGGTGGGAGTACATGTTGATCTTGTCAGAGCAGATCCGGATGGATGCCGGGTCATCGATTACCGGTATGTCATGGAACCCTGCCATCCTGGCGGCAACGTAGGTGACATTCATGGGGTCCGTGCGGGCCCGGATGAAAAGTGCGTCCATCTTCGGGATCTTGTTTATGTCCACCGGAAAAATGAAGTTAACATCATGTCCCATCCCCTCCGCCACATCCCGGCAATGGATCAGTGCCGTGAGCTGCTCGGCGCTGGCAAGGGTTTTGCGGTCAACGAAGATGCCGAGTCTGCTCATAGGAACTCCTGGTGGGAGAGGTACGCGGTGAGGAGTGTCCTCTCGTCTTCGGAGATTCGCGAGTACTTCGTCGGGGAAAGCGAGGAAAGGAAGTATTCATTTTCGGTCTTTACAAAGACCATGGTCACGAGCGGGATGGAAAAGATCTGGTAAATCTTCTCGGCAAGCCCTGCAATGGCAGTGCAGGAGTCTGCCGTCCTCCCAAAGATGCTGACGCAGGAATGGATGGTTGCATCGGCCATAATCTTCTGGTAACAGAACGGGTACTTGCCCTTGTTCGTCACGTGTTCGATGACCTCCTTTGCTTTCCCGTCGTCGCTTACGACAAAGAAATCAGTGCTGGTGGCAAAATAGTTCAGGCCATAGATAATCGCTGGGAGCGGTACATACCCTTGGGAGATCCCCCATTCACAGACCGGTATGCCGGCGAGTTTTGCCCGTTCAAGGCAGATCGGCACCACATACGCATCCAGCACGGCACTGCTCGCAGGCCGGACGGGTTTTCCGTCCATTTCATAGGTGAGGATGGTATAGTACGGTTCGGTCTTGTAGGAATAGTCCTCGCTGATGACATGGGAGATCCCATCGCGCACAAGGATATGGAGTGAGTCCCTGAGCAGTCCCGGTTCACGGTGGCTGGTTGTCCTGCGGGAATCGTCCGGAATCTCCGGATGAATTTTTTCCTGCCCTGTGGGCTCCGGATGAGGGACTGGAGAGGGCGGGGGATCACTATTCGCAGCTGCTGCGCCACCGGATGCCCGTACCAGCCCGTTGCGTCTGTGGCTCATCACCCGGTCGACCTGCCATATGTCCCTGCCAGTACAGGTATAGGATAGTCATGGGCCGGCTTTGGCCATACGGTCCTGGAGACCGGCTCTGCCGGGAGCCGGTTCCGTTGTTTTAAGTGAACGCTCCCGGCGTGAACAGAGAGGCTTATGTGCTGTGCACCAAAAGAGTCGAAGAACACCCGATGGTGTTCTTCATCGTCGTCATCGTTGAGACATTCGTCCATGTTCAACACGAATCCAATTTCGATCCATTGGATAATTGTTCAATTCTATATGATGCGGGGTTTAAAGAATGTTGCACCATGGCAGGTGCTGCCGGATTTTACGTATGAGGACCCGGTCGTTTCTCCGTTAGGCGTTTTCTTCTGAAGGGTACTGCAGGGCAGGTGCCGGTAATTTTGTTCTCCTCCGCATAACCTTGATTACCTCCTATCACCATCAGTAATAACAATGAATATTCCAACACCGGGGGAACTCCGCACGCGCCGGGAAGCGCTGGGACTGAAGCAGACGGAACTTGCCCGGCGGGCAGGTATCAGCCAGTCCATGGTGGCCCGCATCGAGGCAGGCAATGTCGACCCCCGGGTCAGTACATTAAACAAGATCATTGTCGTGCTGAACAGTGCGGAGCCAAAAAAACTCAAGGCCTCCCAGATCATGCACTCGCCCGTCCTATCCGTCCAGCCGCAGGATGCCATCACCCGGGCAGTGGACATCTTCGAGAAGAACAATATCTCCCAGCTCCCGGTGATCGAGCGGGGCGTGCCGGTCGGGTGCATCTCCGAGGCGGTTATCGTGAAGGCCATCGAACAGCAGCGCCTGCACAAGACCCACCTGTTCACGGTCAGGGACTTCATGGAGTCCGGGTTCCCCACGGTTCCCCCGGACATGGATGTGGAAACGGTCATCAACATCCTCCAGCAGAACCATGCGGTGCTGGTGGTGGAAGGAAAAACGGCGCGTGGCGTCATCACCAAGCACGACCTCATCTCCCTGATCCTGTAGGGAAATACGGCCAGGTTTTTTTTTAAAATTTATGCTCTGGAGAAAACCTGTTTTATGATATATGATCACCCCCCCTTGCGCCAGCCCTGCCCCCGCTGGGGGTGGGGGCGCATGTGATGCCTCGGTATTATCTCGATAAAACACTCTGCATTTTTTGTAAACAGGTACTACGGCGCTATCATAATTGGGGCGCTATAAGCAGCGGGGCGAAGCCCCTGGAGCGTGTATCTCAAAATGATCTCTACAGAGCAAAAATTTATGGAACTCCCTCGACCGGTTGTCTTCTTGCGGACCGCACCTGTACTGTAATGCCGTATGAGATTGTTAACGTGCCAAAAAAGAGAATATCAGAGTTTTGAGACCAGGTCGCGGAGCACGAGACCCGGGTCCTTTGCCTTCACCACGCTTGAGGCAAGGAGCACGCCGTCCGTCCCGAGATCGATGGCGATCTTCACGCATTCCCCGGACTGGATACCGGCGCCGGTCAGGACTTTGACCTTTGCGTTCACCGCGTGAACGGTGGCAACAGACCTCCTGATAATTTCGGGATTGGCCTTTGATACCGAAACACCGCTGCCGATAAGTTCCGGAGGCTCGATGGCCACGTACTCTGGCGAGAGTGCTGCCGCAGCAGCACTGGTTGTTTCATTGTTCGTGCAGACTACCGCAGACATCTTCAGGGCCTGAAGCGCCCGTACCGAGGACTCAATATCCGCAAGAGTCAGGCGTCGTTCCGCGTGGTTCACGAGCGACCCTGCTGCACCTGCGGTCTTGATGCCGTCGGCAGTGATATGGCCGGTATGTGCTCCGGGTTCGACACCGTCCACATGCTGGGCATAAACCGGTATCGCGAAATGGTGGGCGATCGGGTGGAGGTCGATCAGGGTGGGGGCGATCCCGATGGTGACACCGCTCTCCCGTGATACGAGTTCTGCTGCCTGTGCGATCATATGGGCCCGGCTGCCCGTCCCCTCTTTATAGGTCTTCAGGTTGACAAGGATCAGTGGTGAAGGCATGGTTCCTGCTCCGTGAACTTCGGGTTAATCTAGTCCCTACTACTCCATGAGGGTTGGGGTATCATCAATATTCGTACCGGTGCCTGTTTCATAAAAAAACCGACGGGCCACCGGATAGAGAGCGTTATTCCTTCAGGCCGCGGAGGAAGTGCCCCGTGGTAATTCCCCCCCAGGCAAGGGCCTTTATGCGGTCTTTCAGGGATCCGTCGTGCATGTCCTTTGTACCGGAGCCGGCGCTATCCCGTCCCATCGCATCCCGGTAGATCCGCGTCATTGCGCCGGCATAGGCGCCGGTCCGCCCGCGGGCATCGATGACAACCTCGCTGATGCCGGCCTGCCGGATCGCGGGCAGGTGGTCGACAAGACAGGTCTCCACCGCGTTGCCGATCCTCGTGCGGCATTCGCCATCGCTCTGTACCGGGAAGATGTGCCCGGTTGCATCCCGGATACCGAAAAATGTACCGCCCCTCGCGTCATCGCCTCCTGGCCTGCAGTGCAGTACGGCTTCAAGGAGGCAGTCTTCCGTAATCATTGCCTCGCTTATTCCCTGCACCATGAGAGCAAAGGAAGCGCTGCAGCCATCATGGCGTGCAGCACGGACGAGCTCGCTGCATTCGTCCCGGGACAGTTCCGGCGAGAGCGTGAGGGAATCACAGGGCGGGGAGAGGTTGCAGGCAGCGCGGTGGTTGAAGATATTGAGCCCGGCAGCGCCGGACAGGGCCATGCCGGGAAGGAGCGTGCGGATCGCGTGTGCTGCCCCCGGGTTCTCCACCATGCATCCGGCAAGGCCGTCCTTGTGCAGAGAGGCGATCTCCGGCAGCACTGCACTGAGATAATCGTCGCGGGTGATCCGCGGGAGTTTCAGCACGAAACGGGCACCGGCATTAAGGCAGAGTGCCATGGTTTCCAAAACCTGATCCCTGATGGACCGGATATCCCCCTCCGCTCCCGTCCGGCAGGAATGACGCGGCAGCATAACTACCGGTTCAAAACAGATGCTGGTGCAGCCTTCTTTTACCGCAGTGGATACCGCTTCCGGTGTATCGGCATACACCGTGAGGTTCAGGGGAGTTGTTGAGGTGTCGCGCTCCCTGACGGTGGCTGTCGTTACCGGACGTTCCCTGAATACGGCAGCCAGCCGCTGGCGTGACTGTGCAACATCTTCTTCGAGGGGAATGGAGGATGCCAGGAGCGCCTCCTCTGCCCGTGCAAGGAACTCCCGGCGCATGCGGTTGAGTTCGCCAACCGGGGCAAAGAGCGTGCCATCGTATGCAAGGGAACAATCACGGATGACAAACGGGGTATCGCCGCTCTTCCGCAGTTGTGCTTCCAGCTGGTCGCGCGAGAGCGGGCGGGACCGGGCCGGCACCAGACAGAAATCCGGCTGGTACGATACCCGGACTTCTTTTCCCGATCCGGATTCCAGCCGTCCATCCATGCCGATAATTCCTGCGTTGTCTACCGTGACGTTGAGATCGAGCGGGACCTTGCGGATCAGGTCGTCCGGGGGATGGAGCATGATCTGCCGGGCCCGTGCCTCAAGTCCGCGGGAGGAGGTGATAAAGAGCGATGAGCCCGGTGTAACGGGCCGGGGGACACGGAACGCGATGGTCTTTTTGTCCCTGACGACCGGCAGGTTGTTGAGCAGAAATCCCCAGTCTTCCCTGCCTCCGGTCGGATCGGAAAAGAGCAGCCCGTCACCGGTTGCCGGCACCAGCGTCCCGGTCCGGTGTACGGTCACGGTCCCGCTCCGTTCGTCCTGTTTTGTTACCGTTCCGATGCAGATCCCCCGGTTGTCCGGTGCCGTACGGGCCATGAGTGTCCCGTGCCGGTCGCCGAACAGGTACCCCCGGGTAAATCCCCGGTTGAATGCAAGGAGGAGGTCCTGCTCTGCTTCCGGTATCCGGTGAAAAGTCCCCTGCCGCTATTGCGTCGAGCGCCCTGCGGTAGGTGGAGACCACGACCGCAACGTATTCCGGCGATTTCATCCGCCCCTCGATCTTCAGGGAAACGACCGGGGATTTGAGCAGTTCCGGCAGGTGCCGGTAGGTGCAGAGGTCTTTTGGCGAGAGGAGATACCGGCCGGGTGCGGAAGGTCAGTGGTCCGTTCCGGTCTTCCGTAGACATCCCGGTTGCCCGTCACGAGCGTATAGGGCTTCCGGCAGGGCTGGGCGCACATGCCCCGGTTCCCGCTCCTCCCGCCAATGACTGACGAGAGGAGGCACTGGCCCGAATAACTGTAACAGAGCGCACCGTGGGCGAAGACCTCGAGCCCGACACCGCTCTGCCGGGTCCTCTCCGGCGATGGTACGGATCTCCTCAAGGGGGAGTTCACGGGCGAGGACAACCCGGGAGAATCCCTGCTCCGCTGCCCAGAGAACGCCACCGGTGTTATGGATGGTCATCTGGGTAGACGCGTGGAGGGGAAGGTCCGGGACGATCTCCCGTGCGAGCGAGGCAACCCCGCTGTCCTGCACAAGCACCGCGTCAGCGCCGGCGGCGTACAGCCAGACAAGCTCGTCCGCCACCCCTTTGAGTTCGCGGTCGTGGATGAGCGTATTAACCGTTACGTAGACCCGGACCCCGCGGGAATGGGCCAGCCGGATCCCTTCTGTGATCTCCTCGTCAGAAAAATTTGCAGCATATTTCCGGGCGCCGAACCGTTTCCCGCTCAGGTAAACCGCATCGGCTCCTGCCGCAATGGCTGCCCGGAATGATTCCGGCGACCCTGCCGGTGCGAGCAGTTCCGGCAGGGCGGGGCGTACGTACCCCGTCCCGGAGCCTATGGAGGTCATGGGACCACCCCTCCGTTAAAGGTGAGTGCCGGAAGTCTGGTGGCGGCGGTTTCGCTCAAAACGAGACCGGGAACATACCAGGCCATCGTGATTGCGGGAGACCGCTCATGAATGAAGGGATACCGGGAAACGAGCATACCGTGGTGTGGCAGGATGGGGGCAACGAACGTACCCCGTGCAAGCGCTGCCGCGATGTGCCACAGGAAGAGGAACGTGTCCCGGAACTTCATAGCCGTGCTATAGTGTTGGCATGATCGGGAATAAACAATATCTTTGTTCCGGAACAGACCTCAGGACAGCACCGGTGGCGGGAGCCCCTGCCGCGCCAACCCGTCAGGCAGCCCGATCGAACCTGAGCGTATCTTTTTGTCAATTAACGGCATACTTCCTGTCATGAAGATCATTGCCGCACTGAACGACCCGGCACAGGCTCCGCATGCACAGGAACAGGGAGTCGACATGATTGAACTCCGGTTCGACCTGATGAAAGGGGAGCCGGAGGAGCTGGTAACGCAGTGCAGGGACGCCTGCCCGCTGCCCGTGATCGGGACCCTGCGATCTGCACAGGAAGGCGGCCGGTTTTTTGGGAGCGGCAGTGAATGGGAGAAGAAGATCCGGCCGATCATCCCCCTCGTCGATTATGTGGATGTGGAACAGCAGTTCGTGAAAAATGCCATCTGTGTCAAAGAAGCGGGTACGAAGATCATCGCTTCCCACCATTCACCGGTGATGATGCCGCTCCAGGTGTTGTTCGTGCTGGAGCGCGAACTCCGTGCGTACGGCGATATCGTCAAGATCATCGTAACTCCTGAAAATACCGATGATATCATCGATCTGATCGCATTCACGAACGCGGTGAAACAGCCGATCTGCTGCGGAGTGATGGGTTCAGCATTCCGGTATGCCCGTGCGGTACTGCCCTTCTTCGGCTCTGAACTGGTATACTGTCATATGGGTGAGACCACCGCGGAAGGACAATACTCGGTTGAGGAGTTCGTACAGCTGAAGAAGCTGCTGCTCGGGCAGGAGTAAGGTTCACTCCCTGACCGCGTCAGACCGTGACGACAACGGGGGACCCGGTCAGAACTTTTTCCCGCAGTTCTCGCAGAACCGGTTTACTCTCTTATTCAGTGCGCCACAGTGCGCACAGAAACGTTGTGGGCTATCATGGCCACTCTTTGCAGATACCGCTCCGGCAGTCCGGTGCAGAAGGTGATGCAGGATGCGCGGGCGGCAGGGGTAACCGGTTCTCCCGGCATCGCAAGGCCCGGCTGCGAGTGCAGATGGTTGATCGCGGAGCACGCCGACATGCCGGGTCCGCGTGGGCGCTTTGATGTTCCGGCAGGTCATCCACCAGCCGAGCGGGATGATGATAAGGAGAACCACGCCGAAAGCCTACAAACCCGGCAGTGAAGTTGTATATCCCGTGCAGGAGCATTCCCCCCAAAAGGCCGACAATAATGATACTTTTTCTCTCGGATGCGGGCCGGAACTTTGCGATCCCCAGGCCAAAACCCCAGATGCAGGCGAAAATGAGGTGGCCGGGCACGGACGTGATTGCCCGGCCAATTCCCGTTGTAAAACCGAAAGACAGCACGTATCCGATATTCTCAATGGTGGCAAACCCGAGGCTTGCTGCGGTTGCATAGACGATCCCGTCCATGGGCTCGTCAAATTCGGGATGGCGGTATACCGCGAAATAAACGACAAGGAACTTCAGGGCTTCCTCGACCACCGGGGCGATCACTGCTATGCCGATGATGCCTTCCCCAAACGGCATTTCGAGAATCCCGGCAGGGATAGCCAAGAGGGCACCAAGGAAGAAGACCCATGCAACAAGCCGCAGGGGTTCGGGCTCATAGCTGTCCTTTTTCCACATATACCAGAGAAGAAGAGCCGATGGCACGATGGCAAGGAGGAGGAGCCCGAGCATTATCGTTCTTGCAACCGGTATCGTAATAAACGTTCTTGTTATTCTCTTCCCTCTTTCCTACCGGACCGTCGGACTGGAATACTGCATCCAATCGAAATCCAGAAATAGAGCCTGCAATCAAGCCTCCTGCAATGAAACGCGGTATCATCTTGAGCCTTACTCTCATCATCCTTTTGTGTGCATGCTTTGCCGGCTGTATCACCCTTCCTGGAATGGATACGCCTCCAACACTGGTTCCGGTGACCACACCTGCGGATGAAATCACGACCGCCCCGGTGGTCGCGACCACATTCACGACCCTGCCGACCTTTGAACCGGTACGGGTATTACCTGCTGAACGGCAGGTCAGCCTGGCGCTCACCAAAGACCGCCCGACCTCAGAGATCCACCTGCTCTATCAGGGGGGTCCGGGAGATATTTTTCTCACCCGGGTGATGATACGGGTCTATTCATCGGATTCTATCTATCAGGAATATATCATGAGCAACGGCAGAAAACCCGTTCTCAACGACGAACTTGTTGTTCCGGGGACTCGGACACCCGACCGGTGCGAGGTCTTTGTCATCTCATCAGGCACCCGCTACAAAATAATGGACGAAAAAGTGGTTGGCGGCGGGTATTATTAGGGAATTTCATTTTTAAAAAAAGGCGGGCAATTCCTGTTCACCCAAGCATCAGCAATCTGTCACTGATATTTCCCCTGCTCCAGCACGCAGTCCGCGAGCACCAGCGCGAGCATGGCCTCGGCAACCGGGATGATCCGGGGCACGATGCAGGGGTCGTGCCTGCCGCCAACCGAGATCTCCACGACATTGCCGTGGATGTCCCGGGTCTGCTGCGTCTTTGCAATGGACGGCGTCGGCTTCACCGCGATCCGCACGACAATGTCCTGCCCGGAGGAGATGCCGCCGAGGATCCCGCCGGCATGGTTGCTGGCAAAGCCGTCCTTTGTCATGGGATCGTTGTTCTCGCTCCCGTACCTTCCCGCAACCGCAAACCCGTCCCCGATCTCGACACCTTTCACCGCACCGATCCCCATCATGGCGCCGGCGATCAGGGCATCGAGTTTCCCAAAGACCGGGTCGCCCAGCCCCGCGGGGCAGCCCTTTGCCACGATCTCGGCAATGCCGCCAACGGAATCGCCGGCGTTTTTCGCGGCAAGGATCTCCTGCTTCGATTGCAGCAGGTGTCGGTCTTCCCGTGGACCGAGACGATCCTGCCGCTCACGGTGATCCCGTGCATGGCCAGGTATTTCATGGCAAGGGCGCCGGCAGCAACGCGGCCGATGGTCTCCCGTCCCGAGCTCCGGCCCCCGCCCCGGTGGTCGCGGATGCCGTACTTTTCCTGGTACGTGAAGTCCGCGTGGCCGGGCCGGAACTTCTCGCGGAGTTCGTCGTAATCCTCTGACTGCATATCACTGTTCCGGACGATCATCGCGATGGGCGTGCCGGTGGTCTTTCCTTCAAAGACCCCGGACAGGATCTCGACCCGGTCGGTCTCCTGCCGGGGCGAGCTCAGGGGGGACGTTCCCGGGCGGCGCCGGTCAAGGAGCGGCTGGATATCGGTCTCGTCAAGGGGGATACCGGGCGGGCAGCCGTCGATGACGGCCCCGAGCGCCTTGCCGTGGCTCTCGCCAAAGGTGGTGATGCGTAAATTCCTGCCAAACGTGTTCATGGGAGCAGCTCCCGGATCTTCTCTGCGGGCACATCGATGCCGAAGAACAGGTAGAACTGTTCTTTCGCCTGCCCGATAAACATCTCGGTCCCGGTGATGGTGGTGCAGCCTGCCTTCCGTGCAGCCTCGATCAGGGGGGTGACGGGCGGGGTGTACACCAGGTCGAAGACCGTCATCCCCTTCTGCAGCTGGTCGTCGCGGAGCGGGCTCCGGTCGTCCGTGTTCATGCCGAGCGGGGTCGAGTTGACCACCACGTCGGGTTTTATCGCGTCAAAGTCCGACAGTCCGCCCCATTTGCAGCCGAACCGCTCTGCCATCGCCTTTGCCTTTTCCGGCGTGCGGTTCAGGATGGTGACGTCCATGTCGAGGTCGACGAGGGCAAACGCGGCACCGGCCGCCGCACCCCCGGCACCGAGCAGCACCGCCTTCGACCCTTTCAGGCCGGCGAGCGGTTTTCGCACGCCGATCCAGTCCGTGTTGTACCCGCGCGCCGTGCCGCAGGCAAAGACCACCGTGTTCACGGCGCCGATCTGCTGTGCCGCGTGCTCGTCGACCTCATCGATGAGGGGGATGATCTCCTGCTTGAACGGGATCGTGACCGAGAGCCCCTTCACATCGAGGTGGCGGGCCACGCGCAGGATCTCGTCGAGTTCCGGGTCCTCGAACCACGTGTAGTGGTAATTGAGGCCGTAGTGGTCGAACAGGGCATTGAAGAGGCGGGGCCCCTTGCTGTGGGCGCAGGGGTACCCGGCAACGCCCATGAGGCGGGTGAGCGGGTCGGCCGGGTTGTCGGCGAGGACCTTCATGAGCCGTTCCATGCATTTCGGCGGGATCCGGCCGGATTTGAAGAAACTGATGCAGGGGGCCCGGTGCTGTGCCGGGATGGTTCCCTTCGCGAGCAGGTCCATGACCGCTGCTGCCGCTGCTTCCGGTGTGGTCTCGCTCGTGTCGATGCAGAAATCCGCGGCTGCATGGTAATGCTGCCGCCGGCGGTCCATCATCTCGGCGATCTCCTCCCGCAGGGGGAGCCCGGTCAGCGGCGGCCGGGGTTTTCTTGAGAGCCGTGCTTCGATGGTATCGATATCGGCGTGCAGGACGATCATGACGCTGTCCCGCCGCAGGTGTTCCATGTTGACGGGATCGGTGACAACCCCGCCCCCGGTGCTGATCACGGCGCCGGTCTTCGGCAGCCCGGCGATCACCTTCCGCTCCTCTTCCCGGAACCGCTCCTCGCCGTCCTCGTGGAAGATGTCCGGGATGGACCTGCCGGTCTGCTGCTCGATCAGGGTGTCCGTGTCAAGGAAGGGAAGGCCGGTCCGTTCGGCAACGATCTTCCCGATCTCGGTCTTCCCGGTGCCGCGGAACCCGCAGAACACGATCCGCTTCATACCGGCAACCCCGCTGTTTTCAGCAGTTCCCAGAACCCCGGGAACGACTTGTTCACACACTCTGCGTTCGTGATGGTAATCCCCCCGATGCCAAGACCGAGCACGGCAAAACTCATGGCGGTGCGGTGGTCGTTTGCCGGGTCGATGGTGCCGCCATGCAGCGGGGCCGGGCGGATGGTGAGGGAATCGTCCCCCACATCCACCTTCCCGCCCAGCGACCGCAGCCGCTCTGCCGTCCCGCTGATACGGTCGCTCTCCTTGAACTTTAAATGACTGATGCCGGTGATGGTGGTCGGGGTCTGTTGCCATTGCTGCGACCATGCAGAGCGTCTGGACGGTGTCGGGCGATGTGGCCATGTCGATGGTGATCCCGTGGAGATCTCCCGGTCCGTTCGACCGTGACCGAGCTGCTGCCCGTACGATACCCTGCAGCCCATGGCGGCGAGCGCATCGGGGAACCTCCGGTCGCCCTGCACGGAATGCGGGCGCAAGGTTCTCAACCGTTACCTTGCCGCCGCAGATTGCGGCGATGGCAAAGAAGTACGAGGCCGAGGAATAGTCCCCCTCGATCGGTGTAGCGTCCTGCTCTGGTACCGGTCGTTCGTGCTGACCGAGAACCGCCCGTACCCGGTCCGCGCTGACCCGTGCCGGAGAATGCCTGCATCACGTCTGAGCGTGATATCGAGGTAGGATGCGGATGCGGGCGGTGCAGGGATCGGTCACTTCCACGTCCTGCTGGGCATAGGGTGCGGCCATCAGGATCGAGGAGATGAACTGGCTGCTGATCGACCCGTCGATGGTCACCGGCCCGCCGGCCAGTTGTCCCGCTGACCTCGAGCGGCGGGTAGCCGGGGTTTTTCAGGAACTCCACGGAACCGCCAAGGGCGGGGAGTGCTCCGGCGAGCGGCCCGATCGGGCGCTCCTGCATCCGGGCGCTCCCGGTGAGGATCACCGGGTGGCGGCAGAGCAGCGCGAGCGAGGTGAGGAGGCGGAGGCTGGTGCCGGAATTTTCGAGGTCCAGCGTGGTGGTCCCGCTGTTCGGGATATCCCCGTTGCAGCCGGTGATGACGACCCTGCCGGGTGATCTCCTCGACCTTCACGCCCAGCGCCTCGAGGGCCCGGGCCGTCAGCCGGGTGTCCTCGGCCTTCGAGCGGCCGGAAGACCGTGGTTGTCCCCTCCGCAAGCGCACCGGCAATGAGGGCCCGGTGCGTGTAACTCTTGGACGGCGGGGCGGTCATCTTCAGGTCCACGTCCCGGACCTTCTGCGGCGTGACGATCATGGGCCGACCTCAATCTTCCGGTAACAGCCGAGTTCCTTGACGGTCGTGATCTCCTTTGAGTTCCCGGAGAACCTCCGGCGGTTGCGGGCGTCCACGCATAGTCGAGGAAGAAGACGTATTCCCCGATCCTCGCGTTTGGATGGCCGGGACTCGATACGGGTCAGGTTGATGTTGCGCTTTGCAAACGCCCCGAGCAGGTCGTAGAGCAGCCCGGACCGGTCCTGCGTGCGGGTCGATGAGGATGCTGCACTTCTCCCGGCGCGGGTCCTCGGAGGGGGTCTTTGCAGATCCGGACGAACCGGGTGGTGTTCGCACGCATTGTTCTCGGTGGTCGGGACGATGACCGGCAGATGGTAGAGCGCTGCTGCGGCCTGCCGAGAGGATCGCGCCGGCATTGGGCGTCTTTTTCGCTTCGTGGGCGCTTGCGGCATTGCTGCTCGTGTGGATGACCGGGATGCCCCATTCCTCGATCTTGTCGCTGCACTGCTCGTGGGTCTGCGGGTGGGCGAAGATGACCCGCATCTCTTTGAGCGGTGACCGTGGACGCAAGGTTGTGGTGGATCGGCAGGTACATCTCGGCCGTGATGTAGAGCGGGTACTTCGAGAGCCCGTCCAGGGTCTCGCCCACGCCACCGGCCTCGGAGTTCTCCATGGGCACGATCCCGTCGCCTTCCCCCCGCGCAACCGCCGCCATGATCGCGTGGATGGTGGGGGCAAAGACGAGCGTCTCTGCATTTCAGTTTCAGGGCAACCTCGTGGGAGAAGGTGCCCTCGGGCCCGAGCGTGATGGTGGTCATCGGTTCACCATGCAGTCGATCAGGGTATCGGTCATCTTCTGCCCCTTCGTCGCAGGAAGTGCCGAGGTGCCGGCTGTTCTCCTCAAAGAATGCCCGGAACAGTTCCGGGTCCTTGTGAGCCGACAATCGCCGCAAGGTCGCCGGCCGATGCCCGGCAGGCTGCGAGCACTTCCGGAACATACGGGTTCTGCTGGAGGATGTCGGCGTACAGGTCCGGGTCCTGCGAGAGGAGCCGGCCGACGAGCGAGAGCTCGATCTGGTACACGGGGCTCGTGAACTCCTGCGTTGCCTCGATATCCATGCCGAGCCTGCGGATGCTGTCGGCCATGCAGAGCGTGACATAGTGCGTGAGGCCCTGCACGACCGCCATCATCTTGTCGTGCTCCTCCGGTGTCGTGATGGTGCACCGTGCGCCTTCGTTCCGGAAGATCGGCGACGAGCCTGTGCAGCAGGTGCTCCTCCACCCGGGCCGGGCAGACGATGATGGTCTGGCTTTTTAACGAACTGACCGTGGGCCCGAACATCGGGTGGAGCCCGACCACGTTTGCCTTCGATTTCAGCATGGCCTCGATCGGGTTTCACCTTGAGCGACGTGAAGTCGCAGAGGAGCTGGTTCCGTGCAAGGAGCGGGGCGATCTCTTCGATGACCCGTACCGTGTCGCGGATGGGGACCGAGACGATGACGAGATCGCACTGCTGTGCAAGGTCTGCGCTGGTGAGGCTCGTGTGTCCTCCCGCTGACCAGCACTTCGTACCCGGCCCGCTCAAAGACCGGGACAAACAGCTGTCCCATCTTCCCGGTACCGCCGATAATGCCTGCCTTCATGATCACTTCTCGCGGATCGTCTCTTTGACTGCCATCCCGAAATGCCTGCCGCCTTCGAGCACGCAGCCCATGATGGTGTCGCCGTTCTGGAGGTTCACGACCGAGATGGCCTTGCCGTCTTCTCCCACGAGCCGGATCGTCTCGGCGTTCTGGAGGATGAGGCTGACCTTGTCTTTCCCGGATTCTGCCTCCACGAGCAGGAGCGGGCCGGCGCTCGATCTTGGTCCGGCCGATGATGGCCGAATGGGCGGTGCCCTTTGCATCGGTCACCAGCACCTGGCCGCCGATGGCGAGGTCCGAGAGGTACGCGGTCTTCCCGTCCGGCATGAGGATGTAGGCATGGACTGCGCCGGCATTGACCCGGAACGGGCCGCGGCGCAACGTACGGGTTCTCCAGCGTTTCTGCATGGACGAGGAGCATGGCGGACGAGGTGTTGCCCATCAGCATGCCCTCGCCGTCGCTGAGCATGGAGCAGGTGTCCACGCAGACCCGGTCGCCCATCCCGACGGGGTGGATCTTCGTGACCTTGAACGGCACGAGGCCGACTTTACCCGGTCGGTGACTTCATCAGCGCGGCAACGGCTTTCACCATGGCCGGGCTGTCCGTCTTCAGGAGGATGCCGTGCGTGCCCTTCTCGAGCACGTGGAGCGCCATCTGCGCATCGTTCTCGTCCTTTACTTTTGCGATGATCTTGTCGGACTGGGCCACGAGGTTCTCGAGCGGGATGACCGTCCAGTCGCTGGTCGCAACGATGACGAGCGTGTGCTTTCCCTGTTCAGCTGCCTTGTTCTCGCTTGCCTTGTCCGTGATGGTGCAGTTCCATCACGTCTTTTCCGGGTTTTATGTCCCCGTCCGGGGCAACCGTGGTGATCCGCCCGAGCCTGCGGACGTCCTCTGCCTTATCGACCACGAGGGCATCCGCACCGCTCTCGATCGCCGTTGTCGCGATCTCCTTGTTCCATGGGCGGATGTCAACCCAGAACTGTTTCATGGCCGCTTCTCCGTTTTCTGTTGTTCCTTCGCTTCATGGTCGTGACCGGTCTCGTGCATCATCACTGCCTCTGGCATTTCTTGTCCTCGGTTCATACTTTTCTTCCGTTCAGCTCTGGAGAAATCATTCTGCGTATCGCAACTCAGTGGAATTTGTGAGGGTGACCCCCTCTCTCCCCCAGAGGGGGAGGCAGCCCAAGGGGGCAAGCCCCCTTGACCCCCGCATTTCGTTCAGGATTTTCATACGCAATTCCCGTCTACGGCCTGCTCCACGGGGCGAGCCCCGACGAGGCGGCGAGCGCCCGTGGCCCCATCGCAATACATCACAGATTTGTACGCTTTTCCAGAGAGGATTCCATTCTCCACTCCACCGCTCATCTCTTCTTCCCCAGCGCCTTCTCCGGGTCGGTCTCGTCATGGACAACCGAGCAGAGGGCCCTGACAAAGGCCGTGGTGTCCTCGCGCTGGAAGGAGTTCCTCCCCACGCAGACCCCGGCCCCGCCGACTTTCACGGAGTCGCGGATGATCTTTAGGGACTCGAGGTCGCCGGTCTTTTCCCCGCCGGCAATGAAGACCGGCACCGAGCAGGCCTTCACGATCTTCCCGAACGCCTCCGGGCTGCCCGGGTAGTTGGTCTTGATCATGTCCGCGCCGAGCTCTTCGGCAACCCGGACCGCGTGGCCGACCGACTGCGGCGAGAAGGAGTCGATCCCCTTGCCCCGCGGGTAGCACATGATGAGGAGCGGCATGCCCCAGCGGTTGCAGTCCCGGGCAACATTGGCGCCGATCTCCAGCATCTTGGACTCATTGGGCGAGCCGAGGTTGATGTGGATCGAGACCGCGTCGGCGCCGAGTGCGATGGCTTCCTCCACCGTGCAGACCTGCACCTTGTCGTTCGGGTCCGGGTTGAGCGAGGTCGAGCCCGAGAGGTGGATGAAGAGGCCGATGTCGCGGCCGTGCTTCCGGTGGCCGCGCTTGACGAGCCCCTTGTGGAGCACGATCGCGTTTGCGCCCCCGTCGCTCACGTCCGAGATGACCTTCGTCATGTCCAGCAGTCCTTCAATCTGTCCCATCGAGAACCCGTGGTCCATCGGCACGATGACCGACCGGTTCGTGTTCCGGTTGATGATCCGTTCGATCCTGATGTCCTTTCCAATCATTTGTTACACCTTCAGAATTTCCAGTGCTTCTTCCACGCTCTTGTTCGCATGCACGATACAGGCCGCTGCCCGGACGAACTGTGCCGGGTGCTTGTGCTGGAAGGCGTTCCGGCCGATGGAGATGCCTGCTGCACCCCCGGCCATTGCGCCTTCGATTAATTCCAGTGTTGTGCGGTCATCGGTCTTTGAACCTCCGGCCACCACGACCGGTACCGGACAGCCCCGGGTGACCTCGCGGAAGCTCTCCGGGTCGCCGGTATACACGGTCTTCACGATGTCGGCGCCGAGCTCCGCCGCAACCCTCGCCGCAAGCTTCACCTGCTCCAGGTCGTTGGACGTGGCGATGTTCTTGCCCCGCGGGTACATCATCGCAAGGAGCGGCATGCCCCATTCCATGCATTCCACCGCCACCATCCCGAGGTCCTGCAGCATCTTCGCCTCCGACTCCGCCCCGATGTTCACGTGCATCGAGACCGCGTCGGCCCCCATCTTCAGGGCGTTCTGCACCGTGTTCACCAGCACCTTCTCGTTCGGGTCCGGCGCCAGCATCGTGCTTGCGGACAGGTGCAGGATCAGCCCCACGTCCCGCCCGCCCTGCCGGTGGCCGTGGAGCGCAAGGCCCACGTGGCCGATCACCGCGTTCGCCCCGCCCTCCGCCACCAGGTTCACGGCCTGTCCCATATCGATGAGGCCCGCGATCGGCCCGTTCGTGACCCCGTGGTCCATCGGTATGATGACCGTCTTTTTCGTATTGCGGTTCATGATTCGTTCCAGACGGATTTCCTTTCCTCTCATAGTAACAACTCCAACACCTCCCCCTTCGTTCTGCACTGAATTTTCCGGCAAACTCGAGGGGGCTTACTCAATACCAGAAATAATAGCTGAAAATAAAAGCCAAAAACGCGATACCCTGAACGGTACCTGCGTTCAGACGTACTTCAGAAACGGTTTCACTGATGCAGCGGGCGGGTGAGTTAGTGGAGATAAAGACATTCACGGGCAAAAAAACCCTCATGAATGCGGTGGCACTCGTCCTGCATATTCTATTGTATGATGCCGGGGGTATATAATTGTGTGTGCTAGAGTGTAGCACGGTGGGGGGGAAAATTATCACATTTTAAGAAGTGATATTCCCCGTTTTATTTTGAAATTGGGCTAATTTCTCTCGAATTATTCGGGCTTTTGAAGAATCAATTTGATCGTAGACATATGATGCTTGTTCGAGATAAGCAATCACATTTTCCAAATCTTCAAGTTTTGCATAAGCAAAAGATAGATTGCATAAATCATTTCCTACTGCTCGTAGATCCCCAATTTCTTGATGAATAAATAATGCATTTTTAAAATAATCAATGGCTTTTGGATACTCCTTAAGATCCATATAGGCTGTACCTAAGTTACATAAATTATGTGCTTCCCCTAATCTATCTCCAACTTCAATATTGATAGATCGTGCTTGTTCAGAGTAAGTAATCAATTTTTCAGCGTTCTCTTTACTTTTCTCAAGGTTTGAGATAATTACCCCGATATTACCTAGTACGCAGCTTTCTCCTCTTTTACTCCCAATTTTTCTATATATACTTAGAGCCTTTTCAGTGCAATCAAATGCATTGGGTGTATCTCCCAGCCTGCGCATAAGCAATACTTAAAACAGATAAACTGTTTGCTTCTCCATCCAGATCATCATGAATTCGTTGAATTTCCAAGGCTTTATTACAATAATCGATTGTTTTTTGGTTTTCCTTAAGATGGGCATAGACATTACCAAGAATTGTAAAGATCTCGCCAAGAATAGAATCATCATTCAAGACTTTGGCCGCATTATTTGCTGCTTCTAACCATTGTATATATTCAAATGGATTCAGACGGAAAATTAAAATATTTGCCCCTGCAACAGGATAGGCACAACAAACCATTCGAATTTGTTTATTATTATTAACATTAGCTTCTTCTCTAGTCCTTTCCTCACCCGATTTAATATTATGCCATTCTTGGTCGAAAAGGAGGAGTCCGACGTAGATTCCATCTCCTCCTTTCATATATAATTCATCGGCAATGTGGAGTAAATTTAGGTAGTGCATTGAATATCGTGTTTGGGTCATCTCACGAAGTTGAGAATTTAACCTTGAATCGGCAAAAAGTCGTGCAAGATCATGTAACACATATCGACCTGCGCCCTCAATATCTATAGGAATAGGTGGAGCATGGTATTCCACTAAATTCCATTGGACAAGTTCTCCTAAAATGTTCATTGTATTATCTTTGTCTTCATTCCAAATCGTGGCCGCAGCAATACTATCAAAGTCACCGGGAAAGATTGATAACTGGCTCCAGCGTTCGCGCAAATTCGGAGGGAGTAAATCATAGCTCAGTGTAAACGATGCTTCAATAATTTCCAGACGCACCCTTTTTTCCTTCAATTTTTGAATGAATACACCTACGGCCAGATCAGATCGTTCTGCTAATATGCTCGCGGAATGTCGAAGTGCTAATGGTAAAAAACCACAAAGCTCTGCAATTTCAGCTGCAGATATACCGATCCGGGGTGCAATTTCTAATAAAAGATTACAAGCATCAGCTGAAGTAAGAAAATCAAGATCCCTCGATTGAAGACCTGGAAGTTGAAATTTCACTCGTGACGTCACTAGTAGAGCGCACCCTAAGGGTGGGATAAGAGGTTCTACTTGTTCTTTTCCGGCTGCGTTATCGAGAAGGAGTAGAGCATGTTTGTCGTTGAGAACGGAAAGGTAAAGAGCTCGTATTGCATCTTGCCCTTCCGGAATGTTTTGAGATGGATAATATGATCGGATAATTTGAGCCATTGCCTCTTCAGACCGGAGCGGTTTGTCGCTCGTACCTTGGAGATTGATAAAAAATTGTGCGTCGGGATAGCGACATTCAAGCTTTTCAGCCAGCTTCAAAGCAAGGGCAGTCTTCCCAATGCCCCCCGTTCCCCTCAGTTCCGGTGATAGTGACACCATTTTCAAAATCTTTGAGTATCGCGTCCTGTTCATCTTTACGTCCAATAAAATCGGCAGGCGCCCGCGGGATTTGATGAAGGCTACTGACGGAAGAGTCATTAGCATTATAAATTGTTGTAATTTTATTCCCCCCAACCACATCCCCCCCCACTTTAACAATGGAACCGTGATCGAAACGAACACCCCCATCCTGCTTCTCGCTATTATTAATTTTAATATCCCCGACGGTCTGAACACTCGGAGGGGATTCTTTATTCTTTTCTTTACTTTCTCGGATTGCTAAAAAGATAGATGTAATCAAAGCAATAAAAAAAACAATCCATATCACAGGTTTATATGGAGCGATTGCGGCTTCAATTTCATTTGCAACCAAATTACTGGCTAACCCCCCAAAAAACACAATAGTTGTAAACAGTGCAGAGTATATCCAATATGGTTTTGCCATAATATCAACTTGCAGAATTCCGATATCCCTTTGTGATTATCTTATAATTTGAGTTTAAGTAGTTTTTATTATTATTTTTTTAATAATCACGTAGCTGCGCTCGCTCACCTCATGACCCTGTAGGTCTCGCCATACCCCCGCCGCGGACACGATCCCCCCAAAACCGCCCCTGAGTCCCGCCTCCCAAACCCGCAGCAGATTAGAGCGCCACGGAAAATCTCCTGAGGTCTGGAATCCTGATCCGGATATCCGAGCCGGCCCCGCAGCCCTCGCCCCACCCCGGTCCCGGTCCTTTTTTGCAAAACCTGATCTCGAAAATCCACGCCCCGTTACTCCCAAATCCATAATCAACGCGCCCGGATTTCCCTCCGGAAAATTTATTCAGCCAAGCCCATTTCCTTTGGCAGTCTCATACCTCTTGTCAAAGGGAAACCGATGATCAGGAGCAGAATCGCAGGACCGGAAGAGGAAAACGGAGCACCGCCGGAGGAACAATTTTATGTACCTTCGAACGAAGCGAGCGGGAAGCCCCGATTCCTTCGGATCGCTTGCAACGTGCTCCGTTTTCCGGTTAAAGCGGTTTATAATAAAACCCCTTTCAGTACCCAGTCCTACGCAGATCCTGTCGCCAGGGCCCCGGAGACACCAAAGTAAAACCAAAGGAGGTAAACACACCATGAAAAAATCAACAAAAAACCGTATGAAAAGGAGGCCCCCCTCATGAGCCGCGGTCTCCGCCCGCACCGGGCATTCTCGGAAGCAATCCCGATCGCCCGGGCGCGTGGCCTGATCCAGAAGGCAATGAGCGGCCCGGAACAGATCTTCGACATCGCCATCGTCTCGAAGATCCCGTACACGTTCGCCCGCATCATGTTCGCACCGGAAATTCTCGCGACCATCCGGGATCTTGCGGAGTATTATGAGAAAGAGATCGCCCGGCTCCGGCTCATCGCCCGGGATGCAGCCGCAACGGCCGAGCTCTGGATCCGGTCCAAGCACGGGACGTGGCGGTTCTTCCTGGTCACGCCGGACTCGCTGGTCGAGATCGACCGCGACGGTAAGCGGCCCGGGATCGGCAGGACGATCGGGTGAATGCAGCAGGAATATATTTTTTTGTTTTTCCGGACCGGTCTTTCGTGACCGGAAATGCCCGGCCCGGACCCCCGCCACCGGCCGGGATAAAGTCTCCGACGGAGAAGTGCTTTTTCCCCTGTCGGAAACTCCCTGTGGGAAAACTGGTACAACGGAGCCCGTTACATGCCCGGAAGTACCGCTTTTCCCTCATTCCCGAAAACCAGCCGGAACAAAACGCAAAAACACGGGAATTACGCCGGAACAAACCCGTATTCTCCGGCGGGAACCGGGGAGGTCGGATGCAGACACGTTACAACAGCCCGGGAACCCGGGGCACGTGGTTCAGGATGTGCGGGGTCCCGGGAGGGGTTTTTTCGGACCCGCTCCCGCCTTGCATGATCTGCGAGAGATTCCCGCCCGTCCTCCTCCACTGCCAGAGGCCCCGCCCCCCCCGCAGCGGACACGGGATGCCGGCATCAGGGAAACCGTGCAGATCCCTCTTCAATTATTTGCTGTCACGCAGCTGCGGAGAAATTTTCCCTGCCCGGCCCGCGATTGTTTTTTCCTGCGATTTTACCCGGCGCTCAAGTTTTATGAGATCTTCTTCCGGCGGGAGGGTTTCGGGCCGGATTCCCCGCTTCAGGAGCAGCTCGCGGACATCCTGGTTATTCTGCACATGTTCGACCGTGATCGGGTCTTCGCCCTGCATATCTTCTTTGGTTACATTGAAATTCGTGATCTCGGTTGCAAGATTCTTTGCGGTGATCGTAACCGTCGGGAGAAAATCTGCAAGCGGTCGGTTGTCCGGAACTTCCAGCCGGTTTTTCATCGCGCCGGTTGTATGGCCCCCGAAGAGTGCCATATCCCCTTTGCTCCGGATCCGGGCAAAACCCGATTCATCCACGCCGCGTTCGTAAATATTCCGGGATAATTCTTTTTCTGAATCTTTCAGGTGTTTTCTTGCTTTCAGCCGTTCAGCAAGACGGATATGGTCTTCAATGATCTCCTGTTTCCGGGTCTGGACTGCAAAATAACTCTGGGCAAACGCAATCTCTTCTTTCCGGGGATCACCATTCTGGGCGATGAGATAACAGGCATAACGGGTCAGGAGAATATCTTCAATCTCCCGTTTTGCACCCGATCCCAGTGAAACCATTTTGTTGGCGTCAACAAAATGGTCCGGAACTGTATTACCGGATGTCTCACAGGATTCTTTGGCTTTTTCAATAATTTTTAAAAAATTTCGCCATTCATCATAACCGAGAAGTTCCTGCAAATCCCGGGCGAACCAGAACTCAACGCCATCCTGTACATGAACGTAATCCTCGAAATTTTTGTGAAGACGTCGAATAATTGCTGTTTTCATGTCCAGGTTCCCGGCTGAAAATATTCTTTCTCCAAATATATACCGGAAGTTCCGGCACATATAGTGTGACGGTGCAGGGTGAAAATAAACACCGTGTTATGGATTTTCCAAAGGTTCCGGTGTGCCGGCATCACTTGTTGCATTCCCTGGTTCTGCCCTGCGATTCGCATGCTGTGCCATCAGGTTTGTAAATCCCGTGCCTCTTGCTCCGTTCATCCCACCCCCAAAACCGCCCCTCCTTCCCCTCACCCCTCCCGCACTCCATCCGCTCCTGAGCCCGCCTCCCCAAACCGCAGCAGATTACAGCGCCCCTCCCGGCACCAACGCAACCAGGGGGGTTCCCGGCCAACCCCCCTCTTCAGAACCGGATCCGTACTCCGAGCCGGATCTGCGGATTCGGGGAACGGGCAGGATGGAGTCTGACCTCACGGACTATCGAAATATCCGGCAACGGGAATGTTCCGGAAGCCGAAAACTGCCGGGGAAATTATGTCCGCCCGGTTCAGGGAAGGAACTCCGCAATGCACCGGCGCCGTGCGCAGGTTAATAAGCCGGGGTACAGAATTTTCAGTACCTGAAGAAGGTCCCGGATATATTCTAAAAACCGGTCCGGGACAACATGGAGGAGGAAGAGTATCTCATGAAACGGATGATGGTTATCGCGATAATGGTCTGCCTTTTACTGCTTGCAGCAACGGGAGCTGCCGCTGCAGCAGGACCAAAGCTGCCCCCGTCGCAACGCGTTGCGCAGTTCAATGTGACATTCGATAATGACGTCGTCGGGAAGCTGAGCGTGAACACGAACGCATGGACCTACGTCATGAACGCGCACGGGTTGGAGCCCGGGAAGATGTATTATTTCTACCGCCTGGGCGGATTCCCTGCGATCGGCAGCGGAACGGCAGACCCGGACGGCAACCTGCACCTGCGGGGCTCATGGGATCCGCAGCTCGTCGACCCGCTGATACGTTCCGGCACGGCATTTATCCTGTCGGATGGACCGCTCACCGGGAGTTGCCTGTCAACCCGGATGACCTCCGGCACCTTTAAAGGGATACTGCGGACAACCGTCTTTGGCACGCTCAGTACCGCAGGAGGGGTTCCCCTCCCGGGCCAGTCCATAACCATAATCTGGCATAAAAGAACGACAGACACCTGGTATTGGTATGCAGACACAAGTACCCGTTCGGATGGTACATTCAGGGTGACCGTAGCGGACCCGACCCCCATGCGTGATAATCCCGTGGCGGAGTACTATGGAGGGAGCTACAACGGAATCCCGTACTGCCCGTCCTCGGTTGTCAGCTCCTGGTCGGACAGCATTCCCCTGTGACCGTGAGAGCCACCCGCTCCCTGAATGCACGGGCTCCGGTGTGCCGTACGCGTGATCGCCGTGCAGCGTCCGATCGCCCGGGGCCCTGTATTCCGGCCAGTGAGAATGGCCCGGGAAGGGTTTCCGGCACCCCCGGAAATTTTTTTCAATCATACCCGGATCATCCCCCGGCTGGTGCACCCCGCTCGGGGAACCTGGCGCAACCAACCCCGCCTGGTGATCCCTATCCGGGCCCCTTCCGGAAAACGTATTGATATCGGTCGCGGTGCCGCCTCGGCTTCGGACTCACTGATTAACAGGAACCGGCTGCAGGCACAGACACGATGTTTGACTGGCAACTTTCATACTGCGAATTCCCCGTGAAGGTCGCATAGTAATCTGCCGGGCCAAGCGCCATACCACCCACCGACTGAGAGAATGTGCCATTGAGATCGGTATTCAGACTGACTACGGCAACCGGGCCCTCCGCCTTATAGATAGTCACGGGTCTGACGGGAATGGGATCATTCCCACCCTTCAGTGTCCCCGAGAACTGAATCCGGCGATAGGCCATACCGTTTTCGCAACCCGCATCATCCGTCGCAGTAAGCGACAGGGTGGTTACGACTGGAGCGCCAATCGTTCCCGCGAGTGGCCCGGACCGGCTGCCCCGGTCAGCCATATTCCGATCACAATGACGACCGCAACGACTGCGACGATCGCCACATACAGCGTCTTTGAGTTCATCCATCATCACCTGTTGAATGCATTACCGTATATCTGACGGGAGATAAAAGGGAAGTGTATTGATATTCGGTCCCGGTGCTTCTGTTCGCCCGGAGTGCCCTGTCCATGATCATACTGCTTCACCTGTACTCCCGGTATCCTGGTCCCGTGCTCTGGAATCACCGGTTGCAGTAGTTCGATGCCGGTACAGACGAGGTGGTTGATTGCGAACGCGGGTACTGACTATCCCCCGCGAAGACCGCGTAGAAACTTACCGGGCAACATTCATTTACACCCTTCGTTTCGGAGAATGCGCCGTTTGGATCGGTTTTAAGGGATGTTACGACATACGGGCCCGCAGCATTGTAGATGACCACATCCCGATTGGTAACGGGATTGTTATTGGCATCCTTCAGGGTTCCGGAGAACTGAATCCAACGTCCGTATATACCCTCTTCGCAGCCTACAGCCTCTGTCGCAGTAAACGTCAGAGTAGTGACGGGCGTAATGAAACCCGAGAGCGGCCCGGTCTGCCCGGCCCCGGTGAGCCATACCCCGATCACGATAACGACCGCTACCGCCGCGATGATCACCACATACAGCATCTTCTGGTTCATGTACGTCTCCCCGGACTGGATGCATAATGATACGGTGTAGAAGGGATAAAGGAATCGGTGCCGGTCTTCTGGTTCATACCAGCCTCTTATTGGTGCATTACGGTCCAGGTCCCGGATGATACGCGGTTCTTATTCGTACCGTTCGGGAGCCACTATTTTTTGTCTGGGGAGATCAACAAAGAATCATGCGACTTCGCCCGGATCCGCGTTATGGTGAGCTCGTAGTCCGTGGCGTACTGGTCGTGCTGCTGGTGGTCTCGCTCGGCCTGCTCGGCAGTGTCGTGGTGCTGCGCGGGGAGATGCCGGCTCTCTACAACGGCATCAGTAATGCAACCCAGCTCGTGGCGAGCACGGCCGCCGCAGGAGCTGCCGCATGGGTGTACCTCCGCCGTACTCCCGACATGCTTCTTGCACACGGTGCGTTCGCAGGAGCAACGTGGACCCTCGCAAACGCGTTCTGGTACGCCTACTTTATCGTGATCGGGGAGGGGCTGAATTACCCCACCGTTGCAGACCTTGGATTCGCGGGGGTATTCCTCTTCCTGATCTCCGGGTACCAGGAGGGGATGGCACGGAGCTCCCTTCCCGCGTGGTATGTCGCGCCGGTCGTCGTGCTCCCCGCGGTTGGCTTCGGGCTCATTTTCCTGCTTGGTGCGAACGCAAAGACCCTGACCACTCTCGTTATCTTCATCCTGGCCGCTGTCCTTGTCTCCGAAGCCCTGCTGCGCTCGGCCTGTCGTCACCCGGCCCTCCTCGCGGCAACCCTCGTGTTCGTGCTCGCGCACCTGCTGAACTCGCTCAGGTCCACCCTCCCCGACCCGCCATGGGTCGTGAGCGCGACGGGGGCGCTCGCCGCCATCTCGTTCTCGCTCTTCGCACTCGCATACCTTGGATATACGAGGGAGGGAACGGCGTGATCTTCGAGTTCTACCTGGCAGCGTCGCTGCCGCTCTTCTTCCTCCTGATCTTTCTCGAAGGCGGGCAGCGGCGGATCCTTGCCTTCCTGATCTGGGGTCTGACGGCGGCCGTGATCTCCTTCAATATCAACAGCGCGATCTACCCGGTTGTCGCAGGAACCTCGGTCCTGACCGATGTGACGATCGCCCCGGTGATAGAGGAGTTCGTGAAAGCCCTGCCGCTCTTCGTGCTCCTGCCTCTCATCGGGCAGCGGTACTCGAAGGAGCTGCTTGTGCTTGCGATGGCCTCGGGGTTCGGATTCGCCATCCTCGAGAACTACGTCTACATCTCGAACGTCGCGCTCGGCGGTGCAGGTGCGATCGCGTATGTGGTGGTCCGCGGGATCACAACCTCGGTGTTGCACGGGTCTCTGACTGCGATCATCGGCTACGGGATCTTCCTGACCCACGGATTCGAGAGGCGTTCCCTGCCGTCGATCCTGTTCGGGCTGTATACGGTCGCGGTGATCATCCACGCACTCTACAACCTCATGGTCGGACACAGCGAATCCGGGCGGCTGCTGGCCATTGGTCTGCCGCTTCTGCTCTTTGTTCTCCTGCTCATTGCGTACTACCGGGACGTCCTCTGGCCGAAACCGGCCGTTCCTGCAGGCTGATCAAAGGCTGGGATTATTCAGGATCGCTGTGCCTCTCGTCCCCGGTCTTTCTCTGACATGCCTGTTCATGGTGAATTCCCTTCCGGCATTTATCTGCACCTGCTCCGGCAGCAGCCGTTCGAACGATACGGCGGCTCCCTTGTCTTCCTTGTCCGGTGATCGTCCCAGCTGCCACGTTCAGCACAAGGCTTCGCACATATTCCGGATACCGTGCTGCAAGCGCGAGCGCGATCCGGGCACCTACCCCCAGGACAAGTGCCGGGCAGTATCCACTTTGGAATTGCGAGGCTTTTCGCCTCCTCAACCTGCCCATTCCTGGTTTTGGCAGACACGAAAAATCCCGGCGTGCGATACGAGGCAGGGGATTCTTTTGATTCACCCGTTACAACGAGACTCGGTGTTATAATCCTGATCGTAACACGAAAATCCCTGCCAGAAGAAAAATTATCCCGGTAATGAAAAATGGGTTCAGGATCGTCGTTGACAGATTTGATAGATCAATCTTCGTGCCAAGATTCCATATCGTCAGGACTACTCCTCCGATAATGAGCAGAATAACTCCCAGCCATTCCCGGGTAATCCAGATGTCCATACAAATACGATCACTTTAATGACTTAAATATTTGTATAGAGATATAAAGCAAAACGGACACGATGTCAATCACCATGTGCGGTAATTTCCTCCCATCCATCCGCCATTCCCTCTTGATCAAGTTTGCCCCGGTCCCTTCCCGTTTTTGCAAAATCAGATATCGGAGATCACCGCCACATTTCCCAAAGCCACGCCGGTACCTCAGTACAGCAAGCGTTGTCTGACAGGGGGGCCCCTCCCTCCCCCGATGCAGGATGGGGGTCCCACCCCTCCGGAAAAATATTGGGCGGGGGGAGGTACCCCCCACCCCCCGCTCCGGAATTGAGTAAGCCTACCGATTGCGCAGCAGCCAGGCATCGCATTCCCCTGGCGTTTCAGATGTTGGGGTTGGAATTCAGCGGGTTCCCAGAATTGAGTAAGAGGGTCCGGATGGCCCGGGATGCCGGGGGGTGGTACCCCCCACCTCCCCCCCATGCGGGTGGGGGGATCCTCCCGGCCTGAAAAAAAAAGGAGAGGGGGGGTAGGGGGTACCCCTCTCCTTGTTGAGTTGGATCTTCTCCCAAAACTGCCCCTCCCTTCTCCAACCCCACCCGCACCCCATCCGCCCCCGAGTCCCGCCTCCCAAAAGCGCAGCAAATTACAGCGCCACGGAAAATGTCCTGTGGTCTGGAATCCTGATCCGGATCGTGCAGGGTTGGCACGAATAATTTCCATAGCGATCAGGATCACGATCGAAAATCTGATCCGGATCAATCAGACCCTGATTGAAAATTTTTAACCGGACCTTGATTTATTTTTTTCAACCAGATCTTGATTGAAAAATTTTTGCCGGACCTTGATTGAAATATCGTGCACCGGTGCAATCTTCCGGCGTGGAATGGTTTTGGAGATTTGTGTACACGTGTTTAACTTTTTGCAACCAGACCTTGATGAAAATAATTTCAGCAGACTTTGATTGAAAATTTTTAACCAGACCCTGATTGAAAATTTTTCATCGCGATCAGGACCCTGATTGAAAATCTGATCCGGATCAGTCAGACTCTGATTGAAAAAGAATTCACAGGACTTTTTTCCCGGGTTTTGATGAAAGTAATCCACCCTCAATGGGTATTGAGGCATTGCATCGATAACCCATTTGGGGTTCTCTCATTTCCTTTCGTCAATCGCCCTCCAGGCCCGACTCTGCAAGAAACCCGGAGAGAAGGTCTGCGATCCCGGTGTTGTTGAGATCCGAGAAGGGAAAGTGCGTGTTGCCGCGGATTCCGATTTCTGGAAGGAGAACGAGCCGGGAATGGCCCCCCTTCCCGTTGACCGCTTCCACCCAGTGTTTCGCCATTGCCAGCCGGACACGCCATGCGTCCTGGCCCGGATTTCCTGACGGCTGTTCCGGTATGTTGTCGCCGTAATAAAGGACGATCGGTATCTTTGTCAGCTGCAGGAAATCCTGCAGGGGTACACCTGCCGCCTCAAGCGTACCGCCCGAACCGGGTATGCGGGGAGGGACTTCCCCTTCCGGGAAGGTAAAACCGCTCCCCGGCTCGTACGCAACGACTGCACGGATATGCCGGCTCCTGATCGCCGCGATCCAGCCCAGACCCCCTCCCGCGGAGTGAGTGACGAGGACTCCCGGGCCGATACGGTCGAACAATGCCACAACAGCATCCGCGATCACCCTGGCATCGAAAGGCCCGGTGTCCGGTGTCATCTGGCGGAAGAACTGGTCCAGGGACTCCGCGTCGCGGGGAAAGCGGACGCCTGGAAAAAAGTCCGGCCAGACGCCGAGCCGGAACAGGTTGAACCAGTACTGGTCGTCCGGGGTCGCGGCGATGCTGCCGGGCAGCGTGCTGCGCCCCGCACCGCCCCGGCGGGGCTGATCGATGAGGTATACGGGAAACCTCCGTCGCAGGAAGATGTTCTGGAAACCTTCACGCCCGTCCGGTGTGCTTCCCCAGCACTTCGAGAACTGCCCGGCGCCGTGCAGGAAGACGAGCGGAAGTCTGCGTGCGTTTGCGGGGATCTGATAGTGTACATACGCATGATCCCCGTGAAGCGTCTGCCCGTCCGGCGTCCCTTTCAGGTGATCGAACATGCCGGAATTTTTTATTACGGATCCCCCGACTGCAAAACTGCCCTGTTCCCTGATAATGAGCGGTCCGGGCTGTGTGCCGGAATCTCCCGTTGCAGCCTGTTCCCGCATGGGATTACCTCCGGATACCATTGGTAGGGGTGCCGTCATTTCTTGAGAGTTGGGCGAGGGAGCGTATTAATATTCAGGGCTCATGCTCCGGTCCGGAAAAACGATCGCGCCGGAAATGCCGGTTGGCCATCCCTTTGCGAAACCCGGTAAGCACCCGGATTTCCGGACGTGCGGGAGAGGATAAGGAAGGGTGTGAACCCCCTACAATTCCCTACGCTGACCGTTTGAAGGTATCAATCGCAATGCTCGTCGGAGCTGTGGTGTCCCGGAAGATCATTTCCATCTCGTCAGCGGAGATGATTACACCGTCGCTGAATCCGTCCGGGGACTCAATGGTCTCAAAGGTCTTCCCGTCACGGCTCAGGGCTCCGGCAATGTCCTTGGTAACCCGGGTCCCGTCCGCCATGAAAGTGACGTGTCCTCTGAACAGGCGGCCTTTCTGTTCGGTGATCGTCAGGGTAATCGAGTCGTGAAAGGTCTGGTATCCTGTTGTGTCCATGTAGCCTTCAAATGACCCTGTCCAGTTCCCGACAAGGTCCGGCATGCCGGAAACAGCCGGGGCAGACGGGGTTGTCGCTGTGACAGGTGCTGACGAAGTGGTACACCCTGCAGAGAGCGCGATACCAATGAGGAGAAGACAAAAAACAATCCGTTTCATGGTGAACTATCATATTTTTCCGGGTGAAGGTAAAGGTGCCGATACGTCACCCGGATTTTTAATGAACCCTGGTTTTCGGGCGGGTGTCCCACCCCAGAGGGAGTGGGGTTGGAGACCGTCCGGAAAAAATTCCGGACGGGGGGCAGAGGGGAGGGTAAAATGTCACCGTGGTTCGAACTAAAAAAATCCCGTCAACCGTGTGATCTGTTCGCATCCTTAAGCTCTTATTAAGGGAAAATGAACAATCAACCGGAGACAAGTATGAAAAAAACACCCGATGGAACAACACCCCCTCAACCAAAGGCCGGCCAGCGTGCCGGTGAGGCAGAGGGGGAAAACGCCGTGCTCGCGAAGATCGCCGAAATGCCGGAACCGGATCGCGCCATGGGCGGGCAGCTCCATGCGATCATCAGAGCCAATGCGCCTGTCCTCTCGCCGAGACTCTGGTACGGGATGCCCGCATATGCCCGGGACGGCAACGTCGTCTGCTTCTTCCAGAGCAGAGAGAAGTTCAAAACGAGGTATATGACGCTTGGCTTCAGCGACAAGGCGAACCTCGACGAAGGCGCCATGTGGCCGACCGCCTTCGCGCTGAAGGAGTCTGAGTGCCGCTGAAGAGGCAAGGATCGGAGCGCTCGTGAAGAAAGCGGTGAGCTGAAAGGACCACGCCCGTCAGGGCCGGCGGTCTCCCCTCCTCCCTGCCTGCCGCGACCTGTGAGCAATTCTCGCTTGCCCCCCTCAAGCGGAGCAGCCCCCGCCCACACCCGCCGCTGACACGGGATGCCGGCAGGATGGATCCCGACACCATACCTAAGTTAATTATCCGATAGTCCCATCTACCGGATTGTGAATGACCATGGCCAGGAAAACGCTCATCACACAACCGTGGGGTCTCGGTTACTGACAGCCGGAGTTCCCTCACAGCAGGGATGCGTAGGCCGGTCCTTCGTACCGTAAAGTAACATCATTCAACAAGAGGAGATCACCGTATGACTGACGACAGCAAGCCCCCGGAAATGAGCGGGGCAGATAAACAGGCAACCGGGCGGGGCAGGTCAAACCGGGACTGGTGGCCGAACCAGCTGAACCTGAAGGTTCTTCACCGGAACTGTCCCCTGGCGAGTCCCCTGGGTGGGGAGTTCAACTATGCTCGTGAATTCAAAAAACTCGACCTGGCGGCCGTAAAGCAGGATCTGCGGGCGCTGATGACCGGCTCGCAGGACTGGTGGCCGGCCGACTTCGGCCACTACGGGCCCCTGTTCATCCGCATGGCATGGCACAGCGCCGGCACGTACCGCACGGGAGACGGCCGCGGCGGCGCCGGTGCCGGCCTGCAGCGCTTTGCGCCCCTCAACAGCTGGCCCGACAACGCGAACCTGGACAAGGCGCGCCGGCTGCTCTGGCCGGTCAAGCAGAAGTATGGCAGGAAAATCTCATGGGCTGACCTCATGATCCTTGCCGGCAACGTTGCCCTGGAGTCGATGGGGTTCAAAACCTTCGGCTTCGGTGGCGGTCGTCTGGATGCCTGGGAGCCCGACGAGGTGTACTGGGGTCCTGAGAACACGTGGCTGGAAGACAAACGCTACGCCGGCGACCGGAACCTCGAAAACCCGCTCGCTGCCGTGCAGATGGGGCTGATCTATGTCAACCCGGAAGGCCCGAATGGCATCCCGGATCCGGTTGCGGCGGCGAAGGATATCCGCGAGACGTTCGCCCGCATGGCCATGAACGACGAGGAGACCGTTGCGCTCATCGCTGGTGGTCACTCCTTTGGCAAAACCCACGGTGCCGGCCCGGCGAGCCACGTGGGGCCTGAGCCCGAAGCAGCGGGTATCGAACAGCAGGGCCTCGGCTGGAAGAGCAGCTTCGCCACCGGCATTGGCGGGGACGCGATAACGAGCGGCCTTGAGGTAACCTGGACCACGACGCCCACGAAGTGGAGCAACAACTTCCTGCGAATCCTGTTCCAGTACGAATGGGAGCTGACGAAGAGCCCGGCCGGTGCCTACCAGTGGAAGCCGAAGGGTACGGCAGGCGCCGGCACGGTGCCGGATGCCCACGACAAGACGAAGCGTCGTGCACCCGGCATGCTGACCACGGACCTTTCCCTGCGGTTCGACCCGGTGTACGAGAAGATTTCCCGGCGCTTCCTGGAGCACCCGGACCAGCTCGCGGACGCGTTTGCCCGGGCTTGGTTCAAGCTCACGCACCGCGACATGGGCCCGCGCTCGCGCTATCTCGGCCCGGAGGTTCCTGCCGAAGAGCTCATCTGGCAGGACCCCATCCCCGCAGTCAGTCACCCGCTGATTGATGCACAGGACATTGCCTCCCTCAAGGGGAAGATCCTGGCATCCGGCCTGTCTGTGCCGGAGCTGGTAACGACTGCCTGGGCCTCGGCGTCCACCTTCCGCGGCTCCGACAAGCGCGGGGGTGCCAACGGTGCCCGCATCCGCCTGGCGCCACAAAAGGACTGGGAAGTCAACCAGCCTGCCCGGCTGGCCAGGGTGATCAGGATGCTGGAGGGAATCCAGAACACGTTCAATAAAACCGCCAAAGGGGGCAAAAAGGTATCGCTGGCCGACCTGATCGTCCTGGCCGGCTGCGCCGGTGTCGAGCAGGCGGCAAAGAACGCCGGTCACGGGGTGACGGTCCCCTTCATGCCGGGACGCATGGATGCTTCGCAGGAGCAGACCGATGTGAACTCCTTTGCCGTGCTCGAGCCAAAGGCGGACGGCTTCCGCAACTACCTGAAGGACAAATACGCCGTACCGTCCGAGGAACTGCTGGTTGACAAGACGCAGCTGCTGACCCTGACGGCGCCCGAGATGACGGTGCTCGTGGGCGGCATGCGGGTTCTGGACACCAACGTCGGACAGACCCGGTACGGCGTTTTTACAAAGCGGCCGGGGGTGCTGACCAACGACTTCTTCGTGAACCTGCTCGACATGAGTACGGAGTGGAAGCCGCTCGCGGTCGCGGGAGACCTGTTTGAAGGGCGCGATCGCAGGACGGGCGAAGTCCGGTGGACCGGCACGCGTGTCGATCTCATCTTCGGTTCGAACTCCCAGCTCCGGGCTCTGGCCGAGGTTTACGGATGCGCGGACGCGCAGGAGAAGTTTGTCCGGGATTTCGTGGCGGTCTGGACCAAAGTAATGAACCTTGATCGCTTCGATCTCGCCGGAGCATAGCATATACGTTTTCAATGGTGGAGAACCTCACGAAAGCAGATAAGGAACCCGGGCAGTGTGTGGCTAAACGGCTGAAGTTGTGAAGGGACTCAAGCGAACCGGAGCGGGTCTCCGTCCTCGCGATCATATCGAAGATCCCGGTCACGTCCACCCGGGTCATGTTCACGCCGGCAATCCTCGCGACCACCCGGCAGCTTTCCGATTTTCAACATTCGACATCCAAAAACACAGGAACCGTGCCGGAATAACCGGCAGCTCCGGTGGGAATGGATAAGCGCGTATCCTGCAACGTAACCGGGGCTGACGGATGGAAGGGATAGGGTTTGGGACAGGGGCGGGCACAGCCCGGCAAACCCCGCTAATTTTTATAGTGTAAACGTTCATACATTTACCTATGTTCCTGCCCACGCATGAGAAACAATTCGGGTTCTGGAAAATGCGACGCAACGGGATGCAAAATGTCTCTATTGCAAACCTTCTGGGTATTACCCGGCAGGGGGTATACCAGGCACTCCTCGTTATCGATGAGAAGATCGATGCCTCGCTGCGCGAGATGGCGAAGGCAAACCGGATCCAGATTGAAAAGATCGATATTGAACGGGGCGTCCTGCTGGGACGGTCCATCCCGTTCCAGACACATGCGTATATCTTCGTCTCGGAGAAGCACGGCATGCAGGTCTGGTACGAACATGACGGCGACTGCGGGTCATGCGATGAGTACACGAAGTGTACCGAATTCATCTGGGATTTCGCGTCCGAGCTCGGGATCACCATTGAGAAAACTGCCGACCCGACAAAGATGGCTGAGGAACTGCTCGCAAAGATCCGGGAGAGTATGGCATGAACCAGCATTCTCCTGGTGCAGACCGGTGGCTCGGCCTGTGCCGGAAAGCACCGGCTGTCATGGTACTGCAACCTGAAACCCCCGGTGAGAGCCGGTCTGACAGCGGTGCCGGAGGATCCGGAACGATCGGGCGGGGAATCGAAGTGACCCTTTCCAGCGTAAAAACATTGATCCGGAACCGGCAGTTGCTCTGGTTCTCGTTCTTCACGGGTCTTGTACTGGCCGGGCTCTTCATTGCCCAGTATATAATCCACCTGCTGAGTGTGTACCCCTACGATGCAATAGATTTCCAGCGCCGGGTTGTCCTTACGTTTGCCACTGAGTTTGCAACCCTTTTTTGCCTCTCCTTCCTGCTGGCAGGACTTGTCCTGAGCGTGTCTCATAAAAAAAGCAGTCTCCTCTCATTCCGTGAAGGGCTCGCCCGGGCAAAGGAACACCTGAAGCCTCTTCCCGGCTGGTCGCTCGTTATAGCACTTACCGGCACGCTGATCTTCTTTGTGAGTTCCGGACTCCTGCCTGTCGAATCAACGTTCCGTCCGGTCTTCGACCAGTTCCCCTTCAATTTCATCCTCCTGCCGGAAATCTACCATATCGGCCCCGCCGGGGGCACGTTTGCAACGGAGTACGGGCTCGCGTACACCCTGATCCTTTCAGCAGTCAACGTGCTCCTGTTCGTCCTGACCCTGTTTGTTGTTCCCCTCCTCGTGCTTGAGAAGAAGAGCCTGAAGGAAGCGTTCTTAAGATCGGCTGCCCTGATGAAGAACGTCTGGGGTGAAGCAGCAGTCTGCGTCCTTGTCCTGGGAATGGTTGTATACGCTGCCTTACTCACCTCCTCGATCTTTCAGATCGTGTACGGGATGGTTGCACCGGGGATGCTGCTCTTCTGGTACCCGGGCGATGCATGGATTGCGGCTGCCCTGATCTACCTGGCTGCCCTCTGCTGCCTTGCGTTTGTCGTGACAACGGTCGGGGGGATTGCATTGCTGGGCCTCTACAGCTCTGCCAAGATCCGGGAGCCTGCATCATGACCCGGGTAGCTGAAACTGCTGAACACTGGTTCGGCCTGTCCCGGAAACCGCCGGTGTTCCATGTCTCGCGGGCATGTATTGTTAACCTGCCTGAACCCGCCTGTGAGGGGCGCCCGGATGGCGGGGCCGGCGGACCGGGGACGATAAAGCGGGGAATCGGGGCTGCCCTGTCAGGCACGAAAACCCTGGTCCATAACCCGCAGCTCCTCTGGTTTACGCTCCTTGCAGGGCTCGTGCTGGCGGGAAACACCATCGGCCGGGCGGCACTCCGCTACCTCGGCAGGATCATGCAACCGGATATAATCGTACAGTATGTCCTGGACTTTTTCATCGGGTTCTCCACCCTGTTCTGCCTCGTGTTCTTACTGGCTGGCCTTTTTATGAGCATCCCGTCAAAGAAAAGCGGTCCTGCCTCGTTCTTTGAGGGGCTTGCAGGAGCAAAAAAATACTCAAAAGCCATCTTCCTGTGGTCTGTTGTTCTGGCAGTCGCAGGCATGCTCCTCTTCAGGATCTGGGTGAATTTTTTTATCTGGCTGCCTCCTGACTTCCGGTTCCTCGATATCTTCGGGCCGTATTTCTTTGGCCCCGTTATCACTCAGTTCCCCTTCAACTGGACTCTTGACTGGAACATGTTCACCGAGATTCCGGGCTATGGAGGGCGGTCGCTGCTGTTATGGATATATCCGTTCGGGGTCATGGAAGCCCTGAACTTTTCGGCAATCACCCTGCTCCTGTTCATCCTGACGCCATTTGTCGTGCCGCTTGTCGTGCTCGAGCAGAAGACCCTCCGGGAGGCTGTCGCGGGATCGTTTGCCCTGATGAAAAAGGTCTGGGCTGAAGCAGCTGCCTGCGCCACCTTCCTCGGGGTTATCGTATCCGGTGTGTTCCTTATGCACCTGCTTGTCCAGGCAGCATCCGGGATGGTATCACCCTACGAGACGGTGACCTTCCATCCCCCTGATACATGGATTGCTCTTGCCCTCCTCTATAATCTCGTACTTTTAACCGTTGCGTTCATCGTGGCAACGGTCGGGGGGATCGCTGTGCGGGATCTTTACCTCTCTGCAAAGTGCAGGCAGATCAATCCGTCTTGAGGAACCTCACTCATAATTTTTTCCGGCCCACCCCGGGCAGGTGAACCCGGGGAAAAGATGCCGGCAGACCATAGGAATAACTTTATAGTGTAAATGTCTATACATTTACATATGAAAAAACAATCTGGAAGAAACCCTTCGGGGTTCCGGAACGTGATCCTGCTGCTCCTCCTGTCAGGAATGGCAGCCCTGCTGGTACTGCCTGCATCTGCCGATACCTCGGGAAGTCCGGGTGAGAAACCAATCGTAACGATCACCCTACAGGGCTCCCAGAGTTATTACCTGGGGGAGAAAGTGATCATGAGTGGAAAGAATACCGGTTCGGATTCCACGTACCTCTTCATCACCGGGCCCAATATGCCAGGCAGCGGGGGAAAACTCACCTCGCCCCGCCAGGCGGCAGTCAGCGGGAACCCGTACACCTTCACCCTGGTGAAAACAAACAGTGATGCAACCTGGGAATACTCTTTTTACACGGCCAATCTCCCCTTTGATGCAGGGTCGTACACCCTGTATGCCGTGAGCAGTCCCGTCGCGGTGAGCCAGTTCAGCAATTCGACAACCTACGGCACCGTCAGTATCATCCTCAAAAAACCCTTCATCTCTGCGGAGATCTCCCCAAATCCGGTCATACGGGGAATGGCATTCGCGGTCACCGGATTTGCAGAGGGAGATCCGCCGGAAGTCCAGATCTGGGTTATCGGTAAAAACTACGTATCCACGGCGAAAAGCCCGGTAAACCAGGATGCTTCCTTCACCTTTACCGGTACTGAGGCCATGTCGGGGAGTCTCGGGCCAGGGCAGTACTGGCTCTTCGTGCAGCACGCGATGCAGAACAACCGGTTCGACATCGACATGGACGGAGATTATGTCCGCAACCTGAAGCTGAACAACGGTACGAATCTCTTCAGGATCGCTGGCCCGGGAAGCCTGCAGGGCACAGATGCGGCAGAGGCGCTCATCGCTGCGTTCGCCGATCCGGAGATGAAGAACGAGGATACCTATACCGTTATCCCGTTCCAGGTCACTGATGCAGGAAGTCCGACGCCCCCGGCAACAGCTGCTGCAACCCCTCCGGCCCAGCAGACGACCCAGCACGCCCCGCTCCAGTACGCTCTGTTCGGGGCAATCGTCCTGGTTTTGGGAATTGTCGTGTTGAACAGGCGTTAGGGTTCCCATCGGGAGACCAATATCCCTCCTCATCTTTTGTCATGATTGCCGGGATAAACCGGCATCCCGCTGGCACGGAATGTTGGTACTTTATAGCAAAACTCAATTTTCTCCGATATCTGCTCTGTAGAAATCATTTGATATCAACTATGACGCTCTCGGGGGCTCCGCCCCGCCGCTATGGCATCCCCTGATTGCGATAGTGCCGTATTACCTATACCAATTGTGTAGAAATTTCCTGACAGGTAATGCCGAAGTATCACATGCGCCCCCGCCCCCAATGGGGGCAGGGCTGGCGCAAGGGGGGTTATCATAATTATGAAAAGAGGTTTTCTACAGAGTACCGATATCTTCATTCCAGAGTGCGGAATTTTCATCGCACCACGTTTTAAAAAACACTGCCCAATCCCTGTCATCAAGATCGATTACTTCGATTCCGTGTTCTTCCATGAATACACGGGCGCCCGGAAAATTCCGGGATTCAGCAACAATAACTTTTTTTATTCCAAACTGGACTGCCGCGCCTGCGCAAAGAAAACAAGGCATTAACGTTGAATATAAAACAGTATCATCATATCTTCCGATCCTGCCCGCTTCCATCAGGCAATCAATCTCTGCATGAATCATCGGGTTATTTTTTTGTACGCGCTGATTATGTCCACGCCCGATAATTTTTCCTCCCCGTACTAAAACAGAGCCGATAGGGATTCCACCTTCCGCCAATCCTTTTCGTGCTTCAGATTGTGCTTCCTGCATGAAAGCGTCCATAACAACTCAATACCTGTGATCCCAATTTAAGAATTGTATTGATCAGACAATCACTTTCACCAGCCACCCACCCTTTCTTGATAATCCTCATTTCCTGATGGGTATTTATGAAATATCCGGATACGATCAAATACTTGTGCTCCAGGGAAAACAGGTTTGATAATTTCGGAAAAGGAATACCGCTTGCTTTACTCCCCTGCCGGGGTGAGGTTTGCGAAGAATGGGAACCGGGGCCGGTTACGTGGTGTGTGCACCTGATCCGGGTGGATAAGGGTCGCTGGATCTGAAGGTTAACAAAGGGCAAACCGGAACGTTTGCATCAATGGCGAAAGGCTCTCGTTAAAAAGTGGTGGTAAACGGATCTCTCAGGAGGGTTTATGTTCCTGTTGTGCCGGCCACGAAAGCCCACTGTTGTGACCGCCAAAGTCGGCAGTACCAACGCCAATCTCTGAGAATCCTGCAGTGTCACCGTAATAATAACTGAACTCATCGGACATGATTCCTGCTATACTGGATCCTGAATTATAATTCGGAACCCCACCCCTCGCAGCCATTACAGGTACTGCCAACATCATGAGCAGGATGGCTAAAATCAAGATTTTTTTCATCTCAAATCCTTCCTTCATCTGAGTATCCTCTCAGCAAACCACCATTATCGTGATTCACATTAAAGGTTACTATCATAATCACATGAGTTCCCCCGGGCCCCGGCTCTCGTGCGCACGATCGACAGGCAAAAACGCAACAGAACGGGATTGTTTTTTTGGTTTTACAAAAAGGGTGATTTTATTTAACGATATTTGGTATACTGCCCATGGTAATATTCTGAATATCATATGCGAAAAAAAGGCAGATTCCGAGGATTATTCCCAATACTAACAGAAGAAGGAAACCGAATATTATAACCATCTCACTATCTATCGATATTACGTTTCGGTAATCCAAACTTTCGCACTCCTTCTGGTAATTTTCAGGTAGTTCAGCAATCATGATTTTTGAAGTAAAGCGTGTGTGTCAGCAGAAACAATTCGAATATCTCTGGCACGTAATTGTTCACCGAAATAGCAGATAAATTCAAAAAATCGTGCAGGTTATAGTGTATAACTCCGGGATTAGATGATGGTATAACCCCGGTTCCCCACCATGCCCATACCCGGTACCCTGCCGGTCCTCTCTTCCTGCAGTCTGTCGGAGCGTTTGCTTCCGGGGAGCACTATTTCGTCGTGGTCTTCCGACGCAAAAAGGTGCTGGAGGTCCCCCACTCACGGCATTTCTGCCGGCCTTTAGCATCACACTAAGACATATATCCTCACCCGGATAAGACACCACGACAAGTCTGGCGAATTTATCCGGACAGGAGAAAAGACATGAGTAACTACTATTTTTGTACAGATTGTGAATACATTAAAATCAAGATGGTCCCGGGAGTCACTGGATCGCCCGTCAAGGAACTGTCATGCCCGGCCCGGTTCAACCCGCGGGAAGGGAAGTGGATACCGATAAACGGGGTGAATCCGCACGAATGCCCGAGGAATGAACGATTTATGGAAATTCAGAAACAGGCTGATGAACGCAGACTCCGGTGAAGTGGCTTCATGAAAGGGTCACGTGCGAAAACAGCCTTTCCGCGGATATGCCGGTTCCAGGCAGCAGAAAATTCGAGACAAAAGATCATCAGTCAGGGAAATATGAATGCAGGAAATTGAACAATTAAAAGTCCTCCAGTCCCAGCGGGAATCGTTCAAATCACGAATGATACAGAGAGTGCTGGAGAAGAAAGCGGAAAGCCAGACCGAAACCATCTGCCCGGAGTGTGGCAGCCGCGTGCTTGTCCACGACCGCGAGCGGGCAGAACTGGTCTGCAAGAGTTGCGGGCTGGTGATTGATGACGAGTTCATCGACCGGGGTCCCGAGTGGCGTGCGTTCGATGCCGACCAGCGGATGAAACGGGCCCGTACCGGTGCACCGATGACCCTCACGATCCATGACAAGGGTCTCTCCACCATGATCGACTGGCGCAACAAGGACTCCTACGGCAGGTCGATCTCCTCCAAGAACCGGGCCCAGCTCTACCGTCTCCGCAAGTGGCAGCGCCGGATCCGTGTCAGCAACGCGACCGAGCGGAACCTGGCGTTCGCACTCTCGGAACTGGACCGCATGGCCTCCGCACTGGGCCTGCCGCGGAACCTCCGCGAGACCGCTGCGATGGTCTACCGTGATGCAGTCGACAAGAACCTGATCCGCGGCCGGAGCATCGAAGGCGTTTCAGCAGCAGCGCTCTATGCCGCCTGCCGGAAGTGCAGCGTGCCCCGTACGCTTGATGAGATTGCCGAAGTCTCCCGTGTTTCGAGAAAAGAGATCGGCAGGACCTACCGGTTCGTCTCCCGTGAACTTGGCTTAAGGCTCCTGCCGACCTCCCCGCTGGACTATGTGCCCCGGTTCTGCTCGGGTCTCACCCTCAAAGGAGAGGTCCAGAGCCGGACCATTGAGATCCTCAGGCAGGCTTCCGAGCGTGAACTGACCAGCGGCAGGGGGCCGACCGGTGTTGCGGCAGCGGCGATCTATATTGCCTCCATCCTCGGCGGGGAACGGCGCACCCAGCGCGAAGTTGCGGAAGTTGCCGGGGTGACCGAGGTCACCATACGGAACCGGTACAAGGAACTGGCAGAAAAACTGGAGATCGAGATCGTTCTCTGAATCCCGTTTTTTTGCTGAGTGCGATGCCGGTGGCGGGGTTCCATACGCGGTAAACCGAAGGTCCTGACTGCATTTTCGCAAGAATTGGTTCGCGAAATAAATATCTTCGCAAATTCTGATCCTATCTGGCGTGATTTCACTTTTATCAGAATTGCACAACTTCTGAGCATGCCGTGATTCATACCCCTCCCGCACACCATCCGGCTCTTGAGTTCCGCCTCCCGGAATGCCTGTAACTTTCTTGACGGGCTTTTTGAGGGCTTATGCCAGGATCCGGTTACTGGCGCTCGGTGGGACGGCGGAGTTGCCCGTAAGTTTCTCTCTGGTTCCGGCACCCTGCCCTCCCACCAAGGACCCCCCCTCCTGTGGCAGAAACCCTTTCTTTACGGTCTTTTCCCAGACCGGTGCCGGTATTTGAACCAGGTTCCGGGAAAAAATCATCGCGATTACGATCGCGGTTGAATTTTCCCTCTCATCAGAGCATGGTGACAGGACCATTTATCATGCAGATAACCCCATATCAGAAAATATGACCGATATCGCTGTGTTCGTTGATTCCCGGGGGGGTAATACAAGGAAAGTTGCTGATGCCATTGCAGAAGAGCTGGGCGTCAGGGTGGGAGACCTCACGACACCGCTGCCGGCAGATGCAAAGGTCCTGTTCCTGGGAAGCGGGACCTATGGCAGTACACCGGGTAAAGCGATGATGAAATTCGTGACGGATAATGTTTTTGCGGGTCGTAAGGTTGCTCTGTTCGGCACATCGATGGCTCCCGCGGGAGCCCAGAAAATGATCGCTGCACTGGAGGATGCCCTGACCGGGAAGGGTGCAACGGTCCTGGGAAGGTATCATTGCAGGGGCAGTTTCCTGGTATTCAACCGGGGCCGGCCTGGCACGGAAGACCTGGATGCTGCAAAAAAGTTTGCCCGGGAGATGACCCGGGCGGGCTGAACCGGGATTCCCTCAAAAAAAACCCGTTCCCGCACCTCCCTGCTTTTCCCCTGCCGCAGAATATGTCCCGCATGGCGTACATCATCATGAAAGGAAAACTTCCGAAACAGGGTGCAGGAAAAAAAAGAGTATCCCTTATCCGGGAGATAGTCCAGCCCGGCGGGGCAGGTGCCCTCAACCGGCCCTCACACTTTCTTCGGGGGTTTGATGTGAGTGAAGATCGTTACTGCGGATCCGATGATTACGGCAATCGCACCGATAATCGCTGCGATAACACTTGAATTTCCGAGCAGTCCCTTATCCTGCGTAGGTTCTGCCGTGATAACCGGGACGATCACCGGAACGATCGCGGTCGGGACCGGGGTCGGTGCCGCTGACGTGACCTGATTCATGGGCTGGAGCGTGCCGTACCCCTGTGTCGTCTGTCCCGGTACGATATAGATTGAGCCCTCGTAATCATAGTACCCGCTCAATGATAACCGCAGGATATGATTTCCCGCAGGCACTCCGTTCACGTTCCCCGGGGTTGTCCCGACATAGATGCCATCGATCAGGATACTGGCGCCGGCCGGTGATGAGTACACCATCACACTGCCGGTTGTTTCGGTTTCCGTTACGGTAATTGTCGGGTTTGCTGAAGGAACAACCGTTGTAATGTGGGTAACTGCAACGGTTGTTGTCTGCGCAGTGGCAACGGTTGTCAGCGTAGTAGAAACAGTTGTTACCGGTGGAGCTGTGGTTGTTGCAGGTGTCGCGTTGGCTGTCTGCGTAGTGACAACAGCAGTTGTTGCCGGTGGAGCAGTGGTTGTCTCGGCAGTGGCAACGGTTGTCTGCGTTGCGTTATTGGCGGCATTCCCCGGTAGTACAATGAACAATATTGCGAGCAAGACTATGACTGGTATGACTGATGATCCGTTTCCCCGTAACATGCGAAATCCCCTGCCGGCTGGATTTATCGTTAATTTCTTGTAATTATTCACATGGTTGTGATGGGTGATAAACCCGGTTTACCCTGCACTTAACAAGAGTAAGGGGTACTCCTCTCCAGATTGGTGTACAACCCCCGTTATATTTATAAGAAAAGCCCTTTATTTCGTGTGGAATTACGACGTAAATTCAATTGGTATGCCAGTTGTCTGACCGGGAAGATTGTTTCCCCTTTCTCCGTCAGTGTTGGTGGGAACTCCCTTTTCCGGGTATTTTGAAAGGAGGGGATGATATCCCTCCGGAAAAATAAGGAGAGGGGAGGCAGGAGGTATCATCCTCCTACCCAAATCCGGGAACCTTATAATGTCAGACATATGACTGCCCTTCATTTCGTGTGGAGATTAAGACGGGGCGGCCAGATCAAACGGGGTTTCCCACAAATGAGTAGGGGGGCGGAATGGGCTGAGAAGCGAAGGAGAGGGACCCTCAACCTCCCCCTATGCATGTGGGGGGGCAGGCACCCACGGAAAAAATAAGGGGATGGGGGGTAAGCAGCAGATACGCCTCGCTCACCCGCGCCACCCGGGTTCCGCACCGCTACGTTACCTGAACCAGCCAAAGATCCCGCGGTCCTGCCTGGCATGTGCGGCGAGCTGCAGATCAAATGCCACATTCTGCTGCAGTACCACAAGGTGCTTTTTCATATGAGCACGGGTATCTGCATCCAGCGTTGTGGTATTTATGAGGTTCTCGATCTCGCTGATGCGGGCCTGGTTCAGTGCGGTCAGGTTTGCCAGTTCGGCTGCAGCCTGCTGGTCACTGCCAAAGAAGAACCTGCTGAAGGCATCCCGGTTGATCATCCGGCCGGGGAGGGTCCCTTTTTTCAATCAGACCTGTATTGAGACATACACGAAAATCCAGAGAATTTTCATGGGAGACTGGCAAAAAAGCTCACCCGGTTTCAGACATCGTTTCCCTATCATCCAGACTTTGATTTTTATTTTTTAGCAAAACTCCGGTTCAACATTTTTTTATAGCGCAATCATGGCCCTGCCGGTATCGGGCTGGAAGTTCACCGCCGTAAGATAATGCTGATTAGGTCTTTCATGGGAACATGGTATATGTCAACACAGGAAAGGATTTAAAACAAAATGTAAAATATACTATACAAATACCAGAGCATTCTGCACTGGTATTTGCAGTAGAGCACACCGAACACCTGAGAACATCAGAAGCAACGAACAAACACTACCAGGCCGTTACCTCCCCCCTCCAAAGTCAGGGTCGGGGTCCCTCCTGTTTTTTAATTTTTTCAGAGAAACCTGCACGGTGAATACTGCTTTCGCCCCGCGAACTTCTGGCAGGGCCCTGATGCTGGTTTTCCCGTCAGACCTGATTTTTTAACGGGGAATACTCTTGAATCCCGATACTTTCCCCCCGTAAGAAATGCTATGCATATCCGGCATTTTCAATCAAATTTCCTCCCTTTTTCCGCAGGAAAACCCGTGCGCCCGCCCCATGGTGCGGGACCGGGCACACGGGTAGCTACCGGGCCTTCATGGCTGCTTGATTCCGGTAAGTTTGATGGTGAACGTGAAATTCAGGCCTGCCAGCGGGTCGTTTGCATCCCAGGTAACGGTATCCGGATTAACCTGCAGGATCTTTACAATACTGACCGCGTTGGTTGTTTTGTCGTGGATAGAGTAGAACTCTCCTTTCGTAAAGTTGGTATTTGCAATCGGGCCGGTGCGGTTTACCGTCCGGATGAGGCTTGAATTATATGCCCCGTAGGCTTTTATGGCGGGAATATTCACCGTTTTTACCTGGTTGAGCGACATCCCGGTCACCGCTTCCTCAAAACCCGTTATAACACTCGAATTGCCCAGGGTAAACACAACGGGCGATGTGGCATTCATATTTGAATCAAAAACGGTGCCGTTTTCGAACGTCCCGTTATAATAGACCGATACGGTATCCCCCGTTGTCGCCACCAGCCTGCTCCCGGTCTCACCAGCCGCTGAGCCAGGCACCCCCGGAGTTGCTGCCGGCAGGTGAGAGGGCAGGGTTGGTAATCCTGAACCGTTTTTTTCCGCGGTCACGGCAGGTGTGCCTGCGGAAGCGTTGTTGCCCGTGGAGGGGGTAATACACCCGGCAGATACCACCACCAGGATCGCTGCCATCCCTGCCACCAATACTATCAGGGTATTTTTCATCCAAGATGAGTAGTATTTCATCGGTATTGAGTGTTGTTCCAGAGTCTCAAGAGAGTATCCTGCCGGATTTCCCCCGAAAGAGAACAGCTGGGAGAAAGAACAGCTGGGTGAAAACCGGCACTCCCCGGATACCCACCAGTTAAAAAATATCCGGCTTCCTTCCGCTCATCCTGGTATCCGGTGAATGTAAACCTCCGAAAAAGATCTGAGATAAAGGAGAATCCTGCAAAATAACAATTCAGACCAGAATCTTTTTGGGGTCACTCCCCATTATAACATGTCAGGGACAAATACTACATGTACTATATGCAGATTCTGATGCAAAGAGCACATTTCCCGGGAACGGACCCGACCTTTTGGAGCAACTGATTACACGTATGGAAATTTCAACAACCGGTGAAACGGAAGAACGGATAGCAGTACTTGAAAAACGAGTACGGGATATGGAAGCGCTGGTCAAGGGGCTGACCGATGAGCTGCTCGACCTCAAGACGGTTGCCCGGGCACTGTCACGGCAGGGCGGGGAACGCAGCCGCCAGGAGCTTACGAAGGGAACGGTTGTGCGGGGCACCACACCTCCCCTGCAAACGGACCCGTCAGCGTCCCCGTCCGATGCCGTCCCGGCCGATGACAGAACCGTAATCCGGCTGAAGGGGACAAGCCCGCAGGATGTCCCGGACGTCCCGGCGGAGACCGCAATGGTCCGGATCATGCAGTCCGACGGCACGATGAAAATGGAGAAACGGCACGGGAACAAAAAGACGTTCTGACCCTCCCGCGGCATACGGTCGGACCCAAGAAGGGGGCATCTGCCCCGGAGAGCCGGCAGGATCCTTTGACCACTGTGTCTGAGGAATACCAGGCAGTCCCTCCCGGGAGGGAAGGGGACGGGAACAGGACTGGTTATACTTCAAATATTTCTGTCCTTGAAAAGAGGGTCGTTATCACTGCAGGGAGAAAGCATTCTGAATAAACGGTGCCCGACCCGGCACGGAAGATTGGGGTACTAAAAAATCCGCCTGTCTTTTTATCTCCATTTTTGTGTACCCGGTGCCCGCCTGTAAGGGAATAACGATCCTTCCAGTCCCGATTCAAAAAAAAGATCGCATCATTTCCCGATCACCGGAATATTCAGGTGTTTCATCCCTATTGAATATTATCAGATTTTTTTACTCAGCTACTGATTTTCAGACCCTTAAAAACCGCATCCTCGCTGACATCAAATTCCTTTTTCGTTCCGATGATACGGTATTTTCCGATGGTACTGACATTGTACGGATTCCCGATCGTGGAATACGGTACAATGAACTCCCCCTGTTCGCTTGCCTGGCGGTACTCAAATTGCCGGCCTGCATTGGTTATCAGCGAAATCCCGATAACTCCCTCGCCCGGGATTCTCGCCCCGGGTACATATTCGAAGATTTTGAGGTATTTGTCGGTACTGTTCGCGCTCAATGTCCCCGCCGATTCATAGACCAGACGGTAGTGGTGCAGTGCAGGGACCGTCTCGACAGGAAGCAGATAACTGATACTGACGGTATCCGCCCGGGGTCCTCCTCCCGACTGGCCGGTTCCCGGAGCCATGGCGGTGCTCCTGTTTGCCGCATCCACACTCCTCATGGATGTTATTACTTTTAAGCCCCGCGTAGAAACCGTAGAGAGATTATATTCAATATCAACAACTTTTGCAGGCTGGAGCAGAGAACCATCGAAGGTATGAAGGCGGACAAGCATCGTCCTGAAGAACGGTTTCTTATAGAATGTTACGGTTTTGTAGTGATCCGGATTTCCCGGAGCGGATATGAGAAACGGCTCCTTGTACGGCATCAGTCCTGCAGATGCGTTATATGCCTTTGCGATGCTCGGCAGGTAGAGCACGGTCGTACGAATATCCGTCACAATGTACCGTATCCCCCCGTTATCTGCAATGATATCCGCTGCTTCTTCCGAATCCGCCATAAAAAATTGCGCAGACTCTCCGACACCGGACTGGAAGGGGTTTGCGTTCGGGATACGCCGGGCAAAGAACGTGATCATGTTGCCATTATCCCACCATGTCAGAATCCCGTACGACTGTTCGGGATAGGTGAATGTGGCCTGGTCATAGATTCTGTAGTAGTCCACACCGGGATCGGGTGTGCTGGTCCTGAGCCATTCCATGGCTTCACGCCATGCAGTGTTCACACCCTCAGGCTGATCCGATGCAAACCGGTACTCAGCATCTATCGAAGATAGTACAAAATAAAAGCTTATTCCTACAACGAGAATGCCCAGAATTATGTGAATATACGGGATTGATCGGTCTAAAACCACCGATCCGGTTCTGGAGGAACGCGGCGGTGGAGCAGGATGCACACCCCCTTTTGTTTTGGCGGGGAGCGCATTCCATCCCCGTTCGAAGAACCATACTATACAGATTGAAGAGAGTATGACGATCGTTACCGCGAGATAATACTCATGGCGTGCCTGCCTCCACGTTGCAAGTGCCATGAGGAATGACCATACCAGAATAAAAACCAGTAATGGATGGTATTTTCTCAGGCTCCTCCACAACGTGATACCGTATCCCCCGGCCGCGAGAATAAGGCCGAAACCCAGTGACTGCCATCCATAGGCAAGGGTATAATTCCGGGTCTCCTGCACAAGCCCGGCATTGGGATTGAACCCGAAAAATATCCGGTATCCTGACAGGAGAGATGCGGATAGTTGTGGGATGAGGAGAAATACCGCAAGCAGTGCCAGGATCCCGATACAGAACACGAGAGCCGGATATACTCCCTTCCTGTTCCTTCTGAAGGCCAGCGCAAGCGCATACAAGGCCACAATACCGATCAGCGCGAGGAGGTATGCAAGGGGCTGGCCGAGAGAATACTCATACAGATTTGTTCCCGGTGCCCTGATCCCGTTCATCAATAATATACCAATCGCACAAACGAAGATGATGAGACTGATGACGAGAAGACATTCACTTTCCCGGTTATGACAAAAATCATAAAAAAACATAACAGCCGTGAATACCACGACAAGCAGACCAAAGAATATCATGGCAGGAGTTGTCAGAAGTCCCACCGAAAAGGTTATTCCGGATACAAGAGAGAGAACGACAAGCATGCCGGCCGTACCGGGTTTTTTCAGGGCATCGGGGTGATCGATCGCGTACGATACCGTGTACAGGTAACTCAGGCAGAAAATCGTACTGAACAATACATCCGCCATGTGATGGTCAAAATGTCCGGCAAGAGCAATAAAGAAATAATTGCCTCCGATGACCGTGATAAGACCTGCACCCACCAGCCCGGTTTTCAGGTCCGCATAGTTTCCGGATCAAGAAGGAACACGACCGGTATCATAAGGACTGCCATAACGGGAGGGACCAGAAGCGCTGTACGAACAATTTCACTCCGTGTTACTGCGCCGGTAATCACACAAAGTCCGGAACAGATCCAGACAAACACCGGGCCCAACCCGACAATCTGACCGTTCGGGTAGTAGGTCATGGGGTCGTACCACCCGTACAGGGGAAAGTTCACTGACGTCTGTTCGATCTGGCGAAGGATATACAGGGAATCGCTCGTACCCACAATACCAAAAATATCTGAATTTCCGAGATTTAACAGCGGTAAGAGCCGTATCCAGAGCGTAAATACCATTAATGCGATTAAGTAGAGTGACGATGAGAATCCAAATTTTTTTCTTCATCAGATGAACAGATTGTATCATCAGTTCCTGAATTAGTGATCCATTACGATATCATATATAGACCGTCTATGACGGACCGTTAAACTCCTGGAACCACGATACATGAAAATTCTGGTCATCCCTCCTACAGACTGGGTAAAGGCGCCCGTGCCAAACAGGCTGAATTTTATCTGCGACACCATCGCCGGTACCGAAGAGGTCTTTGTTCTCAATTATCAGTTCAATAAATTCAAACGATTTCCGGAAATGACCACACGGTGCAGACTCATCAACGGCCGGACCGTTCCCTTCAATGACCTTTCCCTCTGCTACGTTCTGAGTTTCCCCTTCCACGTCATCCGCATTCGGAACCTTGTGAAAAAACATTCCATCGATGTTATCGTATCGGCAAACATTCTGCCGTCATTTGCTGCCAGTTTTATGCAGGTCCCCGTTGTTTTCGATTACCAGGATCATCTGGAAGAATCTGCCTCGATCTATTACTGGAATTCCCCCCTGAAACCATTCGTTCAGAGACTCGTGCGGATCATCACCCGGTATAATCTCCGGCATGCGCGTGCAATTATTACCGTTACCGAAGAGTTCCGGGATTACCTGACCGCTCTGGGGCTTAAGAATATCCATGTTATCCCCAATGGCGTCAGTTACGATCTCCTGAAGCCGGTGCCCATGGAGCAGGCCAAGCACCGTCTTGGACTGAACGGGACGGTCCTCGGGTATGTCGGAACCCTGGAATACTGGGTGGATCTCGAGACGGTCATTGAAGCACTCCCCGAACTCGATGCAACGCTCCTCATTGTCGGGCCCGATAATGTCACACAGTACGGATCCCTGATCAAAAAACTTGCAGAAGAACGGGGTGTGACGGACAAGATTGTATTTTCCGACGTGGTGCCGTATGCTGACCTTGGTCAGTACATTTCAGCCATGGATGTCTGTCTCAATCCCCTGAAACGAATGAAAAAAAATGACATGACGGTCGGAGGCAAGATATTCAATTATCTTTCCTGCGGAAAACCGGTCCTCTCCAGCCGCATGACAGCTCTTGAACATTTTTTTGGCGATGCACTTTTTTATTACGATGACAAGGAATCATTTCTCCGGGAGGTCCGCCGGATAGAGAGATCGGAAATAAACAGCACGGAGTACCGGGGTATTGCATTACAATATGACTGGCATGAACTGGCGCATCAATATCAGAAGACGGTTCTGGATACGGTGAACGGAAAGACCGGAAGGAGGAAATCCCGTTCGTTAAAATGAATCTCCAAAAAAAATTTCCCATACAATAGATTGTATATTCCGTTCGTATGCTCAAGCCCGTGTGTGCCATCGGTGCGGTGCCGGGAGTTCTGTTCATTTTTATTTTCCATTTACCTTCCGGGCACCATAGAGTCACAGAACAGAAATACAGTTCTGAAAAATTGTTCTCCCATCCTATGTTTGCAAAACAGGCAGGGATGGGGTTGGTGTGAACAAGTCCGTCACCATGCAACCATACTTACCATGAGCCTAACGATTCGAGTTCGGTTTGCGCGACTTTTTTCCAGGAATTATGCTGATGCAGAAATTCCAGCAGATCCTCATCTCTCAAGCGCTTCCTGATATTTTTCATAATGGGAAATAATATCGACAATCGCGGCGCTCATTGCAGCGATATCTCCCTCTTTGACGAGGTGGACGGCGTTGAATTTCTTATAATAATAACCGAAGGCCGGAATGTCATATGCCACTACCAGGGTCCCTGCTGCCAGGCTTTCCAGGATGCTCAGGGAAAAACCGTCAGAATGCGACGGGTGGACCATGACCTTCGCACGGTGTAACGTATCCTGCAATTCATGTTCATCAGGCGTATAGCCCCGGTACATCAATACATCGTCCATGGATACTGCATGCACCATCGCACGGTACATAGCCGCATTGAATTCCGATGCAAGACCGTAGAGCAGTAATTTTACCTGAGGTAGTTCCTGTGCAACACCTTTCCAGATAAACGGTACCTCGAAAATTCCTTTTTCCTGGGAAAATCGTGAGAAATATATGGCGTAATCCCCTTTTCCGGCCGGGTTCTCCCGGTACCGGAGAAGTGAGGGATCAAAAGCATTTGAAGGATTGAGAATGGTATGTTTTGTGCCGGATAAGCCGGATATCTGGAGGGGTGAGGGCGAAATGGCCAGTAATCCTTTGAATAAGGGTGAATTCAATGCTTTGCGATAAAAAAAATACGTGGAATAGTTCGGCAAAAAATTCCCGGATAACCAGAAGAGATATTCCCTGAACGTAACGAATTTTTTTCTTCTTAACAGAGTATACCCCGAGGTATAGGGTTCGCTGTGGAGAAGAAACACAAAAGGTACATTCAATTTTCCCGAAATACGGTATGCCAGCATACCTGCGTCGAGCGTTTCATGCTGTGCATAGACAACATCGAATGGTCCTTTCAGATCTCCCAGATAGTTCTTCAGATACCCGGATATCATATGGCCGATACAAGAACCATGAAAAATCGCACTGCCAAGGAATAGTTTTTTCTGCGCCCTGGCCGGGCTCGAACCTGAAGAAAATATGTCCTGATATATACTGTATACTCCCCGGATGGATAGCTATGCCCCTGTTTTCGAGTTCACGGGTATACCTGAAAAAACAGTTCAGATCTTTTTTCTGGTTTTTTATGGAGTATACAAGCCATTTCATGGTAAAAGGCGAGAAAACAACAGTGACGTCGTGACCACATTCCTTAAAATATTTCAGGACCTCAAAATTTCTCTTGCCGGCGCCCGAACTCCAGGGAAATGGATGAGATATTATCAGCAACCGCATGTATTCTCCACCGGTGAGCGTTTAATCAGTGACAGCATGGCCCTGTAATTTCCTGTCTTTCGATGACCCTGAATTTCCGGGCTTATATTATACAGTCACCATCATCCATCATTATTAAGATTCCGAGATCTCATTTTCATATAATATGCCCAGATTCAGTGTTATTTCCATTGCCAGACATACCCGTGAACTTGAAAACCTGAAAAACCACCTGGCAAAACAACGGTTCAGGGACTTTGAATTTGTCTGTTCAACAAAAGGGACCATCCCGGAAGCATGGAATGACGCAATAACGCGTTCGAAAGGGGATTTCCTGGTATTTACCGAGAGCGATGCCTGGCCATTACAGGATACCTGGCTCGATGAAATCAATCAGGTCGTCAGGGAAAATGTAGTGATGAAGGGCATAGAAATCACCCCGACGAGTCTGGACCTGTGCAACCTGGTGTGCGACCGTAAAATTTTCGACACGATGGTGTTTGATGAGCGGTTTCCGGTCGGGGAAGATACCGAACTCTTTGCCCGTATGAGGAAATCCGGTATCGCCATTGAGCAGGTCTTTGGATTTCCTGTTGTCCATGAAAAAAAACATTCCTGGAAAAAGACACTGGAAAGGGCCTTTTCGTCGGGAAGATTCATGATGAAAATCATTTTTTTACATGGAATGGGAAATGTTGATTCGGTGAATACCCGGAATACGAACGGGGAGTACATCAACCCGGTAAGCAATCACCTCCGGATCATTGCTGACAACGTTTTGTTTCTTGCAGGATTATGCATCGGCCTGATCCTGTATTTTCCTCTCATTTTAAGAAAAAAAAAGTGAAATTCTCTCAATGAATCTTTTGAATCCTGGAAACATCTCCCTGCCGGCTTCATAAACATCCGGTCCGCCATAGCTGACTGTCATGTACCCGTGACAGGTTGCCGGCAGGTAGTTATTCTGAATTTTGCTCTGTAGAAAACCTCTTATGCCTGGCAATTTCGCCCACTTTACGCCAGCCCTGCCCCTATGGGGGGCGGGGACGCTTGCGATTCCAATGTATTACCGAAAAACAACACAATCCACAGTACGGGTAATACGGTCCTATCGCAACCGGGGCGCCATAGCGATGGGGCGGAGCCCCTGGAGCGCCATCATGATCCAAATGATTTCTACAGCGCCCAAAATTTTATATGCGCGTGGAAATGACACCGTGCCCCGTGACAGGTGCGGGCTAAAAAAAATACTATTGTCCTACACGCAGTTGCAGGGGCTCGAATACGGAGCCGGTGTGCTGCAGTAGTGCAGGCATGCCGGTGGATTCCCACCACAGGAAATCCGGACATAGTTGCAGTCATCCGAATCGGACCCACAGTTCACATAGGTATAATCATGACGGAGAGGATTATTCGGGCAGCCGTCGATGCAGTCTGCGGTACCATCGCTATCCGAGTCGATGTCCACATACCCACATCCGCACTGGCCCGGCGCGGTCTTTGGCCGGATCGGTCGGGCACCCGTCATTGCAGTCCGGAGTCCCGTCAAGGTCTGAGTCGGTATCGGGGATGCCCGGGCACTTGTCTCTGCAATCCGGTACCGTGTCAGCGTCACTGTCGATAGTGGAATCCGGAACGCCGCATCCGCATATGCCCGGTGCGGTCTTGAGAGGATCTGCCGGGCATGAATCGACGCAGTCCGGGGTGAGGTCATGGTCGGTGTCCGTGTCCGGCACGCCGCAGCCGCACATACCGGGTTCGATCTTATCCGGATCGAGGATGCAGCCGTCGTTACAGTCATAAACCCCGTCTCCATCCGTATCGATATCCGGCACGCCGCACCCGCATTCGCCAGGCAATAATTTTTCCGGATCCATCGGACAGGCTTCTATGCAGTCCGCCCACCCGTCGTGATCAGTGTCAACAACCGCTTCGCACCCGCATATTGTATCGTTTTGCAGATCAGGGTTATTGTCGCACACGTCAATGCACCATGGAAAACCGTCTTCGTCTAGATCGATATCCCTGAATTCGCATCCACAGATGCCGGATTCTGTTTTATAGGGATTATCGGGGCAGAGGTCGATGCAATCCGGCGTTCCGTCGCTGTCCAAATCCGTATCCGCTGCACCGCAGCCACAGATACCGGGGTCGGTTTTGGTGGGATCAAAGGGACAGCTATCGGCACAATCTGCAGCCCCATCCCCGTCAGAATTGGTGTCGGGGATACCACAACCGCACTGGCCGGGGGCAATCTTGGCCGAATCAGCAGGGCAGCCGTCGTTGCAGTCTGCAGTATAGTCCCCATCTGAATCAGTGTCCGGCACCCCGCAGCCACAGATGCCCGGAGCGACCTTGTCCGGATCATCGGGGCAGAGATCTGCAGGGCAACCGTCGGGTGTCGGGGCCGGATCGGTCGGACAGTTGTCATAGCAGTCGTACACTGAATCCCCGTCAGTGTCAATGTCCATGACACCGCACCCGCAGATACCGGCAGCGGTCTTGCCGGCATCGCCGGGACAATCGTCATTGCAGTCCGAAGTGCCATCCGAATCGGTATCAGTATCTGCAGTACCACAGCCGCATGTTCCCGGTGCGATCTTTGCCGGATCCGCGGGACAATCGTCGTTGCAGTCCGAAGTGCCATCCGAATCGGTATCAGTATCTGCAGTACCACAGCCGCATGTTCCCGGTGCGATCTTTGCCGGATCCGCGGGACAATCGTCGTTGCAGTCCGAAGTGCCATCCGAATCGGTATCAGTATCTGCAGTACCACAGCCGCATGTTCCCGGTGCGATCTTTGCCGGATCCGCGGGACAATTGTCGTTGCAGTCCGAAGTGCCATCCGAATCGGTATCAGTATCTGCAGTACCACAGCCGCATGTTCCCGGTGCGATCTTTGCCGGATCCGCGGGACAATTGTCGTTGCAGTCCGGCGTGTCATCCGAATCGGAGTCAGTGTCCGCGATACCGCAACCACAGGCTCCGGGAGCTGTCTTATTCATATCGCCGGGACATCCGTCTACAGAGTCCGGGGTGCCGTCCCCGTCAGTGTCGGTCTGATGCACGCGCACGGTGCGGGATCGCAGGTATCAAGGGTAAGCGGATCTGCGTCATCGCAGCCGACCGGCGTATGGTAGCATCCTCTTACGGGGTCGCACGTATCCGTAGTACAGGAATTGCTATCATCGCAGCTGACGGATAAGTGGACGCACATCCCGGTTGCGGAGTCGCAGGAGTCGGTGGTACAGAGATTCGCATCACTGCAGGTTTTCGGCATGTGAGAGCATATCCCAATTCCGGAATCGCAGGTGTCAGTGGTACAGGGATCCAGATCGTCGCAGGTGACCGGCTGATGTTTGCATCCGATTACGGAGTCGCAGGAGTCGGTGGTACAGGTATTACGGTCATCGCAGCTGATCGGTACATGCGTGCACCCGAGCGGGGTGCATGAATCGGTGGTGCAGGCATTGTTATCATCCGGATCACACGCATCACCGGTTCCGTCTCCATCAACATCGGTCTGGTCCGCGTTCGCCACCACCGGGCAATTGTCGCGGCAGTCCAGGACATTGTCACCATCCGAGTTGCTGTCTGGTACACCGCATCCGCAGGTTCCCGGAGCTACTTTGCTTGCATCGTTGGGACATCCATCATTACAGTTCGGAGTACCGTCGCTGTCAGAGTCGGTGTCCGGTGTACCACAGCCGCACACTCCCGGTGCGGTCTTGAGGGGATCCGCAGGACACCCGTCAAAACAGTCGAGGGCCCCGTCCGCGTCCGTATCGGAGGAACAAGTGCATTGCGCCGCAGAAGACTGGACAAAATTCTGGTTATTGTTCGCGCCGGCAAGTGCGTCCTTCAGCGCTTCCTGGTACGCACGGAACTGGTTTCCGGCACGTGTCAGCGGGTGGAGACGGAGCTCGGCATTGGCCTCAGCCATGACCGTGTTCACCGTTGTGAACCCGAAAGCGTTGGCTCCGTCCGTTTTTTGCGCGTAGATTAGAGCGTCGCCGATCACTTTGCCGTTGTAGACGTTCAGTTCCATCGCTGCCAGGTGGGCAGAGAGCTTGTATGCCATGTTGTCCGAGGCGTCCGAGGCCTGAAACCAGGACTTCAGTGCGGAATATTTAGATGGGTCAAAGTCCCTGCCCCGTGCATCCTTCAGGTACAGATATCTCAGCATGGTGAGGTCGTCGGAGCCGGTGAGCTTTTCCCCGTTCTTGTTGCCCCAGAACCCGGGGGCGAGCCCGCCTCCCGGTCCCAGGCAGAGGTTCCCGAATTCAACCGTAACCGGTTGTCCGTCCAGCGTTATCGCAACGCTCTTCGGAGAGATGTTCATCCATCTTCCCCCGGGGGGGTCATATTCACGTGCAGTGTATGTCCCGGATGGAAGAACCAGACCAGTGACAGGAGTCATTGAGTCGGTACCCCCGATTTCAACCTTCCAGCCGGCCACGGAAAACTCGTTATCATTTTCACCATCGGCATCGGCATCGTAAAACTTGATGACCGTAATTGATCCGGTCCCGGGCACCGCCAGCGCCGGGCAGAGGACCAGACACAGCACCAGTACAAAATACAGGACGCTCAGTCTTTTCCACATTTCAGAAACCTTCTTTGCCCGCTCTATCAGTCATTGAGCAGTGTGATCCATGCGCGAATACCCTTTGTTGTACGAACCCCTTACACAGGTATCAGGATAAACTTATCCTTTGTAAAATGAGCCCGGAATAATAAAAACAATGTTTATATACGGAATTTTGGATTGCAGTCAGACTGACGATGTGGCCGATGCAAAAAAAAAAGATTATTTCTTTGCTTTCTTGATAACCGTCAGGTCGCCCAGGGTTGGTGTGAGCCGGCTCGGGACCTTCTTCTCATCCTCGCTCACCGGGGCATCGAGCAGCCGGATATTCAGAGCTTTTTCAAGTTTTTTACGAACATCCTCCTCGGGGATCAGGTCGCTGTTCTCGATCTTGCGGATAAGGTGCTCCTTCTCCTTCAGCCTGCATGGCAAGATCCTTTTGGGAAAGCCCCTTCTCCTCACGGGCATGCCGGATCCTCGCCGCGTAATCATCGACCACATCTCCCTCCATGAAGTCGAACATGTCCCGCTTGTACCTGACCTGTGCCACCCCTCCGGCAGGTGACGGGGCCGCACGGGCAGCTGCCCCCCGCTGCGGTACCCGGATGTCCGTGCGGCGCACCTGCTGCACCTCCGTTCCGAACTTCTCGCACTTGCTGCACACCGAAAGCTCGGCCCCCTCGACCCGGACCAGCTTCGGGGCGCCCCGTATTGTCTCACCGCACATCTCGCACTGCATAATTTCACAACAAAATTGCCCGTGCGAGTATAAATTCCCACTGAATATCCGGTACCACACGAGCGGCAGGTTGCCTTCTCACAAACACTTTATAGGGTGTTTCTCCATATAACTACCTGAGGCACGAGATGGCCGATATCCTCCATCAGTCAGCAGACGCTCAGACGCCCGAAGAACGGTCCCGGCTCTACCGTTCCCTGTCGGAACAACTCCGGGAGCAGCTTGCGCAGATCGAGAATGACAAGCACGAGCTGGAAGCCCAGATGATAGAGCGGGTCGGCAACCTCGAATCACGGAACCTTGAGCTCCGGGAACAGCTCCGGCAGGTCGAGGCAGACAGGCGGTACATCGAGACCCAGAAGATCCGGTACGAGCGGGAGGTGCGCAAGCTCAAGAGCGAGAGCGAGCAGCTCAGAAGCCCCCCGCTGATCATCGGCACCGTCACCGATGTGGTGGACTCCTCGCGGGTGATCGTGCGGAGCAGCGCCGGGCCGCGCTTCCTTGTACGGAGTTCCCCTTCGGTCAATGCTGAGGAACTCAAGCCGGGGGTCCGCTGCACGCTCAACCAGCAGTCGCTTGCCATAGTCGAGCTGCTCCCTGCTTCGTTCGATTCCCAGGTATACGGTATGGAGACTGGTAGATTCCCCCCAGGAGACCTATGCGGATATCGGGGGCCTTGACCCGCAGATCAACGAGATCCGGGAAGCCGTCGAACTCCCGCTTAAGAAGCCCGAACTTTTCGAAAAGATCGGGATCGACCCGCCAAAAGGTGTGCTGCTCCATGGCCCCCCGGGCACGGGAAAGACCCTCCTCGCAAAAGCGGTAGCCCACGAGACCAATGCGCACTTCATGCGGGTCGTGGGTTCGGAGCTGGTCCAGAAATATATCGGTGAAGGGGCGCGGCTGGTGCGGGAACTCTTCGACCTGGCCAAGAAAAAGGGACCGACCATCATTTTTATTGACGAGATCGATGCGGTCGGAGCATCCCGCACGGAAGCCAACACGTCCGGCGATCGTGAAGTCCAGCGCACGCTGATGCAGCTTCTGGCCGGCATGGACGGGTTCGAGAACCGCGGCGACGTGAAGATCATCGGTGCCACGAACCGGATCGATATCCTGGACCGGGCCCTCCTCCGTCCCGGCCGGTTCGACCGCATCATCGAGATCCCGCTCCCCAATGAAGTCGGCCGGCTGTCCATCCTCAAGGTGCACTGCCGGGCGCTCACCATTGACGAGAATGTAGACCTTGGTTTAGTCGCCCGCATGACTGAAGGGAAAAACGGTGCCGATCTCAGGGCAGTCTGCATGGAAGCCGGCATGTTTGCCATCCGCAAAGAGCGGGCCGCAATCACGCAGGACGATTTCCTTGCCGCCATTGCAAAAGTCGGCCTTGACTTCAACCGGGGTCCGGCGGATGTTGAAGGAGCAATGTTTGCCTGATCGAAGATTTACTTCGTAAATCTTCTTCTCCTCGAATCTCGCTTTGCCTGATTTTTCGCATTTAAAAAATGTGCTCTGGAGGAATCATTTAGAGTTACACGCTCCAGGGGCTTCGCCCCGCCGCTAGGGCGCCCCAATTATGATAGCGCCGTATTACCCGTTTACAAAAAATGCAGAGTGTTTTACAGAGGTAATCCCGAGGCATCACATGCGCCCCCGCCCCCAACGGGGGTAGGGCTGGCGCAAGGGGGGTGATCATATATCATGAAACAGGTTTTCTACAGAGCAAAAAAATAATTCTCGTAACCCCTGGGTTAGATCATTGAACTGTCCAGATAGCCATACAAACCGCACCTATTCTGGCAATATATATTACCTTATCTGCAATACTATTCAGGGAAACAGAGCAGTGTATCGATGACTACCACAGACGATGTTATACGGCAGATCGAAACTGCCCTCAACGATACTCATTATCCTCCAACCCCCAAACAGAAGGAAATCCTCACCACTATCTTACGCAAGGTGAATCCGGGTACCCGTGATTTTGGGGAACGCACATGCGAGGGCAGGACCGGATAATTTCCTTTTTTTTAAACCAGTTCCCTTATCCGTATCGTACGGCAGAAATACCGGATGACCCCGTTGCCTGATCCTGTCTTTTGCGGGAGCAAAATCTACCGCCGGGATGATCTCTGCAGGTCTGTACTTCTGAGGAGAGGATAAAAGGTCCTGCACGGATTATGGTGTTTCCGGTGCGCCGGGTTCTCCTTCCGCGAGCAGCTCGCCTTCCTCTACATCGTCTTCTGTGCACCAGATCTCGATCGAGCTGTCGCCACCGATATATTCCTGGTGGTATTCCTCAGGCGTTGACCCCGGTGACATGGGCACCGAACTGATAATCTTCCCGTCTTTAAAACTATAGAGCTTCCGGTATTTCCACCCGGGCCAAGCACGGCGGTCCTCTCGTAATAGACGTCCTGCGCCAGCTGGTGGGTAAAATAAATTCCCGGCTGGAATTCAAAAAGGGGCTCCCGGACATAACGGCGGATATACCAGCGGAGCTCTGCCACGAGAGAGAGGGCGCTTCCCAGCGTTGCGCAGCTGATAAAGACCCCGCAGGGTTTTTTCTGCGGGTGGTAAAAGCGAAGCACCATCCTGCTGGTCTCGGAAGAGAAGAGTGTATGGTGGAGATCGATTCCTTCCCGCTGAATCAGGAGTATGTTCATCCGGGCCTCCGTAAAAAATGGCGGTGACGGGCAGTAGACCGGATCAGGTATACATGCGGTTGTCGGCCACGGCCTCGTTCTTGACTTTCCGGACTGCCTCCATGAAGTCGTTCATGCTGACGGAATCCGCTTCATGGCGCACGGCCATCATACCGGCCTCCCGGCAGACGGCCTCGAGCTCGGCACCCGTGAACTTGTCGGTGCCGGTTGCGATCTCTTCAAGGTTCACGTCACTGCTCTGCATATTCCGGGAGTGGATCTTCAGGATCTGGAGCCGGGAGGCACTTGTCCGGCAGCGGGATCTCGATTAAGCGGTCGAACCGCCCCGGCCGCAGGAGTGCCGGGTCCAGCATGTCGGCACGGTTCGTGGCAGCCATGATCCGCACATCGCCACGGTTGTCGAACCCGTCCATCTCGGCGAGGAGCTGCATGAGCGTCCGCTGGACCTCGGCGCTGCCGGAGGTTCCGTCGTTGGTACGCATGCTGCCAACTGCATCGATCTCATCGATGAAGACAATGGCCGGGGCACGCTCGCGGGCAAGCTGGAAAAGTTCGCGGACAAGCCCGGCACCCTCGCCGATGAACTTGTGGACCAGTTCGCTTCCGGACATGCGGATGAAGGTTGCATGTGCCTCGTGGGCAACGGCCTTGGCGATCAGGGTCTTTCCCGTGCCCGGCGCACCATAGAGCAGGATACCTTTTGGCGGCTCGACACCGATCCGCCGGAATATTTCCGGCCGGGTGAGCGGGTATTCGACGGCTTCCCGCACTTCCTTGATCTGATCGGCAAGACCCCCGATCTGGTCGTAACTGATCGTCGGTGATTCCTCGAGTTCCATCACGCGGACACGGGTATCGTAGATGTTGCCGATCACCCTGACAATGGAGAGGGCATTGTTGACCGCAACCTTTGCACCCGGTTTCAGTTGTGCCCGGAGTTCTTCCGGCGCGTTGGTGAGATACTCCTGGTTGTTCCCCTGCTGGCGGAGGTAAATATCCCCGTTCTCCAGGATGTCCACGACAACGGCAACAAAAAGCGGCATGCGCTTGAGCTGGTTGTTCTCCCGCTTGAGCTGACCGTTCTCTTTGGTGAGCTCGTCCACTTTCACCTTCATGTCGAGAAGGGAAGCTTCGAGCTCGTTGATCTGGATCTGGTATTTGAGCTCGGTGGGAGCTGCTGTATTATTAACGGCAGTCTCTTCCATATAACTATTATATACGGCACTTCAACCATTTATGTGGTGTGATTTTGCATATCCGGGGCAGAGGAATCGCAAAAGGCAGGGCAGGCGGCCCGCTGCTGGTCAGCCCGGCACCGATCTCATTTCTGGGTGGTGTGGACCCGGACACCGGGATTATTGTGGAAAAAGGCCACCCGCTGCAGGGCACCAGTATTGCCGGCACGGTGCTTGCGTTCCCGTACGGGAAGGGTTCAACCGTGGGTTCCTATGTGCTCTATGCACTGAGCCGGAACCGGCACGCACCTGCGGCCATCATCAATACCGAGGCAGAAGCGATCATCGCGACCGGCGCCATCATCGGCGGTATCCCGATGATCGACCGGACCGGCCTAGTGCTTGCCCGGCTGAAGAACGGGACTCCGGTCACCGTGGATGGTGACCTCGGGGAACTGGAGTATGAAGGTACCCTGAAGGATGCCTGATTCGGCATTTTAAAAAAAATGCTCTAGAGAAACCCTCTTTTCGAGTGAGGATCTCCCCCTTGCGCCAATCCTGCCCCCGTGGGGGGCTCATGGCGCATTGCGATGCCTCGGCATTACCTAAACGGGAATTTTCTCCACGATAGCGTACAGGTAATCCGGTACAATCGCAACCGGGGGATGCCATAGCGGCGGGGACAGAGCCCCCCGAGAGCGTCATAATTACTATCAAAATGATTTCTACAGAGTAAAAAAAACGCAATTATCAAATAATGCCTGCCCGTACATTCTGGTATGCAGCATAAACTTTCTATCCTGGTAATCCTCCTTATCTGCGCAGCGATCGGTCTTGCCGGATGCACCGGCACGACAAGCACCCCTGCAACACCGACCGCAACGGCAACCCCCGCCCCTACGCAGGCACCGACCGCACTGCCACAGAACAACCTTGTTACCTCCCCTACGGATGTTGTTCCCGATAACAACCAGGTGACTGTCATCGTCCAGGAAAAAGACTACCTGGCGCAGATCCCGGTTGTCATGGGGGGTGGCAAGGGCCAGATCCTGGTGAAGTCAGCCCGGATAGTACCTGTACACTTCGGATGGGCAGATCATTACCAAAGAACTTGGTATCAATAAAGATGATACGACAAAGCTCCAGGGCACCAAACAGACTGACCGTGTTGTTGTCTTTGTGTCAGAGGTGAACGGGCAGGAATACAAGGTTGTGGATGTCTTAAGCGATTACCGTACCCGGTAACATGCGCAACCCCCTCTCTTTTTCCCCGTGTACACAGAATAGTCCCGGCAATGCAGGTCAACTGGCGATGGATTCAGGCAGCGCGGAACTCGTACGCAGTACTCGCTGCCGCATGCGGGCGCGATGGTTTTCCCCTTCAGCGGGTCACCGGTCCTGCCGGTGAGGTGACCTGTTACAGCCTTAATTCCCTCACCTGGCCGGCATACCGTGATGAGATTGCCTCCGCTGACTGCCTCACCATTGTGGGCGGCCCGCATGCCACGGCATGCCCGCGGGAGGTGGCCGGGTACGCTGACTATGTTGTGGTCGGCGAGGGCGAGTATACCCTGCCCCGGCTGCTGGAAAATATCCGCGATGGCGGGGAAGGCAGGATTCCCGGGGTGATGACGGGCAGGTATTATGAGCCTGTACAAAACAGCGTCCTGCTCGATGCGTACCCGGCGTTCTCTGAGACGAAGGGCTATGTTGAGATCACCCGGGGGTGCCCGCATGCGTGCGGTTACTGCCAGACCCCGCAGATCTTCGGCCACTGCATGCGGCACCGTTCGATCGACGAGGTTGCCCGGTTCGCCAACCGGCACGGGCAGTCACGGTTCGTCTCGCCCAATGCGTTTGCCTATGGCTCGGACGGGCGCAACCCCCATTGGGACAGGATAGAGCACCTCTTTTTGAAATCGCCGGCACCAGATCTTCTTTGGTACGTTCCCGAGCGAGGTCCGCCCCGAGTTTGTCTGCAACGAGTCGCTCACGCTCGTCACGCAGCACTGTGCCAACACAAAACTCCATTTCGGTGCCCAGTCCGGCAGCGATGCCGTTCTTGCGAAACTCCACCGCGGGCATACCGTTCTCGACGTCCTCCGTGCCGTTGACCTGTGCAGGGAGTACGCCATAGTGCCGATCGTTGATTTTATCGTAGGGCTCCCGTTCGAATCAGACGACGACCAGCGGGCGACCCTCAGCCTTATTGACGAGATCTCCCGTCACGGGACCATCCATGTCCACCGCTTCATTCCCCTCCCCGGTACCCCGCTTGCCGGCACCGTTGCGCGTGAGCTGCTTCCGGAAGTGGAAAAACAACTCGGGAAACTGGCGTTACGGGGAAGACTGACCGGGTCGTGGAACGACCCTGCGGTAAGGTTTTTTAGGAAATTGTGAACTGAAAAAAATAATTCCTTGTCACCGGTGCGGGCAGCAACTGGAGCAATCTCTCCTCAAGCGATATACGAAATTTCCCGGCGGATATACCGGATACGGGAACGGGGTGTGAACATCGTCGATTTAGTTCATCGTATACACTAGCCGTGGCCGTGAACCGAATACCCTGGCGTTGCTACCTATAATGCCCGTTCCTGCCGGTATTGCCATGAGATCCGTCCACAGAACGCGAATATACAAGAAAGGAATGAGCCATAAAAAAAGAGATTTTTTCTTAACTGTTCTTCCGGTAGACAAGTGAAGCACCGGTAAACCGGCTCATATCATTGGTTTTTAAGGGGATGTATACCGTTAAATCTTCAGGCTGCTCAAGCGTAAGGGTTTTATCCGTTGTAATCTGCGCCACGATTTTCTCCCCGTACGAAAGAATATTCGTGCCAATGGTGTAGTTAGTCGGTCTGGCATTTCTCGGAATGATGTGAATTGCCACTTCAACGAAATTCCACTGAGGATTCACGACCTGGTTCATACAAACATTGTGACTTATAATTTTCCTGTTTTTTAATTTTACGTTTTCCGGGTTGTATTGAGGATCTCCGGTTGAATTATAATAATCATTTTCGGGGATTTCTGTATTTTCCCGGAGGAATTTGTCCATCTCATCTGAGGAAATCCCTATGACCTTCGCTGGCGACACGGAAAGACCGTACGCAGGATCGTTGGCAACATCAGGGAAGTAAATCTTCATATCACAGTCGTTTATGGGATAATAGAGATAATTTACCGTTACATGGAGATATTCCTGATACGGGTCATTTGCTGAGTTTGCTGCCGAGGATGAGGTAATCATCTCAACCGGAGCGGTTGTTTTAATCCCGACGGGTATCGTGGTGAGAGTAATCACGGGGGCGATCGTTTCGGTTGTCTGAACGGACGCGAGAGTTGTGCTTTCAGGAGTCGGGAGGATGGTCGTTACAGTCGTGGTGGCTGCCGTGGTTCCCGTGGACGAGGTGCATCCTGCTGCCAGTATCCCCGCGGTAAGAACCAGAATAAGAAAAAGGGGGAGAGATTTCTGCATGTCCAGATGGTTATATTCAGAGATGATAATTATATCCCGGGCGACCGTTAGCCGTGACCGAACGGTTCAGGGAGATCCTTAAACCTGATTCAGTATCCTGGCGGTTGTGCGGGAGGGCTCCTGCAACAGGGGGCAAAGGAGGGGATAAACTGCGCGGTATATTTACTTTAACTTTTCTTAAAATATTGAGAAAGATACCGGAATTCCTGAGGCTCCGACGATAAAATTAATCTCCGAAACGTAATGAGAAGAAGAGAATAATTTTAACGCCGGTTATCGTCCTGTTATCGGGGGGGTAAGGTTTTTTAGACGCCCTTCAAATGATATACCATGAAAGATGTGCTATTGATAGCAGATCTCCATGGTCAATTCGGTAAAATTGATTCATTTCTGGAACTCAATCCGGAAGCGGTGTTTATTGCAGGCGATATTACGAATATGGGTCCGGTTGACGCGGTCGATGACGTGCTTTCACGCATCGATGTGCCGTGTTTTGCAGTGCCCGGCAACTGCGACCCGCGTGAGATCCTTGATGTGCTCGAACACTCGGATACCGTGAGCATGCACGGTTCCGCGATCAACCTCGGCAGGATGACCCTGGTTGGTGTCGGCGGGTCCAATCCGACCCCCTTCAATACCCCGTTCGAGATGACCGACAAGCAGATAGATGACGTGCTCTCCAGTGCGATGAAAAAGATGGAGAAAGCGGTCCATAATGTCCTCCTCTGCCATGCCCCCCCCTACGAGACGCTCGATAAACCGGCGGGAGAGCACGTGGGAAGCCACAGCATCCGTAAGCACATGAAGTCCTTCGACCTGGTCTGCTGTGCCCACATCCACGAGGCCCGGGGCATCATGGAAGTAGACGGCGTCAGGATCGTCAACCCCGGCCCGGCCATGGACGGCCACTGTGCCATGCTCCATTTCGGGACTGAAGCACGGGATATCAGGATCGAGCTGCTGACGGTTTAGGCACGCAGGTATCCATTCATTTTTCCTTTTTGTGCAGCCCAATGGATTAAGCGGAAGCGGATTTTGTGCTTTCGTAAAAAATCCATTTATCAATTCGTCCCTCTCCCCCTTCCTGTGCCCCCCGTCCCGGTAAACCATCATGGAAATGTCGTATCAGATGTCATCGAACTGAACAATGTTCAGACATATGCAGCATATTCAGGGAATCCGGACTGAATATAAAATCGCGGGCACGACAAATTCCCTTTCATCCTCCTGTATCTGCCCGCTATCCGGCATATCCAGAGGCGGGGAATGAACTACACGTTTACCCTTCGGTAAAGCCACCGCTCACATTCTCCCCTCGGCGCAGATAAACGCCCGGAGAAAATAATTATCCCCTATAGACCGAAATTATATAAATAATGTGGAAACCCCAACCCATTTTCCTGATTCTGGTTGTGATTGTATGCATGTTCTCTGCTGGTTGCGTGCAGTCGCCATCTCCCCGTGCCGTGACTCCGACATCTCCGGCAACTGCCGTTCCCACGCCAGACCCTTCAACGCCAGTCCCCACGGCGGTAGAAACAAGTACTCCTCAGGAAGTCGTAACGATGATCCGTTATGTATCATCGACCAGGGATATCAGGGCCTCCGAACTCCTGTTCGGGCTCCAGGTCCCCGTTGAATGGAATGTCTCCACCACCCGGCTCACAAAATCTGATATTCCTGACTACCGGACTGACCTCGTTGCCGATACGGTGTTCTCGATTTACAGTTATTACTTCTCCCCGGACAAGGACCGGGCGTACCGCGACCTGTTCCGGCAATGGTCTCCTGCGCCAACGGAGACCACGGTGACGATCAATGAGATCACCTATGACCGGTTTGAATCAACATCGGACGGTGTGACGAATGTGTCCTATATCGTGCGCATGAACTGCGCGAACGAACGCGGGTATGCAAACGTGCTGGTCTTCACAGCGCGTAACAGCAACCGGTTCGAAAAAGAGGATTTTGAAAATGTCGTCGCATCGTTCCGGTATTATGGCAAGGACGATATCGGCACCATGCCGGGCGAAGAGATCCCCCTTTATGACCCGTCGGGAAATGTGGTAACCTATGATTCGAGGACCGTGCGTTCCCTGGCCTGGGGTGAATGGTATGACGATTCCTCCGGTGGTGATCCCTCAGAGGGGAGTTCCTCCGGCGGGAGTTCCTCAGATGGCGATTCCTCCGGCGGGAGTTCCTCCGGGGGAGGTTCCTCGGGAGGCTGCCATAATGCCTGATTGGCGACCAGACGGGTTTCGTTCACCTCTTTTTTCCTTCAGGGTCTTTTTGTAACGATCAATGCGGGTCATCGTTCTGCATCTGATCGCAGCCCAGCCATATCCCGGCACAAGGGATAACCTTCCCGTTCACCCTTTTACCCAGCCACTTCCTCTTGGAGACTCGACCGCGTGCCTGCAGAACGTGTGCCGGAGGTAGACAACGTTCAGAAAAAAGAATGAAGGCGGGAAGTGAACGAACGTTCAGTGCGGAGCGGCAGACTTCACGGCGAGGAGCAGCTCGAGATAGGAAGCGAGGATCGGTTCTCCCTTCACCCCAATTTCGTTTGCAATCTGCCCGATCTGTTCCGTCGGATTATCTGTCTCGTTCTCCGTCATCACTTCTATCTCGGCAAAGCTGCCCAGGCCGTCTACCGTGTCGAGCGAGATTGAAGCCGTGCCCAGCTGAAACGTCTCCCGCCACTTGTTCACTTCCAGGGTCCGTGTAAAACCCAGCCGGTCGAGCATCGTCTCGAAGGTCTCCCCGGACTCAACGGCAAAATTCAGTTCTTCCCGTGCCTTGAGGTTAAATCTCCTGATCTTCGGCCCCTTGTAGGTAACGACTGCATGACCATCCGTGTACCGGACCCGGACTGCTTCATCCGTGATACCAAAATCCCGGTGGGGGGCATTGTAATAGATGTCGTGCTCGTGCACTTTTCCGCCGGACCGGGCATTTCTTTGTACAAGCTGTTCGCGGACCGGGTCGAGGGAAGGAATCTTTACCTTGAGTTCAACTTCGATCATGGTCGTGCCACATCTTTTATCTGTCTTGATGAGGACTTAATATAGTCAGGTGAATCATGGTAATTAAAAAAGGAGATTTTATCCGGCTGAGTTATACCGGCAAAGCCGGGGACAATGTTTTCGATACCACCCGTGAGGACGAGGCAAAGAAAGCCACCATCCACAGCCCGGAGGCCTTCTACGGCCCGGTCACGATCTGCGTCGGCCAGAAACATGTTATCCTCGGCCTTGACGAGGAGCTCGAGGGCAAGAAAGCCGGTGCCGAGGGCACCGTCACCGTTGCGCCCGACAAGGCGTTTGGCGAGCGCGACCCCAAGAGAATCAAGTCTTTCCCGAAGAACCAGTTCAAGGAGAAGCCCGTCCGGGGCATGCCGGTCAGGCTCGAGGAGCAGGGCGAAGGGACCGTTGTCGATGTCATCGGCTCCAAAGTCATTGTCGATTTCAATGCCCCCCTTGCCGGCCAGACCCTTACCTACGACTACAAGATAGAAGAGATGGTCAAGGAACCGCTCGACCAGCTGAAGGGACTGGTCCGGCTCTACGCCAACAAGGACATGGAGATTGCCATGGACGACGGGAAGGCGACCGTCACCCTTCCCCCCGGCATCAACTATGACCGCCGCTGGCTGCTCTGGCGCGGGCGGATCATCCACGAGGGCTTTGAACTTATCAGGGGCATTTCTGAGATCGTCCTTGTCGAGACATTCAAAAAGCCGGAAAAGAAGGAAGAATAATCCGGCTTTTTTTTTATTCAGAGTCCTGCAGAGGACAACGGTTGTTCTGCGGGAATGAGCTGCGCTGTTCTGATGCAGATGTTATCAGCAAAATCCCCGGAAAACAACCGCGTGATTTCCGTTACCCTGGTTAAAAAATACCCGGCACGCCCGGCTTTTTTAAAAGGGAAATACGACCAATAATGAGTATGGATAAAACCTCAATCTGCAGAGCGGGGCTGGGTCTCCTCCTTGTTGCCTGCCTCCTCATTGCGGGATGCACAACACCGGATACGACCCCTGCCACGCAAACCGTTACCCCCACCAGGTACCGGTGCACGGTATACTGCCGGCGATATTGTCAGGAACCCGGCAGCCGCTGCCAGTCCCGTCTGGCTGGTCATCGGGTATGATGCTGCGTCCGATACCTATGAACGTGCCGTGATTTTCCCGAATGCCGACGGCAGTTGGGGATACCGTACGGATACCCGGACTGAAAAAGCCGCCCGATCGGTGATGGACAAGGTATATACTGAAAAACTTGCCACTATGCCCCCGTCCTCCGTCCCGGTTGTCACGCCAACCATCGTCACGACCGTCACGACGAGCCAGACGACCCAGCCGGTAACAACGGTTACGTCCGCTGCACCCAGGGCCCCCGTCATTATGGGTATTATCCCGGACGAGGGGTATGCCGGTTCCAATGTTTCCGTGAAGAACCTGGCCGGTGAAAATTTTGTTGTCGGGGCAAAAGTCCAGATCTCCCATGAAGCAAGTACCATCCCGGCAGCGGATGTGCGGTACATCTCGAACAAATCGCTCATCTGCACGCTGGTCATCCCGGCGGGTGCCGCTGCCGGCTCCTGGGACGTGACAGTGACGAACCCGGACGGCCAGTCGGGGACCTTCACCAACATATTCACGGTCCGCAGGGACACGAGCGCCACGACGACGACTTCTTCGGCCTCTTCCGGTTCCGTTCCTGTCACGTCTATTGATCCTCCGGTTGTGTTACCCCATGACTACCGGGAATATACTATCATGGGTTCGAAATTCCAGACAGGTGCCGGGGTTACGCTGCAAAAGGACGGTAAAACGGATATCGTGGGGACAACGGTACGAGTAATGAGTGATACCCGGATACAATGCTTCTTCGATATCCCCTACGAATCCACCGGGAACTGGGATATCGTTGTCACCAATCCGGATAAAACCTTTGGAAAGCTGGCTGGCGGTCTGGAAGTCAGAAGATAACAAAAAACCTGTTTTTTCTGCTCTTAGAGATGAACCTCATAATTGGTATAATTATTTTAACAGACGCTCTCGGGGGCTCTGCCCCCGCCGCTTTGGCATCCCCCGATTGCGATTTTACCGTATTTCCTGTACGCAATCGTAGAGAGATTTTCTAGTTCAGGTAATACCGGGGCATCACCATGCGCCCCGGCCCCCCATGGGGCAGGGTTGGCGCAAGGGTAGCAATAATTACTTGAAGTGTAGATTTCTACAAACCTGTTTTTTCCTCATTTTACAACCGTTTTTCGGCAGAGCAGAATTATGGGGGCTCTTCCGGTAACACCGGCTGAGGAGTCTTCAACGGAGGGACATCGCACGTATTGAGAAGATTCCCGCACCCTCCTCAGATGCCGGGGCTTACAGCACGCCAGAAGATTGATATTTCCTCTTGCGTTATACTAAAAAAAGGAGATCCCGTGCATTTTCTGCCATGACCCGCCTTCACGCTCTGGTATCAGCGGTCCCTGATATCGGCCGGCTGAAGCAGGCGGGGGACATTCCCGCCCTTATCCGCCTCCTGGACAACCCGGACCCCTCCGTCCGGTGGCATGCTGCGGATGCGCTCGGTACCTGCGGGGAGAAGGCGGTACCCCTGCTTCTTCCTGCCCTGCAATCCCGCTCTGTTCCGGTCCGGCTCGGGGCGATCGAAGCGCTGGCAGCTATCCGGAATTTTCAGGCAGCAAGCCCGCTCATGGATCTCATCGGTAGCGATGCATCGCTGGAAGTGCGATGGGTAGCAGTCCTTGCGCTCGGTGAGATCGGTGTTACGGATGCGATACCCTTTCTGGTATCCCTGTTACGGGATCCCAACCGCTACCTCCGGTACGGGGCGGCAACCGCTCTTGCCAGGCTGGGCTGGCAGCCGGCGGACGAGGCCGATACCGCGTATTTCCTGATCGCACGCCAGGACTGGGAACCGGTCCGCAGGCTCGGTGGAGCAGCACTACCGCAGCTGAAGGAGATATTCCGGGATAATGATCCGGCAACCCGCGAACACATCGCGACGGTCCTCCAGCAGATGGGTGACCCGCAGGCACAGGCTCTCTGCCAGACTGCGCTGAAAGACCGGGACCCGCACGTCCGCTGGAAAGCAGTCCTGGCGTCCATGAACTGCGGGCTTGCCACAAACGACCTCCCCATCATGGTCGCAGCCCGCAAGCGGACCGGACCCGACCCGGCTGCAGCGGCGCTCCTGAACTTCCTGTTTTTCGGGATAGGGTACAATTATCTCGGCAAATGGTGGGGATTTCCGGTCTTCATGACCTATATGTCCGTCCTTGTCCTTGCCCAGCTCACCATTGGCCCGTTCCTCCCCTACCTCATTGCCTACCCGCTCACCGCCATCGCTGGTATCCATACGTATTCCCTCGCAGAACGGATGTCCGATCTTTAGGAGGTTGCCCCGGTGTTGTCCGATCTCTTCCCGCAAAAAAAACCCGATGTCGGTGCCCTCGCGCAAAAAAGAGATATTCTACGGGCTTATCCGGGCCCTTTATTCACGGGACCCCGTCATCCAGTCTGCTGCCGTCCATGCACTGGGTGCCATCGGGCCGGAGGCAGTCGGGCCGCTCGTCCATGCGCTCGCGAAAAAAAACAGGAACCTCCGGCTCGGCGCCATCGGTGCCCTTGCCGAGATCAAGGATTCCGGGGCACTATCAGCCCTTGCAGACATGATGAAGGACCCCGCGAGCGAAGTCCGCTGGCAGGCAGCCATTGCTCTCGGGGAGATGGGCAGCACCGAGGCGAATTTGCCGCTTCTTAAGGGGCTTGAGGACCGGGATAAATACGTGCGGTACGGGTCCGCCCTTTCGCTGAAGAAAAACGGTTACCAGCCCCTGGATGAAGCCGGAAGGAGCATGGTATTATGCGGCCATGCAGGACTGGGAAGGGTTACGGGCCCTTACATCTTCTGCCCTTCCCCCCCTGTTCAACCTTGTCCGGGATACTGACAGCGATGTCAGGGTCCATGCGGTCCGGGTGCTTGGTGATATCGGGGACCATGAGGCCGGCCCGGATCCTCATCCGGTTGCTGGGCGATGTCGACCGGCAGGTACGGTGGGAAGCCGCCCTCGCTTCCCAGAAGTGCGGCATCGCGCCGATATACCTGCCCCGCGGGCTGTACCAGAGGCCGCGCATACAGAAAAACCCGCTGATTGCCGGTTTTCTCAACTTCATGCTCCCGGGTCTCGGGTACGGGTACCTTGGCAAGTGGTGGGGGATCATGATCTTCCAGATCGACATTACCGCGACCGTCTGGCTCTTCAATGTCCAGGGTGAATCCAATACCTACGAAGTCCTGTTTCCCCTCTACCTGCTGCTTGCGATCCACGCGTGGTACCTTGCGAAGCATATGCCGGAGGAGCCGGCGTGACTGAAAAGAGCCGTGCCTTTTCATGCTCTGTCCGGGTTACTGCTTACCTTCTGGCTCGGTTCATAACCTTTTGTATCGATTGCAGAGGGGATGAGAAGGATACCCGGGGAGGAATAACTATTCCTGTATTTTCTTATTGGTTATTTGATAGAGGAATATTAATTAAGCCGTAATTGGAGTATTCATTCATAGTATAGCGAGGTGTAGTGATGGCTGACCTGACGCGTAAGGATATGGCAAAAATCAGTACCGATAGGGGAGTTATAGGAAAGAGACTGAAAAATCTTCCGGAAATCGTAAAACCCCCTCTTGGAGTCATGTATGAGGGAAGGGCAAATATCGGGGCAAGGAACCCCCTGGTTCTCGCACGACAAAGCTCTCGTGTTGCATAACTCCCTGCTCTATACCGGGACGAATTTAAAGGATATGCTGGAGACCGCCTTCAGCGAACTGAACCTGAAGTACGAGAAGATGTTTGATCCCTGCTACGGTTCTCCGGTCCATTATGGACTCTACCGCGCTACCCGCCACCTGGCAGAGCCGTCCCATGAACCGGGACGGTACGTGGATACCCTGGAAAAAATAAAGACAGAACCGGTTACAGGTCCGGGTGCTGTGCCCCAGGAATGCCAGAACCTGGTCAAGAGCGCGAGCCCCGACACAGGTATAGGGGGAAAACCGCTGCAGTACCGTGACACGACAGCCGGACTGACCAACAACGGCCTGGAATTTAATGATTCAATGCAGGGATGCGTGGCGGACTGCTGGTTTATCTCTGCGCTCACGGCAGTCGCCCTCGCGGAGACGACAAATCCGGGAGTAAAAAGGATCTCGCGGGCACTTCCCATTTATGTATGCCCCCCACCCAGTCCGTCCTGGGCAACGAAAAAGAGTATTACTACAGAGATGTCGTTTTACACTACCGATAACGGGACCCGACCCTATTACGGGTACCTGAAACCCGATAAGGTTAAGCCGGGATTCTATGAATCCTGGGCGTCCTATTATGAGAAATGTTTTGCAAGTTACTATCAGCAGAACCGGACCCCCACGAACGGCGTTTTTCAAACGATAAACAATCCCAACTATGACAACCTCAATTACAAGAGTGCATTCGGGGCCATTGCCGACATAACCGGGAGGTCTGTTACCACAGCCTCGTCATATCTGACCAAGAATTATTTCGGTGCTGATGTGAATTCAGACAAAGATGAAGATATCATCGCGAAGATCCGTACCGATGCATGCATGTATAACTCTCCTCTGACCGACGGATCTGTCCTGTTCGTAAAGCGACCGGCGGTTGCCCACACGTATTTGACGGTAGGTAATGTGACGGCGGCTGCGCAGCGGGCGGATTTTGATTTCCCGGTTGCCTATAATTCTGCCGGGATGCCGGCAAACCATGCTTTCACCCTTATGGGACTGTACCAGATTTACGGTGTCCAGTACGTTGTTCTCCGGAACCCGTGGGGACATTTTGGGAACTCCACAGACTTCAGTGGGGCTCTCCGGGGCCATCTGGCCGCGACCCTGACCACCCTTCCTGCACCCCTCGGTACTACAAACCTTGGAAATGAAGGGATATTCGGCCTCGACAGCCAAGCCTTTATGCGGTACTTCGAGGAGTTCGGGTGGCCGGCGGTGTGGATCGCCTGACCATTTTTCGCGCCGGTAAAAGCCCCGGCAGGGGACCGGTGCAGGAGAAAAAAAACACCAAGGTGACCGTATGCGAAAAAACCCGTGGTATCCTGTATTCATAGTTCTTATCCTGATCCTGGTTGTATTCCCGGTGCAGTGCGCATCCGCTGCACCGCTGACCGGAACCCTGACCCCCATCTCTGTCGGTACCCCTTCAGCGTTCCACTGGGAACCAGCCCTCTCCGGGAATTATATTGTCTGGCGGGACGACCGCACCGGGGAGGGAAATATCTTCCTGTACGATATCGCGACCGGTACTGAACGGCAACTGTCAAACAGCGCGGCGAGCGAGGAAAAACCCGCGGTTTCAGGCCACTATGTTGTCTGGCAGGACGACCTTTTCACCGGTGCGGGGAACGGGTATGATATCATCCTGTACGACCTCAACACGGATACCAGTAAGCGTATCGCCAATACCACGGGGGACCAGACCGATCCCTCGATCGACGGCGACCTCGTTGTCTGGCAGGACCGGCGCAACGGCGTAAATGCGGATATCTATCTCTATTCCATCTCCTCGGAAACAGAAACGCAGGTGAGCGGCGCTGAGGGGGACCAGCTCTTTCCCCGGGTTTCCGGCAGCATCGTTGTCTGGGAAAATGACACCTTCTGGCCCCGCACGGTTGAGATGTATGATTATGCCGGGACCCGGACCCCGTTTCAGCCGGTTGCTTTTGGCGTCGGTGAAGACCAGACTAGGCCGGCTGTGCGGGATAATTATCTGGTTTGGTCCGATAATCATCAGGACCTGACCTATTACCGGATATATCGTCAGAATCTGACGACCATGGAGATCGAAGACATTACACCGGATGATAATGATCATATCGCTCCCGACACCGACAGTACCCGGGTCGTCTGGATCAAATATGACGATATTTACCTGAACGATACTGCGGTACCCGAATCAGAAACCCAGATCACCCTCACGAATGGTGCGACCGTGAAGGACAACCTGAGGATATCCGGTGACCGAATCGTATGGTGGGAATCGGACGGGGTAACTGATATGATCTATCTGTTCACTATCGGCAGTGAAGAGACCTGTCCGGTCGCTGATTTTGCCATCAGTCCCTCCCAGAGCGGTGCTATCCCCTTTACCGTCACGTTCACCGACACGTCAACCGATCCGCCCGAAAATCCCATCACTCACCGGACCTGGGATTTCGGGGATGGCAACCATTCCAGCCTCCAGAACCCTGACTGGACCTACAACCTGCCCGGTAATTATGATGTCCTGCTGACAGTTGGTAATCTGGTATGCAGGAACGCCACGGAAACTAGGACCCGGCGATCGCATCACCGCGGGTGCAGCTCCTCTTGCAGATATTTCTGCAAGCATGCTCTCCGGTACGGCCCCCCTGCAAGTCACCTTTACCGACACTTCGGCAGTGGCAACATCATGGAACTGGTCATTTGGCGATGGTACTTATGCGGAAACAAATCCGGTAACCGACATGTACACCAGCGGGGGTACATTCACGGTCCGTCTTGAAGATGCAAATGAGTGGGGGCAGTCAACTGCAACAACTACCATCCATGCGCTGACCGGTGCTAACGAAAATGCGTATACTACTATTGAAGGAATTGTTGTCAATAACCGTTATGGGGGGCAGTTCCTTGTCTACAACGGGACTACGCTTCCGGGGTATCTCCTGCCCTCACCTCCGATCCTCATCTCACCACCTCTTCCCGGTTATCGGCTGGCAGAATATTACGTTCCGGTCGGGCGATGGCATCGGGTTCCACGAGTTCGGGAACGGGACGGTCATGGGAAATCTTTCCGGCGTAGTATTCCAGAGCACAGAGAAAAACCCGGTTGGTTTTTCAGCGCTGACCGGATCGCAGAGTTCGGTTTATTATATCATGGACCTGCCGGAGTATCCCGTGGGAGGGACCATAAACACGCAGATCTGGGAGGGTGCCCTTGAAACGGATCTCCGGGAATTCCGGAACATTTCCCATGGGAGCGGATGGTCACACGTTCTCGATACCGCATACACAATGAAAAATACCCTGACTCACTTCTCTCCCAGCGGACCGGGAAAGTCGTTTGTGAGCGTGAATTCCACATGGGTTGAAAAAAACACGGGCCGGGATCACACATTCCTGGTACGAATCGGTGATGACGGGTTCGGCCAGGTCCTCCCGACACGGTTTTTGTACACCGACCCTGCAACGAACCTCGATTATTTTGAAGCCGATTCTCCCCGGGGATTATCCACCTTTGGTCTTTCGCAGCTGGCCGGTTCCGGAACCCCTTCCAGTTGATCACCCTTACCATCAGAGCCATATCGACCCGCCATCCCAGGAGAGCAGCCAGCCTCAGGCCGGACAGCGGGAGCAGGACCGGCGGCGGAGGAGGAGGCGGGACCGTACGGGAGCCGTCCCGGTGATAACGGCCACGGCAACCAGTACCCGCGTCTCCCGTCGCCACTGAAGACCCCGGGGACATCGGCAAAGATCTACACCAATGGCGGTGGCGTGGTAACGCAGGCTACCAGCCTCAAGTCAAACGATGGGCGTGCAATCGTCTCCATCGGCGAGGGGATTGTGGCAAAGGACACCGGAGGAAAGCCGCTTTCCGGGATGACGATCAGGGCCGCCTCCCGGGGAATCTTCCGGGGAGTCCCTGCCGGGTCAGCGTTCACGTTTACCGGTATGGCCTACGAAATCGGGCCTGACGGCGCTGACCTTCTCCCCGCCGATAACCCTGGTCCTGACCCTCCCGCAGGCACAGTGGGGGATGGATTATACGGTGAAATCGTCTGACCGGACGTCAGGGACCTGGCAGGACCAGCCCTCCGCTTTTGATGCAAACACGGGGACCATCACGGTGCAGGTCTCGCACCTCAGGCAGATTTGCCCTGTTTATGGAGCCCCATGTTTCACCCGTCACCACTCCTGCGGGAACACCCAAACCGACGATCGCTGCTACCCCGCAGGTGACGGCAAAGCCGCCGACCACGGCCATGAGCATATTCACGAATATGATCGGCTGGTCGTGAGCGTGGTGATGAACAATATCGTTATCCTCGTGATCATCATCGTCCTGGCGATTGCCGCTGTATTTTTCTACCGTAAGGGAAAGTTCCCCGGTTGGTAGAAACGATAGGTTTTTGCCCGGGAGAAAACCTCACATTTTTAAGAGGTAATTACGGATAACCTCAATAATTTCTTTTCCTTCTTACCTGACTCAATAAAAACATCTGCAATCTCCCGGAACTTTTTTGTAAAAGTCCCCGATAGCAGCTCCCGGTAATGTTTTTGCTCTGAAATTGTTACCCAGCACTTCTCTCCAGGCACCTGCCCGTTCTTCTGACCCCTCCTGATCTGAAGAGATCAAAACAATCCGGCAATCAAATCTTTTTGGTATTGTGAATCCCGTCATTCAGCCTGGCAGTTGTTTCTATAATCCTTTCCTTCTTATGATAACGACTTTGTACTGAATAATAGACCCTCATATACACCCGCTGAACGATCCTCTTTAACGGGAGGGGATGGGCAGAGTCATTAAAAAACCGTAGAGTCCTTCTCCCCGGGTAGAGGGCAGGTTGATAAATGGTGCACCCGTGGGAGGAATCGGATCGATAAGCAGCATCATTTCGACCTCCTCGCCATACATTTGCAATATCGATCCAATCTCCAGTGCAAGAGACCCCCCAAAGCAAAATCCGCCAACCCGGTATGGTCCTGACGGGGCAATATTCCGTATCTGATCCGCATCCAAGACCTGGCCATCTTACCCGGGAGATCATCAGGAAGAGTCCAGTCATCGGGATCCGGCCAGTCCCACGAGTACCGCGGTAGATCACCAAGGGCATCAGTAATTTTTTTGAACGAGAATGCACCAGAATATGCACACGGGCTCAAGAAACAGCGATGTCCCAGTCCCCTTTTCCAGGCATATCGCGGGGAGGTATCCTGACTTACATTCCTGATATCAGTAAGCAGACTCGCGGACACTCCTCTTTTTCCAGTCAAAATACCGGCTGAAGGCGGATGTTAAAAAGTTCTTCCGTTGCAACAACAATCCTGACCGCCTGCAGAGAGTTTTCACCCAGATAAAAAAAATCATGATCGGGCCTGATACGATGATTTTTCCAGAACCTTCTGCCATATGCTGAGGATTTGCAATTCCATTTCGTCGGAACCATTGTTAAGCCCTTGATCCGTATCTACACGGACTCATCAGGAATCCGCCAGTTCCATTCCTCCGTATTTTTACCGGTTGGTCCCTTGGGGATCTCATGCCTGAAAAAAAACCGTGACGGGATTTTAAACGGTGCAAGATGATCTTTGGCAAAGGTGACCGGTTATTTATCTCCCCGGAACCGTGCAACCCTCCCTGACTACCAGGACGATACCGATATCTTCGCCAAGGGTAGTATGGGGGACAGCAAATGAGGCAGCCCTGGGAAATCGCAGGATGCTGCAGGAAGATCTCATCTATCTCACGGGGAGCGATTTCTCTCCTTTATTGATTATCTCCTTAATCCGTGCTTTGAGATACAGGTAACCCTCTTCATCACGATAACCAAAATCCCCCGGTTCTGAACCACCCGTGATACAAAGTGACCTGAGATCTGCCTCAGGGGTTATTCTCATATCCCGCTATCACCGATGAACCCCGGATAATAATTTCTCCTTCGGTGTGGTGTGAAAACCGGTTTGTTGTCTGATCCAAGAATTGCGATTTCGCAGCCGGTTGGAATGCCCACCGAACCCGGTTTTCTCTTTTGCGGGGGCAATGGATTGGATGCTATCTGGTGACAGGCCTCAGTCATTCCATATGCCTCGATAGCCGGGACACCAAATGCATCCTCTCAATGCACGAAAAAGGGAGGGAAAAAGGGGACGCACCAGGACCGGATAAACCCGAGTGTATGTCCGGGTAATGGATTTTCTCTCTCAAGCATGACAGAATTGCATGATGCATGGTGGGAACCGCTGAGTACCAGGTTGGTTTTGCATCCGTTACCCATGCAGAAAAGCGTTCAGGTTCAAATTTCCGGGGAATGATAATTGATCCCCCGGATACAAGGGTCGACAGTCCGGAGCCGACAAGACCATGGACATGGAACAGGGGCATTATCGCAAGAGTCCTGTCAGCCTGGGTAAGGTGAAGGGATTGTGCAATCGTATGAGTCGATACAAGGATACTCCGGTGATGGAGGGGAACAATTTTTGGTTTTGCCGTGGTTCCGGAGGTATGAAGGAGCAGGGCTGTATGCCGGAGGGGATAATTATTTTTTTGTAAGACGGGATCCGGACAGGGCTGAACAGAAAAATCACCGGCATACCCGGAAGGAGTAATCCTGATGGTCCGGACCCGCTGTTCCCCTGCAGGCGTGAATCCGGTGTTTCATATCCGTCAGGGGTAATGAGAACAGTGCACCGGAGATCCCTGAGGTACCATGCAAATTCTTCTGGGGTATAGGCCGGATTGAGGGGAGCAACAGGTGCAAGGGAAGAGACCGATAAAAAAGTTGTCACCATCTCCGGCCCCTGGGGAAGAACAACGGCAACCCAATCCTTTTCGGTAATACCTGCTGAAACAAAGGCTTTTCTGTTCTTTTCCATACACCCGGCAAGTCCCTGGTAGGTGAGGAACTCCTGCCCGGGGTGATCAGGGCTGGTGAACCGGGCTGCTTTTCAGCCCACCTGTCGATAAGAGCCAGGAAGGTATCTTTTCCCGGATGGGCTGGACTTCTCCATTATTACTCCCTTGGCGTAGTACATTTACATACATACCGTTGTTTCCATGAAACCGGATGGAAAATCCGGATCGTCCCTGCACAGGTTCCGGTTGGCATCTCAATCTTTTTTGAATTACTGGTGTTACGATGCTCTCCCCCTGCTGTATGACTGAACAAAATTTGTTTATTCAGTCATACACCATACGTAAACAGGAGTATGCAGGCTGAGTGCGGAATCGGATGTGATATAGAGGAGATAAACCGGTTTTATCTGGACAAAATAACCGATGAAAAGTTCCTTATACGGATATTCACTCCCGCTGAACTTGATTATTGTTATTCGTTTCAAAATCCGGCACCTCACCTGGCCTCCCGTTCTGTGCCAAGGAAGCAGTAGTGAAAGCCTTCTGTTCGATCGGGGAAAAATCCCCGGAGTACCGGTGCATCGAGATAGGAAATTACCCGAACGGGGTTCCCTTTGTAACGATTCTGGGTAGTGGTGATGACCGGAGCAGTAAACGATTCGGTATCAGGGTGTGCCTTTCCCACAGTGAAACGATGGCAATGGCAGTAGCCTCAATCACGGGTGAGGCGGTCCCGTGAAATAATAACGGAAGATAGTGATGTGAATCAATCCGCTTTTCTGAGGGAAATACACGGTCATCGGTGATTATCTGTGATGCCGGACCAGACACCCCGCAACCCGTCAGAGCAGAATGCGGGAGTATCCTTTTACCATTGGAATAACCATTCCGATAATCAGCACTACGCAACCACGCCCCGGGTATTCAGGCCTTGTCATCGGGTTCTGCCGGCGTTTATCCCCGCCGTGACATACCACATGTCGGAACGGGAAAAACTCAAAAAAATGTTAAAAAAGGGTTTAAGATTCAGGAAGCGGATCATACGGTATTCCCGTTTTTTGAAAATTACACCGATCCCGTCCGCACATGTTTCACCTGCGCTGTTGCCTGTCTGACTACAATTAAACTGTGCGCTGTTCCCTGAAATTACAATTACTATTTCCAGATCCCGTAGTACATGCTGGCCCGCCCATAGCCCGGATTAGATCGCTCATCCTTACTACCCGGGGGGGGTATAGACCTCCCGTTCGTCAACTGCATCCTTAACACCTGCCATGTTCTCCAGCACTTCCGAAGTAAAATTCTGATCATATACTATATGAATGAATCGAATTTTCAGGGTAGTTGAAAAAAAGAGGCCTCTATGCAGGCCAAATTCACTCTTTTGTTGGCAGATGGCTTAGGCCGTGGGAAGCTCTCAATTGGGAAAATCGTAAAACAAGTTTTCTAAAGAGCACCTCTTGTAACCTTAGGGCGTTTGAACCGGATTCCATTCAGACAGGATAACGATATCTGGTGGATCTTCAACGTTCTGCCGGGGTTTATCCCCGCCGATGGCATACTACCGTCGGAACGGGAAAAACTGTAAAAAAATGTTAAAATCAGATTTAAGTTTCAGAACCGGGATCAGCGATGAAGGCATTCCCGGCATAACAACCATTACCTGCCATGTTCCCTGTCTTACAAAAACCACCATCTGCCGATCCCGACGACACATTGTGATACCTGCCCATAGCCCGGATTGAGATCGCTCATCTTTACTACCCGGGGGGGAGTATAGACCACCCGTTCATCAACTGCATCCTTAACACTTGCCATGTTCTTCAGCACTTCCGAAGTAAAATTTTGATCAGATACTATATGAATGAATCGGATTTTCACCTCCCTCTGCTTCATCATGGGGAAGCAATCCGAAGAACGTTCGGCTTCGGTTGAAGAACTCTGATGGGTCATCTCTTATCGTCTGAGACATCCGGGATGCTTGATGGTCATCAGAAATCCGAAATGTCGGCAAAAAACAGCCTCCTCTCCTTGCCGGGGGATTTTTATAATGGCAGGGAATTTTCCCGGGTCCGGGCGCCAGGTTTTCGCTCGGGAGAAAATCCCCATTTTTCCTGACATCTCCCCTCCGGGACGGCAGAACTGCAAAACAGGTATTTCGACTGCAGTGTTGTTATTTTTTATAAAATATACAACCATCAGGAATACCCGCAGGGGAAAGTTTATCGTGTTTTCAGGAAATTATCGTATATCGCTTTGGGGTTGCAGAGGTATGGCTTTGATTGGACATCAGCTTCCTCCAGAGTTCTGGTGACAGATCATGAAAAGGAAACTATACGGTATTGCATACTGGCGCTGCTCCTTGTTAGCATGATGCCCGTGGCATCGGCAGCAGCATCAGGAGATCAGAGGTTCAGGGCGCCGGTATATCTTGTCAGCGGTTGCAGTTTTGACACATACGGTTATCCTGCGACATGTACTAATGTTGGTGCAAAGGTAGGGGCAGTGAGCTTTGGCCCGATATACGGCACCGACAGTTGCGCTGAATATGACATTACGTACTCCGCAAGCAAACTTCAGCCGAATAAATTTTATGAGCTTGCTTTGATGAGTCCATATTCCGGTGGCACAACAAGCTTATCCAAGGATCTCCACGGCATGCAAACTAACGCGGATGGCAGATCAAAGGAAATTGTAAACACCTGCGACAATGGCGGTGACCGTGCAGATTTCAGAGCGAAACTGGACAGCGGGGACTTTATCGGTATCGTCCTGCTTCCGGTGGGTTGACCTGTTTTTTGGAGGAACGGTACGTTCTTTTTTTTAAAACAACACTGCATCCTGATTAACCGCTGGCAGCCTCTTTTTAGAGCGTGCGTTTCTTCCCGGCGAGGGGAAATGATACCTCCAAAATCGGGAATGCTCTGCTTTCCCGATGCACAAAAAGGACATAATTTCATAATTTGCCTACTCGGCCACAGAATTCGGCTTCTGTAGACAAATCCCTGGTTGCCAGACAATTGTCGAATCCCGCTTCCCCTCCTGACGGCAGAACTCCGATAGAGAAGGTCCAGGTCTTTCAAAAACGGAACACTCCGACTACCTGCTGGCAAAAATGCAGGTTTCCGACTGCGGTTTGCTTTTTCTATAAAATATACAACCATCAGGAATACCCGCAGGGGAAAGTTTATCGTGTCTTCAGGAAACTATCGTATATCGCTTTGTGGCAGCAGAGGTGTGGCTTTTGCGCCTGCACCACCAGCTTTCCCCAGAGCTGTGGTGGCAGATCATGAAGAGATATATTCTTATTATTGGCATACTGGCGCTGTTTGTGATTTTTATGATGCCTATGGCAGCAGCAGCACCGGCGGATTCGAGGATAAGAACGGACATTTACGTGCTGAGCGGTTGCGACACTCCGCAGGGGGACTGGACCTCCCATTGTGCCACAATTGGTGCGGATGTAGGGACCTTAGCTATGAGTTCACTCTACAACAGTGATTGTGGAGCAGACAATACTTTTAAAAGAGCATTTTCGATCAGTAGAGCTCCGCCGTCTACCCAGTATGTTGTCGCCCTGGTAAATCCTTCGGGCGGGGGAGCGGTTTTTTCGGGCGGTTCGGATTATGCGTTAGGATCAGGAATTTGGACTGATGAGAACGGCCGGTATAGGGCGACATCACCCGCGTGTGACTATGGTTGGCGGAATTTTATCAAAACAAAACTTGAGAGCGGGTATTTCGTTGGTCTCATACCTGCATTCGGCGACATATAACGTAATATTACTATCATTTTTCCCCCATAGTGCTGATTATTTCCCCACCTTATACCGGAGCAGCGCCGCAATTCCCCCCAGGGCAACGAGGCGCTCGCCCGGCTCGAATGCCGAGGAGAGGACAACGACCGTGGCACGCATGGCCTCCGCGTCCTCGATCAGGTGCATGACCTTCCGGTCCCGCAGGAGGGTGTCGGCGAGCAGGAGCTGCTCGGCCGCCCCGAACCCGACTGCTTCCCTGACCTCCTTAACGCCATAGGCAACCGCCCCGTCCTGTGATATCCGCAGCAGCACCTCGTCCATCAGCTTCACTTCCCGCGAGAGCTGGAGGTCGTCCATCAGTTTCGCGAGCGCACCCTTGCCGACGAGTTCCATGACTGCCCCGCGGCCGATCCTCCGGGTCTCGACAACAACGGCACGGTCGATGCCGGCACAGGACTTGCTCTTTGCATATTTGACGAAATCGTCCTTGATAAACCCGGGACCGGCGATGATCAGCGGGCCGGAGATGTTCTGGATGTGGGAGAGCAGTGCATCGAAAAATCCCGTGCGGGTATCGGTCTCTGCACCCTTGCCGCTGCCGGTCGTGAGCGTGATAACGCTCTCGGGGCCGTACTGCCGGAGCCGGAAGAGTTCGGCCTCCCCCTCCTCAATGGTCAGGATATGGATGACCCCGTACACGGAAGCCTTTACGGCCCGTTCTACCCGTTCAAGGTCCACCGGGCGCCACTGCCGGATAACGGAAATCTCAAACCCGGTCTCGACATTGATGGTATGGTGCGCCCCGGTATCCACGCCGTGTTCGATGATCCCGGTGAGGCGCAGGCGGACCCCGTGCTCGGAAAACTCAACCCGTTCAACCCGGACCCCGAGCCGGACCGGCCTTTTTTCCACCTTCTCCGGCCGGATCTTGTCCGTTGCGGCGTCAACGCTCCGGAACGTGGTGGCAAACACCAGGTCGCCCGCGCCGATAAGGTGACGGAGGTGCCAGAGGTCGTCGATGCTCTCCGGGAACAACCGGATCTCGCCATAGCCTCCTTTCAGTTCCCCGTACTCAGCCTTCATGATGCTCCGTGATGTCCGAACCGCCGGGCGGGACAAATGCCGCCACCCGCTCGGTGTTCAGGACAGCCCTGAGCGCTTTCTCTTCCTCGTCCGTCACTTTATTTTTGAGGATGCGCAGGACTTTTTTTGCTACATCGTTGGGCTCGAACTGCCCGGGCCTGAGTTCAAGGTATGCTTTTGTTTTTTCCCTGATAGCCGAAGGCGGTCCGCCGATGACGGCTGCCTGGGGTTCGAGCATCAGTCCTATCCCGACGGCAAGCGGGACGTTCCGGTAATACGTGCGCTCGCCCCGGACAATGAACGAGCCCCGGGTAACGAACTCGCCGGACTCCGGTGTCTTGCTCACCTGGGACGGCAGGGCGCTGTACACGTCGGCCGAGAAGTGCCCGCTCCTCCAGGCCCCGGAGTAGGACGCGGCAAACTGTGCCACCTCGTCCATCTTTGCTGTTTTTCCCTTCACGATCACGACACTGGCGCCGTGCACATCGGCATGCACGAACAGGTCACCTCCGGTCAGGTATTTCTTGACCAGTTCCTCGTTCTGGGAGGCGTCCCTGCCCCCGAGGACCACGATGCCGTCGCTCGTGATAAACCAGCGGAAGCGGTGGTACCAGAGTTTTTTTAACGGGACAAAATCCCGTTTCTGCACCGTCTTTTTTACCGGGACGGTTTTCATCGCGACAAGAGCGCCGGCCTTCTTCTTTCTGAACTTCTTGATGACGTCATGGTACCGGCCGGCATTCTGTTCGAGCCCCTCGTGGACATGGATCCTGACGATCTTCCCGAGGTCGATATCCACGGATGCTTCCTCCGGGTGGAAGCCGACGATCTTTTGTGCTTCATCCGATTGCGTATCTTTCAGGCGTTTTTCGATCTCCTGCCAGGAGAGCCGTTTGCTGGCAGCATCGAGCGCGGTGATCACCCGGGTTACGAACGCGTAGTTCTCGTACAGGGCTGCAACGATCGCTTCGGTCTTCTCGATTTTATCATCAAATTTTTTGAGTGCCGATTTCTGGTATTTCAGGATCCGCTCTTCTTTGGACAGTTTCGGCCGTGCGTCCGCGGTCTTCCGTTCGGCCTGGGTCAGCGGGAAGAAGGCTTCAAGGGCTTTTGAGAAGGTCGGGAAATGTTGTGCATCCGGTTCCCCGAGAAGGTCGACCGGCTCGCAATGTTTTTTTGTCACGACCGGGGTCCGGGTGTGCATGACGGCAAAAAAAAGGGTCTGCAGTTCCCGGAAGATCGCTTTCGGATCTGCCGACGCGGCAGGCATGGTCTTGTCAAGGCCGGCCTTCGCGCAGATATACTCGGCATAGGTGCCCCCGAGCATGCACCCGATGGCCAGCGCCCGGACAAGGTCGCGGTCATCGTTTTTCAGCGCAGCAGCAAGGTTTTCCTCCGATGCGGTCGGGTCCGTCGGGCTCATGGTGTAGGGGACCCGGGGGACCACCACCCGGTCTTTGAAACGGTGGTGGCGGAGCGGCTTGATGATGATGGAGGTTTCATCGGTGAGGATGACGTTACCTTCGTCAAAAAGTTCGATGATGAGCCGGAAGGTTGCTGCACCCTTGCCGATATCGAAGATGATGATCCGCTCGAGGCCGTGCTGCCGGATAGCGAGCACTTTCCCGCCGGAGAGATATTTCCGGAGCAGCATGGCAAACTGGGGCGGGTTTTTCGGGGGCTCGGGAAGCTCCTGTACAAAATGGGCCCTCCGGCCGGCTTCGACGATGAACTGGTGATGTGCCTTGTTCTCGCCGTTCAGGCGGATGGCAAGCGTACGGTTGTCGAACTGGTAGACTTTGTCGATCCAGAGCGGCAGCTTCCCTGAGAGTTCTGCCACGATTGCCCGCGTATCGATCCCGCTCATACCCTGTTCTGATGCCATACGGTTATCCCTGGTAAGGGGCTTAGTGGCCCCTTCCGTTGTTACCCCTGTCCGGCAGGGGAGCCGGTATCCCGCCGCCACCTGACGTGCCGGAAGACCTGCCGGATCCGCGACAGGTTACCCGGGGGCTCCCTATGGGTTCCGGTCCTGTGCATGGTCTTCCTGACGAGTTGCACACATACTTCGAATCGCCGAAAGAAAAGATAATCGGTGACCGGCTCACTTCCGGAACGAGCCGGATGCACGGGAACCGGATCCCCGGCGGCTTTCCCGGTCAGCGGTTATGGCTTGCCGCTCAGGTGCGGGTCCGGGGAGGGCGGGAATGAGCAAAGAGTTCCTGCTGTTTTTTTTGGGGCGGGCCCTCCCCGGTCAGGCTCGGCAAACCATCCGAGTACTCCCGTCAGCGGGGTCTTGTACTTTTTTTGCCTTTTTCCCATCCTACCTTGCCATCCGGCGATTTCGTAAATCCCGCCGGACTACTATCCCTCTCCCCTTTCGCGTCATGTTCAGACACCGGTGAGTCTTCCGGCACCCGTCCACTGTCCGGGCAGAGCCGGCGCGGCCACAGAAGAATATTTGAGCACTCAAAACCCACACCTATCACGGAAAATCCCGGTTACCCTTTGATTTTTTACTAAAGAGTTCAATTTAAAGTATTACCGGTATAGGTCGGCACATGACGAAACCAAATTACATATGGCTTGAGCACAAAAAAATAAGAATTACGGAGGAGCGGGATTGAGCGAAGAGGTCAAGGGAGAAAAGCCGGTAATCTCCAGAAAAGAAAAAACAAAGGAAGATAAACAGGCTGAACATATTGCCCGCATCAAGCGGACGCTTATTGCGTCGCTGATCGGTATCGGTACCGGTGTCCTCGCGTTTGTTCTCGGGGGGACCCCGGACGCGGCCGGGCTCCAGAAGGACGGGTTCCTCGGCCTCATGCTGATGCTTGCCGGCATTGTCATCCAGAAGCACATCTTCATCCTTATGGGCATGGACACCGGCAGGCTCGGCGGAAAGGACTGGTTCTACCAGGGCTTCCTGACCTTCGCGTTCTGGTTCATGACCTGGACCATCCTGCTGACCTCGATGTCCGGCTGACCTCATGTTTTTTGATCTCCCATGAGAATCGCTATCGTCCACAAAGACCGGTGCCATGCAAAGAAGTGCGGTACCGAGTGCATACTCTATTGTCCCCGCGTGCGGACGGGGGACGAGACCGTCATTATCGGCCCTGAGGGAAAGGCGGTCATATCAGAAGAGCTCTGTGTCGGCTGCGGGATCTGTATCAAGAAATGCCCCTTCGATGCCATCGATATCGTCAGCCTGCCTGAGGAACTCGAGCACCCGACCCACCGGTACGGGAAGAACGGGTTTGCCCTCTATGGTCTCCCGGTCCCCGTTGACGGGAAAGTCACCGGCATCCTCGGCGCCAACGGGATCGGCAAGAGCACCGCCGTCAAGATCCTCTCCGGGCAGCTCCGTCCCAACCTGGGCAATTTCGAGACCGAGAGTAGCGTGGGAGGAGATCCTGAAGCGCTATGCCGGGACCGAACTGTTCGATTACCTCCAGACCGTCTCGAAAAAGACCAAAAAGATAGCTTCAAAACCCCAGTATATCGATTATATCCCGAAAGTGTTCTCCGGCAGCGTGCGGGAACTCTTACAAAAAACGGACGAACACGGCCGGCTCAGTGGTCTCCTTCCCGTCCTGAAGCTGGATGCCCTCCTGGACCATCAGATCGGCACGCTCTCCGGCGGCGAGCTGCAGCGGGTGGCCATTGCCGCCTGCCTTGCCCGGGACGCCGACCTCTATTTCCTCGACGAGATCACCCCGTTCCTGGACATCTACCAGCGGATTAGCGCGGCAAAACTTATCCGCGAGCTTGCACAGGAACGGCCGGTCGTTATCGTGGAACACGACCTTGCCATCCTCGATATGCTTGCCGATACCGTGCATGTCGGGTACGGCAAACCGGCCGTATTCGGTATCATCACCCGCCCCAAAGGTGTGCGGGTCGGCATCAACCAGTACCTCGAAGGTTACCTGCACGAAGAGAACGTCCGCTTCCGCGATACGCAGGTCGTCTTTGAGAAGCGGGCGCATGACAAGGGGTCCGACCGGGAGGATCTCTTTGAAATTCCTGCCATGACGAAGGAGTACGACACCTTCCACTTAACCATCAGCGGCGGTACGATCCGGAGCGGCGAGGTGCTGGGCGTGGTCGGGGCAAACGGCATCGGCAAGAGCACGTATGCAAAACTCCTTGCCGGCGTGGAGACCCCTACCACCGGCAAGCTTGAGTCCACCCTCAGGATATCCTACAAACCCCAGTACATCAAGGCGGATACGTCCGACACCGTGGAAATGCACCTCCGGCGCTGCACAACGAAATTCGATTCGTCCCGCTTCCAGCACGAGATCCTTGAACCCCTGTCGCTCGGCCCTGTCCTCCAGTCACCGGTCAACTCGCTCTCCGGTGGGGAACTCCAGCGGGTCGCCATCGCGGGATGCCTGTCCCGGGATGCGGATGTCTATATCCTCGATGAGCCGAGCGCCCACCTGGATGTCGAGCAGCGGGTCAAGGTGACCCGGATGATCAAGCACCACGCCGAGGGCAGGGAAGCGGGTATCATGGTCATCGACCACGATATCTACTTAATCGACATGATCAGCGAGCGGATCCTCGTGTTCGAAGGAGAACCCGGCGTCAGCGGCACTGCGACCGGGCCCTTCGGCATGCGGGAAGGCATGAACCGGTTCCTCGCAGCTCTCGGTGTCACGTTCCGCCGGGACCAGAGCGGCCGGCCCCGGATCAACAAGCCCGATTCCTATCTTGACCGGGAACAGAAAGCCTCAAAAGAATTCTATTACTATACTGAACTTGACTAGGGGAATCACTAGGTTTTTAAATTACTAGCACTATTGAATACTTATGGCAGCAATCGCGGAATTTCTTAATACTTATGCCGAATCTGGAACAATTAAAAATTATAGAAGTGCGATGAGAAAATATATGGCGTGGAAATATAACCGTCCTATCGCCGGGGGCAGGTGTTCGAAAGAAGAGAGTGATTTTTTTGAGAAATGTTCTGATGAATATATCAGTATGGATCAGGAGTATTCTAAAGACCTTTTAGCGTTCATCAGTCATTGTAATAAAAATGGAGTTCCACCAAAATCTGTAAAGAATTGGGTAAGTATTGTTAAGGAATTTTTAGCTCATAATGAAAAATTAGTAAACGTATCTCGTATAAAAAAGAAACTTCCAAAAGGTAATGGATTTACAAATGAATCCATACCTGACGTAAATTTGATTAAAAATATCGTGAATCACGCAGATTTTACGATAAAATTTTTAATTTTATTTCTATGTTCAAGTGGACTGAGAATAAATGAATGTCTTCTTTTACGTATACAGGACGTAAAAGAGAAGGATGGAATAGGGATTGTAAACGTTAAGTTTACAAAGAACGGAGAACCGCGCACAGTTTTTATCACACCTGAAGTTTTAGAAATGTATAAGATTTGGGTTGAAAGAGAACGTGATGTATATCTAAAAAGTTCTAACGGAAGAAGAAAATTATTCTTAAAAAACCAAAAATCAGATCTTCTATTTCCATTCGTTGAATCAACTGCTGATACAAAGTTAGAAACTGCATTGTCTCATTCGGGAAATTTAGAATATAAAGAAAATAAAACGATTGATGGAAGACAAAAGAAAACTATTCATTTCCATCTTTTAAGGAAATATTTTATTACTACGTGTGCTATAAACGGAATGCCAGATGCTGTTAGATTATCTATCGAAGGACATCAGAAAACCGGGATGGATCAGATATACGGTACAAATTCCCGATGAAATAAAAATACGTGAATTCAAAAAGATAATTCCAAAATTAACCGTCCTTCAGGATTTAGAAACGGTTAAAGAACGTGATGAGTTTAAATCGGCGTTTGAAAAGACTGATGAAAATGTCCATTCCCTTCTCGGTACAATAACACAAATGCAAAAACAAATTGAAACACTTGAATCGAAAAATAAGTTATTTGAGAATATCATATCTGGAGTAGCAGACGGAAAAATAAAACTTGATGGGAATAAACAATTAATTGATATCGTGGATTTAAAAAAATAAAATGATAATTTATTTTTGGCATTTTTCTTTCTCATCCTTTTTTACAAAAGAGTCCTTTATAACGAGGAAAATCAGGTAAAACAAATATCCTTCAATAATATAAACAATACTACCAACAGGATGAGTAGCAAATCCTGATAAAATATCGCCGTTAGATTTTAGAGACATTACACACGCCAAAATAACTCCAATGGCAATTCCGATTTTAGTATCTCTTTCCATTGTTATCTCCTCCGTTTCTTTACGATATTTGATGCTATTTTTCCAAATCCTCCAATATTAAAATCAATTGAAGGCATCCCGCGCCCGCTCATTAATTGCTGAGCGTGCGAGGATCGGTTGTCGGATATTTCGTTTCTCTTTCCTCGTGATAGTGGTTGAAAAAATCCCCCACTATCACCGTGGGCAACTTCAAACCAATTAATTTTGGTAATTTGATTTTCGGACTGAAATCATATGACATTGATGGACTTACACTTGGTGAAACACTCGGTGAAACACTAGGACTGATAGATGGACTTACAGATGGTGAAACACTAGGACTAAGTGATGGACTCGGTGTATGAGTGACCGGTATAAGCCTCGGACTCATTGATCGGAGAGATACTTGTAGTAGATAGGCTTGAAGATCTTGAAGGACTGCTACCAGTGTATCTTGAAGGTGAAGGACTGTAGATCGATGATAAAGACCTTGATATTGAGTCTTCTGAGAGGCTGAACTTCCTCCTGATGGGGATTTATACCCCGGATATCGATAATTATTATTTTGTGAACGGGTGGATTTTAATGAAGTTGACCGGGAGATATCAACAATATTTTTTCCTATAGATTGTCGGCGAGATACGAAATTAGGTAACGTGATTTTCTTTTGGAAAGAAGTTGATTGAATAATCACATCTTTTTTCGAACAGGTGATGATGATCGAATAATCACATCCTTTTGAACAGGTGATGATGATCGAATAACCACATCTTTTTGAACAGGCGATTTTATTGGCGCTGCTATAGTTGCAGCAACAAGAGCAGTTTGTGTGGGTGTAGCTGGTAATTTCATTTTACTTTCTGGTTTAACTGATATTTCAAAATCTTTTAAGAAATCCAGTCTTCCTTGTGCTGCTTTCAGTCGTGCATCTTTAGCAGCTTGTTCTCCCCATAGGTCTAACCATTTTTCAGATCCGGTTCTTACATTACCGGCTTTTACTATACGACCTTTACTTTCTAAATAATCTGATTGAAACAGTTTCAATTGGTAAGCATCGGAAATATCTTTGATACGTCCTGAATGTTCCGGACTAATTCTTCCTTCAACTGAAATACCCTCTTCCGTTGTTATTTTCCGTGGTTTCTCTGAAAAGATAGAAGAACCTTCAAATTTCCTGCTTCCCTGCTCGGACAAAGTGATAACAAGAGTCCAAACTTCCATCCCTGAACAACGATTTTTTAATTATCGGCACTCTATCGGGTTGTTTGAAACCATGACCGATATACTCTTCAGAAAATCCACCGGGTGCGATGTATCCGTTGAATGTAAATCGAACAACTTATCTTTAGTTGGTGAGAATTTCTCGACAAAAGCAGGATTCCCAGTTCCATCCATTGTAACTACAATTTCCCCAGCTGCTTCGTTTATTTCTCTCGTTAATTCATATGCCGCTATTCCCGGATTTTCCATATGGGTATCAATATCTCTCCATTCACGCACGATTGGTGGATTCTTGGTTTTTATCTCTCTTTTCAATCATCATGCGTTTCGTTGCTGCTTGAACAAGAGAACCGTATATTTTAGAATTATATTTCG
>CAWFSA010000003.1:0-340540 GCA_963818425.1 uncultured Methanoregulaceae archaeon | reverse complement strand
ATATTCGTCTACGTGGACCCGCAGAAATACAGCGAAATCAACAGCCACCAGGATTTACTTACGGTCGGCCAGGCAGTCGGCCGGCTGAACCAGCTGCTGCCCAAGCGCCGGTTTATTTTGATGGGGCCGGGCCGGTGGGGCAGCCGCGGAGATATCAAGCTGGGCGTCAGCGTAACGTATTCGGATATCAGCAATACGGCGATGTTGATCGAGATCGCCCGTAAAAAGAACGATTATGTCCCGGACCTTTCTTTTGGTACCCATTTCTTCCAGGACCTTGTCGAGGCCTCGATCCCCTATTTACCTTTATATCCCGATGAGCGCGGTGTAGTGTTTAACGAGGATTTCTTGGCCGCATCCAGGAATCATCTCAGTGACCTGCTGCCAGATTTTGGCCACCTGGCGGAAGTGATCCGGGTGATCGATGTCCCAGGCGCGGCCAACGGGTGCTTGCTGAATGTCTATATGAACGCCGAGCTTGAGGAGGCCATGGCAGTTCTCAGCTTAGCAGGGAATTAACCCGAAACAGGTGTCATTGGCGGTATTCGAGATCGGGGTCGATAATTTTGATCGTTAAAATTGAAAATTGCTATTAAAATATCCGCAGCGAGTGATGGCTCTCTGGAAGAACCCGTTCAGGCAGCCTGAAGTGACAAAACTATGATGTACTGAGAAGGGAATTCGCCATGCAATACAGAACTTTTGGCCGGACAGGCTGGCAGGTAAGTGATATCGGATATGGCATGTGGGGGATGGGAGGCTGGACGGGATCTGATGACCTGGAATTGATGGCTTCCCTTGAACGGTCGGTCGAGCTGGGGTGCAATTTCTTCGATACGGCCTGGGCTTATGGCGATGGCCACAGCGAACGGCTGCTGGGCCAGCTGATCACCTTGAACCCCGAGAAACGCCTGTATTCAGCAACCAAGATCCCCCCGAAAAGCCGGAAGTGGCCTTCGAGACCCGGTTATCAGCTGATGGAAAACTACCCTCCCGATTACATCCGGCACTATACCGAGCTGAGCCTGAACAACCTGGGCCTGGAAACGCTGGACCTGATCCAGTTCCACACCTGGAACGATGAGTGGGGCGCAGACCCCGGATGGCAGGAGGCTATGCAAAGCCTCAAACGCGATGGCCTGGTGCGAGCGATCGGCATCAGCGTCAACCGGTGGGAACCTGATAATGTGATCGAGACCTTGCGCACCGGGCTGGTGGATGCGGTCCAGGTGATCTATAACATTTTCGACCAGGCTCCCGAAGACCGGCTTTTTCCGGTTTGCCGTGAGTTTGGTGTGGCCGTCATCGCCCGGGTACCTTTTGACGAGGGTACGCTGACTGGCATGCTGACCCTGGATAGCCACTGGCCGCAAAACGACTGGCGTAGTACGTATTTCGTGCCTGAAAATCTAAAAGCGAGCGTGGAGCGCGCCGATGCGCTGCGGCCGCTGATCCCCGCCGGGATGACAATGCCGGATCTTGCCCTGGCATTTATCCTAGCCAACCCGGACGTCAGCACGATTATTCCCGGGATGCGCAAGATCTGCAACGTGGAATTGAATATCGCGGCCAGCGACAGGGCTGGGTCGGACCCCGAGCTGCTGGCGAAGCTGCGCGATCACCGCTGGGACCGGCAGCCGACCCGCTGGTCTCAGTAACCCTGATATAGATTTCCGGGAGGACCTGCAAGGGTCCTTCTGGTTTTAAGCAAGTTGCAAAAAACGTGTACTTGATCTTAAATCGGCGGGTGCAGGCTGGAGAATTCAATCAGTTCAAATATTATGTGATTCAGTGTCTGGATTGATTAATAAACCCGTTGTGCAAGTTTTATTTGCCCTCACCCCCGGCCCCTCTCCCGGGGGAGGGAAATTCTGCCAAAGCGGGGAGTTGCCAAGATTGAGTGTTTTGCATGCCTTTGGCATGCAAAACCTCATGTTCTTGGCTCCTTCTTCCCCCTCCAGCTGGGAAGGGGGATTGAGGGGGATGGGTTGCAATGAAACTTGCAAATCGGGTTAATAAGTTATTGAGCGAGGTGATGCATGGAATACATCAATTTTGGGCGGACGGGGTTAAAAGTCTCGCGGATCTGCCTGGGGATGATGAGCTACGGCAGCTCGAAATGGCGTCCCTGGGTGCTGGACGAGCCCGAGGCGCGCCTGTTTATCCGGCGCGCGATCGAGCTGGGGATTAACTATTTCGATACGGCAGACAGCTACTCGATGGGCGCCAGTGAGGAAGTCCTTGGGCGGGCGCTGCGCGATTTTGGCGGTCGGGATGAGATGGTTGTGGCGACCAAGGTATTCTTCCCGGCCGGCTCCGGGCCAAACCAGAGCGGCCTCTCTCGTTTTCATATCTTCAATTCGATCGATGCTTCGCTGAGGCGCCTGGGGATGGACCATGTAGACCTTTACCAGATGCACCGCTTTGACCCGACCACCCCGGTAGAAGAAACCCTCGAGGCGCTGAACGACCTGGTCAGGGCAGGAAAAGTCCGTTACATCGGCGCATCCAGCATGTATGCCTGGCAGTTTGCGCGCTACCTCTACCTGGCGGAGAAGCGCGGTTGGGCTCGCCCGGTTTCCATGCAGAACCACTACAACCTGGTTTACCGGGAAGAAGAGCGCGAGATGATCCCCTTCTGCCGCGAAGAAGGGATCGCGCTCATCCCGTGGTCACCCCTGGCGTGTGGCTCTTTAACCGGTAGCCGGAAGCGCGGCTCATCGGGTGCGACCTCACGGGAGAAGAGTGACGATTTCGCCCACGAGCTGTACTAAAAGCACTTCTCCCAACCTTAACAAGATGAAGTACGGGTACCGGCGCCCGTATAAAGGCCATCCCAATGAAGGCCTGAATCCTGGGCAGTATACCGATGATACCCAGATCATGATCCTGGTCTCGACTCTCCTTGCAGACGGGAAATATAATGAGGACCGGTATACCGCGGCACTTCGCGAACTGTACAGCAGGGGGGCAATGCGCTTTCCTGACGGATCGGTCTCTGCAGTATGTGAACATACGGTCCGGGAACATGTCCCCCAGAAAGGAGTGAAATCCACCACTGCCGGCTGTCTTCCCCTTGCAGTCCCCTTTGCCCTTGCTTTTCCTGATATGAATGAGGCCTGCGAACGGTCAGTCAGGGCATGCAATGTCACGCATACCCATCCCGCTGCACATGCAGCGGTATCAACGTTTGTCACCCTCCTGTACCATACGCTTCACGAGACCCCCGATCCCATTGGAAAAGCACTGGCAAAAGCACAGGTCGAAGATGAAGTGCTTGGCGGCAAGATACGCAATGCGCTGGTGATGGAACGGGAGGGTATGGAAACGGAAACAGCCCTTCTCAAGATCGGGAACGATGTCTCGGTTTTCCAGACCGTCCCGATCGCGTTTTTCCTGATCAGCCGGTACACCCACCCGCCGGACCTTCTCACCGTTTCTGCAAATACCGGGGGAAATACTGACACCATCGCGTTTCTCTGCGGGGCGTATCTTGGCGCACGGGATGGCATAGAGGCACTGCCGGAAGACCTGCTTGCCGGACTTGAAGATCGCCAGCGAATCGAGCTCCTCGGCCAGCGGCTTCATTCCGTTTATTCCCGCAAAGTCGGGCAGGTATAATGAGCTTTTTTTAAAATACTTTTAAAAAAACCAAAGATTTTAAAAATTCTCTCACAGAAGCATTAAATTTTCAACAATCGGATATTTCCCTATGAAAATAGCGATTATCGGGGCCTCCGGCTATGCCGGTGGTGAGCTGATTCGCCTTCTCGCTTGCCACTCCACTGCAGAAGTTGTCTGTGCCACCTCACGGAAACTTGCAGGTACCCCCCTTGACCAGATCCACCCCCATCTGAAAGGGTTCACGGATCTCAAATTTGAGAATCCTGAGACCGATGCCATAGATGCGGATGTGGCATTTCTTGCAGTCCCGCACACAGCGGCAATGACCTATGCCGGCAAGCTGCTCTCCCGCGGGATCAAGGTTATCGACCTCAGTGCCGATTACCGGCTTCCCAAGGAGATCTATGAGAAAACATATGGGGTTACCCATTCGGATTATTTCCCGGCCCCGTACGGCATTCCCGAGCTCCATCGCAAGGAATGCATCAACGCAAAGTTCGTTGCAAATCCCGGCTGTTTCCCGACCGGGGCAACCCTTGCAGCAGCACCGCTCGCAAAATATGCCCATACGGTGATATTCGACTCCAAGACCGGGGTCAGCGGAGCGGGAGACAATCCCTCGGCTACCACCCATTATCCGAACGTGGGTGACAATGTCGGGCCGTACAAGTTGACGACCCACCGCCACCTTGCCGAGATGAAACAGGAGCTCGCAACGCTCGGGTCGAAGGCGAAGGTCTACTTCACTCCCCACCTAGTTCCCGTCAACCGGGGCATCCTGACCACGGCGCACATCCTGCTGAACGAGCCCCTGGAGCAGAAGGAAGTGGAGAAGATTTACCACGACTTCTACCAGGGTGAGTACTTCGTCCGCTACCAGAAGCCAATCCTTGCCGCTGTCCGCGGGAGCAACTTCTGCGACCTCATGGTTGAGAGCGAAGGTCTCCGGGTGGTTGCACTATCAGCGATCGACAACCTGGTCAAGGGGGCAAGCGGCCAGGCAATCCAGAACATGAACCTGATGTGCGGCCTGAAAGAGAACGACGGACTAACCGGGGCAGGCATGCTCCCCTGAGTGGATACCATGCTCGTACAGGACGCAATGACAAAAGACCCGGTAGTCTGCACCGCGGAGACTCCTCTCCGGCAGGTCGTGGCACTGTTCCGTAAGCACCATATCGGGGGGCTCCCGGTTATGGAAGGCAAGGAGCTTGTCGGGATCATCACGGAGTCTGACCTTATCTCTCTTCTTGAGACCGAGCGGATCTCGGACGATCTCTGGCTCCCGTCGCCATTTGAGGTTATCGAGGTGCCGATCCGTGAGTACATCAACTGGGAGAAGACCAAGCATGCCCTGACCAACATTGGCGACATGCCGGCAAAAAAGGTGATGACCCACCGGATGATCACGGCAACGGAAGAGATGGTGGTTGAAGCGGCTGCCTCCCTCATGCTGAAGGAGGGTATTTCGCGTCTGCCGGTGATGAGGGGGAAGAATCTCGTGGGAATCATCACGCGTGCTGATATCATCAATGCCGTAGGCGCGTCATATACCGGTGATGAGGAGGCGGGTGTTTAGATGTCGTGCAAGAGTATCTGTGCTGTCCCCGGTGTAAAATCGTGGGGTATGAAGGAGGGAAAGTTCGGCCTCGCACTCATCGAAGCCCATGGCACGGCAGCCGGCGTATTCACGGGGAACCTCGTCAAGGCAGCGCCGGTCGCGCTGATGCAGAAGCAGATCAAAGCCGGAAAACTGGAAGCTGTTATCGTCAACAGCGGGTGCGCGAACGCGTATACGGGTAAGCGTGGATATGCTGACGCGGTTGCCATGACGGCGTATGCCGGATCGGCACTCGGCGTAAAACCCTCGGATGTGGGTGTTGCAAGTACCGGTGTCATCGGGAGGTACCTTGACCTGCCCCTGATAAAACGGCAGTGCGGGACCGTTGCACAAAAGCTCGCCAATTCCCCGGAGGCAGAAGACCTGACCGCAAAGGCGATCATGACCACGGACACCTTCCCCAAGCACGCGCTCGTGAAAAAGGAAGGGTTCTGCGTTGGGGGGATCACAAAGGGGAGCGGCATGATCGCCCCGAACATGGGGACGATGCTCGCGTTCATCTATACCGATGCAGAGATTGGAACAAAGCCCCTTGCTGAAGCTCTCCGGCTGGCAACCAAGCGGTCGTTTAACCGGGTCGTTGTTGACGGGGATACCAGCACAAACGATATTGCACTCTGTACCGCAACTGGTGAGGCCGGAAAAGTGAAGATCACAGAATTTTCTGCCGCGCTCGAAGAGTGCTGCCGGATCCTTGCCGAGCAGATCGCAAAAGACGGTGAAGGGGCAACGAAACTGCTCCAGGTCACCGTCACCGGGGCAAAGAAGGAGGACGATGCAGAGAAGGTGGCCCGCACCATCATCGAGTCCCCGCTCGTAAAGACCGCTGTGTATGGCGAGGACCCGAACTGGGGCCGCGTTGTTGCAGCAGCCGGGCGCGCCGGTGTGAAGTTTGATCCAAACGCCGTCTCACTCTGGATTAGTGACGGGAGCAACAAATTCCCGCTGGTGAAATCCGGCGAGATCGTCGTCGATCTCGAGGCGGCCAAGAAGGCAATGCACGGGAAGAAAGTGGTCTTCATCCTCGACCTTGCCGCAGGAAAAGCAGAAGCGAGCGCGTGGGGCTGCGACCTCACCGAGCGGTACGTGGAGATCAACGGGAGGTACACCACATAATGAAGCGCGAAGATGTCCTGATGGAGGCACTGCCGTATATCCAGCAGTTCCATGGCAAAACGATCGTGATCAAGCTTGGCGGCCACGCTATGGTGGACCCGGTCGTTCTGGAAAATGCCATCCGGGACGCGGTGCTCCTCCACTATGTTGGCATCCGGGTCGTGCTCGTCCATGGCGGCGGTCCCGAGATTTCCGAGAAGATGAAGCAGATGGGCAAGGAATCGGTCTTTGTCGGGGGGCTCCGGGTCACCGATCAGGAGACCCTCGAGATCGCCCAGATGGTCCTTGTCGGGAAGATCAACAAGGGCATCGTCTCCCTGATTGCAAAATGCGGGGCCCGGGGGGTAGGCCTCTCCGGCAGCGACGGGAACCTGATCATCGCAAAGAAGATGGAGCTCCAGAAAGTAGACGTGGGCGGCGTGCAGAAAGAAGTCGACCTCGGGCATGTCGGCGAGATTGAATGGATCGATCCCACGATCTTAAACACGCTCCTTGATAAGAATTACATACCGGTAATTTCACCTATCGCGATCGATCGGTCCGGTGGGAGCCTGAACATCAATGCCGATACCGCAGCAGGGGATATCGCCATAGCCCTCAGGTCTTACAAGCTGGTCAATATGACCGATGTTGAGGGTGTTATGGACAAGGGAAGGACGAAAGTGTTCAGAAAACTCACCATCGATGAAGCAAACAATCTGCTGAAGTCCGGCGCAATCAGTGAGGGGATGATCCCGAAAGTGGGTTCGGTCATGAGAGCTGTGGAGAACGGCGTTTCGTTTGCCCACATCATCAACGGGAATGTCGAACACAACCTTATCCTTGAACTCTTCACGAGGGACGGGGTCGGGACGATGCTCTCCCTCAAATAACTGTTTTATTACCGATGCGGGCACTTAGGTACAGGACATACGTAATCGGACGTGATATTGTATAATGGCGGGAAAAAAGGATAAAAAACCGGATAATAAAATTCGGATGGCAGCAGTCCTGCTTGCGATCGTGGTTCTTGGGTGCGTTGTTTTTTTTGGAAGTTATCTTTCAAATACATCCCCGGTACCAGGATCTTCTCCGGGTACGAATGCTTCCCTGACCGCCACCTTTTTTTACGGCAATGGGTGCAGTCATTGTGAAAATGTAAAACCCCTCATTGCCGCTCTCCAGGCAAAGTATCCGGAACTCCATATAGAGATGCTGGAGATCAATGATAATAAAACGAACCGTGAAAAATTCCTCGCAATGCTCCTCCAGTACAGATCTCGGCGCCGGGGGGGCATCCCGACCATCTTCATTGGTGAGAACGCATTGATCGGAGAAACTGAGATAAAGGATCATTTTGAAGAGAAGATCCTTGCCGAAAAACAGCGAATCGCCTCCGGCACGCCGGCAAACCCGGTTAACCTGACTTCCGTCAGTACCGGCACCCTGCCCGCAACACCCGCACTCAGCCCGTACATGGTCATCTTTGCTGCGCTCGTGGACAGCTCCAACCCGTGCGGTCTGTCTGTCCTGGTCTTCCTCCTGATCTCCATGGCTGCCGCAGGTGACCGGAAACGCATCCTGCTGGTCGGGGGCATCTATATCACCGCCATGTTCCTGTTCCACCTCCTTGTCGGTATCGGCCTCTTCTCGGCCATAGCCATTTCCGGCCTCACCAAACCCTTCTCCATCATGGGCGGGGTGATCGCCTTGGTACTCGGCATTGTCACGCTTGCCGATGTGCTCCGGAACAAGGAGACGTACCTTCTTTCGATCCCGGAATCCGGCAAAGGGCTGCTCGGGACCTATATCCGGAAAGCAACGCTGCCGGCAGCATTTATCCTCGGGATCCTGGCCGGTATCCTGGGTTTTTCCTGTACCGGGGGTATCTACATCAGCATCCTCGGGCTCATGGGCCGGGACATGACGGTCATGGCGGGACTCCCCTACCTGGTCCTCTACAACCTGATATTTGTCCTGCCGCTTGTGCTGGTGACGCTCCTTTTCGCGTACGGCCTCTCCCCGGAGCGGGCAGAGCGCTGGAGGACAGAGAACAAGCGCACAACCCGCGTGATAATCGGGGTCATCCTGGTAGCCCTCGGGCTGGTCATCCTTTTCGGATGGTTTGGATAATCAAAAAAATAGTTTTTTTAGGGAAGATTGCCGTCGCCCGAGCATTCGCGCTGCCGGTCTTCGCTCATGGCAATGAGCATCTCAAAGATTTTCTGGACTGCAACCGGGTCAATCCGTAACTCCACTGCCTGTTCGAAGACCGATTTGAGCACGGTTTCCGTCCGGTGCTGATCATGGATGGGCATCCCTTTTGCAATCTTGATCCGGGCAACCTTTCCCGCCAGTTTCTGCCGCTGTGCAATGAGCCGGATTATTTCGGTATCCACTTTTGAGATCTCAACCCGTACCATGTCGAGGGACATACCATGTACATTTCCGAGAATTCTCATAAACATACCCATATGGCCCGACACGAAACCTGATAACAGGGAACCGCCCTATCTGGTACGGTATGTGGATGTTCGAACGGATTACACGACGCGAGGAAGCAGATCTTTTTATTGCCTGGATCGCAATCTCGCTCTCATTTGCGATCATAAAAATCGCTCCCTACGGTATTCTGGGCCCTGTCGGACAAGTCAGCCCGGTCAGTGCCCTGATTTATCTTGGTATCGCCCTGCTTACCGTTGGTATCGGTTTCATTCTCCATGAAATGGCCCATAAGTTTACCGCAATCCGGTACGGCTACTGGGCGGAGTTCCGGAAAGACAATAGTATGCTCCTTGTTGCGGTTGCCCTTGCCTCGCTCGTCGGTTTCGTCTTTGCTGCACCGGGAGCAACGGTTATTTACAGCAATACATCCGATGGGCGCGGTCTGAGCCGGGAGCAGAATGGCAGGATCTCTGCAGCAGGCCCGGTTGTGAACCTCCTGTTGTGCATTCCCTTTGCCGCATTGCTGGTTATTGCCGGGGGATTAAGTTCCCTGAATGGGAATATCCTGGCACAGATCGGTCTTGCCGGTATCCAGATCAATGCCATGATTGCCGCGTTCAACATGCTGCCCCTCAGTATCCTCGACGGTAACAAGGTCTTCTCCTGGAATATCCCGGTATTCCTCATCCTGATCCTGGCAGCATTCGGGACCCTTGTTGCGTCCTTTTATATCATCTGATTTTTCTTTTTTTTCTTGGATAATCCTTATCCCGGTCCGCTCAGTTTTTCAATGACCCTGACAACCGTTTGCCCCTTTTCAAAGGCGGCTTTTAAGGCAGTAGGGTGGTTCCTGATACCTTTGTATTCATCCATGTTGTTGGCGATGATATTGTCATAATATTCAAAACCAGTGCCGTTGAAGATGGCCGTGATCGCCGGGAAAGCACCGTCAAAGACATGGTCCCAGTTCTGCCCGGCAGTCGAGACGAAGAGACCCTTGTGGCGGCGGATATGGTCATTGGTGAAATAGAGGGTCTTGAAGATAAATTTCCGGGCCCAGAGATACTGCCCGCGGTCAATGAACCCCTTGAGTTCTGCGGTGATACCCATCGTATAGATGGGAGAAGCAATGGCGAGACAGTCGCATTTCAGGACCTTTTCAAACAGGATGATTGCATCGTCCTTCACTACGCAATCGCCGGTTTTATGGCAGGCATTGCATCCCCGGCAGGGTGAATAGTCCAGATCCTTGAGGATAACCTTCTCGACTTCGGCCCCGGCCGCTTTTGCACCGTCAAGGAAGCTTTCGAGCAGGGTCTCCGTATTCCCGTGGCGGTGGGGGCTGCCGGAAATTCCCAGAACCGTGATGACCATGATGACCTCAGGCAGCCAGCCGTTTTTTGATCTCGGCGATAACGGCTGTTCCGAGTATCTCCGCATCCACCCTGGCGGTCGGGTGGTTCAGGATCGCTCCCTTCTCGTCAACGTGGTTAACCATCAGGTAGTTGATATCCTTATCCTTGACCTCGATCACGTTGAAGAAGCATTTCACCGAGGGGATTGCGGCATCGAACACGTAACTCCAGTTCTGCCCGGCAGTCGAGAGAAAAATACCCAGCCGTTTACCCTTGCGTTCAACAGGCACGACCGGCAGCTTCAGCACGTACTTCCGTGAGGTGAAGACCTGTGCCCGGTCGATCAGCATCTTAGCCTGCGCCGCGATACCCATGCAGAAGATTGGGGCGGCAAGGACGATGACATCCGCCTCAATGATCTTGTCATGCCAGATATCCATCCCGTCCCGCTGGACGCATTTGTTGAGTTTCTGGCAGGCATTGCAGCCCTTACAGGGATTGATGTTGGCCTCGGTCAGGGGGACCTTTTCAATAACCACGTCCGGGTCCTTTGCCATTGCTGCAAGCACCCAGTCGAGCAGGGTTTCCGAGTTCCCGTTCCGTCGCGGGCTGCCGGCAAACGCAAGGACCTTGATTGGCATAGCAGTTTTCTTGGAGCGGGACGATAAAATACCTTGGTTTTTGATCAATACCGTTGATGCGGGAAAAGAGGAGGTGGTGATCAGGTTTTTAAAGTAAGAATCCGATCTTTTCCGTCCTGTGCCCGGACGCCCGCACTGCCATTCCGGCAGTGGTGTCGGGCGGGGGAAGATCCTCCACCCCCGTTACTTCATTACTTCATCCAGCTGGGCCTTGCCGTACACGTATGCCGGCATACCGGAGAGGAGGAACGTGACGCGGAGCGCCTCTTCGATCTCTGCCTTGGTGACGCCAAGGTTTTTAGCACCGGCCAGCTGTGCCCGGACCGCGTGCTGGTCACGCAGGGCTGCAGCAATGGCGATAGCGATCAGTTTCTTGGTCTTCTTCGAGACCTTGCCATCGTCCCAGATGTGCTCCTCGAACCTCATCACGAGACTGAACATCTCGGGCTCATTTGTGGTCAGTTCCCTGAAGAACTTCGGCACTTTACCAATCTTCTTCTCAAGGCTCTTGAGCTGCCTGTCTGTACCTGCTTTTTGCGCGGCTTCTTTGCCTGTGCCTTTTTTACTGCTGGTTTTTTTACTGCCATACGTTTATTCCTCCAGTACCATGGGTTCGCCACAGCAGATCAGTTCTCCGCCGCCGGCTTCCTGTACCACAACAACGTTACCGCAGATCTCGCACTTGAAAACCTGCCCCTCTTTTGAAACATTCACCATATTATTTCCTTCCTTAATGGGAAAATTCTGGCCGTGAACACCCGGATGCCTGTATTCCAGGGAAATCAGGTAGCATTCAGGACCAGTATTCATCAGGCTGTACGCTTGCGTCAGGAAAAATGTGGAATTACATGTTGCTTTTGCCGCGTTTTGGCGGGTTCTTGGCATCATCCGGCGTCTTGATATCCGGCCGGATATGGGTCATCGGGAAGCACTGGTACTCTTCACAGGCGCAGGACGGGCATTTTCGGAGGTCCTGCTCGCTCTTGTCGAGAGTCAGTTCCTTTCCACAGTCAATACACACATATTTGCCGGGGCCGACTTTCTGTCCTGCGTTGTAGGTTTTCTGTTCGGGCATTCGTAACACCAAAACTCTCATTCACGTGAAAGATATTTATGGGTTGTGTTCGTGCAAATCCCCGGCTCATGATGATGGGCATGGTATTATCTGTACGGTCTGCACTCCAAAACTATATTGCGTCTTTTTTCATATGGTGTAGTATGGTTAAGGTGATCGGTCTTCTGGGAAGTCCCCTCCCTGAAGGGAACACGGCAATCCTGCTGGACCGGGCCCTCAGGGGGGCTGCAGATGCCGGCTGCACCGTTGAAAAGATCATCGTGAACAACCTAGATTTTCAGGCATGCATGGAGATGATGTTCTGCCGGGAGCATGAGACCTGCATTATCGATGACGATATGCAGCAGATGTACCAGAAATTCCGGGAGATGGACAGCCTCATCATCGCAACACCCGTCATGACCATGGGGATCCCGGGAAAACTGAAATCGTTCATGGACCGGTTCCAGGTTTTTTTCATGGGGAAATATGTGCGAAACCAGCCGCTGGTTTCTGCCGATCTCAAATCCCGGAGAAGATCCCTCGTCATCTGTATATCCGGCATGAATATTCCGGAAGTATTTGTTGGTGCGAAACTGACCCTCCGGGCATTCCTTGATATTATCGACTGCCGGTATGCTGATGAACTCCTCATCAGCGACATGGATACCATCCGCGATATCCGTACCCGTCAGGATCTTCTCGATACGGCCTATGCCAAAGGACGGTCACTCGGAGAAGCCCTTGCAAAGGAAGCACCCGCGGGGGAAAGTCCTGCGCGTCCGGTCAACTGACTGCCCAGCCAGCGCGCCCGGAAAGGGAACCGGCAGATAAAAAAACCACCGTTTGCTCCCGAGACCTGTCGCGGTTCAGCAATACTACCCTTTTTTCTGGTAGTTCGATACAATGCCGGATCAGCAGAGCCCCCGCTCTTTCATGCTCACATGGCCGGTCCGCGTCACAATAATATGATCGATCGAGCTGGATACCGAGAATGGAACCGGCCTCCTTCAGCTGACTCGTGATGGCAATATCCTGGCTGCTGGGTTCCAGGGAACCCGACGGGTGGTTGTGCACGCAGATGACCGATGCCGCCCGGTCCGTGATAGCGTCGGCAAAGACCTCGCGGGGGTGCACGAGACTGTGGTTGAGCAATCCGACCGTGATGATACGGTTCCCGAGCACCTCACCGGCACCGTTCAGGGCAATACACACAAAATGCTCCTGTCGTTTCTCGCGCAGGTAAGCGACCAGCGGGAGGATGTCTTCGGGTCTTGTCACTCTTGCTCCCGAATCTTTTGACCCGAAATAACGCCTTCCCAGCTCAAAGCAGGACATGATCTGGGAAGCCTTTGAGGGACCGATCCCTTCTATCGACTGCAGGTCGTTATAACCGACCGCGTTCCCCCGCTCGAGTACGAGCCGGTTGATATCTTTTGAGATTTCACGGACATCCCGGCTCCTGGTGCCCCTGCCAATGATTGCCTCGATCAGTTCCGTGTCCGTCAGCGCAGACGCCCCTTTGCTGGCGATTTTTTCACGCGGCCGGTCTTTATGTGGTACATCCTTCATTTTTTTCATGGCAGCTCCGGTATCAGGCTGGCGGTCATCCCCCGCGGGAACGGTCCCCAGACCGGTATGTATGCATTGCAGCAAAAACATTTCTTTTTTATTTTCATTGTAGTATCCCCATGAAAATATATGATACAAATCCGGGATAACCCGGAATGCCCCATGAATAATCTTTAAGACGGATATCTCCATACTATTCCCTCATGGCAACAACGGAGAACGCAAAAGAAGCCCTGGCGGGGGAATCCCAGGCCAACCGGAAATACCAGGCATTCTCGGATAAAGCTGCAGAAGAAGGGTTCAAGAACATTGCAGTCCTGTATAAAGCGGCCTCGGAAGCGGAAGCGATCCACGCAAAGAAGCTCTTGAAAGTGCTGTCGATGATCGAATCGACCAGAAAGAACCTTGAAGTGAGTATTGAGGGGGAGACCCACGAGTTCACCACGATGTACCCGGAATTTATCAAGGCAGCCGAAGCAGAGAAACGTACCGATGCGGTTCTGGCATTTACCCATGCGATGAAGGCTGAAGAGGTGCATGCCGGTCTTTACCAGAAGGCGCTGGCTGCAATAAAAGCCGGAACTGACCTTTCCAGGGAGAAGGTCTTCCTCTGCCCGGTATGCGGGAACATCGAGATCGGAAAGGCCCCGGACAAGTGCCCGATATGCGGTGTTTTCGGGAAGCAGTTCCGGGAAATTACTTTATAATTTTTTTATCTTCCCGCTTGAGGGGATTTCTGTTTCTTTGGCTTTTTTCCGCCGGTGTAGCCATATCATGACGAGGAGGAGGGCTACCAGTGTTGCCCACGATGCAGAATAGATGACAATGATCGGGTTTTGCAGGATATTTTTAAGTTCTGTCTGCCGGGGTGGCAGTGGGGGCAGGCTTTCCAGCTGGAGAAGGACCCTGGCCGGGAACCGTTCGCCCCCGCTGAAATACCGCACGGTTACGGTTGCATTCCCTGCAGGTATCATTGCCTCGGCCGGTGCATTGTTCCTGTTGGGGAAAGCGATCGTGCGTACCAGTTTCTCATTTTCATCGGCAATCTCCAGGTACCATGCATCCGGGTAGGCTTTCATGTAGGAATCGTATACCAGTACGCGGAGCCTTGATCCTGGTTGCAGGGCAACCTGCCAGGTCCCGTTTATGGTCTTGTCCGGAAATGAGAGGACCCGGACCGCGGTCTCATTTGTTCCCAGTCTGACAGAACCGGAAATGGATCCACAGGTGCCAGATTTAATTTCAGCAGGAGCAACCGCTGACGGGGACCTCACCCCCTCCCGGCACCGGAAACGGTCGTCCATTACCTGACTGTAGGTCAGCGCTACCGGATAGATCCTGACTTCGTCAAGACCGCCGGTAAACGAGGGAGGACATTGCGCCGGCCTGTCGGACGCGCCGGCTTCTGCACCAAGGATGATGTAATTGTCCTCCTCGTAATGGATTGCACCCGTCGCGTTCGCCTGGTTCCTGAGGATACCGTCCAGGTATATTTTCATGGTATTCCCGTCGTAGGTTCCCGTGACCTGGTGCCACTGGTGGAGGGCGATATTCTCGTGTTGCACCGGTACGGAAACATCCCCGCTCTTCTCGAGATTCAGGGTCCACCACAGGTCATTCCCGTCGTCAAACCCGAGCCGGTAGCCCCCGTTATGGTAACCCGAAACGAGTGATGCCGGTGCGTAAATATCGATATAAAACCAGGTGGATACGGTAATTTCCTCTGACGGGTGGTTCAGGCTCCTGAAGGGGATCGCCACATAACTATCGGGGTTTGAGAACGATAATGCCCGGCTGCATCCCCCGCTCTCGATGCGGGATGCATTGTGGAGGGTTGCGGCATTCCCGTGTCCTGAACTGTCCAGTGCAGAATTTCCGCTGCCCTCGTCGAAGTTCAGGTAGACTGCCGGTTCGGGTGCTGCAATCTGTTTCTGGGCATATACCGGTGTTCCGCAGAGCAGGAAGAGCAAAAAAAGCGAGAAAACAACGTATGATCGCATACCCCGCGGGGAAGGCAGGATGTTCATGGTTCTGGCTCACGGGTATATTGGGGCTGGTCTGAAAAGAACATTGCGATAACCGGTACCTTTTGCCCTTTGTCCGGGACAATATCTTTTTATTCCGTCATGTCCTTTCCGGCATAATGAGTAAAGTCACCGTCTATTCAACCCAATACTGCCAGTACTGCCGGATGGCTAAGGCGTTCCTTGACAAACATGGTGTACCTTATGAGAGCATCGATGTCGGGGAGGACCAGGCGGCTGCTCAAAAGATGATCGAACTCTCCGGCCAGCGGGGCGTCCCGGTTATTGTCATTGACGACGAGGTAATTGTCGGGTTCGATTCCCAGCGGCTGAACGAGCTGTTTGGTGAGGCATCTCCGGAAGAGGTGAATGATGTCGTGATCGTCGGGGCAGGCCCGGCAGGGCTTACCGCCGGGGTCTACTGCGCACGAAAGATGTTAAAGACGGTCATCATCAGCGAGAATATCGGGGGCCAGGCGCTGGAATCGTGGGCGATCGAGAACTATATGGGCTACCGGATGGTCACGGGCGAGGAGCTGATGAAGAAGTTCGAGGAGCAGGTCCGGACCCTGAACATCCGGCTCGAACTGGACCGGGTCACCGGCATCACGAAAGAGGGCAACCTCTTCATCATTAAGACCATATCCGATACCGAAATAAAGGCAAAAGCCCTCATCCTCACCCAGGGCAACCGACCGAAAAAACTCGGCGTTGCAAACGAGGAGCAGTACCTTGGCCGCGGGCTCTCCATCTGCTCGACCTGCGACGGTCCGCTCTACCGGGACAAGAAGGTGGCCGTGGTGGGCGGCGGAAACTCGGCACTTCAGACCGCTGTTGAGATGAGCGGGTTGGCTGCATCCGTGGACCTGATTGTCCGGAGCACCATCCGGGCCGACCCGCTCTATCTCGAAAAAATGAAAGCGAAAACGAACGTCACGGTGCACCTGAACACGCAGGTGACCGGTGTTGAGGGCGACAAGTTCCTCTCCGCGATCACGATTAAGAATGAAAAGGGGGAGGAGCAGAAGCTCGTTCTTGACGGGGTCTTCATCGAGATCGGCTGGCTGCCCAACACGGACATGGTGACCGATCTCGTGGAACTGAACGGGAAGAAGGAGATCGTGGTTGACTGTCAACGGCCGGACGAGTGTGCCCGGGATTTTTGCCGCAGGCGATGTGACCTCGGTCAAGAGCAAGCAGATCATCATCGCGGCCGGTGACGGGGCGAAGGCGGCGCTCGAGGCGTTCGAGTACCTGATGAACGAGTGGAAGGAATAGGAAAGCGGGGATCTTTTTTTCCACAGAATTTTTCCGGGATTTCTTTTTTGGTTTTGGTAAATTTTTGTAAAAAATTTTTGGAATAAAAAAATCCTGAACGAGTTTTTGTCCTGATAATATTTTTAAAAGTTTTCAGAAAATTTTATCCGAGCCTGGAAAAATTTTCCGATAAATTTTGGCCGGGTACCTTAATCGGGATCTCGTGCAGCACCTCATACACCCCCTTCAGATCATCCCTGACAATACCTCACGTCGGAGGAAAATACCCTTGGGGGTACCTCCCTGCCATACACCTCCCTTATCATAAATGGGCTCTTTTTGCCAAACAGAGGTTATTTTGGACGATTTTGGCAGGCCCGAAAATTCAGGTGCGCCGAAAATCCGGGGAATTCAGAGAAAACGGTACAATAACGAGATTTTCTCGGCCGTATTGAGCCCCGATTGAATTTTTTCACGTCGTAGAAAAAAATCCGGGCTAATACACGCAATTGGGAGGCGAAAGTCCTTCCGGGTCCTATAGGAGCACAGGAATCTGAAAGGAAGGGCGGTTTTGGGATTGTGAGTCCCGGAGGGACGAACTACGAGAAAATCCGAAGGATTTTAGGATCGATGGAGATCGATGATGGTTGAGGCTATGGCGTTTTTTTGATGGAACGAAAATTTTTAAAAAAAAATCTTCCAGCTGATTAAAAAAAATTGCTCTGTAGAAAACCTGTTTCATATTTGGTTACCCCCCTTACGCCAGCCCTGCCCCCGTCGGGGGCGGGGGCGCATGCGATGCCTCAATATTACCTGTCCTGAAACTTCCCGCATTTTTTTAACAGGTAATACAGCACTATCGCAACCGGGGCGCCCCAGCGGCGGGGCGTAGCCCCTGGAGCGTCAAGTAATTTCGAATGTTTTCTACAGAGCAAAAAAAATAAAAAAAAAATTCGGATTGAAAAACGTAAGGTCAGTTCTTTGATCCCGCCTTCTTCCGATCCTTCTCCCGGTACCCCTCCAGCAGAACCGTCGCGACATGCTTCACCGGTTTGTCCGTGTGGCCGGCAATGTGGAACTCGCAGAAGGGGCAGGAGGTGATGACGACTTCCGCGCCGGTCTTTTTGATCTCCATCGCCCCGGCGTTTCCCGAGCGCTGCCGCCTCCTCCGGGTTGCCGGACCGCACACCGCCGCCGCTCCCGCAGCAGATGGACGGCATCTCCACGAGGTCGACGACCTGCCGGACGAGTTCGCGGGGCTGGTCGCGGATGCCCTGGCCCCGCAGGAGATGGCAGGGGTCGTGGTAGGTTGCTGTGAACCGGAAGACGTCGCCGGGGGCTCGATGCCGAGCTGCGTGAGGAGTTCGTTGAAGTCGATGACGTTGAATGGCTTTTCCTTGTAATCATTCTTGAGCGTGGAACCGCAGCCGGCGCACATGGTGAGGACGGTGTCGATGCCCCGGAATCTGAATGTATCAAGGTTGCGCTGTTTGAGCGTCTCAACGTAGTCGGGCTGACCCGTGCGGATGAGGGGCGAGCCGCAGCAGACCTGCTCTTTTGGGATAATGACACGGATGCCGTTCCGCCGCAGGACCTCCATGGCGTCGAGCGCCGACCGCTGCTGGCGGAGGTTGTACATGCAGCCCACGAAGAATCCGACCGTTTTCTTCACGGGGCCGTACGGCTCGATGACCTCGCCAACCTGTTCGAGGAAGGACTCCGAAGTCCGGGGAATGCTCCGGCCGGTCTCCCTGATGAGTGCCGCGACTTCAAGGTGCCGGGGCAGGGTCAGGCCCTTCCTGTTGGCCCGGGCCCGGAGCTTCTCGATCGCTTTCCCCGGGATCTCGATCTCCTTGGGGCAGACCTTCCAGCAGGCCTGGCAGCTGGTGCAGGTGAAGAGGCCGTCCCGGACCGCATCGGTTACCCGGTCGCCGCTGTCCCGGGGGTCGAGGGCGAGCCGCATCTCCTGCCGCATCGCGGTGGGACCGAGGAACTTTGTCACGTCCACGGCCGGGCAGACCGAGAGGCAGCAGAGGCACTCGATGCAGGTCCGGAGGGGTTTGATCGCATCGATGTCCTGCTTTTTCGGGAGGGTTGTCTCCTTCTTCGGCAGGAACGATGCGATCTGCTCCAGTTTTGGCAGAATGTCAGTGACAAGGTCCTTTTTCACCGGGAGGTTGATCGGCTCGATCAGGCTCTTGTCCATTGCCTCGTGCATACAGGCCAGCACCGGCTCGCCGTTCACCCGCACGGCGCAGGAGCCGCACTGGCCCGAGGCACAGGAGTACCGGTACGAGAGCGTGGGGTCGAGGGTATCGTGGATAGCGTGGAGCACGTTGAGGACGCGGGCACCTTCGTTCACCTTCACCGTGTATGTCTGGAAGTACGGCTCCCGGTCCTTCTCCGGGTCGAATCTCCTGATCGTTACGGACAGCTCCTTCATTTCGGCACCACCCGTTTCTCGATCCCCTGCCGTTTCTTGGATACGAACGTGTGCCCGAACGGTGAGTGCTCGGCATCGTATGACTGTTTTATATCTGTCCGCATGTGGGCCCCGCGGGACTCCTCCCGCAGGAGCGCACTGCGGCAGATGAGCGAGGCCGTCAGGCACATGTTCTCGACAATGCAGCACTCCGCAAGGTTGCGGGGCGTTTCGGCTTTAAGGGGCTTGTCGGCAAGGATGCCTGTTGCCGCGAGGGCATTTTTCAGCTCGGGAGCGGTCCGGAAGATATTTGCCCCCTCCCACATTGCCTGCTGGAGGAGCATCCGGACGCGTGACGGGCTCTTTGTGCCGTGCATGAACCGGTCGAGCCGGCTCGAGCTCGCGTTTCACCTGCGACTCGTCGACGTTCTTCTGCCGTTTCTCCGCTTTGCCCGCAGCATCCCCGGCCCGCCGGCCGAAGACCTGCGTCTCGGCAAGGGCATTGCCGCCGAGCCGGTTTGCACCGTGCACCCCGCCGGACACTTCCCCGCACGCGAACAGACCCGGAAGGGTTGTCCGGCATTCGGTTGTTATCCGGAGGCCGCCCATCACGTGGTGGGCGGTCGGGGCAACCTCCATCGGCGTAACGCGGATGTCCACGCCGAACTTGAGGAACTGCTCGAGCATCACCGGGAGCCGGTCCTCGATCTGCTCCCGGGGCAGGTGGGTGACATCGAGGTAACACCCCGCCGTTTTTGCTCCCCCGGCCCTGCTGGATCTCGGTTGCGATCGCCCGGGCAACCACGTCCCGGGTCGAGAGTTCCATCCGCTGGGGGTCGTAGTTCTTCATGAACCGCTCGCCGTTGCTGTTGAGGAGCAGGCCGCCTTCCCCGCGGACCGCCTCCGTCACGAGCCGGCCCCGGGCATCGTACGGGAAGACCGCGCCGGTCGGGTGGAACTGGATCATCTCCATGTCGATCAGTTCCGCCCCGGCCCGGTACCCGGTTGCATACCCGTCACCGGTCCCGCTCGATGAGTTGGTGGAGATATCGTACACCTTCGTCCCGCCACCGGTGGCGAGGATCGTGCTGTCGGCCTTGAGGACCACGAGGTTTCCTTTCTCGTCCAGCGCCATTGCCCCGATCACCCGGTCGCCGTCTTTCAACAGGTCGATAACCGTATACTCCTGCAGGGTGGTGACATCCGTCCCGTCCAGCCGCTCCACGAGCGTGACCATCATCTCGTGGCCGGTCCGGTCGCCGGCATAGCAGGTACCGGGGGAACCGCTGGCCCCCGAACGGGCGCTGGGCGACTTCATCGGCATCGGTAAAATCGAAGACCGCACCCCATTTCATGAGGTCGCCCATCCGGAGCGGGGCCTCCTTCACGAGAATATCCACGAGTGTCGGGTCGTTGAGGAATGCCCCGCCTTTCATCGTGTCCTCGAAATGGATCCCGCAGGAGTCCTGCCTCCCGCAGCACCGCGTTGAACCCGCCTTCCGCCATCGTGGTGCAGCCGCCCTTTCCCACGAGCGTCTTGGAGATGAGCACCGTGTCGCCATGCTTCGATGCCTCAATAGCCGCACGGACTCCTGCACCCCCGCTCCCGATCACCAGCACATGGCAATCCACAACCTCATCCGCAAGCATCTTATTACTCTGTGGATCGTATAGTTACATAAATAAATAGCACCTGCAAGAGTGAGACGTGAAATGAGACTTCTGATGAAATTTGGCGGGACGTCAGTCGCCGATGCACACTGTATCGCACGCGTTGTAGATATTCTCGAACAGCACCACAAGGCCGGGGACGAGGTTGCGGTCGTTGTCTCGGCCCAGCGGGGCGTGACCGACCATGCTCATCGAAGTCGCCTCGGCACTCCCGACTGCAAAGGACCCCTCGGCCATAAAGCCGATGATCCAGGCCCTCAGCAAGCGGCACATGACCACGCTCGAAGGGGCTGCTCCCGATTATATCGCCGAAGTCGGGGCGGAGATCGAAGACCGGCTCATCAACCTCGAGAATATCCTGTATGCGGTCTACAACCTGCGGGAACTCACTCCCCGCTCGAGGGACTATGTCATCTCGTTTGGCGAGCGCCTGCTCGCACCGATTGTCGGGGCCGCCCTCCGCCAGCGGGGCATTGCCTCGACCGTCATGGACGGCTGCGAGGCCGGTATCCTCACCACCGCCCAGCACGGGGAATCCACCTCCCTTCCCGAGAGCGATGAACGTATCCAGCGGCGGATCGTCCCGCTCTTAAAAAAGGAGATCCCCGTGATCATGGGGTTCATGGGCTGTTCCCGTGACGGGATCCTCACGACCCTTGGCCGGAGCGGGTCGGACTACTCCGCCTCCATCCTTGGCGCCGGGATCGATGCGGACGAGATCTGGATCTGGACCGATGTCGACGGCATCATGACCTGCGATCCCCGGGTGATCAACGATGCACGGGTGATGCACTCGCTCTCCTATCTCGAAGTCATGGAACTCTCGTACTTCGGTGCAAAAGTGATGCACCCGCGGTCCATTGAACCGGCGATGCGCAAGAACATCCTTGTCCGGGTAAAAAACACCTTCAACCCCTCGCACCCGGGAACGGTCATCGTGCGGAACGGCCAGCGGGATAACCGCGTTGTCAAGGCCCTCACGTATATTGACAAGGTAGCCGCCATCAACATCAACGGCGCCCAGATGATCGGCCGGCTCGGGGTGGCCAAAGCGATCTTTTCCATCCTTGCCGACCACGAGGTTAACGTGATGATGATCTCGCAGGGCTCTTCTGAAGCGAACATCTCCCTGATCGTGGATGAGAACCACCTGCAGGCTGCGGTCATAGCGCTTGGCGACCTGGTGAAACAGGGGATTGTCCGCGAGGTCTCCCACAACCATGATGTCTGTGCGGTCGCGGTTGTCGGTGCCGGTATGGCTGGTGCCCCCGGCACGAGTGGCAGGATCTTTACCGCCATGGGACAGGCCGGCATCAACGTGATGATGATCTCGCAGGGCTCTTCGGAGGCGAACATCAGTTTCGTGGTGAGCCAGAACGATGGCCCCCGTGCCGTGCGGGTGCTCCACGATGAGTTCCGGCTCTCGGAGGAGAGCAATGAGTAAGAGCGCGTATGCCGCTGCAGGGGTCGATATCGATCTCGAGGCAACCGCGATAAAAGCCCTGATCAAAAACCTGACCTACAGGAGGAAGGGGAAGGGGAAGATGATGGGGGCAGTCGGGCACTTTGCCGGGCTGCTCGATTTCGGCGATACTGGCACTCGCGCTCACGACCGATGGCGTCGGGACGAAGATGCTGGTCGCCGACCAGATGGAGGACTGGAGCACCGTGGGCATCGACTGCATTGCGATGAACGTCAATGACCTCTACGTGATGAACATGGAGCCGGTCGCGTTCGTTGACTATATCGCGACCGACAAGCTCTCCATCGACAAGATGGCCCAGATCGGGATCGGGCTGAACGAGGGGGCAAAACAGGCGAATATCGATATCGTGGGCGGCGAGACCGCCTCGCTCCGCGGGCTCGTCAACGGCCTCGACCTTGCCGGGACCTGTCTCGGGATGCAGAAGAAGGACAAGATCATTACCGGTGAAAAAATCAAGCCGGGCGATGTCATCATCGGTGTTGCATCAACCGGTGTCCACAGCAACGGGCTCTCGCTCGCCCGGTCCGTGGTGGAGAAATATGCCGGCTATGACAAGAAGTTCAAGGGCAAGAAGACATTCGGGCAGGAACTCCTGACCCCGACACGGATCTATCATGAGAGCCTGAAGGTTGCTGCGTCCTGTACGGTTCATGGGATGTGCCATGTCACGGGCGGCGGGCTACTGAATTTTACCCGGCTCTCGAAGTACGGGTTCCTCTTTGATTCCCCCATCACGCCTCCGGAAATTTTCTCCTGGATCCAGAAGAGCGGGGATATTGCACCTGCTGAAATGTACCGCACCTTCAACATGGGCATGGGGTATGCCTATGTTGTCCCGAAGGCCAGCGTGGCCACCGTGCTGAAGATGGCGAAGGGTTCGCAGGTTGTCGGGAAGGTTGTGAAGGAGCCGGGGGCGTGGCTCGGGAAGACGGAGATAACCTGATCTCCAATTCATCTCTGCTGTTCCGAATTTCTTCTTCCTTTATTCTTTGACGCTCTTGGGGGCTCCGCTGATGCTCTGCCCCCGCCGCGTGGGCATCCCCCGCATTGCGATGACGCCGTATTACCGGAACAGATTGACGAAAACGTTCAGAGCATTATTCTCAATCGCAACTGTGCCTTGTCCCCCAATGGGGACTGGTGGCACAAGAGGGGAGCTTGAGTTTTTATTGAAGATTATTAGATCTTTTTTTGATTGAACCTTGCTTGAAAATTTTTCATCACGATCACGATCCCGATTGAAATTGTGATCCGGATTAATCAGACTTTGATTTTTATTTTTCATTCAAACCTTGATTGAAAAATTTTCAGCAGACCCTGATTAAAATTTTCCGGGCAGACCCTGATTGGAAATTGATGCACCAGTGCAGCCTTCCGTCGTGAACGGTTTTTGTGCACCAGTGCACAGGTGTTTAACTTTTTGCAACCAGACCCTGATTGAAATTTTTCAGGCAGACTTTGATTGAAAAATTTTCATCAGACCTTGATTTAAAAAATTTCATAGCGATCATGATCACGATTGAAAATCTGATCCGGATCGATCGCGATCCGATTTTTATTTTTCAAACAGGATCCGGTTTTCATGTGAAAATCGATCCGCGATTTTTCCGGAAAAATCGATTCTTGATTAATGTTGGATCTGACGTTCTTTGGAGCTTCGCTGACGCGCTGTCTCCGCCGCGTGGGCATCCCCGCAGTGCGATGGTGCAGAATTACCGGAATACATTAACGAAAAAGTGCCGATTATATTCCCTGCAATCGTAACTGTACCCCACCCTTCGGCTAGATGCCCCCTGGCGGACACCCGGATACCAAAACAGGAAATTGCCCCGCCATGCCCCGTGAGGGGCCCTGATGCGGGGAGCCTTCGTTAGACAGAATCACTCTTCCGGCACGTACGCTTCTCCTCACCTACCCGCTCGGACTCGATCCCGCTGTTCCCGTCCGGGTCCTCAAGGATCAACGTAATCGGAAATGTCCCCGCTTTCACCCGGACAATATCCGCGAGCAGAGCAGCCGCATTCTCCTTCTCCACGTCCGTTCCCCAGCTGAAGGCCCCTTTCACAACCTCCCCGATCCGGTCGAGCACGCCCTCCACGTTCGAGATGAACCCCTGGCATAACGGCCCCGGATCGATCCGGACCCCGAGTTCCGGGATCTCGATGCTCGCGCCCATGCTCCGGACTACCCGGATCGAAAGATCATCCACAGATCCTACCGCAACCGTATACCGGGCCGGCTCGCCATGTTTCAGGAGCTGCGTGTCAACAAACTTGTAACCGCATTCCGGACAGATCGCCGATATGATGAGGATATCAGAAAAATAGGGAATATTTTCTGTCGTATACAGGTATTCGATATCGGTATTGCAACAGGGACACGGGCCCGGGACCTTCGTTTCCACGAACTTATGCACCAATCTTGTCGCGGGAGATCTTCACCGACATCGGTGTTAAGACAACATAGCGCTGGTCGCCAAGGCCGATGATATCGCCGTTGACATCCTTTGCCACTTCTTTTAAGTCCTTTAAGACCCGCTCGTACGAGATCTTGTCCATTTTCAGCCGGGAAATATCGACGATGACGATGTTGCCGGAATAGACTTCGTCCTTGACCCGTGGAGTGTCCTTGAGGTCAGAGATCGTAGCAATCTTTACCAGCAGAGCCGGGCCGGCACCGCCATGTTCCTCGTACGACGCGAGGTCGAGTTCCATATAGTCTTCGTCCGAGTGGGTAGCGCTCTTACCAAGAAGGGTGTCTATGATCTTAACCATAAAAAAACTGTATGACGAAAATTATTTAATAGTATCTATTTTGAGGCTTCCGGTCAGGGTTTTAGCCAAAAAAAAAGGGCAAAACTGCTGTTTTTCCGCACCGGGCAGAAACGCCGGATCGCTTTAGATCTCCAGGTTCCAGATCTCATCTCCGACGTGGTGGAACTTTTTTACCATTTTTCCGGTTGTACTGGCACGCATTTCGGGCGCGTCGAAGAGGGCGATACCGATCGCGAGCGGTTTACCGTGCCGCTCGTCCACGATCTGGACCGGTGCATTCGCTTTAACGTCGTCCGTTACGGATACGATACCGGGCCGCATGATATCCGCACCATTCACTACGTACGGGATTGCACCGGCATCTACGGCAACCCTGCGCTCCGGGAACGGTATCTGCACAGCTCCCCTCAGGGTGGGAAAGACCCAGCTGCCGGTATCCATCAGGAGCGGTTTTTTGTTGACCAGGAAGAGAGAAACGTCTGCATTGGTCTCGAGCACCTCGATCATGTCCGCATGGAACAGTTTTTCTGAAGGGCCGATCTGTTCTGCCAGCCGCATGAGCAGTTCCTGACCCTGGCTTTTCCGGATGGAGTGGCGTTTCTTTGCAACTATCTTTTTCATCGTTCTGATCCTACATTCTTACTGCGCTTTTAGAAAACCATTTCCCTTCCCGGCAAACTGCCCGGGTTGTTCCGGCTGGGAATAAACACGGATCCGGACCGCAGTTTTCAGGGGACAGGAAACCTTATTGAGGGATGCGGATCTACGGTATGTTTAAGTGATCCGCTCACACACATATATTACTCCAGAGCGATGGTAACAGGGTATTTGTATGACCAAACGACCGTTGGATATTTTAGATCTGGTGCTGAACCGCCAACCCGTGATAGTCTCCCTCAAAGGCGGGAGAGAGATCCGGGGCGTTCTCCAGGGATATGATGTACATATGAACCTCGTCCTCGACAAGGCCGAGGAGACAGAGAACGGACAGGTCCAGAAGGTCGGTACGCTCATCGTCCGCGGGGATAATGTAATTTATATCTCTCCATCACTCGAGCAATAAGGTGAAACAACATGTCTAAAGGCACTCCATCGATGGGAAAGATGAACAAGTTCACCCACATCGCCTGCCGGCGTTGCGGGAAGATCTCGTTCCATGCCCAGAAGAAAGTCTGCTCTGCCTGCGGTTTTGGCAGGAGCACCAGGTTGATCAGCAACAAGTGGAATAACAAGCGACCAAAAATCCCGACGCATTAGAGTTTTACCATGTGTGGTATCGTTGGCATCGTGGATGCTGGCGGTGTATCAATACAGCTCTATTATGCCCTGTACGCTCTCCAGCACCGTGGCCAGGAGAGCGCGGGAATTTCCACGTTTGACGGCACCCATCTCCACAAATTCAAGGGGGATGGACTGGTTGCCGATGTCTTCTCCCCTCCTGTTTTAACTGACCTGAAAGGCACGGCCGGTATCGGCCATGTCCGTTACCCGACCACCGGCTCAAACCTCCCGGAGAATATCCAGCCCCTGAACTTCCAGTTTCAGGACCATTTCATCTCCATCGCCCACAACGGTAACCTTGTCAATACATGCGAGCTCAGGGCCGAGTACGAGCAGGCAGGCCAGATCTTCACGACAACGACCGATACCGAGATCATTGCGAAGATCCTCATTGACTCGATCAGCAACGCGGGGTCGGTCGAGGATGCGGTCAGTATCTGCATGCACAAGCTCGTGGGGTCCTACTCCGTCGTGATCATGATCGACGGGGTCATCTATGGTTTCCGCGACCCGCTGGGCATCAAGCCGTTCTGCATCGGGAAGACCGAGCACGGGTACATGGTTGCTTCCGAGAGTGTCGCCGTCGATGCACTGAATGCGAAGTTCCTCCGGGACGTGAAGCCCGGCGAACTGGTCCGGATCGATGCAGAGGGGGTCAGGTGCATGCAGATCGCGGTTGCCGGCAAGCGTGCGCACTGTATCTTCGAGTACATCTATTTTGCCCGGGCGGATGCGGTCATCGACGGGGTGCTCGTGTACGATGTCCGCCGCAAGATCGGCCAGAAACTCTACGAAGAAGATCCGGTAAAGGCAGATTCCGTCTGTTCGGTTCCGGACTCCGGGAACGGCATATGCGATCGGGTACGCGGAAGGATCGAAGATCCCGTTCGTCGAGTCCCTGATGAAGAACCGGTACATGGGCCGCACGTTCATCATGCCGACCCAGAAGGAGCGGGAGAAGGCGGTCCGGATCAAGCTCAACCCAATTCCGGCCCACCTGAAAGACAAGTCCGTGGTGCTCGTTGACGACAGTATTGTCCGCGGCACGACCTCCAAACGGATCATCGAGATGATGCGGGATGCCGGTGCACGGGAAGTCCACATGCGGATCGGATCTCCCGCAATCAAGGCGCCCTGTTACCTTGGCGTCGACATGCCCACCCGCGAGGAGCTGATCGCAAGCAACCGGATCGAGGAAGAGGTCCGGCGCAGCATCACCGCCACCTCGCTCCACCACATCTCGATCGAGGCGCTGATCAAGGCAATCGGGTTTGACCGCGACGATCTCTGCACCGGGTGTCTCACGGGATGCTACCCGCTCCCGATCGATGGTGAGAAGGCCAAGCCCTGCCACGTGGATTTCGTGGACGGGACGATCCAGGCCAAGTCTCGGGTCGTTTGAGGCATAATTACCATAACCACACCTTCATCAGCCCGGCCTCTTGAATGGGGCAGTTTCCACCAATCATTTTTGTCATGAGCAGAGCTGAACTCGAATAAACATTTCCCGTTCCGGGATCTGCTGGCAGGTTTTATATGGAGCATATCAGGCAGGCATTCAACAGATTCGCAGAGGACTATGATGCTCAGCGAGAGTACATCATTCCGGAGATGCGGCAATATTACGGTGCAGCGGTCTGGGCAATGGAGACTAAAGAACCAAAGCCCGTGATCCTCGATATCGGAGCAGGTACCGGTCTTTTGAGTGCCTTCCTGCTGGAGAAATTTCCCGATGCCCTCCTGACCTTAATGGACATCTCGGAGAATATGCTGGATGAGGCACGGAAGCGGTTTGCTGCGCGACCCGATACTGAGTACGTTGTCTGCGATTACAGCCGGTCGGAGCTTGGCGGGCCGTATGACATTGTCTGCTCCGCGCTCTCTATCCACCACCTTGCTCCGGAGGACAAGCGCCGGCTCTTCGGGCGGATATTTATGGCACTGAAGCCGGGCGGGATATTTGTCAACGCCGATCAGGCAGAGGGGGAGACCCTGTTCTTCCGGCAGCGGTACCTTGATTACTGGAATGATTTTCTCCGGAGCGGGCCGATGACAGAAGCGCAGCATGCGGAGATCCTGAAACGACGGGACACCCTTGACCGGAACGAAAAGTTATCGGTGCAGCTCGTCGTGGCTGCAGGATGCCGGGTTTGCTGACGTGGATGTGGTATACAAGAACCGGACCTTCATCGTCACGGTAGCCCGGAAGGGATGAGGCCCCTGGTTTGTCCCTGTCCGCAGGTTTTTATGATCCTATGAATAGGGAATATCATGGCAGGGAGGAGCAGGCTGCGATCGCTCATCGGGAGCCCGGCCCGGGTAGGGCTTGGCGGGGAAGGAGTGCTCCGCACCGAAGGGAAGGACCGGGAAGCGGATGCCCTGCTCAGCGCGGCATACGAGAGTGGCATCCGGTACTTTGACTCCGCACCTGCCTACGCTGGCAGCGAGCGGTACCTGGGCCGGTTCTGGAAACAGCACCCGGCACGGGTAGCTGAAACGTTCCAGACCAGTAAGTCCGCACAACGGGATAGAGCCAGTGCTGCAGCCGATCTCCGGCGGACCCTTGACCTGCTGGGAAGGGACCATCTCGGGCTCTGGCAGATCCACGATATCCGGGATGCAGAAGACATCCGCCGGATCGGGGGCCGGAAGGTGCATTGCAGGCATTCACCGATGCCCGCGATACCGGGATGGTCCGGGGCATCGGGGTGACCGGGCACCATGATCCGGCGGTCCTGCTCCATGCTGTCACGCGCTGGGACATTGATGCGGTTCTCCTGCCGGTCAATCCGGTTGAGGCAGTCATAAGCGGATTTATCGACAAGGTGATCCCTGCAGCCCGGGAACGCGGAATAGGGGTGATCGGGATGAAGTCGCTGGGTGCGGGAAATTTCATCTTTCCCGATGCCGGGATTAGCCCGGACATTCTCCTCCGTTTTGCCCTCGCACAGGATACGGATATCGTGATCGTCGGGTGTTCCACTCCCGATGAGGCCCGGCAGATTGCCCGGGCTGGCAGGGACGCAGTTCCGATGGACGACGACGAACAATCCCGGCTCATCGAGGCATTCAGGCCGTATGCCAGACGGCTCGCATTCTATCGGGGAGTTCTCTGATCGCTCATCCTGCTGTTGCCTGCGACTGCGGTCCGGGAATGGAAAAGCGTTTTAAAAATCCTGGTCAACAGATTCCGTTCGGTAACCAGCCGGGTGACATACTCTCAGGCAGATCATGACGGTCAGTACTGGATCAGATGGTTCATGATCGGAATGGAAAATACTGTGATTGAAACTATCGAAAAAACAGCATAGTAGCGAGGGATGGATTTGAACCATCGATCTTCGGGTTATGAGCCCGACGGGATATCCTGACTACCCTACCTCGCTTCCTATAATCAGGGTTATAATATAGTCGGGGGGCGCTGATATACTTTACTCACTTTTCCCTCCCCGGAAACTCTCTCCTGTCCGTTACGATTAAATGAGATCGACCGGAATAATCATCAGCATGGATGATGAGCTTGCCCGGATACGGGAGAAGCGTATGCAGGAGCTGACGGAAAAGATGAAATACACCGAGAAAGCCGGGAACGTATCGAACATTGACGAGATACATTTTCAGGAATATATCAGTACCCACCCGTTTGCAGTCATCGATTTCTGGGCGGAATGGTGCGGGCCCTGCCGGCGGATTGCCCCTATCATGGATGAGCTTTCAAAAGAATTTGCCGGCAAGGTCGCGTTCGGCAAGTGCAATACCGATGATAACCGGCAGATCGCCATGAAGTTCAATATATCGGCTATTCCGGCTATCATGCTCTTCTCCCATGGCCAGCTGGTCGACCGGATCATCGGCGCTTACCCGAAGGATGCCATCCGGGAAAAGATCGTCCGGAAGTTCGGGCTGAATTAAAAACGTCCCGGCGGTCTTTTTATGGCACTCCATTCCCGGGTTCCCGGACGCTGCAGAGCGCCCCCTTTCCCGGGACTGGTGGGTGTGATTTCGGTTTTTGGTAAATGCGATCCCCGGAGGGCAGGGACATGCAGGGAACATTAAAAGCTGCATTTGACCGCCTCCCTTACCGGGTTTTTGCCCTGCTCCTTCCGGTTGTTATCGCGACAATCCATATCACCGTGATGGCCCTAACGCTCCTTCTCCCTGACTTCGTTGCCATGATCGGTCTTATGGTCGCTTACCTCCTCCCTCCTGCAGGGAAGGAGACGGTTATTCCTCTCGGGATCGCGTTTGGGATCCCGTGGTGGTACATGGCCATCTCCATTGCAATGATCGATATTGAGACCGGCCTTTTCATGGCGCTGAACTTTGACCTCGCGTACCGCATCCCCTTTCTCGGCCCTGTCCTTTCCAAGCTGACGAAAAAGACAGAACAGTTCATTTCCGGGCACCGCTGGCTTACCGGCCTCTGGTTCTTTGCGGTCGTTCTCATGGTGATGGTCCCGGTCTTCGGGAGTGGGGGTGTCAGGGGATCGATCGCAGGAAAGCTCCTCGGGATGAACACCCCGCTTGTCTTCCTTGCGGTTCTTGCAGGGGCACTGATAGGGTGCTTTGGTATCGCGCTGGGATCCGATGCTATCCTCTCCTACCTGTGTGCCGGCAGTATGGTACCGGCTGAGATCGGTCAGCAGGTGTGCGGGGTATAACAGAGCTGTCCCTGCCATTTTACCCGGGAAAACCATCCGGTTTTTAAAAAAAAGAGAAATTGCGATGGATTATTGCGCTCTGCCCATCTCGCTCAGTTTAGCAGCCATGATAAAATCGTTCAGGGTCAGGCCGCCGGCAGGGTAGGTATAGAACGAAACCTCAACAAACCGCCCTTCCCTCATGGAGAGGTCCGGGAAATGCCCCTCCCCGGCTGCAAAGACTCCGATTTCGGAGATAAATGCAATGCAGCTCGCTGCATCGGGGAACGTGAATGTGCGGGCGAGATGCCCGCCCTGGAGGGACCAGCCCGGCACCCGCCCGAGGAGGTCCATCATCTCCTTGCGTATGAGCGGCGGGGAGCCGGTCTTGTACGGTGTGCACTTCATCTGTGCGAGTTCCATGGTTACTTTCTTGGCATCGCCAGCCAAAAAACGTTTCCCCGGGAGAACCCTGTACGGGAGCCTCGGGTAACGGAATGGTATTTTTTCAGGCCGAGACTTCTGCTGCCGTCTGGTCCGCGTCGTACTGCATCTGGAGGGCGATCATGACGATAAAGGAGACCGGCAGGACAATCACGATCGGGTCGACCGCTGTCCACGGCGAGCCGAGCAGGGTTACCTTCCCGAATAGTGCCTGGCAGAAGCCCAGAGGTTTAGCCTCCGCTGCATGGAAGAACGCGGTCCAGGCAAACCAGAGTACGGCACCGGTGACCATGCTGCACAGGGCAGCTTTCGTGGAGGGTGCCTTGGCATAGACCCCGACAGCGAATGCCGGCAGGAAGGCACAGGCACACAGCCCCATGAACATAACCGTTGCCCGGGCAATGATGCTGACCGGCAGGAGGAAGGCGATGATGGTCGAGACCACCATCATGATCACGATCCCTGCCTGATGGGCTTTCATGGAGAGTGCGCATTCCCGTCCCTGACCCCAGAGGTCGCAGACCAGGGCGGTCCCCATTGCGTGGTAGAGGGCGGAGAGCGTCGACATGGCGGCCGAGAGGAGCGTCAGCATGAAGATGACCACAAAAATATCCGGCATCGCCTGGTTGATGAAGAGCGGCATGATGGCGTCAACGTTGCCGCCCGCGGCATCGATGGCGATCTTACCGGAGGTCTGGTAGAAGAACACGTTGGAAAGCGCACCGACGGTAAAAGCGACACCGGTCATCATCAGAATGAACGGCCCGCCCACGAGGACTGCCCGGTTGAGGGTCTTGTTGTCTTTTGCGGTCATGAACCGGACAACGAGCCTGCGGCTGGGCCAGGACACCGATACCGACACCGAGCACCAGTGTTGTTACTACAGTGAACCAGATGGGGGATCCGAGTTCCGGCATCACCGTCCAGCCTGCCATTCCCTGATCGGCGAGTGCTTTCGGGACAAGGTTTGCCATGTCCGTAAGTGCAGTTGCTCCCGCGCTGAACCCGCCGACTGCGACAAGCGTGAGGGCAAGCAGGACGGTCATACCGATCAGCATAATCGCACCCTGGAAAGCATCGGTGTACATGACCGCAATCAGGCCGCCGAAGACCACGTAGCTTGCCGTGATGAGGGCAAAGAGGATGAGAGCGGTTGTGTAGTCGATGCCGATCGTGGGCTCGATGAACCGGGCCCCGCCGATCAGGATCGCTGCAGTATAGAGTGGCATGGAAACGACAATGATTGATCCCGCGATGTACTGCATGAGCGGGGACTTATAGATCTTGCACATCAGGTCCGGGAACGTGACAGCCGAAAGGCGGTGCCCGATCTCCCGGGTCTTCCTGCCGAAAATAACGAAGGCTAAGAAGATGCCTACGCCGATGTTCAGAACTGTGAGCCAGATGAGGCCCATGCCAAGGTTTGCCGCCTGCCCGCCGAAACCGATGATCGCGGAGGTGGAGATGAACGTGGCGCCGTACGAGAGCGCGATTACCACCGGGTGGCTGCACCGCCCGGCAACCAGATAGTCCTCGGAACTCTTGGTCTGCCGGTAGCCGAGGTAACCGATAGCGAGGGTTGCTGCAAGGTAGATGAGGACGAGTACCGTCATCGTCAGTGTATCAACTGCCATTGCTTTCGTCCCTCTCGTTCCAGTGCAGCAGGCCGTATACGATACACGCCAGGGCTAATCCTATGGCAAGCCCATAGCCGAGCAATATCTGTGGATCAGGGATTCCAAGAAACATGAGAAAACCTCTGGTAAACTCTTCACGGCGACATTACACGGGGACCAAAGAATACGAAGGTCCCCTATCTAAAGAAGAATGCGGTGCAGGGGCTCTCGGAAGAAACGGAAGAATTCACCCGGTGTGACCTCATTGTTTACCGGATAGTAGTCTGGAAACCGGCGTATTTATGTTTTTTTAAGTTGTTGACCTGGTTTTCATGTCGGGACTCCGGCAGGAAGACGGGTTTCAGAAAGGAGAAAGGCCATAATGCCCGGGGCACAACGTCTAATCAGTACCCTTGTCGTCCGTATTCCCGTCACTTCACGAATCCCTCCAGCAGGTGCTTGCCCAGCGGTTTGACTGGACGGAACTCCGGGAGATTCAGGAACAAGCCTGTCGTACCATACGTGCGGGAAGCGATGCGCTCATTATTGCACCTACGGCCGGGGGAAAGTCCGAGGCTGCCCTGATCCCGGTCATGGATGATCTCCTGCATCATGGCCGGCCGGGGATCTCCTGTCTTTACATCTCACCGTTGAAGGCACTCATCAACGACCAGGAGGAGCGCTTCAGGACCTTCTGCACTCCACTGTCTCTCTCAGTGATGAAATGGCACGGTGATGTTGCCCGGGGGGAACGTTCGTGGAAAAATGGGGAACCCCCCCATTTCCTGATGATCACCCCGGAATCGCTTGAAGTCCTCTTACAGGAAACAACACTGGCACCCGATCTCCGGCAGGTGCGCTCTATTATTGTTGACGAACTCCACGCATTCGTCGAATCGGAGCGTGGCGTGCACCTGAAGATGCTGCTCCACCGCATGGACCAGCTGACAAAACGGAAGGTCCAGCGCATTGGTCTTTCCGCAACTGCCGGGAATCCTCATGAGCTCCTGCACTGGCTCTCAGACGGGCGGCATGCCGCGGAACTGGTCCATGTCCCCACCCCCCCTCAGGAAAAGCAGTTCCTTTTCATTATCGAACCGGAGGAGAACGACCGGATCGATGCACTGGTCCGGATCGTTGGGGGGAAAAAGGCGCTCGTATTTGTCAACAGCCGCAGCAGCGCAGAACAGCTGGTGAAAGCCTGTGCCGGAAGGGTCCGGAACCTTCACATCCACCATTCCTCGATCTCCCCTGCCACCCGGAAACTGGCAGAAGAGGCGTTCAACTCACAGGACGGCGCCTGCATCATCTGCACGAGCACGCTGGAACTGGGTATTGACATCGGTGATCTCGATGTTGTCGTCCAGGTGGGTCCCCCGGGGTCTGTCTCGTCATTCCTCCAGCGCATGGGACGGAGCGGGCGCCGGGGCAAAGCAGCGTACGTTGCATGGATCCTGCAAAATCCCACCGAACTGCTCTGCAGCATTGCCACTCATCGAATGTGCGGTGCATAATCATGTCGAGGATCTCCATCCGCCAAAAAAACCCTTCAATGTCCTGCTCCAGCAGATTTTCCTTTATCTCCATAACCATTCCCGGACAACACGGCGGGATCTTGCCTCATTCCTCTTTTCAAGTCCGGTATTTGGGGAGATGGATCCAGGAATCCTGGACCGGATCCTGGATCATCTCATTCATAACGGGTTCCTTACTACCGATGGGGAGATGATCATGCCGGGACCTGAGGCCGAGCGGGTGTTCGGGCGATCGAACTGGAAAGACCTGTATTCGGTGATCATCGGCGGGGGTGAATACCGGGCGGTCACTCCCGACGGCGAGGTTGTGGGAATGCTCGATGCAACATTCGTCAACAGCAAAGATGCTGGAGAGGTCTCGCTTGGCGGGCGCAGCTGGACGCTGGTTAAATGTGACGAGGGGCATAATATTGTCGTTGTTGTTCCCGGCGGGGCGGGGTCGTCCCGGGTCTTCTGGACGGGAGGGAGTGAAGACGGGTTTTCCCCGCTGATATGCCGCAGGGTGCAGCGGCTGCGGTCGCGGGGAACGACCACGCTTCCGCTGGGTGAGCACGAACAGGAACTGCTGCAGCAGGCGCTGGCGCAGTTCCCGGCCGGTATCGGACCGGAAGGCCTCTTTATTGTGGAACAGGATGATGAAAAGAAGGGAACCGTTCTCGTGGTCTCCATGAACGGGAGCAGGTTCAACCGCGTACTGGCCCTCCTGCTCCGGCACCGGCTTGGCAGGAAGGTTCAGGTACGGTTCGATGATTTCATTCTCATGGTAACCCGTGCAGGAAAAGATGATGCCGGTAAGCGTGTAGCTCAGGCGGTGAGAGAGATCCAGTCGATGGATTACCCTGCTGTTGCAGAAATCCTGCCCCTGCTGCCGGTGGATGGATGGAAGTTTGCCTCTGCCCTTCCCGAACCGCTGTTCCGGGAGATGCTCATCTCCGATCACTATCACGGGGAGGATTTCCTGCAGATCCTCGGGTCATCAACAATCTCCTGCATACTCCCCCCAAAACAGGACCAGCCGGCACCGTGACACAGGTACGGGATTCCCGTGCGGTTAACTGTGCCATCACCTTATTATAGTGAAAACTCCGACCAGCATTTATGAGATCTATTCCGGTGCTCCTCACCATCGCCCTCCTGTTCATCTTCACCTGCGGGTGTACCGGGTCACCCCCCGTACAACCAACGGGGAACCCGACGGTCGCTCCGGTGACTCCCTCGCCGGTTGTAACCACAACTCTCCCGACCCCCGTTATCACTCCTTCACACACAGCCTCGGTATCGGACAATACCATTAACATTGTAAAAAATACGTTCAGGCCAGCAAACATGACAGTGAAGGTCGGGTCGACCGTCCGGTGGGTAAACGCAGATGACCACCCCCACAATATCGAGTTTAAGGACAAGGCGTTCTCCACCTCCACCTATCTCCTTGGTGCAAGCCAGTCTTTCAGCCAGCGGTTCGACCGTGCGGGCACCTATGATTATGCCTGCCTGATTCACCCCTCTATGCAGGGAACTATCACGGTCGGGGCGTGAACTATGTTCCAGGATATTACCTATTTCCCGCTATTCGGCAAGCCCCTGATCATGTATCTCGGGATCCTTACCCTGCTCGCTTTTCTGTTCACTGCGTCGATTGCAGTCATGACCATGAAGGGGATTCGCGCAATCCCCTTCAAATGGCATCCCCGATGTGCCGTATTTTCAATCCTTCTTGCACTGGTCCACGGGCTGCTTGGCGTGCTGGCATATTTCTGAAACAAACAGGTCTCCCTGTCAGTGAGCAACGGCAATGTTTTTCATAACCGGATAGTGTCAAGAAGGGAAAAAAATAAAAATGTCAGTTCAATGACAGATCCAATTTTTTGAGAACGGAACAAACACACGTATCAGCGTTCAATGTAATGAGATCTTTTTTGTTATGAAAGACATCGAGATAAACAGCACCAATTAACGCCTCAATACAGGTGTCGAATGTATCATCTCCCGTTTCCCATATTTTCCCGATGTATTCTCCCTGACCCCACCGAATATACTTCTCATACGAATGTTTCTTTGCCACTGCCCGTGTCTTTGATTTTCTGATATTCTTGATTTTATTATCGGTGAGAACGCCAATATCCCGCACACCATGACGATATTGAACATGAATCATAATCAGGTCCAGAACCGCGTCGCCGAAAGTTGCCAGGGAATCCATATTGTCATCTTTGTTCACAGAAGGATCTCGTTTATCTTCAAGGTCGGATCTTCGTGTGATTGCTTTTTGTAAAAGATCTGGATTTACAAAATTATAGTCAATCAATTTTTGTAACTTATCCAGACTGCGTTCTGCTTCCATTGTCTTTTTAGTTTATTCGTATTCCATTTACTACTCATCGAAACGGTCGTCACCACAGACACAGCATTATATCCATCCAAAATGATTTCTCATCTCATCCCCATTTTCCCAGCCCAATTTCCCGAGCCAATAAACCTGGCCTATAGCATAACTAAAATAAGGGATCACATTTTGCAGAAACGCCATAGATTGACCCCGGAAGAATAATTGAATGATGAGCGGAGAACCAGAGGTCCATTCTCAAAAAAACAATCTGAAAAATCCAATCTCCTGATGGTATCCGGTTTGTGGATAAACCGGCCTGAATTAATCCCTCTCTTTTTTATATAATTTTCATAATAGTATATTGGATGTGATCCGGTAGGGATCGCCCTATTCGGCTCTTTTTTCATCGGTTCCGAAAAATATTATCGCAAACTTTAACGTGAAGCACAATAATTGGAATGTTTGCTGAAAAATCAGCTTAGGAGGAATTTAGAATGAGAAAAATCTTGATTTTAACCGTGCTGTTTATGATGTTGGCAGCTCCGGTATTGGCCAGGCCACATGGATCTCCGGATCCTAGTTCAGTTAATAGTGTACCCGCTGCCATTGACTTTGCTGGTGATTGTGAATATCTAAAGGGATTCTCAGAGGTAGGCTGTATTTGTAGTTCGGAGGGCGGTCTTGGTGGCTACCCCGGGATTTCAGATGTGGCACACTTGTTACATGGGCCAGAACTGCCCCCATAAGATTCTTTGAATTTCATTTTTTTGATTAGAACCTTTCACAATCAACCCTTTTTCATCGGCCTGCGGCAGGTCATCGAAAATTGCAGCATAAATGATATGAAAATATGCGTGTCTACATGAAATCTGTCAAATTGGCCTTGAAAAATTGAGGAGATTAAAACCTCCCATTCATACGCCGAGGGGGAGATTTGAACTCCCGAGGCGCGAAGCGCCAGCAGCTTTCGAGGCTACCGCCTTCCCGGGCTAGACTACCTCGGCACTATGCCCTTGTATTTTTTTCATCGCTTGCTCTAATAGTTATCTGACCCATGCCCGCTGCCGGGAAAATGGAAGAGCGAACTGGCAGAATAGCCTTGCCTTCATGGAATTACGGCGGCACACGTGCGCGAAATCAGATAAATTGCCGGCCGAAAAGCCCGGGAAAAAAGATATCGGGGAATTACATGCCGGGAGCTGCGCCGGCCCTGCCACCCTGCTGGGTGATCATCATGTCATCGACGCGGATGAGCATGACGGCCGTCTCGGATGCGCTCTGGATGGACTGGCGCTTGGACCGGAGTGGTTCAATGACGCCCTCGGCAAGCATATCTATGACTTTGCCTTCGTACACATTCAGCCCTGCGTTCTTCTTGCCCTTCGAGTGGACATTCTTGAGTTCGACCAGCTTGTCGATCGGGTTGAAACCGGAGTTCTCTGCGAGCGCTCTTGGAATAGACTCATATGCTGCTGCATAGGCCTCGATCGCCATCTGGACCCTGCCGCCAACGGTCGATGCATAGTCGCGGATCTTCATGAGGAGCTCGGTCTCGACGGCACCGCCGCCGACCACATAGGTGCCGTCTTCCATGGCATCCATGACCACGCGGGTTCCGTCAACAACAGCCCGTTCGAGTTCATCGAGCAGGTAATCGCTGGTCCCCCGGAGCAGGATCGTGATGGTCTTGGGGTTCTTGCACCCGGAGATCCGTGTTACTTTGCCATCATCGTCTTCTTCGACAAGATCGGCAACACCGAGGTCTTTGGCTGTCAGGGACTCCGGCTTGTTGACGACATTTGCATGAAGTGCCCGGGCTGCGTATTTCAGGTCCTTCTCAGGTACGTCCTCTATGGCGAGAATGCCGGCCTTTGCAAGGTAGAACTGGGCGGCATCAGCAATGCCTTTCTGGCAGAGGAGGACATTTGCACCGCTGTCGATGATCGCATCAGCGAGTTTCTTTAATGCCTCGCGCTCCTGCTCGCTGAACGCAGTGACCTGATCGGCGCTGGTGATTTTGATCTTTGCTTTCACCTGCGTCTTGGTGATCTCAAGGGGCATTGCAACCAGGGCAACCTTGGCCTTGGTGATCTTCTTGGGCATGCCCTCCTGAACACGGGTCTTGTCGATGACAACACCACGGATCAGTTCGGCATCGTCCATGGACTGCCCCTTCTGTTTCTTGATCATTACGTCTTCTTCATCAACAGCTAACTTCCCGTTGACCTTCTCGGCTACGGTCATAACGGCATCCACAATGATGCCATCGAGCTTGGTTTTTACCTGTTCGATGGATTTGCCGGTGATCGCAGTGTTGGCAATCTTGAGGAGGGTCTTCCGGTCTGTCGGGTCAACCTTGAGGGAGAGGCCATTCACAATTTCCAGTGCCTTATCCATGCCCATGCGGTAGCCCTCTGCAATCACGGTCGGGTGGATACCCTGTTCGAGCAGGCTCTCCGCCTGCTCCATCATTGCACCGACAAGGATCACCGCGGTGGTTGTCCCGTCGCCGACTTCATCGTCCTGCGCGTGGGCGACCTCGATGACCATCTTTGCACCGGGGTGCTGGACGGCGATCTCGCTCAAAATGGTTGCGCCGTCATTGGTGATCACGATATCGCCGGTTGAGTCGACAAGCATCTTGTCCATACCGCGGGGACCGAGCGTTGACTTGACCGCTCCGGCAATGGCTTTTGCTGCCGCGATATTCGAGCGCTGGGCCTCTTTCCCGTAATTACGCTCTACATTTTCTTTTAAGATGATAATTGGCTGTTCGGACTGCATAATTGATCCTCCGATGTTGTAAAAGGTGGAATTGAACTTCTATATAAATAATTCGTGTCCTGTTCCGGAAAAAAGAGAGATCAGTCAATCCGGGAAATTTTAAAGAGGGAAAAGACCGGGACACCGTCCACGTCCTTGATACCGCGCTTGTCAAAGATAACCCAGATAGCGACCGGAATGGCGTTGTGCTTTTTTAAGATATTTCACTACCTCCCGCATGGTATTGCCGGAGGTGATGGTATCATCGACAATGATGCATCGCTGGCCCCCGACCGCTGCAAAGTTCCCGGAAAACGATCCGGTCGGCTTGTCTGCTGGTATTCTGTTTTGCCGGGTGGTAGATTGCAAGCTGGGCGGCCTCCTGCACGGCGATGATCGTTGCAAGCGGTATTCCCGAAAGGGCGATACCCACGATGACCTCTGCCACAGGAGATTCATTGGCCTCCCCCGGAGGGGAGAGATAGTACCGGCTCATCAGCATCTGTGCAGTTTCCTCCAGGAGGGGCCCCTGGCTCGAGACCGCGGTCCAGTCGATATGGACATCTTTTGGTGCTGCAGTACCTTTGGTCTGGGTGAGCAGCCAGGTGACCGTTTCCATGGACAGGGACAACTCATCTGCAATCTGACCCGGGCTGTGTCCTTCTGCAAGGAGGACTTTTGCACGGCTTATCAGATCGTCAAGGGAAGACATGGAAGAAAGATTCGCCGCTCTCTATTTAAGTTTTCTTTTAATGGCGGCCCCGCATACCGGGCATTCCCCGTCCTGCTCCGCGTACCTGCCACAACCGCTGCAACGGTACTTCCAGTGAACCCGCCGGGCTTTCCGCTGGAGGATGGGGACTGTCTTCACCCCGAGGAGATGGGCAATATTCTGTATCGCGAAATCATCGGTATAGAGGTCTGCCTCAAGGTCAAGCGCAAGAGCGAGCAGCTCACGGTCAGTACCGGAGATAACCGTGATATCTTTTGTTGTTCTCGCTGCAGAAATCACCCTTTTTCTGTTCTCATCAGTGGGTGACTGCACCCTCAGGCCCCGGGCGCACCATTTCTCAAAATTGCCTTTTGCACGGATATCCAGAAGCTCGTCAACAACCGGCGGGACCGTAAAGAGGTCTCCTTCTGCGGGAAACTCCCCGAAAAAAAAGCTGGCATCAAGCACGGCTCTTGGCAGGGGTCCGGACCTGACGTGAAAAGGAGCATTCATAATTCCCTGTAATCAGAGCTTCCTGATTGCACGGGCAATCTGGTCTGCCGCTGAAATCCTGCTGCTGCCCCGTTCGATCGTATCGCTGCAGATGACGTCCCTGATACCGGTCGCCATGAGGTGGACATATGCCCCTCCGGTGAAGACGCCGTGGACGCAGGCTGCATAAATGTCCTTTGCACCCTGCTGGTACAGCATGCCGGCTGCTGTTGCGATCGTTCCCCCGGTAGAGATGATGTCATCGACGATCACCACGGAGCGCGATTGTGCGCTGAGCTGCCGCGGGGCCATCCTGACTTCAACCCCGCTCAAACGCGTCTTCTCGAGATGATCGGACTCCCATCCCCCGACCGATGCCACCTGGCCGGCAAAAGCCATCGCGCCCTCATCGGGTGCAAGGATGAGCGGGTTGTCGAGCCCGAGAGTTCTGATATAGGCCCCGATATCCATTGCAAGCGAGAGGTTCTGCGTCGGCACGGAGAATGACTTTAAGACCTCCTTCTCGTGGATATTGATGGTCGTCACATCAGACACGCCCTGGCTGAGAGCCCGTGCAACCACCCGGGAACTGACCGGCTCGCCCGTTTTGAACCGTTTGTCCTGGCGGGCATAGGCCATATAAGGCAGGACAAGGCGGTTCGTTGCACGGTCACACGCATCGATGAGGAGCATCAGCTGGACGAGCGAATCATTATCCACCACGCTTCCCACGATCACCATCTCGTCATCGGTCTTCCCGGCCTGGAGGTAGTGTTCCCCATCAGGGAAACGGGAATATTTTACATCGACAACCGTTGTTTTCAGTGCCCGTGCAACATGGCTTGCAAGAACCTGGGATTGTTCCGTGCAGATGACTTTCATGGTATCATTCCGTGATTTTTTGGAAACCGTATCGAACGTGTCCGCATTGAATTACTATACAGCTTATGATATTGTAGTTTTTCTGCTTACGCCCTACCTGTGAGAAAAATGACCCGGGAAAAACAACGGCATCCGAGCCCGCCGTCGTCAATGGGGATCAGCTGAAAGTACTTAAACTAGCATGAGACAAATTATATGAAAACCTGTAGTTATACACGAGGTCAATTTCGCAATGGAAATTTCAGAACAACGGTCACCGCCAACGGATGATGTGAAACCTGAAGGTATCCTGCCCGGGGAAGCACAACCCGCGGGTGCGGTGCCAACATCATCACATATTGAGATCCCCCCCAGACTCATCGATCAGGTCATTGGTCAGGAACATGCAGTTGAGGTCATAAAAAAAGCCGCTATCCAGCGTCGGCATGTCATGATGATCGGGAGCCCGGGTACCGGTAAGTCTATGCTGGCGAAGGCGATGGCCGAGCTCCTGCCAAAGGAGGAGCTGCAGGACATTCTCGTTTACCCGAACTCTGATGACAACAACAACCCGGTGGTCAGGACCGTAGCAGCAGGACGGGGTAAGCAGATCGTAGCGGCCCACAAGGTAGAGGCCAAGAAAAAGATCCAGTTCCGCAACACGCTCCTGATGCTGTTATTACTGGGTATCGCCGGGTACGCCATTATCACCATGCAGTTGTTGATGGGACTTATTGCCGGAGCATTCGTGTTCATGGCACTGCGGTACAGCACCCCCCGGGAAGAAGCAATGGTGCCCAAGCTGCTGGTATCCAATGATACCAAGAGCATCGCACCGTTTATTGACGGGACCGGCTCCCATGCCGGTGCGCTGCTCGGCGATGTCCGGCACGACCCGTTCCAGAGCGGCGGACTTGAAACCCCGGCGCATGATCGTGTTGAGGCAGGAGCTATCCACCGGTCGAACGGCGGGGTCCTGTTTATTGATGAGATAAACACCCTTGATCCGCATTCCCAGCAGAACCTCCTTACCGCGTTACAGGAGGGAGAGTTCCCGATCACCGGTCAGAGCGAACGGTCGAGCGGTGCAATGGTCCGCACAGAGCCGGTACCCTGCAGGTTCGTGATGATCGCTGCGGGCAATCTCGATGCCATTCAGGGAATGCACCCCGCGCTCCGTTCCCGTATCCGCGGGTACGGGTATGAAGTCTACATGGCAGAGAGCATGGAAGACACGGACGAGAACCGGCAGAAATATATCCGGTTCATCGCGCAGGAAGTGAAAAACGATGGCAAGATCCCCCATTTCGACCAGAGCGCGATTGACGAGATCATCCGCGAATCCCGCCGGCGCTCCAACCGGAAGGGCCACCTGACCCTCAAGCTGCGTGATATGGGCGGCCTCATCCGCGTGGCAGGAGATATCGCCCGGGAAGAAAAAGCTGCGATAACAACTGCTGCACACGTCATTGCGGCAAAAAAGACTGCGCGGTCCATCGAAGACCAGGTATCCGCGGAGATGACCCAGCACTTCCGGGAATACGAGATGACGGTTGTCGAAGGCACACGTCTCGGCCGCGTCAACGGCCTTGCGGTAACCGGCAATGATGCCGGTTCGGTCCTGCCGATCATGGCCGAAGTGACCCCGTCACAGGGTGCGAGCGGGCAGATCATCGCTACTGGTATCTCCGGAAGGCGGCAGGAGTCGTGGCTGAAAGACGAGGAATCGATTGCACAGCAGTCGATCAAGAACGTTTCCGCCCTTATCAAGAAATTCACCGGGAAAGATATCAAGAACATGGATATCCATATCCAGTTCATCGGGACCTACGGTGCTGAAGGAGATTCTGCATCGGTCACCATCGCCACCGCAGTGATCAGCGCGATTGAAAATATCCCTGTCCGTCAGGATATTGCAATGACCGGGTCCCTCTCCATCCGGGGAGATGTCCTGCCAATCGGCGGGGTCACCTACAAGATCGAAGCTGCGGCAAAGGCGGGAATCAAGACGGTCCTCATCCCCCGGATGAATGTCGGAGACGTGCTGATCGAGGAGCGGTACAAGCCGCTTGTTACCATCATACCGGTAGACACGATCAACGATGTTCTCAAGTATGCTCTCGTCCTGGAGAACTCGGAAGGCTTCCTTTCCAAGCTCAAGAAGATGGCAATGCAGACAACGGGGATGATCCCCGAAGTCACGGTTCCAAACCAGACAACGGCCTGAATACGATGCCCGGCGTGAAATATTTCGACCTGCGGCATGTAACCGGCCAGGTGACCCATATCGATATCGATAACGGCGTTGTTGAGTCTGCGGGGACCTCCTTTTTCAACAAGGCTGTTCTCCGGGTCCTCGACAAGACCGGCTGGGGTGTCATCCAGATCGACAATTTTACCCCCTGCACCGGCAGGAAGTTCGAGGACTTGATCGGGTCCGCGCAGAAACTGGCGGGTATCACCGAAGAGATTGTGGTGCTGGGTGATGTGCCTCATGGCATAGCTCCCGGTACCTCCCATGAAGGAAGATCCCCGGGCGGTCAGTATCGAGGAGAAGTCCTCGCTGCTTGCCGGTATTGAGGAGGCTGCCCGCCACCCGCTGGTCACCAACCGCCGGGCGAATTATATCGAGCGGATCGAACAGGTCCGGTTTGAGGACAGCTCGGCCAATGAATACACGTACGAGATGTGCCGGTCCGGTTTCAATGTACTTGCCGTTGCCTCACGGAACGGGAATGTCCAGATGGGGTACGAAAGGGAGCATACCATCCACGGATTCGATCTCCGTCACCGGCAGGAGTCCGGTAAAAAAGCCGCGGAAATTGCGGTTTCCCTGCTCGATGCAGGTGCTGTGAAGGGGGGGAAAATGCATGCGGTTCTCGACCCCGAGCTCGCGGGCGTATTTGCCCACGAGGCGGTGGGTCATGCAAGCGAGGGCGACCTCATCCAGGAGGGCAGTTCGGTGCTGAAAGGGAAGACCGGGGAGAAGATTGGGAATGAAATCCTTACCATTGTTGATGACCCAGCGCTCCATGAGTTCGGGTTCGACCCGGTGGATGCAGAAGGAACGGCAGTCCGGAGGACCGAGATCATCAGCCGGGGGGTTATCAACGCATTCCTCCACAACCGCGAATCGCTGGCTGCCGTGGGTAACGGCATTGCCGGCCATGCCCGCGCCATGCCCGGGGAACCCCCGCTGGTGCGGATGAGCAACACCTTCATCGAGAATGGTGATGCTACGGAAGCGGAGATCTTTGCGGAATGCAAAAACGGGATCTTCCTGAAAGGCTCCCGCGGGGGCCAGGTCGATCCGGGCCGGGGAATATTCCAGTTCAATGCGGAATACGGGTATCTCGTGGAAAATGGCGAGTGCACAAAAATGATCCGGGACGTTTCGCTCTCCGGCGAGATCCTTTCAACGCTCCACAGAATCACGCTCTGCGGGAACGACCGGAAGATGAGCCCGGGGTATTGCGGGAAAGGTGGCCAGAGCGTCCCGGTCAGCGACGGGGCGCCTCATGTCCTCCTTCTCGATGCGGTGGTGGGTGGCAGTGGACTGGATTGAGGAACTTATCAGGGAAGGACAGAAATCTGTCGATGAAATCGAGGTCTTTTACGTTGAAGGCACCTCCGTTTCTGCGGACTTAAAACAGAAGAAAGTAAACCTTGCCACGACCTCCCGGGACTGCGGCCTTGGCATCCGGACCATCCATAAGGGAAGGATCGGGTCTTCCAGCACCAATGACCCGCGACCTGTGGCGGGACTGTCTTGCGGCTGCCATCGCAAGCGGGAAGCTTGCCACCCCGCAGACCTGGAATGGCCTGCCGGAGCCGGTCTCCCTTCCTGCCGCTCCCCTCTCGTTCGATCCTGCGCTGAAATGTGATCCAGGCATTGCCCGCGACCTGCTCCGGCAGATGCTCGAAGGGGCTGCTGAACACCCGGCAGAGATAACCGCAGGATCCGCCTCCCTCTCGGTCTCATCCGTAACGCTCGCAAACAGTCACGGAATCCGGTACGAGGACCACCATACCGGGGTATCCCTCTCCCTTGAAGCGATTCACCGGCAGTCAACCGGTTACGAATTTGACCATGCGACTTATCTCGGGGATGTCAATCCCCATCATGTAGGAGAACGGGCAGCCTTCTTTGCCTGTAAATCCGCTGACGGCAAGGACATCCCGACCGGTGATTATCCGGTGGTCCTTTCTCCTCTCGCGTACGCAGAACTGCTGGGTAATGTATTTATTCCTGCCCTCAACGGGCGCAGTGTCCACGCCGGGCGATCGCGGCTTGCAAAGTCGCTTGGCGAGAATATTGCTGATCCACGGATCCAGATGTATGACGATCCCCACCTTCCCCGGGCGAGTGGCAGTACCCGGTGGGATGCCGAGGGGACCCCGACCCGCAGGATCGATTTTATCCGAAACGGGGTGCTCCAGTCCTTTGCCTATGACCTTAAGACGGCCTACCGGTATGACAAAAAGACGACCGGGTCTGCGGTCCGTGGGGGATTCGGAGGCCTGCCGGCTATCGGCCACCATAATTTTATCGTTGACGGGAAACGGGAGCAGATCCTGGACGAGCGGGTGGTCTATGTTCACAGCGTTGTAGGAGCGCATACGGCAAACCCGATGAGTGGGGAGTTCTCCGTGGAAATATCCAATGCTTTCTGGATGGAAGACGGGGAGCTTTGAAGAACCCGTGAGGAGTGCCATGATGTCCGGTAACGTCTTCGATTTGCACAAGGACACAGCAGGCCTGAGCAAGGAGACGCGGGCTGTCGGATCGCTTATCCTGCCGTCGATAAAAATAAATAAACAGCATCTCATTGGTAAATAGAAAATGGTGAGAACATGACTTCAGTTATCATTGCAATCCTTCTGGTCGTAGCCATTGTTGCTGTAGTATACTTCCTGGTCAAACAGCTCTCGGTCATTATCGCCAACGCCGTTGTCGGGCTGATACTTCTTGTGGTTCTCAACTTTCTCCACGTCATGCAGTGGATGGGAAAACCCGACCTGGGCTACGATCTTGCAACGGTTCTCATCTGTGCCATCGGGGGTGTTCCCGGGGTCTGTATCCTTGTCCTCCTCGATATTCTCGGGATAACGATCTGAGAGATTCCGTACGAAAACTTATTTAAAAATCAGATCTCTTTTCTTGTACCTTCTCCAGTCTCAAGTCTGATGACTTTTGACATTCTTCAGCCTGCTCTTCCCTTCGGGAACATCAAACTTCCCTCAACGGGGCGGGGCGCAGTTACGATCGGATACGTTCCCGGGTTTTTCAGGAAGGGGAATTTCTGTTTACGTTCAACGTCGTCCTCATCGTCTGATATACCCCATCAGATAAAGTTAAATGAATGCAGCGAGGATGTCGTAGTGAGGTAAGACAACCATGTGCACAGTAGGCGGACCGGTTGATATCGATCTTCCCCCGGAACGGGTAACAGGGAAGGACTACCGGTGCAATGAATGCGGCGAGCGGTTCAAGGGCATCGGCAAAAAGCCCATCTGTCCCAGCTGCCAGTCGGATGATGTATCGGCAGCATGAAGTATCTCCTTGAGGAAGGGCTGCTGCTCATCCGGGGAGATCATTCTTTTCTGCTTGTCGGGAAGGCAGAGGAACAGTTCTCCCTCTGCATAGAGACTTCCACGGAAGAATTCTGCCAGGGGGTTCAGCCCGGTGACGTTATCGTGGTCTCAGCACCCGAAGGCGGCGCAATCGAGCCGGCGCTGATGCTGATGGAACTTGTCAGGATCTGGCACGTCCCGCTTCTGGTACTGCCACGGAACCATCCCGGTTCCCGCAGGATCTCCCGCGTGGTCTCGGTTGCTCCCGAAGTCCATACCAGCTGCTCGATAACCCGCGGAACGCACCCTGAGCAGCACCTTGTCTGTTCCAGTGACGAACTTTCCGGTCTGTCGGTCCGGGGAGTGTCCGGGGGGCTTGAGATTGCAGGAATGCCGGCTGGCGTAACCCTCCAGACCCTCCGATACCGGATCCTAGCAGAAAGTACCTGATATCTCGCGTTTCCCGCCGGTTTTTTATGTGGGATATCCCGTCTGAATGAAATAACAATACATATATCCCTTTTTTTCCAAGTATTGTACTTGCCGTGAGAGGAGGGTTGGATGAAGACTGAGGTCCTGAAAGACATCAAAAAAGCTGAAGAAGAGTACCAGTCCACCATCAGCAAGGCCCAGGAAGAGAAGAAACAACGACATTCCCAGGCTGAGCTGGAGGCTGACAATCTGGTATCCAAGGCGCAGAGCAATGCAGAACAATACAAAAAGCTGAAACTGGAAGAAGCACGGCACCAGGCGGCACTTAAGCACGCTGAAATCATAAAAAGTGGCAATCAGCGCGCAGCGGCACTCAGGATGAAAGGCGAACAGAACCTTTCAAAGGCAGTGCAGCTGCTGGTTTTGCGGTTTAAGGAGCAGCTGCATGTTAAAGCCTAAGCAGATGAGCCGGTTTCTCATCGCAGCCTCCCGGGACCAGATGGCCCCGGTTATTGCGGAACTGTACCACCATAACCTGTTCCATATCGAGGACTACGTTGATGCGGGACAGGAAGGCTATGAGGGCTTTAAGATCGGCACACCGCTTTCGGGTGCAAGCGAAAAGTCCGCAGATCTGATCAAGATCCGGGCGATAGCCAACACTATTGCCGTTCGTGCGGACGACATTGATGCGGGACCGTCCTGTTCGCGGGACGAACTGCAGGCAAAGATCGAGCGGGAACTCCCCTTGTTAGAGCGGGAAGTTGAAGAGCTGACAGGTCAGGCGCTCCAAACTTGAGATGAGGGTAAAGGAACTCGAACAGAAGATTGCCGAGATCACCCCGTTTGCCGATATACCGGTTGACCTGAATCTGTATCACGGTTACAAGAGATTCATCACCAGTGCCGGTTACGTGTCCCGCGAAGTGAGCCTGAATGTTCCCCACGAGATTCATGTTTCGAAAGGGAAGGAAAAGAATTTCCTTGTTATAATTTTCCCGACCGAGCAGAAAAGCGAAGTCGATAAGGCACTTGCAGAAGCCGGGTTCCAGCCGGTTCCTGTTCCGGATGAGTCCGGATCAGCCCGGGGGCGCATCGAGTTTTACTCTGGTGAGACCGCATGCGCTAAACAAGGAAATCGCAGAGATCAACAAGCAGCTCGAGGACGTAAAACAGAAACACGCGGCGTTCCTTGTTGCCTGCGAAGAACTTTTAAAAGCCGAAGTTGACCAGACCGAGGCCCCGCTCCGCTTTGCAACCACGAAGCAGACCTTCGTTGCAGAAGGATGGGTGCCGGCGGACAAGGTCGCGGCTGTGACAAACTCCCTGGTCTACATGACAGACGGGAAGGTCTTTGTTACGGTCGTACCGACAGACCTTGAGCATGACTCGGTACCGGTGGAATACAACAACCCGGACTTTGCAAAACCGACGCCAGGTGCTCCTGGATGTCTATTCCCGGCCGAAGTATACCGAGCTTGATCCAACCCTGATGATCTCGATCGTGTTCCCGCTCTTCTTCGGGCTGATCCTTGGCGATGTCGGGTATGGCCTGATTCTCCTGGTCAATGGCCTTCGGGCTCCGGAAGTTCCTGAAGGGTGAGGATGGCCGCATGTTGCTTGACGTGCTCAGAAATGCGAGTATCTCAAGTATCATTCTTTGGTATTGCTCTACAGCGAATTCCTGGGATTTGCAATTCCGGGGCTGAAAGCCGATTCTGTATCTCCCGTCACCTCATGTCCGAACAAGCGAGGGGGCTCACATGGCCCGATGATCCCGGAACTGCTGATTCGTATCGGTCTGGATCGGTATTCTGCATCTCACGCTCGGGCGGATCCTTGGCATTATCAACCATGCACAGCAGGACCACGGTCACCACCGCACACTGGCAATCCTGTCCAACTTTGGCTGGATTGCTGTCATGTGGGGGATGCTGATTGCGATCTGGTCGACTGTCGTGATGCCGCTGATGCCCGATCTGACCTGGCTTCCGGCTGTCTCGCCGTCCCGGTGTCGGATTAATCTGAATGTCGGACATTTTGCCGGAGCAGCTCTCCTTCTGGGGGTATCATCTTCATTGCCACGGGAATCCGTTCTTGAAGTTATCGAATTACCCTCGATCATCTCGCACGTGCTATCCTATTCCCGTATCGTTGCGGTCGGGCTCTCGTCGGTCGCAATCGCGATGGTCGTCAATTTCATGTCCATTACCATGTTCATTCGAGCCACAGCTCGAAAATCTTTCACTTGTCGGAGTTATCATCATCCTGTTCGGTATCGTCGTGTTCGTTCTCGGCCATGCGCTGAACACGGCTCTGGGTATCCTGGGTGGTGGTCTCCACTCGATTCGTTTGCATTATGTCGAATTCTTCACCAAGTTCTACAAAGGTGGAGGCAAGAAGTACATCCCGTTCGGGATGAAACGCAGATTTACGGAGGAATAAATTATGGCAGCAGAAGCAGTAGTAGCAGCAGTAGATGTTGGAATGACCGTTGAACAGATCAAGGCAACGCAGATAGGAATGAAGGCACTTGGTGCAGGTATTGCCGTCGGTCTCACCGGTATCGGTGCAGGTGTTGCGGAAATGGCAATCGGTTCTGCCGCAGTGGGGGCAACCGCCGAAAACAAGGATATGTTCGGTCTCGCACTGCTCTTCACCGTTATTCCGGAAACCATCGTTATCTTCGGTCTGGTTGTCGCTCTCCTGCTGTTATTCGTATAATACGGGGAAGACAATGGGACCGGAAGTAAAAGAACACGAGGTCTGCCCCAATTGCGGCCAGGAGATCCATACCGGCACGGATGGAAATATTGGCTTAAAGACGCTCGTAAAGGAGATCAGGGAGAAAGCCAGGGCTGAAGCGGAGAAACTCCATGCCGAGGCCAAAGCCGATTCAGACCAGATCCTGACCGCCGCAGCAAAACGGTCCGAAACGATCAAACTTACGGCAGACGACGGAGGTCACAAAACAGACCGCCCATATCGTAAGCCAGGAAGTCTCCGCCGCAAACCTGCTGGTCAAGCGTGAGCTCCTCAACACCCAGAAGGCGCTCCTCGACCAGGTCTACGAGGCGACCCGATAAAGAGGTTGCAGCACTCCCTGACAGCTTCCATCGCGAGGCCATCAAAACACTCCTCACCGAAGCGAAGAAGGAGATCCCGAACGGGAAGATCTTCTGCAATGCCCGCGATCTGGCTGCACTAAAGGCACTTATCGCCGGGCATGCGGAGTTTGCAAAATTCACCGTCGGCGAACCTGTCGATATCGACGGGGGGATCCTTAGTCGAAGGTGAGAAGGGCGCACTGCAGATCGATTACAGTTATCGCACATTCCTGGCAAAAGTATGGGAATCCGGGTTGAAAGATGCATCCGACATCCTGTTTGGATAAGGAGGTAAACGTATGGCTGGTGTGAGTGGAATCTCAGCACCGTACATTTACATATGTACACGGATGCGGGTGAGAAAAACAACCCTGCTCCCGCGGGAGGAGTATATGCGGATGCTCAACATGAGCCTTCCCGAGATTACCCGTATCATCGGAGAGACCGAATACAAGCAGGAGATCGATGAGCTGGGAACGACCTTTAAGGGAATCGACTTAATCGAGGTTGCCCTGTCCTGGAACCTTGCCAAAGGAGTACCAGAAGATACTGGAGATTACACCGGGTACCTTAAAACAATTTACCCAGGCGTATCTCCGGCGCTGGGATATCCAGAACGTACTCACCCTCCTCCGGGGCAAGATGCAGGGAGAGAAAACAGGCAAGATCAAAGAGGTCCTTATTCCTGCCGGGAGTCTTGACCGGGCAATTCTTGACCGTCTTTTAGCAGAAGACAGTACAGACAAGATTGTCGAATCGCTCAAGGCATACCGGATGTATCCTTCGGTGTTTGCCCGTGAATATCCGCTGGCAAAGGAAAGCGGATCGTATCTCACGGCTGGAAAATGCTCTCTACAAGCAGTTTTATGCAGAGATCATCGAGGAAGCCGAGAGCGGGATCAAGGGGGGCAACCTCTTCCTTGAATTTATCCGGCTTGAGATCGATATCAAGAATGTCAAGACCCTGTTCCGGCTGCATGCAGATGCCTTTGCAGAAGATGCACGGGAAATGTTCATCAGCGGCGGGGTCCTCACCGCATCAGATTTCGCCAGTCTGAACGCTATCCATGAACCGGAATGAGTTTATCGACCTGCTCAAGACAAAGATCCGGCACAAGGCATTACTGACGCTCCTGGAAGAGTTGCGCAGTGAAAAAACGATGCGTGATGTCGAGATACGGCTGACCCGCGTCCAGCTCGACCAGATGGAGCGAATGTCCAAGCGTCATCCCATCTCCATTCATCCGATCCTCGTCTATCTGGAAAAGAAGAAGTACGAGGTCTTCAACCTCCGGGCGCTGGCACGGGGCAAGGAATCGAAGCTCCCCCGGAAAAAATTGCAGGGTATCTGGTGATGTAAATGGAAATTGCAGTTATTGGTAACAGTGAATTCATCCTTGGTTTCCGGCTTGCGGGTATCCGCAAGACCTATGCTGCCGAGAATGACGAAAAACTGACCGAATACATCACCAGCGCCCTGTCGGACAGCGAGGTCGGGATCCTCGTCCTCAACTCAAGCGATATGGAAAAGGTTCCGCGCAGGCTCCGGACTACCCTGGAAAACTCGGTAAAGCCGACCGTTATTGCCATTGGTGCAGAAGAAGGCGGACTCTCCATGCGGGAGAGAATCAAGAGATCGGTGGGTGTTGATCTGTGGAAGTAAAAGAGAAAAAGACAAAGGAAACAAAACAAGGGGTTCTTAAAAGAATCGCCGGCCCTGTCGTTACGGCAGTCAACCTTGACGCCCACATGTACGATGTGGTGAAGGTCGGCAAAGAAGAGCTGATGGGAGAAGTCATCAAGATCGAGGGCGATAACGTCATCATCCAGGTGTACGAGGATACCTCCGGTATCCGCCCGGGTGAGCCGGTCTCGAACACCGGGCTCTCGCTTGCTGCAGAACTTGGTCCGGGCCTTCTGACCAGTATCTACGATGGTATCCAGCGCCCGCTCGCGGTGCTCGTCGACAAGATGGGCAACTTCATCGAGCGCGGTGTCACGGCACCGGGGCTCTCCCATGAAAAGAAGTGGACGTTCAAGCCGATCGTCAAGACCGGCGCAGAAGGTCGAGCCGGGCACCATCCTTGGCGAGGTACAGGAAACCAACATCGTCCATAAAGTCATGCTGCCCCCCAATGCAAAGCCGGGGACGGTCAAGACCATCAAGAGCGGGGACTTCACGGTTGACGAGACAATCTGTATTCTCGACGATGGCCGCGAGTACCCGATGATGCAGCGCTGGCCGGTCCGTGTCCCCCGTCCCGTGAAAGAGAAGAAGAACCCGACGATCCCGCTGATCACCGGTCAGCGTATCCTCGACGGTCTCTTCCCGATCGCAAAGGGCGGCACTGCCGCAATTCCCGGCCCGTTCGGGAGCGGCAAGACGGTTACCCAGCAGCAGCTGGCCAAGTGGTCGGATGCCGAGATCGTGGTCTACATCGGCTGCGGCGAACGCGGCAACGAGATGACGGAAGTTCTTACGGAATTCCCGCACCTCGAGGACCCGAAGTCCGGCAAGCCCCTCATGGAGCGGACGGTGCTCATTGCAAACACGTCCAACATGCCGGTGGCAGCCCGTGAAGCATCGGTTTACACCGGTATCACCATCGCGGAATACTTCCGTGACATGGGGTACGACGTCTCCCTGATGGCAGACTCGACCTCCCGCTGGGCAGAAGCCATGCGTGAGATCTCCAGCCGTCTTGAAGAGATGCCCGGTGAAGAAGGTTACCCGGCATACCTTGCAGCCCGGCTCTCGGAGTTCTACGAGCGTGCCGGTCTTGTCGAGAACCTGAACGGCACATCCGGTTCGGTCTCGGTCATCGGTGCAGTCTCACCGCCCGGCGGCGACTTCTCGGAGCCGGTCACCCAGAACACCCTGCGTATCGTCAAGGTCTTCTGGGCACTGGACGCGAAGCTCTCCCAGCGCCGGCACTTCCCGGCCATCAACTGGCTCAACTCCTACTCGCTCTACCTCGAAGCCCTCCAGGACTACTATGACAAGGAAGTCTCCCCCGAGTGGAACAAGATCCGGTCATGGGCCATGGAAGTCCTCCAGAAGGAAGCAGAACTGCAGGAGATCGTGCAGCTCGTCGGTTCCGACGCACTGCCCGAATCAGAGCAGGTGACCATCGAAGTCGCCCGTATGATCCGTGAGATCTTCCTCCAGCAGAACGCGTACGACGCGGTCGACACGTTCTGTGACATGAGCAAGCAGTATGACATGATGAAGGCGATCAAGACATTCGCAGACCTTGCCTACGCTGCCCAGCTCGCTGGTGTCAGCCCGACGCAGATCATCGCGGTCAAGGCCAAGGGCGAACTGCCCCAGATCAAGTTCATCAAGGACTACAAACCGGAACTCGCGAAGATCATGAAGCAGATGGACGCTGAGTTCAACACCCTGAGGTCGGCAGCATGAAGGAATACAGGACGATAAGCAAGATTGCCGGGCCCCTCGTCTTCGTAGAGAAGACCGAGCCGGTTGCCTACCAGGAACTCGTGAACATAGTCCTTTTCGACGGCACCATCAAGCGCGGCCAGGTGCTCGACACGAGCGACGAGCTCGTCGTAGTCCAGGTCTTCGAGACGACGACCGGTATCGGCAGGGACAGCGGTGTCCGCTTCACCGGCGAGACCATCAAGATGCCCGTCGGCAGGGAGATGCTCGGCCGTATCCTGTCCGGTGGCGGTAAGCCTATCGACGGCGGCCCGGAAATTGTCCCGGAGAAGCGCCTCGACATCACCGGTGCGGCCATCAACCCGTATGCCCGCGGTATGCCGGCAGATTTCATCCAGACCGGTATCTCGACCATCGACGGTACCAACACCCTTGTCCGTGGCCAGAAGCTCCCGATCTTCTCGGGTGCAGGTCTGCCGCACAACAATGTTGCGCTGCAGATCGCCCGCCAGGCAAAAGTGCCCGGCTCGACCGAGACGTTCGCCGTAGTCTTCGCTGCGATGGGTATCACGAAAGAAGAAGCGAACTACTTCATGCAGGACTTCGAGCGAACCGGTGCACTTGAGCGTGCCGTCGTCTTCCTCAACCTTGCGGACGACCCGGCTGTCGAGCGTATCATCACCCCGCGTCTCGCCCTGACCACTGCCGAGTACCTTGCCTTCGAGCTCGGTATGCACGTGCTGGTCATCCTGACGGATATGACCAACTACTGCGAAGCGCTCCGCCAGATCGGTGCAGCCCGTGAAGAAGTGCCCGGACGCCGTGGCTATCCCGGGTACATGTACACGGACCTCGCCTCGCTCTACGAGCGTGCCGGTATGATCAAGGGACTCAAAGGGCTCGGTTACCCAGATCCCGATCCTGACCATGCCCGGTGACGATATCACCCACCCGATCCCTGACCTGACCGGTTACATCACCGAAGGCCAGATCGTGGTCAACCGTGATCTGCACCGCAAGGGCATCTACCCGCCCATCAACGTGCTGCCATCGCTCTCCCGTCTGATGAACCTCGGTATCGGCAAGGGTCACACCCGTGAGGACCACAAGAAGGTCTCCGACCAGATGTACGCAGGCTATGCAGAAGGTAACGACCTCCGCGGCCTCGTGGCCATCGTTGGAAAGGACGCACTCTCCGAGCGCGACCGCCTCCTCCTCGAGTTCGCCGACCTCTTCGAGAACCGGTTTGTCCGGCAGGGATACGACGAGGACCGCACCATCGAGGATACGCTGAACCTCGGCTGGGACCTCCTCGCAACGCTGCCGGTCGAACAGCTCACCCGTATCGACCGTGACCTGATCAACAAGTACCACCCCAAGATCAAAGCCGGTGCAAAGAAGGTGTAACTGTCCATGGCGCTGCGCGATATCAAGCCAACCCGTTCGGAACTGATCAACCTCAAGCGGAAGATCCAGCTCTCCGAGCGCGGCTATAAGCTCCTCAAGATGAAGCGCGATGGACTGATCCTAGAATTTTTCAAGATCCTGGCAAACGCAAAGGACAGCCGGGGCGAGCTGCTGAGCAAGTACGAGCGTGCCGCCGAGATGATGGCGCTTGCCAACACCGTCGAGGGTGCAATCGGCGTGAAATCCGCAGCATTCTCTGTCAAGGAAGTACCGCAGATCACCCTGAAGAGCAAGAACATCATGGGGGTCGTTGTCCCCCAGATCGAATCAAGCAAAGTCAAAAAGAGCGTTGTCGACCGCGGTTATGGCGTGCTCGGTACCTCCACGGTCATTGATGAGACCGCATCGGCCTTCGAGGAACTGGTCGAATCGATCATCGAGAGTGCTGAGATCGAGACCACCATGAAACGGCTCCTTGACGAGATCGAGAAGACGAAACGGCGTGTCAACGCGCTTGAGTTCAAGGTCATTCCCGAGCTTACCGAAGCCCGCGACTTCATCAAGATGCGCCTTGACGAGATGGAACGCGAAGAGCTCTTCCGGATGAAGCGGATCAAAGCCCGGAGCACTTCGTAAAAGAGGAAGGTGAGGTGTTGGATGACAATCGGGACTATCAGGGAGCTGGGTGCTGAAAAGAAGACCGTGCTGCTCCGGCTCGATCTGAATTCGCCGATCGACCCTACATCCAACCTTATTCTTGATGACAAGCGATTCCGGGAGCATATTCCTACCATCAAGGCCCTTGCCGGAAGCCGCGTGGTGATCGTCACCCACCAGAGCCGACCGGGAAAGAAGGACTTCACGACTCTCGAAGCCCATGCCGAGAAGCTGGAACAGCTCCTTGGAAAACCCGTCACCTATGTTGACAGTATTTTCGGCCGTCACGCACGTGAAGTCGTCCACGCGATGAAGACCGGTGATGTGGTCATGCTCGAGAACGTCCGCTTCAATGCCGAGGAGAACCTGACATTGAAGCCGGAAGAGGCGAAAAAGACGCATCTTGTCAGGAAACTTTCCTCGATGGCGGACGTCTTTGTCAACGACGCATTCGGCACTGCCCACCGCTCACAGCCGACAATGGTTGGTCTGCCGCTGGTCATGCGCTCCGCGGCGGGTCTCCTGATGGAAAAGGAGGTCTCTACCCTCTCGAAAGTATTTTCGGGGGCGCCCCGCCCCGTCTGCATGGTCCTTGGTGGTACCAAGGTGGATGACTCGATCGAGCGTTGCACACCATGTGCTGGACAACCGGGATTGCCGACCAGGTCATCGTTATCGGTGTTGTGGCGAACGTCTTTTTGATTGCTGCAGGGTACAATATCGGAAAACCCTCCACGCAGCTGATTGCCCAGTTGAAGTACCAGGCAGAGATCGAGAAGGCGAAATCAATCCTCGCCCACTATAAGGACCGTGTCGTGATGCCCGGGACAGTTGCCGTCCGCGAGAATGACTGCCGTGTTGAATATCCCGTCACGAAGATTCCTGAGAATACACCTGTACTCGATATTGGTATGGATGCAATCCATGACTTTGTCCAGGTACTCAGGAAGTCCGGTACGGTAGTCTTCAACGGCCCGGCCGGGCTCTTTGAGGATGCGGACTTTGCCACCGGTACCTACGAGATGCTCAAGGCCGCGTCCCGGGTGGAATTTTCGGTTGTAGGTGGCGGCCATACGGCAGCAGTCATCGAGAAGATGGGCCTTGAGGGGGATTTCACGCACATATCTACTGGCGGTGGGGCCTGTATTGAGTTCCTGACCGGTAAGAAACTCCCGGCAGTCGATGCCCTGGAGCAGTCAAAAAAGATATTCGGATGATTTTTTTTATTTTTTCAGCAGTGTTTGGACCAGACTTTTTGAGAGAGATTTTTTTCGCGGTGGTGGATTGGCCACAGGTTCCACGGGTGCACGTGATGAAGAACCACTCACTGCGGGAGGCGGGATGTTTACCCCTTAATGGCATCATCGTTTTCATTTTTCCGCCGACTCATGGCACTGAGCACTGAAAATGAGAATACCAGGGCAGTGAGCATGAACAGGCAGATGGCGAAGAGAATGGTTATTCCCACAATGACAATAACTATCCCCTCCTGAAGTACCGCCCAGGCACCGGGAAGAAACATGACCCAGAACAGTATGACCGCGATCTTTGTGGTTTCAGTTGGGCTGGTAATACTCCTTGTGCGTGTTGTCTTGTCCTCTTCGGGAAACGCGTCGACCATTTTACCAAGAGTAATAAGCGCATAACTGCAGGCAAGAGAAATGACTCCAACCATTGTCAGGAGCACCAGGATTATTTCATTCATCTCGTCATCTCGGAATGATCTTTTATTTCCCGCCGCGTCATAATAAATATTCCAAATGTGATGTAAAAGGATTACCCGTGGATAAAAAAAGGATTACCTCAGAATTACGACAGGGAGTTAGCAGTCTGTTGAGAGAAATTTATCCCAATTTCATCATGCGATATGAATAAATAATCGAATTTGTGCCGGTATTCCATGCAGATCCGGGTTGTTGCGGTCGGGAAGATCAAGGAGAAGTTCCTGCAGGAAGGCATTGCCGAATACGAAAAGCGCCTCCGTCCGTACGTGAAGCTGCAGGTTGTAGAACTTGCGGAGGAGAAACGCCCGGCATCGGCACCACTGTCCATCGAAGCGGCTGCAAAGGAGAAGGAAGGGAAGCGGATCCTTGCAGTGATCCCCGAAGGTTCGCTTGTTATCACTCTTGACATGAAGGGGCAGATCTGGACAAGTGAGGATCTGGCGGATGCTCTCCATGTATGGGAACTGGCGGGGAAGAGCCAGGTTGCATTCATAATCGGCGGGGACCTCGGACTCTCCCCTGCCGTCCTTGCCCGGAGCACCCTGCGGCTCTCGCTCTCGAAGATGACGTTCACCCACCCAATGGTCCGGCTCCTGCTGCTGGAACAGGTGTACCGGGCATTCCGGATCCTTCGGGGAGAACCGTACCACAAGTGATACCCGAGGGATTCCTTGTCCTCCATCCCGATCCCTGTGGCACTGGTATTCCAGATCCGTACGTATATCTACCATCCCGTCCGACACGATCGGTAATGACTAAAAAAGAGCACACCACAAAACTTATCGATGAGAAGTCGGGCCTGATGGAATGTCTTGTCTGCGGGGAGAAGTATCACACCACGATGAAACCCGGTGCTGACGGGAAGTTTCTCCCGGAAAACTGGGAGTGCGTCAACAAGTGCCGGCTGATACGTCACGATGAGAAACCTGCACCGAAGAAATAATCTCCTTTTTCTGGTACTCCCGTTTGAACCGTTCGCGCTTTTTATTGGGAAACCGGCAGGATTATTTCCTGCCGGGACCTGCAGAGATCATATCGGTTAAGGTGAATTGTCCTTTTGAAGGAGAAAAAATCTTTCTGATATTTTCTTTTTTCTTTTGTACAGGGATGGTCATGAAGAGTATCTCTGGATTCTGGAACCTGATCCGCTGTCCCCCCGATGGTCACGGGAGATTCGATATTATCGATTAATTATTTATAATTGCGTAGCATGATACTATTTCAATGTACCAGTCAGCCCGGAAACGGACAATTGATGTGACGCGGGTACGAACCGCTTTTGGTAAGCGGATGCTCTTCTTCACTCTGTAGGACCCGTGTATACGGCAATCCGAAAGAGATCTGGTATCGTTGTATGAATTTTTAAAAAAATGGTGAAGTTATGGGTATAAGTCTTGAACAGCAGGATGGTGAATGGTATAATTCCCTCCCCCGCCGGGGAGGGGTCTACGATCTGATTTCCATGGCAGTGTCCGCCACGCGGTACTGAAGACCGCCTTCGGGCAATCCTTGCATTGGGAAAGAGCGGAGATCCGCGTGCGGTCCGGCCTCTGATTGACCTGCTTGGCGATACTGACACGGAAATCCGGTTGTCTGCAACAACGGCTCTCGGTACCCTGCAAAGTGGCCGCCCGGTGGATGAGCTGATCGGGAGGTTGCGGGACCGGAGCGAGGAGATGGTCATACGCGAGCGGGCAGCAGTTGCCCTCACCGCTATCCGGAGTACCGGAGCTCTCCATGGACTCAAAGAATTCGTTGCGGATGAGGATGAAGACAGGGTGCTGCGATCCTATACAGGTAACCTGCTGAAAGGGATCGGACCGTGGTGAGGGACTGAAGGTTCACGTACCCCTCAGGTCCCGCTGCCGTGTGACCGTTCCCCTGACTGGTTATTTCTGAACTGGTTCGTGAACTGGTCCGGTACAATGAAGTACTGGTATGAACCCCTCACATTCCGATTTCCGGCTACCGGCGCCTGCAGATGCCGTGCTCCCGCTCATACCCGTGCGGCAGTGCAAACCCCATCAGCTGCATACCAGGAGCGGGGACTGAAGGAAGCGGACGGTTATTTCCTTGCTGATGCCCCGTGCCGGCACCTGCGCGAAGAGGAGGCCGGCAGTGGTGTCCGGAAGTGGGGCTAATACCATTTACGGGACACGGCCTGCCACCTGTCGCGATTTCTGCGGTAAAACCCTGAGTGGCGGGAAGCGGCATCTCGTACCGGAATGGTGCACGATGGCGGGTGGCGGGGTATTCCCCAATGAGCTGAAGTGGGGATCCCCCCCTCAGGCTTTATCTGCCCCCTCCCTCCGGAAATAGGCATCCCTCTTTTACCCCCCTTTGTTATGATTTGGATGGATTTTAATGACCGGATTTTAACCAGACTTTGATTTTTATTTGATTGCGATCTTGACCGTGATTGAAAAAACGATCCGGATCAATCAGACCTTGATCTTATTTTTTTGCTCTGTAGAAAACCTGTTTCATATTTGGTTACCCTTACGCCAGCCCTGTTGGAGGCCGCGAACTGCCTTGATGTTACGTCCGATTTTTCCCGCATTTCTCTAACAGGAGGGATAACTATCGCAGCGTATTATGAATGTCTAATAATGTAGTTTCGACTTAAACCAAACGTTTTCTCGAGGATATTCTTCGAAATCTGACCTATATCGCAAGGCAATCATACGGATCGTCATTTTATTTCATGTTTTCTAGGTCACAGCGTCTCTAATCACACATTATGAAAGTTCAGTCGTAAATTTTTTTAAAAAAATGGTTTAACCCTGAAAACAACCTTAAATGCCATATGTTGCAAACATTTATATCTTTTATCAACCGATATGAAATATGATAGCCTATGGTAGTTGAAGTAGTTGAAGACACACCGAAAGAGACAGTAAAGAAGTCTCGTGAAAAAAGTGTAAGATACCCCGCTAACAACCTAAAGGAATGTGTGGATTTTCTTCGGTTTTTCATTTTCAATCAAAAGATCTCCGATTGAAAAATTTTATAGAAGTTGAATCTTCCTCTGAAGAGACAGGAGTTATAGTACCTTCTTGGCAGCGCAGAAATTTTTGGTTTTGTTGAAAGGACGAGTATTGGAGTCAAGCCCACCGAAATAGGGACATTAATATTATACCCCCTGGTGGAGAAGAACAAAAAAGAAAAATGTTAATTGATTCCTTTAGGACACCGCAATTATATCAAAAAGTCATTGAACAGTATGAGAATATGGTCTTACCAAATAATGTCATCCTAAAAAGTGTATTCTTGCATCTAGGTATAGCACCAAAAGCACTTGACAGTGCGGTTGATTCATTCATCAACAGCGCACAATACGTCAACGTTATTGATTCAAACAACAGACTTGTCCTTTCCGGCGGTTCTGATATTACACCACCCACCCAACCTACCGAAATCAATATTTCCAACCCGAAGCCGAAATCAGAACTCCCTTTGGAACCTCCCGAACTTACTGAGCTTCCAAAGAAAGATACCGATTACCATAGGTTTGAATTTGTAACATCAACCGGAAAAAAAGCAAGTGTTCTCGTACCATCTGATTGTACGAGAAAAGACATCGAAAAATTAAAGGGACTTTTAGAGGTATTTGTCTCGGAATAATCTTACGACAGTTGTTGAGGAATGAATGAATCCATATACACTTCGCATCAAGGATCCGGCGGAAGAATGGTTAAAGAAATACGATAAGAATATCCAAGCAGAAGTTTGCGAACAAGATAAGAAAATTGAAAGATAACCCGGAGATCCATGGAAAGCCATTAAGAAAACCGCTGCATGGAACATGGGAACTCTATTTTGAAAAAAAGTTCAGGATCTATTACACGATTGATAAGGTCAACAATATCGTGTACATCGAAGGGATATATCACAAAGATGAATGTTAGATCCCGCTCTTTCGCGACCTCTTCAAAGTCGCGGGATTTAACGTTTTTCGCCTTGCTTTTCTTAAGCTGTACCATGAGATCATTATCTGAGAGACTTCGATAGTGCGGTTCATGGAATCGTATTCATCTTTGGATATAGTCACCCATTCAGTTTCATGCTTGCCATGAACGAGAATTTTTTGCATATCTATAGATAAGTTGGCATTTTCAGATAATAAACAATAAGGTAAGACAAACCACCCCTCACCCTTCCTCAGTACCACCGCGCGGTTTACGAAGAACAGCGACCGGTCAACCTGACGGAACCCCGCCTCCTCTGCGAGCGCAAGCTTCTCCCGGAATTCCTTCCCGGACACGATGAGTGGCGGCTCGGTATAGAAGAGCGTACCGCCCGGCTTGAGGAGCAGGGCAATCTCCCGGAACAGCTTTGCCGGGTCTGGCACTTCATGGACGACAAAAACAGTGAATGCGACATCGAAGGTCCCGTTCAGGTCTGGAGGGAGGTTGATGGAGTCCGGTTCACACTGGTGCGTCCTGATACGCGGCAGAAGACCTGCGGGTCCCAGTTTTTCGCGCAGGATGTTAAGCATCTCTTCCTGCACATCCACGGAAAAGACCTGCCCGCCATCGCCCACCCTTTTCGCAAACTCGCGGGTGAAGAACCCCGGCCCGCAGCCGAAGTCGAGCACCCGGTTGCCAGGCTTCACGTACTTCTCCGCGAGCCGGTCGGGGTGATAGAGAAACCTGCGCAGGCGGGTGTCAAGGTGGCCGGCTTTTTCAGCCGAGAAGACCCCGTGGTGATGGTGGTTTTTGGAATTTTCTCCGGGACTCATTAAGAGAGGTAGGAGGACTGCTGGGATAACTGTTCTGTCAGATAAAAAAGTATCAGGGGACGGATCCGGAAGCCCTCAATTTCTGCCTCATTCCATAATTTTCTTCTGCAAATCTGTTCCTGATTATCGAGATACATGGCTTCCGTCGCAGAACGGCTTGTTTGCGGACTTCCCGCACCGGCAGAGAGTCGAGCCGGTTCCTGACCGTGTAGGGTTTCCCGTCAGCAGAAATTACCGGAATACCGCCACGAACCCAGAGCGGCCCGTGCTCGCCGTTCGCAGGGTTCTCGATGATGACAATGGACTTCCCGAGTGCCGGCTCGATGGTCTTACCGGTCTCCTGATCCTTGATGACAAGCCGGCCGGACGGGCAATTGCAGGCCTCTTCGATTGCGGTCTCTCTCGCTTCTTTGTTATCAGAGTGTTCCGCAAGGCTCCAGATCCCGCCAGCCCGCATACAGAACCGGGCATGAACGCAGAGATTTTTATAGTCATGAAGTTCCAGTTCCGGGCCCCTGATCCTCCTTGGGTGCTTGAGGTACGGCTCATTACCGGCAGTCTCCGTGCCGTGGAATCTGACCTTTGCATGCGTTCCGTCACAGAACGGTTTGTTCTGCGAGTTGCCGCACCGGCAGAGAGCGTACTGTTCCTGCACGGGATACTTTTTGGTTTCGCGCCAGGTCCGGCAATAGCCCTCGTCATCGTTGCAGATCTCCTCCTCTACGAGAGGGACGCTCCCGGTCACGATATAGGGACCGTTTTTACTCACGGTAATCTTCATAGTAACCTTCCTTTCTTGCACGGAAGTCACTGTTCTCGTTGTCAGGTCCTCACCGTATTACCATGGATTATAGGAGAGAAAAGGGTATTTCTCTCTGTTATCATGGAGCTGCCGGATATACGGGGGGATTCCATTTCCCTGAGTCCGGTTCTTTGAAACCGGCACTATAAAAAGAGTGGGTTATGTTTTGTCCCCTGGTGTCCCTGCAGGAGTTTCGTCCTCTCCCTCTTTGAGCTTCTTCATCGACGGGAACAGGATGACCTCTTTGATGGAATCATTATTGGTGAGCAGCATCACGAGCCGGTCGATGCCGATCCCGACCCCGCCGGTCGGGGGCATGCCGTACCCGATGGCGTTGATGAAGTCGTAGTCGATCATCTGGGCTTCGACATCTCCGAGCCGTCGCTTCTCGTCCTGTGCCTCGAACCGTTCCTTCTGGTCGACCGGATCGTTCAGCTCCGAGAACCCGTTGCCCACTTCCATGCCGGCAATGAAGAGCTCGAACCTCTCAGTGAAGCCCTCCTTTGAGCGGTGGCGCTTGGCGAGCGGCGAGTTCTCGACCGGATAGTCGTAGATGAAGGTCGGCTGGATGAGTTTCTCCTCAACAAGGCCTTCAAAGAAGGCAATAAGGAACTCCCGCTGGCTCTGGGGTTTGTCCGGCTCCTCGAGCTGGTGCTTGTGTGCGAGCGTGCGGAGTTCCTCGACCGAATGGGTGAAGATATCGATACCGGAAATCTCAAAAACCGAGTCTGCCATCGAGAGTTTCTTCCACGGTGGTTTGAAATCGAGCGTGATGTCGCCGAAAGGTATCTCGTACTTGCCATGGAGCTCGAGGATGATGGATGAGACAATATCCTCTGTCAGTGCCATCATGTCCTTGAAGTCCCGGTACGCCCAGTAGATCTCCACCATCGAAAACTCCGGGTTGTGGTCGGCATCCACCGCCTCATTCCGGAAGTTGCGGGCGATTTCGAAGACCTTTTCGAACCCCCCGACCACCAGGCGTTTGAGGTACAGTTCGGGGGCAATCCGGAGGAACAGGTTCTGGTCGAGGAAGTTATGGTACGAGGTGAACGGCCGGGCATTGGCGCCACCGTAGATCGGCTGGAGGATGGGTGTCTCGAACTCGAGGAACCCGTGGTCGTCGAGGTACCTGCGGATGAGGGAGACAATCCGGCTCCGGCTCCGGAAGGTCTGCCTGCTCTCCTCGTTCACGATCAGATCAACATACCGCTGGCGGTAACGCTTCTCGACATCGGTGAGCCCGTGGAACTTTTCCGGCAGGGAACAGACAGCCTTGCACAGGAGGGTGAAGGTATCCACCCAGATGGTGATCTCCCCGAGTTTTGTCCGGAACACGTGGCCGGTCACCCCGATGATATCCCCCCGCTCGATATACTGGTTGAAGAGATCGAACTGGGCTTCCCCGATATCGTTCTTCCGGATATAGAGCTGGATCTTGCCGGTCTCGTCCCCGAGGTCGGCAAAGAGGGTCTTGCCATGGTTGCGGACAATATAGATCCTGCCAGCCGTTGTGACGGGTCGACGCTCTTGTCATGGGCGATATCCGCGTACTTCGTCTTGATCTCACCGACAGTATGCTGCCGGTCGAACGAGGTGGGGAAGATGATATGACCTTGTTCCCTGAGTGCACGGATCTTGTCGAGCCGTGTCTGGTCGAAGGATGTATTATCGGTGGGACTGCTCATCGTAAAAACACCCGGGGGATGGGAGGGTATGTATCGTAATAATGCGATTTCGGATGTAATAATACCTTCAGCATTCAGCGACGGAACAGGAAAAAAGGCAGGTCCTCTTATGAATGATCGCGTTTTTTCAGGAGCCCGGAGGCATACTTCGCAAGGCCATACACCCCGTCCGTCGAGGGATGAACCTCGATGAACTCTTCGAAGTCGTGGACAGAGAAGTGCTTCTTCATCAGAAACGCCATGTCACCGGCAATCAGCCCGCCACCTGGTCCTGCCGCACAGATCCCGGTCAGTTCCCCGCTCTCCGGCTCGAAGATCACCTTGGCAAGGCCGGTCTCTCCCGACGGCACCGACCAGAACGAGCCTGGTCCTGCCGGCCCCGGTACGGCAAGCGACCCCATGCCGTCAGTCTTGTTGATGCAGGAAGCCAGCTCGTGGGTGAGGCTGATGGAATGCGGGATATTTTTGTAATCCATGGTCCGCGGGATCCCGAGGATATTGTCGGCGGCAACAATCCCCTGGTGCCGGGCAACCGGCGTGAGATAGGGCGGACCGACCACGTCACCGCAGGCGTACACGTCCGGAACGCTCGTCCGCATGCGGTTATCGACAACCACCTCACCGAGCGGGCCTTTCTTCAGGTCTTCCAGCATCCCGGAGTTTGGCACGAGCCCTGCAGCAAGGAAGATCGCGTCTGTCTCCAGATCCCCGTCTGGAATCTGGACTGAGGAGACCTGATCTTTGCCCCCGATTGAAGTTACCGGGGTATTCTCCCGGATCGTCACGCCCGCCAGTTCTTTTATCGCGAGCGCCCTGAGGTGTTTATCGATCTCCTTAAGGAACCTGCTGCGGGAGAGGATGGTCACATCGCACCCGAAGTTCCTGAAAATGTAGGCAAACTCCGCGGCTACCACGCTGCCCCCGATGATGACAAGTTTTTCCGGCAATTTTCTCATACCGGGCAGGGTTTTTGATGTGAAGACACCGGGAAGATTGATACCCGGGATCTCAGGAACGAACGGCCGGGAACCGGTTGCCGCGATGACTGCCTCAGCTTTCAGCTGCTCGTTGCCGGCCCAGGCCATTCCCCCTGCAAACCTGCCCTCCCGGCCATAGATGATATCCACACCGGCTGATTGGGTCTCCCTGTCGAGGATGGAGGCGATCTTCTGCTGGATCTCCCCCATCTTTTTGAGGAGGACCGGGAAATCCGGGGCGGGAACCGTGTCGACAACACCGATGTCACGAAGCTCGCGTGCCGCATGGATGAGGCGGGCGACATCGTTCAGGGCACAGACCGGCATACAGCCCGAATGGAGGCACTGACCCCCGATGCCCCCGCGCTCGACAAGGATGACCTGCTTTCCTGCAGAAGCAAGGCGGATAGATGCAAGCCGTCCAGCCGGGCCCCCGCCGAGGATGACAATCATGGCCGGAACCGCGACAGCGGCAGGAGTGGTACCGGGGCATTCAGGAGGACACATACAGCAGGATGAGAAAAAACTGCGGGGTGACACCATCCGGTGCCGAAGGAATTGAGCGGGGAGGGGCGGGGATCAGAAGACTTCAACACCCTCATCCATCGGCTCCGAGAGGAGTTCGCCCGTGAACGCATTCACTTCGACGATTTTCTTGCCACGGATCTGCCAGACCGGGATGTAGACCTGTTTCGTATCCACCGTGATGTTCTTCTTGTCGGGCTTGAGAATCTTCTCCTCATAAAAGATCGCGTCCCCTTTTTCCTGCTTGATGCGGACTTTCTGGGTGAGGCGGTCGATGAGCTCATTTACCATCCGCTCGGAAGCCTCCTCTTTCCTGATATGCGGGTTGCAGACTTCAGCACCTCCGGGAATATCCGTATCCTCGACTTGTTTGCCGTCAAGATCGATCTTGATCCCGTTAATGGCATTCAAGGCACTCCAGCCATCGGCATCGAACGGGATGCGGCGGTCCTTGTACACCTGCTCGCCTGTGCTTGTGTAATGGATGAGGTAATAGGGTATGAAGCGGAGTTTTGCCGTTCCCTGGATTCCGGCAGCCCGGATGGCTGCCTGCTCCGTCAGTTTTATGGGGAAATGGGGAATAGAGATGCCGGAGGGTTCTTGTGAAGCCGCGGCCGATCCAGCGGAGGACGAGACCTGCGACCTCCTGCTTTTTGACGGGGTGAGATCGAGGGCAAGTTCGCGGTTTACGATATCGGCAAGGACCGCTTCGCCGGTATACCGGACAAACTCGTCGATGCCCCACTGGATGCAGTTCTCGGTTGCGATATCCTTATCGATCGAGAAAAGGAGTTTCTTGCAGTTCATCTCGTGGTCATCGATCATGAGGCTGTAATTCGTCTTGTCGAACTGGCTGATCAGGTTCTTGTCGTTGGAACAGAGCACCAGAAGACAGACCCCCTCACGGACTGCTGAAAGGTCGAGTGGATCATCTACTTCCTCCACGTCGAACCGTGCCGCTTCAAGAATGAGACGCATCGCATTCTTGGCCTTTTCCCGCATTTCAGGTTCCATTATACATAAATTGCCTTACGCTTATAGAACAATTTTTCTATTGTGCTGTCAGAAGTTTAGGATAATGACCCTCCCGCTCAAGTTCGTGAACAACAATATCGAAGATTTTGCCATTCAGGTGACCTTCGATCCGGTTGCGGGAGAAGGCAGCATTGTCTATAACCTGTCCCTGATAAAAAACGAGGACCTCGATTTCGCCATCAGCATTCTCAAGGCTGCCCATAAAACCGGTGTCAGTGTCAGCGGTCTCGTCAAATTCTTCTCATCTCATGAGACCGTATCAGCAGAGTATCGGATCCCGAAGGGATGTACCGGGATCTGCACGATGTGCAGTATCACTTTCGACGGTCTCCTGATCCGTCGCGGGATCCCGGTCAACCCGATTGGCGGTGGTGTCGTCCAGATCGAGAACCGCACCCCCATCCGCTTCACACACATTATCCTTTACGAACATACGACTATCGACCCGCTCCAGGTGCTCATCTCCCAGAAGACCACCTCCGTGACCGATGTGATGCGCAAGGGCAGCGGAAACATGCTTGCCAATATCCGCGAGTTCCACATGGAGGCCGAACCCCTGGTTGGTATTGTGCTTGACGAACTCTCAAGCAGCAGCTACTCCGGTATCCTCGAGGTCGGGATGCCGAACCTGCCACTCCTCGGCGTCCCGGTCAGCCCGCAGTATGTTGCGATCGCTGCAGTTGGTGGTACCAACCCGATGGCGGCAATCCGTGAGAGCGGGCGCTGGGTGCAGACACAGGCAATGAAAGGCCTCATGGATATCACCCGGATGGAAGAGATCCGCTCCTATTGATCCGCCCGGGGTTACCCTTTCTTTTTTGTTAGTTTATGATTATGCGGGAATGCCAGAGAAACAACAGCATTGACCGATACGCGCGGTACGCTGCTCCTTTCATGGATATCGCTTACCGTTGAGCCTTGGGATCATAAATATTGTTATAACAACAACATTGATACCCGATGAATTATTGCAGATTCGCGCTCATCATCCTTGTACTCGTGCTCTGCTGCACCATACCGGTGATGGGTGTGACGACCTGTCTGTGGTGAATGACCCGGGATGTCGGCAGTAATTTCGGGGACGAACGAGTTCTCACCGGGTCAGGACGCGGTCATTTCGTGTGTCGCCCCCTCGTTGCAGCCGGGCGGGGTCGCTGCATTCCTGCCGGTTATTATTCTCGTCGTAATCGTCATCGGCGCCGGGTATTATTTACTTGTAATGCGAAAGAAGAAGTGATGTTTGGGTGGGAAGGGGAGCTTCCGCAGCCTGCGAAAAGGACGGTGGAAGAGATGCGTCCCGTCCTGTTCGACCCGCGGTGCCGGTGCAGCGATCCCCTCTATTTTATGTACCGTGACCTGTCGAGGTCTGATGCGGACTGGCGGTGGCTGCATGAGCACCGGCTCCGCTACGACCTCACCGTGATCCCGCCCCGCGACCTCTGCGGTGAACGGGTCAAGACCAAGGGGCATTACCACCCGAAGAATGCAGCTGACGTGGGTTTCCCGGAAATTTATGAAGTCCTCGAGGGTACGGCGCATTACCTGCTCCAGTCCTGCACGCTTGATGATATCGTGCTGATCGCGGCCGATGCCGGTGACCTGGTCATCATCCCCCCGGATTACGGGCATATCACCATCAACCCGTCCCCCGACCAGACTCTTTCCATGGCCAATATCGTTTCCACCGCGTTCGAGAGCGAATATGGGGAGTACGAGGCCCGGCACGGTGCCGCATACTATGAGTTATCGGATGGGACTCTCGTCAGAAATCCTGCTTACGAAAAACACCCCCAGGTCCGCAGGCTGGGTGCGAGCTGCCGGCAGGGGACCCAGCGGATCTGTAAAGGACCTCTCTATGATCTCATCGGGAACGGGGAAGCCCTTGCGTTTCTCAATAGTCCGGAGCAGTATCTGTCGGTTTTTGAGGCACTGCTAAAAGATTAGGTGCACTTAACCGCTTATGCCCGCTCTTTTTCACCAGTGCAAGCACCTTCTCCTCGGTCGCGTTCTCCGGCTCCCAGTTCCGGCCTTCCAGTGCCCACAGAGCAGTATCGATCTGGTCGTAGGAGAGCCCGATCTCCTTCTCGTCGCTCTGGCCTTCCCATAATCCGGCGGAAGGAGTCTTTTTTATGATTTGTTCCGGGATCCCGAGTTCCCTTGCCATGACGTACACGTCGGACTTATACAGGTGAAGGAGGGGCTGGATATCCGCGGCATTGTCGCCGAACTTGGTGCAGTAGCCGAGCATGTACTCGCTCCGGTTCGAGGTTCCGCAGACGAGGCGGTGGTCCCGGTTGGCGTGGTAGTACAAAACCGTCATACGGATGCGAGCCATCAGATTACCCAGCAGGTAGGGGGTTGCAATGAACCCGGGGAGTTGCCGGAACCCGGCAAGCATTGGCTCAATGCTGATGATGCGGTGCTCCATACCGAGCATGGTGCAGAGTGTGGCTGCATCCTCGCAGTCCTGTTTCGTACTCACCGCGGAAGGGAGGGAGAGACCGAGCACCTTGTCCGGTCCTACCGCCCGGCAGCAGAATGCGGCCGCCACCGCTGAGTCCACACCTCCGCTTACACCGATGACAATCCCTTTGCACCCGCTGTTCCAGTAGGCGTACCGGATCATCTGCTCTACCTGTCCCATCCTGCACCCGAGATCTCCGGCCGAACACTGCATACTGTTATAATTGATGAATGAACTTTTTCAACTGTTCGGTATCCCCTACGGCGATGACATCGTCACCGGCAAGGAGCATTTCATCCGGGGAGGGGGAGACGATGGAGCGGCCGGTGTTCTCGATACCGATAATGCGGACACCGGTATTCCGGCAATCAGCTCCCGACCGACCCCGGACGGTTTTTTACCACCTGTGCCATCACGACAACACCGCCATCCGGCAGATTCAGGAGGATGGTCACCTGCCCTTCAAGCACGATCCGGGCAATGGTCTGCCCTCCGATCGTGGGAAGGAGTGCAACATAGTCTGCACCTGCCCGGTAGAGCTTTTTAACGGAAGCCGGCTCATTGGCACGGGCGAGGATACGGATAACCGGGTTCAGGTTACGGGCCATGAGCGTAGTGAAAATGTTGACATCGTCATCGTTCAGTGCAACGATACAGAACCGCGCACTTTCGATGTGTGCTTTTTTGAGTATATCCTCATCTTCAGCATTCCCGATAACCTGTTCCATGCCCTGCGGTTTCGAATCGACAACGATGCAGGAAATGCCGGATGCACGGAGTTCCTGGTATGCACCTGCACCAACATCTCCGAACCCCGCGATCACGGCAAGAGCATCTGTACAGCCATCGTTATTGAACACTTCCCGTATTGCGGCGACGAGGGATTCTGCCCTGCCAAAAAGGAACAGCGATGTTGTGGTATCGATGACAATATCCTGAGCAGGATTCGGGATGAATTGGCCGGCTTTCCAGAGAAAGGGAACAGTAATACCGAACCGCCCAAAGAGATCGAGGTTTCCAAGGGATTTGAATGAGGCGCTGCACCCGAAGACAACCGGGATATTGATCAGCCTGAGTTCCTGCCCTGTCGTATGATGTACATTTATTTTTATCCTGTCCAGTCCCGGGATATCCTGCTCTTCATCACTGCTCGGATTGAGGACCGCGTTGCGCGCCAGTATTTTTCCGGTGGTATGTTTGGGAGAAAGAACGTAATCTGCACCGGCATAACGGAGATACCGGTCAAAGATCAGTTTATCCACGACCGAGATGATCTTTCCTTTTGTTACCGGGCGGATACCGAGCACAATACTCGCAGTCTGTCGCTCATCCTTGCAGATCACAATATAGCGAGCGTTTGCAATGTGGGCTGCCGACCACGTATTCGGGTCGGTATACTCTCCCCAGATAACATATGCCTGTTTCCGGTACCGGGTTGCGATCTCGAATGCTGTTGACTTGTCCTGCTCAATGATAACGATATCATGGTCTGAGATCATCAGGCTGTCAACGATTGAACGGGTGAGCTCATCGTACCCGAATACAACCGTATGCCCGGTCAGCACGTGGGGTGTCTTTTTCGGCGGGGTGGGAGCGAGAAGGGCAGTCAGGAACGGGGCGAGGAGGAGCGGTACCACGATGAAGATCATGATAACACCGGAGATCATAATCTGGATGGCAAGCAGCATCGTAAGGTCGTTGGTAAACGGGAGGAGATCCCCATACCCGACCGTTGTCATGGAAGCGACGACAAAGAGCAATGCGCTGATCCATGAGAGCGGTTTGTTCTCAAGAACCGGATAAAACAGGTGGAAGACGTAGGTATTGAAACCTATGAGCAGTGCAAAGGCCACGAAATAGAGAGAGATCTGGATGCCAGGCGAATTACGGACTGCCCGCCAGACCCGTCCGCGGCGTTTATGAACCACGACCCGTCACCTCGTCGCCGCAACAACGGTTTATCCCCTGCGTCCCCTCTCCGCTGCCAGTCTTTTCTGTATCGGTAAATGGCAGTGCGGCTGTATTCCCGTTGCCGAGCTGTTCCCAAAGATGCAGGAGTGCAAATTTTGTGGCCGGGTGGCGATGGGAATACTCCTCAAGGAATGCAGCGGTATCTTTTTGCAAAACCTTGCGATGGAGAGTACTTGGTTCCAGGTCGATCCCTGTGCCCTGACAGTGCCAGTAGAGGTCCAGCTCGTCCGAAGGTACGGCTATAAAAGGACAGATCACGGTGGCCAGGCTGCTTCCGCTCGGCCGGGGATGCACGAACCGGCCTGCGTTACCAAAAAGGAACTCCCCCAAGACACCCTGTGCAATATCGTCGAGCGAGATCGCGAGCGCGACCTTGGTGACTTTTTCTTGTGCAGCGGTTCCGGTTCCTCCCGTATGGGGCGTTTCACTCAATGGTATCCGGAGCGATTCTGCGACCGTTATTGCAGCTGACGGGCCCCCCTCCATGCCACTCCCCCTGCAGGTACACACGGCACTTAGCCGGATGTCCCTGCGGTCAGCGGTCAGTTTTTTTAAAAAGAACAGAAGTGCAGCACTCTTCCGGTCGCCGGAAATATGCACAGCGATATGGTCCCCGGGACTCATCCATAGGTGAGAACGGATGGAATGTTTTGCCCGGTTTTCGATATCCAGAACAAGGTGCCGGCCGCACAGATATCGGCCGGAAAATGCCTGGAAATAAACGGCGTCGTCTCTGCATTTGTCGCACCGCATGCGTTTTCCTCATGTAAAGTGATGGAACAGAGATGTTGAATCTTGTGCCGGCTAAAAGGCAGATGTGTCCAAAGATGTGATTTTATAGTCTGCCACATAACCACTCTGGTGATATGGTCGTCGCCGCGGACCGGATCCGCTCCCTGAACAAGTACGAAAAAACCATCCTCCTTGCGCTCGAGCGCGGGATGAAACGGTACTCGTGGGTGCCCATGGAAATGCTGAAGACGACGACAAAACTCTCGGAGTCCGAGATCAACTACCGGATCTCCCGCCTGATGGAGTGGGGTATGATCCGGTTCAATCCGGTGCCCTATGACGGGTACGCGCTGGTGTTCGGCGGCTACGACACCCTTGCACTTGCCACTCTGACACGGAAAGGTACCATCTCTGCCCTCGGAACCCAGATCGGCGAGGGTAAGGAGTCGGTTGTCTACGATGCGCTCGGGCTTGGGCCGGTTGCGATCAAGTTCCACCGGGTCGGTGGGCGGTCGTTTTCTTCAGCACGGCTGAACCGCGAGTACATGCCCGAGGACGGGCACTGCCCGTGGCTGATTGCATCGAAAAAATCTGCGGAACGGGAGTATCTCGCGCTCACGAGACTGCATCCGGCGGTCAGCGTGCCCCTGCCGATCGACCAGAACCGGCATACCGTCGTGATGTCGCTTGTTGACGGCCAGAACCTGAACCGGTACCGGCTCGATGCACCGGGTGAAGTGCTTGCTGAGATTCTGGAAAATGTACAGAAGGCCTACCATGCCGGTATCATCCATGCCGACCTCTCCGAGTACAATATCCTGATGGAAGACGGTAAATGCGTCCTCATCGACTGGCCCCAGTGGATGGAGACGAGTCACCAGAACGCAGAAACAATCCTTGAACGGGACATCGACAACATCCTTACGTATTTCGAGAGAAAATACCGGGTAGCCTATGACCGAAAGGATGCGATCCGATGCGTGACCGGCTGAAGGTCTTTGGTATCGACATCATCAAAGGCTCGGTACGGTCCCGTTCCCGTCGCCCGATGTATGCCCTTGTCCGGATGGAAGGCGGGATCATCGAGAGCGAAGGGGAGGTTTCGATGTTCCGCTTATTCCGGATGCTGACGGCCGAGCAGCCGGATATCCTTGCCGTGGACAGCCTGCAGGAGATCGCAGCCGACCAGCGCGAACTCTACTTTTTCCTGCAGGGGCTGCCTCCGCAGACCCGCCTCGTTCAGGTGACCGGCGGCGAGCGCAAGGAGACCCTCGGGAAGGTCGCAGCCCGGTTCAATATCAGTTTCAACCGTTTCGACCCGTTTGCCGAGGCCCGCACCACGGCGCAGGTGGCATCGCTCGGGGCCGGTGCCGAGGTGATCGCCTTCTGAGAACGAGAGCGAGGTGGTGGTAAGCCGCCACCGCTCCCCGGGAAAAGGCGGGTGGAGCCAGAACCGGTACGTGCGGAAGATGCACGGCGCCGTGCAGCTGAAGGGGCGCGAGATCGAGATGGCCCTTGTTGCGGCGGGTCTCCGGTACGAGAAGAAGGAGACCCGGGCATTCGGGGGGTGCAGCCGGGTGGCGTTCCGGGTATTTGCCACCCGCGACCAGGTGCCGGTGCCGACCTATCGCGGAGCCGACGTGCAGGTGCGGATACATGGGAAACGGCTCGAACGGATCCAGTTCCGGCCGCTCTCGATCAAACCCCGGTATCTGATCGTCGGCATCGACCCCGGCACCACAACAGCGGTAGCTGCACTCGACCTTGACGGCAACCTGCTCCACCTCGCAAGTTCCCGGCAGATGACCATGTCGGACGTAATCGAATCGCTCTACAAGGTGGGAAAGCCCCTCATCATTGCAACCGACGTGCAGGAGATGCCGTATTCGGTGGAGAAGATCCGTCGGGCGTTCTCCGCCATTGCGTTTGTTCCAAAACAGGACGTCAGCGTGGAGACGAAAGTGGAGATGACCGCCCCGTTTCGAGTACGCCAACGACCATGAACGGGACGCCCTCTCGGCAGCGCTCGACGCATACCGCCAGTACCGGCACAAGTTCCAGAACCTCATAAAACGGATCCCGCCGGGGCATGATCTCGACGAGGTCCGCGCCCGGGTCATCCGGGGCCAGTCCCTTGATTCAGTCCTCGGGGAAATGAAGGTGCCGGCACGGGAACCGGAAGCGGTCGAAGCCGCGCCTGTGCCGGTAGACAGCGGCAGGCACGACGAACGCGTGCGGGTACTTGACGGGATGGTGAAGCGCCTCCGCACGTTTGTTGCCGAGCTGCAGGAAGAGGTCAAGGGAAAGGAGTACGAGATCCACCGGTTGCAGGCCCGCATTCGCAAGGTCCAGACCGTCCGGGACGCTGATCTGGCAAAAGATACGGAAGTCATAAAAAAGGATGTTGTGATCCAGAGCCTGAAAAAACGGCTCCGCAAGGAGGAGCGGCATAACCGGAACCTTGCAAAGCGTCTTGCCCGGATCAAGAAATTCGCAGAGCTCTCCATGGAAGGTGAGGTCGTCCCGGTCAAGGTGATGGATTCCCTGACTAAAGACGGGCTCCGGGGTCTGGCGGAGGACGTGGGGATCGAGGAGGGCGACATCATCTTCGTAACCCGGACGGATGGTTATGGACGTAATATCGTCAGGGACCTTGCGGACCTGCGGGTGAAGGCCGTGATCGCCGCAGCCGACGCCCTTGCCTCAAGCGACCCCCAGATGCTGCCGCTGTTCAGGGAGGCCGGCATTCCCCTGTTATCCGACAGGAAGGCCGGGGTCCAGGTCAGGGGAAAGCAGGGACTTGCCGCAAAAGAGACCCTTGAGTCAGCTCTCCGGGAATGGCAGGACCAGCAGGATAAGCACGAGCGGGAAAAGAAGACCGAACTGATCGAGCACATCTTCAAGGAGTACAAGAGCGAACGGGGTAAAGAGGTGCGGAAGAGTGGATGACCGGGAGCTCCTGAACGTAGTAATGGGGATCGTTGGAAAGGACAAGTGCCTTGATGACTGTGCAGAACTCCCCTGCGGAGAACAGGTGATGGTGGTAACGACTGACATGCTCCACCGCACAACCGATTTTGTCCCGGGGATGAGCGACTGGCAGGCCGGCTGGATGAGTGCTGCGGTCACGCTCTCGGATATCGCGAGCATGGGTGCGGCGCCGAAATACCTGCTGATCGCGGTCGGACTGGATGACTGGAAGAGCCTTGCAGGTGTGATGCAGGGCGCAAAAGACTGCTGCACGAAGTTCGGCGCAGAGATCGTTGGCGGCGATATTGACCGGCACAACGAGCTAACGGTCGTGACCACCGGTATCGGCCTTGTCAGCAGGCGGGATATTGTCCGGAGGACCGGCATCTGGCCGGGCGATCTGGTCTGCATTACCGGGACACCCGGGCAGGCACAGGCATGGCTCGACGGTTTTCACCAGTTCGAGAAGGCGCTCTTCGAGCCGCAGCCCCGGGTTGGTGAGGGACAACTCCTTGGCAGCGCCGGGGTAAGTGCGATGATGGACGACAGCGACGGGATCGCCCTCTCTCTCTACGACCTGATGAGCGTGAACGACTGTGGTTTTTCCCTCGAATCAGCAAAACTCCCGCTCCCGGCAGGGATCCCCAAAGCCCAGGCACGCGAGCTGGCCCTCTACGGCGGCGGGGACTATGAACTGATCTTTACCATCGCACCGGAGAGATACCCGGTCCCGGGAGTTCCCGCAACCGTTATCGGAACGGTAGTTCCGGAGAAGACCGTTACCATAGACGGGCAGCCCGTGCAGAAGCGGGGCTACCAGCACCGGTGGGAGTAACGGGTGGGGACTGACGTTTCTTAAATACCATAAACGAGAGACATTTTAGTATTGAGATATACGAGTGCACGTCATGGAATCCCTGGAAAGCAAACTGGACCGGCTCTCGCAAGGGCAGCGAAAGGAAACTGAGGACTTTGTGGATTTTCTCCTCTCCCGTTCAGGACAGATGGATGCCCCCCCGAATACACCCTGTGGTTTTCCTCCGGTCCTGAACGTAGCGCCGCCACCGATGAGCCTGATCGAACCGGTACATGATACAGAAACCCGGCCGGCCATGGTGCAGGACCTTGCCAATACCGATGAGCGATCAGTGCGGGCGACTGCGTACGAGTCACCCGCCCCGTTCCAGGAGATTGGTGGCGGGGGTGACCGGATAACCCATGACTACATAGACTACGGACAGTTCGAACACCAGTCATCACCGGCAACGGAAGCAGTGAAAAAGGTCAAACGGAAGATTATTGCACGGGAAGAGAAGGAGAAGCCCCGTCACCTTCTCGACTGGGTCGATTGATTCCTCCCCCATCTTTCCTGTCAGAGTCCGGCATGAAACCGCAGGATTTGGTAATAATATCTTCGAAGAATGCTGATGCATTCTTCTCGTCCTTCTGGTCTGATGACCAGTCGGATTTCGCAGAACTCTGATGTGTTCTTTTCATCCTCGCGGTTTTGATAAACCACTCGGACAGGAAAAAGAGTGGACTCGACGGGATTTGAACCCGTCCCAACGCAAGGGCTCTGCCCTTGGACCCGGCATGACCTTGCGGTCATGAAAGAATTATTATAAAACAAGCGATGGACTCGACGGGATTTGAACCCGTGGCCTTCACGTTGCAAACGTGACGATCTACCCCTGATCTACGAGCCCGCGGCTGCTGGTTGCGGCATACTATTTTTCAGCGGATTCCATATAGTTGTTACTGATCAGGTCGCCGCAAGGCAGATGAAGAACGAAAAACAAATATTTTCTGAATCATTATGCCAAAGCTGATCATAGAACCGAAGAAGACAAAGGACGGGCAGATCGAGTTTACCGTGAACTATCACGATCCCAAGAGCGACAACTCGTTCACCATCACGACCACAAACGATCTGAACGAAGCCGTTGACAAGCTGAAGTCCACGCTCATGAGCGAAGTTGAACTGATGCAGCAGAAGAAGTGATGCAAAGACGGTGCAGAAAAATCCCTCCCTGATCCGCGCCTGTTGTCCTCCCGGCTGATATTAACGTCTTATAATAAACACATCCGGCAGTCGGGCTTTACAGGTTCGCAACATGGCACGTCCCCAGCTGTTTCATAGGGTTAGATGAAATCATCAAACCTTTTTTTGAAAAAAATGGTTGTCAGGAGACATTTCACTCTTTCTTGGGAGGCTTAACGTGGGTAAAAACCGAAGCCCCGGCTGCGATCAGCGCAGTGATCACCCCAATAAGGGCTACGAGAACACTCGAGTTTCCGAGCAGTCCTGCATCCTGCGTGGGGGCGGGGGTGAGTGTTGCGATGATAATGGGAACGATCATGGTCGGGATCGTGGTTGGTGCCGATGTGACCTGGTTCATGGGCTGGAGCGTGCCATATCCCTGCGTTGTGTCCCCCGGCACGACATAGATCGAGCCCTCATAATCATAGTACCCGCTCAGCGACAGCCGGAGGATATGGTTTCCCGCCGGTATGCCGTTTACTTTACCCGGGGTTGTCCCGACATAGTTGCCATCGATCAGGATACTGGCCCCGGTCGGTGAGGAGTAGATCATGACATCGCCGGTTGTTGCCCCCGTTCCTGTTATCTCAACGGGACTGGCAGTCGTTATTATCGGCTGAGAGATCACCCCCGTGGTTTTCGGGATAACCGCGGTTGTCCGGGAAGTGGCAACGGGGGTCTGTTTTGTAGTCTGCGCAGTGATTGGTTCCGGCAGCAATCCGAGGATCATCCGGTATATGATGGTATCGGCGGTTATCCCATCCATATAGGACGGGGAGGGCACCGTGGTCCACTCAACGATATATCCTTTACCGTATTTCCCGTAGAGCAGTGCCGGCATGCCGGTATCATAATTCAGCACCGTAATGGTACCGACATTTGCAATGGCCTGCTCCTTGTCAGGAGCCGTTCCCTCCAGATCGAATCTGGTTGGCAGCTGGGCAAAGACGGCTTTCGTACCTACCGAATTGGGATCGGATACTTCAAGGTACTGTCCTCCTGAATTAGTGCCGCCATTGGATGCAGGAAGGCTCTGAACGAACATCTGGTTACACGGGTAGGTTACAACGAGGATCTTGCCCCCTGCAACGGCGGCCTCAATCTTAGCCGCGGTAGACGGGGAAAAGGTGGCAGCACCCCCGAGAATGATAACGTCTACTGATGGTTGCGTAAACAGGTCAACGTTGGCGTCAAGATCGGCTCCCGCGGCTCCTGGGATTGACCGTACAACAACTGAGTCGGCGTGGAGATCCGGGTTGAACCCGGCATTCGTGCCGTAAATAACGACATTGAAGGCACTGACAGGTAGTATAATGATAAGAATTGCGAGAAATAGTGCACTTGGTATGACTGATGATCCGCGTCCGCGTGACATTCATTACTCCCCGTTAGCTGGACTCACAGCTGATTTCTTGTAACTATTTACATTGTTGTAATGGGTGATAAATCCGTTTTGGCATGCAGCAGGATCCGGACTCGGAAAACAGCCGAAAAACCCTGTACCGTTATTTACGCGTTCATGGTCCGATCTGGAAACCCGTACATGCGTGATCAGAGCAGAAAAAAAAATGGACCCGGCGGGATTTGAACCCGCGGCCTCTACGTTGCGAACGTAGCGATCTACCCCTGATCTACGAGCCCGCTTCTGGTGTGGTTAATACATTCTGATCCGATGGAATATAGTTGTTGGTGTTAATGGTCGGGCGAAAAAAAGGTCAGAGAATGATCTCAATATCAAGCTTCTCTGCGAGTTCCTTGTACCGGTTCCGGATGGTTACTTCAGTGACACCCGCCACTTCGGCAACCTCACGCTGGGTGCGGCGCTCGCCGCCGAGGATGGAGGAGATGTAGATGGCAGCTGCGGCAACACCGGTGGGACCCCTGCCGCTTGTCAGTTCCCGTTCGCCGGCCTGCCGGAGGATCTCCACGGCACGGCTCTGGACCTCGCCCTTGAGCGTGAGGCCTGAGCAGAATCGCGGCACGTAATCGATCGGGGAGGTCGGGAGGAGCTTTAAGCCCAGCTCGCGGGAGATGAACCGGTAGGTCCTGCCGATCTCTTTTCTTGAGACACGGGACACTTCCGCGATCTCGTCGAGTGTACGGGGGACGCTGCACTGGCGGCACGCTGCATAAAGTGCTGCTGCGGCAACACCTTCGATGCTCCGGCCACGGATGAGGTTCTTGTCAACCGCATCACGGTAGACAACCGCAGCGGTCTCACGGACGTTCCGGGGAAGGCCCAGAGCGGAGGCCATACGGTCCAGTTCCGAGAGCGCGAATGCAAGGTTCCGCTCAGTTGCATTGCTGACCCGGATACGCCGCTGCCACTTGCGGAGACGGTAGAGCTGGGCGCGGTTCTTGGAGGAGATTGCCCTGCCGTACCAGTCCCGGTTGCGCCAGTCGATCATGGTCGAAAGGCCTTTATCGTGGATGGTAAAGGTCATCGGTGCGCCGACCCGTGACCGTTTCATCCGCTGGTCATGGTCGAAAGCACGCCATTCGGGGCCGCGGTCGATGAAGTCGTCATCGATGACAAGCCCGCAGCTCTGGCAGACCAGTTCTGCACGCTCGTAGTCGTGGACCAGCTGCCGGCCGCCGCACTCCGGACAGACGGTCTCGGTGTGGTTCTCGGCTTTTTTCTCGTGTTCTTTCTGCTTTATCCGTGTCTTGAGCGCTTCCCGCTCAGACTGGAGGACTTTTAACTTCTCAACTTCCTGCATCCACATTCACCAAACTGGAAAGGTACATTGTTCTGATTGCGCGGGACCGGTCCGTTCCCGGTGTTCGGGTGTTTATCGTGCGAAGAGCTTCTCATCAGGCCTGATGGAACATTTCTCTCGGCAGAGGACTGCGGCATAGGGTGTCTTTACATTGCCGAAAAGATCCAGGATCTTCCCGACCGGCTTCATCCTCTTGTCGGTCACTTCGCTGTATAACGGCGGGAGCTGGGCAGCGTCACACTGGATGATGAGCATCCGGTTACCAATGGTGCTCATCGCTCGACCAACAACCTTCACACAACAACTCCGGAACTATGATTAATGCTGAAATAATTTAGTAATCTTAATATGTGTGACACAGCAGTATTTAAATATTGCGTGAAAGTATAAATAGAAAATTCAGGAAATGAGAAATTGGTCGATATTTAAAGATATAACCTGTCTGCATTCCGCTTCGGTCAGTCCGGCCCCTTTGGCAACGATAAATTTTGCGCGCTCATCCAGAATATCACCCGGTGCATGCGCGTCTGAGTCGACCACCAGCTGGCATGCAGCTTCGCGGGCGATCCGGGCAACATGACCGTTTGTCCGGTTATGGCCGCCGCGGGACGTGAGCTCGAGTGCAATGCCGTTTTTTGCTGCCAGCAGCGCATCTTCGATCGTGATCAGTCCCGGGTGGGCGAGCACATCCACATCCCTGCACCTGCATGCGGCATGATTGGTACCGGGAGCGACCGGCTCGACGGGGGTTTCTCCGTGGACCACCACGATGTCCGCCCCGGCCTCTTTTGCCTGCCGGGCAAGGCCGGCGATCTGTGCCGGTGGGACGTGGGTGATCTCCACACCGCAGAGCAGCCTGACGCCGAACAGCAGGGCAGACTCCTGCACAAGTTTCAGGGTCGCGATGACCGGCACGGTATTCGATGTATCGGTATGGTCCGTGATGGCAACGGTAGTATACCCAAGCACTGCCATCCTCCGGATCAATTCAATCGGGAGCATCTCACCGTCGGAAAGGATGGAATGGGTGTGCAGGTCGTACAGGCCGCTCATTTGCGGACCTCCAGTTTCTGTGCCACTTTTTTGATGAGTACTTCTTTTCCTTCCGTCCACTCAGCCACGACCCTCCCTTCCCGCCGTGCCCAGTGTGCAGGGTGATGGTTGTCCTCCACCCGGAACTTCACACCGGCCCGTTTCAGTGCGCGCTCAAGGTCGGTAATCACCGGTGCCTTGACCGCGAGACTTTTTCTGACCCGCCGCCCTTCCACGCGGGAATAACCTGCATTGAAATAGCAGGGATACAATATGCACTCGCCCTGTGCCTTTGCCATTGCAGGAGAGTTTGGGGGTCAAGGTATAAACAGTGTACGCTCGAAACCTTAGGATATGCACCATATCGACGTCCGGCTTGAGAAGGATGTCTACGACGCCAACAACACGCTTGCAGACAACAATGCCCGGCACCTGAAGTCCCACAATGTGCAGGGCATTCGACCTGCTCGGGGCGATCGGCTCCGGGAAGACCGCCCTGATCGAACGCCTTGTCCCGCTCCTTGAAAAGAAAGGGCTGCAGGGCAGGAGCAATCGCCGGTGACGTGTACGGGGACGACGATTTCAAGCGGATCGTGGCGCTGGGTATCCCTGCGTTCAATGCCAACACCGGTAAGGAATGCCACCTTGATGCCCACCTGGTCGAACACGCCATCGACCACCTCCCGCTCGACCAGATCGATATCCTCTTCATCGAGAACGTGGGTAACATGGTCTGCCCGACCGATTTCCGGCTCGGTGCCGAGAAAAGGATCGTGGTCGTCAGTTCAACAGAAGGGGACGATGTCGTGAACAAGCACCCGATGATGTTCCGGGACTGCACGATCGGGGTCATCAACAAGGTCGATCTCGCACCGCTCGTGGGGGCGAACCTCGACCGTATGCAGAAGGATATCGCACGGTACAACCCGACGATGCCGGTATTCCGGACGAACCTGAAGACCGGTGACGGGGTCACGGAACTCCTTGAGGCGATCCTCGCATAATCCCCTATCCTCTGAAAAAGGAGAAAGTAGTACTATAAATAAACCAGCCGTCAATATATAGAGCACCATCTTCGGGAAGGATTCCCAAAGAAAACTAAGGAGTAACACCATGCAGTGGCAGGGAAAATCAGTTCGGAAAGTGACCGGCGGAAGGCGCCGCCCGGCAGCGATGAAGCGGAGAGCAGAAATCGGGCTTGCACCGGCAGACACCCATATCGGCGAGGAGCGGCACCGGATTATCCGTACGTTCGGCGGGAATGACAAGGTTCGTGCCCTGCGGGCAACCTATGCGAATGTTACCAACCCCAAGAGCGGCGAGACAAAAAAAGTAAAGATCGAGACCGTTGAGAAGAACACAGCAAACCCGAACTACGTGCGCCGGAACCTGCTCACCAAGGGCGCAATCATCAAGACCGAGATCGGCAGCGCCCGCATCATGAGCCGCCCGGGTCAGGACGGCATCATCAACGCACTGTTACTCGAATAATCTATACTATTTAACACGTTTTTTTCTCGTATTTCAGGGAATTGTTTTTGTATCTCTGGTATCCTTTTTAAAAAAAACACATGTCAGCAATCTTTTTTTCTTCCAGAGTCGCTAATTGTCTTACTATGCGGAGGATCTATTATCGTTTTCCCCAGCGGGTGGATCTCTCGTTTGCCATGGGCATGCCCTTTAACGAGACCCTGAAATATATCGCCAGTCTGGACAACGAAGAATCGACCAAGACCACCGGGAAGGAACTGGTAAAGGTTAAATTAAAAATACGGATTGCCGTTGACCGGGCAACATTCGGGGATATCACCTCGACGTGCTCCGGCCGGGGGTGATAACCGAAGCCGTTGACCTGCAGGTCTCCGTCCTGGCACTTGCCCTGCGCGGGGGTGGCAAGGTCCCGATTGCCAATGATATCTTCTATCTCCGCCTCACGGACCAGGTGTCGCGGACGGATATCGATATCGCCAAGGAAGGTCACGGCGAAGGCCTTGATGCACTTGATATGAAAAATATTCTCCTGGGTGCCAAGAAGTGACGCTCCGGTTAACCATTGCCGCCCCGTTTAAGCATACCCGGAAGACCGGGATGCGCAAGAACGAGCTGGTGTATTATTATGCGCTCGACCGGAAGTGGATGAGCACCGAGCAGGCGAACCTGATCCTGAAACGGGCAGAAGAGGAAGGGCTTATCGGTATTGAGAACGGCCTGTACTCACCAAGGTTCGATATTCCCGGGTTGACCTTTCCCGTCGGGTTCAAACCGACCTCCGGCATCTTCGAACGGCATGATCCCGTCCAGGACCTGATCGGGAGGATAGCACGGGAACGTTCCCTTGAGGAAACGGAAGTTGTAGCGGAGATGAACCGGATCATCAGGGATAATTTCGATACGCACCTCCTTCCGCCTGCTGCGCTGGTCCTGCTTGCGAGAAACAGTGCGGTTCAGTTTGATGACCTTCTGGATGCGCTCAAGGGTGCAGCAAAAAAATGAGTGAGGCCAGGCTCTCTCCTGAAGATAACAACCCTGACGGGGCATCCCCCGGCCTTTTGATAACAAAGTATTTCGCTGATTTCTCCATTACATTTCTTTAATCATTTGATTCAAGGGAACATTATGAGAAGACGAAACGATCCGTTCGAGAAACCGTGGGTAATAATCGCCGCGGTTGTTGGTATCATTGCGGTTATTGTTATAGCCCTGATGTTTTTCATGGGAGGCGGGTCATCAGCCCCGGCAGGATCCCCGGATAAGACTCCGGGAACCTCTGCGAATCCCACAGCGCAGCAGACCGTAGTGGTCGGGGGAGTCCCTGTGGTAATCAAGACGCAGGGAGCAGTTACCGTTCCTCAGGAGGGCGTATATGTCAGGGTCAGTTATATCGGCGGGTTTGCCGGGACGTATGGGATGGAAGGTAATATGACGACCACGCGGAACTCGGGCGACCGGGTCTTTGTTGTTGAAAACGCAACCGGTTCCGTGTCCGCAACCTTCCACAAGGAAGATTCTTCCACGCGGCACGAGATCGTCGTCGAGATCTATAAAAACGGCAAATCCCTGATGGTTGCAAGGAACTCCTCATCGTTCGGTGAGGCAGGCGTTACTGCAACAGTATAACCTCTTTTTTCTTGTCGCGCATCAGGTCTCCTCCGTGCAGGGTGGCATTGGATCCGGTAAAATGAATTTGTCCTTCGTCCGTCCGATCACAGATGGACTTCAGGCGGATCTTTGCGGCGTATGAGCGGGTGTTTTTGGCATAAACAAAACCCGATCTCCAGAAACGTGCGTGTTAGCAGAAAATATACCCGCGCTGTGCCGGGAATCCAGGGAAAGAATCCCAAAAAAGATATATTATTTCCGGGTCTTTTTCTTCTTATCTTCTTTCTTCTCTCCCTCGACCTTGGGGAAGAGCTCATCGAGCGTCTTTTCGCCGTATGCAGTTACCTGTGCATTGATCTGAACGAAATCCTGGGTGATTTCGCTTGACCGGATGGTCTTTCTCCTGCGTTCCCCGTCCATTGACGGGTGGAACCCGATACCGCCCGCAAGGAGGAGTTTCTTGCGCCCCGCACCCGGCAGGCCTTTCTTCGCGGTGATGCCGGTCCGGTCGGAAGCACCGGTAATCTGGATCTTATATCCTGCAAGCCCGAGGGTTGCTGCATCAATCTCATCACCGATACTTTTCCCGACAATTGCACCTGCGGCACCGCCACTGGCATCCACATTATAAGCGCGACCGCTTTTCGGGTCTGATACTACGACTTTGAACTCGACCATTCGTGTCTGCTCCTTATTGGTAATTTCTTTAAACCCCTGATTATTCGGGTTTTTTCACGTCTCCGGCTGCCGGCATTTTCGCCCACACACGAGAAGTATCTATTTAATTATACCGGTACGCTATTAAACCCTCGTGTCCTCCTCGGGACAGACCCTCAAGGCATAAAAAGCGCTCATTTACCCCAGAAGGGTTCGCCCTTCCGCTTCATGGCCGTGAACTCTGCAAGGATCTCCTGCGTGCTGGTGTTCAGGGTCTTGACCATCTCCCGCTCGAGCACTTTGATGTGTCGTTCGGGCACATCCACGAACAGGTCGTCTCCCACGCTGACCTGCCTTCCTACGGTTGCACCCTCGATAGAAATGGCGACTTCGAGGCCGGGATCCGCCTCCCGGATCGATTCCTGCCTGAGCTGCATGGACTTGAGATGCCCTACTTTCTTCCCATCCAGCTTTATCAGATCCACGTCGCTCCTGAGTTTTCCGCCCAGAACCCGTACCCCGACCACGGCCGGGTTGCTCTGGCGAAAGACGCAGTCGGGCAGGAGACGGATCTTCGCCGGCATCACGACATGCTCGAACCGCTGCTTCTCCTGCAGGCGTTTCTGCTCGTCGCGCCACGCCACATACTGGTCGATCAGCTGGTAGATGACCCGTCCCTCGAAAACCTTGACCTGCGTATAGAGCGGATCTTTGATCATATCGGCAGCATCGGGAAGGATAGGGGTGTTGAACGAGAGGAGGACGCGGTGCATCGGGTTCTTGACTGTCTCGGTCTCGATCAGGTCGAGCCGGCTCACCGGTCCGACCTCCGCCCGCATGACCCCGATATCCTTCCCCTCGAGTTCCTTGCAGAGTGCCTCAAGTGCGCCGATGGTGTCCGCCTTGATCGCGATTCCCTCATCGGAGAGGTTGACATGGATCTCAGTCATCTCTTTTTTTATCCGTGCCTCGACCTCGTCCCGGTTGTTCCGGACCACGAAGAACGGGGAGCCGGCGATCACACCCTCGAGGTTCGGGGCGGTGACTTTGATCCCCGATGCTGCGGCAACCGATTTCACCCGCTCGAACCGGTCCTCGACAAGGATCTCCTTCAGGGGCCGGGGCTTCAGGAGCGACCTCACCTTGGTTACCACCACATCCCCCTGCGTTGCAACTGCGATCTCATCCCCGATCGCGAGCGTCCCGTCGTACAGAATTACATCGAGCGTTGTCCCAAGGCCCCGCTCCTCCTTGACCTCGAGTACGGTACCGGCACCGGGGCCATCTACGGAAAGTTTCAGTTCGTCACCCATGTAGCGCTGGGCAAGACCGATCATGATGAGCAGCAGGTCGGGTATACCTTCACCGGTATGGGCACTTACCGGGACAATCGCAAGGTTCCGCTGGAAATCTGAGACCCGGTCGAACCGGTCTGCGGAGAACTCCAGCTCTGATAATTTCCCCACGATCTCGTAGGTCTTGTTCTCGACATCGGTCCTGACACGCTCGTTCTGCTTTGCGAACGTTGAAAGGAACGACTCGTTCTCATTAGTCCGCCAGCCATGGATCCGGTCGATCTTGGTTGCCGCAATAACAAAAGGTGTGCGGCAGTTCCGCAGGATCTGGAGTGCCTCAATGGTCTGCGGCTGGAACCCCTGGTTGATATCCACGACAAGGATGGCCATATCGGCGAGTGCCCCGCCCCGGGCCCGTAGCGTGGTGAACGCGTGGTGCCCCGGCGTATCGATGAACAGGAGGCCCGGGATATTGATGGGCATCTTTCCCATCGTGCCGCTCATCATCCGGATCGCATCGATGGGAACAATGGTTGCACCGATATGCTGGGTGATTGCCCCGACTTCAGAACTGACTACCGATGACCCGCGGATCCGGTCCAGCAGGGATGTTTTCCCGTGGTCCACGTGCCCCATGACACAGACAATCGGCGTCCTGATCTTCGGGTTTTCCGCCATATGTTACCCCCCGTTTGTTCATGCTCTGAAATCAGGATTCTGAATAATCCCGACTCCCGGTGCAGCGGTATGTACCGTACCGCGCCTTATCGTTTGGGAATTGTGTTCAGAGCCACCTGATATGTAATGGGTGCCCGATCCTATTAATCATCGCCTCATGGTGCAGGGTATCCGGTATCAGGATGGCTTTTTTGCTCCGCGTTCACCGCGACGACCGGGCACGGATACATTAATCAGAGTCCGGTACCAATGTAAAAAGGACATCTGCCAGGGTAGGGTAGTCTGGTTATCCTAAGGGGCTGTGGATCCCTCGACCCGGGTTCAAATCTCGGCCCTGGCCTCCTTTTGTTACGGTTCTGCATTGCTCTCTATGATTTGTTCTCTTGCGTTCCGGTGTTTCTCCTACGGAGTACATTTTTGTGCATTGAATGTCAAAATTGAACAATAATCCTGGCGGGCTGCTCGAAAGTCTGCCACTAAGGATCCGGAGTTGTCGTGTCTCTTATGCCAGAAAATCCCCTGCCAGAAAACCGCTATGTCCACGGCTATTCAGTACGTGAATCGGAGCGTCTCTCAGATCAGGCGCAGACACTGACGGACCTCCTCCATAATGATACTCACTACCCTGCAGGCTCGCGGGTGCTTGAAGACCGGCTGCGGTATTGGTGCCCAGACGGTGATCCTTGCACGGAACAGCCCGGGAGCACTGATTACCTCGATTGATATATCAGTGGAATCCCTGAAAAAAGCGGAAGAGAGGGTCAGGAAAGAATGCATCACGAATGTCACCTTCAGGCAGGCGGATATTTTCAACCTTCCTTTTGCCCCGGCAAGTTTCGACCATATCTTCGTCTGCTTCGTGCTGGAACATCTTTTGGAACCGCAGCGGGCGCTTGAACAGCTCCGCCCGCTCCTGAAGGATGGCGGGACGATCACCCTGATTGAGGGCGATCACGGTTCCGCATACTTCTATCCCGAGAATAAGGACGCCCACAGGGCAATTGACTGTCTGGTGGAACTCCAGCAGAAGATAGGCGGCAATGCCCTGATCGGGCGACAGCTCTTCCCGCTCGTGACCCGTGCGGGATTCAGGAATGTCAGCGTCTCGCCGCGTATGGTGTATGTCGATTCCTCCCGCCCGGCGCTCGTGGAAGGGTTTACGAAACTGACGTTTACGGCCATGGTCGAGGGGATCGGTTCGGATGTGGAGAACCAGGGGCTGATGAGTCGGGAGGCGTGGGACCGGGGAATTGCCGCACTCTACCGCACGGCGGAGACGGATGGTGTATTCTGTTACACGTTCTTCAAGGCCGTTGCCCGTAAATAACCCGGTACAGGTTCCCCGCACCTCCTGCCCGGTTTAAAATCGTTAAAAGATGTATAGTATCAAAAGAGATCCCATGGATACGATCGTTCTCGTCGGTTATATTGCCGGGGCTTTTACCACCCTGTCCTTTGTTCCGCAGGTCATCCGGGCCTGGAAACTCAAAGAGACGCGGGACCTCTCGCTTGCGATGCTCCTCCTCTTTGCTCTGGGGGTCTTACTCTGGACCTTCTACGGGGTCTGGACCGGTTCACTGCCGATTATTGCGGCAAATATAATCACGTTCATCCTGATCCTTGTCCTGCTCGGGATGAAGGTTAAATATCATGATCCTTTCTTTTAACCGGTCCGGTATAAAATCCGCTGAAAGTACCCTGTAGAGAAAAAGTTTTAAAAAAGAGAAAAATTATCTGAGAACTGGTATTTAGTCCTGGAGGAGCACAAGGCAGCCGGCGATCTTGTCGTGGAGCCCCTGTCGTTTCTGGGTGAGGCCGATCATCAGGAAGCCGATGAAGATGATAAGGGCAGAGACGAACTTGGCAAAGTGCCGGAGGGTGACGCGGGCAAAGGTAGGTTTGTTGCCGGTCATGTCGGTGACCACGATATGCATCAGCAGTTTGCCGGGGGTAGCCTGGCTGCGGGAAGATTCGAACCCGGCGAAGAACAGCCATGGTATGATGATAAGGACCACGCCGTACGCGGCGATCACAGAACCGAGGAAGGCGCCCATTGTTGCCTCGGTGGTCAGCTGCTCGACGGGCACATGCTGGACGAAATAGAAATACGAGTTCTGGATGCCCCGGGTCAGGCCAAGAACGGTCATCGCGACCAGGTCGAAGAGTAAAATAACGATGAAATCGACAAGGAATGCAACAAACCTCCTGCCAAGGCCGGCATACACTCCTATATCCGGGCCCTCCTCCTCTTCGGGTGTTACGACAGGATTTGCCGGGATAGATGCAATATCTGCACCGCACCACTGGCAGAATTTTCCGGAAGCATCAGTCTCTTTTCCGCATTTAGGACAGAACATTCCCTTATACTCCTGATATGTAAAGTTAATCCGGGAGCCCTTTTTAATTTAACTGTTGGATCCCGCGTTTTATGCAGTTTTTGTGCCCGGAAACGGTGCCGGGGGAAATAAACCGGAAATAACCGGATGTATGCAATCTCCCTGATTTATCGAGCACAAATCAGAAATACCCAAAAATGAAAGCACTAAAGTATGCAGAAATCCCGCGTCATGCCCGCATTCTCCGTGCTGGTACTCTGTGCGCTCTTTGCCGGCTGCACCAGCCCGACAGGGGTCGAGATCAAACCCACTGGTACTAACGTCCTCACCGCCATCCCGACACTCCCGACGGCCATGGTCACGGTCATGCCCACTCCCCTCCCGGTCGAGACGCTGCCTGCAGAACAGTATGTGGACCTCGTCCTCTCCAAGCAGCGGCCGGACTCCTCCATCCACCTGCTCTATAACGGCGGCAAGGGCGAGGTGTTTGTCCAGAATGTCATGATGAAGGTCACCCTCAGCAATGGGCAGGTGGTCCAGCAATACATGAACGATGGCAACCGGAAGCCCCGGCGCGGCGATGAGCTTGTCATCGAGGGTACCCGGGGCACCGATCTGGTGCAGGTATACCTCACCAGTGCCGGCAGGACCTACAAGGTCAAGGAAGAGTCACTGGTGCTTTCATACCTGTAATCTTCTGGATTTCTTTTTTTACCCGCTGTGATGCGATTTTCCGACAATCTCCGCGTACGTGTGGGTCATGAACCCGAGTCCGAGGATGATAACGCAGGTCACCCCGAGCACGATCCACTGTTCCACACCTGCCGTGCCAACCGAGAGCCGGGTCAGCAGGTTGAACGGATTGTCCGGCAGGGCGATCGCCAGAAGCATGACGACCACGAGCGCCGTCGAGAAGATGAACTGGGCTGCCGTCCGCTCGCGGTAGTGGAGTGCGGTAAGTGTGCCGAGCAGGATCAGGATAAATGAGGCGACCGAGACCTGGAGCAGGATGAGACCTGCATTCTCGATCGCGATACCGTTGATAATCAGGAGGAGGATCCATGCCCCGGCCTGGACCGGGACCATCAGCTCGCAGGCAAGCATCTTGCCCCAGACGATCTCCGTGAAGGTAACCGGTGTTGAGATGAGGGTTTCGAGGGTCTCATGCTGGTATTCTTCGGTGATAAGGTCGATAACGAGCGCTGAGGCGATGATGGCAGGCATGAAGAGGAGGAGCGGGATCAAAAGCCCATAGACAAACTCGTAGAAGTCCCCGCCGCTGGCTTTGGGGATCCGGAGGGGGAGCGGCGATTCGTGGAGCCGCCCGGCCCTGACCGTCCGCAGGTCAGTTTCGTATTGTAAGAAAATATCCTTGAGTTTCACATTAACAATCGCGCTCTGGAGATCGTTCTGGAGTGTATACAGGGTTATCTTTACCGGCTCCTGTGCATCCGGAAGTGTGTCCGGGACCCAGATCACGGCCGAGAGCTTGCGCTCTTTGAGGGCAGCCACACCGTCCGAGAGGTCCATTTTGAAGACCCGGAAGTCCCTGCTCGTGTTGAGATAGCCGAGTACCTGCGAGTCGTCGCCGGCATAGGCCACGTTATACCGGAAGCGGGAATACTTCGAGATCGAAGACGGGTCGTACATCGAGGTCAGCCCGACCATGAGGAACGAGGAGAAGAGGGCGATGAAGAGCTGGAGCAGGATGGCAAGCAGGATCGTCCGCTCGGAAAAGAGCCCGTTAAACTCCTTCTTTGCAATGATGGAGAGGTGCCGCGGTTTCATGAGAGCCACCCCATGATGAAGTAGAGGTTATAGAGACAGTGGACAACCATGGCCATCGCAAGCCCCGGGGCAAACCAGCCCGGCCCCCCAGTTTCAGGAAGCTGGCAACGATCAGCACACCTGCGAAATGCAGGAGGAGCGGCATCCAGAGCACGCCGAGTGAGAGGAAGAGGATACTGCCGAAGACCGACTCCGTGATCTGGGCAAGGGTGACGAACAGGAGCAGCTTCTCCCCGACCAGGAAACCGGTTGCGGTTGCAGCACTGGCATACATGACATTTCGCCACGTGAAGAACGCGGCATTGCGGGCATAGATCGTATAGATGCCAATACCTTTTGCGATCTCCTCGACCAGTGCCGCAAACAGGAGCAGCAGTACGAGCGAGAAGGGCATGGGCAGGTTGAAGAAGAGCACGAGGCACATCAGCTGCACCATGAAGATGAACGGGATCGAGAACCCCGTCAGGAGGAAGAGCGAGAGGAACGGTCGTTGTAGGGAGATGACTTCCGAGAGGAATTCCCGGAGGCGTGTGACGAGGTTCTTCTCGGAGAAGAGCCGTTCGTCCTTAAAATTTTTTGCCGCTATATAAAAGAGCACTGCGCTCGTGAGCCAGAAAAGCGAGGTGGAGTAGAGGTAGTCCGTGACCGTCCACGCGGTCCCCTGCAGGGCGAGGACGATGAGGGTCAGGGGGGAGATGAAGCTGATGACATGGACATTGGCAAAGATGCTCGGGAAGAAGAGGTACGAGGTGGCAACCGTCGAGAAAAAGATCGAGACGAACGAGAGTTCCTTGAAGCTCCGCGAGAGCATCCCGATGAGCAGGGCATTGGCAAGGAAGAAAAAGATGACCGGGACGAGCGGGAGGAGGACGATGAGCGGGGCCTGGATCCAGAACGTGAGCCCCGTGCAGATCGCGATCATCCCGAGAAAGTACGGAAGCATCTTGCCGAGGATGATGGACGAGGCCTTCACCGGTGTGGAGAGCAGGATCTCGCCCTTCCGCCCGGTCCGCTCGTTCATGATGCTCATCATGAAGAACTGGGAGGTGAAATAGAGCGGGAAGATGAAGACGAAGATCAGGATAATCGAGTCGAACGGGAGGGAGGGCGAGAGCTGGGTCGGCGTCCTGAAATTGCCCATCGCACTTCCGGACGCAAGCACTTCCGTATAGCGGGAGATCTGCGAGTTCGAGGCGCTGGTCTTCACCAGTCCCTGCCGGAGTTCCTCTTTGGTAAACCCGAGCGAGGGTGACGGTGTCGGTATCTCTGCCACCGGGCCTTCGGGCACCGGGATCTGCCCGCCCGGCGCCGCGGTGACGGACTGCCCGCTCTGGGTGGCAAGGAAGTCAAGTTCGCTCTTCACGGGCTGGACATCGATCCAGAGAGGGTAGGCAGCAAAGAGGTCTTCTTCTTTGTTGTAGACGCTGGTGACGTACCCGGCATAGTCGCGTCCGAGCGTCTTTAAGGCAGCCTTCGCCTTTTCTGAAGTCCCGGCGTACACCTGTCCCCGGACAACCACCAGATCGAATGAGTCCCGGTCCGTAAGGAGGCGGGCCCCGTCAGGCTGGTAGACGGAAAACCGGGCATCGCCTGCGAGGAGTGCTGCGATCTGCGGGTCGTCAACACCGGCTTCATACATCCCGTCCTGCAGGTGCAGCCCGCTCTGTGCGGCAAAGCCGGTGACGGCAATGAGTAAAATGAAGAGGACAATGGCGAGCGGCAGGACTTTTTTTCCCATCAGCGGGAACGATTTTCTGACTTCCCATCGTGCGATGGTGGCAATGTCCCTGAGTGCGCCCATGGTCTTCTCTCTCCAATAATCCCCGGTTTCCGTTCCTTATCTCATGATCGTCTGGTTCCGACCGGGATATCAGTAAACAAAGTAATTCCCGTATGCCTCAAATAGTATCCTGTGCTGACATTATCCCAACCTATATCAGTATCACCAAGAAATATCCGGAACCACGGATCTGTCCCATGATCACTGCCCGTAACCTCACAAAAAACTTTGAAGGATTCATGGCGCTCGACGGTGTCAGCTTTTCCTTTGAGGATGGCGAGATCTTCGGGATCATCGGCCACAATGGTGCGGGAAAGACGACGCTGCTCAAGATCGTCTCGGGCCTGATCGCCCCCTCTTCCGGTGAGCTCTTCATCAATGATATCGACGTGGTGAAAAACCCGATGCCCCTCAAGGAGAAACTCGGCTACCTTCCCGAGGAGTCACGGCTCTATGAGACCATGACCGCGGAGAACTACCTGGCGTTTTTCGGCGAGATCTACGGTCTCACCCCTCAGGAGATCCGCATCCGTTCGACCCAGCTCTTCGCAGCCCTCTCCCTTGAGCCGGATGGGAAGAAGATCGGGGAGTTCAGTAAGGGCATGAAGCGGAAGGCAGCGATCGCCCGCTCCCTGATCCACAACCCGGACTTCCTGGTGTATGACGAAGTGACGAGCGGCCTCGATCCCATGACCTCGCGGTTCATCGCGGACTACCTCCGCTGCCTCCGCTCTGATGGCAAGACCATCGTGCTCTCGGCCCACAACCTCTACCAGGTCGAGGCGATCTGCGACAAGGTGATGATCCTCAGGCGGGGGAAGATGGTGGCATTCGGCACCATGAAGGAACTCCGCGACCAGTTCGGGTCGCTCAACTACACGATTTTCTTCTCTATTGACAACCCCGGGAAGCTGATCGGGCACTCCAAGACTCACCGGCAGGAGGAGGGCTTCTATATCTGCGAAGCGGAGGATATGAAGGAGCTCAATGAGTGTACCGCGACCATTCAGGATACTGGTGGCTGCGTGGAGAAGATCGAGAGCCGGTACCCGTCGCTTGAAGAGATGCTTGTCAAGATCGGAAAATAAGGTGGTTGAGCACCCTAAAACCTCACGCCACCCTTACCGTTGCCCCGGTATTCCGTGCGGCCGTGACGATGGCTGTTCCCCCGCCATGCTCCTTCATGTACGATTCGGCAGCCAGTCGGATCGTGGTTATGCCGGTGTCCCCGATTGCATAGACTGCAGGACCGAACGATGAGAGACCGGCGCCTGCAGCCCCGGCCTCCCGCAGGACGTCCAGCAGGCCGATCACCTGCGGGGGCTGGAGGGAGAGCTCCACCTTCTTGAACCCGATCTTCTGGATTGCGTTGACCGATGAACCGAAGAGGCTGATGTCATGGGAGGCGATTCCCGGCAGCATCCTCATGAGGACCTCGTGCGATAATTCCCGCACCTCGGAAAGCGGGACCGGGCAGTTGTCCCGGAAGATGTCAGTCTCCACAGGCCCGCTCGCCCCGGCGGGTACATCCGGGATAGCAAGAAGGATACGCCAGTCGGAGGGGAAGTCATGGCGGGCGATGACCGGAGGCGGATTCACACCCCGCGAGGCAGCGGACGGACGGAAGTCGGACTTCTCCCCGTTTTTACCGAAGCGATGGCCGCCGTCGATGATAAAGCCGCCGTACTCGAACGCTGCCGTGCCGATGCCGCTCGTTCCGCCCCGGCCAACCGAGCTTAGCGAGTTCCCGGACCGGGATGTGGCGGCCATGTAATTCGCTGATTGCCCGGGCAATGGCAAGCCCGAGCTGGGAGCCGCTCCCAAGACCGACATGGGACGGGTATGATGTCCTGACCGTGATCGCGATGCTCCCGCCAGCCCCGAGTTTCTGCAGTACATCCCCTGCTATACGGCCGATCCGTTCCTGCACGGGAGGGCTCCCTCCGCGGACGGAGAGGACCGGTGAGAGCTCCGCCTCCAGCAGGAATCCGGGTTCGTCAAGGGTGATGCCGATACCGCCATCAACCCGGCCGGAACCACCGTGCATGTCGATTAAGGAAAGGTGGATGCGGGACGGTGTCCGGACAATGACCCGCCGCGTATCGAGGAAGCGGTTGTAGGGGAACTGCTCTTCAATGAAGATGAGGGGTTTGCCCGCGTGGATGATCTGGTACTGCCGGGCGAGGACCGGCTCGTTTTTGCAGATGGAAAAGATCCGGCTGGTCTCTTCAGTTGCCGGGATTGCCCAGGCAGAAAGGATTTCCCGCCGTGCCTCGATGTGGTGCTGTTGTATGATTCTCCCGATGGGGATGTCAGCCTTCATCAGGTCGTCCCTGAACTCCGGTGAGAGGCGGTTTATCGGCGTAGAGGATGTCGCGTAGATGAACACGTCCCCGCACCCTTCGGTCCGGATCTCCACGACCCGCTCATTGACCGGGTCGCCTTCCGGTATGCTCAGTCTCTGTGCTGTGGGAAGGTCGGCCGGGACGATCTTCTGGACGAGTGTCCGGATGACGACTTTTTTCCCGGTGATCGATTCGAGGATCTGGGTGACCGATCCGTCGGTACCGAGCAGGAATTTCTGGACCGGGGAGATCCGGCCGACCTGTGCCTCCATATCGGCAATTGCCCGTGCAATATCCATCGCAACAACCTCATCGCACCGGATAATAAGGATACTGCTGCACCACGGATAACAACCGGGGTGAAGAAGGCATTGAGCGGCCAAAAAATCTTGTAAAACCGCATTCTTCCCGTGGCTATCGTCTCTTCTGCGATCTCCCGGTTTTTTTTGCAGGTGCAGGACCGGGCACCATCGCAGATGACTCAAACCCGGCAATTTCCGCGAGAGATTCTTTCGTAAGCCGGCCTTTTTTCCCGATCACGTCCCCGCTCCGGATGGTAAGTACCCGTGATGTCATCACATAACTCTCCCCGAAAAGGTCGAGTCCTCCGGTAGCAAAATCGGCAAGGGAGAGTGGCAGGCAGGGTGCATCGGAAGGCGGTTTGCTGCTGACCGGGCAGATATGGATGCAGCCGGGTTCTTCCGTACGGATCACCACGACCGGCCGTGTCTTGGGTGCGGTCCGGTCATCCAGCGCAACCGAAGCAAGGAGGACATCGCCTTTTACGTACTGCCCCATGCTGTAATCATCCGGTTCGGTACGGCATAAGGTGTTTGATGCGCCGGGCACGGGGCTCCGTACTGCCGGTCACCCGGCAGGGGTTGAAAAACAACATTCATCATTTCTGAAAACCACAGGCAATGTAATGACGACCTGCGACCACAGCGGCAACGAGTGGTCCTCCCGTTCACCTTCCAGCACAGCGGGGATGTTCTTTCCGGATTGCCCGGCTGCCACCCCATCATGACTGCACCGGTATCGGTAGCGGGAATAAAAAAACCCCGGCCTGCAGTGGGCATGAGTTACTACCGTAAAGGTGGCGGAGTGACGGTGACCGGCGGGGTTGCACGGGAATCATGACGCAAATGGAAAACGAAAATTGAAGACGGTCTCCCGTACCTGAAGATCACGATTGCGATCATCATCCGGGTACTGCTCGTGCCTGCATGGTTCGTGTTGGCAGGGAACTAAAAAAGAGTAAATGATCGGTTTTGTGCAGATTAACTGGAGTCTGCCTTCTGGAGCAGGACCCTGCCTTTGGAGGTCAGCCGGAGCGCGATCTCGCTCGAGGATTTACCCCCGTCAAGACATCGCTTGGAGAGTAAGACCCGTATGCCAGACCTGACACCGCTCTCTCCGTGAACGGGGAGCAGCTGCTGGACCACATGGCCGATGTGGCAGCCCTGTTTGTCGGAAACTGCCTGGAGAATATGGATATGGATGGGATCAGGCACAAAGACCTGCGGGACTTCAAAGGATATCAGCTTCCACGGTATTACCTCTTGATCGGATTACCCGGTTCCAGGTTACCGGTAACAGCAGACCGGGATCGGGATTACCAATTACTATTTAGCTGTATGACATAAAGTAACCATCACATAAAAACCGGGAAATATATTTTTTCCTGAAAACCCGGAAGTTCCGGTGTCCGGCATAGTAATCCAACCCAAATGGATTATTTTTACACCTCCCAGAGAAAGAATAAACCTTAAAACCCGACACTATCGTACGGTGGATGGTACCGCCTGCTTTAATTTCGGCACGTTCGACGCGATGTGGTTCGATACCCTCTCCCTCCCCCAGAACATGAAGGACCGGGCATGGGTGGCTGGCGTGCCGGGCAACGCAATCCGGCGGTCAGAAGAAAAAAAAGCATTGGTTTTTCTCTTTTCAGGTTCATGATCGCATCAGGGAAAACGCCCATGAACGTAACAAGGCTCTCTACCGGACCTGATAACCGGTCGTATTTTGAAGATATCGAAGTGCCGTTCGAGTCACGGGGGGGTTTTGGCCTCTTTACGATACCGGAGCCGGCCAAGTCGGTCTTCTTCCGGGAGATCCCGCCATGCTGGGATTATGCGTGGCACAATGTCGTATGCCGGGAATATGTTATCACGATTGACGGGGAAGCCGAGATTGAGGTCGGGAGCGGTGAGAAACGGGTTTTCCGTAAGGGGGATGTCCTGCTCGCCGAAGATCTGACCGGGCAGGGGCACCGGACCCGGGTTCTCGGGAAAAAAACATGGTTGCAGGTGTTTGTCACCCTGCCCTGATGTGGACTGACGAAAATGCCCCGGTCCACGGGCAGTTCTTCAGGGATAGCATTACCGCCATATCTCCTCCGGAAACCTTATTGCAGACGGGGACAATACTGCATTCACTGAGTGAATTCGTATGTTGCCTGAACTCTTCCTCCTGAATCTGATCCTGGGTATTGTCTTTGGCTTTCTTCACCGCGGAAAGGAGGACTATACCGGCCTCCTCCGGAATGGCGCGATTGCCGGCATCCTCCTGGGGGTCATTTTTGTCCTCGCTGCGCTGTACCTGCCACCCGCGGGTATGAATTTTGACGTCGGTTTACCCGGCGTGTCGGGCCTCTTTATCGAGATTATCATCTTTTTGATCATCTTCATCCTGGGCGCTTTTATCGGTGACAAGATCGAAGGTATCCGGAAAAAATAATTTTTTAAAAGGTTGAATTGCAGTCCCGGACCGGCGGGGTCTCTGACCGTGAACCGGATCTTCTGCTCTCCCCCTCATCCTGATATTCCCCGCCCCCCTATCTCCTGAGCAGGAGCAATAACCCCCATGAAAATTCTTGCCATCAATGGAAGTCCCCGGACGACCCGGAGCACTACGAGAAGACTTGCACAGTTCGTTCTCGAAGGAGCCGCAGACGCCGGCGCGGAGACCGAGATGATCGATCTCTGCGACCTCCGCGTCACGCCCTGCACGGCCTGCGAAGCCTGTTCACTGAACGGCACGTGCGTGAACGACGACGATGTCCCGTTGCTTGTTGATCGCATGAAGGAAGCAGATGGGATCATTTTCGCCTCTCCCGTCTACATCGACAATGTCTCCGGCCAGATGAAGGTCTTCTTCGACCGGCTCGCGGATGCAATCCATTACCAGCTGCTGGCCGGGAAGTTCGGCTGCTCGGTTGCGACAACGCACACGTCCGGTGGTGATGAGGTTGTGGTATACCAAAATCATGTCCTGAATTACCTTGGGGTGATCGCGGTGGGGGGACTCGGGGTTGCAACGGGCGGGGACATGGAGGCCGTTGATGGAGCGGACGCTTCCGCACGGGCACTCGGGAAGAAGCTTACCGAAGCGATCAGGAATGGCTTTTCCGATCCGGAGCAGGAAGCGGAACTCGCTGATAATCGCAGTTTTTTCAAGGATATCGTCATGGAAAACCGGGATTTCCGCGCTGATGAGTACGAGCGGTGGGTCCGGATGGGCTGGATCAAATAACCAGAAAAAATACCCGGCCGGGTACTGCTGGCGAACGGAATTTACAAAAAAGGAATTTTAAAAAAAACTTGCGAAGTCTCATGAGGAGAAAAAGATAATGAGTTATACCGGGGGCACTCGTTACACATTCTTGTCCCTGAAATAACCCGGCATGCGATCAGGGAGCGCGATCCTGCTACTGCCCGGACTGCCGGCAGGTAAAAACGGACTGAGATACGGTCTTTATGGTTGTGATTTTCTGGTGTTTTATGACCGTGGCGGGGTAACAACGATACCCCCTTTGAAATATTCTCTCAATTTTTCTCCCTGCAGAGGAACCGCGCTGACGATAGTTACAGGAGGACAGGTCTGCCCTCTTTTTGGATTTCAATCTCGAACAGCTCTGGCCAGAGTTTTCCCGTTACGAGGAGTGTGCCATTTTTGGGATTATAGGCAATGCCGTTCAGGACACCCACGGTACTCAGATTTTTTTCCCGGGCTGTCAACTCCCGGAGATCGATCCAACCGGTTACCACTCCCGTTTCCGGCGAGATTATAGCAATCCTGTTGTCGATATAGACATTAGCCACTATACTGCCATTGATGTATTCAAGCTCGTTGAGGTTAAAAACCGGTTTGCCGCTCTCTTTCACCCTGATTGAGCCATCGTCAGTAAAAGTATCTGGATTTATGAAATAGAGGGTATCTGAGCCGTCGCTCATTATCAGATGCAGCCCATCGCTGGTAATCCCCCATCCCTCTCTCTCATAAGAAAAGTTACGTATCTGTTTGAAATCGGACTTGTTGTAAACAAAACCAGTTCTGGATCTCCAGGTCAGCTGAATAAGCCGGTCCTTCCAGATGGTCAGTCCTTCACCAAAATACCGGGATGGCATGCTAGAGGACTGCTGGATTTTGCCGGTCTCCAGTTCCAGCTCGCGCACCGTTGAGTTCCCATAAAGCCCGGTACTTTCATATAATATCTGCCCATCATAAACCAGGCCTTGCGTATAAGCAGCCTTGTCATGAGGATAAACCGCGATTATTTTGTAGCCATAGACGGGCACAGCACGCTGTTCTGTACCCTGAGTCTGCCGGTCCCCCTCCCAGAGAGTCATCGAAATGAGAGCAAGGGAAGCCAGAAAAATAACAATTACCATTGCGGTTAACGTAGTACATTTCATCAGTGATCCTCGGTCTCCCTGTCCGCGTTCTACCGGTATTAACCAGGATTATCGCTAATAACCCCCTCTTTTGTAAAAAAATTTATAAAAATTTCAGTAATTCTCCGCAAGAATCTCGAAATATGCCTGAGGGTGATCGCAGGCCGGGCACTTTGCGGGAGCAACCTTCCCGGTGTGGACGAACCCGCAGTTCCGGCAGTACCATTTCACGGGCATCCCGGATTTGAAGACGGTTTTGTTCATCAGGTTCTCATGCAGTTTCGTATACCGTGCTTCGTGGTGGGACTCCACTTCGGCAACCTTCTCAAAGAGGCGGGCGATCTCCTTGAACCCTTCTGTCTTCGCTGTGGCTGCAAATGCCGGGTAGAGCGTGCCCCACTCCATCTGCTCCCCCGCAGCGGCTGCCGCAAGGTTCTCCTTTGTGGTTCCGATAACACCGGCCGGATAGGCTGCGGTGATCTCAACATCCCCGCCTTTCAGCTGCTTGAAGAAGAGTTTTCCGTGCTCCTTCTCTTCTTCCGCGGTCTGCAGGAAGACTGCTGCGATTTGCTCATAGCCTTCCTTTTTTGCTGCGCTTGCAAAGAACGTGTACCGGTTCCGTGCCTGGGACTCACCGGCAAATGCAGCGAGCAGGTTTTTCTCGGTCTTGCTTCCGTTGAACTTCATGGTAACAATATCCGCAGGATCCTTTCTTGCTGCGGGATAAAATACCCAGCGATCAGGTCTCCCTGCGCGTACCGGCAGGCACCAATCGTGGGGAATTTCCGGTTTTCAGTCTGCTTTCCGGTTACGCCACTCCGGCACGGTAATCCCGAAGACCGCCCCATGAATGCGGATGCCTTTCTCCCGATGAGAAATCCCGGCGATCGCGAGGATCTCCCGGTGGGTGATAATGAAATGCTGGTGTTCATTTTTTTGCAGTAACGTCCGGGGTCGGCACAGGAAGAGACTATGCGGAAAGTACCCTGTCGGTACCAAAAATAAACAGGAAAAACGGGCCTGAAGGGATTTGAACCCTTGACCTGCGGATTAAGAGTCCGCCGCTATGCCGAACTAAGCTACAGACCCAGCCTGTTAGACCTAATAATGTGGTCTATGATGCCGAATAAAGGTTTTGGAATGCTGAGGGTCATCAGACCCGAAGCAGGAGAAGAACGCATCAGCGTTCTTCGACATGACTAATGGTCATCAGACTTCAAGGCACGTATGCTGAAAAAGTAAAGCCTTTTCACCTGCCCATCAGTTGGAATCCCTTAATACCGTGGAATGATACATCTTCTGTACCATGCCGCAGGAAGCCCCGTTTGAGCAGCAGGGACCGGTAAAATACTGCATTTTCGGGTGCGGGACGAACGGTTATAATATCATCCTGGAGCTCGGAAAAGAGCACGAGCGCGTCATCGTTGCCGACAGGGACGAGACCCGCGTCCGCCACCTCCGCGACCAGAAGTTCGATGCGTACCAGCGCGATATCACCTCACCTGACCTGCTCGCAGGACTTCCGCTGTTCGAGATCGCGTTTGTCATGACCGGTGATGGCGATGCAAACCTCGCGGCAGTCCTTACCATCAGGAAACGCTATCCCGGTGTGCAGATTGTTGCCCGCTCGACCGACCCGGTGAACGGCCAGAAACTGACCGCGGCCGGGGCGGATTTTGTCCTCTACCCGCAGGAAGTGGTTGCACGGCAGGCGATCCTCCAGATGAAAAAACAGCACGCAAGCCGGATCTCGCAGCGGCTCTTCTCCCTGCTCGCCGGCTGGGAGGGGACGCTGGGGATCATCACCCACAAGAACCCGGACCCGGATGCGATCTCGTCTGCCATGGCGCTTGCCGAGATCGCAAAACAGGCCAATGCAAAAACGCTTACCACCCGGATCTTTTACGAGGGAAACATCGGCCACCAGGAGAACCGCACGTTTGTCAACCTGCTCGATATCAAGATGGAACACCTCACCGCTGATGCTCTTCAAAAGTGCACCTACCTTGCGATGGTCGACTGCGAGGGGCCGGGCGCCAACAACGACGTGCCTCCCCAGACGAAGATCAACATCATCATCGACCACCACCGCGAGGGAAAACATGTCGCCACCCAGAGCAACTTTGTCGATATCCGGCCCGGTGTCGGGGCCACGGCAAGCATCATGACCCAGTACCTGCAGGAGCTCGATGTGCCGGTCGACAAGACGGGTCGCGACCGCCCTCCTCTACGGTATCCGCACGGACACCAAGGAGTTCAAGCGCAATGTCACCCCGCAGGACCTGAGCTATGCCGGTTTCCTGCTGCCGCTGACCGATGCCGACCTGCTCGACAAGATCATGTCCCCGTCCATGTCGCAGGAGACCCTCGACGTAATCGGGAAGGCGATCCACGAGCGGAAGATCCAGAGCGGGTACCTCTTCGCAAACGTGGGCTACGTGATGAACCGCGATGCCCTCCCGCAGGCAGCGGACCTCCTCATCACGCTCGAAGGGGTGAACACGGCGCTCGTGTACGGCATCACCGACAATGCGATCGTGATCTCGGCCCGCAACCGCGACATCCGTCTCCATATCGGCAACGCCCTGTCCGAAGCGTTCGGGGAGATGGGCGATGCCGGCGGTCACCCGAACATGGCCGCCGCCACCCTCCCGCTCCACTATTTCGGGAAGGTGGAGGACAAGGCCCGGCTGCTCGAGATCGTGATCGAGCCGGTCCTGAAGAAGTTCCGGGACCTTGTCGGCCTCGAGAACGAAGGGAAGAAGAATGGCACCTGAACCCCGCACTACCGTGTCCTCCCTGTGTGTGCTGGTAACAGGGGCACGGTAATGGAGACAGGAGAAATTTTTCATGCAGTTTGCTGATACGAAACACTATCAGGAATTGAGGATCAGGAAATTCGTGAGGGGCTCATGAATTTCGATAAGGATTACGAAGCGATGAACTTCGAGTTGCATGAGGGTTGGCAGGGCCCGGCCCGTTGCAGGAGAAATTCAGGAGCACAGCGATGAATTTTGAGTTATGGGAACCCCACTACCGGGAGATCGTTGAGTATTTCGGGTTCGACCGGGCGGCTGACGAGGAAGCGGCCCGGCTCCTCGCTTCTCTCCTTGACCGGGACAACCTCCTCTCCCTTGCGTCGCTCACGGACGGGAACGAGGTGACCGTCTGCGGGAACGCGCCATGCCTCAAAGACGAGCTTTCGAAGATCACCGGCATCGTCTTTGCCGCGGATGCTGCTGCGGAAGTGCTCGACTCCCATGGTATCTGTCCGGATGCTATCTTCACTGACCTTGACGGTGCAACCGACCGGTTCATCGAGCTGAACAACGAGGGGACCATCATCGTGATCCACGCTCACGGGGACAACATGCCGCTCCTGAAACACTGGGTGCCCCGGTTCAAAGGCACGGTTGTCGGGACAACGCAGGCAGCACCCCTCCCTCATGTGTACAACTTCGGCGGTTTTTCTGATGGCGACCGGGCTGTCTTTGCTGCGGACGAACTGGGCGCCTCGCAGATCACGCTCGCAGGTTTTGATCTCGATGACGAGAACGTGGACCCGATGAAACGCGGGAAACTCCACTGGGCCCGGAAACTCCTCGCCCTGATCGGTCTCACGGTATGAGCGTCACAGCCTTCATCCTTGACGGGTACGTGGACGAGCCGGCATGCCTTGGCGTGCCGCCCTATATCTCGCCCTATATCCGTACGGTTGCCGGGGCACTTCTTGCGCACCGCTACGCGGTCCGCTACCTCACCATCGACCAGCTCCGGAAAGATCCGCTCCGGACCGCTGAACTGAACAGGGCCTAGCTGCTCGTGATGATTGCCGGTGTCACGGTGCCGGGGAAGTATCTTGGCGGGACGCCTGCAACCCTCACCGAGATCCAGCAGGTCGGGCACATGGTCCATGGCCCGAAGAAACTGGTCGGCGGGCCGATCGGGTTCGGGTACGCGGCGGAGGGCGGGCAGAAGGCGATCCGGCAGGTGATCAGCGGGTTTGATGCCCTCCTGTCCGGTGAGCCGGCCGTGGCGCTGGATAATTACCTTGCCGGGAACGAACCTGCGGGCGTGCTGGACTACACCCGCACGGATCCCGTGGAGCATTGCGGGAAGCAGCGTGATCAGTCAGCACCCCGATTACCCGTTCGTGATGTGCGAGCTCGAGACCGCCCGGGGCTGCTCTCACGGGGCAACCGGCGGATGCTCGTTCTGCACCGAACCGTTCTACGGCATGCCGAGATACCGGGGCATCGCGGGAATCGCAGCAGAAGTTGCAGCACTCCATGCCCACGGTGCCCGGCACTTCCGCGTCGGCCGGCAGCCGGACATCCTTGCCTACGGAGCAGGAGCGGGGAATACCCGGCACCGGAACCGGAAAGATCGAACAGCTCTTCTCCGCCATCCGCACCGCAGCCCCGAATCTGAAAACCCTGCATATCGACAATACCAACCCGGCGACCATTGCCCGGCATGAGGATGCGGCACGGGAAGCACTGCGGGCGATCATCCGGCACCACACGTCAGGAGATGTTGCAGCGTTCGGCATGGAGACCGCCGACCCGGCCGTTGTTGCGGCAAACAACCTCAAGGCACAGCCCGATGAGGTATTCCGTGCCATTGAGATCGTCAACGAAGAGGGCGGGAAGCGGCGGGACAATGTGCCCGAACTCCTCCCCGGGCTCAACTTTGTCTGCGGGCTTGCCGGTGAGACGGAGAAGACCTACGAGTTGAACGAGCAGTTCCTCGACCGTGTCCTGAAGGCGGGACTCATCGTCCGGCGCGTGAACATCCGGCAGGTGATGCCTTTTGAGGGGACACCGGTGTATACGAACAATACGCTCGGGAAGCACGACCGCCGGTTCCGACAGTTCAAGGAGTTTGTCCGGAACAAGATCGATCTCCCGATGCTCCAGCGGGTCTTCCCCATCGGCACCGTGCTCCGCGATGTGCGGGTCGAGGTGTCGGGCGATCTCTCCTTCGGGCGGCAGATGGGGTCCTACCCGATCCTTGTCGGCATCCCGCTCCGGCTCCCGGAACGGACGGTTACGGATGCGGTTGTTGTGGACTGGGGCATGCGGTCGGTCACCGCGTTGCCGGTGCCGGTTGCGATCAATACGCTGCCTGCATCCGCCCTCCGGTGGCTGCCGGGGATCGGGAAAAAGAAGGTGGCTGCGGTTATCGCGAAGCGGCCGTTCCGGGATCTTGAAGCGTACCGGAAGGTGGCAGGGACCTCGGCGGTGGATGGGGTGATGCGGTTTTAACATGGCCCGTAAATCCCTCTGGCGGACCATTCCGGAGATTATTAATCTACCTATCTTCCCAAAACAATAAGTGAAATACCATGCGTTTTCTCCGTGTCATCCTGCTCTGTGCCATTGTCATCGGCACTCTCGTGTGTTCTGCCTGTATCTCATCACCCGACCCGGTCTACAAACCTGATGTCTCCACAACCGGGCTGATGGTCCATTACACCGGTCCGGTACATGCCAAATACGGGACGTATGACTGCATCTTCAATAACGAGGTCATGGCACCAGCAGAGATCCGGTTTAACGGGATGAACTGCCGCATGGACTATGCCTATTTCGGGAAAACTGCGAATGATACCGGCTCCTCAGTGCTTATCGTGGATCTTATCCGGGACGGCCAGGTCATCAAGAACTATTCCACCCGTACATCCAGTATCGGATTCGACAAGATCCCGGAATTTCTGGTGCGATCGACAAAGGAACCTGACCTGATGCAGGATACACCGCTGACTGCGAAGATCATCGCAGACGGGGAATGGAACGGGTGGTTCGGAGATAGCTTTGGAACCCAGTACGAACACGGTTCCGGACCCGCCTCTCTGACGATTTTACAGCCGGCCCTGCCCGTGAAGGCCTGTGTGGATAGCAGCGGGGGATCTGCAGGTATACCTCCAGGTGTCGGGATCTACCGTGGCGGCACGTTCCTGAAACGGTCTGACGCAAAAAATGACCTTGGCTATTACTGTGTTACCTACCCGTAACACAACAACTATTTTTTTATCGCGGTTTTTAAAAAACAAACTTCTTCTTTTTCCCGTCACCCGCTCCCGATAAGCAGACCGGACCTACGGGATGTTGTCATCCAGCACGAGTGGGATCCTGTCAAGATTGTTGGCCGATATGATCTTCAGGACATCGGTACCTTGTGCATGCATCGTCTGGCCCTTAGGGGGGTCGGGCGGTTACATTCAGATCCCGCAACAACTGGGGATCCGTGGCATTCTTCACGGTAATTTGACATTATTGTCACGCGTTTAAAACCCGCGTCCGCACAAAAAACAGGGTTCGACCCCCCTCCACCCCCTCCAGATTTTCTTTATAAAAAAGCCATTTTTACGAAGTTAAATTCAAACTGCACAGCATTTTTGCAGGATGGGTCGGAGGGGGTAAAAAGGTGCGGGCCCTCTGCCCGACTATCAGAAACACGAACGAAAGAAGGGTCTTGATAATTGGACCGTGAAGCCCGCGTTCTGTGATGTGCCGGAGAAATCGGCGGGGGGATCTGGTTCTGGAATTTCTAAATCTGCCGGAGTTCCGTTACCTTCAGAATATCCATCCGCGTCACGATCCCGACGATCTTATCGTCCTGCACGATCGGGATCCGCTCGATGTCATGGGCTGACATGATCCTCAGGGCATCGATAACCGGAGCTGCCGGTGGGAGGGTGATGGGGTCGCGGGTCATGATATCCCGCACCTGCATGGCCTCGCGGTCGATCGGGGATGTCCGGTTCACGTCCATGAGGGTGATCATGCCGACCAGGGTATCCCGTTCGACAACCGGGAAACCGAGGTGCTTGCTCGTGTACATCATTTCGATGACCTGGCTGACGGGCATGGTCGGCGGCACCGTGGTCACCGGGCTGCTCATCATGTCCCCGACCGTCACGTCCTGCAGCAGGTGGCTGTACTTCACGGCCGTGGACTCCATGTTCGCCCCGATATAGATGAAGAGCGCGATCAGGATCAGGAACGGTGAGAAGGCAAAGAGCCCGATGATCCCGAAGAGGATGGCAAAGCCTTTCCCGATATCGGCCGCGATCTTGGTGGCCTTGTGGAGTGGCATCCGTTTGGCAAGCCATGCCCGCAGCACCCGGCCGCCGTCCATGGGAAATGCCGGGATCAGGTTGAAGAAGCACAGGATGATGTTGAGGACGCCAAGGTAGCCGAAGAGGAAGATGAGGACCCCGGCACGGGCAGGGTCCGGTATGAATGAGGGGACGAAATAGACCAGCACGCCGCAGAGAAGCCCGAAGAGAAGGCTTGCGATCGGCCCGACCAGTGCCATCGGGAGCTCGACCTTCGGGTCCGGGATGCCCTCTTCCATGGTCGCAACCCCGCCGAAGATCATGAGCGTGATGCTGTTGATGGCGATCCCTTTTTTTCGGGCAACGAGCGAATGGGCCAGCTCGTGGACCAGCACCCCGAAAAAGAGACCGCATGAGACGACGGCTCCGAGTATATAGGGCATAAAACCGCTCGTGATCAGGGCCGGATCAATGGGTACGGCATAGAGCTCCTGGAGCATGCCGACCGTCATGGAGATCTGGCTGCCGATGATCCAGGCAAAGAGCGGGATGACTAAGAGAAACGTATAGTGGATGTGGATCGGGATGCCAAAAATGCTCCCGATCCGAAAAGACCCGTCCATAATGAAAGGATTATCTTTTTAACTCTTAAGTATATACTTTCATCTGATAACGATGGAAACCCAGATTACGGATTTGTTCGGGCTTCAGATCTATACGGACAAGGGAATGTTTATCGGCGAAGTCGAGGATGTTCTCATCGACGTGGACCAGAAGAAGATTGAGTCGATCATTGTCGGCAAGGTCAACGACCAGCTCTTCGAGCTCAAGAACTTCAAGGGCCTCAAGATCCCCTACCGCATCATCAGCGCGATCGACGATATCGTCCTGATCCGCCACCTGCCGGGTGCCTTTACCGGCGGCAGCGTGGAAGAGTAAGGTATCGGCGAAAAGAACAGCGGGAGATCCCCCCTATATTTTATTCGCGCTCCCGCATGGTATTCGTATGGAAAACCGTGAAATATTCTCTAGCCTAACCACCATTCCCCCTGTTTTTGTCCGGCTTGACGGGCGGGCATTCCACCGCCTTGCCGACTGCCTTGGCCTTGAGAAGCCGTTTGACGAGTTTTTCCACAAGGCGATGGTAACCGCCTGCATCTCGCTTGTTGCGGACAGCGGGCTCAATCCCGATTTTGCCTACACGTTCTCGGACGAGATCAGCCTCTACTTCACGAAACTCCCGTTCAGCGGCCGGGTGGAGAAGATCGATTCGGTAGCAGCATCGTATGCAGCCAGTTCCTTCACGCTCGCCCTTGGCGGGACAACGCTCGTTGCCTTCGATGCCCGGGTGATCCCGGCAACACCCGCCTATGCGGTCGAATACCTGGCCAACCGGCAGGCAGAGGCGTGGCGCAACCACATCAATGCCTACTGCCAGCAGGCGCTGATCGAGGAGGGGATGGATGCCCGGAAAGCCGCGGAGAAGCTCAAGGGCCTGCAGGCAAAGGACCTCCACGAGATGATGCATGTCCGGGGCTTCAACCTTGCGACCACTCCCGCGTGGCAGCGCCGGGGCACGTTGATCTACAAGAAGATCACGGAGAAGGAAGGGTTCAATCCGCTGACGAAGGAGACGGTTATTGCGGAGCGGAGTGCGGTGGTTGCGGAGTCGGATCTGCCCTTGTTCACGAGCCCGGAGGGGAAGGAGTTTCTTGCGAAGGTGCTGGGCGGGGCATAGAAATCAGGATCCGATTTTGATCATGAAAATCGCTGATCGATTTTTCCGGAATAGTTTTTGATCGCGATCGTGATCGCGATTTTGAATTTGAAAATCGGATCGCGATTGTAAAATGAAAATCGCTGATCGATTTTGATCTGAAAATCGGTGATCGATTTTCGTACGAAAATCGGGATCCGATTTTGCGTTCCGTCTGAATTTTTATTCCGGAAACCATTTTTCAATCGCGGATCGATTTCAAAATGAAAAACGGGATCCGATTTTGATCCGGAAATCGCTGATCGATTCCGGAATGAAAATCGATGATCGATTTTTCCGGAATGGTTTTTGATCGCGATCGTGATCGCGATTGCGATGTGAAAATCGGATCCCGGTTTGTAAATTACTTTTTGTAAAATTTTTTTTGAATGAGATGATCCCTCCCAGAGCGATCGGCACGCCCCCGGAAACCTGGCAGACCTGTTCTGTCGGAGGTGGGGGATTATCGCCCTAAAAAAACCCCTGTAAATGTTCTTAGAAATCGGAGCCCGCTATGGGCCCGGTTGTACCTTGTTTCCCTCATCCCCCGGATCCGGGAGGTAATAATTCCCAAAAACGCGGAATCCGGTCGGAATAACCAAGCGATTTCCGGCGGGAACGGGGGAGGTCACAAATAGCAATGTTACAGGGGTCGAAAATGGAAGGGGTGGTGCTTTGGGAGGGAGGAGTGGGAAAAAGGGGATTTCCGGGCCAGAAAACAATATGAGCCTACCCACCCCCTACGGGGGTCGGCGCGACGCCTCGTCGGGTCGCGCCTGGGCGAGGCGGTTTTGGAGAAAAACCTAGACCCACTTGAAAGCAAGTCATTGTGAAAACGAGCTGAAATTTTGATCATTTATTGGGACAGAGATGATTCGGATCGTATGAATCTGTTACCTCAATGATTTCTTTGTCATGATAGATGTCAATAACAAAGACACCAGATTTTGTGATATTACACAATGAAAATCCGGTTTTATTTGCAAAATCAGGAGGGTTCCCAAAATAAGTTGAAGTATCATTTGGTAATTTCATGCCATATTGCTGTGCGTCAAAAAAAATCCATTCATCATTTCCGTTTATATCAACTTCATTCCACCAGTGACTAATTCCATTTGATCGAACAATGCGCGTAATAAAACCGGATTCATTCGCGGTATGATTAAATAAAATTGACAGGGCTTCGCATTCTCCCGTTTTTTGATATGCAATCCAATATGGATCCCTGTTAAGATTTACCCAGTTGTCCCAGAAAAAAGGGCTAATTATTCTAAAATAATGGTAGATCCTGCCATTCTTGTCAACTAAGTAATTAGCATGAGACCCATTGAGCGTTGTAATATTATTCTGACCTTGAGGAAGACAATAATTATAATGTATTTTATCTTCGGGATAATAGCAAAAGAAAGCTTCATTTTGCTGGTAATTCCAATTGGGATCAGTGAAATTTGTAGTGATCAGATCAGCGATTAAAATCAATCGCTTTTCATCTTTTTCAAGATAAGATGCATTCTTAACCATTTTTTCGATTTCTAATTCTCCATTTGGAGTTGCTGTTGATTTGTAAAACTCCTGCAGTTTCCTCTCTGTTTTTTGAGTGTCTGATTCAATACACCCACTCATCCCAATGTATAAGATAATTAAAAAAACGCAAAACATTTTAAAATAAAATTTCTGGAGCATAATTTTGTCAGGTATTTAATCATTATAGAAAAACATGCTCTGTAGAAAACCTCAACGATGAGAAATTGTAAGAACTTGTGAATGTTACAGACGATCATTTTGTTAGCGATTTCTTTCGTCTGGATCAGGAACCTTCTTGCTTTGAGATCCCCGTCAAACTTTCTTTTCAGGACAGAGAATTTATTTTCAACGAGTTGTCGTCTTGGGTAAATATCAACATTGAATTGTGTAGCCATCTCCCGACGATATGTACCCCCAATAATGTCATTATTCCAGGAGCGAATAGGGATAACCGAATTGGCGTGAAGGTCTTCCCGGATCAACCGGTGAATCGCTTCAGAGTCGTATCCTCTGTCCATAACGTAACAATCGGACTTTCGGATTTTGTGGCATTGTCGGAGTAATTTCTCTGCATGCCGGGTATCGTGGACCCGGCTGTTGGATGCAATGAATCCGGTGATCACCTGTTGATCGGCATCAACAGAGATCGAAGTTTTCAAGAAATGTTTTCGGATTTTACCGGTTCTTTCCGAAAAATAATGGCTGCAGTACCCGCTAGTAAAACCGGAAGAATCGATTGCTGTTATGGATATATTTTCATCAGAAGAGTAGAACAGATTCACCGTTTTTCTGAAGGTCAACCGTAGATAAAATGATTTTATCCGAGAGAAAAATTTCTGGAGCGTTGTGAAATGAGGTACTTCTGAGAGATCGAGGATCTTCTGAACTCCGTCCATATCTCCGACGTCCTCTATGAATTCCCGGTAGTGCTGGTTACGAAAATCTTTGAACAAAATTAGGACGAGCAGCTGGTGTTGGGTGTAGTTCTTCTTTGAAAATTTGCACGAGTACGGATTTAGATGAGTTGACTTTACGATTGAAATGGCGGTCTGGACAAAACTGATATTCCGGCTCGCTGATTTCTTAATTGTCTCCTGTTTCTTTGAGGTCACAATCAAGAAAAGGAGACGCTGTACCTTAGATCTTTCGGTCGTCGGTACAATCTGTTTTTAGATTAGGATTTCTACAGGGCAGAAAAACATAATCAAATAGATTTTCTTTCATCATCCCTGATCCGCCACGGGGGCGCCCCGCGGGGGTGGCGGCACTTATCATAAATGGGGGTAAGGGGGCATCAGCCCCCATCAAATAATCTGAAAAGTGTCAGAAAAAATGAAAGAAATTATTCCGCCTTCGCAATCCCGATCGTCATCGCAACGCCCTCGACGTCCCACTCCTTGACAGAAGTAAAGCGCGATGTGTCAGGTGACGAACCGTCCTTCGAGAACCCGAACAACTTTGCCCGGACCTCGTCGGCGATCATCGCGATGGTTGCATTGTCCATGAGCAGGGCAAGCACCCGCTTGTCGCCCACGGCTGCTTCCACATTGATGTTGTCCTCGACCGCAAGATCGAGTCTGCTTCCGCATATCCTGGATCCGCCGGATCACTTCGCGGGCATAGCCTTCCGCTTCAAGGTCCGGGGTGAGTGCCACGTCCACGTACACCGTTGCATCAGTCATAGGTGCCGAGAAGACATCTGCCGGGAGCTTCTCGGTGAAAGTGACGTGGTCCGCTCCGATCTCGAACGTTTCGCTGCCGCTGCCCAGTTTGTATGTCTTGCCGGCTTCGACTGCTGCCTTGATTGCATTGCCGTCCGCAGCCTCGATGAGCCCTTTTATCTTAAAGGAGTTCTTGCCAAAGCCCTTCCCGAGCGCCTTCATCACGGGCTCGGCATGCCAGCCGACCCGGTCCCAGCGTCCCATGACAACCGAGACCTTCCGGGCATTGGCCCGGTCCATGCAGACCGCGTTGAGCCGGTCTATCGCCTTCTTTACGGCATCAGCGCTGGTGACCACGACCACTTCAGATACCGGCCACCGGAGTTTACGCTTCCCGGATTGCCGGGCATTCTGGGATGCCTCGTCGAACGAGCGGACAATCGCAACCGCCCCTTCCAGCGTTGCGTCTACGAGTTCAGTATTTCCGGCATTCCAGTCCAGCAGGTGGATGCTCGCCGGGTCCTTTTCGCACCGCAGGTTGCGGTAGATCTCCTCGGTGAGATGCGGGCAATAGGGGGCGAGCAGCCCGGTGAGCCGCCGCATCACGTAATAGATAGTCTCGTAGGCAAACACCTTCTGTTCGCTCTCGCCCTCGAGCCACATCCGGGGGCGGACGAGCTGGACGTACCAGCGCGAGAGATCTTCGAGAATGAAATTTACCAGCTCGCGGGTGGCACGGTGGAGCTGGCATTCCTTCATCGCGGCATCGACCGTTGCCGCTACCGAATTGATCCGGGAGATGATGAACCGGTCCTCGTCCGGCATCCGTTCAAGGTTTGCCCGTACGAATGCATCGTCCCAGACCCCGTCTTTTGAAGCGGGCTCGAACGTGTCGAGGATCATATACGGGAGCGGGAAACGGTACACGTTCCAGAGAATGTTGACCGCCCGGTTGATCGTGCCCACACCCTCCCAGTTGAACTTGAGGTCGTCCCACGGGGCGGAGGATGAGAGGACATAGAGGCGGAGGACATCGACCCCGACTTTTTCGATGACATCCGAGGGGTTCACGACGTTCCCGAGGCTTTTGGACATCTTCTTGCCCTCGGCATCGAGAGCAAAACCGTGCATGCAGACGCTCTTGTACGGGGCCTTGCCGAATGCAATGGTGCTGGCACCCAGCTGCGAGTAGAACCAGCCCCGGGTCTGGTCCTGCCCTTCCGTGATGAAGTCCGCGGGCCAGAGTGCGTCGAACTCTGCGGTCCTTCCCGGGTAGCCGAGTGTCGCCCACGAGGCGACCGCCGAGTCGAACCAGACATCGAAAATGTCCTCGACCCGTTTCATCGTACCGCCGCACGTGCACGGGATCGTGATCTCGTCCACGTACGGGCGATGGGGATCGGGGAGGGGTTTGCCGCTCCGGTCCTCAAGTTCCTGAATCGTTCCGACGACGTGATATTTATTGCATTTCGGGCAGACCCAGACCGGGATCGGGATGCCCCAGTAGCGCTGGCGCGAGATGCACCAGTCACGGGCTTCCTTGATCCAGTCATAGAAGCGGGCGCTGCCGGCCCACTCGGGATACCACGTGACCTTTTGCCACTTCAGAGAGCATCAGGTCCCGCATCTCGGAAGCTTTCAGGAACCACTGGGAGGTTGCCCGGAAGATGATCGGGGTCTTGCAGCGCCAGCAGTGACCGTAGCGGTGGGTGACTTTCTCTTTGGCGAGCAGGTGGGTACCGAGCGCGACGAGCACATTCTCGTTTGAGTCCCGCACGTACTGGCCGGCAAACTCCCCGGCCTCGTCCCTGAACTTCCCGGCGCCGTCAACCGGGCAGACGATCGGGAGCCCTTCCTTTGTCCCGAGTACATAATCGTCCCAGCCGTGGCCGGGCGCGATATGGACCATACCGGTGTTTTCCAGCGCAACGAAGTCCGCACAAACAACCTTGTGGTCGATATCGCGCTGGAGCGGTACCTGGGTATTGAGCGGGGAGTCATATTTCCACCCGATGAGGTCCGCACCCTTCTTCGTCTCAAGTGATGGTGAAATCCTTGTACCGGGCTTTCTTCAGGACTGCTTTTACGAGCGGTTCCGCTATCCAGAGGAGTTCCTCGGGACCGTCCTTCTTTGCACGCACCTTTGCGTACTCGAAGTCCTTTGAGACGGCAACTGCGACATTGGCCGGAAGTGTCCAGGGGGTTGTTGTCCAGATGACGAGGAATTCGCCGGGTTTGTCCCGGAGGGGAAACTTGACGAAGACCGAGGGGTCGCTCTCGTCCCAGTACTCCACCTCGGCGTCCGCGATCGCCGTTTCGCACCGGGGGCACCAGTTCACCACGCGGTGGCCGCGTTCGAGCATCCCCTTCTCTTCAGCTTTTTTGAGGGTCCACCATGCGGCCTCGATGTATTCGGGCTTCACGGTCTGGTAAGCGCCGGCAAAGTCCAGCCAGACCCCCAGGCTCTCGAACTGCTCGTCCATCAGTTTCTTGTTCGTTATCGCGAACTCACGGCACTTCTCGATGAACTCCTGCATCCCGAACTTCTCGATATCCTTCTTGGATTTAAAACCGAGCGCCTGCTCGACCTTGACCTCGATCGGGAGGCCGTGCATGTCGTACCCGGCCCGGTCTATCACGTGGCGCCCGTTCATGCGGTGGTAGCGCAGGATGCTGTCCTTTAAGATCTTGTTCCACGCGGTACCGATATGGATATAGCCGGTGGTGTAGGGCGGACCGTCTACAAAAAAGAACGGTTTTCCCATGCTGCGGTGCTGCCGTACCGCCTTGTAAGTATCATGGGTGCGCCAGTATGCCTGCACCTCACGCTCGATATCCCTGATATTGAAGTTCGCGGCGACTTCCTTCACAAAACCCCTCTTCCCTGTCTGGTCGCACCGGTTGTGCGTGAAGAAATGTTGGCTTCATGACACAAAGTAGTTTTTCTCCCATGGGTGGCTGGTGCACTTCATGCCGCTGGTCCGGATGTGCGGAACCCGGGCAATGAGAGCCGGCGAAAACCCTGTCCTTACGAGAGCAGGACTTCGATCAGGATCGCAACCAATATAAAGGAGTCTTATAGATTGAACATCATGAAGATTCACGGATATTCTGTTCTTTTCGCAGTGGTGGTCGTCTTGCTGGCCATCGCAGCTGGTTGTACGACGTCCCAGCAGCAGACAACTGCTGCAACGCAGGCGCCCCAGGTGACGGCCGCACCGGCAACCTACCAGATCCCGCTCGCCACCAGTTCCGCCAAGGCAGCCTCCGTAGCAAAAGCCGATGTCGACACGATCATCAGGGTCCGCTTCAACGACCTCGCCTGCGTCAATGTCCAGGATCTTCTCGGTACCACGTACCTCTATCCCGACGATAAGTTCAAACTCGAAGCGGCACCCCCGGGGGGTAACCCGATCAACCCGAACATCCTCTTTGTTGACGAGAACGACCAGCTTGCCCTCCGGCAGGCCAAGCCGCAGTGGGACACGGTCAGGAAGTCCTGGGTGTATGAAAGCGTAGTTCCGCTCGTCCAGTTCAATGATGTTACTACTTCTGTCGAGAAGTCTTTCACGATAAAACGGCAGAGCAAATATTACATCTGCGCCGATGACCGCAAGGAGGCCGGAGCCCAGGACATCACCTACCAGGTACCGGTCAAGCTGACCCGGCTCTGAACCGGGTTTTTGAACCTTTTTTTATGGTATTTTTTCCAGAAAGATCCCAGCTTCCGGGGATCAGGCAATTTTTTATGGATCCCTCGGGATGATGTACTAAGTTATACCCGGGCCCGCAGTGCCGGAAAATGAACGAGCGTGAGTGACAAGAATGGAGACGTATCCCCTTCTGGTTGGCGGCGTGAAAAAACACACCGCTGAAACCCTGAAAGTCAGGTTCCCGTATACGGGTGAACTCTATGCTGATGTCTGCCAGGCAGGAAACACGGAGCTGAAAGAATCTGTTGCAGCAGCCTGCCGGGGTTTTGAGGAGACTCGGCTCCTCTCCTCGCATGCCCGGGCTCAGATCCTGTTTAAGATCGCGGATGAAATCCACCGGCGGGCAGACGAGCTTGCTGATGTCATGGTGATGGAAGGCGGCAAGACCCGGAAGTTTGCTGCAGGTGAGGTTGTCCGTGCAGAAAGTACGGTCAGGATGTCGGCAGAGGAGGCGAAAAGGATCTACGGGGAGGTAATCCCGCTGGACCTCTCCGAGGACACGCACGGGCGTACGGGATTCCTCCGGCGGTTCCCGCTCGGCCCGGTGGTTGGTATCGTCCCGTTCAACTTCCCGCTCAACCTTGCCTGCCACAAGCTTGCGCCGGCGATCGCTGCCGGGAACTCCGTTATCCTCAAGCCGGCTTCGCTGACTCCTGTTTCGAGCCTGATACTCGGGGAGATAGCCCTTGCTGCCGGGATGCCTCCGGAAGCGATCAGCGTGGTGCCCTGCACGGGCGTCCGGGCGGAGCAGCTCGTCCGCGACCCCCGTGTTGCCTATCTCTCGTTCACCGGCAGCTGCGCCGTGGGCTGGCACCTCCGCGAGATCGCGGGAAGGAAGCGGGTAGGTCTCGAGCTGGGCGGCAATGCAGCGGTGATCGTGCACGAGGATGCAAACCCCGATTACGCAGCGCAGCGGATAGCGACCGGCGGGTTCATCAACGCGGGACAGGTCTGCATCTCGGTCCAGCGGGTGCTCGTCCACCGCCCGGTCTATGAACCGGTACTTGCGAAGATCCTTGCCGCGGTCAGGGCACTTCACGTGGGCGACCCCCGCGACCCGGCCACCGATGTGGGACCGATGATAGACCGGCTCAAGGCAGAGGAGGCCTACCGGAAGGTTCAGGAAGCGGTGAAACAGGGAGCAAAAATCCTTGCGGGGGGAACGCTCGAGGGGACCCTGTTCGCCCCGACCATCCTTGTCGATACCACGCCCGCCATGCGGGTGAACTGCGAGGAGGTCTTTGCACCCGTCATCTCCGTGACGCCCTACGATACCTTCGACGAGGCCCTCCGCATCGCCAACACCAGCGAGTACGGCCTCCAGGTCGGGATCTTCACGCAGAACATCAACCGGGCCATGAAGGCATTTGCCGAGATGCAGGTCGGTGGCGTGCAGGTCAACGACATCCCAACCTTCCGCTCCGACGCGATGCCCTATGGCGGGGCCAAGGGGTCCGGGCTCGGGCGCGAAGGGCCGCGGTACGCGATCGAGGAGATGACCGAGCTCCGGCTGATGGTGATCAACCGGGACGGCGGGGTGGAGTGAATTTTCGATAAATCTGTCGTATCGATAAAAAGCGTGAAAATAGGATTGCCAAGCAGTTTTTAGTGTTAATAAGAAATTTTTAAAATCCTGATAAAAATTTTCAAAAGGACTTTTTATCAAATGGACTTTGATTGAATACAATTGAGTTGAGTGTGATTCAAAATTTTTTCAATCGATCCAATTACCCTGCTTGAAAACCGTTCACAGATCAATCAAACCTTGATGTGAAATTTTCAACCAGACCCTGCTTGAATATTTTTCAGCAGACCCTGCTTGAAAAATGGTGCACCAGTGCAATCTTTCGTCGTGAAGCAGTTCCGGGAGTTCAGGCACATGTGTTTTACTTTTTGCAATCAGACCCTGCCTGAAAATTTTCAGGCAGACTTTGATTGAAATTTTTTCATCAAACCTTGCCTGAAAAATTTTCATCGCGATAACGATCCTGATTGAAGAATCGGTCCGAATCAACCAGACTTTGATTTAAAAATTTAAACGGATCCCGATTGAAAATTAAATAAGCGTTGATTATTGATTTTTTCCGATTGTTCACGTTCACCCGCTGCTCACACTGCTTCAGCGTTCCTGTCCGTTGATGCCAGGGATAACCACCCGCATACCTGTTACCGTCGGTGAGATCCTCCTTTTGGGGATGGGAAAATCCGGGCATTTTAAGGGCCCCGATTGCCTCTTTTGGGGGTTCCGGCAACCAGGTTTTGGGAAAATGCAGCCACCTGTTTTCCAGAATCGGTTGTTTTAACCTTATTTTTGCTTTTGGTGTCTGAATCAGGGATATATTACAACCAGGTATGGGCAGGTTTGGGAGGCGGAACTCTGTATAAACCGGGGTATTGCATCGCTAATCGGAAAAAAGGCCTGTTTTGGGTGATCGTTTTAGGGTGACCTGATACGGGTTACAGAACCCGTGACAGGTCAGTGACCCGTCACGGATCTGGCCGCAAGGCCAGAAACGCACTATCTAATAGGTGGCTTTGGGTACGGGGTTCCACGTCGGTACAGGTGGTGTGATCCCCTATTTTGGGATGGAAGAATCCGGTCCCTTTACGGGTTCCGATTGCCCCTCCGGGAGGGTCGTACTGACATAGTTTTGTGAAAAACCGACATAGTTTTGATGAAATTGTCAAATTTCACGTCTGCAAGCTATGACAGGATTTGGCAGAGTTAGGTGGGTCGATCGGGTGCTGACACGGGTTATGGGTTGTGGTGGATATAGATCAGGGGTCCGGAGGATACTGTGGCGGTTTTAGAGGGAGGTGGGGATTTTACGACGGAGAATTCCCAAGCCAGAGAAAATACCGCAGGTATCTTCGATCTGGGGGTCGGGTAGAAGAACGAGCACAGCGCAGATGAAGAGAATAACGGTAGTTTGAAACAAATGCATCTGATATTTTAAAAAAAACCGATTTTTTAAATAGAATAACGTTGGTAATTTTTATCGACTCACTTTGGCACCCTTTGGTTCAGGATTATTTTATAGAGGGATAGAGGAAATAAAAAAGCACGAACTGGTTTTTTTATTTCTTTTAATTACTACGATATATTACCTCAATTTCCAAGCTTTCGCAGGTGGCGATACGTTACCTTCATCATTATTGCCATTTAGCATATTAGACCAGCATACCTTATTTTTTGACCAGTTTTCCAATTACATACAAACGATAGAAATTCCCTACATGTTCAGCGTCCACGGGGGTCATTACTTATCACAATATCCCATCGTATTGCCCGTTCTCGTAACTCCTTTTTATGTAATCCCTTATTTATTTTTAAATTTTTTTCATATACCTGTTGATATGCTCAACCCATCCTTTAAGATCGTCTGTTTTATTATGAATAAAATTGCCGCGTCTTTCATCGCTACACTTTCAGCGATTTTCATCTATGTGTCCTTAAAAAATATTTTTAGTAAAAAAATATCTCTTTTCTGTACTTTGATTTACGCTTTTGCAACTGAGACCTGGGCGATCAGCAGTCAGACGTTATGGCAGCAGGGTGCTGTTGAATTATTTTTGGCAATCCTGATTTATCTCATTGTAATTAATGAAAAAAGCGAAAACAATAATAACTTTTTTCTGATGGGTCTGTTTTCCGGGTTATTATTTTTCTGTCGCCCCGCCGATGGTATTTTATTGCTTCCCATAATCTATTATGTTCTCGTCCATAATCCCCGGGAAAAATTTTATTATTTATGCTCATTAATTCTGGCCTCTCTTCCATTTGCGGTATATAATCTCTATTTTTTTAACAATGTATTCGGCGGATACAGTTCTCTTGTTTCGGGCTTCAGTTTTAATCCTGGTGCATTGAACAGTTTTTTAGGACTGCTTATTAGTCCCAATAGTGGTTTGTTCATTTTTTCGCCCATTTGTCTTATTGCAGTTTTTGGTATTTTCGGGATCAAAAATATCAAACCAAAAAAAATGCAATATTTTTTCATTTTAATGGCAATTTCAGTCTTATTCCAGATAATCGTGTACAGTTTTTTTAATATGTGGTGGGGCGGCTGGAGTTATGGTCCCCGGTTTCTCACGGGAATGCTCCCGTTCTTTATAGTTTTTTTAGGCCTGTATCTTGATAAGTTTAGTAAAACGACCTGGACTCAAAAAAGTATCAGAAAATATTTCATTGTTTTTGTAATTTCACTTTTCATTTGCTGGTCGGTATTTGTTCAGATTGTTGGTGCCTTTTATCATCCCGATCCCTCTTGGGCTGCTACCCCGAATATTGATCAGAATCCTCAAAGACTTTGGGATTGGAATGATTCACGTATTCTTTATAATTTCCGGGCAGGGCCATCCGATAACGGGATACCTATCTTAAAAAAATTCCTGACAGATAATATCCTTCACCTTCACCGTTAACACGGTATTATCTGCTGAATCCTTCCCCAACGAATCATTGTTAATGCACAAAGCCGCATATCCCGGAACGTCACACACCTCCTGTATGCAGATTGCAGTGATCGGTCACGGGCAGGCAAATCCTGATGAATGCAAAACTGCCTACATCACAGGCCGTCTCATCGCCGGAAATGGCGCCGTGCTCGTGTGCGGGGGGCTCGGCGGCGTGATGGAGGCCGCGTGCAAAGGGGCACAGGAGGCCGGGGGAACGACGGTCGGCATCCTGCCGGGTACGGAAGGGGGCAACCCGTATCTCGGCATCACGATCCGCACCGGCCTTGGCCATGCCCGGAACGTGCTCGTGGTACTCTCAGCCGACGCGGTGATCGCGGTCGGCGGGAAATACGGGACCCTGTCGGAGATCGCTGTCGCCCTTAAGGCGGGCCGGCCGGTATTCGGGATAAATACATGGGATATCGAGGGCGTGATTTCCTGTTCTTCTCCGGAAGATGCGGTAACGCGGGCTGTGCACGGTGCAGCCTGGTCCCGCACGGCATGACCGTGATTTTCTGCAAGGTCTGCCCTGTTTTTAAAAAAGCTGCGAAGTGTTGAGAATAAACAAAATGAAATTTTGTCGTCAGTAAAAGCCCACTATCCGCTTCTGCTGGCGTTTCTATGATCTGCCACATCAATTAGTATGTACATCTGGCATTCCTGCATTTGCATGGCAGACAAGGATTGCAATATTGATGCGCAAAAAATTATAACAAATTGAATAAAATTCGGATCTGTCACGGGATGTGATTTCGGAGGAAAAATGGATCCAACTACAATGTTCAACACGGTTAAGGAAGCAGAATATCTTTTAAAGCAGGCGCAGGAACACGCGATGGCTGGAGATCATACCACAGCAATACATAATCTTATGAAGGCCATCGAGAAGTATCCCCGGTATGCTGAGGCTTATGCAATGCTGGGCAACTGCCAGGGGTGCATCGATAAAAATGATGATGCACTCGCATCGTACAACAAAGCCATTCAGCTTGATCCCAGTCATGCAGATGCGTGGTTCAATAAAGGGATGATCCTGAAACAGAAAGGTCGGAACACAGAAGCAACGCGATGTATTGAAATGTCAATGGATCTGTATTGCGGCAGATAACCATTCCAATTTTCGGTATTTAAATACAATCCCGCCACTGCGTTTCTGCAGGCGTTCTCATACGATGATGTCAGCATTTATTTTAAAAAAAGGAGTGTGTTCGGTTGTCTATGAAGATTCTCTGGGATAATGGAAGTAGGTCGCCCAGTTCTTCCCTTCGAAAGCATCAGTGCCAACACCATCACAGGCGGCCCAGGCACCCTCTTCCTGGTCGTACACGATTGACGGTGGCGGGAAAAGGGCATCACCTGCCGGGGCTCCTAACCCCGGAGCAGCCGCATGAGCAACGTCTGCCTGGAATGCTATAACGCCAGGAAATCCTGGCAAGGCTGACAATGGTATCACATATGCATCATTACTTTCGGGAATCTCATAAGCCATGGAATACTCGAACTTTCCGGGAATCGGATTACCCTTTTTCTGGGGAATGTCAGCCAAATACTGTTCAATAGCAAGGTGCGTCTCGTTTACATACCAGCCTTCATCCATGTCGAATGCTACAACCAGATTCCCGCTATCCGGATACACCTCGACGTCTCCCACATGGATGTTTTGACCAGCGTAAAGATGATATGTTTGCAGTGGAAGAACAGCCATCGCGGGCATCGCCACAAACAGGAGTGCAACCAATATACCAATAATAAAGAGTTTTTTCATTTTCATCAACTTCCTTTCAACTTTTTTGTTTAACCGTGGGGACAGGATACGTCCGATCCCGTTCTCTGTCAGGAACGGGCATCCCCGGTCAGGCCATCATAATGAGATGGATGGCGGTAAGATTCGATTAATTTACCTGAATATAAGGTTATGCATGAACGTAATACGACTCATAAAAAAAGAGAAGGAAAATATTTTCTGCCTCCAATGTTGACCAGGAGAGCCACGTACAGGTCAGGTTATGTTCCCGGCCGGCGAACTCTGCCTCGATGTTCGAGGTTCTGCGTTTATTTTATGCAATTTTTAAAAAAAAGGAGTGTGTTCTTTTGTCTATACAGATTCTCTGGGATAATAGAAGTAGGTCGCCCAGTTCTTCCCTCCAAAGGCATGAGTGCCAACACCATCACAGGCTGCCCAGGCACCCTCTTCCTGGTCGTACACGATTGGTTGTGGCGGGAAAAGGGCGTCTCCTACCGGGGCTCCTACTCCTCGCATGGACTACGTCTGCCTGGAATGCCATAACGCCAGGAAATCCTGGCAAGGTTGACAATGGTATCACATATGCATCATTAACTTCTCAGGAATCTCATAAGCCATGGAATACTGGAACTTTCCGGGAATCGGATTACCCTTTTTCTGGGGAATGTCAGCCAACATACTGTTCAATAGCAAGGTGCGTCTCGTTTACATACCAGCCTTCATCCATGTCGAATCCTACAACGAGATTCCCGCTATCCTGATACACCCCGACGTCTCCCACATGGATGTTTTGACCAGCGTAGAGATGATATTGAGCTAATGAATTAGCCATCGCGGGCATCGCCACAAACAGGAGTGCAACCAATATGCCAACAATAAGTAGTTTTTTCATTTCACCATCTTCCTTTCAATGTTTTCGTTAAACCATGGGGACAGGATACGCCCGATCCCATGCTCTGTCAGGAACGGGAATCCCCGGTCAGGCCATCATAATGAGATGGCGGTAAGATTCGATTAATTTACCTGAATATAAGGTTATGCATGATAAAACGTACTATGACTCATAAAAATAAGAGGAGGAAAATGTTATCTTCCACGGGTTCCCCCATGAAAGTTGACCAGGAGAGCCACGTGCAGGTCAGGTCCTGGCCGGCGCACTCTGCCTGTGTTCAGGATTCTGCATTTCTCTTAAATAATTTTTTAAAACCTTACTTGAAGCAGCCCGACTGGCAACTGCGGATCTTGATACCGTTGGCGTTGCAGTACTCGGCGATATCCTTCTTGTGGAGAGTGTATTTTCCGGCAATGACGAATGCCTGCGGGCAGGTGATGCTCTTCTCAATCCCTTCTGCCTTGAATGCCTGTGCAATCTTGTCTGAGTCCATGGCAACAGTATCTGGTGTACTTCCTCATAGTGTTTACTGAAGTCTTTTTTAGAAGCGTTCGCTTAATCGTCCGGCATCGCCAACCGGTGCGTGATGGAAATCGCACTGGTCAGCTCCCGGCTGGACAAAGCGGGAGGAAATATCCGGCACCACCTTGCGCAGCTGCTGGATGCTGACGGGACCGGCTTGCCGGAGGGACGATCGTTCGAGTTTATCGATATTGACGGGCGGCTGATCCACGCGGAGGGAATCGATAAGAAAACCGATGCCGATCTCGTTATCTTCATCTCCCGGCATTCCAGCGTCAACCCGGTCCCGGTCCTGACCGTGCATATCACCGGCAACTTCCGGGAAGCGGAACTGGGTGGCACCGCCCGGACGCTCGCACCCGCTGCGACCGCGATGATGCAGGCAACCCTCCGGGAGCTTAAAAAACACTGTCCCGAAGGCTACCGGGTCTCGTACGAGGTCACGCACCACGGGCCGACCGATCTCTTTTTGCCCTCGTTCTTTGTCGAGATCGGCAGCACCGAGAAGGAATGGACCGACCCGGCTGCCGGGCTGGCCGTTGCACAGAGCGTGCTCTCAGCGGTCCCGCAGGATCCAATTCCGCTCATCGGGTTTGGCGGCACCCATTACGCTGCCCGGGAAACGGAGATCGCCCTCACCTCGCGGGGGGCGTTCGGCCACATCGCCCATACGCGGGAGGTCGCAACGCTTACTGAAACGATGATTAAGGCAATGATGGAAAAAAGCGGGGCGGTGGCGGCTTATATCGACCGGAAAGCGCTTAACCGCGAAGATCTTAATCGGTTATCAGGCATGCTTGCAACAACGGGTATCCCGCGTCTCTCCGAAAGCGAGATCCTGTCGATGGGGCACCTTCCCTGGGAGCAGTACCATGCTGCACGGGAGATGGCCGGACAGGTCTCGGCCGGTGCCCGGATTTATATCCATGACCTGCAGGGAGAAGACCCCCTTTGCCTCGTGCAGATCGATCCTGTCCTGCTGGGCGAAGCCATAAAGTCCGATGAGCCGGGCCTGGTAAAAGGTCTTGGCAGCCTGCCGGTCATTCACCTTGCCACGCAGGATAACCGCATGCTTCCTGCATTCATTACGTCCGACAAACATACGTCGCAAATAATAAATGCTTTAAATACATTGTGCGTAAAAATCATACGTAGTAACGAGATCACTGCAACGGAGAAGGATCAGTTGATCATAACCAGGGTCCGGTTCGATCCCCGCAAAGCGCGCGAACAGGGGGTTCCGGCCGGGCCTTTCTTCCGGCAGCTGGCGGGGGGCCAGGCTGTTGAGATCAACGGCAGGACGATCACGCCCGGCATGGTGTCTTCCTGCAGTGACATTACCATCCATATCCCGGGATTGGAGAAGTTTCCATGAGGTCAATTGTTGAAGAGGCACTAACCAAGGCGAGGGACGAGACCATCAAGCCCACGCAGAATAACGAAGACCTGGACCAGATCCTCGCCGAGCTCAAGACCGAGATCACGGTGATCGGGTGCGGGGGCGGCGGGTCGAACACCATCTCCCGCATGATGGAAGAGGGGATCCATGGCGCCAAGCTCATCGCCATGAACACCGATGCCCAGCACCTGATCCGGACCCATGCCGACCAGCGGATCCTCCTGGGCCGGCAGCGGACCCGGGGTCTCGGTGCCGGCTCCATCCCCCAGATCGGGGAGGAAGCGGCTCTCGAGAACGAGCAGGAGATCCGGGCCGTTGTCTCCGGCTGCGATATGGTCTTCATCACGGTCGGGCTCGGCGGCGGTACCGGTACCGGCGTTGCCCCGATCGTGGCAAAGGCGGCCCGCGAAGAGGGGGCTCTCACCATCGCTATCGTCACGCTGCCGTTCGCTGCGGAAGGTGCCATCCGCATGGAGAACGCAGAGGCCGGCCTCGAACGCCTCCGGGACGTGGCGGACACGGTCATTGTCGTGCCCAATGACAAGCTGCTCGAAGTCGTTCCCAAGCTGCCGCTCTATGCCGCTTTCAAGGTCGCGGATGAAGTCCTCATGCGTGCCGTTAAGGGGATCACGGAACTTATCACGATGCCCGGCCTGGTCAACCTCGACTTTGCCGATGTGCGCACGGTCATGGAAAGGGGCGGCGTCGCAATGATCGGGATGGGTGAAAGCGACAGCGAGGACAAGGCGGCAGATTCGGTCAAGAAGGCAATCCGCTCCCCGCTCCTTGACGTGGACATCAGCGGCGCCACGGCCGCGCTGGTGAACGTGGTCGGCGGGCCGGACATGACCATGGAAGAGGCGGAAGGGGTTGTGCAGGAAGTGTACAACCGTGTCGACCCGAATGCGCGTATCATCTGGGGCGCCCAGATCGACCCGGCGATGGAAGACAAGATGCGGACGCTCCTTGTGGTCACGGGCGTACGGTCGCCACAAATATATGGTCGGAATGAGAAACTTACCCCCAAAGTACAGAAACAGTTTGAGATCGATTTTCTCAAGTGAGCCCCTATGGAAATTTCAAAACCTGATTTCAAGACCGACGTATTACATGAGGAATTATTCCGTAAATACCTCCGGGTCCTTAAACTCGCGCGCACCCCCACCCGGGATGAGTTCATCAAGATCGCAACCGTTGCTGCAGCCGGTATTCTTGTCGTCGGACTGATCGGCTTCATCATCTATATCCTCTTCGACCACCAGACCCTGTTCGGGTTCTGATCGGGATGGTTATGACACAGCAAACCCCCCAGGTACCGGCAGCGCCACAGGTTCCTGCAGAACCCGAGGTCTTTGTAAACCGCATCTTTGCGGTCAAGACCACGTCCAAGCAGGAGCGGACGGTAGCCGATAATATCCTCAAGGCAATCGAGACCAAGGCAACGGACATCCGGGTAGCATCCATCATTGCCCCGAACGAGTTGCGGGGCTACGTCCTCATCGAGACGCCCGAACAGCGGAACCGCATCGAGCAGCTGGTCGAGCTGATCGCCCATGCCCGGGTCGTTACCAAAGGCGAGACCACCCTTGCGGAAGTCGGCCATTTCCTCATACCGAAGCCGGTTGTTGCCGGTATTGATGAGGGAACAATCGTCGAACTGATCGCCGGGCCGTTCAAGGGTGAGAAGGCGGTTGTCAAGCGGGTGGATTCCGCAAAGGAAGAGATCACGGTCGAGCTCTACGAGAGCATTGTCCCGATCCCGATCACCGTCCGCGGCGACAATGTCCGCGTGGTCGAGAAGTTTGCGGACCGGTAAGGTTTTCGTTCTCCCTTTTTACCGGCATCCCCGCGCCGGGAGTTTCTGCTCTGCCCCGGACTGTACGGGGCGGATGCTTCCTTTGATACGTTCCGCAATCCGTTCCTTCCTCCCCTCAGGGCAAAAGAGCCCGAAGGATCCGCACTTTTTGGTACGAGCCAACGGTATTTCCGAACCGTGATTCATGCTGGTTTCATCAAAACCGTTCCCTTCCGGCTTGGGACGCTGCTCCCCAGGCCGGTTCCCGGTCTGGTATCATCACAATCCTTTTTCTCCTGCCGATCAATCTCTCCGGTATGGCGGAACTAATATCCAGATACCCCATCCCCTCCCTCATGCTCACCGTTCTCACCGTCGCGATGGTCTTATACGGCGGCTGCCTGCAGGCTGATTCCCCTGCCGGCACGCTGACCGGCAATGTTTCCATCGGCCCGCTCTGTCCTGTTGAACCGTGTTCTGTCTCCCATGAGCGTCTTGTTGCCGCGTACGCAGCCCGCCCAATCATCATCTCGACAACCGGGGGAACCGTGGTCACAACGGTGATCGCTGACCCGGAGACCGGCTACTCGGTTGACCTCAAACCGGGGACGTACGTGATCGATATCCAGCACCAGGGAATCGGAGGGAGTACTGAGCTGCCCGGCAACCGTGACCCTCATGAGCGGCGAGACCCTCCGGCTCGACATCTCCATTGATACCGGGATCCGGTGACGGGAAGCCCCGTATGGGTAATTCCGGAAGCGCGGAACGAGCCGGTGCCATCATCTCTCCGTCCCTTCCCTCGAGTTCTCCTCCATGCTGTCCCCCCTTAAGGCATATTTTAACTCTCAGAGTTATGGCCTGATCCCGCAACCCGGCCGGTGTACCCTACCTGGCGGGGATTTTGGGGTGCTCTGCTTTTTATATTATCCTGCACGTGTGGAGAAGTCGTACGGGTGACAACCCCTACCAGAAATTTATTAAGTCGGGTATTTGTACAGACACTCTGAGTGCATAGGCAACACTGGAGTAAACGAACACTAAGGTGCAGACAGGGCCTGCTCATATCAGCAATACACCTGTCCGGCTGCCAGAAGATGATGATGTGGTACCTCAGCAGGATAAGCAGGACACGTGGAACTGGGAAGATATCAAGAACGGGGCCCGCCACACCATAATCGGCGCCAGGAAAAACATCGAAGACCCCACAATATTCCATAAGATTGCACTCTTTCCTCTCCTTGCATGGGTCGGTTTAGGCGCCGATGGCATCTCGTCATCCTCCTACGGGCCCCCTGAGGCATTCATTGCACTGGGTGAACACACCTATCTCGCAATTTTTCTCGCACTCGGCACCGCATTCACGGTTTTCATTATCTCGTATGCCTATAGCCGCATCATCGAGCATTTTCCCGGCGGGGGCGGGGGGTATATTGTCGCAACCCATACCATCAGCGAAAGGGCGGGGGTCGTCTCCGGGAGCGCCCTGCTGGTTGACTATATGCTGACCATCACCGTTTCCATTGCTGCCTGTGGCGAGGCGGTCTTTTCCTTCCTGCCGTACTCGTACCAGCCGTACAAACTCGCGTTTGCCTGCCTGCTCATCATCATTCTCATCCTGATCAACCTGCGGGGTGTCAGGGAGTCCGTCCTCCTGCTGGCCCCGATATTTCTCGTATTCATTGCAGCACATGCCCTGCTGCTCGGGTACGGCATTCTTGCCCAGGCACCGCAGATAGCCCCGGTTGCCGATGGGATCCAGGCAGGGCTGTCCCGCGACCTTGCAGCGATCGGTTTTATCGGGGTTATGGCAATTTTCCTGCGGGCCTATTCGCTGGGCGGCGGAACCTACACCGGTATTGAAGCGGTTGCCAACGGGATGCAGATCATGCGGGAGCCCCGGGTGAAGACCGGCAAGCGCACGATGGCGTATATGGCCCTCTCGCTTGCGGTCCTTTCCGGGGGCCTCTTTGCCTGTTATCTCCTCTGGAATGTCCGGCCGGTGGCGGGGCAGACGCTGAATGCGGTGCTCGCAGCCAGTGTTTTTAGCGGCGTGCCGATGGGAGAACTCCTTGCGCTTATCACGATATTTTCTGAGGCTGCCCTGCTCTGCGTTGCTGCCCAGACCGGCTTCATCGACGGCCCGCGGGTCATGGCAAACATGGCAATCGATTCATGGCTCCCCCGATCGTTTGCCCTGCTCTCGGAACGCCTCACGATGACCAACGGAATCCTGCTCATGGGCGGGTCAGCGCTGCTGATCATGCTGTTCACGCGGGGCTCGGTCCTCATCCTGGTCACCATGTATGCCATCAACGTGTTTCTCACGTTCTCCATCTCTGAGTTCGGCATGTCCCGCTTTTTCTATAAAAACCGGGCAACGGAGAAGGAATGGATGCGGCATATCCCCATCCACCTCACCGGTCTTGTGCTGTGCAGCACGATCCTTGCCATCACCCTGTTTGAAAAGCTGGGCCAGGGTGGCTGGCTCACCCTGTTCCTGACATCAGTCCTCGTCGGGATCTGCTTCCTGATCCACCGGCATTACCAGAAGGTAACGAAAGGGTTAAGGAACCTGGATACCCTCCTCGGGGTCGAGCCGGTAACCGGTATAAAGAACACCGAACCCGTAAACCCCCATAAAATGACGGCAGTCCAGCTCGTTACCGGGTATCATGGTTTTGGCATCAACACGTTTTATTCCATTATCAGGAATTTCCCCGGCGTGTATGAAAATTTCATTTTTGTCTCGATTGCTGTCGTGGATTCCGGGACATTCAAGGGTGCCGCCGAACTGGAGGCACTGTCAAAATCAACGAGAAAATCATTGGAAAAATACGTGGATCTTGCCCGGGAGATGGGTTTTGCAGCGGACTTCCGGATGGATATCGGGACCGATGTTGTTGACATGGCAGTCCCGGTGTGCCAGACTATCGCAGAGGAATTCCCGTACTCGACGTTTTTTACCGGGCAGATAGTGTTCCGTCATGAAAACCCGTTCCAGAAGATACTGCACAACGAGACCGCATTTGCGATACAGCGGCGCTTACAATACAGCGGTATCACGACGGTGATTATGCCGGTCCGTGCAGAAAAATAAGGTTTTTGATCCGGATAACATGAACGGATAATTTTTAGGAAACGGAGCCTATAATCAATCAAAATACACCGGTTACCCGGTAAAACGGTGATATTTTCTCATGGGTATCCGGCTTACATATACTGAATCTTCCCACGAGTCATAGGTCCAGTTGGTTATTTCACCGGTAACAGATTGTGTTGAGTAGCGACCGGGTTCTATCTTTGTCCAGGTACCGGTATCCGTCGCTTCCCCCCGGCTTATAAAAATACTCACGGAAAAAAATGTCTGGTTCTCATAAAAAATCACGTGCACGTCTGATTCCGGTAGCTCACTGCCAATCCACTGGCCGATAACGGGATCGGGGGTGTCACTGATACTATGAATGCCCGGCAGCTGGATGCACCCTGCGGTAAGAAACAGGCAGAAGACAAGAACGCAAACGATGCCACCCGGTTGCATACCTGATATTGAAGAGGTCTGATACGTTTAAGGTTTTCCCAAGCGGTTAACGATCGTTCCGGGGGGATACGGGGGCATGTCCTGCTCGCGTAGGTCTTCCGTTCAGCCCATGATCCTCTCTACCGGATCGGACGGTTCACCCACCGGGGTATGGTCGTATGGGCTGCAGGAGCTCGTGCATTCCTTGCACCGGTCCTTGCGGTTCCCCTTCGCAGGGCAACAGATCGGCATAGTCCCGATCAGTGCCGGGAGTGTTCGGTTACCTCGGTTTCACCATTGTCTGCATGGCCGGGGTTGAGCTGGTTTAGATGGTGAAAAGATATGCGGGTATCCGGATCCGTGACTGAAACGGGCCGTATTGAAGGCGGGTTCATCAAGTGCCATCATTGGCGGGGCGAGTGAAATGATTGGCTGTGGGCGACGCTCATGTAAAAAACCCATGAAACGCTCATATCGCCATGGAATAATCCTCTTTTTATTACGTGAGTGAATCAACAGACGACCCCCTTTTTCAGAGGAGAGAGCAAGGTACCTGAAGGATGGGTCCAATATATTAATCTCAATTACGCTCTACTATTCTGTTAAGAATTTTTTCAGCAAATCCTGTCATCAGGTTGAGTACGAAGGGTCATGGGAATCATTCTGATTGAGGAGAATTGAAAACGGATGCAAATACCCTATGCTTCAGACAAAGAACCTGCGCCGGTTTCCCCGCTTGATGTACTGAGAAATTTCCATAAGGATCTTCCCCTTGCCGGTGATCCGCCGAACGCGCTGCTAACCCTTTCCGATGATCTTCTTTCCTACCTCATCGCGGCAATCCGGAACACCCCGCGGTCACCGCCGGATCTTTCTCTTGATGGCTGGCACAATTTCCTCACCCTGCTGCAACCACACGGGATCTTTCCCCTCATTGCCTTCCATGTGCGTACCTGGCCGGAAGAGTGCCGGCCACCGCGGAAAATCATGGAGGACCTGGACCAGCTCTTCGTTATGGGGGCTGCACGGAACCTGCGTGCCGGGCGGCAGATCCAGGAGGTCACCGATGCCCTGAAGGATGCCTCTATCCCGGTCATTCTCCTGAAAGGTCCTGCACTTGGGCGAACCTTATATCCTGATCCGGCACTTCGGCAATCCAATGATATCGACCTTCTTGTCCAGCCACAAAACCTCCCCGCCGCTGAAGAGGTCCTGGAGAAACTGGGATATGGGTGTCCTGCCAAAACTCACGACATTTCTTATGAACTCCATCACGACGTTTTTACCCTGCCGGGAAAAGGGTTGCCGATCGAGCTCCACTGGGTGACTGATCGTGCATTCAATATGGTCCCTGAAGGGTGGCTTGATGATGCTTTTTCACGGCGGATCTCCATAAGATCGGGCGGCCTCTCCTGTGATACCTTCAGTCATCCCGATCATCTCCTGTATCTTGCATTCCACAATGTATTCCTGCATGGGTCGATGAGACTTGACTGGCTCTATGATACCTCCCTGCTGGTGAGGCAGCTCAGAACAGCTGATGAATGGAAAGCACTCGGTCAGCAGTCGGTTGAACACCATGTCAGGATACCCATGGAGCTCGCACTGCGTGCCGCCTGTCTCTGGACCGGATGTGAATTACCCGGAGGGGCCGCCGGTGATTTTTCCACCTGGCCGGCCCCCCGTAGGCGGGAAGTCCGGCTCATGAAATATTCGTCCTTGCCTCAACGATCCCTGTACTCTGAGGTCTATCTTCTCATACAGGCAAGGCCCGGGATCCGTGAGAAACTCCGGTGCGGGTACCTGCTTGTTATTCCTCCCCCGCAATTGCTGACATCATACCGCAAATCCTCCTCCAGCACAGACATCCCCCTTGCCCACCTCAGGCGATGGTCCAGGTTTTTAAAAATATTATTAAAATGATGATAATCCGGGTTTATTCAGCTCCAGTATGTTCTCGGTATCCACATTATCTGAAGTGTTCTCGTTTCGTTACGGGATAACCGGACAAGGAGATAGTGAGAATCCCTGATAATTCAAAAACCATCGGCACAACCACTCCCTGACAAAACGACCGGTTTCCCTTCAGCGGTATTCGTCAGGAACGGCTTTCCCTTCAACGGAGTTCTGTCCGTTTGAGGAATTTACGGTGAGCCGGTTACAAATACCAGAAAATTTTAATGCCGTGATTAAGACCGTTGATTATAAATGGTCATGCTTTAAAATTTACTGAGATTGTCATGGAGGGGACTATGCCTGCAAAAATTCCCGTAGCTAACCCTGCAGTCCTGACCCGGGACGGGCTGGACGAGGGGAAGGTTATGGTAAACTGTGACACGGGTGCTGCGATTACCATCAACAAGACCGGTGCCCTGATATGGACCCTGATTGACGGGCGACGCACTGCCGAAGAAATTGCAGAGGCCGTCCGGCGGAGTTTTGGTAACGCACCGGATACGGTCAGGGAGGATGTTGCTGCGCTCCTCGTAACCCTTGAAGAAGATGGTTTCATCGGGTACGAATTTAAAAGTCTTGCCAATATTGACGTAAGATAATTCACCAAAAGCCAGAGGAGGAACCAGGAATGGAATCTGATAAAAAAACCACCGCAACCGCCCAGAATCACGAGGATACGAAGACGACGGTTATCAACCTGAACGGACGGATAACCGCAAACCCGGTTGTTTCGTGCAGGGTTGAGGGGGATGACGGCGCCCTCCTCTTCAATCCTGATACCGACAACACCCGGTTGATCAACCCCACGGGCATCATGGTATGGAACTTCATCAGCCAGCCCCGTACGGTTGAAGAGATCATTGACTATATCACCAGATCGTTCAGTAACAGCCCGGACCAGGCCTCCGTAAGAAAGGATATTGTAACGTTTGTGACGGACCTTGCCCCGGACTTTATCGCGGAGGTTTAGGGTAATGCAGGAGCACCCGCTGTACGCAGACCTGACGGTTCCGCCACAGGGAGTTGCACAGGCACCGAAATCCGTTGACCTGGCCCTCACCGGGCGATGCAACCTCTCGTGCAAATACTGTTTTTATGCCGACAGCATGACCACCCGGACGGATCTTCCGACGGGACGATGGCTGGATTTTTTTTGTGAACTCGGAGAGCTCGGAGTCCAGAGGGTGTGCCTTTCGGGCGGGGAGATCTTTGTCCGCCCCGATATATTTACCCTGATAGATGGGGTGATTGCAAACAGGATGCGGTACAGTATCCTGTCAAACGGGACGCTGATCACAAAAGACGTTATCTCATCCTTCTCCGAGGGTAAGCGCCGGCTCAGGATGGATTCCATCCAGGTCTCGATCGACGGGTCCTGTGCGGAGATCCATGACCTTTCACGCCCGCATAAGAGCTTTGACCGGGCTGTCCGCGGCCTCCGGCTCCTTGTTGAAGGGAAATTTCCCGTAACCGTGCGGGTGACCCTGAACCACCACAATATCAATGATCTCCAAAAGATCGCCGGCCTTCTGATGGATGATATCGGGCTTTCCGGCTTTTCAACCAATGAAGCCGAGGCGATGGGGACTGCCCGTTGCAGCGGTCAGAATATCATGCTCTCGGAAGAGGAGCGGCGGCAGGCAATGAAGGCTCTTCTGGAACTCAACGAACGGTATAATGGGAAGATCGGGGCAGCGGCGGGTCCCCTTGCCCGTGCAAATATGGTAAATGAGATAGAAGAAAAGATCTCACGCGGTGAGACCGGAATGCCGGGGCGCGGGACGCTCTGCTCGTGCGGGGGTGTTTTTATCAAGATGGCCGTACTCCATGACGGCACGATGGTGCCGTGCAATATGCTCCCGACCCTTACCATGGGCGTGATCGGGATGCATTCCCTCAGGGAGGCGTGGCTCACATCGCCGGCTATCAATGCAGTTCGCCGGCGGCGGGAGATCCCTCTTTCCGCACTCCCGGAATGTACCGGTTGCCGGTATATCGGGTTCTGCGCCGGGGGTTGCCCGGCATCGGTTATGGCCAAATCCGGCAGGCTGATCGGCACCGATCCCCAGTCCTGCTTCCGTGCCTATGAAGGGGGGGGATAATCCCATGACCCTCTGTGACCTTCCCGAGGAACCCGTTCCGACCGGACCGCAGGCCCGGCCTCTTGACCTGCCGGAGGGAGTACCCCCGCTCCGTGCATTCTACCTCTATTTGTCTGCGAGCTGCAACCTCCGCTGCCGGCACTGTTGGATCACTCCGGAATATTCCGGCGGTAAACCCCTGCCGGGAAAGACCATCGACCCGGAAGCACTCCGGAATGCCGTTATCGAGGCAAAGACCTTAGGGCTCTCCAATGCGAAACTGACCGGTGGCGAACCGCTGCTCCACCCGCAGTTCAAAGAGATTGTCGGGCTGCTCACCAAAGAAGGGCTCTCGATGAATATGGAGACGAACGGCACGCTGATGACCCGCGAGATGGCGCACTACCTCAGGGAACAATCCAGGGTGACCTTTATCTCGGTGAGTATCGACTCCCCGGTACCTGCAGAGCACGATGCGTTCCGTGGTGTGAAAGGGGCGTTCGATACCGCAATCCGCGGGCTTGACTTCCTGGTTGAAGCAGGCTACACCAACTGCCAGGTGATCATGGCAGTCCACCACGGGAACCGGCACCAGATGGAAGCGCTGGTAAATCTTGCTGCTGAACACAAGGCCGGGTCGGTGAAGTTCAATCCGGTAACCCGGACCGGCCGCGGCGTTGCCATGCACGAACGCGGCGAGGCACTGGATTATTCTGAACATATGGAACTCTCCCGTTACGTGAACGAGGAACTCCGTAAAAAAGCACCGATCGCCGTTGTGCTCCCGATGCCGCCGGCTCTTACGCCATTTTCCGAACTCTGGCGGACAAAAGGGCGAAGCTCTGACTGCGGGGTTTCCGGCATCCTCGGCATCCTTGGTTCCGGCGAGATCGCCCTCTGCGGGATTGGCCAGACCACCCCCGAGCTGGTGTACGGGCACCTCGGGAAAGACCGTATCCGGGAGATCTGGCTGAATCATCCCGCGATTCTCGGGCTCCGGAAAGATCTTGAGAATGTCAGCGGATATCCCGGCATCTGTGGCTCCTGCATCCATGCCCGCTCCTGCCGGACCGGTTGTGTTGCACACAATTATGCTTCCAGCGGAAAACTGGTTTTCCCCTCTGCGCTCTGTCATGAGGCGGAACGGCAGGGTGTGTTCCCCAGGAACCGGCTGCGGATACAAAAATAATCCCTCTTTTGGAGAGTATATCGTTTTATCCGGTGCGCACCGCAGATAACTGTCTCATCTCTGATCCCGGTATAACAGTGAAAAAGGGATGAACTATCAGGACAGGGATACTCCCCCGTAAATGGCGGTTCACGAAAAAGATGAAATCAGAGGATTATTGGTTAATTCCCTGATCCCGTTTCATGCGAGCGGACTAGTCCCGTTCGGAGCGCACGTACCAGCGCTATTCCCGGAATTGCAGTCCGCTATATCGCTCATACCTGTATTAGCGCAATGACTCACGGCAGTATTACCGTTGGCATTACAATTTGGAGCAGCACCTGAACCATTCGCTGTACAGGTTGCTTGCCCGTTCCCGTAACCAAAATTGCTTAACCTGATTACGCATGGCGGCGAATACGATGATTGCGAACCTGATTTAGCTGAACCCTCTTTTATTTCGACCATATATAAAACAGTGCAAGCACAATATATATACCTTATCATTTTTTTTCAGGACTCATGGTATAATCCAGTTTGAATATCCATGATGTAAAAATAATAAAAATATACGCTGAAAATAAAGGGGAAAACGTGCAGGAATTTCTCACCACGATTATGAAAGCAGGAACCATAGAGCAGAGCAAGAATAACAACCCGATCGCCACAACAGCGTCTATGTTTTCCTTGCCCCCGCAGTGATCAGGATGGATGATCCGGTTAATGGCAGAGGGGCAGTCAGACTGCAGGCATTACAGGTCCCGGTCCCCGGGATCAATGCCGGCATAAAGGGAGTGCTGGTGCGCAGTGCAGGAGCGGAAATACGGATCAGGGTTGTTCAGGTGCGGGCTTAACGCCAAGAGCAGCAGGTGTAAGACCGGGAAATTCCCGGTAGTATCATCAAAGGGACCGGAGAACCCGGGAGGGTCAGTTGCTTCAGAGGATCAACCCTTACCGGAGGATATCTTTCTTTCTCCCGATCTTTTCAGAGGGTTCTTCAGAACCGGATTTCGTTCATTTAATATCCCATGCAACAAAAATTGTATCCAAGATGGCCGACGACAGCGATACCTCCGCACCCTGCACAGGGATCCGGCTCTGCGAACGGACAGCAGTGGCGTTTTCGCCCGACCGACACCGGATCTGCTGAGGCAATCCGGCGTATGGCCGACGTCATGAGACTCTCTCCCGCTTCAATCGGCACAGAATTATTTGTCACGGTCCGGCAGCCGCCCAGAGATGAATGGCGGGCCCGGGTTCCGGGTCAGAACCCGCCCATCTGCATTCTTCCCCCCGGGACGAACGATGCGATGCAGATAATCCAGATGATGGATCTCGCCACGATAATCGCTTCTGAAACCCTCCCCTGCGGTGGCCTGCTCATCCACGGGGCGCTGGTCGAACGGGACGGGACAGGTGTCATCCTTACCGCTCCCGGCGGGACGGGTAAGACAACGGCCAGCAACCGGATTCCCCTGCCGTGGCGTTCGCTCAGTGATGACGCAACCCTGGTTGTGCGGGATGGTCACGGGAATTATTTTGCCCACCCCTGGCCAACGTGGAGCCGTTTCTTTGACAACGGGCCCGGCGGCACCTGGGAGGTGGAACGGGGGGTACCGCTTGCGGCGGTCTTCTTCCTCTCCCGGTCGCAAAAAGATTTTGCAGAACCGCTGAATGCCGGAGAAGCAGCTGCATGCCTGCTGGAATCTGTTCACCAGATTATGGGCGCACCGGAACGGATGGGATGTACAAGGTCCGAATCGCTCTGCGGGATGGAACTTGCCGCGGTGAGCGCACTGGTGAAGGCGATCCCTGTCTGCCTCCTTTATATCAGCCTGACCGGGCGGTTCTGGGAGGAGATCGACACCGTTCTTGCACAACGGACGGGATCGGTCTGTACCGATATCAGAAAGACGACTTCTTCACCTCCACGTGCATTTCACTCAGGTGAGTTTCCGGATCCCGTGATCCCCCTGTTCGGGGCCGGGCATATCCCGATTGTGTATGCCGGGCCCAGCATGAACCCGGTACTCCGGGCACCCGATCTGCTGGATGTCGTCCCCTACCAGGGAAAGCAGCCTGCTGTCGGCGATATTATCTGCTTTACTCTGCCCGGCGATGAAAAAAATATCGTCCACAGGATTATCCGGATCACCGCGTCCGGCATCCAGACACAGGGAGATAACAATTCCTCGGCAGATCCAGACCTTATCCAGGAGGATCAGGTAACCGGCCGGGTAATCGGTGCAATCCAGGGAAACCACTATCAGAAAATTGCCGGTGGAATGCCCGGCCGGTTCACCCGCGGGGGGATGCGTATCCGCAGGTTTGCTCTCACTCTCCTGTTCAGGATTTTCCGACTCGTAAAACCGGTTCTTGTTCTCACCCCCGCAATCACGCACATCCTGCCTGGCCGGTGGAAGCCCCGCATCGTTCTCTTCTCGTCCCGGAATACCCGGATAATGCGGTTGTTCTTCGGGGCATCTGTTGCCGGGGAATTCAATACAAAAAGGGGTACATGGACAATCCGGTTTCCGTTCCGGCTCCTGGTCAATGAAACTGCTCTTCCTCTCATTGAACGACCCGAACCGATGCCCCCTCCCGATAATAATCTCAATCCAATGAATTGACCATGGCATTCTGCGGTACCAGGTTCCTTTTTATGAACATGTCCGGGCCGGTGATGACAAAGAGCAGGTGGTCCCTGCGCTGACCCGATTGTGGTACTAAAAATTATTCACGGGAGATGAAACTGGTGATGAACCAAAGATCATCCGGACGGATTATTCTCCCGTCCGCACCCGGAAATGTACGGATCTGCCTGAGCGCTGAACATTTCAGCGTATCTTCCGTTGAGTGCCATAAGATCTGCATGTGAGCCATGCTCGATAATTCTTCCCTGTTCAATAACATAGATCCGGTCCGCCATCTGAACCGTAGAGAACCGGTGGCTGATAATGACCGCAGATCTCTCCCTGATGATCTCCCGAAACTTCCTGAAGATCTCTGCTTCGGCGAGTGCATCGAGAGAACTTGCCGGTTCATCCAGGAGAATCAGTTCCGCATTCCTGAAAAAAGCCCGAGACAATGCAATTTTCTGCCATTCTCCGGTGCTGAGTTCCTGACCCCCGCTGAAGAGTTTACCCAGCATGGTCCTGTACCCGTCCGGAAACCGCTGTACCATCCTGTCTGCTCCTGCTTTCTTTGCAGACTTCTCAATGCTTCCCGGTTCATCAGCACGTTCGATATCACCCACCCTGATATTATCCTCCACCGTCAGTCTGATACCGGATATAATCCTGAAAAAGCACGGATAAGCGTCGTCTCCATGCCTCCGGATCAAGGTGTTTTATGTCAACACCATCAACCGTGATTGTCCCTGCATCCGGGAGGTAGAGTCTGCACAGGAGTTTGACAAGGGTGCTTTTCCCGGCACCATTTTCGCCGACAAAAGCGATTACCTCTCCCTTCTTAATGCTCATGGAAATGTCCTGAAGGGCGGGTCTTTGTGCTCCCGGATACGTGAATGAGATGGAGTCCAGCTGGATTTCTTCTATCGGATTATCCGGGAGCGGAACCGGGTTCTCCGGTGCTGCGATTGCCGGATTTGTATCAAGAAACTGGAAAAAATCCCGCAGAAAGAGATGATCATCATAGAGCGTGGTGATGCCGGAAAAGATCGTCTGGATATATCCGATACACAGCTGAAACCCCATGAAGTACATCACCATGTCACCCAGGGACATCTCCCCGCGGAGGGTCATCAGTGCAATCACCGTAAACGACCCGAACACCGCAGCGGTAACCAGTCCCTGGGTGATGATATCCCAGATCGCTTTTGACCGGGAAATACCGAGTTTTGAGAACCGTGTTAATTTCTGAGTGCTATTATACAAACCCCTGAAGAATGGTCCAAGGGAAAAAAGCCGTTCTCTTTGGCATAATGAGCATGGGTAAGCATGACATGATAATAGGCGCTTTTCCGGTTCAGTTCAGTCTGCCTGAGATTCAGATCAAAAAGTTTTCTGGTATACCAGATCCTGACAACCATTGCGGGAATCGCAGATCCTATGAGAATGATCCCGGCAAGAACGGAGAAGGAAAGGATAAGGGCGCCGACAGCAGCAAGGGAGATGCAATTTTGCACTATCTGCACCAGATCATTTACTATCTTTCCCGGACGGGAGGAACTTTGGGTCTGCGCCCGGTGCAGGGTATCCTGATAGACCGGGTTTTCGTAGTATGCAAGGTCCAGTGCCATGGACTGGGTATGGACAAGGTCAGAGATCCCATCAGTCAGCTCGAGCGACTGTACCTCATTCACATAGGTAGACAGGGCCCGGAAGCAGGAGGTGAGCAGCGCAATAATCACGGCAGCAAAGATAAAAAGAAAAAGTTCCTGTGAAATGGCGGTCTTGTCCGGGGCAGCAATACCGGCAGTTACGGTATCAACAAGGAGTTTTATGACATACAGGGATACAAGGGGGAGCAGACCGAGGATGAACATGAGGAGAATGTTTGCCAGCGTCCATCCCGGCGTGTATCGAAAGACCAGTCGTATTGCCCGGGGGATTTCGTCTTTGAGGGATACGAGTGTATCCTTAAGATCAAATCCCGGGAGCGGAGAGCCTTTCATATATACTATCCATGTCTTCCTCCGGAATAAATAGTGCTTTTTATGAGTATGGTACCATTAAAAAAAATGATCGTCCCGGACATGTGTTTAATGTCTGATAATAAACCCGTTCAAAATCATCAAAAGATCTCCCGCCCTGCCTTAGATGACACTATCGTGCTCGTAAATCGGGATACCGGTACATGTCTTGCACTCAACAGGTACGGGGGATCAGACGGTAGCACACGCACTCAGAACAGGGGCCTCGCAAAAAATCATTTGCTTCCCCTGCCGGAAATCGATACCCCTGGATCCCTGGCACAAAAAGAATTCAGGGTCGTTCCGCCAGCACAGCGATCGCACCAAGCGGGCCAAACCGGGAGCGAACGTCAATGGTTTTTAATTCCCGGATCCTGAAATACGGGGAAACAAGATCCCGCAGTTCGGATTCTTGTGAGAAATAGAGTTTTGTCCCGATCCGGGTCGTATGGAACTTCCTGCTTCCGCCAAACGGGGGGTCTTTCTCATTGAAACAGACGGAAAAGTACGTTGCTCCGGGGTTCAGGACTTTATGGACATTCCGGATATAGGCATCCCGGCTCTTCCGGGAAAATATGGTGCAGGAACTCCCCGTCTTAGGCAAAGTCGAACGTGCCGGTTACCTCATGCACATCGCCAAGGTGATCAGCAACAATAAACCTGCACCGGACTCCCCGTTTTTTTGCATGTTCTTCCGCGATTTTTATTGCCGTGGGGGAAACTGTCGACCCCGGGAACATCAAACCCGAGGCCTGCAAGGTAGATCGCATAGTTGCCGGCACCGCACCCGGGATCAATGGTTGTGCAGGGCCGGACCTTCCCGTCCTGTACAATCCTGACAAGTGCATCGGGAGGGCTCTCACTGTTCCCCGGGGAATTTCTCCTGCAGGCCGGGGCAGAGCGTCCCGGCAGTCGGGCCATCCGTGGGATGACTCCCAACGCCCCCGCACCCCCCCGCGGGAAACACCTGTTGTCCTCACCCGATAGTATATATATCCCCCCGGATGATTACGCACTATCCAGAACCTATGGAGAGATGAACGATGGCGGAAGAACCAAAACCCGTGTTGGTGAGGGAACGGCTCGATGTCTGCGAGCTGGACCGCGCCCGGATGTCGCTTCTGAACCCTGCACTGATCGAGCAGAAGAAAGAGGCACGGACGATCGATGAGAATGCAAAACCGATCCTTGAGACTGACGATGAAGGAGGGCATCGAGACGGTCTGGGACCGGTTCGAGATGCAGCAGCCGCCCTGCAAGTACTGTGAAGCGGGGATCTCCTGCTCCCGGTGCACCATGGGCCCGTGCCGGATCATCCCGCCCCACCGCATCCGGGGTGTCTGCGGTGCCGATGCCGACCTGATCGTTGCCCGCAACCTCCTGGACATGATCGCAACCGGTGCTGCAGCCCATTCGGACCATGGCCGCGATATCGTCGAGACCCTGTACCTTGTCGGGTCCGGTAAAACCAAAGATTACGGCATTGCCGACCCGGAGAAACTGCGCCGGCTCTGTGCGGAATACGGTATTCCTGACGGGAAGAAAAGCACGGAGCAACTTGCTGCCGAACTCGGCCGGGCCATGCTCGAAGAGTACGGGATGGTGAAAAACACCCTCCAGTTCCTCAACCGTGCCCCGAAAGGGACCCGGGAGATCTGGGCGAACCTCGGGATCGCCCCCCGGGGGATCGACCGCGAAGTGGTGGACTGCATGCACCGGATCCAGATGGGCGTTGGTGCGGACTACACCGGCATGCTGCTCCAGGGACTCCGCTGCAGCCTTTCGGACGGCTGGGGCGGGTCGATGATGGGGACCGATGTCTCGGATGTGCTGTTCGGAACGCCCGCGATCCTGAAATCAAGGGTCAACCTCGCGGTGCTCAAAGAGGACCATGTCAATATCGCGGTTCACGGCCATAACCCGGTGCTCTCCGAGATGGTCGTTAAAGCGGTTGCGGATCCCGAGCTGGTGGCTCTTGCAAAGAAGAATGGCGCACAGGGGATCAACCTTGTCGGGCTTTGCTGCACGGGAAGCGAGCTGCTTATGCGCAAGGGCGTCCCGATGTCCGGTAACCACCTGAACCAGGAACTGGTTATCACCACGGGTGCCCTTGAGGCGATGATCGTGGATTACCAGTGCATCTTCCCCTCCCTGCCGAGGACGGCGAGCTGCTACCACACGCTCATCATCTCGACCAGTGCCAAGGCGAAGATCCCGGGCTCCTATTTCTTCGATTTCAGTCCCGAAAACGGCTACCTCACGGCAAAAGCCATTGTCCGGATGGCAGTGGAGAACTTCAAAAACCGGAACCCCCAGCGTGTACTCATCCCCGGGGAACCCGTCCCGCTGATGTCCGGTTTCTCCAACGAGGCGATCAAGGGGGCGCTGGGCGGGTCGTTCAAGCCGCTCATCGACCTGATCGCTGCAGGAAAGATCCGGGGGGCTGTTGGTATTGTCGGGTGCAACAACCCGCATGTGAAGCACGACTACGGTCATGTGACGCTTGCAAAGGAACTCATCAAACGCAACATTCTCTGCGTCGAGACCGGCTGTGCTGCCATAGCATCCGGAAAGGCCGGGCTCCTCCAGCCCGAGGCTGCGGCACTGGCCGGGGACGACCTGCGGGCGGTCTGCGAGTCCCTGAAGATCCCCCCGGTCCTTCACATGGGTTCCTGTGTAGACAACTCCCGCATCCTCGTGCTTGCGGCGGAACTTGGCAATGCCCTCAACGTCCCGATCCACAAACTGCCGATTGCCGGGGCGGCACCGGAATGGTACTCGCAGAAGGCGGTTTCGATCGGTGCATACTTCGTTGCATCCGGGGTCTACACCGTGCTTGGCGTCATGCCCCACATCACCGGCAGCCCGGCCGTGGTATCGCTCCTGACCGAAGGGCTCAAAGGCGCCGTGAACGCAAGCTTCGCCGTGGAACCCGATCCGGTCAAGGCATCGGTGCTCATATCCGGTCACATCGAGCGGAAGCGGACCGAGCTGGGAATATGAACCTGGCGGCAGGGGTCCGGGCCGGGCCCCTGGCAGGAAACAGCCATGCGCCGCAGACGGGGGAAAGCGGGATCCGCATTGTCATCACCGGTAAAGGCGGGGTGGGGAAGACTACCCTTTGTGCCCTCCTCGCCCGCCTCTTTGCCCGGCAGGGGAAGCGGGTCCTTGCCGTTGATGGCGATCCCCAGCAGAACCTTGCAGTGACCCTCGGAGTTCCGCCGGAAGCTGCGGTGCGGATCGTGCCGGTCTCGCGGAGTGCGGATTATCTCCGCGAGAAGATCGGGGCCGGCCCGGACCTCTCACCCGGCGGCCTCCTGACGCTCAACCCGGACGTGAGCGATGTGATCGACCGCTTCTCCGTCCCGGTTGACCAGAACCTCCGCCTTCTGGTCATGGGAAGCGTGCGGCAGGCAGGGTCCGGGTGCCTCTGCCCCGAGTACACCCTGCTTGCCGCCATCCTCCGGCACATGCGGCTCCTCCCGGATGAAGTTGTCCTGCTCGACACCCCGGCCGGCCTTGAGCATTTCGGAAGGGCCGTTGCCGAGGGATTTACCTGTGCGGTTGTGGTCGCGGATCCCTCCTATAACGCCGTATCGGTTGCGCGGGAATCCGCTGCGCTGGCGCGGCAGCTCGGGATAGGGCATGTCGTCTTTGTCGTGAACCGGATGGGCGGGGATGCCGATGAACAAAGAGTGCGCGAGAGGATGAAGGGTAGTGCAGATTTTCCAAAGTTTATCTTTCTGCCCTTCGACCCGGGGGTCGCCGCTAGCGAACCGGACTGCGGGCCGCTCCTGTCGTGCGATACCCTGTTCATGCAGAAAATGAGGGACCTGGCCGTATCCATCACCGCGAGGAGCGAAGCCGGGTCCCCGCAGTTCCCCTGAGATCATTTTTTTTCCCGCGGGCAGATCTCCGGAAAAAGGGGCCGGCGCGGAGGTGCTGGACCGGTGCAGGCCATCCATTTATGGGACTCGACCGGTTCTGGCGTATGGTAATGCCGGGAAAACGGGAGCAAACCAGCGAAAGATCGTGGAATTCGTGCAGAAAAATTTTCTGCTCTATAGAATGGGTTCCCCCCCTTTGCGCCAGCCCTGCCCCGTAGGGGGCTCATGGCGAATGCGATACCGCAGTATTGCCCGTACAGAAAAATCTTTGTACGTATGTACATGTAATACAGACTATCGCAACCGGGGGATGCCATAGTGGCGGGGGCGGAGCCCCCGAGAACGTCAAGTAATTTCAAACAATTTCCGGGGAAAAATGAATCCCTTCCGATTCGATGATGGGAGTTGTTACCCCCATACCCCCTCTTGCGATGAACGCCGCCGCCCCCGACGGGGCGCCCCCGCGGCGGATCAAGACGGCTAAAATAATTATTTGCCGATTTTCAATAGTTCGGGTGCGAATGCCCGTTCATATCCGTTTCTCCAGAACACATTTTTTTTAAGCAACCATATCTTCCGGAACAAAGGGGCTGGTACGAAAAAGGTGCGGGTACCTGTGCAGGTTACCCGTCCCGGGATTCAACCGGCTCCGGCGTGCGGGAATGCCGGGAAAACGGGGGCAACCAGCGAAAGGCCGTGGAATAACCATCCGGTCCTTTGTTCGTGCAGAAAAATGTCTCTTGCTAAACAGGGGTCATGAACTTCAGATGACGAATCCTGCATTACTCGGTGGACCCGCAAAAAAAGGAGATCGGCCCGCTCTTTTTACTCAGCGGTAATCCGGTCATAGAATACTGCGGCAACGACTGCACCGAGCACCGGGCCGATTAGGTAGATCGGGAAGAATGCCCAGAGATTTGAGCCGCCCAGGAGGAAGTCCATGATGTACGGACCGAAGGTCCGTGCCGGGTTGAGCGATGCACCGGCAATGTTGCCGGTCGCCGTGATCATCCCGGCTACGGTCAGGCCGATGATGAGCCCGGCGAATCCGGGCGGGGCACGTTCGTCAACGGCCACACCCATGATCACGAGCATCAGCACGAAGGTCGCAATTGCCTCGACGAGAATCGCCTGCCCGTACCCGATCCCGGGGAACGGTGCGGTTGCCCCGAGACCGCCGATCGTGACCGCATCCATTCCCACGGTCAGGAAGAAGAGCAGGCTCCCGATTGCAGCACCAGTGCACTGGGCAATGACGTATGCCACAGCGTCACCGGCAGGGAATCGTTTTGTTGCCCAGAGCGCAATCGTCACTGCCGGGTTGATGTGGGCCCCCGAGACCCGGCCGAGCGCATAGATGACGGCAGCAATAACAATGCCGAACGAGATCCCGATGGCAAACCAGTCCCCGAGCCCCCCAAGCTGTCCGATCCCGATATTGAAAGGAGTTGCCGGTTTTGTCCCGTGGGCGATCATCAGCGTGATTGCCGCAGCCCCGGCACCGAAATACACGAGGAGTGCTGTGCCAACGGCTTCAGCGATACTGCGGTTGGCGAGCGTTGCCATTACTTACCCTCCCCGTATGCTGCATTGCAGTCCGGGCAGAGCATCCGGGGCATCTTTTTGGGTAATTTCCGGGAAGGGAGCGGGTACCCGCCCTCCCAGACATCGACATCCTTTCGGATCGTATGTTTCATGCAGGTTCCCATACCGCAGGCAACGCATACCGCAACGGCATCGCTCTCTTTCCCCTCTTTTGCACACACGTAACATTTCATTTTTTTCCACCACCGTATCTTGTCACCGGGATCAGACTGCTTCCTTCCACTGGCAGGAGCAGTGCCGGAAATCCATCAGGGCCGCAGACGCACAGTCCTTGCAGATCCGTGCAGGGGCTGCTGCAACCTCTTTGTGAAGTGCGATGATATTTGTCATTAAGGTTGCTGTGACCGGCTCGCTCGTCAGGAGGCACGGGTAATCCGAGAGGCGCATCATGGCCGAGAACCGCACGGTCATGGCACAGGCCGGGTACGCGTACCGCTGCGGGTTGGCCAGCACCTCGTTTTTAAGAACCGGCGAGAGATCGACTTCGAACCCAGCGACTTTCGGTTTCACGAGTCCCGGTTCGCTGGCCTGCATCCTCCGTGCCTTATCCACCGCTTTCCAGCCGCGGTAGATCATGTCCATGAAATCGCAGTTGTGGAGCTCGATCGCTGCACCCCGCTTGGGGTAGAGCTGGACATAGTTATGGTAGCGTTTTGTCAGCATGTCCACGACCATGATCGCGTTGAACCCGTCGAGTTCGAGAATATACTCCGCAGCGCTTGCAGATGCCCCGGTTGCTACCGAGAGCACTTCGTTCTCGGTCTTCATCTTCGGCGCTGCCGCATGCAGGGTCTTGTCCATAACTTCGGTCACCGCTTCTATGACGGCCATGATCACGTCATCCTTGCACATGTTGTACGTTGATTGGGAGATGTGGTGGGCAATATCCCCGACGCAGTAGGCCGGCACGGTCACTATGTTCCCGTAGTGGACGCCCTCATCCAGCGAGGCTTTGACGGCTCCCTGCATCTTCGCGCGGTACTCTTTCATGTACTTCCGGCAGTCAAAGGAGTTCTGCCCCACGCTGTCCATCAGTTTTGCCTGGGCATCGACCGGCGTATCGTAGATGGACTGGATCATGGCAACTTCCTGTTTCACCGCGTCCGCAAGGGTTGCTCCGCCTTCAACCGCGTGCGCAAAAATGTCCCCGATGCCGTACGAGGTGTTCATGGCCCACGACTTGGCGGCAAGGATCGTCTGCTTATGTGCAACGGGAATATCAATGGTCTTGAGGATCTGGTTGACGATATTGCTGCTGCTGCCGGGGATCAGGGCAAAGTCCACCACGCAGGTAGGACCGTAGAAGCCGGCATACCTCCGTGCCGACTCTTTGCCGATCAGGGCCTCGGCTTTTGCCACCGCCTTGATGAATGCGTCAATACTCTTCCGGAACTTCGGGTCCGCATCGTAGAGCATCTCTAAAATGACCGGCGTCTGGTAATGTTCGACATAGGGATCGTCCTCGGGGCGGATGGTGGTTGTAAGCCCTTTCAGGATCGCGTAATGGGCATTGACCGAATCGGTGTGCAGGGCAAAGACGGCTTTGCTCTGACCCCCGGCAGGTTTCATGCCCTTGACAGCATCGACATAGGCTTTGGTGTCGTCGATAACGAATTTATCCCCGCGCTTCTTTTTTACCTGGTTCACGTCAGCGTGCTGGGCTGCCATCGCTTCCGTGATCATTTTTTTGATTATTTCCTGCATGGTGCTGCAACTCCCGGCACCGGTATCTGAGGGGGTGCCTTCAGGCAGACATTGGCGGATGCGGTATTAATATTATCAGACAGTACCAATGCCGGGATATAATGCCGTGACCTGTTCGGATCGCGAGCAGGAACCCTGCGGAAATTCTTATGGAGGGAGTCGTGCGGGACATGACCGGGATCTTATCCGGATAAAAATGGTTATCACCCGGGTAATCCGTACAGGATGTGGTGACAACCTGATGTCAGCGATTGTGCACTTTGATGTACCGGCAGAGGATACCGAAAGGGCAAAAATGTTCTATTCCTCTCTTTTCGGGTGGAAATTCGAGTCCTACCCGGGTATGGAGTACTACCTCATCACCACGAAGAACCTTGACGGCTCGCCGGGCGTTGGCGGCGGCATGGGGAAACGGATGGACCCCTCACAGCGGATGATGAACTATTTCGGCGTGACCTCCATCGATGCCGCGATGAAGCAGGTAACCAGCCTCGGGGGAAAACTCATCACGGGTAAGATGCCGGTGCCGGGCATGGGCTACCTTGCCAACTGCATTGATACTGAGGGGAACTTCTTCGGCCTCTGGGAAGAGAACAACGAGGCGAAGTGATCGCGTCCCACTCTCTGGAAACCTGGCCTGAGCTATGAAAAAACCGGGTACCTGGACGCTGGAGCAGCTGTTTGCCGGCCGACCGGCCGCTCTCTCGCTCTTCCACGCTATCCACCGGTACTTCGGGTCGCTCGGCCCTGTAACGATGGAGGTCATGAAGAGGCAGGTCTCGTTTGGGGCAAAGACAAAATTTGCCTGGGTCTGGCTCCCGCAGATGTGGATCTGGACGCAGCCGGACGAGAGTATCGTGCTGACGTTTGCCCTCAGGAGGCGGATCGCGGACGTCCGCGTGAAGCAGGTGGCTGAACCCCGCCCGGGCCGGTTCATGCACCACGTGGTTATCCGGCAGGAAGCCGATCTGGATGACGAAGTACGGGGATGGCTCCGGGAAGCGTACGATGAGCACCGGTGAGTCAGGGAGAATGATGGCAGCAAAACAACGCTGTGCCTGGGCAGCGGGCGGGACCGATCCGCTGATGCTCCGGTACCATGACGAGGAATGGGGCGTCCCGGTCCATGACGACCGGCTCCTGTTCGAATTCCTGGTCCTCGAAGGCATGCAGGCCGGGCTCTCGTGGCGGACCGTGCTGAACAAGAGGGAGAACTTCCGTACCGCATTCCGCGATTTCGATCCGGCCGCGGTTGCCCGCTTCTCAGACGAGGATCTCCGGCGCCTGCTTGCCGATCCCGGGATCATCCGGAACCGGCTGAAAATTTCAGCAGCGATCACGAATGCGCGGAAGTTTCTGGAGATGCGGAACGAATTCGGATCCTTCGATGCGTACATCTGGCAGTTTGTTGGCGGCCGGCCGATCGATCACGGCATCCGGTCGATGGGCGATATTCCTGCGACTTCTCCCGAATCGGACGCCATGAGCCGGGACCTGAAGAAGCGGGGCTTCCGGTTTGTCGGGCCAACGATCTGCTACGCGTTCATGCAGGCAGTTGGCATGGTCAACGACCATGAGACCGGCTGTTACCGGCATGCGGAGGTGAAGCGGGCGGGCGTCGGGAGGTGAGGACTGGCGCTTCAAAAAAGCCATGAGTGGCGGGGGGGTCTGACAGGTACAAAACTGATCTCCTGCTGGATGGCATTCGCGGGCGTCCACGTCGTAATTTTCATGGTCTGCCACGCTGTTCATGGTCGCGATTTGCCAAAGTAAACCGTCCGACCCCCCTCAGGCATCCATCAGTATTGGCCGTGTTTTTTTGATTTTTTAAGCGTTTTTACGACGGGAAGTGCTGGTGAGAATCCGGGCCGGGGTGCATCGGGTGGTCAGGGGGGGTCGGGCGGTGTACTTTGGATAGCACGTCAGGTCCCGGGAGGGATCATGGTCAGTGCCAGATTCATTCTCCGTCGGAGACTACTTGCCCTCTATTGTCTGACACCCGTCCCCTTTCCGGGTCTCCGACGTGAAAATCAGGATTTGGGCTTTCCTCTGTCACGTCCAGGAACCTGTGGTAAAACCTAACCTTTGACAGAATGCGAATATGGGCGTCTTTTTGCTGGGTGATTTTTGGCGGGTTCGGGCACTAAGAGGGAAAGCACGATCTGAGGGGAGATCGGCCGCTGTATTAGTGCTAAATAGGGACTTTTCCGGGCATCGATTTACCCGTGTTTTATGGCAATCAGGAGTCATTTCAGACGTATCCGAAAACAATAGTGCCGTTTTTTCGTGAATTAGTGCCATTTCATGTTCCGGGAGGGGTAAACGGGGGCGGAAATGGGGCCGGATTGGGGGAGGTCATTTGGGGGCTCCCGGGTCATGGTGAGTTTACCCACCCCTTATTGGGGTCGCTGCGACGGCCTGTCGGGGCCTCGCTGGGCGAGGGCGGTTAAAACTCGACTTCTATTGATAGATATCCAATAAAAATATCATGTCAAATCTGTATCCATTTTCAATGAAAGTCAAGAAATTTTAAGACGGATTACTGGAATTATACACCTGTTTTTGGAATTTCTTGGGAATCCTGATTATACAAGATCATCTGCAAGAGAAGTGATCTTCTTGGAAGATCGCCGCGTATTATACAATCCAAATGAATTTGAAATACCAGAGCATTGCGTTGATTCTGTGATACAAATCCGGGCGTTTCTTACAAAAAAAATTGCGAGGTGGATCATGATAGTGAACTATCAATATCGCTTCGAGCAATGAGGGCTAGCCTGTCGAAAACTTCTTGATAGAATGTACCCGGAAACGATTTGATCCAATTTAGAACATTCAGCATTATCAACGCTGGGCATTACATATCTTCATCGGAGAGGTGAGGGCAGTCTTTGGAATTCATATAGCAAAAATTCGATTGCCTTGGAATTGTCTCGAATCCCATTTACATCGATTATTCAGTTAGATTTGGTAGAAACCATGATTCTGATGATCAAACTGTTAAAAACACTAAAAGCGGAAGACAATGAATACTAATTTTCGGTCTGATGCTTGATCCCACTCATATTTTTGATAAGGTCGTTCAACAACTCCATCAAAAGTGGTATTCAATTTCCAGATAGCTTCTTCCTCCAGTAGTCCATTAATCTGCGATGTTTTAGGACTTAATTTTTCCAGATTCTTTCTCTTTGCAAAAATTCTTTCAATGTAATAATGCCAAAGCGCAATTCCCAACTCAGATATGCATCTTTAGGATTTCACTGGCATTCTAAAACAATTCTCAATCTTTTGTTAAAATCGTCATCCAGTGATCCGAAAGGACGAATATAATTGAAAATTCTGGTACTTTTTCCAACTTGAAAACAGCAACATCCTCCTTGAACTGGTATCCATTCGATTTTAATTGAAATTGAAGTCCATAATTATTTCGGTTTTTAGACACGGATTGCTCTGTTGATGCTACTTTCAATAAATCCATAAGTGAGACCCTTATTTAATCATTGAATGCCTTGAATAATTTATTTTTGGATTGTTATTTCTCGATACGATTGGTTTAGTAAGTCTCACCCCCCCATCACCTTTAAGTCCCTTCCCATCAATATTTACAGACCCAAGCTTGGACCCCTCAACAGGAGGGACGGCGTGGTGCAAAGACTATGGCAGAAGTGGTCGAGGTTTTAGTACCCGGCGGAAAGGCAACGGCAGGTCCACCCCTTGGACCGTCGCTCGGACCACTCGGTATCAACGTGAAGGCTGTAGTCGACGAGATCAACAAGAAGACCGCCTCATTCAACGGAATGCAGGTCCCGGTCAGGATCGAAGTCGACGCAAAGAAGAACTTCACGCTGACGGTCGGTATCCCACCGACCACGGCACTCATCAAGAAAGAGGCCGGTATCGAGAAAGGATCCGGAGAGCCCAACGTCAAAGTGGCAGGCAACCTGCCATTCGAGGCCGCTGTCAGAATTGCCAACATGAAACTCGAAGGCATGCTCTCGTACGAGCTGAAGACTGCCGTTAAGGAAGTCGTCGGCACGTGTGTCAGCATGGGAGTCACCATTGACGGCAAGAAGGCAAAAGATGTCTTCGCCCTCATCAATGAAGGCAAGTACGACAGTGTACTCGTGAAATAAACAGGAGAAAACCATAGGAGATCGGAAATCCGGTCGCAGAACTATGGAGGAATCTGATGGTTGATAGGGCCAAAATTTTGAATGCCGTAAAAACGGCGATTGAGAAGGCGCCAGAGCGTAAATTCTCTGAGAGCATCGATATTACCATCAATCTCAAGAATATCGATATGGCGCAGCCGAAAAATCGTATCGACGAGACGATTATGCTCCCCCACGGAACCGGCGAGAAGATCGGTATCTGTGTCATCGGGAAGGGCGATATCGTCACGCAGGCAAAAGAAGCCAAAGTCGACCTGATTATCGGCCCTGAAGAAGTTGAGCGGCTCGGCGGTGCACCCCGCGAAGCACGGAAGGTTGCCAGCACATACCGGTACTTCCTTGCAGAGACGGCGGTCATGCCCGGTGTCGGCCGGTACTCAGGTCCCCGGCTCGGGACCACGGGGCAGGATGCCCATGCCGATCCCCGCACAGCAGGATATCCGCCCGATTGTCGAGCGCCTGCGCAACTCGGTGAAGATCCGTACGAAGGACAAGACGGTCTTCTCCACCAAGGTCGGTACAACGGCAATGAAGCCGGAACAGGTCGCTGAGAACATCGAAACGATCGTAAAGAGGATCGAGGCTGTCCTTGAACAGGGTCCCCTGAACGTCCGTTCCGTCTTTGTCAAGACCACCATGGGTCCCGCAGTGAGGCTGGAATAATGGCGTTATATACCCACCACCTCCCCGCGTGGAAGAAAGAAGAGGTCGCTGACATCAAGAAGAACGCGAAAGCGTACAAGCTCATCGGGCTTGTCGACATGTACGGTATCCCCGCACAGCAGGTGCAGCAGATCCGCCGGAACCTCCGCGGAAAGGCTGTCATCAAGGTGACGAGGAACACCCTCATCGAGCACGCGTTCAACGAGATTGGCGGGGATGTCAAGAACCTGGCGAAGTACGTTTCCGGTCACTCGGCGATCATCTTCACCAACGACAACCCGTTCAAGCTCTACAAGCAGCTCGAGAAGACCAAGACCAAGATGGCGGCAAAGGCCGGCGAGAAAGCGCCGGAGGATATTGTCATCGCAAGCGGTCCCACGAGCTTCAAGCCGGGCCCGATTGTCGGCGAGCTCCAGCAGGCCGGCATCCCCGCGGCAATTGAAGGCGGCAAGGTCAGGATCAAGGAGACCAAGACGGTTGTCAGGAAAGGCGGCGTCATCTCGGCAAAACTCGCTGCGATCCTGGTCAAGCTTGACATCAAGCCCATGGACGTCGGTGTTGCCCTGCAGGCAGCATACCATGACGGCAGCATCTACGAGCCGTCCGTGCTTGCAGTGGACGAGACGGTCATCCTCGGACAGATCGCGCTGGCAGGCCGGCAGGCACTTGCCCTGTCGCTCGAAGCAGCGATCCCGACGAAGGACTCGATGGATGCACTCCTGATCAAGGCGGTCAGGGATGCACGCGGTCTTGCGATCGAGGCAGCGATCTACGAGAAAGACGTTGTCGATGCGATTATCGGTAAAGCGTACAGAGAAGGCCAGGCAATCAAGAGCCTGGTTAAATAATATTTGAGAAAAGTTTGAGGTAGATTACGATGGAATATATCTATGCAGCACTTCTCCTGCACAAAGCAGGCAAGAAAGTCGATGAGAACGGCGTCAAGGCAGTCCTGACCGCCGCAGGTGTAGCAGCAGACGAGTCACGGATCAAGGCACTCATTGCAGCGCTCGAAGGCGTGAACATCGAAGACGCGATCAAGGCAGCAGCAGTTGTCCCGGTCGCAGCAGCAGCAGCACCCGCAGCAGCAGGCGCAGCAGCACCCGCCAAGGAAGAGCACAAGGAAGAGCACAAGAAGGAAGACGAAGAGAGCGGCATGGCAGGGCTCGGTGCCCTGTTCGGCTAACCTCACTTTTTCTTATTCTCTTATCAATCTGTTACTGTCTCCCGCCTTAAGATAAAATTGTCCTTGTAAGTGTGCTTATCCTCAGGAATTCACCCGGTATCTACGCTGGCTGGTGTATCCCAGGAGACATTTCCACAAAGGGCATTCATAAAAAGTAAAAAGGTTCGTTTTTTCGGTTTTTATGACACATTGATGTTGTCAATTGATGTAATCACCGTTCCTGTTGAATTTGACACAGATAACTTATAATCCTCTGAACCGTCCTTTACCCCAAAGACGATCTGACCGGTTATTGTCGATTTTAGCGGGATAGTTCCCGAAATGAGTTGATTATTCAATCCGCTGGAAAATTTACCCAGTGGCGGATGACTGGGATCCAAATTATTAGAAATTGCGAATGAGGTATTTGTATATACAAAATCATTGTTTTTATCATTATTCTGGATGATGACATCCAATACAAGAAAGATATTACCGGGCTTTGGTTTGGCGTTTCCAATGAGTGTTTTCTTCACTGCCGAGTTGATAGTAACGCTTAATCCCCCATTCGCCGGTGTTCCCGTTGTCGTCACGACTGCAGTCGGAGCAGCGGTAGGTGCAAACGTGGTAACCAGCGTCTCTGGAGCGGTTGTGGGATTCAGGGTTTGTGCAGGTGTTGTTACCGTCGGGGAATTACTTTGTGGAGTCTGTCTGGGCACTTTGACTTGAAGTACAACCGGTGCAAACAATGCATGCAATGAGTAAAAGCATGCAGAAAGAACAGAAAACAACCTTGTTTTTCATCGTCATGGATATCAAAACAGGAGGTATATATTGGAAAAATTTAAGCCTTTTCTTTTGTGATCCCGTAAAAATGACCGAATTATATCCGGCACTGTCGAAATCCTTTGTATAACCCAGTTCAGGCTGGTGGAAGGACAAATGTCATCAGTGTTTTACCAACATATTCCAACAGAATTTCACAATGCATAATTACTGACACATGAGAAATCTAACGGGTGAGACACGTGACAAAACGGGGAAAGAGGGTATGTATCGCAGGGTTTTGGATTCTGATTGTCCTCACGGTATACATTGCTGCCTGCACAACTCCGGATTCCGGGACAAATAATTCCCCCACCCCGAATCCATTTCCCGTCGGGAACCAGCAATCATCAGGACCAGTCAGTGTAACGGTTAACTCTGCTGAAAAAGTACAAAAACTGAACAATATAAGTCTGCCAGCGGGGAAAATTTTCCTGGTCCTCAATATTACGATAAAAAATAACGATGCACAAAAAGGATTTGTTTTTGTTAATAAATCTGTCACGTTACTCGATCTTGATAGTGGTGAATTCATTCCTACGTCATTGAATGCAAACCCGCGTATCCGGAGTAACCTTACCAACCCGATTGTTCCCCCAACAAGAATCGGACAACATGAGGCCATTACCGGGCAGGTTGTCTTTGCAGTTACTGATTCAGCAGGGTACTGTTTGAATCTCACCGATAGTGATAACAAGGTGTTATCCTCACAGCAGATCAATTTCGGGAATCTGACATCCACCCGGATGCCTGTCAGTATAACGATTAACTCTGCAAGGAAAATGGCGAGAGTAAACCAGAACGGGCTTCATTCCCGGGATGCAACTATTTTCGTGGTCCTCAATATTACCGTGAAAAATAATGATGTACGGGAGGGGTTTGATTTTGCCAATACATCGACCAGCTTGCTTAATCTCGAAAATAGTAACTTTGCTAACAGGTCATCAAATTTTCTCGAAAAAATGGACAGGCCCCTTGAGAATCCTATCATCCTGCCAACAAAAATTGCACAGAACGAGGCCCTCACGGGGCAGATTATCTTCACGATTTACGATTCGGCAAGATATAGGCTGAACCTGGTGGATAGTAATAAAAAGGTATTGACCTCTCTTCCCGTTAGTTTTGAAAGCCTGACCACAACCGATCATCCTGTCAGTGTAACGATACATTCTGTCGAAAAAAGGTATACGCTGAATGAGATACGTACGGGTCCGGGATTGGTGTTTGTAATAATCAATGCGACGGTGAAAAATAAAGACCTGCCGGATGGTTTTTATTTTTATGAGGGATCGACCACCCTGCGGGATCTCGTGAGCGGTCGGAATTTAGGAATCTCATTCAATGAAAAAAAGGATTATGGCCAGTACGGAGTTGAGAAGGCGTTCATTCTCCCTCGCAAAATCAAGCAAAATGAGACCATAACCGGAAAGCTTGTCTTTGCTACAAATAATTCGAACAGCTATCTCCTGAACCTGGTCGATTACGATGATACGATCCTCCTGTCGAGAACAGTCAATGCCGGATAACATGGGGAAAAATCAACAACCCCCCAACAGTATTTTTTGAATTATCAAAAGAACAAAAAAATCCGTTTAATTTGAATTTTCCTGTATTTTGCAGGATCGTAAAAAAAAAGATTTTTGTTTTACCCCAGATGAGATTTCAACAGGATATTAATGAAAACTATGGTAGTGTGTTACCTGTACTTAACGATCGATTTTCAGGTTCAGATCGGCATCCCGGTATAGATATTATGCTTCGTCGAGACGATCTTCACCCGCACGTTGCCGGCCTGCTTCTCGCAGTTGTAGACCGATACCACCCGGTTGCGGGCTACCCCGAGCATCTCGCCATGGATCCAGCCCGGCGCCCGGATTTCAACCGTCACTTTCTCCCCCTTGTCGAACGCGAGCGGTACAAAGGGACGCCGGACCGTGCCAAAGTCCCGTGCGGGGTTCAGCTCGAGACTTTAAGCCGAACTCTTTCTCCCATGGCCGGAGGCTCCGGTTATAGAACTGCCACCAGCTCTGGGCCTTCACCCCTTTAGGTGACCTGCCGTACCGGTAATGCTCGAACTTCTGGATCCCAAGGGGCGGGAACCGTTTGCCGGCCCCGATCTCCAGCGCAAACCGGATCAGCTTCGGGATCTCATCATCGTTGATCCCCGGGATATAGACTGGGGCGATCAGGAGGTCGATCCTGCTTTCTGCAACCGCCCGTGCGGACTCCATGAGTGTATCGATATCGAACCAGTCAACCCCGGCAAGCATCTTCGCGATATCAGGGTCCAGTGCATGGAGCGACAGGTTGATCCGGTCGAGCCCCGCCGATTCGAGTGCAGCGATAATCTTCGTGTCGAGCAGGGTGCCATTGGTCTGGAGGGAGATGGCAGTCACTTCCTCAATCTCCCTCAGTGCCGCCACGAGCTCCGGGAGCTGGCGGTACATGAGGGGCTCCCCGGGCGAATCGATGTGGCACTCCACACCGGGACCCTTGAAGCGGGCGATCTCCTGCACTGCCCCAAGCAGGTACTCCATCTCGACTTCGTAGCTCGTGGCCCGCGTCCGCGTTTTCGGCCCGGCATCCACCGAGCAGAACGGGCAGTTCAGGTTACAGCCGCAGCTCGGACGTACCTGCAACAGGCTCGTGCCCCGGTCGATGATGCCGAAATAGAGCGAGCCGATAAGTGGGATCCCCGATTCTTCGGTGATACGGAAATGGTTCATAACCGGTAGTTGTTTCACACGTTCTTTCTCACGCATCATAAAAGGTCCGGCAAAACAATTTTTTTGTCCGGATATTCCCTGGGATCATCGCTGCCTGCTCAGGAGCATCCCGGCGTACACGCACTGGCCGAACGATACGCCCCCGTCCCCGAGCGGATAGTCCGCATTGACGATGCAGGTGAAACCCCGGGCAAGGACTTCCTGCCGGATGGTCTCCCGAATCGCGTGGTTGTAAGCAACTCCGCCGCTCAGGGCAATTGTCTTCATCCCTTCCCGTTCGGCAGCCCGTATCGCGAGGGCTGCTATCCCCCGGGCAAGGTTGTACTGGAAGGATGCGGCGAGCGTTCGGACAAAGCGGCGATCATCCGCACCCGCTTCCTGCAGCTTCTCAAACGCTGTTTTCATCAGGGCATGGGTGGAGAGCACCTCGCAGCCGTTGAGGGTGGAAAACTCAAGTTCCCAGGGTTCTGCTGCCATTCCCGCGGCCGCGGACTCCAGTTTCATGGCCGGTTCGCCGTCGTACGTCCGCTCCCGGCTTATCCCGAGCAGGGCGCTTGCCGCATCCAGTACGCGGCCGGTGCTGGTGGTTATCGGGACATTGAACCCAGAGGCCACCTGTTTTTTCAGCACGCCGAGGTCCACGTCGGGCCAGCCGCGGGAGGTGAGGAGTGCGAGTATCTCGTCATCCGGCAGGATGCCGTAGAGCATCCGCTCCGGGAAGCGGGTGGCAAGGTCCCCGCCCGGCATGGCAACCGGTTCGAGGTGTGCCACCCGCTGTAAGTCCGGCACCTGCCCGCAGAAGATCTCGCCTCCCCAGATCGTGCCGTCATCGCCATACCCCACCCCGTCTATCGCGATACCGACGCAGGGCCGGGTCGTTGCCGCCGCGATGTGCGCCCGGTGGTGCTGGACCGGGACAAGTTCGAGATTATTCTCTGCTGCCAGTTCGCGGGCATAGCGGGTTGAGAGGAACCGGGGGTGAAGATCATGGGCAATCACGTCGAACTTTGCCCCGAGGATCCGCTGGAGGTTTACTACCGTCTCCTGCAGGTACTCTAAGGTAGGCGGGTTGCGCACATTGCCGACATGCGGGGAAGTGACGGTAAACCCGCTCCGGTAGATCGTGGCATTCGCGTTCAGTTCGGGACCGACACCGAGGATGCAGCGGTTCCCGAGATCGATCGCCGTCCGTTTCGGGGCAATACCCCGCGAGAGCCGGATGATATACCCGTCCCGCATCACGGAATCGTCGCACCGGTTCACGATTGTGCGGTTGTGGGTGAGGAAGAAATCGGCGTCCCGGTTCAGCTTTGCCATCGCCACATCTATCTCCGTGATCATCGGGTAGCCGGGCATGTTGGCGCTGGTCATGATCAGGAGCGGGTGGCTGAGGTGGGAAAAGAGGAGGTGGTGGAGGCCGGTATAGGGGAGCATGCAGCCGATGGTGTGGATATTACTGATCTCCGCATGGGCCGAATGGTCCCGCTTTTCAAGGACAACGATTGGGTGGACCGGGCTTTCGAGCAGTTTTCTTTCCTGCGGGGATACGAATGCGAGGTTGTCGATATGGTCCGGCCGGACCATGATCGCAAACGGCTGCTCGATCCGGCCGAGGCGGTGCTTGAGGGTGCCTGCCGACTCCTCGACGCATGCGAGGTGGAACCCCCCGATCCCCCGCAGAGCAAGGATAAACCCGGCATCGAGGAGCCCTGCCGCCTCTTTTACCGGATCGGAACAGGCAATCGCGTTCCCGAGCTTGTCGTACAGGGCGAGCTTGGGGCCGCAGACCTTACATGCGATGGTCTGGGCATGGTGGCGCCTGGAGTGCGGGTCGCCGTATTCCCCCGCGCAGGCCGGGCACATCGGGAAATCTGCCATGGACGTCCGCTCCCGGTCATAGGGTATCTGGCTGATGATACTGTACCGGGGGCCGCAGTTTACGCACGAGGTTGCCCAGTAGTTTTCGTACCTTCCCCCCGTATGAAAAATATCGGCAATGCACTCATTGCAGATTGCGATGTCGGGCGGGATCATGCCGGTATGCGAGCCGGTACCGCTCTGGAGGATAAAAAAACCGTCCGGGATCTCCCGGATGGTGCCGGTCACCTCCACAGAATCGATCCGGGAGAGCGGGGGACCCCGTGAGACCGCACTGACAAATTCCCCGAACCGCTCCCCGCGGGCAAAGATCTCTACTTCACCGCCAAGGTTTTTTACCGAACCGGAAATCCCAAGGTCGCAGGCCTGTGCATAGACGAACGGGCGGAATCCGACACCCTGAACAATTCCCCGAACCGTGATTCTGCCCGTTTTCTGCATGATTTGTGTTGCAAAATTTTATTGATGCGGGGGACGATATAAGTATAGGGTTTTTACCGTGCCGGGCCATATTCGAATCGTAAACGATCCCGTAGAGCTTGTTCCTCTCCTGATGACGTTCAACGACCCCGATTTTAAAAAGGTCTACGAACTTTTGAACAAATCATGGCTGACAGAAGAGGAGATACGGGCCCAGGTGGGGGATGACAACGTTGCGTTATGTCTCCAGATCCTCAAGAAGGGAAACCTTGTGGAGGAGCAGTGGCGGATGCCTAAGCCGGGTGCCAAGCCGCTCAAGGAGTTCCGTGCAACCTACAACAAGTTCCGGGCCAATTTCCAGTGTAACCTCTCCGACCTCTCTGATATCATCTATATCGCGCTCTCCAACGACGAGAACCTCCGCGAAGTCGTGGAGCAGATCGAACGGGAGCTCGCAAAGGGCAACAGCTCGATCAATGACCTTTCCCGGAAATTCAATGTCAGCCCCGTCTTTGTCAAGGGGCTCGCGAAAAGGATCACCCACATGGATGTCAAGGGACAGGGACTGGTGCTGCTTGACACCGGGCGCTAAGGACCCCCTGTCTTCTATTTTACGCAGCAAGCGCGAGGTCTCGCGCCTGCAGATCCTTGTCGAGATTGCAGAACACCAGCCGGCGGTGCGGCAACAGGAGATTGCCGAGAAGATGGGCGTGACCCCTCAGGCCATCTCCGAGTATATCCGCGAACTGGTCGAGGAAGGGATGGTCTCGGCAAGCGGCCGGGGCAACTACGAGGTGACCAAAGCGGGGATCGAGTGGGTGCTCGCAAACGCCGAATCACTCGAATCGTATGCCCGTCATATACGGCGCGACATCATCCAGCAGGTCTCGGTCTGGGCCGCAATCGCTGCGGAAGACCTGAAGGCTGGCGATGTGGTCGGGGTGTACATGAAAGACGGGTTCCTCTACGCCGGTAAGGCCCCGCTTCCCGCAACCGGTTCCGTGGTTGCCGATGCAAAGAAGGACCAGGACGTGGGTGTCGCCCACCTGAACGGGATCATCGAGCACCACGAAGGGGTGGTCCATGTCTGCAAGGTCCCCCGGATCCAGCATGGCGGTTCCCGCAAGGTAAGGAAGGAGAAGCTGCTCGAGATTACGGGCAGCGCAAGGATGGTGGCTGCCGTGGGGCTCGAGGCATGGATCGCCCTGAAATCGGCAGGCAGGACCCCCGACATGTTCTTCGGGGCCCGGGAAGGGGTGATCGAGGCGGCGTTCCACGGGATCGACTGCGCGATCGTGATCGTGGACGAGGAGTTCACGGACTTCTTAAAACGGCTGGAGAGCGTGGAACTCGCCTACGTGATCCATGACCTGATCGCACCATGAAGATCCTCATCCAGCCCCAGAAAGGCGGCACGTACAAGCTGCTCTTTTACGATGGCAGGTCCGTGAAAGGGGCCGCATTTGTCGAGCTCACGGAAACCCCCCGGGGGCCCCGGCCAACCCGCTACCGCGTGAAGTGGGGCTCAAAAAAGGACTACCACCCCACCCCCTCGAAGGAACTGATCGCCCAGCTCCGTGATGCGGATGTGCGGATGGTGAAACCGGACCCGCAGTTCGAGACGTTCCTTGCCGATTTCCAGGTCAGGGTCGGGACCGTGGATGCCTGCCGTATGTGCCTTCTTGACGAGCGGGTCACTCCGCTGGACGAGAACAACGCGGTCACCTTCGGCAAGGGAGAGCGGATCTGCCTTGACTGTGGCAGGCGCGAACTGCGCCGGGAAGTCTCCCATCTCGGGAGGCTGGGACGCGACGGTATCACCCACCTCGAGAACCTGCTCCTCCAGTTCCGCAACATCGACCGGGTGCTTGCAACACTCCAGCCCGAGAAAGTGACCATGGCCTCGGCACTGTTCGACAAGCTTCCGGCGCACCCGGTCATGAAAACGGCTCCGGTAGACGAGCTGCCCCTGCCCCGCCAGTTCATCGAGGCGAGCGGGGTTGCCCAGCTGATGCCGGCCCAGCAGCTCGCGGTGGAAGCCGGGCTCCTCTATGGAAAAGATCTCCTTGTTGTGGCCGCAACTGCGAGCGGCAAGACCTTCATTGGTGAGATGGCGGGGATAAAGAATTATCTCGAAGGGCGGGGGCGCATGCTTTTTCTGGTACCGCTGGTGGCGCTGGCGAACCAGAAGTACGAGCGGTTCACGGACCGGTACGGGAAGTTTGCAAAGTCCGGCCTCCTGACCGGGGTGAGCCGGCTGAACCTGCCCGAGACCCGGAAGGTAGGGGACCGGAACCCGCAGGCCCCGATCATCGTGGGCACCTACGAAGGAGTGGACAACATGATCCGCTGCGGCCGGAAGATGAGCAGCATCGCCACGGTCGTGATCGACGAGGTGCAGATGCTGGAGGACAAGGACCGCGGTCACCGGCTCGACGGGATGATCGCCCGGCTCAAGTACCTCTGCCCGCAGGCCCAGTTCCTGTACCTTTCGGCAACGATCGGGTCGCCGAAGGTGCTCGCGAAGAAACTGAACTGCACGCTCGTCCAGTACGCGGAACGGCCCATCGGGCTCGAGCGCTACCTGCTCTTTGTCGAGCGCAAGCAGAAGATCCCGACCATCAAACAGATGACCACCGAGGAGTACAAGCGGACCTCGTCCAAGGGGTTCCGCGGCCAGACGATCATCTTTACGAACGCCCGCTCCCGCTGCCACACGATAGCCGATGCCCTTGGGATCCGGGCTGCCGCGTACCATGCGGGGCTTTCCTCCGTGGAACGCCGTGACGTGGAGACCCGGTTTTTGCAGGGAAAGCTCATGGCGGTCGTGACCACGGCGGCACTGGGGGCCGGTGTTGATTTCCCGGCCTCGCAGGTGATTTTCGATGCCCTTGCCATGGGCCGGGACTGGCTGTCCGTGCAGGAATTCAACCAGATGGGAGGACGGGCGGGACGCCCGGACTTCCACGATCTCGGCCGGGTCGTGATCCTGGCAGAACCCGGCGGAAGTTATTCCCGCGAGAACCCCGGGACCGAAGAGGAGATCGCGATAAAGCTCCTGAAAGGGGAGATGGAGGAAGTAGCACCGGAGCATGACTTCGAGCAGAGCTCGGAGGAGTATGTTGCCAACGCGATCTGCTGCGATGGCGAGGAAGCGGATCTCAACCGCATCAACAGCCTGATGGTCGGGAGTGTGGAACCGGTGCTGCCCGATCTCGTTGCACACCGGCTCGTTGAAAAGAAAGGAACGAAGCTGGTCATGACGCCGCTCGCCCGGGTGATGGCCGAGCATTTCATTGGCATGGAGCGGCTGCTCGAGATTGTCCGGCTCGCCAAAGTCATGGACGATCCCCTTGAGATCATCGCCGATCTCGAGAGTGAGGATGTCCACAAGGAGAAGAAAGCGGATCCCAAACGGGCGGAGCAGAAAAAGAAAGCATCCGGCCCGCCGCCCCGCCACGGGCGTAAGCGCAAATGAGGGATATTGCCTATCCCGGTAATATTTTACCCAAATTTTATAATTCTGCCACAATTTATTTTTTTAAGCGGAATGTTGATACTATGAAAAAAAAATCAATGAGTAATCATGGAAACCGATGAGGTTCAGGAACTCCAGGTAAAAAAGGACCTTGCCACCCTGACCCGTTCCCTGACTCCGATAATCTCAATCCTTCGGTTATGTTCACCAAGACCCGGGGTATCCGTTCGTGTATGCCGGGCCATTGAACCCTTAGAAAACGGAACTGTTTCCGAGCGACTGAAGCGGGTACAGATGCCGGAATAACCGGGATTGAATAGAGCAATATTTTTTCGCTGGCCAAAACCAAGCTCGTTATCGCTTATTGTGCAAGAAAATTTATAGCGATTTTATTTTTCATGTTTTTAAAATCCCTTTGGTTAATCCGGCGTCTTTGACGAGATACCGGTAGATATTCCATGCATTACCAGGAGGAAGAGGACGATCAGGTAGAAATACACTTCGATAACCCTGTTCAGGGCAATAAATAATACCAAGGCGGCCGCCATCCACCCCCAGCAGTCTTCGGGATCCATTTTCACGAGCGCGACCGCAAAGATGATGGCGATGACACTGCCCTGGACAAAGATCATCAGATCCCAGGGCACAACGAGAGAGATAAGGTAGCAAAGATTTACTGTCGGGACATCAACATAGAGCCAATGCCCGTAAATGCCTTTTATGAAATATTCCGGAGCACTCAAAAAAAATGGGAGGATCAGGGCCAGGAAAACACTTACCGCTAGCAAAAATCCGATAACCGCTTTTTTCAGTCCCCATTTCCTGAATGCCGCAAGAACACCAAAAGGAAAAATTATCCAGGTGAACTGGTATGTTGCAAGTGCATATCCGGATGCAGCAGAACTTATCAGCCACCTGTTCCTACAACCGAAGAAAAAAATAATTGAAAGAACGAGGAAAAGCACCCCGAGATATATTTCATGACGGTACTGGAGGTAGGGAGTCAGTAAAAATACCGGGAGCAGGAAAAAGGCGCATTTTCGAAAGTTGTGGTCCGTGTATACCACGATCAAAGCGGAAATTACAATGCCGATCATGTTTATCAGCCTGGGATCCGCTCCGGATGCAGCCGCCGGGAGATATGCGATCCACATGCCCGGCAGGTACGTAAAAATCAGGTGATGCGGGATGTTATGTAATCCGTACGGGATTGCCCCGGCCAGGAATGTCTGGCACCCGGAAAGGATAAGGGGAAGCATATCGGATCTCTGGGAATTAAGGGGAAATGACACAATACTCAGCAGGCAGGTCCCGGTATATGCTGTCAGGGTAATAAAAAAAAGAAGATCCGGGGTCGCTTCACGGACGAGATGAACCATAAGAGCGATCCCGATGAGCGAGAATAACACGATGGTGACGGGAATATTCAGGTGATATCCGAAAGATGCGTATCGTATATTCTGCACTACGAGGAGGATCAAGGTCATTGCTTCAAAAACAAGGATGATCCCGGTGGTAAGCCGGATGGCGGAAACGCGATCAAGAAACGAAATCATATCCCCGGGAATACCGGGCCTTAAAAAAACAACAACTGCCGCGAAGAACAATAACGTATAGGGGATTAAAACTGCCTGGAAAACCGGTTCCGGCAAATTTTCCGCGAGGGGAAAATATCTGTCAGATTTCACGCTTAAAAGAAAACCAAGCAGTGCCAGTGCTAATATCCTGACTTTTATTTCCCTGTTCTCGTTATTCATCTCTTCTTTGAATATGCCGGCAGTTTTTGTCACACCGTGTTCAGGGCCGGGTGCGACAGACCCACCGGTCATAGATGGGATCGACCGGGTTCTCGCTCACGTCAACAGTCCGCTCCATATCTTTACCCCACTGCTGGATCAGACGTGCTTCGCTCTCGGTCCCGACGGTAATGAGGGTATTCTCCGCTATGAGGAAGAGCCCCGTGACAATCTGTTCCCACATTTCCTTTGAAAAATCATTGATCTCGCCCATCATGATCCCGATGCCCCGGGGGACCGGCTCGATGTACCGGGCGGCGACCAGCGCATCAAGACACACCGTCTCTGCGGGAAGGAGGCGACCGGTTGCAAGCCCGCGGGAAATTAGTGAAGCGTCATTGTCATAGGAGATCGGGACATACCCGAGTTCGCGGAGCACCTGCGAACCGACACCCGAACCACAGCAGCAGTCGATGCATTTCCCATGGTAACCCCTGCCCCAGTGTTTCTCAATGAGTGCACTGAGGATCCCGCGCCGGACCGGGTTGAGGTCCTCGATAGCAGGGGGGACTTCCTTCATGAGAATAGTGCTATAGTATTCCCGGACCGCGGCGGTAAAGACCGGGCGATCTTCCTCAAAGATCTCACCGTTCATGCCCTCGAACTGCTCGATGAGTTCGACCGTGGGGTTCCGGAACAGGAACGAGGTTGCCAGCCAGCCGCCGGTCCCATGGAAGGCAAGGGCGATCGGTTCCCCGTCCCCGTCAACCAGGAGTCTCCCCTCATCGCCACCGGCTGCTGCCAGCACGTCGTTGAAGATGCTGTCGGTCTGGGCTGCAAATTCCGGCTCTACGAACCGGACTGCATCGATACCAAGGATCTCAGTTACATTCATGTGCCACGCTCGATCCGCATGCCGTGCGGTGCGGTGATGGTGCCGTCAACTTTCGCGTCCTCGTGGAGCACGATCGACCGTGCGATCACGTCCCCGAGGATGTGGGCTCCCTTTTTCACATAGACCGTGCTCCCGCTTTCCACGTTCCCGTGCACGGTAACACCGTCCACGACACTGATCCGGTTCTTCGCCCGCAGGCTCCCGAAAATGACGGTGTCCTGCTGGACATCGATGGAACCGGCCCGGATATTCCCGTGGAGCCGGCACTTCCGCCCAATCTTCATGGTCGAGGGGACGGCGAAGAGCTTCATGTTCAGTTTCGACCGTGCAGGGATCATGAGCGGGATCTTCGTATTGTCCTCTTCGTCCTTAACGAGCCCGTCAAGGATCCGGTCGAGTTCCTTCTCGTTCTCGATGTGGAGGAGGGTCATTAAGTAGATGATGATGAACATGAAGACCGGCATCGGGTTCCTGATCTCGATAGTGCCCTTGGCCTTGAACCCCTCCTTAATCTCAACCTTCTCCCCGATATCGAGCTCCCCGTTCACCTCAAGTTTGCCGTTGATCCTGACGCCCTCACCGATATAGGCATCCTCCTTTGCGATCACATCGTTTCCTATCTCGCACCAGTTCCCGATGCGGACGTCCCCGCTTGCCCAGACGTACTCGCGGATTTTCGAGGACTCGCCCACGTATACGTCAGCGCCCCGGAGCCCGTAATCTATCTGGCAGAACTCGCCAATCACGATGTCCCGGTCGGTCTTGATGCTGTGCTCCTGCAGCTCCGTCCCGTCAGGTAAAAGACAGTGGTTATGCCAGTTCTTTGCAGATCGCTCCTTCATGCATCCACCAATAAATCATGCCCCGAACTTATGCGCTTTGTTAATAAGGTCGAGCGCTATGGGCATCAGGTCGCAGCCCCGAATCCGTAAGAGGCCCCCTTTTGCGCACGTGTACTCGTCGAACCTGACCACATCGTCCATCCGCACACCGTCCCCGCGGATAATGACCGGCACGGGATCTGCGCTATGGTCCTTGATGGTGCAGGGGGTGGAGTGGTCAGCGCAGATGATGATGATGCTGTCTTTCTGCGCCAGCAGTGGCTCAAGTACTGCATCGATCTTCTCGATAAAGTTCTTCTTCTGCATGGCGAGGCCGTCATGCCCGGACTCGTCGGCCCCCTTGATATTGACAAGCACAAAGTCCTTCGTTTTGAGTTGATCCTGAGCTGCTGCAATCTTTCCCGCGATATTGCTGTCCACAGAGCCGGTTATTCCGTCGACGTGGACGTGTTCCAGCCCCACGGCACTGCCGATACCGGTGATAAGGCTTGCTGCCGAGATCACGCTCCCTTTAAGGCCGTATTTTTCCTCAAAGCGCTCGAAGTCCCCCATCTCCCCGGCGCCCCGCATCAGGACGATGTTTGCCGGGTTCAGGCCTTTTTTCAGTCGTTCCACGTTGAGGGGGTGGTTGAAGAGGATCTTCGTGGACTGCTTCACGAACTCGTTGCAGATATCCGCAGTCTTTTTATCTTTTGCCCCCTCCCGCAGGGATTTTACCGCGAGCGGTGCAACGCCTTCCTTTTTGGGATCATTGGAGGAGACGCAGTGCCCGATCCCCTCTCCTTTGAGAGCGAGCGCTGCCCGGTGTCCTGCTCCCGACCGGAAGGAGAACGTGACCCCGTATCCCGAGAGGTCGACACCTTTTGCGATAGCTTCGCTGAGTGCCTGCGTGTCGTGGATCCTGCCTGCCCGCCGGTCCGTGATGATGCCTTCCTTTGAGATCGTGGCAAAATTGCACCGGAACCCGATCATGCCCGGCTCCATAGGGATGCCGGAACCCTCGCATTCGAGCGGTCCCCGTCCGGTATAGTATTTATGGGGATCGTACCCGAGCAGGGCAAGGTGGGCGGTATCGGAGCCGGGGCGGATGCCGGGTGCGATGGTATCCATGATCCCGCAGCAGCCCTCGGCAGCGAGCTTGTCGAGGACCGGTGTCTTTGCGGCGGCAAGCGGGGTGAGTCCTCCCAGTTCGGGGCAGGGACGGTCGGATATGCCGTCAAGAACGATAAAAAGGATTTTATTCGCGGTCATTCGTATGGAATGGTTGGGCGGGCGGATTAATTAGGTTTGTCGAACCCCCATAAGGGGTGAGACAGGAGAAGAACGCGAAAGCATTCTTCGACACGACCAACCGTCTCCACCGGAGCATCGGTCAATCCTCGCCCTTTATTCTATCCGGCACAACTGCCGAGAGCACCAGCGGGACCACTGAAAGAACGAGACCTGCTGCCATCGTTATGTGGAATCCGTTGAGGAATGTTACGGAATCGAGATCGGTAAACGTGACAATCCCGCCGATATCTGCGGTTGCGAAGGTGAAGAGCATTGCATAGATCGCTGTCCCGAGCACGCCGCCGAAGTAAATGGAAGTTACCATCAGTGAAGATCCGGTACCCTCCTCCCCCTTCGGTGCACTTTCGATGATCCTGCTTGAGGCCGGCCCGGCAGCGATCCCGAAAGCCACTCCCATCAGGATGAGCCCGGCAAGCAGGGGCACGATACCGGATTCAGGAATGAGGAACGCGAAAATTGTGCTGTAGAGGATGACGAGACCGCAGGAGGCGACTGCAAAGAACCGGCGGCTGCCGGTCCTGTCCGACCACAGCCCGAACGGGATGCTGAGTATGGCAATCGCTGCCGGTGGGATCAGGAGGTACAGGCCGCTGGTCGCCAGATCGAAGTGCATCTCCAGCGCGAGATAGAACGGGAGCAGGTAAATGACGCCCATAAAGATGACATTCACCAGCAGGTATGCGACGATAACCGCGGTGAACTGCCACTTCGAGAAGATCCTGATGTTCACAAACGGTTCCGGGATCGCCAGTTCCCGGGCGACAAACAACCCCGAGCAGAGCAGGCAGAGCGTACCACAGGTAACGATCAGCGGGTCCGTTATCCCCCGGGCTGCGACCTCTTCCAGCACATAGGTACAGAAGACCATGGCCCCAAAGAGCGTGACAGCGCCCGGGTAGTCGAAAGATACCGTGCGTTCTTCCGGCTCATCTGCCGGAATCACCCGGGCCGCAAAGATGATCCCGAGGATGCCGATCGGGATGTTGACCAGGAAGATCCAGTGCCACGAGAGATGCTGGGTGAGGATTCCGCCGATTGCCGGCCCTGCGGCAAATCCGATGGAACTCGTGGCGGCGATTACGCCAAGGGCAGTTCCGAGCATCTTTTTGGGGAGGTACCGGATGCAGAGCAACGGGGCAACGGCGGCAATCATCGCAGCACCGATCCCCTGTATGAGCCGTGCAGCGAGCAGGATGTCAAGCGTGGAGGCTATCCCACAGGCAGCTGAACCAAGAGTGAAGACCACAAACCCCAGAAGGAAGAGTCTTTTTGTAAATCCTCTGCCGGCAATTTTGCCGAAAACAAGGAGGAGCCCGGCCATCATCAGCAGGTAGGTGATGATCACCCACGCAATCGATCCGGTATCCGTGCCAAAATACGTTGCCATCGTCGGGAGCGCCACGTTCACGATCGATCCGTCGATCCCGTCCATCACCACACCGAGAGCCACGGCAGAAAGCAGGAGCTTCTGGCGGAAAGGATCGGTGATGATGGAGGACATGAGGTACAGTATAGGGAGGGGAATTTCATTAACATTCGCGACGCCGGATCTACCGGTTGCTCACGGAATGGTGTCGTAAAAAAGAGAATCTGGAAAAAAAATTCAGCTGGTATCAACCTTTGCTGCGACCTGCTCGACCTTGGACTTGATGACCTCGACCCGGCGGGTGGGGTAGATAGTCTTGACTGCCTTGAAGAGATCGCGGGAGATCTCGCCCGAGACGATCCCATTGAGGAGCGTGTTTAAGTCCCATGCCTGTGCCTGGACAGCGATGGCCTGCGTAATCGCGCTGCGGAGAGCGTGCTCCTGCGAGATGTTGGCACGGGCGAACGTGTAACAGCAGATGGTCAGACGGACCTTCTTGTTGTCCTTGGTGGTAACCTGAACAATACAGTCAATGCGGGAGCTCCGGCGCTTGACAAGCGAGCGGAGATAGTCGCGGGTGACCTCGTGACCTACGAACTCGGTGTATGCCGAATCGCCGGTCACGGTTGCAATCTTAAAGCTCATCTTGACATGCTGCTTGGCGTAATCGTTGACGATCTCGCCGAGCGTAGCGGTCATGATCCGGCCGACAACGCTGTCAGCATCGTTTGCAATGGTATCGCCGATGTACGCCTTCCCGAGGTTGTCGGGGACGTGCACCTTGAACCAGCTCTTGGCTTTCCAGCCTTCAACTCTTCTTCCTACCTGTTTCTTCTTTGCCATACTATCACCTTTTTATGGGTTTTTCCCGTTTCTCGCGGACGGAACATGCGTCCTCCGCAACTGCCAGGTTCATCAGATAATCGTCCATGGATGCGATGACCGACCGGAGTTGTGTCCCGGTGATCGTTGTTACTACGCTATCGCCTTCCGCCTTTGTTTCCATGCTGCGGAGGTTGTCCGGGGCGAGTGCCGCGGCAACACACGGGGCATTCCCGTGCCTGGTCGTGATGGTCCCTTTGATCTGCATCATGAGGTAACCGCCTCCTGCCAGCCTTTTGCGAACATGTCGACCTTGTCACAGGGGATTGTCGCACCGGCCCGGAGCAGGTGCCCGCCACCGTTCCCGCCGCAGGACCCTGCGAGTGCACGGATGAGCGGCCCGAGATCGGCGGTCGTGCCCGGTGGGCAGCGTGCCGAGATCCTGCAGGTATCCCCGCTCTTTCCATAGACCAGCACGGGAACTGCATGCGGTACGTCGCGGGCAAGGATGTCCGAGACATCGCTTGCGAGAGTCGCGTTCGTGATCTCGTACACTCCCTTGTATCCCTCAACCGGGTGGGCGGTCCTGACCGCTTCGATGACCCGGCCGCGGTGCTGGCGTGCGATCTCCCATGCCCGGTCAAGGTCGTGGGACGAGCGCAGGCAGAGCGTTGTGGCGATATCGCCAAATCCGGCCTTGCCGCAGGCATCGATCACTGCCGTAAGGGCATGGGCGTCCTCGATCACTTCGCGCTGGAGGTGGAACGTGTCACCGTAAACCGAGAGCAGGCTTGCTGCCGTGGTCTTCGGGGCCGCTTCGAGCACAACCTGCGACAGGAGCGTATCGAGTTTTATCCCGTCGCTGCCCTGTGCCGGGTCGCGGGACTGGTCGATGATGTCAGCGATGCGTTCTTCTGCGCCGCTGATCCCGTCGAGGTACGGGCTCATCGCCATGTACCAGCGCTCGGTCATGTCCCTGCCGGGCAGGGTGAGCCCCCGGTCCGGTACAATGATCCCGTTTGCGATCCCCTCGTTGAAGATCTCGAGGTTTTTGCCTGTCATCTGCTGGCCGTCGCCGATGATACCGGGTATCACGAGCCCTGCAAGGTCGCGGTTGTCCCCCATCTCCTGGGCAACATAGTACGCGGTGCCGGCTGCGGACAGTTCGCGGTCGCCGTCAATCCCGCAGAGCCGCGGGTTCACATGGAACTCACCTTCTGAAAGCGGGAGATGGTGGTCGACGACCATCACATCCTGAGGGAGGTCTTCCATACCTGCCCCGAGATCGCAGAGCAGGTACGCCGCATTGCCCCCGAGGTCGGACAGGGAAATCTCCTGCCGGACCCGGAGCCGGAAGCGGATACCCGCACGGAGCATCGCATGGCAGAGGATCGAAGCAGCGGCTATGCCGTCTGCGTCGTCGTGTGCGAACACCTCGACGAACTCCTGCTTTTTGATCCGGTCTGCAACGGTCCCCGCTGCGGTCTCAAGCAACATGGTTATCTGGACGATTATACCCGAACACTTACCTGGACAGCAGGATCTCAGTGTTCTCCGGCTTGTAGACCCAGCCAGCGGGCAGTCTCTTGCTTCCCGTGTAGTACCTGACGAGCCTGCGGACCTTGCTCTCGACCAGCTGGAGCTGGCGCTTGTTGTGCAGGTCCTTCTTGTTATCCGCGAGATGTTTCCTGAGGCCCAGTGCCTTTATCATCAGGTCACGGAGATCCTCGGGGATCTCGGATGCGACCTTGTTCGCCCGCAGGATGTCCCCGATACGCTTGCCGGTGGCAAGTTTTACATCAGGAACGCCATAGCGGTCCCGGAGTACCAGTCCGATCTTCGCGCTCGATGCGCCTTCCTTTCTCAGATCCAGGATGATCTTCTCGATCGCCTTTGTGTCCGTGTTGGACCACGCGGGGGCCTGTTTCCGGTAGGGGCGGACTGAGCATGACTTGCCCCTTCTTCGGGCATGCATTCGTGCCATTGTGTAGCCTCCTAGAGTAATAGACGAGAAAGTAAGTCCAGAAAAGTCGAGTATTGGTTTACTGACTCCCTGTAATCCCAAAGCCATCTTTGGCAGTGCGGTGTCGCACGTCGGACTTACATCTGTCAGCACATCTGAAAAGTGCTTACCATTAATCGATTGATAGTATAATAAGCGTTGCGGCGGGAGGAACCGACGGTCGCTCCATTACAGGTATATACCTCCCCTCACCCACCACTCATTACTGATGACAACCGCACCCATTGAACTCCACCCCGTTGGCTATGTTCGCTCCGCCTATAAGGCAAGGGGCGATGCCCCCCGGCAGGGACGATTCTCGGATACCGTATCCGCGATCGTGATCCACGAACAGTACCGCCCCGCCCTCTGGCAGATCGAGAGGATGAAGCACCTCTGGGTTCTCTGCTGGTTCGACCGGGCAGACCGTACGGTCCTCCGGGCAACTCCCCCCGGGACATCCTCCGAGAAAGGGGTGTTTGCCATCCGGTCACCTGACCGCCCGAATCCGGTCTCGCTCTGCATGGTCGACCTGCTTGATGTGAAAGATGGCGTTCTGATGGTCCGGGGGCTGGACGCATTTGACGGGACACCGGTCATCGACATCAAGGTGTATTCGGCCGAGATCGACTGTGCCCGGGAAGGCTGACCATACCGGTCACAAGCCCCCATGGATGAACCGTGATCTGGCGGGGCACCCGGCCCCGGGAAGAAAAAGGGGAAGCTTATCCGTTTGCGATCAGCCGTGAAATATAGTACCGGGCCCAGATGAACGCCACGGTTCCCCCGAGGATATCGCCTGCAACAATCCCCCACCAGATACCATGCTCGCCATACCCGAGCACGATCCCGAACAGGTACGCAAAGACCGCAATAAAGACCAGGTTCCGCAGGACGGTCATGACCAGCGATGCCATCCCCCTGCCCGTTGCCTGGAAGATCGATCCCGACATAACGCCGGGCGGGATGAACGGGTAGAAGAAACACATGATAGCAAGGAAGGCCGCAATCTCCGGTGCGAGGTGGGCACTTTCCGGCGAGTAGGTAAAGATAACGGCAATCTGCCGGGCGAAGATGTATGTGATGGCGCTGACGACAAGGGCGATGGCTATCCCGAGCGTGACCGAGAAGGTATGGACAGTCAGGATCTTTTCGAATTTCCGTGCACCATAGGCGGCCCCGGCCACGGAGATGACCGCAGTGGCGATTGCAACCATGGGGATGATGGCAAAGAAGACGACCCGCCATCCCGCGGTATAGACCGCGACGGCGTCAGTCCCTGCAGTTGCGACAAGCAGGCCATTGATGAAGATAGCGAGGATAGACATGAGGAAGAACTCGACGCTCGCGGGCAGCCCGACCCCGAGGATGTCCCGCACGGTCCTCCTGTCCCACGAGAATGCCCTGAAGGAGATCGTAACATAGGTGTCCCTCCTGACAAAGAACCAGTAGAGGAGGACGCAGGAGGTCATCACGAGAGAGACGATCATCCCCCACGCTGCCCCGGCAATACCCATTCCTGCCGTGTAGATGAGGAGCGGGTCGAGGATCATGTTCAGGCATGAGGAGGCGCCCATGATGTACATTGCCCGTTTCGCATCCCCTTCCGCCCGGAGGATCGCGTAGGCGATATTGGTGAAGAGGAGGAGGGCCATTCCCAGAAATACGATCTGCCCGTACTCGGTTGCAAGCCCGACGGTCTCCCCGGCCCCGAAGAGCGTGACGATCGGGCCGGTCAGGAGCATCAGGGGAATCGTGAAGACTCGCCGACAGGATAATGACAAACAGGAGGCCGTGAACCGCTGCATTGTCAGCACCGGCCTTATCCTTTGCACCGATGCGGCGGGAGATGAGTGAGGCCACACCCGCCCCGAGACCGTTGCTCAGTCCCATGAGGATCATGAAGAGCGGGGTAACAAATCCGACCGCCGCAAGGGCATCGGAACCAAGACCCGCCACCCATATGGCATTCACGATGTTGTAGGTGGACATCAGGAGCATTGCGGCGATCATGGGGCCGGAGAGCTTCATGATCGCTTTCTTCGGGTCTCCCATCAGGAGCGCGACGCCTTCCGTGGCATTGTCCCCGGGTCTGGGTTCCGTTGCCGGGTCTGCATGGTTATTTGCGGTCATCCCCAGAGTCTCCATTTTTATCCACTATCGCAAAACCGTTATGAGCCACGCGACGTATCAGGCTGTGGAGCGCCGTTATCTCCTCTTTCGAAAGGCCGGCACTGATGATATTTTCCCACTCCCGGTTGATGGCCTGCAGCAGGGGAATTGAACGCTCTCCTTTTTCCGTAAGGAAAAGCCGGACTGCCCTGCGGTTACCGGTATCGGTGATACGCCGGATATACCCGCCATCCTCAAGCTTCCTTACCGCTCGTGCTATCGTCCCCTTGTCGAGATGATAGTGCCGGACAAGGGTGTCCTGCATGATGTTCTGTTCCTTTGCGAGGAGCATCAGGACCGGGAACTGCCCTGCCGAGAGGCCAAGCGGCCAGAGCCGGTTGTTGAGGAAGACGAATTTGCTGCGGCTGATCAGGGAAAAAACAGCCCCGAAGGGAATATCCTCCGGTAAGCCAGGTTTCATATGCATCAGATAAGGTGGCGGGGCGGGAGGATAAATGTTGTCAATGCAACAATCGGTCCAGTCATCACCTTATTACCTGGCTGGACACAAAAACTCCTCGCGGCGCAGGTTCCCTGCGGGCAGACCTTTGACCTGTGCAGGGGAAAACCATGATCCGCAGACCTTGATAAAAGAAGAGATGTTCAGGATTTTCAGATAACGGTCACTATTACCGTGCCGGAACTGAGTTTCTGGTAGTTGCCGGTGGAATCCGCAAAAGTGACCGCTGTCGCACCGAGAGTGTATGTCCCCGTTTTATCGGCCGTCACGTCATAACTGACCGTATATGAACCACGGGTCGTAATGGGCTGCTCCACTTTGCCTTTTATTGTCTCGCCACTTAGTCCTGACGGGAGTGCCGCATCGGAAATTTCTACATCCGTGATGCTGCCGGGCAGGTCATTTTTTATGGTGAGTGTCACCGTGGATTTCCTGCCCACGATAATCCGGACCGGTGCTGCTTCCTTGGTTATCTGGACTACGTCAGCGCCCTTGCCTTCGAGCCGGATCGGGTTTGCGATGACGGACGCTGATTTGTAAAACTCGATATCCTCCGGTTCGGTGTACTGGGCTGCAACCTCGTCGCCGATATTCTCGATGATAACCTCGTTTGGCGCACCCTTGTTTACGAGATCGGATACGTTGAACTTATACACGTACGCATTGCCTTCAAGGATATGGTCAGCCAGTTTCGGATTGTCGTATCCGACAAAATCCGGGGAGAAGAACAGGTACCATGCCGATATATTCGTGCTCCAGTAAGCGGTCTTGAACCCGTCGCCGTACGTGAAGTTCAGGTTCTTGTTGACGAGCCGCTCTCCTGCGACATTCTTACCGTTCACGGTGATCCGCATGAATGAGCGTCCCCCGCTCAGGGTCTTTGCATCCGCCCGGACAGTCATGGTGAGGTAGACCTCCGAGGTTGCCGGGGAATCGAGACTGATCTTGCCCTCTTCACCATAGGGCACGTTCATCGACTGGATTGGGGTAGTCTGTGTTGCATAGACAACCTGCTGGCCTGGGCTTCTGGACGAACCGGTGCATCCGGCAGTCATTGCTGCAATGAGGAGCATGACCGCCACAGAGACCGTGAAAAGTACGCGTTTCATGAAAATTTTCCTGTAATGCTAAAATTTGTTGACTGTAATATATATTATTGTTTATTTGAATCTATGAAATTCAGCAGAGTATATAATGAGCAGGAACCGTGTGTTTCCGGTGAGGCAAAGCCGGTCATTCCTGCCGCGTCCCCTTACCCTTTTTATCTCGCAAAGAGAACGGGATAGTACAGATGGATAAGATTCCCCTTGAGATGGAGAGCGAAGAATCCGAAATCCGCTTCCGGGACTGTTTCTCCGTTCGTTACATCCAGTCCGCGGCCCTCCTCTGCCGGCTGGCGTTTGCGATCGAGCAGGATTACCTGAAGGGTGGTCCGGTCCCGGCCGATGCCCAGATCCGGCACGAGGCATTCGTCCTTAATGCGGTACTCTCCTCCGTTTCCTTTCTGGAATCTTCCGTCAACGAGCTCCATGCCGATTCAATGGATGAGGAGTATTCCTCAGTCGATGAAACGCACGGGACACTTCTCAGGACGATCGGGAAGCAGTGGCACAATGCCAGAAACTTCGACCGGGCGCCGATGTTTACCAAGTACCAGACCATCCTCGCCATTGCCGGCCAGCCCGGGTTTGACGAGGGCGACCCGGCTTTTACCAATGTCCGGATCCTGACGGAGATCCGCAACCATCTCCTGCACTACACCCGGGAATGGGTCGTGATCCGCAGCCGGCGGGACCCGGGTCAGGAACCAGAGAGCACCGCGGACTATTTTGAAAAAGCTCTCCACAGAAAGTTCGCAACAAACCCGCTGGCGGCTAAGCACGTGCCGTTCTTCCCGGACAAATGCCTTGGCCACGGGTGTTCGGAATGGGCGATCATGAACAGCATTATCTTTACCGATGAGTTCTTCCGCAGGCTCGGTCTGCCGGTGCCGTACGAGGGGATCCGGGAGGAGCTCCTGACGCGGTGAATTAATTTACCAGATTCTTTTCCTGACGATAATCCGATTAATTATCCCCTTGATTAACGTTAAAAATAACTCCTGCATGTATCATGAGGATGCTTTACGCGCAAAACGCCTCGTCGGGTTTTGCGCTGCAATGGCGTGTCCTCTCACTTTCGATGGCACCGGTTTCATTCTCATAGCGCTATCGTAACTGTGCCCCGGTCCCCGCGGGGATGTCGAATCTCATCAGAGATGAGACAGAAGAAGAGCCATCAGGCTCTTCGACTCTGGTGGCACAGGAGGGGGCTGGATTTACTCTTAAAAAAGGAAGATGAAAAAGAAGATTATTTTTTCCGGCCTTTCTTCTTCGGCTGATCCTTCGACATCGACATCAGGTCGATGATATACGAGCCTTCCTTGCCAACGCTGACGATCCGCTCGTCGCTTTCGGCCATCTTCTCAAGGTTCAGCTCATAAGAACCGGGCGAGACGATCCGGATGGTCTCCACCCGGTCGTACATCTCGACCTCTTTCTTTGTTTTCTTCGGCTCAACAACCTCGAGAATCTCCTCCTTTGATGCTACTGCGATCTCTTCAATAGACCTTTCTTCAAGCACGTCCTCGTTCAGCTGGTCTTCCTTGACATAGAGGAACTTCTTGTTGCCGCAGCTTGCGCACCCTTTCAGGATCTCGGTTGAACCGTCCTTATATTCCCGCCCGCATTTTGTACACTTGTGCGGCATTACCCTCACCCGAAGTATTCAAGCATGGTCTCGTAGAGGTCTTCCACGTTGCGGCCATCAAGCCCGGAGATCGCGACGACCGGGTGCTGGGGGAACGCGCTGCGGATCCTGCCCGGGGCAGCATCGGGGAGATCGATCTTGTTGGCCACGATGATCACGGGCAGATTGCGGGCTTCGATGATCCCAATCATCATGATATTGACCTGCATGAAAGGGTCGAGGGACGAATCAAGCATATAGATGACCCCGTTGATATCCTCGCGGAGCCAGTGCATCGCCTCGGCAACCCCCTCGGTTGCTTCCCGGGCCCGGATGATCGCCTCATCTTTTTCCATCCCGAACTCGAGGAACTCGTGGTAATCGACCTTGGTGGTGACCCCCGGCGTGTCCACAATATCGATGGTCACCGTGCTGCCGTTTGCCCCGGAGATGATGATATCTTCCCTCTTCCTCGCCCTGCGGGTCTCGTGCGGGATCTCGCTGACGGGCCCGACAGCGTCCCCGGTCCAGTCGCGGGCTATGCGGTTTGCAAGGGTGGTTTTCCCGGCATTCGGCGGGCCGTAAATGCCGATACGGGTCCGTTTCTTCTTAAAAAAGCGGGCGACGAAACCGGAAAATTTCTTTTTCATTTTGCCCATGGTCTGATAAAATATCTTCAAACTCCACCTCATTGGCTGTGTAGATATATGGAATTACCTGCAGCCACTCTTGTTTGTTATTAATGTATAGAATACGCTCTTTATTATGTTTCTTATAACGGTCGCTGCATTCCCGCCGGTGGAAAAAAGCCATCCGGCATGTATTCATGGCGTCGGTTCGTGGCCTGGTATTACTGTGATGCATGGACCCTTGCCTCTGCCAAATTGTATTTATACAAGTGAAAGGGAGTATGCTAATTGTAATCATCAGAAACAGCACTTCAAGGAGGTGACTCATGAAAAAGACTACAAACGCGATCCGGTTTGAAACCCGTGTTCCCCTGCGTGAAATAATGAATCGCAAGCTGACAACGACTGGTATTGGGGCGACTGTTGCAAAAGCAGCAAAAGCCATGTGCCATGACGAGGTCGGCAGCGTCATTATCCTCGACCATAACAAGCCCATCGGCATCGTGACCGAGGAGGACATTGCATGCAAGGTGGTGGCTCTGGACCTCAAGCCAAGCACAGTGCACGTGAACGATATCATGAGTACGCCACTCATTACGGTGAGTGCGGACAAGACTGCAGGTGATGCCGCAAAGATGATGGTGAAGCATAAGGTACGGAGACTCCCGGTTGTCGATGAGCACCACAAGGTCATCGGTATTGTAACCGTGAGGGATCTCCTTGCCGTATCCAACGAGGAGAACGATCTCCTCATGGACCTCATCGAGATCAACCGCGACGAGACGGTAGATCCGGGTATGTGCAACCGCTGCAGCCAGATGTCTGATGATCTGAAGCGGGTGGACGGTGTTATGCTCTGTTCCCGCTGCCGTGAGGAGGACAATATCACATGAGGACAGCACAGGATTTCATCCTTGAGATCCCTGTGCTGAAACCCGGCGACCAGATAACCAAGGCACGGCAGATCCTGAGAGATGACCGTTTCCGCGAGGTCTATGTTGTCGATGCGAAAAAAAACCTGCTCGGGTACATCGACATCACGGACGGCCTGCGGGTAACCGCAACGAAATCGAATGTAACGATCGAAGGGTTCGTTAAGGAAGCACCGATGGTACGTCCCGTGGATTCCATTGAGGTGGCGGCACGGGCAATGCGGAGCTACCGCACCGACAGTGCCGCGGTGGTGGACCCGGAACCCCGGGTGAGCGGGGGTGTCCTCCTCTCGGATCTCTTCCCGGTGATCATCTCCCGGAACGAACTCCACGGTACGGTTGAGTACGCGGATGAGCCGGAATGTTGTCACCGTGGATCAGGAGGATGAGATCCAGAAGGTCTATGCCCATATCGTTGAGAGCGGCTTCTCTGCGTTCCCGGTCGTAAAGAAGAAACGGCTAGTCGGGATCATCTCCCGGCGCGACCTGATCGGCTCGCGGCGGGTGCGTGCGGTCGTTGCCGATCATGCCAAAACACCGGTCGGGAGCATCATGACAACGGATGTCGTGACTATCGCACCGGGGGAGCCGGTCAGCGCCGCCGCGGAACTGCTCGTGAAACATGACGTGAGCCGGCTGCCCGTCCTTGACGGTGACCGCCTTGTCGGGGTCATTGACCGGCACGACGTCCTTGCATCACTTGCATAAGTGGAACAGGAACAGAACAGAAAAGAGAGTACGTAAAAGGAACCTGTGGCCTGGCCCTGCGGGGGTCATGTCCCAGGTCCCCATTCCAGTCGGAGGGTGATAATGCACCAGAATGAGCGGGGCGAGAAAAGTGGCGACCGGCTCCTGAAAATGCAGGGCAAACTTGACCGCGGGCCGGTTGAGTTCAAGTCCCATATCGCAGAGCAGGAAGGCGAAGTGATGGCGATCGCAACACACGATGTCATCTCTATCCCCCCGAGCCAGAGCATCATCGGCGCCGTCGAACAAATGACGAAGTGCGGGTTCCGCCGTCTTCCCGTTACCGATGCGGGCACAAAAAAACTGCGCGGGATCATAACGTCGGGTGATATCATTAACTTCATGGGCGGGGGTGACAAGTACCGCCTCGTGGAGGTCCGGCACAACGGCAATCTGATCGCTGCCTTAAACGAGAACGTCCGGACGATCATGACCAATCAGCCCGTGACGCTCGGGCACGATGCCAGCATCCGCGACGCGGTCGACATCATCACAGGAAAGAAGATAGGGGGTCTCCCGATCATTGGCCGTGACGGGGCGCTTGCCGGGATCGTCACCGAGCGGGACGTGCTCCGGGTGCTTGGCGCCGAGCGGAGCCCGCTTAACGTGGAAGACGTGATGACCTCATCCCTCCGTGTCACCGCGCCGGACTGCCCGATTGCGAAGGTCACCAGGGACATGACAACCTACCGCTTCCGGCGGCTGCCGGTCGTGAGCGACGATGTCCTTTATGGGATCATTACCGCGACCGACATCATGCGTTACCTCGGGAGCCGGGAGGTGTTTGCCCGCCTCACCACCGGCAATATCGCTGAGGTGACCGGGCTCCCCGTCCGCACGCTGGTTGCAGGTTCGCTCATCACCACGACACCTGACCGTAGCATCAACGAGGCAGCCCGCGAAATGCTGAACAAAAATATCGGGGCCCTCCCCGTCATCGAGGACTCCCGGCTGATCGGGCTTGTGACCGAGTTCGATCTTGTCCGGGCATTTGCGCGGGGGTGATAATGATGTTTGCCCGTGATATTATGACCGCACCGGTCCATGTCGTATCCCCGGATGCAACGGTTGCTCATGCCCGCAACCTGATGGTCCGCCACCATATCTCCCGTCTTCCTGTCATGGAAAACGGGGTCCTCGCGGGGATCATTACGAAAAAAGATATCGCATACCGCATGCGGAGTGGAGAACCGGCCTGGCGCCGGCGCCCGCTCGACCGGATCCCGGTGGGAGCCCTCATGACAGAACACCCTGTCGTGGTCCAACCCGATACCGGGGTCAAAGAAATTGCACGGATATTCACTCAACAGAACTTCAGTAGTGTGCCGGTCGTGGATGGCGGTGTCGTGGCCGGCATTATTACGAAGACGGATCTGATGAAATCCGCCCTTGTCCGGGAGATCACCTACCCGGTCGGGGACGTGATGGAGGATGTAACGACCGTGAGCCGCTACCATTCGCTCAATCACGTTATCACGGTGATGCGCGAACGCAATGACAAGGTGCTCGTGACCGAGGATGACGGCACCCCCGCAGGCATCATCAGCGAGACCAACCTTGCATTCTATGAAGACGAACCCAAAGCATCGGGCGTGATGGGAAAAGATGTAACCATAAAACGACGCGAAACGGCAGACGGGATGCGGGAACCAGCCCTCATGGCAGTTGCATCGGTGACCGCCGGGGACGTAATGACAAGCCCCGTCATCACGGTATCTCCTGCAACTCCGGTTCCCGAGGCCCTTGGAATGATGGAAAAACACCATGTCAACAGCCTTGTTGTCATGGAGAACGGCACCGTAACCGGGATCATAAAACGCGATGATATCATAAAGGAAGTGGCGAAATGACAAAAGAAGTTTTTATCAAAGATGTAATGGTAAAGCCAGCAACAATCGCAAAATCTGCAAAGATCACCGAAGCGCTCGATAAGATGCTCGACGAGGGTATCGACCCGCTCATTGCGGTCAATAATAATTCCGTTGTCGGGACCGTGTCCCGTAAGGCGATAGCAGAAAAACTGGGCAGCAAGCAGAACTCCGGTCTTGCCCCCACGGCAATCCACGTGGCGAGTGTTGTTGAGGAAGAGTTCACCAGCGTCTATCCTGACGAGAATGTCAACATCCTCGTCCCGCTGCTCCAGCGTTATAAGCTGGTCGTGGTATATGACAGCGACCACAAGCTTATCGGGCAGGTGAGCGCCGGCGACCTGCTGAAGAAGTACCAGCCCGATGGCGGGATTGACGGTGCCCTGGAGAAGGCGGTCACCATTGAAGCGGAAGAACGCGTGGTTCACCTCCGCCGACGGATGCTTGATGACAATATCACCCGGTTCATCGTGTCCGAGCATGACAAGTACACCGGGATTGTCACGGAAACAGATGTTGCCATCGCTCTGCGAAAGTTCCGCGAGTCGGTCGGAGACAACCACCAGGACCACCGGATCCGGAACCTGCTCGTCAAGGATATCATGAGTTCCCCGCTTGTATCCGTTGAGCGGACAGCAAATGTGTCTGACGTTGTTACGATGATGCTGAAGAAGAATATCAGCTCGGTGCCGGTCATGGACAAGGGGAAGTTGGCGGGGATAGTCACCCGCTCCTCGCTCGTGAACGCACTCTGAGATCAACCATCCCTATTTTTCCGGTCTTCCCGAAATGGAATGATTCCTCTGTTTGCGGTTGATGTTGTAAGCCGACAGGACTGTCAGCCTCTTCCCCTATAGCGCTGTAAAAATCGTGATTATATTTGGACCATGCACCGGGTGAAATACCGAACCGGGCCCGGGATATATTGAACTCGTCGGTTTACAGAATCTATCATAGTTTCAGATACAAATGCATCAGGGGACGCGTTGTGCCGGAACCGTCACGCATATGGAGGATCCGGATAAATGTCCTTGTAGATGGGAACGGACAGCCTGCGGTTCCGGACAATGCGCAAGGAGGAGATCCCTCTGGCAATGAACCGGGCGGCTGCTGAGGGTTGGAACCCGGGGCTTGCTGATGCGGACTGTTTTTCGATAACTGACCCGGACGGGTTCTTCTGCGCTGAAAAGGATGGGAAGATTGTAGGTATGGTGTCGATGGTCAACTACGATGACCGTTTCTCATTCGCCGGGTTTTATGTTGTCGATCCAGCCTTCCGGGCTCATGGGATCGGGATGCAGCTCTACCATTATTCCCTGCGCCATGCCGGGTCTCGTATCGTAGGTGCCGACGGTGTAGTCGCGATGGTTGATAAGTACCAGAAGAACGGCGGGCTCTTCCTGCACTACAACAATGCCCGGTACGAGGGTCGTGGCGGGGGGCGGATGCCGAACGGGCTGGTCACTGTCGGAAAAGTCAACTTCGATGACCTTGTTGCATATGACACGGCACATTTCCCGGCCCGCCGCGAGCGGTTCCTCCCGTGCTGGATCCGGCAGGAGGGGCATTACGGGCTTGCATGGCTAGACGATTGCGGGAGGATTCTCGGTACGGTGTCCGAAGGATCTGCCACAACGGCCACAAGATCGGGCCGCTCTTTGCCCGCGACCGTGTGACCGCTGAGATGATACTCGACGGGCTTGTAGCGGGGAGCCCGGGCGAGCCGTTCTTTCTCGATATCCCGGTCCCGAATACTGTGGCAGTTGCGCTCGTGGAATCACGGAAGATGGCGCCGGTTTTCTTTACCGCACGGCTCTATTCGACGCACGATCCTGTGCCGCTGCCGCTTGAGGAAATATTCGGGGTCACCACGTTCGAGCTGGGATAGATCACGAGGTCAGCCGGTCCGGCTGCAGTTAGAGCGGAAATCCTTTTTTCCAAATCTCTCCCATTTTAATTAATCTGACCCCCCTCTTACCTAGGATTATCTGCCTGAGGGGATTTCACTTCGTAAAACTTGAGATATTCTGCAGAAACATGCATGGGTATTTTGGGGGTCAAAAATATTTTTTTTATTTTTCCCATGCTGGGACCAAGCGGTATCCGGGTAAAATATCATCATAATATCTTTTGCTGCACCTTTGGGGAATTTCGAAAATAAATATTTTGACCCCCTTTTGTTCCTGCATCCCGGCTCTGGTGCGAATGGCAGGTATGGTTATGCGATCAAAATTATTACTGATAATTACTGTTCGTCCTTGTGATACAGGGCGAGGAAAACAAGGGTATCCTTCCGGTTGTCGAACCAGTACGAGAGCCGGAATGGCGGGACGTACACTTCGCGGGTCTGTTTCCGGCAGTACCGCATCGGTTTTCCGATCGCGGGATCCTCAATAATCCTGATAATCTGCTGCTTCACCCGCACCCTGAGGCAATCGTCTTTGATCTTCCGGATGGTCTTCTCAAAGTGCGGGTGGTATGCAACTGTTACCATGACTTCATCTCTTTGATGAAGTCACCTGCTTTCTTCTTGATAAACATCCCTTGCGGAATCGGGACACTGTCCGACCCCCTCACGCCCCGTGCAATGGCATAAGATACCCCTCAACATTCCCGGACCCGTATCCGGATATATCCGGCAGCTACCCCCTGCGGCGAATCAGGAACCCGAATCCTCATCGCTTGAAATAGAATACAACCCTACTTAGATACTAAAGAAAAGCGAATTGTGCATACAAGCACAATGAATATAATGCAAAATCCCGATATAACCCCCCGATGTTTTTCTGATGACACCGTATCGGGCCAATCGTGCTTTGGCATGGATAACCTGCGTAACACTTATTACCCAACCCCAACCATATTATAAAGCACCATTCATGGAGCAGCGACTATCTGCTGCGAGTGTCTGTAAAGATGCGAGATTCCTCTGTTGAGGTAGCCAAGCCAGGTATGGCGCAGGTTTGCTAAACCTGTGTCCCCTTGGGACTCGAGGGTTCAAATCCCTCCCTCAGCGCTCAAAAGAGAAAATCTCACACAACGAGGGGATTGGATGGCTCAGGAAGAAGACATAAAATACTTTGTAAGGGTTGGAACCACCGACCTTGACGGCACCAAGTCCGTCAGGGTTGCCCTGACCGGCATCAAGGGCGTCGGCCGGCACACGTCTACGGTTATCTCCCGTATGGCGAATGTCGACGAGTACGCTACCCTTGGTCGCATGGACGAGGCATCGGTCAACCGGCTTCGCGTCGCTGTTGAACAATACTCAGGTAAGATCCCCTCATGGATGGCAAACCGCCCCAAGGATGTCTACACCGGTGAGGCCAAGCACCTCATTGGCCCGGATGTAGCACTCCAGAAGGACGAGGATGTCAATCTCATGAGAAAGATCCGCTGTTACCGGGGGATCCGCCACGAGACCGGTCAGAAGGTCCGCGGCCAGCGCACCAAGTCGACCGGAAGAACCGGAACGACCGTCGGTGTCAAGAGGAAGACTGCGGGAGGCAGCTAACCATGGGATACCCAGGTAAGAACCACAAGTCCTACCAGACCCCCAAGCGCCCGTGGGAGAAGTCCCGTATCGAGTCCGAGACCCGTCTCGTGATCGAGTACGGTCTCCGGAACAAGCGCGAGGTCTGGAAAGCCCAGGAACACCTGCGCAAGTACCGCAAAGCGGCCCGCAACCTGCTGGCCATCGGGTCCAGTGCAGCGCACAAGGACGTCTATGATACCAAGAAAGAGGAGCTCATCAGCCACCTGCAGCGTGCGGGGCTCCTCGGTCCCGATGCGAACATCGACGATGTGCTCGCGCTCAAGGTCCAGACCCAGCTCGAACGCCGTCTCCAGTCCATCGTGTACCGCAGGGGACTCGCCCGGTCGCCGAAACAGGCCCGGCAGCTGATCACCCACGGCCATATCGCCATTGGTGACAGGCGCGTCACCATCCCGGGCTACCATGTCACCCGGACGGACGAGACCCAGGTCGCCTATTCCGGCACGTCACCGCTCGTGAGCGACACCCATGCAGAAAAGGTCCGGATAGCCAAACCCGCATCCAACCCCAAGCCGGCCCCGGGCGGGTTCGGCGGATACCAGGGAAGGGGAGGAAGGAGATAGACAATGGCGGCAAATGAGAAAGAAAAATGGGGGATCGCCCATATCTTTGCGTCCTTTAACAACACCATCATCACCATCACTGACCTGTCCGGTGCAGAAACTGTGACCAAGTCGAGCGGTGGTATGGTCGTCAAGCAGGACCGCAACGAGAGCTCGCCCTATGCTGCTATGCAGATGGCAGGCAATGTTGCCCAGAACGCCCGTGAAAAAGGAATCGTCGGTGTCCACGTCAGGGTGCGAGCACCCGGCCAGGGCAAACAGCGCAGCCCCGGCCCCGGTGCCCAGGCGGCTATCCGTGCCCTTGCCCGTGCAGGTATGCGCATCGGCCGCATCGAAGATGTAACACCGATTCCCCACGACTCGTGCCGGCCGAAGGGCGGCAGGAGAGGAAGGAGAGTCTGATGGAGATCGAATTCGCCAGTCTGGACGACTCCCTCGCACGATTCACGCTCTCGGGAGCGAGCACGGGCTTTGCCAATGCATTCCGCAGGGCAATGATCGGTGAAGTACCGACCCTTGCCATCGAGGATGTGCGCATCTACGACAATACAAGCGCACTCTTCGATGAAATGCTGGCGCACCGTATCGGGCTCATTCCCCTCAAGACCGACCTTTCAAGCTACTCAACGCAGGACAACTGTTCGTGCGGCGGGGCAGGATGCCCGGGCTGCACGTCAACGTATACCCTCAGCGTGGAGGGTCCCCGGACGGTCATGTCAAGCGACCTGATCCCCCAGGACCCCAAGGCAGTACCGGTATACGACAACATCCCCATCGTGAAACTCACGAAAGGGCAGAAACTCGTCATCGAAGCCCGGGCAATTCTCAATACCGGGCGGGAACACGCCAAGTGGCAGCCGACACTCGTCTGCGGGTACAAGAACCATCCGGTTGTATCCATCAGTGATGCCTGCGATGCCTGCGGCCTGTGTGTTGACGAATGTCCCCGCGGGATCCTTGAAGTAAAAGGTAAGAAAGTTCAGGTTGTCAACGGAAAACTCTCCGAATGCTCGATGTGCAGGCTCTGTGAACGGGCATGCCTCTCGAGCGGTATCGGAGATGAGCCGGCAATTACGATATCCGCTGAAAGCGACCGTTATATTTACCTGGTCGAAAGTGACGGATCCTTGCCGGTGAAAGAGATCATGAACCGGGCGCTGCTGTATATGAAGGAGCAGTCAGACACGCTGGAAAACCAGCTGAGGCGAAATTTCAGGGGATGAAAAGAAATGACAAGAATAGTAGAGAAGACGAACCCCCGTCTTACCACCCTCATCTCGCTCTTGAAGAACAAGTCGCGCGAGAATGAGGCGAAGATCTGGCGCGAGATCGCAAGCAGGCTGGAGACCCCGAACAGGAATTATGCAGAGGTCAACCTGTCCAAGATCAACCGCTATGCCCAGAACGGGGAGACGATCATCGTCCCCGGCAAGGTCCTGGGCAGCGGCGTGCTGGAGCAGTCCGTGAAGATTGCGGCGCTGAACTTTTCAGCATCGGCAACCAGCAAGATCAGGGACGCAAAGGGACAGTGCATGACGATTGAGCAGCTCATCAGCGACAACCCGAAAGGCAGCGGTGTCCGGATCCTGAGGTGAACAAAACATGGTAACCATAATCAACGGTGACGGACTGCTCCTCGGGCGTCTTGCAAGTATCACCGCCGGGCGGGCGCTTGCCGGTGAAGAGATTGCGATTGTCAATGCAGAAAAGGCGATCATCTCCGGCAGCCGTGCACGGGTGCTTGCCAACTACCGGCACAAGAGGGAACGCGGAGCTTCCGGCGACCGCTGGGGACCGTTTGTCCCGCGCCGGCCCGACCATCTCATGAAGCGGACCATCCGCGGCATGCTCCCCTACAAGCGCCCCCGCGGCGTCGAAGCGATGAAGTCCATCAAGTGCTACGTCGGTATTCCGGTCGAGTTCGTAGGTAAGGAGATGGAAGTTCTCGAAGAGGCACATATGAACCGCCTGAACAACCCGAACCACGTCACGCTCGGTGCAGTGTGCACGTTCCTCGGAGCAAAGTTCTAAGGAGGCACCAGGCATGGTCAAGATCATCAACACAAGCGGAAAACGCAAGACGGCAATCGCCCGGGCAACCCTCAAGGCCGGGAAAGGTGTGGTCCGGGTCAACTCGGTACCGCTCGAAGCCTACGGCTCCGACACCACCCGGATGAAGATCGCGGAACCCATCCTTCTCGTCCCCAACGCTCTTCATGGCATCGATGTTATCATCGACGTAGCCGGTGGCGGTGTCATGGGACAGGCGGAAGCCGTCCGGACCGCGCTCGCCCGCGGCATCATCAAGTGGCACAACGACCCCCAGATGAAGGACATTTATCTGGCGTATGACCGGACGCTCCTTGTCAACGACTCGCGGCAGAAAGAAGCCAAGAAACCGCACGGTTCCGGAGCCCGGGCAAAGTTCCAAAAGTCTTATCGTTAAACCAGAAGATATGATGAGAGGTTAAAAAAGTGATACCCGTTCGATGTTTCACCTGTGGAAAACCCATCTCCACCGCATGGGATGAATTCAAGGCACGGCGGGAGAAAGGCGAGGATCCCAAGAAGATCCTCGACGATCTTAATATTTCCCGGTACTGCTGCAGGCGCATGCTCCTGACGCACAAAGAAGTTATTGACGAGCTCAATCCGTACCAGTAAGATTTGTATGATGAATAAGGGGGCCGTAGGGTAGCCTGGACCATCCTATTGCGTTCGGGACGCAGTGACCTGAGTTCGAATCTCAGCGGCCCCATGAAAAAAAGACAATCATTTTGAGGACGAAACATATGCAGACGCAGGTTTATACCCGGTACGAGCGGGCAAGGATTATTGGAGCAAGGGCTCTGCAGATATCAATGGGTGCTCCGTTACTTATCACCACGACACGGATCGATCCGCTGGAAATAGCGATCGAGGAATTCAACAACAACACCATCCCCATTACCGTAAAGAGGAAGTAGACAGCCTATGACGACCATCGAGGTTATTGAACTTCGGAAAATCCTGGACAGCCGGGGCAACCCGACTGTTGAAGCCGACATCTATACCGCCAGCGGTTTTGGCAGGTCGGCAGCCCCGAGCGGCGCCAGTACCGGCTCGCTCGAGGCCAAAGTCCGGCCGACAGATGAGGCCCTTGATAATGCAATCGCAAACCTCATCCCGGCCCTGATCGGCATGGATACTGCCGACCAGGAAGGGTTCGACGAGCAGCTCCGGGATATTGACGGCACTGCCGACTTCTCGGGGATCGGTGCCAATGTTGCCGTTGCGCTCTCGCTTGCAAATGCGAAGGCTGCCGCATCGTCGATGGGCATCCCGCTCTTCCGCTACCTTGGCGGTGCATTTGTAAAGGAGCTGCCGCTCCCGCTCGGGAATGTCATTGGCGGCGGGGCGCATGCGGAAAACGCTACCGAGATCCAGGAGTTCCTCGTCGTGCCCGGCGGTGCAGCGGATACCGAGGAAGCAGTCTTCGCCAATGCAGCCGTCCACCGGCATGTAAAGGACCTCTTAAAGAAGAAAGGAAAATCCTGCGGCAAGGGTGATGAGGGTGCATGGGCACCGCAGATTGACGATGCCCTCGCATTTGAGCTTATTGCCGAAGCAACCGGACTTGTCGCTGACGAAATGAACGTAGAGGTTGACATGGGGCTTGACATCGCTGCAAGCCAGATGTGGGACGGGAACGCCTATAAGTACCGCAAGACCGTCCGGTCCACCGAGGACCAGATCGCCTATATCGCGGAACTTGTCGATAAGTACAACCTTGTTTATGTCGAGGATCCCCTCCATGAAGACGACTTCGATGCCTTTTCAGAACTCAACAGCCAGATCGGCGATCGCTGCCTGGTCTGCGGTGACGATATCTTCGTGACCCAGGTTGACCGCATCCAGCAGGGTATCGACACGGACGCAGCCAACTGCGTGCTGATAAAACCCAACCAGGTGGGAACGCTCACGGATACCTTTGACGCAGTCCAGCTTGCCCAGAGAAACGGTATGGACACGGTTATGAGTCACCGGTCCGGTGAGACCACCGATACGACCATTGCGCACCTTGCCACTGCATTCTCCTGCGTTTTCTTAAAATGCGGTGTAGTGGGCGGAGAACGCATTGCCAAATTAAACGAACTGATACGCATAGAGGAACAGCTATGACCACTGTAAATGAAATGGAAATTGAACTGAAAGAGCCGCTCATCCCCGTCGAGGAATACCTTGCTGCCGGTGTCCACATCGGCACCCAGCAGAAGAGCGAGGACATGAAGAAGTTCATCTACCGCGTCCGCGGCGATGGACTGTATATCCTCGACATCCGCGAGACCGATGCACGGATCAAGACCGCTGCCAAGTTCCTGAACCAGTACGAGGCCCCGAATATCCTTGTCGTCACCTCCCGGCAGTACGGCCAGTACCCGGCCAAGAAGTTTGCCGACACCATCGGTGCGATGTCTGCCACCGGCCGGTTTATCCCGGGCCTCCTGACAAACCCTGTCCTTGATGCCTATATCGAGCCGCAGGTCATTGTCGTCACCGACCCTATCGGTGACGCACAGGTTATCAACGAGGCAGTCCAGTGCGGCATCCCCGTACTTGCACTCTGCGATACCAACAACATGACCAAGTTTGTTGACCTCGTCATCCCGACCAACAACAAGGGCAGAAAAGCGCTCTCGATGATCTACTTCCTCTTAACCCGGGAAATGCTCCGTCTCCGCGGCATCTCCACGGCCCTCACCCCCGAGGACTTCGAAACCGAGTTCTGAATCGGTCTCCCACTTTTTGGTGACCGATATCTGGATATAATAGAAGGACCAGAGGGTTGATCCGATGAAGATGCGTACATGCGCAGTAGCCGGCATGTTTTACCCGCGGGAGCCTTCTCATCTGGAACAGCTGCTGGAGAAGTTTTTCGCAGGGGTAAAGCCGGAAGGAAATCCCCTGGGCATCGTTTCCCCCCATGCAGGGTATATCTATTCGGGACAGGTCGCAGCCAGTGCGTTCGGTGCGATCCCCCCGGGTTTTTCCGGCACCTTCGTGGTGATCGGTCCCTCTCACCGGGGATACATCAACTGTGTCTCCGAAATACCCTGGGAGACGCCGCTCGGGGTGGTCGATACGGATGACGAGTTCGTCCGCTCGCTCGATATCGAGACCGATGAACTCTCGCACCGCGACGAGCACTCGCTCGAGGTGCAGATGCCTTTTATCAAGTACCGTTTCCCCCGGGCACGGATTGCCCCGGTGATGATGGGCCAGCAGGACTATGCGAGTGCGATGCGCCTGGCAGAGAAGATCCGCCATGCGATTCACGTAACGAAACGGGATGTCCGGATCGTCGCGTCCAGCGACTTTTCGCATTACGTGCCCGCGACTCAGGCAAAATCGGACGACCTCTGGGCGATCGAACCGTTGGCAACACTTGACACAAAAGAGTTCTACCGGCGGATCGCGGAACGGCAGGTAACTGCCTGCGGGTACGGCCCGATCACCGCGATGGTGAGCGCCTGTGCAGGGATCGGGGCGAAAGCGGCAAAACTGATCCGGTATGCGACAAGCGGTGACGTGACCGGGGATAATAAAGAAGTCGTGGGGTACGCGAGTATTGCGGTGATCTAGGTTGGCCACGTGGAGTGCGCCGGGCAAGGTATTTTTGTTCGGCGAACATGCAGTAGTATACGGAAAGCCCGGCATAGCCATGGCCATCAAGCCGCGGGTCTTTGTCACCGTGCGGGATACGAAACGGCCGCAGCGGGCAAAGTCCCCGTATATCGACAGTTGTTTCGAGGCAATGGAGGTGATGGGCAGTGTCTACATCAACTCCCAGATCCCCAGCTCGTCCGGCCTCGGCTCATCTGCAGCGGTGACGGTTGCAACGCTCTCGGCAATCAACGACGAGTTTAAGATGAACAGGACCCGCGAGGATATCGCGAATATGGCATTCGAGATCGAGAAGAAAGTGCAGAAGGGGCGGGCGAGCCCCACCGATACCACGGTCTCCACCTATGGGGGGATCGTGCTCATCAGCGGTGGTTCCCGCCGGCGACTGCCCCCGCAGAACATGCACCTCGTGATCGGGGATTCACTTGTCTCGCACAGCACAGCCAGGATGGTGGAGCAGGTAGCGGAACTCAAGAAGAACCATCCGAATATCGTGGATCCGGTCCTCGATGCCATCGAGGGGGTCAGCATGAGCGCGATCCACCACCTCAGCAATCCCCGGGAACTGGGCCGGTACATGAACATGAACCACGCCCTTCTCGAAGTCCTCGGGGTCGGTCACCCGCAGCTCGCAAAAATGGTCCTTGCCGCCCGGAATGCCGGGGCATTTGGTGCGAAGATCACGGGTGCCGGTGGTGGCGGGTGCATGGTTGCGGTCTGCCCCAAGCAGCTGAAACACCGCGTTGCAGGTGCCATCGAAGCCTGCGAGGCCCGGGCGATCGTGACCGGCATTGATACGGAAGGCGTACGAAAGGAGAAGAATGTCTGATCGGCTGATCCTGAAACTCGGCGGGAGCATCATCACCGACAAGAGCGCTGACTGTGCGCCTGACCGGGACCGGCTTGCGTCGATTGCCAGCGTCATCGCGGATGCTCCCTCTGGGGGGATAATCGTTATCCACGGTGCCGGTTCCTGCGGTCATCCCGAAGCGAAGCGCTACCACCTTGACAAGGGAGCGTCCACCGGAAATACAGAAGGGATCTTCGTTACGCACCGTGCGGTCAGCAGCCTCAATGACGCTGTTGTTACCGCCCTCCGGGAAGAGGGGGTACCAGCGCTGGGTATCCACCCGCTGCATACCGGCATTGCAGACAACGGACGGCTGGTTGGGTTCGAGTGCCGCCACCTGGAAACAATGCTCATGCTCGGGATGGTCCCTGTGATCCACGGAGACGTGGTGATGGACCTTTCACGAGGGGCCTGTATCGTATCGGGCGACCAGCTCGTGCGCTACCTCGCGGTTGCCTTACGGATCAGCCGCGTCGGGCTCGCCACCGATGTACCGGGAGTGCTGGATGGAGGTGTTGTGGTACCGGATATCACCCGAAAAACGGTACCGCATCTCCAGATCGGCAATTCGAATCATACCGATGTCACCGGTGGAATGAGAGGGAAAATTGATGAACTGCTCGGCCTTGCGGATGCAGGGATCGGGTCAGATATCTTTCATGTCTCGCGGATTCCGGATTTCCTCAAAGGGTCCGGTCACGGCGGGACGATTGTGAGGGGAGACTAGATCGTATGGCAGACAAGAAACGGTTTACGTCATCGAGAAAGCTCGATCACCTCCGCATCTGTGCGGAATGTGAGGTTGAAAGCGGCGATGCCGGGTTCTGCAGATATCCGGTTCGTGCACAACGCCCTGCCGGAATGCGACATGGGCAAAATCGACTTAACAAGCCGGTTCCTCAACCATACCTTCTCCTCACCCCTCTTCATATCGGCGATGACCGGTGGTCATCCCGGTACCAAGGATACGAATGCCCGGCTTGCACGGGCAGCGGAACGGTACGGGATCGGGATGGGCGTCGGCTCCCAGCGGGCTGCGCTTGAGAACCCGTCCCTTGCTGATACCTTTTCGGTTGTACGCGATGAGGCGCCCCATGCATTCCTGGTGGCAAACCTCGGGGTTGTCCAGCTCCGCGACCATGGGATCGAATGGGCGGATCGGGCCGTTGAGATGATTGAGGCGGATGCGATTGCGATCCACCTCAATTTTCTGCAGGAAGCAATCCAGCCGGAGGGCGACCATAACGCGACCGGCTGCTTTGCTGCCATCGAGGATCTTGCGCACGATTTCAAAAAACCGGTCATTGTCAAGGAGACCGGGTGCGGGATCTCTGCCGCAACGGCACGCCGGTGCTGGGGTGCGGGTGTCCGCGCCATCGATACCGGTGGCTGGGGCGGGACATCATGGGCGGCAGTCGAGAGCGTCCGGGCAGACGAGAGCGGCAATGCGGGAGACAAAAAACTCAAATCGCTCGGGCAGGACTTTGCCTCATGGGGGATCCCCACGCTTGTCAGCCTTGCTTCGGTGCTCGCCACCGGCGGCCCGGTGATTGCATCGGGCGGTGTGCGGAGCGGTCTTGATATCGCCAAGGGACTTGCATTCGGTGCAGACCTGTGCGGTATGGCGCTCCCGCTGTTAAAACCGGCCATGAGCGACGACAAAGCACTCTTTGAAGCGATCGATACGATCCACCGGGAGCTCACGGTCGCCATGTTCCTGACCGGATCGGCACGTATTTGCCGATCTCAGGAAAGCACCGCTGCACATTACGGGAAGGACCCGCCAGATGATTGAAAAAGACAATCCGGCACGAATTAAACGATAAAATGTTAAACCGGGTAATTTTTCAGGAAGAATAACCAAACACAAGAGTAAGGAGATACAAAATGGATATAGAAATTATCGCAGTAGGCGGATACGACGAGGTCGGGCGAAATATGACCGCCGTCCGCTGCGGAAAGGAAATTGTCATTTTTGACATGGGACTCCGCCTGGATCAGGTAATGATCCACGAGGACGCGGAAGTCGAGAATATGCACTCCCTTGACCTGATCAAGATCAAGGCGATACCTGACGATACGATGATGAACGCGGTCGAGGGGACCGTGAAAGCAATTGTCTGCTCCCACGGACACCTCGACCATATCGGGGCGATCCCGAAGCTGGCGCACCGGTATAATGCGCCGATCATTGCCACGCCGTATACAACCGAGTTGATCCGGCAGCAGATCTCGGGCGAGCAGAAATTTGGCGTCAACAACAAGCTCTTTGCACTCAAGTCCGGGCAGCGGTACACGCTCTCCCAGAACCTGATCCTAGAGTTTGTCCGGACGCAGCACTCGATCATCGATACCGTGACGCCGGTGCTCCATACCCCCCACGGTGCGATCGTCTATGCCTGCGATTTCAAGCTTGACCGGACTCCGGTCATTGGCGAACCCCCGGACTTTGCCCGCCTCCGCCAGATCGGGAAAGAGGGTGTACTTGCGCTGATCGTCGAGAGTACCTATATCGAACGCCCGGGCCGGTGTCCCGAGCGAGCGGATCGCCCGCGACCTTGTCCGCGACGTCATCACCAGTTACGAGGATGACAAGAACGCGATCATCGTCTCTACGTTCTCTTCGCACATCTCCCGTGTCAAGACGATTGCGGAATGTGCCCACGAGATCGGCAGAAAACCCGTGCTGCTCGGCCGCTCGATGGAGAAGTACTCGGTGACCGCTGAGCAGATGAAACTCGTCTCGTTCCCCGAGACCACCAGTGTCTTTGGCAACCGGCGGACCGTTGACCGGACCATGCGCCGGATGATGAAGGCCGGCAAGGAAAAGTTCCTGCCCATTGTCACGGGACACCAGGGAGAACCGGGATCTATCTTAACAAGGCTTGCCCTCGGGGATACCCCCTACCAGCTCGCCAAGGGCGACAAGGTCCTCTTCTCGGCAAACGTGATCCCGAACCCGATGAACTTCGGGCAGCGGTACATGATCGAACAGCACCTCAAGCTCGCCGGTGCCCGGGTATTCGAGGACCTGCACGTCAGCGGGCACGCGTACCGTGAGGACCATTACGAGTTCATAGGGCTCCTGCAGCCCCAGCACATCATCCCGGCCCACGGCAGCCTGAAAATGACGTCAAGCTATGCAGATTTTGCCGGCGATCTCGGGTACGTTACCGGGTCAACGGTGCACCTGATGAGGAACGGGCAGCGGCTCAAGATCAATTAAGCGGGGCAATAACATGTCGGAACTTTCACCGTACCTTGCATCGGTCGCAAAGATGATCGATCACATGATCGACCGGTATTTTGTCGATAAGACGGGCGAACTGAACAAGGCCTCCGCCCACCTGCTTGGTGCCGGGGGAAAACGGCTCCGCCCTGCGGTGGTGATGCTTGCAGCAGATGCGGTGAAACCCGGGAGTTCGGATGAACTCCTGCATGCTGCCCTTGCGCTCGAGGTGACCCACACCTTCACGCTCATCCATGATGATATCATGGACGATGACAGCCTGCGCCGGGGTGTCCCGACCGTCCACACGAAATGGGACATGCCGACCGGTATCCTCGCCGGTGATGTACTCTATGCCCGCGCTTTCGAGCACCTCTGCATGGCGAATGCAAAGGACGATGCGAAAGTCCGTGCCGTGACCATGCTTGCCAGGGCCTGCGCCGATATCTGCGAAGGCCAGCACATGGACATGTCCTTTGAGCACCGCACTGATGTTGACGAACCGGAATATATGGAGATGGTCAGGAAAAAGACCGGCGTCCTCTACGCAGCGGCGGCCGGTATCGGCGCCGTTCTTGCCGGCGGCGGCCCCGTGCAGGTGAAGGCTCTCTACAACTTCGGGCTCAACACCGGTATCGCGTTCCAGATCCAGGACGACCTCATCGACCTGTTAACTCCTGCGGAGAAGAGCGGGAAGGACCAGGCTTCCGACCTCCGCGAAGGCAAGCAGACCCTCCTCATGATCAAGGCACGCGAAAAAGGTCTCGACCTGAAAAAATACCAGCGGGCGCTCTCCCCTGCGGATATTGACGAGGCGATCAGGGAACTGACCGAAGCCGGCGTGATCGACGAGGTGAAAAAGATGGCATCCGATCTGGTGAGCGCAAGCAACAAGCACCTCTCCGTCCTGCCCCCCTCAAACGAGCGGCAGCTCCTGATGGACATCGGCGAATTTTTTGTGACCCGGGGTTATTAGGATGGCCGGGGACGATCCAAAAGAGATCCTCTTTTTATGTGCACTCCAGAACGCGGTTAAACATGGCGGTGTTCCCCAGAGCGGTGCTGTTATCGGCATGGTGATGGGTGCCCACCCGGAACTGCGGAGCAGGGCAAAGGAAGTATCCGGCCTTGCAAAAGAGGCGATCGCTGACGTTGCAGCACTCTCGCCCGAAGAGCGGGTTACCACACTCCAGTCCCGGGCACCGGAGATGTACGCAGCGCTCTCCGAGAAGCACGAGCACAAGAAAGTACTCCCGGATCTGGAAAAATCAGAAAAAGGGGTTGTCATGCGGTTTGCCCCCAATCCCTCCGGCCCTCTCCATATCGGGCATGCCCGGGCCGCGGCCCTGAACGATGCATACGTGAAGCAGTACGGCGGGCGGTACATCCTCCGCATCGAGGACACCGATCCCAAGCGGGTCGATCCGGATGCGTACGAGATGGTTGTGGAAGATCTCAAATGGCTCGGCCTTGGGATCACCGAGACCGTGACCCAGAGCGACCGGCTCTCGCTATATTACGATCTCTGCAGACAGCTGATTGAGAAAGGCGGGGCGTACGTCTGCACCTGCGACAACGAGCACTTCAAGGAACTCAAGCAAAAGAAAACCGCCTGCCCCTGCCGTGATCAGCCGGTGGAAAAGAATCTCGAACTCTGGCAGAAGATGCTCGACCATGGGTTTAAGGAAGGGGAGGTGTCGGTGAGGATCAGGACCGACCTCAACAATCCGGACCCGGCCATGCGGGACTTCCCGGCATTCCGCATCCTTGACACCCCCCCCACCCGAAGGTCACGGCGCACGTGTACCCGCTGATGAACTTCTCGGTGGTGGCCGATGACCACCTGCTCGGCGTTACCCACGTTATCCGGGGCAAGGACCACATCGCCAATACCCGCCGGCAGCAGTATATCTACGACCACTTCGGCTGGCAGGTGCCGGTCTACCGGCACTACGGCCGGATGGGAATAGAGGGGGTCGTCCTCTCCACCTCCCAGATGCGCCTCGGGATCAAAGAGGGCACGTATACCGGCTGGGATGACATCCGGCTTGGCACCCTCCGGGCGCTTGCCCGGCGCGGGATCAGTCCTGAGGCCGTCAAGAATGCGATGCTTGCCATAGGGATCGGGGACACCGACATCTCGTTCTCGTGGGACAACCTCTATGCAGAGAACCGGAAGATCGTTGACCCGACCGCGAACCGGTACTTCTTTGTCCCCGACCCGGTCACCGTAAAGATTGAAGGTGCAGCACGGCACACCGCCCACGCCATGCTCCACCCGGGCGATACAGCCCGCGGTACCCGGACGCTGGAGTTCACAGGGAGCGTGCTGCTCCCGAAAGGGGAGATCTCACACGGGACCACCATGGTCCGGCTCAAGGACCTCTTCAATGTGAAGATCGCGTGGGACGGTCATGTCCCCTCGTTCTCGTACGGCGGCGATTCGCTCTCCGATGCCCGGGCAGCAAAAGCCCGCATCATCCAGTGGCTGCCGGCACAGGCTGCTGTACCCTGTACCCTTCTCACGCAGGAAGGGGAGGTGAAGGGGGCGTGCGAGCCGCTGGTCAGGGCAGAGCTGAACAGGGTCGTCCAGTTCGAGCGGATTGGGTTTGCCCGGATCGATGCAGTGGATGCGTCCGGGATACGGGCGTATTTCACGCATAAATAACCCCGTTCATGCGGAACGGGTATCCGGCCGCTCATCGGGACGGAAGATAGATGATTAATGCCATCAACATTCATCATACATCATTGTCGAGGGGTCTGGCGGATATCCCCGTGACGAGAGCAGTTCAGAGCAACGCAGCCCGCTATCATCCGGGGCTGGTCTGTCCTGTCATCCCCCGTCTGCTGTCAGATCTCATGTCGGTTCGATCCAGCCTGAGGCAGTATGAGCGAGAAGAGCGTAAACAAAAATAGATGCAGAGGGATCGGCGTCATCGCAGCATTCCTTGTGCTGTTTGGACTCTTGATCATCTTCGTATCCCCGGTCAGTGCCGATACACCAACGGTCACGATTACTGATTACAAGGTCACACCGTCCGTGCTGATGCCTGACAGCATGGGCACCATTACCGTTACGATTAAAAACACGGCAGAAAGTGCCTCTATCAGCGAGAGCACCGTGCTCTCGTACGATAACGCCGGGACGACAAAGACCACCGACATTAACGTCTATATCGAGAATGTCCATCTTGAAGGAAACGGTCTCGATGTCATAAGCGAGGATTTCGATCGCATCGGCGAACTCGGGCCCGGACAGTCTACCACCATCACATTCTCCATCCGTGCCCCTGCAAAGAGCGGGATATACTTCCCTGAGGTATGGATAGATACGTATGGCGGCCGGAGCACCCGGTATCCCGTCCCCGTCAATGTCAACACGGCGTCCGGCATCCAGAAACAGGCCATCCTGATCATGGGCGCCTCCCTGCCCGCCAGTGTGAACCCGGGAGACGAGATCCCGGTGACTCTGACCCTGCGGAATGCCGGCCAACTGCTGGCGGACGACGTAACGCTGAAGATCACCAATGTCAGCAGCGTTGCCCCGAAATCAACCGACCTCTACCACTTCGGGACGATCAGCCCTGGCGAGGAGAAGACGATGAGCCTTGCCCTCCTTTCCGATAAGGATGCAGCTACCGGCCTTGTCCGTGTGCAGGTGACGATCAGCTATAATGCGCTTGACGGGACGCCCGTTACGGAGCAGACCGGGATCGATCTGATGATGCAGGGAAAGGCCGAACTCGGGTTCGTCTCCGTTGACACGAACCCGCCCCGCCTGACGGAGAACACTCCGTTTGACCTCACGATCCGGATCGAGAATACCGGCACCGGTGAGGCAAAACAGGTCTCTGCAACAATCGACCTCCCCTCCGAAGGGACAAAAGAAGCGTTCATCGGGAAGATCAAGCCGGGCAACGATGCGCCGGCCATATTCCTGCTCGAAGGGCTGAAAAGCGGTAACTACCCCTATAATCTGACCATCATCTACCGGGATGATATGGGGGTCCACACGTTCACCCGGCAACTGAACATGCGGGCTCCGCCGTCTGATAACTCCGGCACCTTCATCATCGTACTGGTCATTCTTGTCATACTCGGTCTCGTCGGTTACCGGTACTGGTACCTTCCGAGAACCAAAGGCGATGGTAAGTTCCCATGGGAAAGAAAGAGCTGAAAGTAGCGTTCCTGCTGGCGCTGCGATCGCTCCAGCGGGGAAGCCGCTCGAGCACCATCCTGACCGTCCTGATCATAGGGATGTGCTTCACCAACATGATCTTCCTTCCCTCCATGTTCAGCGGGATTGGCCAGGGCATCACAAAACAGCTGGTGGATTATGAGACATCAAATGTCCTTATCACCCCCAAATCGGGCGACCAGTACATCCCCGACCTCGGTGCCACGCTTGACCTGATCAACGGGATGCCGGGCGTACAGCGGGCATCCCCCCAGTTCTCGAAGGGGGCAACCTTCAAGTACCGGCAGCGGGTCCTCGGCGTTTCCGTGCGAGCCATTTCACCCTCGGATGAGAAGGAAGTATCCCCGGTATACACGAAGATGGTTGCCGGGAGTTACCTCGGGCAGGAAGATACCGGCGAGATTCTCATAGGGAAACCGATGGCCGGGGATGCCTCCGTCAAACAGGAGGACGAATTCCAGCCGTCGCTGGGCGGCGTCCGGGTCGGGGACTCCATCACGGTCGAGTACGGCAACGGGTATACGAAAGATTACCGGGTCAAGGGGATCTATTACACCGGCTGGAGTCCGGTTGACAACGCAGCGTTCGTGACCTGGACGGATATGGAACAGGTGGAAGGAAAGGCACTTGACAAGGCGGATTACATCACGGTGAAATCCAAACCCGGGTATTCCGAGCAGTTCATCAAGAACGAGCTCCTCGCGTACGGTGTGGGGGTGAACGGCAAGGTCCAGACCATGACGGATCTGCTCTCCAAGAGCGTGGGGAAGGTGCTCCAGAGTTTTGCCATCATCAACATGGTGTCCCTTATCGTCAGTGTCATCATTACGACGGTCGTGCTGTTCATTGTGATAACGATCAAGACCCTCAACAGCCGCAAGCAGATCGGGATCTTAAAAGCGATCGGTGTGGATAAGGAGGTCATCATGCACAATTACGGGTTCCAGGTTATGATCCTCGGCGTCCTCGGCATTATCCTCGGGATTGTCATCACGCTCGTGCTCGCAGCATACATGTCAGTACACCCCATCGTGACTCCCGAATGGTCTGCATACCTGTATATAACCCCCTGGGACCTTTTGTTCAATTCCGTTATCCTGTTCTGTTCAGCAATCGTTGCCGGGTATGTCCCTGCCTACCAGGTCTCCCGCGAGGATATCCAGTCTGCGATGAGGGCCTGATATGATCGAGATCACGGATTTGCAGAGGATTTACCACATGGGAACGGTGGAAGTCAGGGCCCTGGACGGAGTGACGCTGAATATAGAAAAAGGGGAGTTCCTCGGCATCATGGGTGCAAGCGGGAGCGGCAAGACAACGCTGTTACATCTGGTGGGACTTTTAGACCGCCCCACCTCCGGCCGGATCACAATTGACGGGCTGGACATCCTGAACATGACCGATTACGAGAAGACCATGTTCCGGCTCTACAAGCTCGGCTACGTCTTCCAGGATTATGCACTGGTCCCCGACCTCACCGTTATGGAGAATGTCTCCCTGCCGGCCATGCTCCGCAAAGACCGGAGCGAAGAGCAGGTAAAAAAGGACAGTTCCGGGATCCTGCGGCGGACAGGTCTGTACGACCGCCGGGACCATCTCCCCCGCGAGCTTTCAGGTGGCCAGCAGCAGCGTGTCTCGATCGCGAGAGCGATGGTGAACAAACCGGACATCCTCTTTGCTGATGAGCCGTGTGCCAACCTTGACTCCGAGAACTCCCGGATGGTTCTCGACTTATTCCACGAGATCAACGAGGAGATGAAGCAGACCATCATCATGGTATCCCACGAGGACTGGCACAAGGACTATTTCCACCGGATTGTCCGGTTGAAGGATGGGAAAGTGGTCAGCGACGAAAAAAACCTGTCTGCGCACTAGGCCCCCGATACAGCACCCTGTACTTTTTTCATTCTCCCGGCAGACAGTATACTATATCCGGATTCTCCCATGGACGAAATCCACATTGATAAGATCGTCCGCTCCCGACGCCGGACCATCGCGCTCATCGTTACTCCTGAAGCCCGCGTCATTGTCCGTGCCCCCCTGAAAGCTCCGGCCGCCCTGATCGACGATTTTGTCAAAAAACAGCAGGGCTGGATACGGAAAAAGGTCGCCGGGATGAAGGAGCGACCGCAGGTCGTTGCCCATGCCTATGAAGAGGGCGAGATCTTCTGGTTCCTCGGCCGTCCCTACCCGCTGCATATCGTTGATGATGGGAGTGCGGTCATCGAACGCACTGACCGGCTCTGTATCTCCCGCTCCCTCATGCCCGATATCCGGCACCGGCTGAAGCACTGGTTCAGGGAGGAAGCGGCAAAGGAGATCCATTCGAGGTGCATGTGGTTCTCGATGATGACCGGTTATTCCCCGACATCCGTCCGCATCACCGATGCCCGGCAGCGCTGGGGCTCCTGCAACCATAAGGGCGGGCTCAACTTCAGCTGGCGGCTCATCCAGGCACCGCTGGAGATCGTAGACTACGTTATCGTCCACGAGCTCGTCCATCTCAAACAGCCCGACCATTCCCCGAAGTTCTGGGCGAAAGTGGAGGCGCTGATGCCGGATTACAAAAGGCGGCGGGAGTGGCTCCGGGAGAACGAGCGGCTGCTGAGGATATGAAATTGATAATATGATAGTTGTTTTAAACCGAAAAATTATCGATAATAATTTACTACTTCATATTCCCAGTCAAGTAATTTTTGTCTATGATCTTGAAAACCAAAATAAAAAAATATTGAAAAAAATAAGCAAAAAATCATCCAAAAAATTAAAGGATAATCGAAGGATCTGTCCATAATAAACGGAAACAAAAACGACATTAGTAATGATAGAAAGAATGCAACCGCACAATTTCCACTTGATTGCATTAAGACGATGAATCGTTCATGTGTCTTTCTTTCAATATCACTTGAATGAGAGAGAAATGGTAATCGCATACAATAATAGTATTTTGCGTTTCGACATTTTTCTTCTAAACAAAAATATTCACAGTAACTTTGGCTCTGATCTTTTCCGTCGCATTTGGTTATCTTCGAAATTTTGGATTGATGTCGAAATCGATTGTTATACTTCAGAGGAGGGAATAAGAAATCGATTCTACCCTTACTCATTAAACTAATTCGATTACTAAAACATTGCAGTCCGAATCCGGTAAGGTAAAATAAACCGAACAATAAGATCCAAAAAACGATTGGAATATTAGCAAGTATCATAACACCATGGATTTGACCTTGAATCGTTGTAATATCAAGATTAACAAGAACAAAAACCGATGACAGAATTACAATCGCACCCGGCGTAACAAACGAAAGCAGATCACGGAGAATGAAATCAGAATAGAACCCTTTGATAGTATCACTCAAGTCTGACATTAAGATTCACAATGGATACTATCGTCATACTTTAATTATAGTGTTTTGCCATATGGTGTGAAAATTATATTTGATTCAGGAGGGGACAGTGCCTGTCCCCACCCGAACCCTCCCCTGCGCATTAGGATAGTGCTGCATTACCTGCTCCGGCACTATCGTACTGTGCCCCGTCCCCCTATGGGGGACTGGTGGCACAAGAGGGGGGATGTTTCATTTTAATCAAGGTCCGATTGAAAATAAAAAAAATCGAACCTTGATTGATCCGGATAAAATTTTCGTTCAGGTTCATGATCGCGATGAATATTTTTCAATCAGGGTCTGCTTAAAAAATTTCAATCAAAGTCTGCTGAAAATTTTTCAAGCAAGGTCTGGTTGAAGAAAGTTAAACACATGTACATAAGCCCATAAATCCACTTCACGTCGGAGGATTGCACCGGTGCACGGTTTTTCAATCAGGGTATGCCAGAAAAATTTCAATCAAGGTCTGCTGAAAAAAATTTAATCAAGGTCCGGTTAAAAAAATTCAATCAAGGTTTGATTGATCAGGAAATGGTTTTCAATCAGGGTCATGATCGCGATGAAAAATTTTCAACCAGGGTCTGATTGGAAAATGAAGTCCCGCACTGCGGGTATTAGACCCCCAGCAGCGCTCCCGCACAAATTCCGGCCGCGTAGAGCACCATCGCTACGTGGAAGAGCGGCAGTACTTTGAGCGCTGCATCGGGAGTCTTGTACTTCAGGATAACGATATTTGCGATTACGAGCAGTCCCAGCCCTGCATAGATACCGATATGAGCAATCAGTCCCAGTCGAGAAAGGAAAAGGACCGCCATCATGGCGTGGATAACCGTGAACCCGGTGATCCAGAAGCGGGTCCGCTCCGCATCGTAGAGTGTCGGGATCGTGCGTAATCCACGGGCACGGTCGTTTGCCTCGTCGATCAGATCGTTTGCCCCGAGATGTGCGAGGGCAAACGGATAGAAGAAGATGAAATACAGGAATGCGGTGATATCCGGAAGCCCGGCGCAGATGTACCCGGCAACCGGGAAGAGAGCGAAGTCTGTCCGGCCGATAATCTGGGGGAACGGGAATACCTGGGGGATCCGCTTCTCATACTGGTAGAAGGTCTCGATCACGTAGCAGTAGACCATCAGGAGCAGCACGTAGATCGAATGGGGGTACGGGAGCGTCAGGATGAGGACGGCGGTAATCCCTGCAAGCACTATGAACAGTATGAGGGCATGTGCGGGGGGGATAAGCCCTGCCGGGAGGGGACGGGTGCCGGAGAACCGCCAGTACCGGGTGAGCCGGCCCTCAATGTCTTTTTTGTCGATGTCCCGGTCAATGTAATCGTTCAGCACCAGCCCGGCCTCGAACCCGAAGAAGCCGATCAGGGTGACTTTTGCAAGCACGAACCACTCAAACCCGCCGTAGCTCATGGTAGCCAGCAGGTACCCCGAACCGAACAAGAGCGGCCAGGCAAAGAAAAACTGCAGCCTCAAAAGGTCGATGTATGCCCTCAGGGTTACGTTCATGAGCTCATAATTTGCGCTGCCCTTTATTTTACCCTTTCACCGGACGGGTCCTCACGAATGGATGTAAAAACCCCTTTATCACCTCAGCCATCCAATAGAGAGAGATGGATTCATTTTTTATCCGGCCGGAGCGTCCCGAAGATACCGATGCCATTTTTGAGGTCAATTACCAGGCATTTGCGCAGGACGGCGAGGCACGGCTCGTGAATGCCCTCCGTGCGGATGGTGACTACGACCACGAACTCTCGCTCGTGGCGGTGTCCGATGACCGGATAATCGGGCATATCCTTTTTCCCCCGATCACCATTGTCTCGGATACCACGGAGACCGCAGCGCTCGCCCTCGCTCCACTCTCGGTCCACCAGGATTTCCAGTGTCTCGGTATTGGTACCGCGCTCATCGAGGAGGGACTGAAAGAATGCCAGCGCCTCGGGCACCGGATCGTTGTCGTTGTCGGTCACCCTACCTATTACCCGAAGTTCGGGTTTACTGCTGCGCGGGACTTTGGTATCCATGCCCCATTTCCCTGCCCGGATGAAGCCTTCATGGCGCTGCCCCTGGCGAGCGGTGCACTCGATGGTATTTCAGGCACCGTCCGGTACCCGCTTGCGTTTGATGCGACAGGTGCCCATACCTCGTAGTGGGCAACCGGCAACAGCCTGTCCGCCTCCTTTCATACACCCTTATACCTTTGTCCGCTAACGTACCATGCGATATGGTTGCCGGTTCACATCTCCCTGCTGGTGATGATCTGGTCCGCTATCTCAGCACGTTTACTAGTCCTGCCGGTCTCCCCGCCGAACCGGAGGACATGACGGTCGGTTCGTGCACGGTTAAAAAGTTCACGAGCGAGTTCTGGACATCCCGCCAGCGGCAGGCCGCCCCGATCCACGAGGTTTCCTATCGTGCGTGCTTCAAACCCCAGTTGCCCCGTTTTTTCATCGATCTCCTGACCCGGAAAGGGGATACGGTGTACGACCCCTTCAGCGGCAGGGGTACAACCGTTATTGAAGCGGGTCTCGCGGGCCGTGATGTAATCGCCAACGATGCCAATCCCCTGTCAAGGATCATGACCGAGCCCCGTTTCTTTCCCCCCCACCTGCCCGCTGTTGAAAAGCGCCTTCTTTCCATCCCCCGCGGAAACGAGGAAGCGGATATCGACCTCTCCATGTTCTATCATCCCGATACCGAGAAAGAAATAGTCTCGCTCCGAACCTACCTGCTGAACCGGAAATCCGGCTGCCGGGACGACCAGATCGACCGCTGGATAACGATGGTGGCCACAAACCGCCTGACCGGCCATTCGAAAGGGTTCTTCTCCGTTTATACGCTCCCTCCCAACCAGGCTGTGTCTCCGAAAAGCCAGCAGCGGATCAACCTGAAACGCCGGCAGGAACCGGAATACCGGGACACACACCGGATCATCCTGAACAAGACCAGGAGCCTGCTGCGCCGGATAACCGATGCGGAAATAAAAAGCCTCATGCGGGCCGGGAAAAAAGCAATCCTGCTGACCGGGGATGCCCGCAGCACCCCGGGGATCCGGGATTCCTCGGTCCAGCTCACAGTCACCTCGCCACCGTTCCTCGATATCGTGCAGTACCGCGAAGACAACTGGCTCCGGTGCTGGTTCAACGGGCTCGAAGCGGATGCGGTTGGAAGGCAGATCACGATGGCCCGCACGGTTGAAGAATGGTGTCGGGTCATGGGTGCGGTATTCGATGAGCTCTTTCGCATCACCCGCTCCGGGGGCTTTGTGGCATTTGAAGTCGGCGAAGTGCGGAAAAGGACGATCCGGCTCGAGGAGCATGTCGTGCCGCTCGGTATTGCGGCCGGCTTTACCTGCCCCTGCGTAATCATCAACCAGCAGCACTTCACCAAGACCTCGAACATCTGGGGCGTGGACAACATGGCGTCCGGTACCAATACCAACCGCATCGTGGTCTTCAGAAAATCCTAATCTCCCGTCAGTGGGGGTTATCTCTCTTAAGAAAGCACGCCTTAAGTATCACGACAACCTACCTCTACTCATGGTCTCCAGTATCCGGCGGTATGCGCAGATCATAGACGTGCTGGGCCAGTACGGCTTTGGTATCGGCCTTGAGCGTTTGTTCCCCGGGCGGGCCCGGTTCCGGCTCCCCATTCCGGGAAAGTCCGGAAAAGCATCCGATACATCAACTGTCTACGAGAGAATTCGCCTTGCTCTTGAAGATCTCGGCCCCACGTTTGTGAAATTCGGGCAGATCATGAGCACGAGGACGGAACTGCTGCCTCCGGAGATGATCGAGGAGCTCAAGAAACTGCAGGACCATGCAAAACCCGTCCCCTTCTCTGAAATCCGTGCATTACTTGATGAGAATTGCCCGGATCTTGACCTCTGGTTCAGCGAGATCGAGGAGACGCCGGTCGCGTCCGCTTCGATGGCGCAGGTACACCGTGCCTACCTTACCGACGGGACTCCGGTAGCGATCAAGGTCCAGCGGCCGGGTATCGGTGAGATCATCGAGACCGATGTCGGTATCCTGCAGTCGTTAGCAGAGCGCATCGAGATTGTATTTCCCGAGACCCGCCTGTATAACCCGACCGGTATGGTCGATGATTTTGCCCACCAGATCGTAAAAGAGCTCGACTTCACACGGGACGGCCGCAACGCGGACCGGATGGCACGTAACTTCAAGGATGTGCCGGGCATCCGTTTCCCGAAGATTTACTGGGAGTTCACGTCACCCAGGGTCATGGTCATGGAATTTATTGACGGGGTCCGGATCGACAATCCTGAAGCTATTGTTGAGCTTGGTCTTGACCCGCATGAGATTGGCGTGCGGGGGTTCCAGGCCTACCTCAAGATGATCTTCGAGGACGGGTTCTTCCATGGAGATCCCCACCCGGGCAACCTGCTCGTGACAAAAGAGGGCGACATTGTCTTTCTGGATTTCGGGATCGTCGGTATCCTGCGGCCGGAGAAACGGCAGAACTTCATCAATCTCCTTTTTGCGCTCGTGAACGACGATATCGAACTGATGCTGCGGTCACTCGAAGGGTTCGGCATCGTGATTGCAGAAGAGAACCGCGAGCCGCTCCGTGACGACCTGTACATCATGATGCACGACTTCGGCAGCGGTAGCGACGATGTCGGGCAGCTCAATTTCCGCCTCGTGGTCACCGAACTCACCGAGTCGATGCGCCGTTACCAGCTCAAGGTGCCGATGAACCTGATGCTCCTCCTGAAAGTCTTCATGATGGTGCTCGATATCGGCGTGCGGCTCGACCCGAAGTTCAACTTCGGCAAGGAGGTCACCCCGTACCTCACCAAGCTTGCGGATACCAACACCCTCTCTGCAGGCTACATCAAGCGGGCGTCCACAACGCTCCTTGACTCTGCCGATGCCATCCTCGACATGCCCCGCAATCTCAACCTGATGCTGCGCCGGCTGTCTACGGGGACATTCAGACTCTCGGCCGAGGACAAGGACATCCAGAAGGTGCAGATGGCGCTTGACAAGGCGAGCGATAAGATCATGATCGGGATGGTCGTTGCCTCCCTTGTCGTGGGGTCCTCGCTCGTCCTGCAGGCAAGCCCCTTCGAGCTGCCCAAAGAGATAGGCTGGATTGCAATCCTTGGGTATACGGCGGCAGTGCTCTGCGGGTTTTACGCGATCTATCACGTCATTTTCTTAAGGTTCCGGATGGAGCGATAGGGAGATCCTTTTTTTAGTTCGGGAAATCATCAGGAAAATACTATTACGCTCCTGGGAATGCTTCATCCTGTCCGGGTGAAGCAGAGGAAATTCTTAAAAAACATCCTCTTGTCGAATCTCTTCAGAAATGAGATAGGAGAAGAGATGAAGGCATTTCGACTTTTGTATTCGAAGAACCCTGACGAGTTCTTCTCATCCTCATAGTTCTGAGGGGTTATCAAACCCCGAAGAGGTGAAGGGAGGCTGAAAGCCGACCTTCATCCATCTGACGAACCATTCGGAGGTGCAAGAGGGGGGCCTGATGCTAAAAAACGACTGTCTTTTTTAATAATTCCTTTCAGTCCCGGACGAAGGCAGTCCTCACCATTTCCCACTGGCGAACCTTCTTTGCAAACGTCACCGCCGCATTTGCCGGGCTCGTGGAAGGAAGGGTCACCGAAGGAATGCCCGGGACCGGTGCAAGATGGTGGTAGAGGTGGCCGGCGGTGCTCCCGTTCAGGGCAATGAGCCGGATTGTTGGATGCGCCTGGACAAAGCCGGTGATAGCATTGGGAACGGGATTCCGGATCCTGCTGTCGGCGCTCCCCGCTCCTCGTGCATTCCCTGACCACGTCCCAGAGCGCGACCTTCTCCTCCGTGAGGCGCCGGGCTCGTTCAGAATAGGGAAGCGCCGCCGGGACATCAAAGAGCTCCTCCATGACCGCCCAGAACCGGTTCCTCGGGTTCCCATAATACTCGCGGTGTGCAAGGGACAGGACACTGGGGAAACTGCCGAGAATGAGGATACGGGGTTTCGGGCCAGTCACCGGGAGGAGTCCCCGGAAGATATCCGGTAGCTGCCGTAGGGGACCGGTCATACGGAAAATCAGGTATCCTTGAAATAGAGGCGGCAGTGGCAGGATCCCTGGGTTGCCACTTCGTCCTTGTGGTACACGCAGGGGCACTCGATCGCCCGGTCCTTTTCTTCGTCGCCGCTCCTGAGGCGGCAGGGACAGTAAAGCCGTCCGAACTTATTCTTGTTGCGTACAAGGCCCCTGATAACGGTCCCGAGTTGTTTTTCATCCGTGTTAAGGACCCAGCCCTGTTTATGTGCATAGTCTTTGGCCCACTCAAGCATTTCCGCTTCTTCCAGTGCAGTATCGGTCATGATATCGGTCCGGGCTGTTTTGTCACCATAGTGTATGCATCGGGGACGTTAGTCTTTGCGATCGCATCCTTTTCCGTGATATTGTTTTTGAGGTTAGGACTTTTTTGTCTTTGGTTTCGCAACCGTCCTGATGGATTTTTCCCCCTTCGTTTGTGCCGCCGCCTTTTTCTTCGCGGCTGCAGGATGTGCGGAATCTCCCGTAATCCGGTGGGAAACCAGGTTGTAGGTTGCCATCACGTCTCCCTTGTTGAAGCGGTAAACGTCCTTGTCAAGTGACTCTTTTGTCTTTTTATCCCAGAGGCGCATCGAGTCCATGCTGATCTCGTCGCCGAGTCGGATCGTCCTGCCCTGCCTGCCGAACTCGATCTTAAAGTCCACAAGCAGGATTCCCTGCTTTGCGAGCAGGGCTGACAGGAGATGGTTGATCTTAAGGGAGACCTTCTTGATCTTTTGTAATTCCTGCGGGGTCGCAAGTTTCAGGGCAAGGATCAGGTCATCGTTGAGCATCGGGTCGTGGCGTGAGTCATCCTTGAAATCGATCACGATGACCGGGGGATCGAGTTTTATCCCCTCCTTGAACGGATAGTTCCTGACAATGGAACCGGCTGCAACATTCCGGACAATCACTTCGAGCGGGATCATCGAAAGCGTCCGGACTGCCATGCGGTTGTTGTCCAGCATCTGCAGGTAATGGGTCTTCACCCCGTGCTTTTCGAGGTACTCGAAGAAGAATGCAGAGACGGAGGCATTGTAACCTCCCTTGTTTTTCAGCGTGTCCTTCTTCCCGCCGTCAAATGCGGTGATGTCATCCCGGAACTCGACGATGAGCGTATCTTTGGTATCGGTACGGAATACCGACTTGGCCTTGCCTGCGTAGAGAAGTTTTCCCTGTTTCATGGTCCGCTGCTCCTTCCATACACTGTTTGTGCGAGCCGGTTTATTAGGGGTTCTAAATCCTTATGGTACCACCCTTTCTCAATATACTGAGGGTAGATACAGAGCCGCTCGCTGAGCTGTCGTGTCCCAGCCAGTTTCTTCAGTTCCTCCACGGCAGGCCACGGATGTTCCGGGTTGACATAATCGATGGTGAGCGGCGAGACCCCGCCGAGGTCATCGACCCCGCACCCGATGAGCGAGGAAGCATCGATCAGGTTTGGCGGGATCTGGATGGCAATATCCTCCGGGAGGATGTCGCGTGCCATCTGGATCGTCACGCAGATCTCGTCAGTTCCCGGTACCGGCTCTGCGGCCATTGGCGTACCGGGCTTCGGACAGAAGTTCTGGATGATGATCTCCTGGATGTGCCCGTAGCGCCGGTGGATATCGCGGATCGCAAGGAGGGACTCCTCCCGGTCCGCCATCGTCTCCCCGATACCGAGCAGAAGGCCGGTGGTGAACGGGATCTTCAGTTTTCCGGCATCCTCTATCATTGCAAGCCGGACTTCCGGCTCCTTGCCCTTTGAGCCACGGTGTGCCGGAACCCGCGCAGTGGTTTCGAGCATCAGTCCCATGCTTGCATTGACCGCACGCAGGCGCTCCATTTCGTCAGACGAAAGGATGCCGGCATTCGTATGGGGGAGGACCCCGTATGCTATGCTCTTTTTGCACATCGCTTCGCAGTAATCGAGGATGGTCGGGTAGCCGGCTGCCCGGATGATCGCAGAAAAACCCGGCTCCTCCTCCGGGCGCTCGCCAAACGTGAAGAGGGCCTCGGTACACCCCAGTGCCGCACCGGTCTTCAGGGTCCGTTCAACCTCAGCCGGTACCATCAGGCAGCCGTCCTGGACGGCGTGCCGGAAACAGCAGTACCCGCACCGGTTCCGGCAGACCGTGGTGAGCGGGAGAAATACGTTTTTTGAGAAGGTGATGGGCCGGTCCTGCATGAGAAGAGATGATCGTCTTCTCTCTTGAATGTTGACTCTGCTCTTTTTATTATACATACGATGGAGGAGATTTACCGTACAGTGTTCTGTGCCTGTTCCATCTTCTCCGCGTCGATCGCGACGCAGATATCAACTTCCTTCTGTTTCGGGCTCGTGAACCGCTTATCGTAAACCTCGAAATCGAACGTGTATGTCCGGGGAAGGTCTGATAACCAGACCATGCTCCAGACGGAGAGAACCTCGTCCGGCATCTGGCCTTTTGCTGTGAAGACCGCGTAGGTCTGGGCAGGGATGTGCCGGACCTCCATGCCTTCGGGAACGGTCCCGGCACGGGTAACCCCGGCCCCGATCAGGTACGAGTATTCCCCCCGCCAGTCACTTACGTAATCCGAGTATACAGCATACATTGTGGGCGGGAGGGACCGGCTCTTGATCTTTGCAGACGCATTCGTCTGCAGGAACTCAGTCCATGCAGCCATGATATCCTTCGTGCTCCTGCCGTCAGCATTGGAGGTACGCCGGGAGATGCCGATGACGGTCTTTGCCGGTATCTCCTTTATGGTAAACGGGATATCGATATTGAACATCCCGGAAATGTCAGCGGCTCAGCAATTAAACCGTATGATTCCCCCCTGGATCCGGATCAGCACCTTTTTTTCATCACCCGGCATACCCCGGTATACCATGTGTCCCCCGGCACTCATCCCGTACAAGCCCAGAAACCCGAAGACCCGGCTCTCCGCCATACTCACCCAGGAAGAGCGGGAGCAGTTCGCTGCTGCGATGCTCGAGGATGTCAAGGCTGCCGTAAAGGACGCGATGTGCAGCCCGGTCCTCGTCTGTTCAGAACTCTTCGATTCCGAGGACGTCCAGGTTACTATCACTGATACGGACCTGAGCGGAAGCATAAACGCCATCCTCCCCCAGAATGTCGGTCCCACCCTGATCATCATGGCCGACCTCCCCCTCGTTGATACTGCGTCAATACGCCGGATGATATCGACGGAGAAGGATATGGCAATCGCGCCCGGGCGCGGGGGCGGGACGAACGCGATCTTCATGAAAGAACCCCAGAGGTTTCATGTCGATTATTACGGCACGAGTTTTCTCAAGCACATGAAGATAGCAGAGGAAGCCGGCCTGTCGGTTGAGGTCATTGACTCCTTCCGGCTGCATACCGATATCGATGAACCGTGGGATCTTGCGGAACTGCTCATCCACGGGACCGGGAAAAGCAGGGCATATCTCGAAGAGCTGGGGCTTGTTCTTTCCGCGGAGAAAGGTCGCGTGGGAGTTGAACGAAAGCGATAGGTGTATTATTCTGTCCTGAGGATCGATGTTATGCGAGGGCAGTCGCACTCTTCTTTTTAAAAAAGGAAAAAAATTACTTCATGTCCGGTTCTTCGCAAATACGCCCATGAAGAGGCATTCGTCTGCAGCGATCGACTCCACGCCGATAAGGTCATCAGAAACCGGAAGCCCGATCCCCCGGATCACCGCAGCGGGGGTGCACTCGTCCGCCTCGCCCATAACAAGCTCTGCTGCGGACGCTATATTGTCCGCTACCGCCCGTTTAGTCACTTCGAGTTTCCTGCCGAAGAGATCGCTCCTGCCCCGGTCATCGATTACGGACGGGATACCGGCACAGCCGATGGCAACGCCGCTGCACCCAAGGCGCATCGCGTGGGTGCGGCTGTCGGCGATGATCACCCCGATCTTTGCCCCGGTTGCCTGCTCCACGGCATGTTTGATCGTGCGGGCACTGGCATCGGGATTGACGGGGAGCGGGGTCACGCAGCCCGGCGGGGCGTTGGATGCGTCCACACCGGCATTGGGGAGGAGTGTCCCGCCTTTCATGCAGAGCAGGAAGCCGGGAATGCCTCCCACAATCGAATCGCTCTCCCGGAGCACGACCTCGGCGGTAGCGGGATCCATCCGGTATTGTTCAGCCAGTCTCCGTGCATGGTCCGAAGGTGTGATCTCCGAGAGCCGGATCACATTGCCTTCCGCGGTGGCGACTGCTGTCTCGGCAAGCACAAGAATATCCCCGTCCCGGAACCCGCCACAGTATTTACCTGCAGCCGCTATGACCCGTTCGGCAATGGGATCCCCGCTCCGGATGATGCCGGTCGGGAGCCCATAAACCGTAAACGAACCGTTCATCGCCGTTTCACCAGGCGCTCGAAAACGCGGATGGTATCGACGGTTTCCTGTACATCGTGCGTCCGCACCAGGGAGGCGCCTTTCTGGAGCAGGGTCATCGTGACGGCAAGGCTGCCGGCAAGTCGTTCCTCTGGTTCCCTGTCCAGCAGATTGCCGATAAAACTCTTCCGGGAGACCGCGGCGAGGATCGGGCGGTCGTACCGGAGGAACTCGTCGAAGTGGCGGCTGAGTTCCCAGTCATCGTCAACCGACCGGAAGGGAGTCCACAGGCCGATACCCGGGTCGAGGACATAGTTATCGATACCCGCTGCTTCGCAGCGCTGCATCACCGTAGCAAGGGCCTTGTGGGTAGCCTCAACACCCACGGCATCGCCCGGCTGGTAATTCGTTGCCATGATAATTGCGGGCAGGCCGGCGTCTGCCACCCGTTTGACATAGGCAGCCGAGCAGAACCCGGCGATATCGTTGACCGCATGGATTTCGTGCTTCAGGCAGACATCCAGCACCCACGGGTTCATGGTGTCGACCGAGATGGTAAACCCGGTTCCGTCAAGTTCCCGGAGGGCCTCATCAATGCGTTCTGCTTCCTGCGTCCCGCTGATAGCCTGTGCATGGGGGGCGGTGCTCCGGGCACCGAGGTCGAGAATATCGGCACCTGCCTCCACCATCTCCACGGCCTTTGCATGGATATCCTTGGTCGGGATATACGAGTCAACGTAAAAGGACTCGGGGGAGCAGTTGATGACGCCCATCACGCGGACCGGGGCATCCCCGCCGATGGTGATCGTGTTTATCGTGCACTGCCGCATGCCCTCACCTTTGCAGCCCGGAATGTGTTCTCCATTAAGGTGGCAATCGTCATCGGGCCGACGCCTCCGGGGACGGGTGTGATGGCTGAGGCAATATCCTTTACAGCGGCAAAGTCCACATCACCAACCAGTTTCCCGTTCAGCTGGTTGATACCCACGTCGATAACAACCGCGCCCGGCTTCACCATTCCGGGCTGTATGAAATGGGCCTTCCCCACGGAAGAGACAAGAATGTCCGCCCGCTTCAGCTCCTCGTGTATGTCCCGTGTCCTGCTGTGGCAGACCGTGACGGTGGCGTCAGCGTTGGTCAGGAGTGCAGCCATCGGCCTCCCGACATCGATGCTGCGGCCGGCAACGACCGCACGGGTCACCGGCAACGGGTATTTTGTATTCTTTAAGGAGGGTCATGATGCCGGTTGGGGTGCAGGGAGTGAAGCGGGGCCTGCCGGAGAAAAGGAGGCCGAGGTTTTCTGGATGAAACCCGTCTGCATCCTTTGCCGGGCTCACTGCTGCGATCACCTGTTCGGTATCAACCTGTTTCGGCAGGGGGAGCTGGATGAGGATCCCGTCGATCTCCGGGTCTTCATTCAGCTGCCGGACTTTTTCCAGCACTTTCTGGGTTGTCGTATCGGCGGGCAGTTCGATCCCGATGGAGCCGATCCCCACCTGTTCGCAGGCCCGGTGCTTCATCCGCACGTACATCTGCGAGGCCGGGTCGCTTCCCACGATGATCGTGGCAAGGTGGGGGTGGAGGCCGTCATCCTCGATCTGCTCCTTTACGAGCTCGAGAAGCATCTCCGAGATTTTTTTGCCATCGAGGATCATGCCCATACGAGTACCTCAAAAAAGTTATTCGGGATAGAGGGTGAATTTGGATGACAGTGCCCCGACTTTTCCGTGCACGTCTTTGATGTTCTTCTCGTTCCTGATGTCTTTGATCACGCTGGCGATCCAGGTACCGATGAGGCGCATCTCTGCCTCCTTCATGCCCCGGGAAGTGATGGCGGGCGTACCGATGCGCAGGCCGCTGGTCACGAACGGGCTCTTGGTCTCATTCGGGATGGTGTTCTTGTTGACCGTGATTGCGGCTTTCCCGAGTGCAATTTCAGCCTCGAGACCGGTGATGCCCTGGTCCGTGAGGTCGAGGAGCATCAGGTGGTTGTCGGTACCGCCCGAGACGAGCCGGAGGCCATTATTCATCAGGGTCTCGGCAAGGACTTGGGCGTTCTTGATGATCTGCTTATTGTATTCCTTGAACGAGGGCCTGAGCGCCTCCTCGAAACAGACCGCCTTTGCGGTGATCGTGTGCATCAGGGGACCGCCCTGCATGCCGGGGAAGACCGCCTTGTCGATGGCCTGCCCGAGATCCGCATTGCACATAATGGCGCCGCCGCGGGGCCCGCGGAGGGTCTTGTGCGTGGTGGTGGTGGTGAAGTTGGTCACGCCTACCGATGTCGGGTGGAGGCCGGTGGCCACGAGGCCGGCGATATGGGCGATGTCTGCCATACAGTAAGCACCTACGTCATCTGCGATCTCCTGGAATGCCTTGAAATCGATGGTACGGGGATACGCTGAAGCACCGCAGACAATGATCTGCGGTTTCTCCTTTTTTGCCATCTCCGCTACCGTGCCATAATCGAGCATCTCGGTCTTTTCGTCAACACCGTATTGCGCCACCTGGTAGAACTTTCCGGTAAAGCTGACCGGTGAGCCGTGAGAAAGGTGGCCCCCCTGGTTCAGCTTCATACTCAGGATCTTCTCGCCCAGCTTCATGTACGCAAAATAGACCGCCATGTTTGCCTGGGTGCCGGAATGGGGCTGGACGTTGGCATGTTCTGCCCCGAAGAGTCTTTTCAGCCGGTCGCGGGCCAGGTTCTCGGCCATATCGTGGAACTCGCATCCGCCATAGTACCGCTTGCCGGGATAACCCTCGGCATATTTATTGGTCATAATGGATCCCATGGCTTCGAGTACCGCACGGGAAACGACGTTCTCTGAAGCGATCAGCTCCAGGCCATTGACCTGCCGGAGCCGCTCCTTCTCGATGATATCTGCAATTGCTGGATCCGTTTTTGACAGATACGACATATGGAGAAAGGTTCGCTCTTAAGAGGTAATACTCTTTCGCGGAGGGGAGGAGGTACATTGGTTGTATCTTTTCGGGTGAAGAATAGCTGAGTAAATCTCCTCCTCCTCAGGGTCTTGTCAGACCTTTCGGATCAGAAACCTTTTTTCCTTATCAGGCGATCACTGTTATTATAAATATGGAGTGCGCCGCACCAGTACCGGTTAGTATGGCGCAGCCAGATGCAAAGATCAAATGTCTTGAAAACGAACATGATCGACAGGAGAAGCTGATTACCATGATGGAAACTTCATTATCGGCTGCAACGGAGGACAGGATTGCAGCACTGGAAAAGAAGGTCAGGGAAATGGAGGCACTCGTCAAGGGCCTGACGCAGGAGCTGCTCGACCTTAAGTCTGTTGCCATGAAGATGACCAAACAGAGCGAGGAACGCAGCCGGCAGGAGCTGAAGCGGGGCCCCATTGTAGCGGGTGCACCAGCGCAGCAGGCAGCTTCTCCCGCCGGCGCCCCATCCAGCGGGAGCACGATCATCCGGCCCAAAGGAGCACGTCAGGCAGACGCACCGGCAGCTCCTGAGGAACCCGCCATGGACATGATCATGCAGACCGACGGGACCATGAAACTCGAACCCCGGCGCGGGGGCAAGGATTATATTGTTGCATCCGCCGGGTACGGGAGGAAGAAAGGTGCGGCAGCAAAGGGCAAGCAAAGCGACCTGATCTACGCCACCGAAGAGACCAAATCGGATCCTGAAAAAAAGTAAGGAGCCGGATCTTTGCATATCAAAGAACTTGAGATTGATAATTTCAAGTCTTTTTCAAAAAAGACAAAAATTCCCTTTTTAGAGGGTTTCAGTGTCATATCCGGGCCGAATGGCTCCGGCAAGAGCAATATCATCGACTCTATCCTTTTTGTTCTGGCACTCTCGAGCTCCCGTAACCTCCGGGCAGAGAAACTGACCGACTTAATCAACCTGAATTCCGGCAGGAACACCGCGGAAGTCGCCCTCGAGTTCTCCGATGGCACCCGGATCCGGCGCCGGATCAAGCGGACGGGAAACGGTTATTACAGCTACAATTACCTCAACGAACGGCTCTGCAAGCAGAGCGACATTGTTGATTATCTCGCAAAATCCGGGATTATACCTCATGGGTATAATGTTGTGATGCAGGGAGATGTCACCCGCATCATGGAGATGAGTGATTTTGAGCGACGGAAGATCATTGACGAGATCGCGGGTGTCTCGGAGTTCGATACCAAGAAACAGCAGTCCCTTGCCGAGCTCGACATCGTGCGGGAACGGATCGAGCGTGAGGAACTCCTGCTGCTCGAACTCACGAAACGGGCAAACGAGCTCAGGCGCGAGCGGGAGCATGCCCTCGAGTACCAGAAATGGCAGACCGAGCTTACTTATTTTCAGAACTGCCGGTCAGCCGCCCAGCTCCATGACCGTATCCGGGAACTGAACACTCTCTTAAAATCGACCGAAGACCACAAGCTCCAGTTGACCCGGATTGCCGCGGACAAAGGCCTTGAGGAGAATGAACTCTCCTACATCAAGGCCGACTTAAAGGATATCGACGACTCAATCAACAAGAAGAGCGGGTCGGAGTACCTGAAACTGATCGCCGAGCTCGAGGAGGCAAAGGGTGGCATCAGGTTTGCCGAACAGACCATTGCCCGGCTGAAAAAGGAGAAGGAAGCAAACCTCGAGATCATCAACCGCGTGTACGTGGACTCGAAACGGGCCGAGACACGGGTTGCAGAGTGCACGGACCAGATCCGGACCCTGACCATCGACCGGACGAATATAGCGATGGAGATTGCCACGTCCCGGGCATTGCTCGAAAAGGTCGAGACCGAACTCAAACAGCACAGCGAGGATACGGTAGGTGCACGGGACCAGCTCTTCGCCCTCATGCAGGAAGGAGAAGAGAAGAAAGGCCAGCGTTCGGGAATCCTTCACCAGCAGGACATGCTCATCGAGAAGAGCCGGATGCGGACCACCGAACTCGAACGCCTTACGGGACTCCTCCAGCAGCTGGACGAGGAATATGCGGCAAAACGGGCACAACTCACTGACAGTGAGACGAGCATCGCTACCCTTGCAGAAGAAAAGAAGCAGCTTGACCGCAATCTCTCGGAACTGGAGGGGACGATGTTTGCTCACCGGTCGAGCCTCGAACGCCTCCGTGCCGAAATCCGGGAGAACGAGCAGGACGCCATCCGGCTCGAGGCAGCCCAGCAGGCACGGGGGGAATCGGGAGGAAAAGCCCTTGAGGCAGTCCTTGCCATGGAAGGCATCCACGGCACCATATCTGACCTTGGGAAAGCGCCGAAAGAGTATGCCATGGCGCTTAATATCGCCGCGGGAAACAAGCTCCATTTCGTTGTCTGTGACGATGACCAGATAGCGGCAGACGGGATCCGGTACTTAAAAGAGGAGCGCCTCGGGCGGGTCACCTTCCTCCCGCTCAACAAGCTCAAACCGCCGACGCTCCCCCCGCTCAGGGAGCCGGGCGTTGTCGATTACGCGGTCAACCTGCTCGAGTACGACCCGAAGTTCGACCGGGCGTTCGGTGTTGCGCTCGGTGCCACGGTCGTGGTCGACACGCTGGAGCGGGCCCGGAAACTGATCGGGAAATACCGGATGGTCACTCTCGAAGGTGAACTGCTGGAGAAGAGCGGGGCGATTACGGGTGGTGCCGCAAAGAAGCAGGCGGGCCCCCGCGGGTTCGGTGCCGCCGTGGACGACGAGATCATCCGGATCCGTTCGCATCTTGCGGAGCTGCAGGGAGAAGCGGCAACCCTTGAGGCCGGCGTGAAACGACTCACCGAAGAGGTCGATGCAAAACGGGTCTTGCGGAATGAGATCGACCAGAAAACCGCCCGCTTCGGGATGTTCAGTACGGAGTTCTCCCGCCGGTTCGAGGCAATCACGGTCGAGAAGCAGACCATTGAGGCTGCAGTTACCCGCCAGTCGGATGAGACAAAGAACGGGGCTGCAGAACTTACGGCACTGGAAGCGGAACTTGACCGGATGACCAGTGAGATCAACGGGACCAATGCGAAGATCGAGGCGATTAAAAAACGCCTTGATGACACGAACATCCCGGCACTCACGGAGCAGATGGAGAAGAAGCGGCGGGAGATCGAGGAGGCCGAGCGCCGCCTGAGGAACAAGGACGGGGATATCAGCGATGCCCAGCGGGACCGCCAGCACTTCACGCAAAGGATTGCCGAGCTGGGCGAGGAGCGCAAGGGACAGGATGAACGCAATCGCCTGGTCGACGCCGATATCGCCGGTTCAAACAACCAGATCGTTATCCATAAAACCCAAATCACTGTCCTTGAGGGGCGCCAGAAGGAATTCAGCGGCGAACTCGACGAGCTGCGGGGGAAGCGAGCCGACGTTACCAAGCATATCCAGGAATCCGAGCTCCGGATCATGAAGTTCGATGCCGATACCGAACGGATCGCGGTCCAGCTGGGGGCTATCGAGGAGCGGGCCCGGACGCTCGGGATCGAAGTGGACATGCTCAAGCACCAGGTCGGTGAGATGGATACCACGCTCTCCCTCACTGAGATCGAGGGGAAGATCGCGGAAGCCGACGGGGCCCTGCGGAAGATCGGGGCCGTGAACATGCTCGCCATCGAGGAGTACGAGAAGGTCCAGCGTCAGGTTTCCGAACGGAGCGAGCGCAAGGAGACCCTGTCGGGTGAGCGTTCGACCCTCATCGAACGGATCGAGACGTTCGAAAAGATGAAGTACGAGGCGTTTACAACCGCTTTTTTGGCAATCGACACCAACTTCCGCGAGATCTTCGCCCGGCTCACGAGCGGGAGCGGTCACCTCGTCCTCGAGAACGAGGAGGACCCGTTCGCCGGCGGGATGACCTTTGCCGTCCAGCCGCGGGACAAGAAGGTGCACCTGCTCTCATCCCTCTCGGGCGGGGAGAAATCGCTCACTACCCTCGCGTTCATCTTCTCCATCCAGCACTACATTCCCGCTCCCTTCTATGCCTTTGACGAGGTGGACATGTCTCTCGATGGCTCAAACGTGGAACGGATCGCGTCCATGATTACGGAACTGTCCTCGAGTTCCCAGTTCGTTATTGTATCCCTGCGGAAACCGATGATCGATGCAGCCCAGCGGATCATGGGCGTAACGCTGCGGCCGGACAAGAGCACGCTCGTTACCGGGGTAAAGGCGAATGGCTGATCCGGGGGGCGATGGGAAGGACCCGGTGCCGGAGGAAGCACGGGCTTTCGGCCCGCAGCAATCCGAAGGGGAGAACGGGCAGCCCGGGACAGAACCCGTTCCCGGACCGGAGACCGGGAGGGGGACAACGGCTGACGGATCATCGCCTCCCGGGTCACCCGTCACGGATGTGGTCGAGGATCCGGTTGAGATTCTTGTCGGTCTTGCGGAACGGGGAGAGATCGATCCGTGGAATATCAATATCATCGAGGTTACGGATCGCTTCCTCTCTGAACTCAAACGCCGGCAGCAGCTCAATCTCCAGGTCTCCGGCAGAACCCTGTTTTATGCATCAACCCTCCTCCGGATGAAGTCCGAGCAGCTGAATGTTGCCGAGGATGGGGGCGACGAGGGTGAGGGGGAAGACCTTTTCGGGGATGAATTTGGCGGCGGAACTGACGAAGAGATCGATTTCAGCAGCCGGACCGGCCCCATCGAGCGGCTCGAACATGAGATCCAGCGCCGGCTCGACCGGAAGAATATGCGCAAGAGCCCGATCACCCTTTTCGAGCTGATCACCGAGCTCAAGAACATCGAGAAAGAGGAACGGAGACGGCGGAGGATGGCTGACGGCCATGCGGATCTTGCCGATTCCCTGATCGATGCGGACGATGTCGTCAGCATCGCTCACGAGGAAGGGTTCCAGGAATCTTCTATGATCCGGCTCGCCGAATATCTTGAAGGACTGGAGATTGACGAGGAGATGACGCTTGCGGAGCTGTGCCGGAATCTGGAATGGGGGATACCGGAAGTGTATATTCCGTTATTGTTCCTTGCCCTTGATGGCCGGTGCAACCTGCGGCAGGAGGAGTTCTTCGGTGATATTTTTGTGCAGATCTGTCGGGCTGAAGGGGAGTGAACGGCAGGAATACAGTACCTTATTGGCAGATCGCGGTTGTTCTGTCTGCGCTCCCTCATTTTTTAGATACATATTCCGGTGAGACAGCGCGAGGCTCTCCAGAAAGAAAATTGCCGACGCATCGGAAAAGACCGTGTTTTTGTGAATTTTTATTCTCCTTTGCGTCTTACTTCAGGTGCTTTACGATAATCAGAACATTTTCGGCAGGTTATTCCTGCTACAATATCCGTTCTGATAGGGGGACATCACGTAAACCCGCTTAATATTACGCATAGATTTATCCTTTAAAGGTAATTAAACAGATATTTACCGGAGCATATGCCGGTATGTGGTTCTGGTCTCATCAGTCATATGCCCAATGAGTGAACTGGAGAGATCTGGTGGTATACCATGAGGGAAATTATCACACAAAAGAATGCAGGTTCTACCCGTCAGAGGGATGAATACACTGACCGGATCATCAAGTTGATCCCGGCCGAAGTGGTAGCCTTATATATCGGTCTTGAAGGTATCCTGGTCGCCAGTGGTCAGAATTCCGGTATGATATTCTGGTTCATCTTTGTTGTCTGTCTGGTCGGGACTCCCGTCTATTTAATGAAGGTAGCAAATGTAAAAAACACTGTCCAGATTGTCATATCAACAGTTGCATTTGTTATCTGGGTGTTGGCTCTTGGGGGTCCCTTTGCCACAGAACTGCCCACTTTGTACAAGTCCATCTATGGCGCTGTTCTCGTACCGATCTACACATTCTTCGCCCCGATGTTCATAGAAAAATAATCCTTTTTTCTGCTGAACACCCCGTATGAAACGCCCCGGGTGCAGACCTGCCGTCCTGAGGGGGAGGAGTCTCCTCCCGATTATTCCGAATAGTTCCCGGTTCTGAATTAATGTCTTTTTTAGTGCGGATTTTTAAAAAAAATCCATGAAAACTTGTGTCCCGCTCATCTTCTTTCGGTTATTTTTTCCGGAAAGGAACGATGAGTATCAGGTGCCGTGAAACGTAATTTATGAGAAAATCGGTGATAAACGGGAAATTCAAAAATAAAGGAATAACTGGTGGGTTAATGTAGTCCCTCAGTCGCTTGAATATACCGTTTTAGTGTTCCCGTTATTCGTTTTGACCGAGACCGTAAACGGGACTCCTTTTTCCGCCCCGATATCAAATTTCTTGGTTACCTTGTTATAAACCGCGTTGCCGGTCGGGACGATAACCATGACGGACTGTTGCGGGACTTTTTCAAAGCTGACAAGGTTAATAGAGGAGCCGGTGCTGAAGTCCTCAGTTACCAGTTCCTCGTATGTGTCAAAGGTCTGGGTATTGACCGTATCCTTCACCCTGACCTCAACAGTATTGGTTTTGTGGCTGTCGACCTTTATCGGGTTCTTGTAGGTTACCGGAAGGATATCGGTGACCGTATAGGAATCCGTATGCGCGGGGTCTCCGCTGAGCACTACTTCAACGGCATTTGTCGGTGCCTCCGACGGGGCTCCGGAGAATCCACTGAGGTCAGACGCGACATGGCGCTGGTTCACAAGGCCGAGGGCGAATATCCAGTTCCGCATAATCGAAGTAGAGGTGGAGCGATAGTTTCCGCTCTCATAGGAACAGCCGTCATAATACCCGACGGTATAACCTTCACCGGTTTGCCCTGCAAGGTCTCCCCACCATGACTGCGCGGTAGCGAGATCCGGGGCGCAGTTGGGTGATCCCGGGCGGTCTCCCAAGACCAGTTTCAGTATACTCATCATAGAGACGGGGGAACTGGTGCTGGAACTCGTGATCGACAACATAGGGAACGTTGCTCCCGTAACTTCCGGAGGTTGCAATATAGGATGAACCGCCAAAGTAGGCGCACCCGCGGAAGTCAACATTGCACATGTTGATAACGTACTTGTTCGTTAAGCCGGTGCAATACTGGCTTGTCTCGCTGCTGGAGCACTGGGTACAGGAGGTGATAGGTGACGCGTTCGTCAGGATCTTGTTGATATACCAGAAGTTGAACTTGTTCTTGTTGTCCTTGTATACTGCAAGTTCATCGATCCCGGTCCCAGGTAATGTTCCATAATAATCAACGGAATTCTGTGCATACTGGATAAACTGGTTCTTGTCGGAAAACAGCATGCCGACAAAGACAACGTTGATCCGGTCGGCAGCGGCATTGTTGGTGCCCGGGAAGAGTTCCGCACAGATTGAGGGATCTATACAGGCATCATCGGTCATTCCGTTGCAGTTTTGATCGGTCCCATCGCCGCAGATCTCGGTAGCGCCCGGATTTATTGCGGGGTTGGCATCGTTGCAATCGTTGCCAGCGGTATAAGAACAACCGGTATTCCAGCAGCCGGTGCCGCTGCAGGTGGCCGAAGAAGTCGAGGCACGGTAACCATCGCCATCACCGTCACAGTACATCGCACAGCCTTCATCGATCAGACCGTCGCAGTCATTGTCCTTGCCGTCGCAGACCTCGGTCTTGCACTTGCTTTTACCAGGCGGCAATGTCGGCTTGCCCGCCGCCACAAGCGGGACGAGGAATGCTGCGGTCACCATGAGTATTGCAATAAGGATGAAGAACATCCGATATTTTCCCGATCTGACTGTACGATCAGGTTGTCCAGAAGGATCACGGTTCATAGAAATGTCTCCGGTATATCCAATTTTATTATACAATACTTAAACATTTTGATCGATATTTTCCCGGTACATCGCACTTTTTTCATTAAACTATCAATAATCCTCTGACGAATAAACAGGATAAGCACTCCACTCAGAAGGTAAGACGACCTGATTACAGGGACTTGCTCTCGCAAAGTCGGATATGGGAAAAGTGTACCGGACGGCGCTGCCCGTGGGGTGTCAACCGTATATCCGAGCCAACTACCAATCAGAAAAAAATCTGAATGCGGGATAGCAATGGCGCCCTTTATCTTCGTCCACGGCGGCAACATGTCCATTGATACGTGGAACCGGCTTACCGGAAAGAACGATTACCCTGCTCGCGGCAGCCATGCCCGCGGTACTGGGCCGGGACTGTCTCGTTCACTGGGGTGCATGGCCATCATGCGTTTGCTTCAGCGCTGGCAGATGGACCCGACTATACCCTGACTGATAAACAGTGGAGAATCAACCAGAATTTTGTTTTTTTGTATCATGCGCGATTGCGGCAAGGGTCAGGGCAGATTTTGTCGAGTCCGGACAATATATGACGTAAATGGTTATTTTGTCCCATCCGCGCTCGCAAAAAAACATTGCCGGGTCCTGCACCTCCAGCATGCATTTGCCTGGTTCGCGCATGGGCTGGGGAACTCATCAAAAATCGGAAATATCTGGAAGAAATATGGTATTGGGGTCCATATCCGGACTATCTGCCTGCTGAATATTTTTTCCGCAATAGTTCATGGTGAAATATTCTGACGTGCAGGGGGGACAAGGTTTAAATGTCTGGCTGTGTTATATGTAGATCCACAAAATCTGATGAAGAACCGACGAAACCCTCCTTCGGGAAATGGTGTCGGCTCCGAGGTAAAAACAATGCAGGCAACAAGGTATAAATATCCCTGTAACCTATATTGTAAGCCCGTGAACCAGTCAAACAATACGACGAAGGTTCACAGTTCAGAATCCCTTGATGAAGAACCAAACCCGCAGGTTTTACCTGCCTTGGTTCCGACGGGAAAATGCTCATGTAACAAGGTATAAATATCCTTGAGACATACATTATGAGCCCGTGTTCAATCAAGCAACACGACGAATAACTGCACAAATTCTCTTTGATGGAGATCCAACGAGACCCGGCTTGACCGGAGTTGGTTCTGACGTTGATACTGGCAATGCGGAAATTTGTTTAGTAACCGCTAATTCCTTAGAAAGAAGTTCAGATAACGTGTGCGTACTAAGAAAGAGTACAATTAATTCTGGTTGATCCTGCCAGAGGCCACTGCTATCAGAGTTCGATTAAGCCATGCGAGTCGAGAGGTGCAAGACCTCGGCATACTGCTCAGTAACACGTGGACAACCTACCCTGTGGAAGGGGATAACCCCGGGAAACTGGGGATAATACCCTATAGACTATGGATGCTGGAATGCTCTGTAGCCGAAAGGTCCGCCGCCATAGGATGGGTCTGCGGCCGATTAGGTTGTTGTTGGGGTAACGGCCCAACAAGCCTGTAATCGGTACGGGTTGTGGGAGCAAGAGCCCGGAGATGGATTCTGAGACACGAATCCAGGCCCTACGGGGCGCAGCAGGCGCGAAAACTTTGCAATGCGGGAAACCGTGACAAGGGAACTCTGAGTGCCCGTTAAATCGGGCTGTCCATCGGTTTAAAAAACCGGTGAAGAAAGGGCCGGGCAAGACCGGTGCCAGCCGCCGCGGTAATACCGGCGGCTCGAGTGGTGGCCACTATTACTGGGCTTAAAGCGTTCGTAGCTGGTTTGTTAAGTCTCTGGGGAAATCTTCCGGCTTAACCGGAAGGCGTCTCAGGGATACTGGCAGACTAGGGACCGGGAGAGGTGAGAGGTACTCCAGGGGTAGGAGTGAAATCCTGTAATCCTTGGGGGACCACCTGTGGCGAAGGCGTCTCACCAGAACGGCTCCGACAGTGAGGGACGAAAGCTGGGGGAGCAAACCGGATTAGATACCCGGGTAGTCCCAGCCGTAAACGATGTGCGTTAGGTGTATCGGTGACCACGAGTCACCGAGGTGCCGAAGAGAAATCGTGAAACGTACCGCCTGGGAAGTACGGTCGCAAGGCTGAAACTTAAAGGAATTGGCGGGGGAGCACCACAACAGGTGGAGCCTGCGGTTTAATCGGACTCAACGCCGGGAAACTCACCAGATAAGACAGCTGAATGATAGTCGGGCTGAAGACTCTACTTGACTAGCTGAGAGGAGGTGCATGGCCGTCGTCAGTTCGTACTGTGAAGCATCCTGTTAAGTCAGGCAACGAGCGAGACCCACGCCAACAGTTGCCAGCTCGTCCTCCGGGATGGTGGGGACACTGTTGGGACCGCCTCTGCTAAAGAGGAGGAAGGAATGGGCAACGGTAGGTCAGCATGCCCCGAATTATCTGGGCTACACGCGGGCTACAATGGGTGGGACAATGGGTATCGACACCGAAAGGTGAAGGCAATCTCCTAAACCCATCCTTAGTTCGGATTGTGGGCTGCAACTCGCCCACATGAAGCTGGAATCTGTAGTAATCGTGTCTCAAAATGGCACGGTGAATATGTCCCTGCTCCTTGCACACACCGCCCGTCAAACCACCCGAGTGAGGTCTTGATGAGGCCGTCGTATACGCGGCGGTCGAATCTAGGTTTTGCAAGGGGGGTTAAGTCGTAACAAGGTAGCCGTAGGGGAATCTGCGGCTGGATCACCTCCTAACGAATTATTTCGGGAATGCGGTTGCTAAACAAACTGTAAAGTTGCCGGTGTCGACAAGAAAAAGGTTCAATCGCCACAAGGGGCGAATAATCGGGTCCGAATCCCGTTGAACCGGTTTAGATGCACCTCGGGATGCGAATCACGAGGGAAGGGCTGAGAGTCAAACCAATGACTCTTCGAGGCCGTGTAAAGGTTTGCACTCAGGACGTTAAATGGGTTTAATGGAGCATTAGTATAATCCTACCATTGGATGGCTCGGTTCAAGTGCCGATGAAGGGCGTGCCAAGCTGCGATAAGCTCCGGGTAGACGCAAGGAATCTATGATCCGGAGATACCCTAATGGGACATCCTAATACTTAGGTATTTATCCGTTGAGGATAGGGAACGCCCCGAATTGAAACATCTTAGTAGGGGCAGGAAGAGAAATCAATCGAGATGTCGTTAGTAACGGCGAGCGAACACGACAAAGCTCAAACCGAATCCCGCAAGGGAGATGTGGTGTCATAGCCCACAGTACGAACCTGGATGTGAAGCGGAAGTTGCCTGGAACGGCACACTACAGAGGGTGATAGTCCCGTACGCATAAGCAGACAGGTTCATGTGGTGTCTCGAGTAACGCGGGTTGGAATTCTCGCGTGAATTAGGGGGTCATCAACCTCCAAAGCTAAATACACCTTGAAACCGATAGCGAAGTAGTAGCGTGAGCGAAAGCTGAAAAGTAACCCTGAAAAGGTGGTTAAAAGCGCCTGAAATTGGTAGGAGATCGCGAGTTGCGGCATGAAAGGATCTTGCATGCGAAGGAACCCGCCGCGAGGCGGTAGTACGGGTATGCCTGCCGATGTCGCAACGTACGTTTTGAAGAACGGGCCAGAGAGTTTATTCTGTTGGCGAAGGTTAACCCACAAGGGGAGCCAAAGGGAAACCAACAAGTCCGTAGCCGCAAGGCGTGGGACGACGTATTAAAAGTGCGTGGAGTCAGCAGGATAAGACCCGAAGCCGGGCGATCTATGCGTGGGCAGGTTGAAGTGTGACGAAAGTTGCATGGAGGACCGCAAGCCGTATTGATATGCAAATCATTGGTGTGACCTGCGTATAGGAGTGAAAGATTAATCGAGCCCGGCATCAGCTGGTTCCTCCCTAAACATGTCGCAGCATGACCTAACCGGAGGTCGTTGGTGAGGTAGAGCACTGATTGGGGGAGCTGGGCGGGAAACTGCTCACCCTCCTGTCAAACTCCAAACTCCCCAACACCCTAGATGGTTGGAAGTCCGCAATGCGGGGTAAGCTTGTATTGCGTAAGGGAAACAACCCAGACCGTGGTTAATGTCCCTCAATGTAGGCTAAGTGTCAACACTGAAATTGGTCCTAGGTCAAAGACAACTGGAAGGTGAGCTCAGAAGCAGCTATCCTTTAAAAAGTGCGTAACAGCTTACCAGTCAAGATTTAGGGCGGTGAAAATGGACGGGGCTAAAGCCTACTACAGAGACCACGGAGCACCGAAAGGTGATCTGGTAGGGAGGCGCTCTGCGTGGGTAGAAGCTGGGTCGTAAGTTCCAGTGGACCGCGTAGTGATGAGAATTCTGGCACTAGTAGAAGCATAGATGGGTGAGAATCCCATCCGCCGCAGGGGCTAGGTTTCCTCGGCAATGTTCGTCAGCCGAGGGTTAGTCGGTCCTAAGCTGCACCGTAACTCGAGTGTAGCGACAGGGAAACAGGTTAATATTCCTGTACCTTATGATTTTAAGTCGCAAGACCCTGACGCTTTGGGGTATGCCCGGCGGGACTGTCGTCCCGTCCAAGCGTATAATTCCGTGGAGTACCGTAATGGTGAGAAAGGGAAGAAAGCGTGATGGGGAAACCAGGCAAATTCCCGGAGCCCATGAAAAGGGAGTCATAAGTCCGTACCGAGAACCGACACAGGTGCCCCTCGCTGAAGAGGTGAAGGCGTGTCGGATTTAAATGTAGTTAAGGGAACTCGGCAAATTGGCCCCGTAACTTTGGGATAAGGGGTGCCTGCTTGGAGATCAAGCAGGTCGCAGTGACCGGGTCGCACTAACTGTCTAATAACAACATAGGTGACTGCAACTCCGAAAGGACTAGTATAGTCACTGATTCCTGCCCAGTGCGAGTATCTGAATACCGGGTTCAACCGGACGAAGGACTCGTAAACGGCGGGGGTAACTATGACCCTCTTAAGGTAGCGTAGTACCTTGTCGCTTAATTGGCGACTTGCATGAATGGATTAATGAGTGCGATACTGTCCCTAACACATATCCGTTGAACTTTTTGTCCTAGTGCAGAGACTAGGGACTCCTGATGGGAAGTGAAGACCCCGTGGAGCTTTACTGCAGCCTGTCGCTGGATTACGATAATTCTTGCGCAGTGTAGATGGGAGGCGTTATATCCGTTTCTTTCGGGGAACGGGGAGCCAACGATGAGACACCATCCTAGTTTTGTTGTAGTCCTCACTCTTACGAGGACAACGGTAGGTAGGCAGTTTGGGTGGGGCGCCACACCCTCGAAAAAATATCAAGGGTGCCCCAAGGTCAACTCATGTGAGTCAGCAACTCACAGAAGAGTGTCAAGAGCATAAGTTGGCCTGACGCGATTATGCAAAGCAAATAATCGCGAGAGGAAACTCGGGTCTAACGAACCAATACAGCCTTTTGGTGAGGCTTATTGACTACAGAAAAGCTACCCCGGGGATAACAGAGTCGTCGCCGGCAAGAGCACATATCGACCCGGCGGCTTGCTACCTCGATGTCGGTTCTTTCCATCCTGGCCGTGCAGCAGCGGCCAAGGGTGAGGTTGTTCGCCTATTAAAGGGGATCGTGAGCTGGGTTTAGACCGTCGTGAGACAGGTCGGTTACTATCTATCAGGAGTGTTTGGAGTCTGAAGGTAAGAATGAAATAGTACGAGAGGAACTTTCATTCGGCGCCTCTAGTGGATCGGTTGTCTGACAAGGCAGTGCCGAGCAGCCACGCGCCAAGGGATAAAAGCTGAAAGCATCTAAGCTTGAAACCCGGCCTAAAAAGAGACTCCGCTATAGGACATGGATAAAAGATCCGTTTGATAGGCTTCGGATGTACGCACGAAGGCAACGACGTGTTCAGTCCGGAAGTACTAACGTCCAAACACTAGTGCTCACCACATTAAACCCAGACGAAATTCTGAGTGCAAACCAAACCTTATATCTTATCCTGACAAACGGGATAAGGTATCATCCTACACGGTCGCCAAGGTGGCGGAGCGGCCACGCGGTTGACTGCAGATCAACTACACTCCGGTTCAAATCCGGACCTTGGCTTTCGGAGATGTGTGTAAACACATCGACGAGGAGAAGAACTGCTTGCAGTTCTTCGACTTGTTCGAAGTGAACGCACTCCGTTACAAAGCATCTAAAAGCAACATCGTGGTGATTGCGGCCATAGCTTTCGGGAAACACCTGGTCTCATTCCGAACCCAGCAGTTAAGCCGGAACACGTAGTATGTTGTACTGAGGTACGCGAGTCCCCGGGAAGCATACCAAGCTGCAATCACCTTTCCTTATTACACGGCATCGATTCTTCTGAAATTACGCACAAGAGCGAAGCCAATAAAAGAAAATGTCATCTGTCCGTCACGGGGCAGCATCAGGTTCATGACCTGGATGACACGTCCAGCAGGATGCTGGTGATTGCGGCCATAGCTTTCGGGAAACACCTGGTCTCATTCCGAACCCAGCAGTTAAGCCGGAACACGTAGTATGTTGTACTGAGGTACGCGAGTCCCCGGGAACCATACCAAGCTGCAATCACCTTTCCTTCTTACACGGGCCTTTCTGTTCTTATAAAATTTCACTGACGAGCGAATGATTTCTTCCTGTTATTGTTTTTTCAATTCCCGCGAGGTCCACGACCTGTGTGACAAATTTTGTTATCCCCGATCTCCATCAGTCCGGTCTCTCGTATCTCGGTTCCACTGTTGACGAAAAACGGCAACCTGCCTGTTATGGCAGCCTGCTTTCTTCCATGCGGGATCGCTGCTCAGGGTCCATGGGGTGTGGATGCCACCAAACCAGGTGGGCTCCGCGTGCTCCAGTAAAAACCCGATATAGATGAACAGGATCCCGATCAGGACAGGAGCATCTGTGGAAACTGGCGGAGGAACTCACCAGAGACCCTGAAAATCCGGAGGAGAAATTCAGACTTTGATGCGGGCGTTCATGAGCATTCCCTCACCCTGCAGGAATGCAGGGGATGCCGCCATCCTTTGAGGAGAGGCGGTCATTGGGATAAAAATGGATTGTTATTGAGTTATCCGTACGAGTTCAGGACCATGTTTACGGAACCGCCTTCGCCCGCGCTTCCCTCCATCTTGACCATGAACTTGCCCTTGGCAACCCACGTGGTCGCGACTGATCCCTTAGAAGTGATCGTGCACTTGGTTGCAGAGAATGTCCCGGCCGGAACGGTGACCGGTTCCTCGAGTAATGCGCAGTCAACCTTTGCATCGGAACTCACCGTGTTGGGATCACTGGTCGTTGCTGTGCTCCCGGTGCCGCTGCAGTCCATCTCCTGCAAACCTGCCGGCATGCCGGAAGCGCCAGCGCCTTCGAACCGCATGGTGCATTTCCCGGTCTGCCGGTTGTACTTGTAATAAATGGTCATGGCATTGCTTCCGGATCCGGTGGACATCTTGTACTCGACCCAGTTGTAGTTCAGGCCGCCGAACAGGTCGGTCCCGCTGACGGCAGAAGCCGGAGTTCCGGATGAAGCTGATGATGTTGTGGACGCCGGGGTACTACCGGTTGATGTGGTTGACGGGCTGCTGCCCGAACATCCAGCAAGAGCAACAGCAATCACGACGAGCATGACTGCAATAAGACTGACAGATGAAAACCTCATTTTCTTTCCTCTGGTAATAATTCATAACCCCGTCCCGGTTCCCGTTCTGTCTGGAAACTTCGGGGTACCGGGTGATAGTATCTTCCGGTACTATTAAAAAATACCGATAATTGTCGGGGACGCCGGGACAACAGGAATGCCTGACCATGGTGGGGCGTATTATTCCGGCAGGGGCCCTCCCTGCACCATAATCCTTTATTATCATCTCCCACCCAAACCAAACATAATGATCCGCGAATCCCCGGAAGACTTCCTGGCCACCCTGAAGTCCCATGCACCCGACCCACAACAGCCTATGGCCTCCGTGCGGCAGGATATGTCAGCGTTCTATGCCGGCATGCAGGAAGAAACAATCATGGGATCCGATCACCATCTTGAGGGTGTGGCGATCCGGGACGGGCTCCGGGGCATCTGGGTTTCCCTGCCGGACAGCCTGACCGAGCGGGTTGTCCTGTTCTTCCACGGGGGATGTTTTACCAGTGGTTCTTCAGACAGCCACCTTGGGCTCTGTATACGGCTCGCCCGTGCCTCCCATGCCCGGGTCTTCTCGGTCGGTTACCGTCTCGCTCCCGAACACGTCTTTCCGGCTGCGGTTGAGGACGCAGTCGCAGCATACCGCTTCCTGCTTGCCAAAGGGTACAGCTCGCACCACATCGTCCCCGTGGGGATATCTGCCGGCGGGACGCTGGTGCTCTCTCTCCTGATCTCGGCCCGTGACCAGGGCCTGCCCCTGCCTCCTGCGGGCGTCTGCATGTCGCCGGTGACTGACCTGCTTTTTTCCGGTGAATCGGTTCTCAGGAACCGTGACCGCGACTGGATCTCCCCTGAACAACTTCACGCTATCTGCACGACCTATCTTCCGGGTCACGATGTAAAAGATCCGCTCGCATCGCCGGTTTATGCCCGGCTTGCCGGGCTCCCCCGTATCTACGTGCAGGCCGGGACGCACGAACTGCTGGTCTCCGATATCGGGGCGTTCGTGGACAAGGCCCGCTGGGCCGGGGTACCGGTGCAGGCCGAGATCTGGGAGGGGATGTTCCATTGCTGGCAGCTCTTTGCCGAGCAGCTTCCCGAAGGACAGGAAGCGATCGAACAGGCAGGAGCATTCATCGAGGATGTACTGGGCCGGTGATGCGGGACACAATCTTCATCTCTTTTTAAAAACCACGCTGGTATTATGTTTGAAAGCATTGGGAGGAGCATCGATCTCTTCAGGACGAGCTTTAGCATTCTTATGAATGATAAGAAACTCCTCGTGTTCCCGCTCCTCTCCGGCATTATTTCGCTCATCGTGCTTGCGACGTTCATCCTCCCGCTGGTCATCGGGCAGGTGTTAGGGGGTCTCTTCTTTTATAGTGCCCTGTTTGCCTTCTACCTGGTCAGCTCCTTTGTCGTGATCTTCTTCAACACGGCGCTCATCAGCTGCGTGAATGCCCGGCTGCAGGGCCGGGAAATGTCGATCGGCGAAGGCCTCTCGAATGCACTGCGGCACGTTGCCCCCATCTTCGGGTGGGCCCTGCTGTCGGCAACCGTGGGTATCATCCTCCAGCTCATCAGGGAGCGGGGAGGGTTTGTCGGGCAGATCGCAGCCGGGCTTGTCGGCGGCGCATGGGGCCTTGTGACCTTCTTTGTCGTGCCGGTCCTTGTCCTTGAGGACAAGGGGGTCTTTGACGCGATTAAGGAGTCGACATCCCTGATCCGGAAGACGTGGGGAGAGTCCATCATCGGGTCCGGGTCCATCATGCTCGTCTTCATCATCATCGGTGTCCTCGGACTCCTCGGCGTTTTCGCAACAATTTTCCTCGGGAGCGTGATGGTCTTTGGCATTGCACTTTTCCTCTTCATTGCGCTTGTCATCGTCCTTGCGGTGATGGCTGCCGCCATGCAGGGAATCTTTGTCACCGCCCTCTACACCTATGCAAAGACCGGTACGGTTCCGTCCGCATTCAAAAGCGATCTGATCCAGAACGCATTCGTGCAGAAACAGGCCGGGTCCGGTAACATCTGAAATCCTTTTTCTCTCCCCCTTATGGACTTCATGCCGGACGGTGCGATCATGCGGGTTGTCTGGCCGGTTGCTACCGTCCTCTTCTTTGGAGTTGGCTTTACGTTCCTGAACAAATTACCGAGAGAATAACACCGCGCGGGATTTGCCTTGAAGTTTTACTACTCGTGTCTCATATCTGACGACATTCGACAAGTCGAAGAACCTTGCAGTTATTCTCCTGCTTCGGGTCTTACGACCCTTAAGCATCCGCAATCCATAGGTTTACACAAGACCGCTTCCCATCACTTTGTATGAAGAAGAGGAACGCATGGTCAGCACTTCCCGGGTCAACACCGGCAGAAAAAATGCAGGTGCTCGGCGTGGAGAAAAACACACGGGTAGACATCCGCCGGCTTGACGAGATCTCCCGCAGGTACGGTATCACGGTCTACCTGTTTTTCGAGGAAGACCTTGCCCGCAACCGTCCTCTCGAAACCGTCATGCAGGAGTTTGGCAGCTTTCCGGTCTTTGAACGGCCGTATATCAGCGTGCCGGATTTCCTTCGTTTCACGCGGGAGAATGATCCATCCTTCGAACAGACCCTCCAGGAGTTCCCGCTCATGGTTGAGATTGTCTCTTCCGGAAATACCCTGACCGGAACTGACGGCTACGCTGTACCGGTGGTCACCGGGCTGATGCCGTTCTTAGACGAGATGGATGTGGACGCTCCACCGCCGGAACCGAACGCGGACTATTCCTGATGTCCCCACGCTCCGGATTCGCCGGGAAATAAATACCTTTATTATACCCGTCGCTGAATGGCATGTAACCGGAACATTACCGGGCGTGATGTACTATGCCAAGAAAACAAAAGAGTGGAAACTCTCGATCTACGGTGTTTTCCTTAATGGTTATTCTGGTGTTGTGTGCTACGGTGGCTAGTGCTGCTACACTGAGTAACGATCTTGTGGTCAGCAGAATTACACAGATCTCCCAGATACCGGTAACAATTGCCCCTGTCTATGCAATTTGTCCGGCCGGGTATGATTGCATGACCGATGCGGATGCAATGGCCCAGCTCGGGACCTATGCCAAATACTCGGGGGCAGTCTGCGGGTATAAGCAGAGTACCGCGACACTGGCAGCAGTTGTCCAGATACCGGAATACTGCGTGAAGAAAGTGGAGACCCCGACCCCGTCAGTATGCCCTGCCGGCTGTTCCTGCATGATGGAATCTGCGGCAAAGGACAAGTTCGGTATATACCTACAATGTTCGGATACCCCCTGCGCCTCTGCAGTCACCGGTGCAGCGCAGATAAATGCATACTGTTTCCGACAAGGAACCACAACGCCGGGACCGTCCTGCCCCGAGGGTTGCAACTGCATCAGTGACGCTACCGCAAAAGCACGGTACGGGGATTATACAAGGTGCTCCCCTGATATCTGCGGGTACGAGCAGGACCAGACCCCAAAATATTGTATAAAACAGGGATCAGCGACACCGACCTGCCCTGAAGGCTGCACCTGTTTGACCGATGCGAACGCGAAGGAGAGGTATGGGACCTATACCCGGTGTTCAGCAGAAGTCTGCGGTTATGAAACGAGCACGCTCACCACCGCTGCATACCAGACCCCAAAATATTGCGTGAAACAGGGATCGACACCGACCTGCCCTGAAGGTTGTGCCTGTATTTCTGATGAGGCTGCAAAGCTCAAAGGCCTCACGGCGCGGTGCGACAACAGCCAGACGCCCTGCGGGTACCAGAGTGTGGATGCAACCGCAAATACCGCGGCACGCCGGATCCCGCTTTACTGCTATAATGTTACCATAACCACGACGGTAACCCCGCAGGTATGTCCTCAGGGATGCTACTGCCTGCAGGAACCGGAAGCCCGGCTGAAATTCGGCCCCGGCAACTATACCCGGTGCTCCTCTGATATCTGTGGGTACGATCCGTCCGCAACCACTGCAAACGGGATCCCGAAGTACTGTTTCAAGCCTACGATAACACCGACCCCCCCGGTCTGTCCCCAGGGATGTACCTGCACAACGAATACAACTGCCGTGGAGAAAGGGCTGAGTTTCTGTGGCGGGAAATTGACCACCTGTGGCTACAATGCGAACCAGGAGCCCCTGTACTGTTTCGGGGAGGTTCCCTCGACGACGTGCGTTTACGATTACCAGAAGAACGTCTGCGCCGGCTCGTGCCAGCAGGGCTACACCTGCGGACTGTTAGCATCCGGGAAGGATGCCACCGGGAAGGTCACGTACGGTGTCTGCGGCTGCACAGGACAACCCATGACAGCCTGTGCCTACGATTCCCAGAAGAATGTATGCACCGGCACCTGCCAGAGCGGTGCAGCCTGCTCGGTTGTCGGCAGGAACATGGATGAAAAGACCGGAGAGACAACGGTGGTCTGCGGGTGTCCCATTCAGAGCTCCTGCACTTATAATTATGACAAGGATGCCTGTGTCGGTTCCTGCACCACGACAGGTGATACCTGCCAGCTGAATACGATCTACCGCGACCCGGCCACCGGCAAGGTGACCTATGCCGAGTGCCACTGCAAGGGTGGCGGGGAGACAACTTCGACCTGCGCCTGCGATGCGGCAAGCGGTTCCTGCACGGGGACCTGTGCAGACGGCAAGGCCTGCAGCATGACCGAACGGACAACGGATAATGCCGGCAAGGTCACCTGCAAGTCGTGCGGATGCGTGGATACCTGCGTACTGGACGCAAACAACCGGTGTTCCGGCACCTGCAGCGATGGCAGTCAGTGTACCAGTATCACCACCCGTGACGACAACGGGCAGGTGAAGGTGAGCTGCGGCTGCGGCGGCGTGCAGACCGGGACACCCGCCGGGGTCGCAACCCCCGCGCCGGGGATCCTTGAGGCGATCACGAGTTTCTTCAGCAAACTCTTCGGAGGGAAATAATTCCCGTCCCCCGCCGTTTTGCGGGACGATAACCGCAACTTCTTTTTCATCCCCCTCCTGATCTTTACCGGAGATCCCGATCCGCCCGCAGCATACCGGGCTGAGCGGACCCGTGCCATGGCAAAACGCAGCAGGACGTATATCTGGCAGTTTGTGATCGGGTTGGGTTTCCTCTCGGGGATCTGGACTGCGATCGGCATTGATCCTGAAGAAGTGATCCTCAACCTTCTCGGGTCAGTGACGGGGGAGATTTATCCCGATCCCACGCTCCGGCAGCTGTTCATCATCCTGCCTACCATCCTCCTCCTCCTCTCTATCTGGGGGGCATATAAAAAGGGCCGGGTTCTTGGTCTGGTCTCGGTGGTCATCGCCTATATGGCTGGCTTGTCCATTCTTGTCGCGCTCTGGCCTTCTCTTGTCCTCCTCCTTGCGGCAATCGTGACCGGTTATCTTGCTCCCGGCTGCCGCAGGTAAGAAGAACGGCCCGGGTCTTCCCTGGTGCAGCCGTCGGGTGGTGTGCCCCTAAAAACAGAAAACAGAAGTGTAAAACACTATAAATTTCAGAATCACGTAATAGGTAAGGTATGAGTCTGTTTCCGAAGAAGAATCTGATCTGGGTCTTTGATTCGGTGGTTCCGAGCAAATACCTTCACAAATGCCGCAGGTTCTTTTTCTTTGATCCGTTTTATGGCAATGATCTCGCGACACGGGGCAGGCTCTCCCATTACGGGAGCGACGAGCGCAAGGCATTTGCAAAAGACTTAAAAAAGATCCGCACGGAGACCGAGCTTTTGATCGAGGATATCGAGGCGTACCACATCTACATGGCAGTAAAACGGACACAGAAAGTGCCAGGCGATATTGCCGAGGTCGGCGTGTATAAGGGCGGATCGGCCAAGATCATCTGCTCGGTCAAGGGGGACAAGCACCTCCACCTCTTTGATACCTTCGAGGGCCTGCCGCAAGTCGACGAGATCGATATGGTCTGGCCTTTCTATGAGGGCAAGTTTGCCGCTTCCTACGATCATGTCCGGGACTATCTGAAACACGACCTGAACGTCAGTCTTTACAAGGGGATCTTCCCGGCAACGTCAGGGCCGGTACAGGACAAGACCTTCTCCATGGTCAACCTCGATGTGGACTGCTACGAGAGCACAAAGCAGTGCCTCGAGTTCTTCTACTCCCGCATGAGTCCGGGGGGTATCATCCTCTCCCACGATTATATGACAGCACCCGGTGTCAAGAAGGCGTTTGATGATTTCTTCGAGAACAGGGCAGAGCCGGTGCTGGAAACGGCAGGATCGCAGTGCCTTGTGGTAAAAGTATAATTAAAAACTTTTTTAATCCCTGAATATCAGGGCACCAAAAATAACGAGCATGATGCCGGCCAGAAGGACGGTAATGCCAATCAGTCCTTTGACGGCAAGAATAACCTCGGGTAAAAATATCCAGATTGCGTACCCGCCAAGGGCACATAAAACGAGCCCGATGATCAGTGCAACAAGTCCTGTCTTATCCATAGAATTACCTCCAGTTCTGATTAGTGAATCTGCCTTTATAAGGATATTGAACGGCATCCTTACGGCTTCATCTGTTCATGTGCCGCTGCAGGGATTTCCACGGGTACGGCAGGAGGGCCATCAGCACGACGGCAACGGCAATCGGGAGGGGGATGGTCCCCAGTGCCGCACCGAGTGAATAATGGTCTGCGATCAGGCCGCTCACGGCAACGCCGAGACCGCCGAAGCCAATCGCAAGGCCAAGCATCATTCCCGAAGCAAGTCCCACGTTCTGCGGCAGGAGTTCATGTCCCATGGCTACGGCAACCGCGAACGTGGACCAGAGGCAGAACCCGAAACAGAGCAGGGCAGCGATCGCGACAAGTCCCGATGATGAAAGGAACAAGTAGAATAACGGGATCGCCCCCGCGAGAGCAAAGACCAGGAACTCCTTTCTCCCGAACCGGTCCGAGATACGACCGCCGGCCACCTGCCCGGCAACGCCGCAGAGGAGCATCAGGGTCATGACCATGCTCGCGGCCACGAGGTCGTATCCCTGCAGAACGAGGTATGTCGGGAGGAAGGTGAGGACGGCAAAAATCGCCCAGGCCCGGAGTACGGAGGCCGCCATCAGGACAACAAACGGCCATTTCGATGGCACGTCAGCGACGGCCTCAAACGGGGCTGCATGGGCTGCCTGCGCTGCCGCGATCCCACCCGGGAGGAGGATCTTCAGTGCGAAGAACATCGCGATGGCTGGGAATATGAGGAAGAGGAGCCCGGGCAGCCCCAGCCACCAGACAAGGGCGCCCGCCAGTACCGGGCCGATGGCGTACCCGAGGTTGCCGCCGACCACGAAGTACGAGGTTATCTGTCCCCTGTTCTCCCTGGTGCAGAGCCGGCTGACGAGGCTCAAAGCAGACGGGTGGAAGCAGGCATGGCCAAGCGCAGCAAGGACGGCAAAGGTCATGATCAGGTAATAGTCCTGTGCAATCCCCATGAGGGCGACAAAGACTGCGCTGATGAGCAGGCTCCAGCTGATACTGATGGTGAGCCCCCGCGAGTCTGAGAGCCAGCCGATGACCGGCTGGGTGAACGACGAAGTGATGTTATACGCGGTCACGAGGAGGCCGGCAGCAAGGAAGGAGTATCCGTTCTGAGCAATAAGGAGCGGCAGGATGGCGGGAAGCACCGGCATGTAGATGTCGGTGATCATGTGGGCTGCTGCAAGCCCGGTGATGGTCTTTTTCACATCGGGGGCTTCGTTTACACAATCCGCTTCAGTCGTAGTATCTCAACCTCGATCTCCTGCACGTCTCTCTTGTGGAAGGCAAAGGTGCGCTTTATCGGGAACGCTCCCCCGACTTTCTCGGTGACTTCTGCATTCTGTGCAGTGTACGCTTCAACAAATGGGGTAGACCCCGCATTAAATATACTGTAGGTGACACCCGCAACGGCAAGGGCACAGTCAATGAACGGGCGGTCGGCATGGGCTTTCTGTGCACCGAACGGCGGGTTCATGACTACGGTATCACAGGCACCGATCCGCCCCCGGCACCCGCCTTCCCGCAGGTCGGCAGCAAGGAACGTGACCTCCACATCGAGGAGCGCCGCATTCTCCCGGGCAACGGCCAGTGCCCTCTCATCGATGTCTATGCCGACAACGGAATCAGCCCCGAGAAGTGCCGCACCGATGGCGAGGATCCCGGTCCCGCACCCGAGGTCGCAGACCCGCTTTCCCGCGATATCCCCCTTCATCAGGGCATGGTAGAGGAGCCGGGCGGCAAGCGGGGCCGGCGTCTGGTACTGTTCGAGCGCTGCCTGCGGGCGGGAGAAGCCGGCGAGACGCTGGAGGGTGATCTCGACCTGCTTCAGCTTCATGGGATCTCGTCGATCGTATACTGGTCCCAGTCCCGCACCCCGCAGAGGATCTCGAATTCCTGCGGGGAGAGAACGGGTACGGGGAACCGAACCTGGTCGTCATACGCCAGCCGGGGGCAGGCGGTGTTCACGTAACAGCCAAATCCGAGGTTCAAAAGCTCGTCCGGGCTCACCTCGTTCATGGTCACGATCACCGCGTGGGGATGGAGTGCAGCAAGGCGCCGGGCGAGGCCCATCCGGTGCTGGCCGCTCTTGGTACTGACCAGGATGCCAATGCTGGTTGCTCCCCGGGCCCTCTCGATGACGGCAAAGCGCCTGCGCAGGAGTGCCTCCCCGCTCACATCCTGTACGGTCCCTGTCAGGGGATCGAGCGCCACAACCCGGGCGGCCGTCGAAAGAGCGATACCGATGGGGTGGAAAAGTCCGGTACCGACAAAGAGGATCTGGTCTGCTCCGGTCTCCTTTGCCGCAGTAAAACAGCACCCGAGCACCTGTCCCCGGCAGGGTGTACGGCCGCGGCCGTCGGCAACCCGGACATCAACGCCCTGTTTCTTCAGGAACGATTCCATCGCCGGGACCAGGTGGACATGCTGGACGCTCGTGACAAGGCCGGTTGTCTTTCCTTTGAGGAGCGGCAGGGCTTTTTCCAGCACCGCCACATCAAAGTCAACCTCATAGGGCAGGAAGATGACCCGGTCCTGCTCATCGACCGGCGCATGGCCCACGTGGACGAGCACGTCGGCAGATGCCAGGGTATCGAGTGCAAGGTCGCAGGCACCGTAACAGGGATCACCGCTGATGATGATGTCAAACCCCGCCTCCCTCAGGGCAGAGGTGTATTCAGCGGCACGCCGTTTCAGCCCGGCAGGGAACTGGAGAGCGACCCGCTTTGCCCCCCGCTCCTGTAGCTGACGGACAAGGTCAGATAAATCGTTTGACAACATGCACCCTGTCGTCCACCTCGATCTGCACAAGGGACTTGTATGGGCGGCCGATATCGGGGCTGCCCCGCTGGATCGCGATACAGACATCCACAACTTCGGCGCCGGCAATGTCAAGCGCTTTGAGAAGGGCCTTCATTGTCCCGCCGGTGCTCACAACATCATCAATGATGACGACCCGGTCGCCTTTGTACACACCGTTCAGGTAGAGCTCCCCTTTCGAGTAGCCGGTGGTCTGGTGGACGGGGACTTCGTGCGGCAGGTTGTACACCCGTTTTCTCATGACCGTCATCGGGATGTCGGTCATCGTTGAGAGGACAGCCCCGATATGGAGGCCCATCGCCTCGACAACCACGATCTTGTCAATGTTGTTTAAGTCAAGCATCTTGACCATCGCACTGCAGACATCGCGGAGCAGGGCAGGTTCGACAATCGGTACCCCGTCGGTGATCGGGTGGATAAAGTAGTTGTATTCTCCCCGTTTCACCATCGGGCAGGTTTCCAGGGATTTTACCAGTAAATCAAGCATGGGATTCACCAATGTCTTTTAAAAATGCCTCGATGCATCCTGTATGCACGTGGGGCATGCAGACGATCCGGAGGTGTTTCCTGCACGTCCACGAGACCCTCCATGGCGGCGTGATGCGCTCCCTGTCGCAGACAAATGTCGCGACATTCACATCGGGGGTGGCAGCACGCGGGATGCCAAACGTTTCCATACCAGCGATCAGCCGCCGGGTATTCTTCATGCACCCGCTCACGACTGCTTTCATACCCTCCACCCCGAGATAGTCCATAACCGCGAGGGCTCCGGCCACCGGTGCACCCGGGCGGGTGCCGGCAAGCGTGTACTCCTGTTTTACGGTGAGGTAGGGGGTGTCGATATTGAGGGTGTTGAGCAGGTCCGGTTCGCGGGTGAGGAGGCAGCCGCACGGGATAGTGCTCATGCCCATCTTGTGCGGGTCGACGGCGATGGTGGTCACGCCCGGAACAGCGAAATCGAACGGGACCGGGTCATCAAGGAACGGGATCACCATTCCGCCAAAGGCTGCGTCGACATGGAAGAAGAGGTCGTGCTCCCGGGCGATCTTCGCGAGGTCTGCTATCGGATCCACCATGCCATACTCCGTGGTGCCGGCAACCCCGACAAGGGCGACGGTGTTCTCGTCAACCTGCGCCGCCGCAAGGTCTGCATCCATCCGGAAGTCCCTTGTCAGGGGAACCCGTCGCATCTCAAGACCGAGGATGTCGCAGGCCTTCTTGAACGAGAAGTGAGCGGAATCCGGAACGATTACATTTGGCGATGCAGTGTCGAGCCGGTGCACTTTTGCAAGCCGGAGTGCCTGGATATTGGACTCCGTACCCCCGCTGGTGGCATACCCCCCTGCCCCAGGGCAGTGGAAGAGATCGCCAAACCGCCGGACCAGGAGATGTTCAAGGGCCATTGTGCCCGGAAACAGCCCGGGATCGCCAAGGTTGGTCTCCATGAACATGCAGTGCGCCCTCACCGCAATGGAGTGGGGGATCGTACACATAGAGCTTAAAATAACGTCGTAATCGAGATCCTCGCTCTTCTTTTTGGCTAAAAAAGTGAAGAGTTCTTCTTCAGTCCGACCCTTATTCAGCATCGCGGCTTCTCGCAGCTTCTAAGATAATCCGCTTCTCCGTGCGGGCAACTGCTTCGCGGATTTTTGCTATGGCGTCGATATTGGCCGATATGCTGGTGATCCCGTGTTCGACCAGCCATGCGGCCATCTTCGGGTCGGAACCAGCCTGTCCGCAGATCGAGCACTCGATGTTATAGGCCCTGCATGTCTGGATCGCGTTGTGGATCAGCGAGAGCACGGCAGGATGCTGGGGGTTGTACATGTCAGCAACATTCTCGTTGTTGCGGTCGATGGCAAGGGTGTACTGGATCAGGTCGTTCGTGCCGAACGAGGCGAACTTTATCCCGGCCTTGATGAAGTCCTCGATCATGATCGCGCTCGAGGGGATCTCGATCATGATACCGAGCGTGACCCGTTCGACGTCCACACCCCAGCCCCGCATCATCTCTTTTCCCGTGATGAACTGGTCGGGATGGGAGACCATCGGGAACATGATGCCGAGATTCTCATAGCCTTCTTTCCAGAGCTGCTTGAACGCCTCAACCTGCAGACGGAACTGGTCGGGGCTCTGGAGGTCGCGGCGGATACCCCGCCAGCCGAGCATGGGGTTGTGCTCGTGCGGCTCGTTTTCGCCGCCCTTCATGTTCCGGAACTCGTCGGTCGGGGCATCGAGTGTCCGCACCCAGACGGTTTTTCCCGGGAATGCGTCGAGCACGATCTTGATCCCGTCGTGGAGTTCCCGGACGAACTCCTCTTCCTTGTTGTTGGCGATGAACCAGCCGGGTGTCTTGTTGAGCCCGAGGATCAGGTGCTCAATCCGGAGGAGTCCGACCCCGTCGGCACCGGTTGCCGCTGCCCGGGCTGCCGCCTCGGGGATGGAAACGTTCACCTTGACGCTTGTCGCGGTGATGACCGGTGCATGGCCGATAACGGCCTGCTGGGTGGCTGCTGCCTGTGCCGGGGCAGCCTGTTCGATTACGCCCTCGTAGATGAGGCCCATTTCCCCATCAACGGTCACGAGCTGCCCGTTCTTTAACACGTTCGTTGCCGTCTTCGTGCCGACCACGGCCGGGGTGCCCAGTTCCCGGCTCACGATCGCTGCGTGGCAGGTCATCCCTCCTTCATCGGTGACAATGGCAGCGACCTTGCGCATGGCCGGCACCATGTCCGGGTTCGTCATCCGGGTGACGAGGATATCGCCCTCCTTTACCGCGCCGGTGTCCTTGACATCCCGGATGATGACGACCCTGCCGGAGGCAATGCCCGGAGCCGCCCCCTGTCCCTGCACCAGTATCTTTGCGCTCTGTTTGTGTCCTGTCATGCCCTTTGCCTCTTTCCTGCTCCCAATGGTTGTTATCGGCCGGGACTGGAGGATGTAGAACGTTTTGGCAACGATGCCCCATTCCACATCCTGCGGTATCCCGTAATGGTCCTCCGCGATCTTCCCGTACATGGCAAGCTTTGCCACGTCCTCGTTCGCAAGGACCTGTGCGTCCTGCCGGGCCGGGGACACATCCACCAGTTTCGTGCCATGGTCCCCGTTGGCGATGATCTCGATCTTCTTGTTCGAGACAAGGGTGTCCACTACTTTCTCGGACCGCTGGTCGAAGACGTACTTGTCCGGGGAGACCGAACCGGAGACAACCGCTTCACCCAGCCCCCACGAACCTTCGATGATGGTCAGTGGTTCCCCCGTAATCGGGTGGGAGGTGAACATGACGCCTGCCTTCTCCGAATGAACGAGCTGCTGGACCACGACGGCGATATTTACCGTGTTGTCGTCGAAGCCCTGTTTTGCCCGGTAATAGATGGCCCGTGCCCCGTACAGGGATGCCCAGCACTTCTGCACGGCCTCGATGAGTGCCGCCTCCCCTTTGATATTAAGATAGGTCTCCTGCTGGCCGGCAAGCTTGCGTCCGGCAGGTCCTCGGCGGTGGCGCTTGACCTGACGGCAACGATCAGGCTGCCCCCGTCCATCTTTTTGTATGCCGCCCTAATCTCGTCCCTTATCTTCAGGGGCATCTTTGCCATGAGTACCATGGATTTTGCCGTATCGGCAGCTTTTTCGAGTGCCTCGTTATCTTCGACATCGAGTTTGTCATAGGCACTAAACAACGTATTTTCGAGACCGGTTTCTATAAGAAACCTGCGGAAGGCCTGGGCGGTGACCACGAAGGCTTTGGGCACAGGAAGACCGATGGACGCCATCTCCCCCAGGGATGCCCCCTTGCCGCCGACTGAACTGATATCCTCCTTCCGGATCTCCTCGAGCCAGAGTATATTGGGCACTTCTTTCATGCTCGCACCACTTATGATCTTGCCGCCACCCTGTTTAATAATTATCATCAGATGTCGTGTCCAACGGCAGGAACACTCCACGTAACGGGCTGTTTTTCTGGCCTGCTTAAAAAAGCGCCTGCTGGTATTAAAAGAATAACCCTCTTTAAGTCCGGCGCAGATAATATATGGGTTTTTATGGCAAATGCACGAGTGCTCGTCAGCGATCCGCTGGCGGAAGAAGGGCTTGCAATCCTCCGGGCGGCTGTTGACGTTGATGTCAGAACCGACCTTGCGGAAGAAGAGCTCTGCAGAATCATCGGGGACTATGATGCCCTGCTGGTGCGCAGCGGCACCGATGTCAACGCAAAGGTGATCGAGGCCGCACATAAGATGAGGTTCATCGGGCGTGCCGGTGTCGGCGTGGACAATATTGATGTGGATGCGGCCACCCGGAAGGGGATCATTGTTGCGAATGCACCGGAAGGCAACACCCTTGCTGCAACCGAGCACACGATGGCAATGATGCTCTCGCTCGCCCGCAACATCCCGCAGGCAACCGCGAGCTTAAAGAAGAAAGAGTGGAAACGCTCGAAGTTCATGGGGGTCGAGCTGAACGAGAAGACGCTTGGTATCGTCGGATTCGGCCGGATCGGCAGGGAACTCGCCAAGCGGGCAATTGCCCTGGACATGAAGATCGTGGCATACGACCCGTTCATCACCAAGGAACGGGCTGCCCAGCTCGGTGTGGAGATGATGTCCATGGCCGACCTGTTCAAGGTTGCTGACGTCATCACGGTCCACACGCCCCTGATCGCCGAGACAAAACACATCGTCAACGCCAAGAGCATTGCAACGATGAAAGACGGTGTCCGGATCATTAACTGCGCCCGCGGCGGTATCATTGACGAGAAAGCGCTCTACGATGCGGTGAAGAGCGGCAAGGTTGCCGGTGCAGCCCTCGATGTCTTCGAGACCGAGCCCCCGACCGAATCCCCGCTCCTGACCCTCGATAACGTTATCGTCACCCCGCATCTTGGGGCGAGCACGGTCGAGGCGCAGCTGAACGTGGCTGTCTCGGTAGCAAAGCAGTGCATCGAGGTCCTCAGGGGCGGGTCTGCGAAGTACGTGGTCAATGCCCCGATGGTCCCGCCCGACCAGGCAGAGATCCTCGCACCCTATACCCAGCTTGCGGAGAAGATGGGACGGTTTGTCACCCAGATTGCCGGGGGCAGGCTCTCCTCCGTGGAGCTTATTTATGGCGGGGAACTTTCTGCCTATGCCGGCAGCATGAAGTACGTCACCCGGCTCGCCCTCAAGGGGCTTCTCGACCCGGTCCTCCAGCAGCCGGTCAATATCGTCAACGCGGATTTCATTGCCAGGGAACGCGGCATTGCCGTGAGCGAGACCGTCACCCAGGAGTCCAGCGGGTTCAAGAACCTCATCACCATCAAAATCAGGACCGACAAGGGCGAGGAATCTGTCAGCGGCACCGTCTTCTTCAAGGGCCGGAGCCGGATCGTTGCCGTCGGCGGGTACACCATGGACATGATCCCCGAAGGCTACGTCATCGTCTCCCGGCACCTCGACAAGCCCGGTGTTATCGGGCGGGCGTCCACGATCCTCGGGAAAAAGAACATCAACATTGCGGGCATGCAGGTCGGCCGCATCAACCCCGGCGAGCAGGCGATCATGGTCCTGAACGTGGACAGCGAAGTGCCTGCCGATGTCATGGAGGAGATCCGTGCAATGCCCGGGATCTTCACCGCAACATTTGCCAAGATTTCTGGAGAGAAGATCTGAGATATTTTTAGTTTTTTTTGGCTGTATTGGCGTACTCACACCTGCTCCATGACCGGCTTGCACGGTGGTTTTAGAGCAACCGGGCATCTTTCCCTCTGCCGGTTGGGGACCTCTCGACAACCATCACGCGGAACCCTGTTTTGCTTTCATGGATCCCCGGTCCAGGCAATCCCGGCGAGGCGCTCTCACCGGGAACCCTTCCCGACACGCTGTCGTTCTTCGCTGGTCTCGACAACTTCGGTCCTTTCTCGTACGGAAAAAAACACCGACGAAGTAACCTGTTTCACGAGCGATTCACCGGGTTCAAGGGTAATAATCACGACAGATATACCCGGCGCTTCGGGAACCTCGCGGCGACTGCCAGAAAAAAATTACTCTACCACGCCCTGTATCGTGATCGTCTTTTCAGTAACCGGGATATTCTTTCCCGACCGTTCCCGTGCCTGGTCGACGACGTACCGCACGCCGCTGCAACACGGGACCTCCATGTGGACAACCATGATCGATTTGATATCATGGCGGGAGAAGATCTCCGCAAGTTTCGTGATATAGCCGTCGATATCCGAATCCAGTTTCGGGCAGAAGATAATCACGATCCGATCTTTCAGGAACTCTGTATGAAACCCGGCGTACGCGAACGGCACGCAGTCAGCCGAAATCAGCAGATCGGCGTTGTCAAAATACGGAGCTGCTGAATTCAGGAGTGAGAGCTGGACCGGCCATTGCCGAAGTTCGGATTCGGATATTGCTGATGGCTGGCGATTGGGAGCGGCAGTGTTTCGGGTAATGCTCCGTGCTGCGGATCCCGGGCAGGCTGCAAACGGCGAGTGGCCGGCGTATGCGGGTCTGGGGGGACACACGGGGCCATGATGGTCGGGGATGGCGATGGTATGTTTCTTCAGGTATTCAATCGCCTGGTTATAGAGTTCCGATCTGCCCGTGGCCGCGAAGATGTTCGAGATGGGCTCTGATAACCGGTGCACCCTGTCGTACGATATTCTCCATCACGGTCTTCTCATCGTAAGCAACAGCTTCCCGCTCGATGACGCTGATCGCTCCTTCGGGGCAGGTGCCAATGCAGGCTCCGAGACCATCGCAGAAGAGATCGCTTACGAGCCTGGCCTTCCCCTCGATGATCTGAAGGGCTCCCTCCGGGCAGTCCGGGATACACTGGCCGCATCCCGTGCATTTGTTATCGTCAATACTGATTATTTTCCGTTTCATTCGTTCACTCCTTTTATTACAGAATTGTTCCTTTCGGCGTAAAAGATATTACGCTCGGCCCAAAACCCTTGGCATTTGTCTCTCCCGCAGTGCCCGATGTGCTGGTGAAAAATTTCAATCTAATCCCAACTCCTTGGTGGAAACCGATTTGGCCCGGATAGTTGCGTCCGGGTATGGATCCGCGGGTGTTCCAAGGAGGCAGGTCAGGGTTCGCACTCGTGTGACGCCGTTTCATGGGAAATTGTTCCGCAAAATCAGGTTCTATATTCCCTCGAATTCTGAGGTCATGAGACTCCAATGGGCAGAAGCGTCCGTTTTGTATTCTTTGAATTCCGACAGGTCAAAAGACCTGGAGGATGAGAAGAGTGCATCAGCACTCTTCGAATATCTTCACTGCAACCGGCATGACATCCGGCCGCTTTTCCGTCATGAAATACGTATAGGGCATGACATGGACCATGTATTCGAGATAACCTTTCACAATATTCGAGAGCGCCTCGTTCCTGTACCCGAGGATCAGGATATGGAACCACTGGATGAAGAGGCAGATGCAGGCAATGATCCCATAAATCCAGAGTACGATGCCGATAAGGATCCAGTAGACGATACGGATGAGCAGTCGATGCGGCTCGCGTCATGCTCGAACGTGAAGAGCTGTATCTGGGTAGGTGTTCCCTCTGTCATAGTGTACCCGAGCAGACATTGTAATGGAGAGAGAATAAAGTATCTGGAAACGCCCGTTGTCTCATTCCAGCCGTTCGGGCATGATGTCCGCTCATTTACACTAATTTTTAATAATACAAGGACAGATGTTATAGAGCATCAGGCATATGCGGGCTCGTGGTCTAGTTGGCTATGACGTCGCCTTGACATGGCGGAGGTCCTGAGTTCGAATCTCAGCGGGCCCATCATTCTTCTTTTACCTTTTGTTTACGTGAAATACGAGGCTTTCCGTACGGAAAATTTCCCGGAAAAATGATTAAAATTGTTCAATTTGAATTCTATTCGATTAAATGCGACAGAATTTTGCCGATGATGAAAATCTGTGCCCATAGATGTCATCAATAGCGAAAAAAAGCCCGCCGCGAGCGATAATTATATATGACCCGGGCATCCACATGTCAAGCGATAGGAAATGTTCACCGTTCTTCCGGGAATACTTTCTTCAACTGCCATTCAGATCGAGTGGATCGAATGGGGGGATGACTGACACAATGAACTAACACCGGGATGGAAGGGCAGTAACCATGGATCTTTTCTCGAAATTATATTTCAATTACAGCAAGCTCATCAAGACCATCAAGATCTATCTCCTCCTTCCCGGCCCGGGCCTCATCGTGATGATCGCCGATAACGATGCCGGCGGTATCACCACCTATGCCGTCACTGGTGCAAAAGTACGGGTACAGCCTCATCTGGTTCCTCGTCCTTCTCGGTCCCGTCGCCTATTTCGTACAGGAAATGACGGTACGGCTCGGTGCCGTCACCAAGCACGGGCACGCCGAGGCGATCTTCAGTGCGTTCGGCCCATTCTGGGGCTGGTTCTCCCTTCTCGACCTGACCCTGGTCAACTGGCTGACAATCATCACCGAGTTCATCGGTATGACCGCAGCGTTGAGCATCTTCGGTGTCCCGCCCGTTATCACCGTCATCGTCGTCATTCTCGTGATGTTTGGGATCGTGCTCTCGGGCAGGTACTGGACCTGGGAGAAGATCACGATGGCCTTCTGCCTCGTCAACCTGATCTATATCCCGGCCGCGTTCCTCGTCCACCCCTCGGTCGCCGATGTCCTCCGCTTCGGCCTCGTTCCCAATTTTCCGGGCGGCATCAACGGGACGCTCTTCTTCTTCATGATGGCAAACATTGGGACCACGATCGCGCCCTGGATGATCTTCTTCCAGCAGAGCGCGGTTGTCGACAAGCAGATGAAGGAGAAGGATATCCCGTGGGGGAAGTTCGACACCATGGTCGGTGCACTTTTCACGATTATCGTCGCGGTTTTTGTCATCATCGTAACCGGGACCCTCCTCTACGGCATGGATATCCAGAGTGCCGCTCAGGCTGTCCACGTAATCATGGGAATGCACCAGTGGGTGGGGACGCTCGTCGCGATCGGCCTCTTCGATGCCGGGTTCTTAGGCGCCATCTGCATCGCGCTCACGAGTTCGTGGGCGTTCGGCGAGGTCTTCGGGTGGGCGCACTCGCTGAACTACAAGGTGAAGGAGGCCATCTGGTTCTACATCTTCTTCTTCCTGGCCTGATCACCGCCGGTGCCGTTGTGCTCATCCCGGACGCCCCGCTGGTCCTGATCACTCTCTTCGTGCAGGTCGTCGCGGTGACCCTCCTGCCGGCAGCGCTCGTATTCCTCATCATTCTGCTGAACAACGAGGAGATCATGGGGAAGTACAAGAACACGCTCTTTGAGAATATCGCGAACATAACGATTGTCGTCTTCATCATCGTGCTGTCCACACTGTACGGTCTCAGCACGGTGTTCCCGAACATGTTCGGGTAATCGAGGTGGAATAATGGCAGCACTTGAAAGTTTCTTCGGAGAACGGATTGGCACAATCGTCCGGGAATTTACCGGAAAGATCCGCAGTGTCAACCAGAAATATGCTACACCCAAGATCAAACTCTCTGGAGGAGCGAAGCTGGCCCTCCTCCTCCTCGAGATCTATCTGATCGTACTTGTGGGGCTGCTCGCGTACCGGTTCTGGACGATCATTAACGGGGGTATATGATGGCGCAGGACCTCGTACAGACGTCTGCGATGGCAGGGGACCTTGAGATCCTCCTCTCCGACATCCTGAACGTCCCCGTCCTCAAATCCGGGAAAAAGATAGGATCGCTGAACGATCTGGTGATCGTCGAGACCGCGAAGATCCCGGAGGTCCGGTCCCTGTACGTGAGCCGGTCATTCGGCAAGCCAAGCCTTCTCATCCCCTGGGAGAACGTCCACACCCTCACCGGCCGCGGGATCGAGGTTACGATCAGCGACACGAAACCCTACGAAGCGGAACCGGCCGAGGATGTCATCCTCCTCCGCGATTACGTCCTCGACAAGAAGGTCATCGATCTCGAAGAGAACGATGTCGAGGTCGTGTACCACATCAGGCTCGTCCTCCGGAACAAGAAACTTTACGTTACGAATGTTGACACCGGAAAAGCTGCCCGTCTCAGGAGGCTCGGGCTGGGGTTCCTCGCAAAAGTCTTCTATTCCTCTGCCGATCCCGAGGCAGAGCAGATGATCCCATGGACCTGCGTCCAGCCGCTCCCGACGAACATCGGCCGGTTCAAGGGCAATGTCAGCTGAATATCTTAAAAGAGAACCTTTCCGAGATCCACCCCGTCGATCTCGCGGATATCCTCGAAGAGATGGACCACGACCAGCGGGTCATGGTCTTTTCAAGCCTCGAGCACGAACATGCGTCCGACACACTCGAGGAGATCGAGCCGAAGGTCCAGCGCGAGATCATCTCCTCCCTCTCCACGGAAAAGGTCGTCCATCTCATCAACGATATGACTCCCGGGCAGGCGGCGGACATCCTCTCGGTCCTGCCGTCTTCCGAGGCCCACGTCATTCTTGACGCCATGAATGCCGAGAGTGCACGGAAAGTGCAGGCGATTATCAACCGGCAGGAAGAGAAAGTTCTCCACTTTACCACCCAGAAGATCCTGAAATTCCCCCCGGAGACGACCGTCGAGTATGTCCAGAATGACTATCCACGCCACGCCCGGGACAAGGACGTCATCATGTACATCCATGTTGTCGATGAGAATGACCACCTGCTCGGCATCATTGATCTCCGGTAGATCCTGCAGGCGGAGGATAAGGCATTCCTGCGGGACATTATGATCGAGAACGTAATCACGCTGTCGACAGAGTCACTCAGGAAGCAGCAAAGGAATTCGCACGGTGATCCGCTCTATTCCGGTTGTCGATGAGGAGAACCGCCTCATCGGCGTGATTCCGACCGGGACGTGATGAACCTCACGCACCAGTTTGTCGAGTGAAGATCAGGCTGACGGGAGATGGTGATCCATACCCGGTCCGTGCCCGCTCTCCGCCCGTGCTGTTGCTGCCATCATCCTGAAATCCCGGGAAAATTTTATAAAATACAGGAGAGTGGCAGGAAAAATACCGGCACCCGGTTATTACCGAAATTTGCCGGTATTTTCAGATATCCCGATACATCAGCCATACCCCGTACAGCATGGACCCGCAGGCAACAAGGAAGATGAGCGCATGGGCAGCGTCCGGCACGGGCAGGGCAAAGATACGGCCGATGTCAAAGAGGACAAAGAGCCCGAACGTGACGGCAATGCACCAGCCGTAGGACTTCTTCTGCCGGGTGGCGATGAGTACTGCAATTACCGTTACCGCCACTTCAAGAATAACGGCGACGATCTGCAGAAAATCAGAAAACAGCATAGTTTCTGATATCTCCCGGGTATATAATAAAATTACTTAAAAAAATATCCCGTTGCACACAGATCAGATCCCGCAGGCCCCGTGACCGCCATGCTTCTCGAAATACTGCTGGTGGTACTCTTCTGCCCGCCAGAACTCCGTTGCCGGCTGGATGGCAGTCACGATCCTGCCAAAGCCGAACCTGCCGGAAACCTGGAGTTCTTCTTTGGATCTCCGGGCTTTTTGTCCCTGCTCCGGATCGTGATAGAAAATGACCGAACGGTAATTCGACCCGACATCAGGGCCCTGCCGGTTCAGCTGGGTCGGGTTATGGATCGACCAGAACACGGACAGGAGTTCATCATACGTCACCCGCTCCGGGTCATAGGTGACCTGCACGACCTCGGCATGCCCGGTCTCGCCGCTGCAGACCTGTTCGTAGCCCGGGTTCTTTGTTGTTCCCCCCATGTACCCTGCCGCAGTTGCCGTAACGCCCTGAACCTTGCGGAACGCAGCCTCGACGCCCCAGAAACACCCGGCGCCGAAGGTGGCTGTTTTTACTTCATTCCCGCTCCCTGTCATGCAGTATTCCCGTACAAACCTTATACTTCCGGCACTATAAGGCACCCGGAACTGGCACGGACTCCTGGTATGCCGGCTCTCACACCTCTTTCCGTAATATCATGCCCCGGAATTGCATGGGTATCATAACCGGATCCGAAAACACCAGAACACCCTTCTGTGCGGGAATGTGGTCCTGATGTTGGAATGTTATATACTGAAAGGTCCTATCCTGTGTGTGAGCGCGAATTCTTTATCCTCACACTACCCTTTTGTGTATATGAAACGGTTGTACCGCTCCGGAAAAGACCGGATGCTCGGTGGGATCTGCGGGGGTCTGGGCGAACATATCGATGTCGATCCGACGATCATCCGGATAGTCTGGGTTGTTGTGACCGTCCTCTCTGTCGGATTCGGTATCATCGTCTACATTCTTGCCTGGATCATCATCCCGGAATTACCTGAAGAATCCCCCGTGCAGACAACAAAACCAGACGCATGAGGATAACCCGTTCAATCAGAGAGAACAGAAAGGAACAGACCATGCCGGCAGGATTACCATGAAACTCCTTTTTGTTGTTTGCGGGGAAGGGCTCGGGCATGCCTCACGGTCCCTCCACCTCGGGCATTACCTGCAGCAGCACGGGCACGAAGTCCATTTTGCCGGGTACGGGAAATCCTATGATTTCATGAGCCAGCACGGCTGTACGAACCTGCACTGTACCCCCCGGGAGGTCTGTCTCGAAGGTGAAGGCGGGTTCTTCAGCCTGAAAAAGACCCTCTGGTACTCGAAATGGATCGTGCCTGACATGATACGGTCTGCGCTGAATGTCCACCGGCTGATCAGGAAACACCATTTTGACTGTGTTGTATGTGATACCATGTACGGGGGAGTAATCGCCGGGCGTTTCAACCGGGTGCCGGTCGTGTTCGTGACCAACCAGAACCATTTCAACGGCATTGACGGGGCAACCAACCCGGTCTGGCGTGTCCTCAATTTCCTGATCCGCCGGTACATCAGGCTTTCCGATCTTATCCTCGTGCCTGATTATCCTGCACCCGATACGGTCAGCGAGTATAACATCGTCGTGCCGAAGGAGGACGAGGCCAAATATGTATTCTGCGGGCCATTCTACGTCTTCGACCCGGCGCGATACGTGTACGAGTGCAAAACCATCTTCACCAGTTTCGGGGGAGAGCCCTACAAGCTCCCGATGTACCAGACCCTCAGGAAAATAGCCGACAAAAGAAAGGATTGGTGTTTCGATGTCTTCTATACCGGGGCAGAACTCCCGGAATCGTCGGAAAATTTCATATCCCACGGGTATGTCCCGAACCTCTACGAGCACCTTGCCCGGGCACGGATTGCGATCGTCCACGGCGGCCTCACCACCCTGCACGAGGCGCTCCTCTTTGACAAACCGGTGCTGATCATCATGGACCCGTGCCATCCCGAGCAGCAGAACAATGCACGAAAGATCATGGACATGGGAGCCGGGATTGCCGTTGACGGAAGGGCGGTGACGCAGGAAATGCTCGAGAAGAAGATCGAGGAGGCGATGGCCGTTTGCCCCCGCCCGTTCGGGCAACTCCACCAGATGATCAATGGCCGGCAGAACGCCATGGATCTCATCATTGCAGCGGTCAACCGCAGGAAACGCTGATATCCGTCCGGCTTCCAATGCATCACCAGGAGTACCCAATGACCGATCTCAAGGAAATAACCCGTCTGCCTGTCGAAAACGAGCTCCATTCCTGTCCGGACTGCGGATATGAACGCGGGTTCCATACCTCGTTTGTCCGTGCCAGTGCGAGCGGGGACAACCCCGTCAAGACCGCCCGGGAGGTATTCCGCGTGATCCTCATCTGCCCTGAGTGCGGTGCCCGGTATGACGGGGGATGGCGGGTCCCGCTGAATGAGTTTGAGAGCCGGGTTGAAAAAGCCCAGGTCCCGTCACCTGCCTGTGTCCCCCACGGCAGCCCGGTCTGCCTGCCGGCCTCCCCCACCCCATGACCAGCCGCCGCCAGAATAATACCCGGCACAACCTTTCAGTGACGGTAATTCACGGCCTTTCGGTTAAAAACCGGGTTACAACCGCCCTTGACCTGCGGGAGGGAACACCGTGATGCAGTGTGCCGAATGCAAGGGAAAAGGCATGTGCGGGCTGCCCCGCTGCCCCATCGTGAGCCGCTTTCATGCGCAGGTGGCACGTTCTCCTACGAGCAGCTACCAGGGAAGCTCGCCTTCGGTCTTTATCGGGAGCTTCGGCTACCCGGATGTGCGGGGAGGTCCGCTCCTCATCAACGATTCGGATCATCCCCCGGAATGGGTCCTGAACAACCTTGGCATTGATGAGATCGTGGGCATCCGCGCCCGCACCATCCGCGGGAATTCCCGCCTTCCCCGGCTTGCCGGCAGCCTGCAGGAAATTGCACTCTCCTCCCAGCCCCTCGATGTGGATGTCACCTTTGAAAAACCGGTTGCGTTTTCCCTGAACTTCGATGGCACCGTTGCCCCGGTTGGGTTCTCCGGTACGGTTAAAACAATGGATCTTATCGGGAGTGCACAGGTAGGCAGGGCGGTCGACCGCATTACCTCGGATACGGATATCGTGGCAACCGATGCAGCAATTGCCCTGAACAGCGATGGTGTGGATGTGTACCAGATTGCAAAACTCATGACCGCCGGGCTGCTCGGGAAACGGCGGAAGTTCGTCCCCACCCGCTGGGCGATCACGGCTGTGGACGATACGCTTTCCAACGGGCTGAAAAAAGAGATCGCCCGTTTCCCCCCGCTCGAAGAAATACGGGTCTTTTCCGGCGAACTCTACGGCAACCGCATCGTTGCGATCCTCCTGCCGGGCGACTGGAAGTACGAGATGATCGAGGTCTGGGGAAAAAATACGCTCTGGGCAGGGGATGATGAGGTGATCGTGCAGGACCGGGAGGGGATGAAAAAACACGGCTATTCCCCGATCTCAGGTGCCTATTACTCTGCCCGGCTCGCGGTCTGCGAATATCTGAAGACCATCCGGCGTTCCGCCCGCGTTATCGTCGTCCGCAGGATATCGGGTGACTACTGGGCACCGCTTGGGACCTGGGTGATCCGCGAAGCCGCAAGGAAGGCGATGTGTTCGAAACCCGTTCCCTGTGCATCGCTTGACGTGGCGGTAGCCCGGGCAGTTTCCCTCACCGGGTCCGGCACCTGGGTACCGCACAGCACCCTCATCCCCGAGTTGCGGACCCAGCGGACACTCTTTTAAGTCTGATACGCCTGAGCGGAATTGGCCTGCCGCTTGTAGCGCTCCTTAATGCTCTCAAGGGTCTCGATATCGGGGATATCCTTGTCGTCCCGGATGCGGATGAACCGCGGGAAGCGGAGGGCAAACCCGCCCCCGTAGTTCTGGCTTGCCTGCAGCTCGGAGTACCCCACTTCGAAGACGAGCGACGGCTCGAACGTCACCTCTTTGCCGGACTTTTTCGTTACGGTATCCTTCACCAGCGCATACACTTCTGCGAGCTGTTCGTCCGAGAACCCGGTTGCCACGCGGCTTAAGGGCACGAGTTTTCCCGCATCCTGGCAGGCAACCAGGAACGAGCCGAAAACATGCGCCCGCTTCCCCTCCCCCCACTCGGCGCCGATGACCGCGAGGTCGAGGGTGTCCACTTCCGGCTTGATCTTGATCCAGTTCTTTCCCCGCTGTCCCGGTGAGTAGGGCGAGGAGGGGACCTTGATCATGATCCCTTCGTGGCCGGCGGTAAGGGCGTCCTCGTAGGTCTTCGTGATGACCACCGGGTCGGCACTGACCACCTGTGGGGCGAGATAGCTGTTCACGACCGCCTCAAGCCGTTTGCGCCGCTCCGAGAGCGGAAGATCGATGAGGGTTTCCCCGTCGAGATACAGGATATCGAAGACATTGGGCACCATCTCGATTGCCTCCTGAGCGTCAGCGATATCGTGGATGCGACGGAAGCGGCGGAGCACGGACTGGAACGGCATGGGCTTCCCGTCTTTTATGGCAATGACCTCGCCGTCAAGGATCACATCATGGTCGGTAGCCCTCAGAAGCTGCTGGATCACATCCGGCAGGGCACCGGAAACATCCTCAAGCCTGCGGGAGAACAATGCGGCCCCAGTTCCCTTTCTTATGGAACTGGAACCGCGACCCGTCGTACTTGAACTCGGCAGCGATCTGCCCGTGCTCCTTGATCATATCCGCAATGCTCCCCTGCTGGGCGAGCATCATCCGGACCGGGTGGAACAGGGTGATATGGACGTCGCGGAGGGCGTCCGGCCCGGTCTTTGCGAGCCGGGCCACCTCGCCCATGTCATTGAGGGCCTGCATTGCGTGTTCCACGAGCGCAGAGTCTACGCCGAATGCCTTTGCGATAGCTTCGCGGACGCTTCCCTCCCCCACCCCGATCCGGAGCTCTTCGAGCATGATCCGGGCAAGGTAGCGCCCCTCAACCGGGTGGGCGTTGCCGAGTAACCTGCGGACGGCGAGCAGCTTCTCCCGCTGCGACTTTTTGCCCTCCATTTCCGCGATGCTGATAAGCGATTGGTAGACGCTGACGAGGTCGAGATCTTCGTGGAAGAACGTAATCTGGGACTTGACCAGAAGGAGTTCTTCGACCGCCTGTCCTACATCACCGGTCGTGTTGATCTTCTCGATGACCTGCTCTTTAGTGACCCCCGCAACGGCACCGGTTGCCTCGTACAGGAGGCTGGGGCCGATGCCGAGTTTACGGGAGGACCAGTCGGCAAAGATCCGGCCCATGACAAACCGGACAAATACCGGCAGTTCCTCATCGGTGAGGCCCGGCAGACTCTTTGCTGATGATATCGATCATATCGAGCGGCCGGCCGTGCCCTCCAGTCTTTCGCAGGCCTGGGAAAAGTCCATAAAGAGCATGACGGTTCTCGCTGGAGATCTTGCTTGGAAGGGTGGATTAACGTTTTGTTTTGTAGTACTGGGAATGAGGGAGAAGTTTTGGATACTAATTCCGGTTGGCAATGGTGATGAAGGCTGATGCCCACCCACGCGGCGAGGGGCAATACCCCCGTGAGCGTCAAATCGAGAATCAGTATCATGGTTTTCGCCCGTTCATCACGCAGAACCCCCGCGATCTCCGGCTGACGGTGACCTCCGCAAATCCCGCGTCCTCAAGAAGCCGGATGACCTCATCCGCTGACCAGTACCTGGCATACCGCAGGAACCTGCCCTTCGTCTTCTCGCTCCGGTCGAGTTCCTCAATCTCCCCGCCCCGCTCGATAAAACCGACGACCAGAACCCCTCCGGATAAGATCACCCGGCCTGCCTCGCGAAAAAGTGCACCCACATCGCCGGCAAAACAGATGACCGTCATCATCAGGACGTAACCGAAGGAATCTGCACGGTACGGGAGATACTCCCCCTCTCCTGATACGACGTCGATGCCCCGGCTCTTTGCCATCTTCAGGAGCTCGCGGGAGGGGTCGATGCCATACCCGATACCGAGCGGTGCCGCAAACCGGCCTGATCCGATGCCCACTTCAAGGCAACGCCCGGCACGCGGTACCGCGTTCCTGATCATGCGGAGCTGTGTCTCATAGACAGTCGCGTGTTCGTCGAACCAACGATCATAATCCACGGCAAATTCATCGAAAACCCTCCGTGACGGTATCATGGACTGTTCCTGTCCAAAGGCCCCAACCGGACCTTCATTTTCCTCCTGATGGAATCCTCCTGACCTTTCAGTGTTGATATCCCGCGTTCGCCCTGGTCATAATAGTAAAGTAAGAGATGAAAATAGTCCCCCACCAGATCCTGAAACTCTTTTTTGTACCGCACTTCGACATTGCAGTCACCGACAAATCCCTTAATGGAGAGGAACTGCTGCTTTTCAAACGAGAAGTACGGTTTCTTTATCTGTTCAAGGGACCGGACCGTGCCGAAATGCTCCAGAAATTTCAGGAAGCCTTCGGTCAGCGGTTCGTCGAGCACGTACTCTTTCATGAGCGAGCCGTCGACACAGACTTTAGTCTGAACGGATTTGAGAACCCGCACTTTCTGCCACCTCACGGATTACGGCTGCCGCTGTTTCAATCTGTTCTCTTGTCGTGAAGTACGAGAAACTCGCCCGGATACAACCTTTCCCGCCATCGATCCGTTCATGGACGAGCGGGGCGCAGTGGAGCCCGGTCCGTGTGATGATATTATAGGCCCTGGCGAGGATGAATCCCACCTCATGGTTGTCAATACCGGTGATGTCAAACGAGACAACCGGAAGATCGGGATTTTCGTTATAGATGGTGATACCCGGTGTGCGTTTCAGTTCCCGGATGAACAGGTTTGTGAGGTCCTTTCCTGCGCGTTCAATCTCTCCAGGCCCCACTGTTCTGATGAACCGTATCCCGGCATAGAGCGACGCAATGCCGGGGTAGTTGGGTGTCCCGGCCTCGAACCGCATCGGCATCTCGAAGGGGTGGGTGAGTTCCCGGAGTCAGTACCAGTACCGCCCTGCCGGGTGATCGCAACTGCATCCGGCTCGTGGATAGAGAACCCCCCGATGCCGGGTATACCGAAGAGCGCCTTGTGCCCGGTGAATACGAAAGCACCGATCGGGATCTCGGTAAGATCGACCGGGACGTGACCAGCAGTCTGGGCCCCGTCAGCGATAAAGAAAATATCATTTGCGTGGAGGTATTCCGCAATCGGCCTGATATCCTGCACTGATCCAAGCACATTGCTCCCGTGCGTCATGACGACAAGCCGGGTCTCCGGACAGATCACTTTTTTGATTGCGGCAAGACTGACGGTGTTGTCTGTGAAAGGTACGACCGAAAGCGTGATTGCACCTTCCTGTTCCAGGGTGGTGAGCGGGCGGAGTACCGCGTTGTGTTCAAGTTCTGTGGTGATCGCATGGAACGGCATACCGGTCTTTTTTACGAATCCGTGAATCAGCAGGTTGAGTGAATCGGTGGCATTCTGCGTGAAAATGACGTGTTCCGGGGACCCCGCATGGAAAAATTCTGCAAGGGCTTCACGGGCGGCAGCAGGATAGTCCATGGATCCATTTCCCGTTGTCCTTCCGGGTTCGTGCAGCGGCTGGCGCAGACATTCCGTGACTTCCTGAAGAACCTGGGGAGGTTTGGGCCAGGTAGTCGCGGCATTGTTGAGGTAGATGAGAGGGGATTTTGTATCCTGCTGTGCGTATTCCATGGGATCGACCTGCACTGATCTATTTTCATTGTCCTTTTCAAACGCAATAAGATAATCGGAGAAAAAATGGAATAAAATTCAATAAACCGTTCGCAATTGAGCACATTCTTTCCTACAACTGCATCCGTTGCGGGCAGTCCTGCCTGGTCCCGCACTGCGTGGCAACCATTACCCGTTCCATCTCGTAAAAGAGCCCGAGACCCTCACGGGCGCTCCCCATCGCCTTATCGGGTGTATTGTTGATTTCCGAGAGGTGTGCAAGGATGACTAAAGGAACGTCCCTGCCAAAGTCCCGCAGGCAGGCAGCTGCCACCGGGTTGGAGAGGTGTCCCCGGTGCGAACGGATCCTGCGCTTGAGCGACTCTGGATACGGCCCGTTCCGGAGCATATCGGGACAGTGGTTGCTCTCCAGCACGATCCCGTCACACTGCCGGAGCAGGTCGTGCATGTGCGGGGTGATGATGCCGGTATCGGTGCAGTAACCCATGCGGATGCCCCCTTCGCTCACGATGAAACCGCAGGGCTCGTTTGCATCGTGGGATGTGCTGAAGGGAACGATTTCAAAGTCGCCGACCGTAAACTGCTCGTGATCGCGGCAGGTATGGTGGATAAGGGGTTTGGCTGATGTGCGGCGGAAGTTCAGGAAATCGGCAAGCGTCCCCTCCGTAGCATACACAGGGATCTCCAGTTTCCGGGCCAGCACGTCAACGCCCCGGATATGATCCGTATGCTCGTGCGTGACCAGGAGGGCATCGATCCTGCCGGGATCAATACCTGCCCGTTCCATCCGCAGGAGGCATTCTTTTGCGCTCAAGCCGGCATCGATCAGGAGCGAGCCGTTCCCTCCCTCGATAACAACACAATTGCCTTTGCTCCCGCTGGCAAGCATGGTACAGCGCATTCTCTTCATTATTCGTCATCTTTGTATTAGAGCGTTTGACCTGCTCCGGCAGGAATAATGTTTTTCCCGCCAAAGACCCCCCGCTGTTCCCGCTCACGGCGGTCCCCGCGAGTGGCGAGATGGTCGAGACCTCGTACCAGCTCCCCAGCGGGATGCCGGTGCCGGTCAGCGGCCCGGCAGCGAACATGAGAGTGTTGTTCTCTCCCAGCGGGTCGATCTTCGGGTCAACCATGTCGGTCAGGAGCCGGATACCAAACCCCCACCCGCCGATATACTGCTTCTTGAGTTCCGGTGGCGTGGGTTTTATCGTAACCGTTCCTGCCGAGAGATCGGCATAGGCTATATTTCCTGCGTATCCGTCCATGAAAATCACCAAAAGGTTACTTCACAATTCCTGCTCATATAGTTTTTTTATAAAAAATAAATTATGTAATATGTTACCGGGTGAGATTATTAATCAGAATACAGATTTTTGTGAGGTAGTTTCTCCCGCTATGACCAGCCCCGGGCACTACGTATCTGCAGGGTGGATAAAGACTCCGGAGAATAAATGAGCGGGAACCCGATAAAAATCAAAACCGGTTTTTTTAAATAGTGTTGTCAACATTATTTACTATACAACAGTGAGAAATTTATACCAGGTGGTTTACATGAAAAAAGTTTGTCACATACTTTCGGTTGTACTTTTTGTCATACTGGTCTTTGGTTCAGTCGCAGTAACCGGCGTTGCTGCCAGGGCACAGGGATCTGTCGAAGAGATCAAGCTGGTTGCGGATAATCCTGTCCCCAATGCACAATTTGGGAGATCCGTGGCTCTTGACGGAGACCTCGTGGCAGCAGGGGAAGGCGGGGACGGCTCTGTCGGAGCGGTATACCTGTACAGGCGCCAGGGCATGCACTATGTCCCTGAGGCCACCCTGCAATCCCCCGATGCAATTCCGGGTACTTTCCCTGAATTCGGGAGAACGGTCGCCATCCAGGGCAATATGGTGATTGTCGGGGCCCGCTTTGCACAGGTCGGCGACCTGGAACGATCCGGTGCCGTCTATGTATTCCGTAAGCACGGGGATTCATGGCAGTTTGAAAACAAGATTGTCTCTCCCGCACCGGAAGACGAGGATAATTTCGGCCGTGCGCTTTCCATCCAGGGGGACCTTCTTGTCGTGACCGCCCGGAAGACGGTCAATGAAGAGGGGGCTGCATATGTTTATCTTTACCAAGATGGTGAGTGGATCCTTAAGATCACGCTCACCGCAGGTGATCCCGTCAAGAATGCATATTTTGGCCAGTCGGTTGATATCCAGGGAGACCTGATCGCGATAGGTGCCCGCAATGCCAATCCCAATAAGGCCGGGGCTGTTTACCTTTTCCGGAATGTTTCTGACGTCTGGACACAGGTTGCGAAGGTCACGCCCTATGACGGGAAAGATGGTGATCAGTACGGGTTTACGGTTGCCCTCTCCGGTGATACGATGGCAGTTGGTTCCCGGCGGGCGGACCCTGATGGCCTGGCAAATGCTGGTGCGGTCTATGTCTATACCGTGAACGAAGATTCCGCCAGCCTGGTGATGAGGCTCACCCCGGACGATGCAATCGCGGGCGATGAGTTCGGACAGTCAGTTGCCTTTGCCGGGGATACTCTTCGCAGCTGGTGCCTGGAAAGATGATATCGGGAGTAATGCCGACCAGGGTTCCATCTATCTCTTCCGCCGTTCAGTTGGCCAGTGGACACAAACCGGTAAAATTACCGCATCTGACGGGATGGCAGGCGATGAATTCGGCTACTCGCTCGCAGCTTCCGGGAACCGGATGGTGACCGGGGCCCACTTCGTCAATACAAAAGCGGGAGCAGCGTACGTGATCACGGTCAAGCCTCAGTAGTGAAGAACGAACAAGGGTTCTGAAGCGGGGAAGGATCCCCGTAGTTTCTTTACCTGCGGGAGGATCCAGGGTTTACGCGATCGTTAAGACATCTGATGTGATAATCGGAACCGATTGAAAACTCCTTAAAAAATATTCAATGCTTTTTTTGTGCTATGGCCTTCTTTAATGGCAAATTGTCATCATGGCAGTTTCCCCGGTAACGGTGCTCAAAAGCCCCGTCTTACTCATACATGGGTAGGGGGGTTTGTATTGAGTTATCGACGGTAAGTGGGGCTGCCGGTATTTTTAGACCCGGATTTTTATTGGTGATGAAAGGGTTGAGATGGCCGGCTCCTTTGCCTTCACCCGATACCTTCTATCAAAAATTTTACTGATGGGTCTGGTTCACCTCATCCGGCAGCACATGGATCGCGGTGGCCTTCACACCCGCCACCACATCACTCCCCACCATCAACCCGAGTTCGGAGCAGGAACGGCGGGTGATAAGGGCAGTCAGCACGATCCCGCAGTTCACACTGACACGGACGAACGGGCCGGAAGGGACCATTTTGGTTATACGGCCATTGAGCCGGTTCCGCATGCTGGTCTTTGCCGGTGTTTCACCGGCGGGTGTCAGGGTAACTTCCTCGGGCCGGATATACAGGGCTGCCCGCTGCCCTTCCTTCAGGTCAGTCAAAGCCTCAAAGCAGTTGCCACCTACCCGGATAGCCGCATGACCCCCCCGGTTCTCGGTCACCACGCCGCCGGTGATGGCATCGATCCCCACGAACCGGGCGATGGCTTTCCCTTTCGGCTGGTAGAAGATCTCGCCTGCATCCCCGGTCTGCACCAGCCTCCCGTCCATGATCACGCCGATCCGGTCCGCGAGCCGCTGTCCCTGGATCATGTCGTGAGTGGTCATGATGACCGTAGTTTTGGACTCCTTGTTGATCCGGAGGATCAGGTCCTCGATCAGGTCCGACGAGACCGGGTCAAGGTTTGCCGTTGGCTCGTCCAGCAGGAGGACTTCGGGTTCAGTAACAATGAGCGCGGGCGAGGGCAACACGCTGCATCTCTCCTCCGGAAAGGGTGACCGCCTTCCGGTCGGTAAAGTGCGGGAGACCGACCAGCTCAAGGGCGCTCTGCACCTTTCGCTGTGCATCTGCATCGGGTACTCCTCGGAACTTCAGCCCGAAGGCAACATTCTTTGCCACCGTGGTATTCAGCACCGCGGGTTTCTGGAAGACCATGCCCATACGCCTGCGAATCGCGAGGCGCACTTGCTCCGGGCCGTCAGTGTCCTGGCCGTCAAAGAAGATCCTGCCCGTGGTTGGCCGGTCAAGGAGATCGATGAGCCGTATAAGCGTAGTCTTGCCACTGCCGCTTGGCCCGATGAAGGTGAATATCTCGCCGGCACGGATCGCGAGGTCAGTTTCTTTTAAGGTCTCTTTTTCGCCGAACTTTTTGGTGAGCCCTTCGATCCGGATCATCCGCGGGGACCCCCGAGGATCTGCTGGGAATTCTGGGACAGGCCTGAGGTGATGAGGTTCAGGATCACGACAACGATCAGGGCAATGATGAGGAGAATGATCCCGAGCGCGATGGAAAGACCAAATTCTCCCATTCCCGTTTCAAGGGTTATTGCCGTGGTGAGGACCCGGGTGAACCCCTTGATGTTTCCTCCGATCATCATCGCAACCCCCACCTCTGCGATCGCCCGCCCGAACCCGAGTATCACGGCGCTCAGGATCGCAAACCGTGCCTCTATGACGATCTGGAGAATCTTCTGGAAACCGGTGGCCCCGAGAGCAACCAGCGTATCGCTGATGCTTTTGTCAACCCCGCTGAGCGCGGATATGACCAGCCCCACCATGATGGGGATGATAAGGAGGGTCTGCCCGAGGATCATGCCTTCCGGGGTAAACAGGAGGCCGAGAACCCCCAGGGGTCCGCTCCGGGAGATCAGGAGATAGAGCAGGAGGCCGACAACTACGGTCGGGACGGAATAGAGGGTCTGGATAACGACGATCAGCGCCCGTTTGCCGAAAAATTCCCTGAAGTGAATAAACCCCCCGAGGGGTATAGAGATGATGGCAGCGATGACGGTTGCTGAAAGGGAGATGTACAGGGAAAGCGCAGCAATCTGCATAACATCGGGATTGAGGGTGACGATAAGGTTAACGGCCTGCGTCACGCCCTGTGCAATATCGTCCAACCCTGTTCACTCCGCCAATCTCATACCAGGTTCTGGTCCGGTTCCTGTTGAAAAGGTTAATTCCTATAATCACCTTTACTTTATTGTTAATTATTGTTAACGAAACAGATCTGCCATATCGCAGCACTTCCCAGGCAGGTTCACTCCTGTTATGTGCATCAGGTCCCTGATACCCGTGTCGGCAAACAGCCTCCCTCCCTTACGGTTCAACCTCTCTGAGCTTGCCGGATCGCTGGGGGATTTTGGTACCATAATCCCGCTTATCCTTGCTGTTGCTCTCGTGTCTGATGTGAATGCCCGGTATGTCCTCCTCTTCTTTGGTATCTGGTTTATCCTCACCGGCCTGTATTATCGTCTTCCCATCCCCCTTGAGCCGATGAAGGCGATAGCCGTGATCGTTATTGCGGGATCGATCGGGAGCGGCGAAATCGCCGCTGCCGGCCTCATTCTCGGGATTATCTTCCTGGTGCTTGGCTACGGCCGGTTCTTCGGTTTCATCGAGCGGTGGGTGCCGCAGAGTGTTGTCCGGGGGATCCAGCTGGGGCTTGCCCTCCTCCTGTTCCGGTCCTCGCTGGGATTCGTGGTGAAGGACCCCACCTTCTTCCTGCTGGGTACTGCAATTATTGCCTGCTTTTACCTCCTGTGTCGTTTCAGGTCTGTCCCGGACCTCTCGGCGATAATGGTCATCGGTATAGGCCTCATTGCGGGGATTGCACTCTATGGTGTTCCCCCCATCAGCCTGATCCCGGCCCCGAAACTCGTGGTACCCGTCCCTTCGGATTTCTCCTCGGCTTTTGCTACGCTCGTCCTCCCGCAGGTGGTGCTGACCATCACCAACGCGATCCTTGCCACGTCGCTCCTGACAAAAGACCTCTTTCATCATGACGTGCCGCCAAAGAAGTTTTCCACGACCATCGGCCTCATGAACCTCGTGTCCGTGCCGTTCGGGGGTTTCCCGATGTGCCACGGGGCAGGGGGGCTTGCCGGGCAGTACCGCTACGGGGCACGGACCGGTGGGGCAAATGTCTATGCCGGCCTGATCTTTATTATCCTTGCTCTCTTCTTCACCTCGCCGCAGGTCCTCTCCATCATTGCAGTCGGAGCGCTCGGGGCCCTGCTGGTCTTCGTCGGCATCGAGATGGCGCGTCACAGTCTCAGGACCGATTCTCTTGTAATTACCTGTGATTATCGGAATCCTGGCCCTGGTCAGCTCGATGACGGTTGCATTCATCGTTGGCATGGTGCTTGCGTACCTGATCCCCGTGATACGAAAAAAGCCGGAATCAGGCGGACTGGAAAAATAAAAAAAAGAAAATCCTGTTCAGACCCTTTTTACGTTGGGCAGGATCGCGTCCGGGAGGGCAGAACCCGATGCAACAGCAGGGACGATGGGTGTCTGGCCGTCAGCGGTAAGGATATTTTGTCCTTCCTTCCCGATCAGGATGTTGACAAAGTCCGCACCGCCATTCCCGTTCTTCGCGCTTCCGGGGATGGTAATACCATAGATAATCGGCGTTCCCGATTCGGTGACCGTTGTGGAACCGGAGGGGCGGATCACCTTTGCCTCTTCGTACCTGCCGGTCATAGTCGAGTCAGAGAGATCGATCTCCGCCGGGAGGGAGAGATAGGAGACATTGTTCTGGATGGCAACGCTGCTGTACTCGAAGGCGTAGTCAACGGTCCCGGCTTTCAACAACGGAACAATCTCCGGGCCGGTCTTTGTAATGACGAGTTTCTTGCCATCCGGTGACGGGTTCGTGGCATCGATGGTTTTGGTAACGCCTTCCGTTTTCATGGTTATCTTGCTGTAGGGTGCGACGAGCGTTGCAAAGATCGACGGAGTCGCCATATTTCCGCTCGGCAAGAGCAATGGTCATCAGGCTGCGGTAACCCGCGGGATCCGATGTCGGGTCGCTGATGGCATAGGATACACCGTTTTGTGCGAGAACCTTGTACCAGTTATCGGCATTGATGGTTGCCGATCCCCTGCTCTTGTCGGTATAGCAGAGCACCATGCTGTTCCTGGCAAAGTTTACGTCGAACGTTGCATTCTTCGGGTACATATTCTTCGGGATGAGGACGGTGTCGGCACTTGCCAGAACATCGGCATACTGGTTCTGCTTGGTCACCTTGTCGATAATGGCGCCGCTGCCACCGGACCAGAGCTGGACCTCGGTGTCGGGGTGCGATGCCTCATAGGTTTTCTTGATCTTGGCAAACGACGATGCAAGGCTTCCTGCGTGGTACACCTTAAGCGGTTTGACCGCGACGGCTGGCGTGGTGAAATCCGCAGTAACCCCCGACGGGACACCCTTGGTCATTGGGGTAAAGAGTGCCTTGCCGTATTTATCGGTGCCAAAATTCCCGATATCGGTCATGGTCTGCTGCGAGATGATGAAGTTGACGAAGTTATCCGCCATCTGGATCTTTTCGACCGGTTGTTTGTCGGTATAGACAGCCATGACACTGTAGACGTTCATCAGGATGCTGCCTTCGGAAACGATCGGCACGAGGTCGAGCTCTGCTCTTGTAGGCAAGGTAGGTACCTTCATCGGTGAGGGTATACGCTCCTTTCTCGCTCGCCATCTGGAGGGTATCTCCCATGCCCTTGCCGGCTTCAATATACCAGGATCCGGATTTCTGGACGTCCTTTGCATAGGTATATCCGGCTGATTTCCAGATGTTCTGTTCGGCCGTGTGGGTCCCTGATGCATCAGCGCGTGAGACAAAGATAACGTTCTTGTCACCGGCTTTGCCTTTGGTCAGGATGGTCTTGAAAGCGTTTTCCGGTGTCATCCCCTTGATCCCCGCGGGATCATTCGCAGGTCCGACAATGATGAAATAATTGTAGGCAAACGTCCTGCGGTTCAGTCCGTTGCCGCCCTCAAGATAGGTCATCTCCTGGGATGGTGAATGCACCATGAGGATGTCGGCATCCCCGCGTTTGGCAAGCTCGATGGCCTTGCCGGTACCCTGCGATGTGATCAGGAGGTCGACATTATACATAGCCTCGAACCTGGGCTCAAGGTAGTTCAGGAGCCCGGTATCATACAGGCTGGTTGTCGTTGCAAGCACGATCTTCTGTTTCGGGCCGGTTGCTGCCGGTGTGGCTGGTGCGACCGGAATTGTCGGAGCAGCCGAGGTTCCGGCAGGAGCGGTGGTTACCTGGCTTTGCGTTGTCGCAACCGGTTGCTGGGAAGCCGGGACCTGACCCGTGCATCCGGTAAAGCAGGAAATGATAAACAGCAACGCCAAGGCTGCTGCAAAGAATCCAACATGCACACGTTTTGTCATAATTAACCAGTATGGAGATTGACAGGAATAATATTGAATGTTTCTTTTCAGCATTTGTTAAAAACATTTAGTTATCATTTGATAACCAAATAATTCTAAACTTTTTTATTAATAGGATCCTCTGATAAAAAAATACTAAAATCCCGTTATCCCGTTTTTCTTCTGGAGTTCTCTGAAACACGACCGCATATCCGGATCCCGACCGTCTCCTTAGTGTATATCTCCTGCAGGGAGATCGATCATCTTCTCCTCCCGGTCGGAAAGGTTTGTCAAAACCTCGACGAAAAGAAATGAGACAAAAAACAGAACTTCGAAGGGGGGCATAAGCCGATCTTCGACATTCAGATGAACCCGTCGGAATGTGAAGATTTAATTCGTAAATCTTCTTCTCCTCCAGGTTCTGATGAACCTGTTCTAAAAAAGGGAAAAAAAAAGTTTTTTTTATTTGGCTGCAGTAGCATTTGCTGCCGGTGCGGCTGTGGTTGCAGCAGGGGCGGCCGGAGCAATCGCGGTTGCCGGGGTGCTGTGGTCGGCTACCCAGCCCTCAGTTGCGGTCGGAACCTCGACACTCATCGGGATGAACAGGGATTTGCCGTATTTGTCAACACCAAAGTTGCCGATGTCCGCCTGGGTCTGATTTGAGATCAGGAAGTTGATGAAGTTGTTGGCCATCTGGATCTTCTCGACCGGCTGTTTGTCATTGTAGACGGTCATCACGCTGTAGATATTAAGCAGGCTTGTACCTTTCGTAACGAGCGGTACCAGCGTGAGGTTACTCTTGTAAGCAAGGAATGTCCCCTCGTCAGTCAGGGTGTATGCTTTCTTCTCGCTTGCCATCAGGAGCGTCTCTCCCATACCCTTACCCGCTTCTACATACCAGGTGCCGGATTTCTGGACCTGGGCAGTATAGTTGTACTTGGCTTTGGACCAGACCGTTTTCTCGGCGGAGTGGGTCCCGGAACCGTCGCCACGGGATACGAAGGCAATGCCGGCTGTTTTGTTGGTGCCTTTCAGGTAGAGGGTCGTGAAAGCACTTTCCGGTGTCATATTCTTAATGCCCGCGGGATCCGCTGCCGGGCCGACAACCATGAAGTAGTTAGAGGCGAACGAGCGCCGGTTCAGGCCAGAGCCGTTTTTCATGAATGCCAGTTCCGCGGCCGGCGAGTGGACGAGCAGGACATCTGCGTCGCCACGCGTGGCCAGTTCGATGGCCTTGCCGGATCCCTGCGAGGTGATTTTCAGCTTAACAGGGTACATCGCTTCGAACTTGGGCTGGAGGTAGTCAAGGAGCCCGGTGTCGTACAGGCTCGTGGTCGTTGCGATGACGAGGGTCATTGGTTCCGCCACGGTGTGGGTGTCGCCGTGGGGGTGGTGGCGGCGGAGCCTGGCTCGTGCACCCTGCAAAGCAGGCTGCAAGGAACAGCATCACGAATAGTGTGGAAATCAATCCACCATGCACATCTCTTCTCATAATTATACCGTCATAATGATGGGTAAGAATACTCTTCAATGTTTCTTTTTGCTCTTTGTAAATAAAAAGAAATTAACCAATTGGTAAACAACTGATATGCCAACAGGTGCCGACAGAGCGTTTCGCTGGATAAAAGACCGGTTCACCGGGTTTCTGATGAACCCTTTCGGAAAAGGAAAAAAAGTGGTTTATTATTTGGTTACGGTTGCATTAACAGCCGCAGCAGTTGTCGTTACATTAACCCGCCGGGGCAGTTGTGGTGATATTTGGCAGTGGTTGCATTAACAGCCGGAGCAGTTGTGGTTACATTTGCAGCCGGGGCAGCAGTGGTTGCATTAACAGACGGAGCAGTTGTGGTTACATTAACAGCCGGGGTGGCAGTGGTTGCCGTTACGACGGGGGCGGCAGTGGTTGGTTCCGCTGTGGGGGTGGCGACTGGAGTCTGGCTCGTGCATCCTGCAAAACAGGCTGCAATGAACAGCATTACGAATAGTGTGGAAATTAATCCAACATGCATATCTCTTCTCATAATAATACCTCATACATTGTGGCAAAGAAACGGTATTCAATGTTTCTTTTTGTTCTCTGAAAAAAAGGGAGTAAACAGTTGATAAACACCTGTTCCCTCAACAAATGCCAATGATTTGATGAAAAAAAGGAAAATGTCCGGCTCTGCTCATGAATCATATTTTTCTGAGAATTTCCTCAAAAATTACCGTTCCAAGAATTTCACTGGATTCTTTCCGATATTTCTCCTTCATGAGTTCAATCATCTTCCGGCTGCCTTTTGCCGTAGTGAGAATCCCTACCCGCTCTGCCCGGGTGACCAGCTCCTCCTGTTCCATCATGGCAAAATACGGCAGCACATAGTAGTGCGGGACATCGAGGAATTCCGCAAGCCGCCGCGTTGTCGGGAATTTCATCCGGATGGTATTGTCGGCAAAAGTGATGGTGATCGAACGTTCCAGCAGCTGGATACGGACTGCTGCATCAAAGAGGACATCAATGGAAAGGGCGGCCATGGGAGTTTCGCATACATGAATGGTACTGGCAAGCTAATAGACATTTTTCATCATGCTGTTGCTTTACTCCCTCATACCAGCGAGCCTGGATATTCTGTGTAAACAAATACAAAAAGCGGAGTATAATACCATCTGTTCGTGGAATCCCAAAAAAAACCGGGTGATCCTTATCGGGTTCTTTTATACAATTCTTCAAAGACTGCCGCCCCGAGAATCCCTTCAGATTCTTTCCGGTATTTCTCCTGCATCAGGTCTATCATTTTCCGGCTGCCTTTTCTGGTCGTAATGATCCCCACCCGTTCTGCTTTTGTCACCAGATCCTCATGCTCCATCATGGCAAAATCGCGAAGTACAATATAATGCGGCATACCAAGGAATTCTGCGAGCCGCCGCGTGATCGGGAATTTTATCCTGATGCTCTGGTCGGTGGCAAAGGAAACAGTGATCGACCGTTCCAGCAGCTGGATGCGGACTGCTGCATCAAAGAGGATATCAACAGAAAGGTCTGCCATGGGCTATTTTACCCCATTAGTTGCACACACGCCCAACGTCTCTGTGAACCCGGGGCGATCCTGTCGTGCATCTCCAGCCGGTGTGCTCATGACCGATAAAAAAAATCAGTGTTTCTTTTTGTGATCATCGGCAACGGGCTTCATGAATATGACTTCCGCACCGACATCTTTTGCGATCTGTTCGATCTCGAATTTCCGGAAATGGGTTGCCTCAATCTGGATCTGACCGCCGGTGACAGCAACGACACGATACTTGGGGGACTCAACACCCTCGCCGACTTTCTGGCGTTCACGTACATAGAGTTTCATGGTCTTTACCTCCATGCCACACCATCACCCGCAGATCATATTCCTGCACGGTGAGATTTGTGGCTCTGATATATCAACTGGTTTACGTGGGCTTATACCTTTTGATGGTGATAAGTTCGTTAGGCTGATACTCCATGAAAAAGAGGTTTGAACTCCACAGCGGGCTGCAGGGCGAGACGCTGGTAAGAAAGGGAATGCACCGGAAGGGGGCTGAAACGGAACAGATCCGGATCGCTCCTGAGATGAACGTCATCAAGATCGGCGGGCACGGCGCGATTGATTACGGGCGCGAAGTGATGCACCCGCTCTGCGAAGAGATCGGGAAACTCTCAAAGAAGCACCAGCTGCTGGTGGTCACCGGAGGGGGAGGGCGGGTTCGCCACATCATGGATATCGGCATGGACCTTGGCATGCCGACCGGTGTTCTTGCGGAACTCTCCGCCAAGATCTCCGAGCAGAACGCTATCATGGTCTCGATCCTGCTGTCCAAATATAACGGCACCCGGATCCACACCGGCGGATCTCCTTGAACTCCCGATGCTCCTCAAACTTGGCATGCTGCCGGTCATTCACGGCACCCCGCCGTACGGTCTCTATGAACACCCGGCACGGTTCGACCAGATCCCCCCGCACCGCACCGATACCGGCGCGTTCCTGGTTGCAGAAGTGCTCGGTGCAAAGAACTGCATCATCGGCAAGAACGTGGACGGGCTGTACATGGAAGACCCGCGGAAAAATCCCGATGCAGAGCTGATACGGGATATCACGGCCCCGGAACTGATCAAACTCGATCTCGAAGATCTGGTCCTCGAGCGGATGGTTGTCGACCTCCTCAGAACTGCGGTCAACATCCGTGAAGTGCGGATCATCAACTGCCACAAGCGGGGCAATATTGAGAAGGCCATCAACGGCCAGAACGTCGGGACCATTATCCGGGCTGAATAACCTTTTTTTACCCCTGTGGAAATCAGGAGGATGCCCTGGTTATCATCATCACCAGAGCGGAGAAAAAAAGTCCCTTCACGTCGCGAGAACTTCCTTCAGGAATGGATGGATACCCGGCAGCCGTTTCAACCGGTTTACGGCTGAGGTGGCATCCGGATTTCCGTTGACCGAGAGTTTTTTCAGTTGTTCAATTGCCTCTTTCTGGTCGTATGTCACCGCTGCAGCTTCTTCCTGGCGTGCGAGAATATACAGCGCCATTACCCGCTCATCTGTTATACCGGTCATGGAGTATCAGAGAATAGTTGATGTAAATTAAGTTAAAAATCTTTCAAATTAATTATTTTATCCTGACAAATTACTAAAAGGATAAACGGGATGAGGGTTCTGGACATCCTTCCGTGGCATGGGACAGGATAGTGCTAGTGTGTGTGATTCGATTCCAGATCCCGTTGTTGGATGCCCTGTGGTTGGGCAGAAGAGTATTACGTTTTCATTTAATAAAAGTATTTTGTTAAGTAATTTTATCTGACTACCGGATGAACAACCGGTGAAAAATAAATGAACAGGTTTAAATTTTCAATTTTCAAATGATCAGATTACTATGGGAAGTCAGCAGGACATTATGAACGATTTTGCAATGCAGGAGCTCAAGCGTATCTATTCAACCTATGATGGCTGGAAAATGTCCTCTCAAAGGCAGGGCAACGGGTACGACACGTTCGTCAGACTTGAGCGCCTGAACGGCGGACACAACGATATCGTAAAAGTGCTGGTAACCTTCAATAAAGAGATCCCGGCAAACCTGGTGGAAGAACTGAATAAAAAGGAAACAAGGACTGACGGTATGGTACCGCGCTATGAGTCAGCAGTCATTGCCCCGGTGAATACGGATACGTCATCTCTTCCGGCAGGAATGAAAATTTATCCCATGAACTCGTTTGAATTCGAGGGAAACGAGTTGGTCTGGACAAAAAAGAAGGTTGCAAGAATCCCCGTACCCCTGGCAGTAAAAAAGGCTGCATAACCAATCATTTTTCTCCCGTCTTCAACCCACCCCTCCAAAATTTTTGAGCAGGTGAAATTTAGCAGGATAGTAAAAAATCTGCGAAGAGGGGAACGTCCGGAATTTTCAAGGGGAATACCCGAATCAGTCCCCGGTGCTCATGCTCCCGATCGCAGGGTTCCGGTCTCTGTCGTATCGTACCCCCCAAGGCAGTCGAGCAGTGCTTTGAATTCCCGTGACCGGATCGCTTCGATGAGCACCCGGATCCGCGGGTCCTTTTGGTGTTCCCTGCGGATGGCAAGCTCGTACCGTTCCTGTGCCACCGGGATGAACGGGAGCCCGAGCGCTTTTGCCGCGCTATAAACACACATGCCGGCATCCGCTTCCCCGCTCTTCACCGCAAGGGCAACTGCAATATGGGTGGTTACTTCGCGCCCGTAGCCGGGCAGAAGGGAAGGATCAATCCCTTCTTTCCTCAGTTCGTAATCGAGGAGCATACGGGTACCGGAGCCTTTCTGCCGGTTGATGAACATCCGGCCCGGGAGATCCGGAAGGCCGAAGCCCTTCGCGGGACACGATTCCCTGCTGACGGCCGGCAACGCAGATGAGATCGATCGCTGTCCCGGGCAGGTATTTCCGGATATATGCCGTGTTGTAGGTCCCGTCCGGTGAGAGCAGGTGCGTGGGGGCGGCATGGCATTCGTCCTTTTTCAGGGCAATGATCCCGCCCATGCTCCCCATGTGGGTGGAGATAAGCGGAGATTCCCGTGGGCCGGATAAGATCCGCGAGATGATCGAGCACCGGGTCATGGCTGCCGGTGATGAGGAGCGCATTCTCCGCTTCCTGCACCGGCACCAGCAGCCGGGCATCGACCATATCGCCGGCATTGAACCCCTCTGACTCGCGGGGGACCTTGAGGTATGCGTTCGCCCGCACAGCGCTCATCTGGACCCCGGCACCCTTGGACTGGGGGGAGACCGTCCAGCGGTCCCCGACCTTCCCGAGCGTGCACTGGACAAATTCGTCCGAACCTATTTCCTTGGGAAGGGCAGACGTGAGAGCTGCCCGGATGACCTGAGGCTCCGGAACAAAAAGGCCGTAGTTCCGGAGGAACGGGAGCACGAGCTCCCGGATGACGGTTATCGCTGAGAGGGGATAGCCCGGCAGGCCGAAAACGGGTTTATTGTCAACCTTCCCTATAATGGCAGGCTTGCCGGGACGGGTTGCAATCCCGTGGACGAGTACCTCCCCGAGCCCGGCGATCACGTCCGCGGTATAATCCTTCGTCCCTGCGGAAGAGCCTGCGGAAACAATGACGAGATCATTTTCCCTGCAGGCTGCTGCAATCGCGTCCCGGATCTTTTCCGGCCTGTCCTCGACAAAGGGATAGCGGGTGCACCGGGCGCCAGCGGCCTCCAGCATTGCCTTTGCCATCACCGTATTGCTTTCCACTACCTGCCCGGGGGCGGGGCGGGTGCCGGCAGCCACGAGTTCGCTTCCTGTCGGGACAAGCCCGATCCTTACCGTAATGGCTTCAAGCCCCGTTATACCATACGTGGCAAGGGCCCCGGTCTCGTGGGGGCGGATCCGGTGGCGGGACGGCATCACCATCTCGGATTCCGCAAGGTCCTCGCCTGCCGGGCGGACGTGCTGCCACGGGCTTGCGGATTTACGGATAGTATACATCCCGTCCGCTTCCCAGACGTCCTCAATCATGATCACCGCATCGTAGCCGGGAGGGACCACGTTGCCGGTATTCACCCGGGCAACCCTGCCAAGTGTGACGGGATGCTGCTCGGATGCACCTCTCGTATCAGCGCTCGCTACAGCGATGCCGTCCATCGCCGCAAGGTGGATTTCCGGCACCGAATACGTGCCAAAAAGGGGATGGGCCGTAATCCGGCCGGATGCAGCTTCAAGCGGAATCATCTCGGTCGAGGGGATGCAGGGGAACTCCCGGGAGAGGAGAGTAAACACCTCGTTAAGCGGCATCACCTTCAGGTACCGCATCACCATAAAATCACCTCGACCTGGCTCCCCTTCTCAAGCCCCTCATACCCGGCCGGGATGCAGACAAGCCCGTCGCTTTTCACGAGCGTGTTCAGGAGCCCTGACTTGCCAAACAGCGGGATTGCTCTCTCGTTTTCCACCCTGACGCGGACGTACTCCTCCCGCCCCCGCTGGGACGGGATGTTGTCTGCAAGGGTTGCCTTCACCGTGTGGAGAACTGGCTTTTCAAGGCCGAGCATGCTGTCGAGAAGCGGACGGACAATGGCGATAAGAACGACAAATGCCGAAGCCGGGTGACCGGGCAGACCGAAGACCGGTTTTTCAGCAATCTTCCCGATAATCGCAGGCTTTCCCGGCGCGATGGCGATCCCGTGGATAAGGACTTCGCCCTTGTCAGCAATCACCCCCGCGGTCATGTCCCGGTCGTCCTTGGAACTGCCACCCGAAATGAGCACCACGTCGCACTCAGGAAGTGCCCGGGAGATAATCGTCCCGAAGGCTTCGCGTTCGTCCCTGACGATCCCGTAGAGTCGTGGCGTACATCCGTATTCCGAAAGCCATGCCGCGAGCATCGACGCGTTAGCGTCCCGGACCTGCCCCGGCGCGGGTACCCCGGTGACCGGCACCAGCTCGTTGCCGGTCGAGATGATCCCGACCACGGGTTTTTTTGCAACCGTAACCATCGCGCAGCCGCACGCTGCAAGAACCCCGGCGTCCTGCGGGGTGATCTTCCTGCCCGGCCGGAAAATGATCTCCCCCCATTTAAAATCCTCGTCCCGCAACAGGACGTTCTCACCATAGGCAACCGGTTTCTTAATCAGGATGGTACCGCTGGCCTCCTCGGCATATTCCACCATCACAATCGCATCTGCACCTTCCGGGAGGATACCACCGGTCGGAATGTAAGCACACTCCCCGGCCCGGACGATAATCTTCATATCGTTCGTTCCCATCGTCACTCTTCCCACAGACTGGAGCAGAGCTGGTATGGCGTCGCCCGCACCGGTCGTATCCGAAGAGCGGACAGCGTACCCGTCCACCACTGAGCGGTCAAACCCGGGGATATCGGTATCTGCGGCAACCGGTGCAGCCAGAACCCGGCCTGCGGACTGCTCAACCGGAACCGTTTCCGTTTTTGTGGCCGGGGCTGTCTTTACAACCACCCTGACAGCCTCAGCTACTGCAACGACCTGCAGGAACCGGCTCATAAGGAACACCTTCCCCGGCATCCGCGGGTCCTGATCGCGTGCAGGGTATTGTTCTCCTGGGAACCCGCAGCGGTTACGGGTACCTTTTTGGCCAATGCTGGCCTCTTCAGGCCGGGATCCGGGGGGTGATCCCGGTGGCATTCACTCCCTGAGTAATCATCGTATCACTCATGGTTATCCGTACTCTGTTTACTTCTTTATCGGGTATACTTCTTATAGATCATGCTGCGGGAATACCGGTATGAAACCGTGTTTCCTGTTTTTCCAGTCAATTTTAGTAAAGGTTTTAATCCCGTCCGGTGAATTTATCACTACCTCAAAAATCCCTGCACCGGAAACCCCCTTGTGCAGGAAATGGTTCCCCGCACCAGCCGTTTTTTTAAAAACGCCGACCGGGGATGGAAACGATCCACGAGTGAGGGTACCGGGCTGCCATGACTGCAAATATCTTTCTCCTCTCAACTCCCGTTACGCTGGAGCGTCTCTCGTGGATCGAGGAGTGCCTCAAATTCTTCTTCGTTCAGCTCTACCCGGAGACCCTGATGCACCAGCCAAAAGGGGAAAGCCCGGTCTTTACGTTTCTTATGACCGGCGACGCCCTTTACAGTCTTGACGACCCCGAAACGCAACAGGTCTGGACTATTATCCTCTCGCTCTCCACGGTCCAGCTCATCTGCGACCGGCAGGAACTGGACCTCCGCGGGGTATCTGCCGGGCAGCTGAAGATGAAGTTCCCGGACCAGGTGATCACGACCAACAGCCTCGGTCCTGACGGCCAGCCCTCCTTCTGGAATGATGTAGTCGCACATGCCCGGCAGACAAAACCGCCCCTGTCGGGAACGGTCGGCTGGCTCCAGTGCGAATCCCCCTATATGCACCGTTCGGCATGGCATGGTCTCCGAGTTCCTCTCGGCAGCGCTCACGGATCGGCTGGCAATCGATCTCTATGCCTATCTCGACGGTGTCCACATCGGCCATACCGGGCAGGCCCCCACGGAAGCGGAGAATATCGGGGCGGGGATTCGAGGAACTGAGCGAACGGGCAGCACGCCACGGTTTCCCCTGCCAGGTCATTGCCTGCAACCGCAACGCCACGGCCCGGGGCTACAGCACGTGGGACGACGGGAAGGGTGTTGTAATCTCGACCTGCGCAATAAAACCGGTAAAAATCCGGGACCTGAACGTCATGATCGACCGTTTCCGGCACAACCATGTCATCCTTGCTCCGGGAGCAGGTGACATTCAGTTCCCGAAGAGGGGCAGCGGGCCCTCCTTTGACCGGGCAGAGAAGAGCAGTACAGCCCCCCCCGTCACGATCCTGATCACAAAGAGCCCGTACAGCACGGAAACCGTGTTTGGTGCTGTCTCATTTGCCGTTGCCTGCGCCCACGCGGGCATCCTGACCCGGGTTATCTTCATGGAGGACGGGATCTACGCCCTCACCGGGACGCACCGGGTGCCCGCGAACTCAGCAATGTACAACCTGCAGGACGTGATCAACACGGTGGCCGGCAGCGAGAACCTTCATTTCTTCGCATTCACCCCCTCGTTCCAGAAGCGGGGGATCTCAAAGGACAAGTCGCTCAATGCAGTGCTCGATCTCGGGTATCCGGGCCTCGGGAAGATCTTCTTCTATCCGCCGGGCAACGTGCAGGCTGAGCACCAGCGGGTGCTGGTTTTTTAAAGCATATTTATTGGTGAATAACCTGCCCCGGAAAATCACAACCAACTATCCGTTGCCCGGAAATTGATACAGCACCAGCTGGTTGATTCCCGCACACCTTTTGTTCCGGATATCGGGGGTGGAAACCGGTATTTATTTTTCCGTAGACGAACAGCTGTAATCTCCATTTTTCAGGAAATTTAAAAAAACAGGATGGACCATTGTTATCCCGTTCTTCGGGATTAAAGATGTGAGACAGGGTCGTTGTGCAGGGACAAGAAGTGAATAATGTCCCGGCATTACCCTTATACGGTATAGTGCTCTAGAGAAATACCCTGCCCCACCCCACAAGTCTCTATAAAAAGAAGAGGATCCGGGTTACCAGACCTCGGGGAAAGCCATGTTGGTGTAGATGTCCTCGAGCCGTGCCTTGTGGCCCCGTTCCATGTTTGCCAGCTGGGAAAAGAGCAGCTGCGTCTCGGTGTCCGTGGCCAGTTTTGCGAGCTGAGAGTACATCTGCATGGCTTCCAGTTCCTTCTTGATGGCGACAACAATACCCTCGATGGGTTTCATATTAGACAGTAAAGGCTGGAGCCGGAAGGGTATCTGCCACCTTGTAGTCATGCGATGCGTCAAACTTCATCTTTGAGATATCCTTCGTGAGCATCCCCTGCAGGAACTCGCGGTGCTGCTTCTCTTCTCCGGCAAGTTCTGCGAACAGCGACTTTCAATGCCGAGTCCTTTACCTTGTCGGCAATGCCACGGTAAAACGTGTATGCCTCAACCTCTCTGTTGATGGCATCGGATATGATCTTCTTTGCATCATCTGGTTTCATGGTTTCATTCATCTCCTTATCGGAATTATTATGTCTAGTTCACCGATTCTTCTTGGTATCGGTTTCATCATCTTTTTCCCGGCACTGGACATTGCATAATGCCCCCGGAGGAAAAAATTAATTGCTGTAGGTTGACTTCCCGAGCTTCGGTTCAAAGGCTGCGTCGCCTTCAACCCGGATTGCATGCGAGAAGAGTGCCATCGGGATATCCATGGGGCAGAGTTCCTCGCACTGGCCGCAGTTGACACACGAGTCCGAGATGTGGGCGAACCTTCGTAAGTGGAACATCGGGTTCGGGGGAAGCTCACCGGGCTTCACCATGAGTGAGCCTTTCTTCAGCAGGTCAGATGAGGTGAAACAGACCGGGCAGTTCTCGATACAGGAATAGCACTTGATGCACCGGGAGGTCTCTTTGTTGATGGTCTCCCACATGCTGCCCGCGAGTGCACCGAAATCCTTCCTCCGCCACTTGTCGCCGAGTTTGAACATCGCACCTTCGACCTTCCCGCGGATCTCAATACCCTTCGGGTTTGCGGCTTCGGTCGCGAGGACGCCGGATTTCACGGCGCCGTCAAGGAGCTTTGCACCCTTGTCCGAGCAGACCTCGACGAAGGTTGCCTTCCCGGCCTTCTCGCCGATGACACCCCAGTTCCCGCAGGCAAGGTCTGCCTGCCGGGGGACCTTGTACTTGCAGCGGCGGCAGTTGCTGCGCCGGCCATAGCCTGCATCCTCAAGTTCGTCAATGGAGATGCCCTTGTGGCCGCCCTCGTACTCGATGATGAACTGGCCCTTGTCGATCTCTTCCTTGTGGACCTTGTCCGGGTCGACACCGAACTTGTCGGCAATCATTTTCCGTGCAAGGATCGGGCTGACCGAGCCTCCGCAGTTGACCCCGATCATGATGACATTGTCGAGGTTGATCTGCTTGCGCTTTGCAAGCTCGATGAAGGCCATGGTATCGCAGCCCTTGACCGTGACACCGATCTTCTTGTTGGCTGCACCGTCAAGGTATTTCTTGACATATTTTGGCAGCAGGAGGGTCCCGCAGTGGAGCGAGCCGGCAGTCTTTGCCAGATCATTCGGGTTGGTGATCAGGACCGGTTTTGCATCGTAAAGGTCGGTTCCCTTGGTGATGGCAAGGACTGCATCGACCGCTTTTGACTCGAGTGCGTGTTTCCAGAGTGCGGTGACCGCACCGCCGAGTTCTGCCTTCTTCTTGATCTCTGCGTCGTTGGTCCATGCATAGAGCATATCGCCTTTCTTTGCCATGTTACTTCACCTCCGGGATCTTCTCTATCCGAACCGCACAGGCCTTGAACTCCGGAATGGCTGCAACGGGGTCGAGTGCATTGTTGGTGAGGATGTTTGCCGCACATTCCGCATAGTGGAACGGCATGAAGACAACACCCTTCTTGATGTCCTTCGTTACGCGGGCGCCGATCTTGATCTCGCCGCGGCGGGTGATTGCCTTGACCATCTCCTTGTCCTTGATGCCGAGCGCCTTTGCATCCTCGGGGTTGATCTCGACCCAGCCCGTGGGTTCCTCGACCTCGAGATCCTTCGAGCGGCGGGTCATGGTACCGGTGTGCCACTGCCAGATGCAGCGGCCGGTGGTCAGGATGAGCGGGTACTCCTTGTCCGGGACTTCTGCCGGGGGTTTCCACTCGATCGGGGTGAAGATACCAAGACCGTCCGGGTGGGTGAACTTCTCCTTGTGCAGGATCGGGGTTCCCGGGTGCTCGGCGGTCGGGCAGGGCCAGTGGAGTGCTTCGGGCTTCTCGAGCCGTGCATAGCTCATGCCGCCGTAGGACGGGGTGACCTTGGCGATCTCGTTGAAGATCTCTTCGGCGCTCTTGTACGGGAACTGCTTCTCGAATCCCATGACCTTGGCAAGCTCGCAGAAGATCTGCCAGTCTGCCTTTGCCTGTCCGGGCGGGTCCTGGGCCTTGCGCCACTTCTGGACACGGCGTTCGGTCGAGGTCTGGGTACCGTCCTTCTCGGCAAAGCAGGCCGCCGGGAGGACAACGTTTGCCAGCTGGGCGGTCTCGGTCATGAAGATATCCTGCACGACCATGAACTCAGCGTTCTTCAGACCCTTCTCCACGTGGTGGAGGTCCGGGTCGGAGAGCATCGGGTTCTCACCCATGATATAGACGCACTTGACGGTCCCGGGCTCGTCAGCGAGCGTGTTGATCAGCTTGGTGACGGTGAGACCGACCTTGCCTTCGGCAATCTCGCAGCCCCATGCGTCCTCCATCTTCTTCTTCATCTCGGGGACGATAACAGACTGGTACCCGGAGTACACGTTTGCGAGTGCACCCATGTCGCAGGCGCCCTGCACATTGTTCTGGCCACGCAGTGCGCAGATGCCCGTGCCGGGTCTTCCGAGGTTGCCGGTCAGCATCTGGATGTTTGCAACCGACTTGACGTTGTCGACACCGGTCGTGTGCTGGGTGATACCCATCGAGTAGAGGATCGCGGACTGGCCGGATTTGCCGAACCACTCTGCCGCCGTGATGATGTCCTTTGCGGGAACACCGGTGATCTTCGAGACGTTCTCGGGGCTGTAGGTATCCTTCATCACGATCTCTTTGACCTTCTCGAAATCCTTGGTCCGGTTCTTGATGAAGTCCTTGTTCTCCCAGCCGTTCTTGAGGATCAGCTGCATCAAGCAGTTGAGGAGTGCTACATCGGTACCGGAGTAGAACTGCAGGAACAGGTCGGCCTGCTTCCCGGTCGGCGTGAGCCGCGGGTCGGCGTAGATGATCTTTGCGCCGTTCTTCTTCGCCTGCATAATGCGGCGCCCGATCAGCGGGTGCTGCTCGAAGGTGTTGGTCCCGATGACAAGGAGGCACTTTGATTCGGCAATGTCTGCAATCGACTGGGTCATTGCACCGGAGCCGAATGCACCGGCAAGCCCGACGACCGTTGAAGCGTGGCAGAGCCGGGCGCAGTGGTCGATGTTGGGTGTCTTGAGGACAGCACGTGCAAACTTCTGCATCAGGTAGTTCTCCTCGTTGGAGACACGGGCGGACGCAAGGCACGCAATCTCTTCGCCCTTGTACGACTTGAACTTGGACGCGATCAGCTTGTAGGCCTCGTCCCAGCTCGCCTCGACAAACTTCCCATCCTTCTTGATGAGCGGTTTGGTGAGCCGGTCGGGGCTGTTGACAAATTCCCAGGCATAGTTCCCCTTGGGGCAGAGCTTGCCCTCGTTGACGGGAGTGCGGTGCCAGGGTGCAACGCCGACAACCTTCTTGTCCTTGACAACAAGGTTGAAGCCACACCCGGTCCCGCAATACGGACACGTAGTTGGTACGTAGTTAACTTCCATTTCACACCTCTATACAATCTGAAAATCCCGGTTGAGCAACGTTAAACCTTACGGAATTCCTGGGAAAAATATGATAACTTTTTACGGCTTCAGTTTCACAACTACCTAACCTGCCATCACAATTGAATATAATTGGTTAATCACAATTACGTATTTTTTTATTTTTTGCGCTGATCGCAGGCTTGAATTGAAAAAAGGAGCCCTGGTTATTGTTCTCAATCAAAAATTGCCGCGGATCCTTCAGTTCATTTTCGGATAAAGCCAGGTGAGTCTGTTTTGTGTAATTCTGGTAAAAAAAGGATACCTTTTCAGGAAGGAGTATTACTCCTTCTTGAAGGGGTTGAACACGTTCTCGTAGATCATGTCGCTGCCGGTGTTGTGGAGCCGACCACGCTCCTCTTTCTCCTCGACATACGCCATGAGCGGGAGTTCCATGCTGACACCGGGGATATGGCCGAACATCTTCTCGAGTTCGACCTGCTGGGCGTGCATGAAGAGTGCGTTCGGGATCTCTGCCGGGCAGAGTTCCTCGCACTGGCCGCAGTTCACGCAGGAGTCCGCAATGTGGGCGTACCGGATCAGGTGGAACATGAAGTTCGGCGGGAGTTCCCCGGGCTTGACATAGACCGGGTTCTTGGTCGTGCAGTCCACGCAGTAACAGATCGGGCAGGCCTCGATACAGGAATAACACTTGATGCAGCGTGAGGTCTCTGACATGATCTTCTTGAGACGGTCCTTACCTTCGCCAAGACCTTCAAAGTCGTGCTTGCGCCACTTGTCGCCGAGCTTGAACATCGCGCCCTCGACCTTTCCGCGGATCTCGAGGCCTTTGGGGTTTGCTGCCTCAGTTGCGAGGATGCCGTTCTTGACTGCACCATTGACGAGGTTTGCACCTTTCTCGGAGCAGACCTCGACGAAGGTTGCCTTGCCGGCCTTCTCGCCGATGACTCCCCAGTTCCCACAGGCAAGATCTGCCTGGCGGGGGATCTTCATCTTGCAGCGGCGGCAGTTGGACCTGCGGCCGTAGCCAGCCTCCTCGAGTTCGTCGATGGAGATGCCCTTGTGGCCGCCCTCATACTCGATGATGAACTGGCCTTTGTCGATCTCTTCCTTGTGGACCGTATTCGGGTCGACACCGAACTTGTCGGTGATCATTTTCCGTGCAAGGACCGGGCTGACCGAGCCCCCGCAGTTGACCCCGATCATGACGATGTTGTCGAGGTTGATCTGCTTGCGCTTGGCCAGTTCATAGAAGGCCATGACGTCGCAACCCTTGGCCGTGACTCCGATCTTCATGTCCTTTGCGCCATCCAGGTACTTCTTGATAAGCTTCGGGATCAGCAGGGTACCGCAGTGGAGGGAGCCGGCAGTCTTTGCCAGGCTCCTTGGAGTCGGTGATCAGCACCGGTTGTGCATCGTAGAGGTCAGTTCCCTTGTTGATGACAAGGACTGCATCGACCATCTTGGACTCGAGCGCATACTTCCAGAGCGCGGTGACTGCACCGCCGAGTTCTGCCTTCTTCTTGATCTCTGCGTCATTGGTCCATGCGTAGAGCATATCGCCTTTCTTCGCCATGATCAGGCCTCCTTGATCTTCTCAATTTTCACAGCACAGGCCTTGAACTCGGGAATGGATGCGACCGGATCGAGTGCATTGTTGGTGAGCGTGTTTGCTGCGCATTCAACATAGTGGAACGGGATGAAAGCAACGCCCTTCTTGATACCAGGCGTGACACGGGCACCGAGGGTAATTTCACCACGGCGGGTGATCGCCTTGACCATTTCCTTGTCCTTGATGTCCATTGCTTTTGCATCCTCGGTGTTGATCTCAATCCAGCCCGTGGGCTCCTCGCGCTCGAGGTTTTCGGAGCGGCGGGTCATGGTACCGGTATGCCACTGCCAGATGCAGCGCCCGGTGGTGAGGATGAGCGGGTACTCCTTGTCGGGCACTTCTGCCGGGTACTTGAACTCGATGGGCGTGAAGATCCCAAGACCGTCGGGGTGGGTGAACTTCTCCTTGTGCAGGATCGGTGTCCCCGGGTGCTCCTTGGTCGGGCAGGGCCAGTGGAGGGCTTCGGGCTTCTCGAGGCGTGCATAGTCCATTCCGCCGTAGGAGGGAGTAACCTTCGAGATCTCGGTAAAGACTTCCTCTGCACTCTTGTAGGGGAACTGCTTCTCGAATCCCATGACTTTGGCAAGCTCGCAGAAGATCTGCCAGTCTGCTTTTGCCTCGCCGGGCGGGTCCTGGGCCTTGCGCCACTTCTGGACACGGCGCTCGGTATTGGTCTGGGTGCCGTCCTTTTCAGCATAGCAGGCTGCCGGGAGCACAACGTTGGCGAACTTTGCCGTCTCGGTCAGGAAGATATCCTGCACGACCATGAACTCGACATTCTTCATTGCTTTCTCGACATGGTGGAGATCGGGGTCGGAGATCATCGGGTTCTCACCCATGATATAGACGCACTTGACCTTGCCGGGTTCATCCGCGAGTACATTGATCAGCTTGGTGACGGTGAGACCGACCTTGCCCTCGGCAATCGTGCAGCCCCATGCGTCTTCCATCTTCTTCTTCATCTCGGGGACGATAACAGCCTGGTAGCCGGAGTACACGTTGGCAAGCGCACCCATATCGCAGGCGCCCTGCACATTGTTCTGGCCACGCAGTGCGCAGATGCCCGTGCCGGGCCTGCCCAGGTTGCCGGTCAGCATCTGGAGGTTGGCAATCGACTTGACGTTGTCGACACCGGTGGTGTGCTGGGTGATACCCATCGAGTAGAGGACCGCGGACTGGCCGGATTTCCCGAACCATTCTGCTGCAGTGATGAGGTCCTTTTCTGGGATACCGCTGATCTTGGAGACATTCGCCGGGCTGTAGGCATCCTTGGATGACGATCTCCTTGACCTTCTCGAAATCCTTGGTCCGGTTCTTGACGAAGTCCTTGTTCTCCCAGCCGTTCTTCAGGATCTGGTGCATGAAGCAGTTTAAGATGGCAACATCTGTTCCTGAGTAAAACGGCAGGTACAGGTCTGCCTGCTTCCCGGTTGGGGTGAGTCGCGGGTCAGCGTAGATGACTTTCGCACCCTTCGCCTTCGCCTGCATGACGCGGCGACCGATCAGCGGGTGGGTCTCAAACGTGTTGCTGCCGATAATAAGGAGGCACTTTGACTCGGCAATATCGGCGATCGACTGGGTCATTGCACCGGAGCCGAATGCACCGGCAAGGCCGACGACCGTTGAAGCATGGCAGAGCCGGGCGCAGTGGTCGATGTTGGGGGTCTTGAGGACGGCACGGGCGAACTTCTGCATCAGGTAGTTCTCTTCGTTGGAGACACGGGCAGAAGCAAGGCATGCACTCTGCTCACCCTGGTACTTCTTGAAATTCTCGGCAATCAGCTTGTAGGCCTCGTCCCAGGTCGCTTCCTCAAACTTCGCCGTCCTTCTTGATGAGCGGTTTGGTCAGCCGGTCAGGGCTGTTGATGAACTCGCGGGCATAGTTGCCCTTGGGGCAGAGCTTGCCTTCGTTGACCGGGTTGCGCTGCCAGGGCTGGACGCCGACAACCTTCTTGTCCTTGACAACAAGGTTGAAGCCGCACCCGGTTCCGCAATACGGACACGTGGTTGGTACAGTACTTGAATTCCATGTTCTAACCTCGAACAAAATTGGTCTGTCCTGACATTATTTAAGGCTAGTGAATTTTTTGCGAAAATTGATGAATAACGGTGGGTTAAAGACTGATTAAGGTAAATATTTTGATTGTTAATTTCCAGCAGATAAATCAGAACATATTAAAAATCCTTCAGGGACGCGCAAGATCCATGAGACCCCCCCGCATCCACCCGCTTGCAATGGATATCATGCAGACTGCATTGTCATCACTGGACGGTATGGAATTTACTCAAATCGTTTCATGCCCGTTTTGCGGAGGGACCGTTCAGGGATATGACACTAAAAAAAAGAAGTTTGTTGTACTCCGGGAGCCGACGGGGGAACGGGTAATCACCGTCCGGGTCAAACGGTTCTATTGTCAGAAATGCGGGGATCTCTGTTATGCCGATGAGCCCTTTTATCCCGACACCCGGATTGGCTCGCCGGTCGTTGATATTTTCTCCTCCCTTTCAGCTACCATGCCTCCAAGCCGCGCAGCCCGGGTTATTGATGCCATGGGAATTGTCGTGGATCGCACCACGTGGAGAAATTATGTCGGGTTACCGGTTGCGGATATACCGGTCGTGGATGTTTTTGGCATGAGATTCCCGTTATGCGTTATGCGTCTCTCGGATCTTGCGGTACGGTCCGGTGAATCCGGCCATACCGATCCCGCTGACGTTATTGAGGCGTGCGGGTATCCTTCCCGCAGAAAAGTGACGACTCGTACCTCCCGTGCGATTGTTGATGAATAACCGGTTCCCTTTAAAAAAAATATCCCCGTGAAAACCGGGATTTGCCATCTGCGGCGGGTAAATCTGGCTGGTGAAAGTAAACCACCTACGTAAAAAATATTTCATTGGTTAAACTCAAAAGATTAACCCAATGTTAATTTAGAAATCTTTAACTAATTTGCTGATCAACAATTGAAATTACGACGACAAGTGTGTGATACGCATGGCGTTTTCTGTACATATTAACATGGAGCAATGCACCGGTTGTGGCAACTGCGTCATTGCATGTCCGGTTGATGCACTCGAACTGCATACCGTTGACCCGGCTACGAAGGAGAAGATCTACGCGGTCAGGAACGGCAAGTCCGTTCACCTTGATGTCAAGGCCGAACTCTGTGCCGGCTGCGGTGTCTGTGTCAATGCCTGCCCGTATGACGTGATTCGCCTCTCCGGAAAGGGAGAGATGGTCCCAACCGAGGCCTGAAGCGAGGAGTACCATGGCAAACAAAATTACCTTAAACCTGATCTCGGGCAGGACCATCCAGCAGGGTGTTGCGATCGAAGGCGGCAAGGAGAAGCCCCTGTACCGCACCGCTGCCGGAATCATCGAGATGGACCACGACGACTTAAAGAAACTCGGCGCATGGAAGAACACCAATGTCCGGGTCACGAGCGAGTATCGGCAGCGTCATTGTCAAGGCAATCGAGGCAACCCAGGGACCCCACCCGGGCCTCGGGTTTATCCCCATGGGCCCATGGGCAAACTCGGTCATCAGTGACAACACCTACTCGACCGGCATGCCGACCTTCAAGGGTGTGCCGGTCACGGTCGAAGTTGCCATCAACGAACCGATCCTTCTCGGCATTGAACTTGTCCAGAAACAATGCGGGGTGAAAGTAGGATGACCAAGACTATCACCGATGTGATCTGCCCGTTCTGCGGGACCCTCTGCGACGACCTTGAAGTTGTTGTCTCTGATGATGGCAAGAAGCTTTTGGAAGTTAACAATTCCTGCGTCATCGGTACCGAGAAGTTCCTCCACTCGCAGGCAAAGGACCGGGTCACCCGCCCACGGCTCCGCCAGGACGACGGCTCGTGGAAGGAGATCTCCTACGATGAAGCAGTCGAATATTCCGCCCAGATGCTCGCAAAGGCAAAAAAGCCCATGCTGTTCGGCTGGTCATCCACCAACTGCGAAGCCCAGAGCGTGGGCAACGAGATTGCCGAACTGAGCAAGGCATGCTGTGACAATACTGCAGCAACCTGCCACGGTACAACGCTGATTGCCGTGCAGGATATTGGTCTCCCCTCCTGTACCCTCGGGGAAGTCAAGAACCGGGCAGACCGGATCATCTTCTGGGGCTGCAACCCGGCCCACGCCCACCCCCGGCACATGTCCCGGTACTCCATCTTCCCCCGCGGGTTCTTCACCGGCAAGGGACAGATGAGCCGCAAGATGATCGTTGTTGACCCCCGTATCACCGACACCGCCAAGATGGCCGATGTCCACCTGCAGGTCGAGCAGGGCAGGGACTATGAGCTCCTGAATGCCCTCCGCGTTGCCTTCAAGGGCGAGTGGCTGCCCGATGTTGTTGCCGGTATTCCCGCTGAAAAGATCCGCGAGGCTGCAGACATGATGAAGAGCGGCCGGTTCGGGATCATCTTCTTCGGTATGGGCGTCACCCAGTCCCTCTCCAAGAACCACAACATCGACGAGGCGATTGCAGTAACGAAAGACCTCAACGAGTACACGAAATTCTCGATCATGCCGATGCGGGGCCATTACAACGTTACCGGCTCCGGAGAAGTCTTCGCATGGCAGTTCGGGTTCCCGTTCTCGGTCGACCTCACCCGCGGCTTTGCCCGCTACAACCCGGGCGACACGAGCACCATTGACCTCCTCCTCCGCGGGGAACTCGATGCCATGTTCACCATTGGCAGCGACCCCGGTGCACATTTCCCGATCAGCGCTGTCAAACCGATAGCGAATATGCCTTCGGTCTGTGTCGACCCGCACCTGACGCCGACCACTGGTGTCTCGAAGCTCCATGTGCCGGTCGCCTTCAATGGTGTTGAGGTCGGTGGCAACTGCTATCGTATGGACAACGTGCCGATCGACTGCCGCAAGGTTGTCGAGCCGCCGGAGGGCATGCTCACCGATGAGCAGTTCCTCATCAAAGTCCGTGACCGCCTAAAACAGCTCAAGGGGGTAGCGTAATCATGTCAGAATATATTATCAAGAACGGCCACGTCTTTGACCCGGTCCAGGGCATCAAGGGCGACAAGAAGGATATCGCAATCAAGGACGGGAAGATCGTTGACAAGGTCAGCTCCGGTGCAAAGGTCATCGATGCAAAGGACAAGACCGTCATGGCAGGCGCCGTCGAGATCCACGCCCATATCGCAGGGCCCAAGGTCAACCTCGGCCGCATCTACCGGCCCGAGGACAAGCTCTTCAGCTGCACGCCCACAAAGGGCATGGAGCGGATGGGCGGCGGGGCCTCGATCCCGACCACGTTCAAGACCGGCTACGAGTACGCGAAGATGGGCTATACCACCGCGATGGAAGCCGCGATGCCCCCACTCTTCTCCCGGCACGTGCACGAGGAGATCCGCGACACCCCCATCATTGACGAAGCAGCATTCCCGGTCTTCGGGAACAACTGGTTCGTGCTTGAGTACCTCAAGAACCAGGAGATCGAGAACACCGCTGCCTATATCGCCTGGCTCCTGAAGGCCACGAAGGGCTATGCGGTCAAGGTCGTCAATCCCGGCGGCACCGAAGCATGGGGATGGGGGCTGAACTGCCTCTCGGTCAACGACCCGGTGCCGTACTTCGACATCACTCCCGCTGAGATCGTCAGCGGGCTTATCGACGCCAACGAGTACCTCGGTCTCCCGCACTCGATGCACATCCATCCGAACAACCTCGGGAACCCCGGGTGCTACGAGACCACGCTCGACACCCTGAAACTTGCAGAAGGCAAGAAGGCCAAGAACAAGTTCGGCCGCGAATCCGTCATGCACCTCACCCACACCCAGTTCCACTCCTATGGCGGAACCAACTGGGGCGACTTTGAGTCCAAGGCCAAAGAGGTCACGGATTACGTCAACAAGAACAAGAACATAACCATCGACACCGGGAACGTCACCCTTGACGAGACCACCACGATGACCGCAGACGGTCCGTTCGAGCACCACCTCACCGGCCTCAACCACCTCAAGTGGGCCAATGTCGATGTCGAGCTTGAGACCGCCGCTGGTGTCGTGCCCTATATCTACAGCCCGAACATCTCGGTCTGTGCCATCCAGTGGGCGATCGGGTTAGAGATCCCCCTGATGATGAAGGACCCGATGCGCTGCTACATCACCACCGACCACCCGAACGCAGGGCCGTTCACCCGGTACCCCCGCGTCATCAAGTGGCTCATGAGCGCAAAGGCGCGTGAGACGCAGATCAATGCCTTCAAGCACAAGGACAAGGTCCTCTCCCAGACCAGCATCGGCGCTCTCGACCGCGAGATCTCGCTCTACGAGCTCGCCCAGATGACCCGTGCCGGCCCGGCCAAGTGCCTTGGTCTTGGTTCCATGTGCGGTGGTCTCGCGCCTGGCATGGATGCGGATGTCGCCGTGTACAACTTCAACCCGGACAAGCCGGTGGCAGACCCCGAAGACATCGAGAAGGCGTTCAGCCGCTGTGCAGCAGTCTTCAAGAGCGGTGTGCAGGTCGTCAGCAATGGCGACATTGTCAGCAACGGCAACAAGCGCACGCTCTGGGTCAACGTGAAGGTTAAGGACAACCCGCAGGTCATGCGTGATATCAGTGAGAAGTTCATCAAGTATTACAGCATGACGCAGAACAACTACGAAGCGCTCGGGCACCACTTTGTCCCGAACCCGTACGCCCTTGAGGTGGATGCAACATAAGTGAGGTGGAAGAAGATGGAAACCGTAACAATCACTTTAAAAAACGCCCCCGCACTGTATCTCGAGGCTGACACCATCTCCCCCGATGCATTCGCCGGCAGGACAGCGGCCAAGATCGCGGAACTTTCCGTATTTGAGGGCAATGTCCCCTCAACCCTCGGCAAGTACTTTGACGTGAGCGGCGATGCAGGAGCAACCGCAGCGGACACGAAGATACTTGTCAAGGGTGATGTGAAGAAGGTCAAGTACCTCGGCTTCAAGATGACCGCCGGGGAACTTGTCATTGAGAAAACTGCCGACCAGTACGTCGGTGCCTGGATGAAGGGCGGCAAAATCCTTGCCAAGGGTGATGTCGGTGCCTTTGCTGCAACCGCTATGAAAGGCGGCGAACTCACCATCGAAGGCAATGCCGGTAACTATCTCGGCGCTGCCTATCGTGGCGACTGGAGAGGCATGTCCGGCGGCAAGATCCTTGTCAAGGGCAATGCCGGCTCGGATATCGGCATGTACATGCTCGGCGGCGAGATTATCGTCAACGGTAACGCCGATGTCCACGTCATGACCCATGCAGAGGGTGGCAAGACGATCATCAAGGGCAATGCCACAAGCAAGCTCGGCGGCCAGATGGTCGAGGGCACCATATTCGTCTTCGGTTCCATCGAGGTCATGATGCCCGGCTTCAAGCCGAATGGCGAAGTCGAGCTCGAAGTCGACGGCACCAAGGCAAAGTTCGCCCACTTCATCGGTGATATGGGCGAGCGCCACAAAAAGAAGAAAGGCGTGGTCGTGTACGGGAACCTGTACAAGAAGATCTGATCTTCTCTCCCATTTTTCACCTTAAACACATTCGTGAGGTGCCCGGTTCTTTCCATAAAGGGAGACCGGGTTATTTGTTTTGGTGGCTTTCCTTTTATTTATGATAATGATAAACGCCGCTGCACGCGGAGAATGCTGATGAATTCTTCTCGTTTTCGTTGTTCAGACAGATCTCCATATCCTGAAAAGGAGAACATTCTGGAGAACCGATATCACAGGAATCACGGGATCTCGCGAAGCGGGAAAAACGAAGCAGAGCTACGGTCAGGGCACATCTAAAAAACTGGAATAAACCTGGCTCGTGGTGTCAGGAGCATAAACAGGAATGGCGTCACCATGTCCAGGATCAGGACAGGATGCAATTCCAGAACCCGGCATACGCAGTCCCGGCAAGATCTTTCCCCCATCCGGGATTGCCAGTTATGTCAGTATTCAGGCACACGTTGTTTAATCCCATACCCTTTCAGTCCTCCGGTATGCCGGGAGTTGTCGCTTTCGCTCCTGCCGGTTTAATCCGGCGGAAGATGCGTCGAATTCTCCGGTGATAATGAAGAAACAGGATCCAACGGGGGTGAAGTTGTTCTGTCTCTGCCATCGGGTGCGGCAGACTGAATGATCTGAACTGCTCCGATTCGTTTCCCCTGTAGATCACAGAGCGGGGACGCCCTGATGGTGAAAAAACCGGCCGGTTCGTCATGCTGTGCACGTTTCTTTTCCTGTGCAACAATCGTTGATCCCTCCCGGAAGGCACCGGGGTAGTACCGTTCAAGGCTGATTTCAGGTTCATCCAAAAGGGTGAACAGGGGGGGACGGGATTGATCATGGAATGGGAGAAGGTGATAAAAATCACTCTTTCCTATGATCCCGGTTTTCTGTATCCCGGTCAACTGCTCCATGGCAGCATTCCATGCCACAACGGTATTCTTCTGGTCAACAACAAAGATCGGGTTCTGTATGAACGAAAGGATATCATGCATCTCCTTGTTCACGACCTGTGTCCACTGTTCTGCCTTGCGCTGGCTGGTAATATCTTCCACAATGCCGTTGATACAGGATAACTCGCCGCCGGTATCGAACCGTGCAACGGCTGTCACCAGAGCTGAAACCGTTTCCCCGTCGGCTCGTTTCAGAGCAATCTCCCGGTTCTTGACAAACCCGTCTTTTTTCAGTTCTGAGAGCAGCTTTTTCCTCCCGTCGGACTCTACAAAAATACCGGCAATATCAACCTCTTTGAGTTGGTCGAATGACGCGTATCCGAGGATCTTTACCAGTGATGGATTTCCCCAGATAAAATGCCCGGCAGGATCCCCGGTGCTCCGGTACACGCCAACTGAAATATTCTCTACCTGTAAACGGTGCTGGTCCTCTTTCTCCCGCAGGCGCTGCTCTGCTTTACCGGGTGAGATGTCCCGTGCAATAGTTGACGCCCCGATGACATTGCCTGCATTATCCGTGATAGGGGAGATGGTTACGGAAACATCGATAATCCCCCCGTCCTTCCGGATCCTCAGGGTCTCCAGATTGCTGACCGATTCGCCACGTTCGATCCGGCTGAGGATCTCCGCCATCTCATTCGTTCTGTCCGGAGGGATGATCAGTGAAATGTTCTGTCCGATAATCTCATTCTCTGAATAACCGTAGAGCTGTTCTGCAGCCTTATTCCAGCTGATAATCGTTCCCTGGTTGTCTTTTGCGATTACTGCATCGTTGGTGGATGTGATAATGGAGGAGAGGAGCCGGTTGTTCTGCTCGGCTTTGTTCCGCTCAGTGATATCCTCACAGATCATACATATATTCATGTCAGAGAGGACAACAGTGCTGACAATAACGTCCCGGACTGTCGAGTCCTTGCAACGGGTCTGACACATTTTGGTGAAGGAATAACCGGGCCGGAACTTTTCATGTTCTGATTTGCAATACTCAATCATCTTTTGCCGGTACACCGGGTCCATGCACACAAGAGTCAGCCATTCCTCGACGGTGTGAAAATCATTGAGGGTATACCCGAAAAGCCGGATGAAGCTCTCGTTGACATACTGATATGTATCGTCTGGTCCGACAAGTACAATCGGGAGCGGAGAATACTGTGCGAGATTCTGGAAGACCTCATCGCTCTTCCGCCGTGCATTTTCAGCAGTATGGCGCTGGAGAGCAATTGAGGCTTCGCGGGCATAGGTCTCCACTATCGGGAGGTTGTCAATGGACTTCCCGCGCTCCATAAAGATGGTAGCACTCCCCAGTACTTCATCGCTCCGGACAAATCCGATGGTATAGGTATCCCCAGCCCTGAGTTCGGATTCCAGTTGTCTGCAGACCGGTTCTGGTATATTTCTTGACAGCACCTCATAGAGGGGAAGACCGATTTTATAAAATCTTCCTGTAAGATACCCTGCAAGCGAGGTTTCACTAATCCGGAACTCGCTGCCGACCGTGTCTCTCCCCATCAAACGGATGATAGTATCCCGTTGCAGGTCGCTCATCACCGCGGTCTCTACGGTTACCATACCGGTCTTTGCCTCAAAGGAATTGACCGCTATCAGTGTGCCTTCGGGCACCAGGGTCGCGAGATCGTTGGCGATCTTCTGGTAGATGTTTTCTGACGGGTCCATGCTGATAAATTCCAGCAGTTTCTGGGAGAGGAACTCCATTTCCTTGAGGTACTGGTGGATCTTTCTGGATGCTTCCTTTCGCTCGGAGATGTCCCGGAAAATACCCTCTAAACCGAGAACAGACCCGTCCTCGTCATAATAGAGGTGACTGTTCGTTTCAATAGAGAGAGGGGTACCATCTTTTTTCTTCAATACAACTTCATAGTTGCTGACCGAACCTTTAGCGGTTACCTCAGCCATGATCTCATTCCTCTTCTCAGGATCCAGGTAAAAGTCCCTGGCAATGTTCATTCCTGTGATCTCATCAGAGAGAGCGTACCCGAGCATCTGTTTACCGCTCGGGCTTACCATGATCAGGTTGCCTTCCATGTCCGAGCGGTAATAGACATCCTGGATATTATCGAGCACGGAACGGTACAGCTGCTCGCTCTCTGCAAGGGCACGCTCTCCATGGGAGCGCTGGAGGGCGATAGAAGCAGCCCGGATATAGGTCTCTGCAAGTGATACGTTCTCGAGCTGCTCCCCTTTCCGAAGGGCAAAGGTTACATTCCCTAAAAGAGCCCCCTGCCAGATCAGTCCTATGGTATAAAATTTTTCAAGGTTCAGGGTTTCTTCAATCGCTCCACAGGTATCTTCCGGCACCTGGTGGCATATGATTTCGTAAAGATTCGTTGGCCTGTTGTATATCCTGCCGGACAAAAAATCTGCAGAACGTGGAGCATCTCCAATCGGTACTTTCAGTCCGATAATATCCCTGCCGATGTACTGGTTGAAGATGTCACGATCATGTTCAGTACATACTGCTTTTAAAGTCATTGTGGTGGTTCCGGGATCATAACTGCTGACGCAGATTGCAGCAATGGGAAGAATTTCGGAGAATCCGGTGGCAATCGTACGATAAATATCAGCACCGGGCTGCAGTTCGATGAACTCCTGCAGCTTTTTTGAGAAGAATTCCATCTGGGTAACCTGATGTTGAATTTCCTCTGCTTCCTCTTTCTTTTCCGTTATGTCATGCCCGACCGCCTGGTATTCGACCGGATCTGTTTTGTCGTCATGTATGGCCCGCAGAGTCCAGGCAATCCAGCGGACAGGTCTTGCGGAGACCGCGGTCCGGCATTCAAAGGCAGCAACCGGATTTTTTCGGTTCAGGCTGCTGAGGCAGCGGTCATACGCTCCCAGGTCCTTGGGGTGGATCATGTCCGAGAATTGTGTGCCAAGCAGGTCTTCGGGTTTCATTTTCAGGAAACGGGAATATGAGGTGTTGACAAAGGAGAGCGTGCCATCCGGAAGAAACCGGATAACATAATCAATCTGGTCTTCGACAATCCCCCGGTACCGGGATTCTTTTACCTCCAGTTCGATCCGGGCCTTCGTTTCCCGGGTTACATCCTCCATAATAATGGTGATCCCCCGGCTGCCATCGTCAAAAACCGTCTTCATACTCTTGATCTTGAAGAAAATTTCGTCTATGTCATGCTTTATGCTGACCTCGTGCACCTTCTCCTGGTCGGCGATTACATCGGAAAAGACGCCGGGGAGATATCGCAACCGATCCCGGTTTTAAAGATATCAACGATGTGGTTCCCCGCAACATCCTCGTTTTGTACAGAGAAGAGATCACAAAAACCTTTGTTGACGAAGATGATCCGGTAGTTTTCATCAAGAGTTACCACGAGATCGGATGCAATGCTCACGAGAGCAGAGATGGGAAGCCGGTGCGTCAGGAAGAACACCTTGGCCATCCCGTAGGTCTTGGATTCGACCTGACCGGATATCTGGAGGATCTCGAGATATTTAGCTGCCGAGTTCCTGTTCATTTTCAGTTTTGATGAGATATCAGTTATCGTGAGACCTTTCGGATGAGTCTTTAAAAGTACCTTTATCCGGGATATCTTGTCATCTTCGAGCACCCGCATCACACCCTTGCCACCATTTATATCAATAACACTTTTGTCCGGGTCGGGGTTATCTTTTTTATATCATATAAAATGTTCTGAATATAGTGCAACATGGAAAGGAATGATTGCAGAGTGGACCATTGGTTCGTGAATGGTTATCAGCCCCCATCATTCTGCGGATGATCCGAATATATCACATCATTTTTGCTTATAACCGGATTGATTCCGGAAAAATAACCCTCTGATTTCTCCCATTTTTTAAAATTGAGTTTAACATCTCAAAAATAGTAAACAGACATATTAACCGATTGTGCATCGACATTGCCATGCAATATTTATTGGCAGAATTGCATTTCAGAATTGACAGGCTATCTATTATTGCAAAAATATATATTATCCTATTTTTTATTGTAGAGTAGCCAGGGGGCGCCGGGAAAGAATCAGCCCCCTGTGGCAGGGGGAAAACTATGAAGACAACAGAAAACAACAGGACCATTGTCCAGATTTCCAAAGATGAAGAAACCTGGATCCGGTATGGCGATGAGAAAATGTTCAAGGGCGAATTTGAAAAGGCCATACAAAACTATGAGAAAGCCATTGAATACCAGCCGGATTCCGCACGGGCCTGGCATGCAAAGGCAAACGCACTTGAAACCCTCGGGAAATACGAAGAAGCCCTCACGTGTTATGATACCGCACTGAAATGCGATGAGGGTGATGCAGAATGCTGGTTCAACAAGGGGATTACCCTTAAAAAAATGGGTCGGAACAAAGATGGAGCAGCCTGCATAGACAACGGTGTTCATATCGCCATGGGCTCAGGATAATTCCAGGATCGCTAACTAAATACCTTTTTCTTATTTTCCGTTCGATCAGGTGCTCGGTAATGCGACAATCAAAACAGATCGCACGTGCAGGATGAAAACCTGAACACAGGATACCCCTAATCACGTATGATTTTATTGCCTATCGATAATGCCGTGCAATAATTCTTGGCAAATATTATTAATATTCAACATTTTATCGAATATTACCCTTGTTCGACAGAGGGTGTAATACAGTATCGCCTTAAAATCATTTCCTGTAACCAATTTTTCGGGGTTTAATGGAACGCAGAGAGGGGTCCAAAAAATAAAAAATCCCCTTTGTGTTACCTGCAATGGTACCTTCGTCTTGGGGGATACCTCTCTCTGCAGAAAGCGATGAAGGCTCAAAAATGCTGAACACCGTTTTCCCAAACCGCAGCGCTGAGGGGGATGAACGCATCCCTCCAGCCGTTTCCCCATCAGTAGTTCTCGAGCCCGGTCGGTGTACCAGCATGCTCCGGGAGGGTATCGTTCTCGGTCAGCCCGGGAACACGGCCTGTCAGCGGATCGATGAGCAGGTAAACCGTGCCCAGCGGTGAGGTGACCGAGCGGGTGCCAACAAGGGTTCCGTCCCGGTAGATAGCTACTGCGAGCAGGGCACCGGAATTGTCCTGTTTCTGGATCGATACCTGCACGGGCTGGTCGCTCCTGAGGACTTTATAGAAATAGTCCCCTGTCCCGGAAATCTGCTGCATTTGTCCCGGGTTGCCGAAATTGCCCATATAATATGCCGTGGAGTTCACCCGCACCCAGACACCGACCTGCGGGACGGGAGAAACCGGAAGGGAAGGGATGGGCGTTGCGATCCGGGTCGTGGCAGGAGTTACGGTAGCAGGAGGCACAATGGTCGGCAGTACCGTTTCAGGAGGGACAGTGGTAACCTGCACCATGGTGGGGGTTACCGGGGTATCGGTTTGTCCGGATCCCTGCGATAACAGCAGCACAGTCTCCTGCTGCAACCAGTGCGACAATCAGGAGCAGCACGACAGTATAAACAAGGGTTGTCCTATACGGGCGGGACTCTCGTGCCGGTGGTGCCGGTTGCCGGACCGGTGAGGCGTCCTGCACTGCAGGTTCCTGCGGAAATACCGCTTCCGGTGCCGGGTGGCCGACAGATTCCTGTGCAGTATTATCCGGGGCGGCTAACATGACGTGCGATTCAGGGCTCACCTGAATATCTGCATCCGGGTTTGCGTGCACTGGCTCCGGCACGGTAACCGCTGCAGCCTGTTCCTGTCCGGTCTCAATGACAGGGACTGTTGGTACCAAAGCCGGCTCCTCATCCTGCAGAGGTTCCGGTGCCGGTAGCAGTTCTTCGACGATCTCCGCGACTTCCCGCAGTTCAGCGGCAGCGGGAGGTGTAACCGCTGCAGCCTGTTCCTCTCCAGTCTCAATGACGGGGGCCGTTGGTACCATGGCCGGCTCCTCATCCTGCAAAGGTTCCGGTGCCGGTAACAGTTCTTCGATGATCTCTGCGACTTCCCGCTGTTCAGCGGCAGCGGGAGGTGTAACCACTGCAACCTGTTCCTGTCCGGTCTCAATGACGGGGACCGTTGGTACCATGGCCGGCTCCTCATCCTGTAGAGGTTCCGGTACCGGTAACAGTTCTTCAATGATCTCTGCGACTTCCCGCTGTTCAGCGGCAGCGGGAGGTGTAACCACTGCAACCTGTTCCTGTCCGGTCTCAATGACGGGGATCGTTGGTACCATGGCCGGCTCCTCATCCTGCAGAGGTTCCAGTGCCGGTTTTTCCGTTACCGTCAGGTACGGGACTGCAGTCCGGGGGGAATCATCCCGCACACCGGTATCGTCCGAGGGTGCAGGTAACGCCTCTTCGATGATCTGCGGGATGACGACCCGTACCGGGAAGTCCGCTCTGCGGAGCGGTGATCCGCGCACAGGAGTGATGTTGGTGGCAGACTCTTCCGGTAGCTGTTGTGGTGTGTGGCTTGCCTCTCTTACCGGTGGCACTCCCAATGCACGGGCCGGGATCTCACCCCCTCCTTCAGTTTCGTCAGGAATTACCGTGACAGGAGCCGCGGTTGTCCGCGGGTCAACGACATTCGACAACGGACGGACCATTTCAGGAGCAACACCGTGCCGGACAGAGGGGCGTAACTCGGTCTTTTCGGTTGCTTCCAAAGGCAGGGGCGTCTCCGTTACTCCCTCTTTCTCGTGCTGGTTTATGCTCAGCTGGATAAGGCTCCTCATCCAGTCGTCCCGCTCGGGTTTCCGGTTCTCGGCCGGGTTCTGGGAAAAAACAAGGTTGAGTGGCTGCCGTTCATCCCCTGCCTCTTTGGAGCGGAACAGGAGCGTTATGACCGGGTCATGTGCGGGGGTCTTTCCCCCCTGCACGGACAAAATGGCGGAGAGGGGGATTATCCGCGGCTCAAATCGTGCGTTCCGGTTATCGATTAAAAAGATCCGTTCGCTCGTCAGCATAACGTCATACGGTACAGCGTCGGCACTCACGCGGTTTGTTGTCAGGATAATGGCCTCGCCACTATTCAGGTACGGGCTTCCCATGCTGTCACCAGTTCTTTACCCTTTTTGTTGTTTGACGTGATATGCTTTTTAGGTACACCGGGTTCTTGTTATGGCGTTGTATCCCGGCAGGCCGGACAGTTCAGCCCGTAATCATGCCAGACCTCATCCCACGGGGCAAACCCCACGCAGACCGCAGGCTTGGTATCATGGATCCTGCACCAGACTTTTCTGTCATCCCTCCGCTCGAAAAACGGGCAGGAACAGCGTTGTTTCAGGTCAGAATCAATCCAGTAATAAATCCGGTCAACACGGGACAGATCGGAAAGCACCATGCCCGCAGCCGTGGCATATCTCCCGTCTGAATAACGGACGAGCACGTGCATGAGGATATCCTGCCGGTTGCCGGCAATCCATGGCACGAGATCATCAATAATCCCTTTCTGGTCCCATCCCCACTTCTCGCAGCACTTCCCGCACTGCAGGCAGTCCTGTGTCATGGCAGGAGCCTCCCCTGAGGAGAGTGAACAGGACTCCCAGTATCCGTTAATCCCCCGGTTGCAGAGGAGCGATAGACATGAACTACTCCTTTTCGGGTCCGGGAAATGCCGGGACCCTGTGTCAACCAGCCCGGCTCCTGCGGGAAACCTGCAGGGAGGGCAGGGTTCTCACCCGTTTCGTCTGGTACAGAAGATTCTCCGGTTATCATAAAAAAAAGAAGACCCTGCCGCTTACGTGGTTCTCAGGTCGACGCTGATATCTACCGTTCCCGCCGGGGCTGTAACAGACCCGCTTTTTACCATTTTTCCCTCCTTATAGATTTCAACGGTCAGCTTCCTTCCGGTGTTGTCCTGTTTCTGTATCGTTGCCGTTACTATCTCATCCTTTATCGGGAGCTGATAGAAATGGTCGCCCGTATCGGCAATAGTACGGAACCGTCCCGGTGCACCGGCAGTACCATTGAATGAACCTTCGAACTTCACCTGGACCCAGACGCCCGTCTGCGGGATAAATACCCCAAGGGTTGTAGTGGGAGCAATGGTCACCTGAGCCGTGGCTGAGGGAGTGACTGCCGGTGTGGGAACTGTTGTCGGAACTGGTGTTGGGGGTGTGGTCAGGGATGGCGTTGAAGCAGGGGTTATGGGAATGAGCGGTGTCTCACCTTTCCCGAAGAGCGACGGGGTAAAAAGGTACGCCCCGGCTGCCAGCGCGATCACGACGACAACAACTGCGACGATCGCCATACGGTTCTTTGATGCCGGAGGTTCCCGCGGCTTACGCGGCGCAAGCGGCGGGTTGCGGAACTTCGACTCGGCTTCAGGCCCTGGTGCTGGAGCAGCTCCCGTTCCGGTTTCTTCGGGAAGCGGTCCGGGAACCCATGGGGGCAGGATCTCCAATGTTCTTGGGCCGCCTTCCCGCAGGGAGATGATACTCAGCTCCTTGAGCCGGGTTGCCCATTCGTCCCGCTCGGCTACCCGCCGCATCTTTGGCGGCTGGGGAAAGACGATGCCTATGGCCAGCGTTACGCCGGGTTCGGTCATGAGAGAAAGGGAGAGCATCGGATCAAGATCAGAATTTTCGCCAATCGTGACCGTCTCGATCACGGGGAACGGGATGTCCTGGGGCTTTAGCTCCGTATGCCTCGTGTCGATGAGGATGAGGCGCTCGTTGGTGAGGATCGCCTCAGCCGGCACGGTATTGACGATGACATTATTCGTTGAGAGGATGATCGATTCGTTGCGGCTCAAGTAGGGACTGCCCATGATACCACCTTCTATGCTTTTCTGTGCGTTCTTTGTAGCAATTACCCTTATGGGTGGTGGTCCCGGAAACCCGGCCCCTTCCTTTGCAAACCCAGAGGAAAAGAGTGCAAGGGAATATCGTGAATTCCCCGATACGTGAAAAGGGGATGGTTACATCTTGAGTTTCTGGAGGAAGAAGACGCCGATACAGATGGCGGCGATGGATGCAGCCATGAAGAGCATATCCAAGGATGTGGTGAATTTCATCAGAAGTACCCGCTGGAAGAAACTGACGATGAGCACCATGATGATAACCTTGATGATCTTGTTCTTGAGGTCATCGAGATTGGAGATCTCAAGGAGCGTATGGAAGGATTCAGAGGTCCTCGCGATATTGATCTTGGAGATTGCAAGTTCGTAGATTCCGAAACTGAAGATCAGGAGTACCATGCCGATCAGGTACAGGTCGACTCCGCCGATGATCCCGCTCAGCATTGTGGTGTAATCGATCTCAACCGGTGACAGGGTAACGGAATGGAAAACGGCGCTTACTATCTCTGAGGATCCCGCGATAAAGAGCAGCATCGCGCTTATCGCGCCGAATACGACTGCAAGAAGGACAACCAGACGCGAATTCCAGAGCGCAGATTCGAAAAACCTTTCATACACGGGCTGTTCATCTGTTTTTTTTAGTTTTTCCTGGGGATGAGGTTCCATCACATTTTAATGGTCACCGGGAAATTTAAAACCGGATCCCCCGGTCCGTTTGTGGCGGATCTTTGGCGTGGTACCAGCAGGTAATGCCGGGGGAGAAGAGCCTGTGGATCATCTTCACGTCGGGGTTCTGTGGAACCTTTCGGAAATCGAAGAAATCTGACGAATTCTTCTCCTCCTCGGATTTCGCTTCGCTCAATTCTCGGATAGAGAAACTTTAACAACCTTTCCTGCCGTAGCTATTCGCACTATGTGGAAGGAAGTCGGGATCGATGCATGGCTCGGGGCCCGGAAGACCAGCCTTGAGGGTGCACGCATAACCGTCACGGAGATAATCGCGCGGGTGCAGAACGAGGGCGATGCAGCACTCCGCGACATGGCAAAAAAGTACCTGTGATCTCACTGACATCGCCGTGTCCGGGGAGGAACGCGAGGCTGCCTACGAGCAGGTAGACGTTGAGGTCGTCGAGAGCCTGGTCGAGGCGCATGCCCGCATCGAGCGCTTCCACGAGCTCCAGAAGCCGCGCAACCTCTGGCTGCAGGAAATGGAGCCCGGTGTTGTACTGGGTATGAAGACGACCGCCCTCAACCGCGTGGGCATTTATGTCCCCGGGGGCCGTGCTGCCTACCCGTCATCCGCCCTCATGTGTGCAGTCCCGGCATGGGTTGCCGGCGTGAAAGAGGTCTGCGCCTGCTCCCCCCCGCCCATCAAGCCCCTGACCCTTGTTGCGCTTGACATTGCCGGGGTTACGGAGATCTACCAGGCCGGTGGGGCGCAGGCCATCGCGGCTATGGCGCTCGGCACGGAGTCCATCCGCCCGGTGCAGAAGATCGTGGGCCCGGGTAACGTGTACGTGACGCTGGCGAAGATGATGCTCCGCGAGCACGCAGAGATCGACTTCCCGGCAGGCCCGAGCGAGATCGGGATCATTGCCGACAGCACGGCAGATCCCCGCATTGTTGCTGCCGACATCCTTGCCCAGGCCGAGCACGACCCCAACGCGGCCTGTATCCTGATCACCACGGACAAAAAACTTCCCGCAAAGGTCGGTAAGGAGATCGAGCGCGAACTTGCGTCCGCGCCGAGAAAGGAGATCATCGAACAGGCCCTCAAGAACTCCGGCTACGCAATCGTTGCCGATATAGACGAGGCCATTGCCGCATCCGATATCGTGGCACCCGAGCACTTATCCATTCAGGTCGCCGATCCCCTTGCAGTCGTGACGAAAGTAAAGAATGCCGGCGCCATCTTTGTCGGCAGGTATTCCGCGGTTGCCTGTGGTGACTACGCGGTCGGCACCAACCACTGTCTTCCGACGGCAGGGTATTCGAAGATGTACTCAGGCCTTGATGTGCAGCACTTCTGTAAGACCGCGTCGGTCGAGATCATTGACCGGGACGGGCTTGAGGCCATTGGGGATATTGTCGAGACTATTGCAACTGCTGAGGGCCTGCATGCCCATGCACGGTCAGTGCGGGTGAGAAGGGAATTATAATCCCCGTTTTACGATTTTTTTCGATTTGAAAAATTTACACTGATACCACCCTTGCGCCAGCTCTGCCCCAAGGGAGGCCGGGTACTTGGGATTACCTGCTTCAAGTTTTTCATCCATCTGACATCAAGTTGGCAGTCTGATTAACGATCAAGGTAATTGACGTGATTATTGCAGAATTTTCATTAAGGTAGCACTTTGCATGAAATTATCCGAGCCAATATTTTTACGCGTAAGCGCATCGCGTCGATTCTCTGCATTCCTCTGGCTCCTACAAACGGCCATATACCTATAGTCGGAATTTTCAGATCCACCTCGGACAAAGGTTTCCAAATTGGACTAATTTGTAAATATGGCGTATTCCACATTGATCCCCGAATTAAATCAATCTTTACGCATTGAAATTCCAGTGGTCTTAAAAACTGACCATTTACATACCTCAATACAGAAACCGGCTTATAGGATGGATCGGACCATTTTTCCGTCATGCGGAACTGGATCTCTGCGGAGAATTTATGGGAAAATCCGGTGTGGGTTTATTCGATCAGAATTTCCGTGCTAGAGGTTCATTCCCCTGGAAGGGATAACGAAATCCTACCCATGCGATCACCCTCTTCGCAGGGAGAGCAAACCCAGCAGGGATCCGTTACCGCACCAGGGGACCAATCCAGGAAACGTATTATTCCCGTTTCAGCCCGGCACCCAGAAACAGAATCCCGGCAATCCCCAGAGCAACAACCGGCAGAACCGGATCGACTGGGCGTCTCAGCTTCGTTCACTGGCGGCGGGAGGAACGTGATATCGACAGAAGCGGAATCACCTTCGCTGAAGCGCATGCGCTCGACCGGCGAGGTGACAACATGCACGGTATAATTCCCGGGCTTCAGCGTACCGAGAATAACGGACGTGTCCCAGGAGTACGACCAGGTGTTGTTCTCCATGTTCACCGGTGCTGTAGTAAAGAGCCCGCGGCCGGCGGCGATGTTCAGGTTGTCGAGAGTAACGCCACGAGGATCGAGACCGGAACCGGTCACGAACAGGTATACGGCAATCGTTTTGTAACCGGTGACCGTCCCGGTGAGCGTGACGGTATCCCCGATATGGGGGTCATTTGGCATGGCATCGATGGTCAGTCCGATCGCCCCGGCAACCGGGACGCTCAGGGTAAATACAGCTGCCACGAGGAGAAGAGGCCACACCCTGTGCATACTGGTACGTTGTCTGCCTTTTGAAAAAAAGGTTGTCTTCCTGCCATCAGAACCTGACAACCATCACCGCCTCCTCCTCTTTCTTGAGTTCTCCCTGAAGGTGATCGGCATCAAAATCATAGCCTTCAGCCGGGTTATAATCATCATACAGTTCGCACTTGTCGAGGATATCGACAAATTCCTTGAGGAATATCCGTGGGATGATATCGATGCGGCCGCCAAAGCGCGTCGTGATCTTCTTGATCATCGCACGGATAAACCGGTGCGAAACCCGCTCGCGGTCCGGCTCGGAATACGCATTTGCGTACACGTCCAGGACCTTCAGGGCGACCTGCTCGAGCTTGGTCGTGTCGAACTTTGCAAGGATGATCTGCGGCTGGCGGGGGTTTTTGAATGTTTCATCCTGCACAACACTGATGCGGTCGTAGAGCGGCGGAAGGGAACGGATCCCGCGCGAACCGTCATACAGGGCCGGCGTGCCGGTGAAGAGGAAATAACAGCGCGGCATCTCCCCCCGGTCGAGGGCATCGATGATCTGGACAAGCGTCTGGTAGCCTTTCTCGCGCTGGCTCCGCTGGAGCCCCTGGGTTGTCTCCATCTCGTCCACGGCGATGGCAAGGCCCTGGTAGCCCGCCCCGTGGATGATGGCAACAAGCCCCCGGAGGAATATGAACGCGATTGCATCGTCGATATCGCCCCGGATACCGGCTTTTTGTTTGAAGTCCCTCCCGATATTGGGCTCCGCAGCGATCCACCCGAGCGCTGCCTGCGCCAGTGCAAAGTCCCCGGCATTGTTTGCCCGGTAATAGGTCCGCAGTGCTGCCGCGAGTGCTGTGTTCACCTCGCTGATGCCGGGAAGGGAAGTCTCGATCTCCCGCTCGGTGGCGGACCGGAGTTTTGCATCCTCTGTCCCGTTTCCGCCCACCGAAAGGAGACGCTCCTCGATGGAAAACAGCCAGTTGTCCGTGATGGTCTTGAGGGCGTGGTCCTCCTCCTGTGTCCGGAGGTTGGCGGCAATCTGCTGGTAGATCCCCCGCAGCTTATGGAGCGGCGCCTGCGACGAGATCACCACCTGCGAGGTGACAAATCCCTTGCTGCGGGCAATCTCGAGTGCACGGGCGACCAGGAATGTCTTGCCGCTCCCGTATTCCCCGCGGATGAACTTGGTGTCCCCGCCCCCCTGCGCCACGTAATCCAGCTGCCTGCCGATGACACCCTCCTCGATATCCAGGCCAACGGCTATCCGTTCAAGTCCGCTGGCGGGAACGGTCCCCCGCCGCAGGGCATTGATGATATTGATGCTCTCGAGCCGTTTCTGGTTTATCGGTTCAGGTTCCGGTATATTCATAGATCTCTCCATTTTCCCCGACACCTTTCTTCTCGATCAGGTGAACTCCTTTCCGTGCTGCTTTCTGCACCAGCCGGTTCACGATCCCCACGACCCTGCGGGTGTCAAGCAGGGTGCGGAGTTCCATCTCGGTTGCTCTCCGGTGCGAACGGAGGAACAGGACGATCTTCTGCTCCTGCTCGTCAAGACCGAGCTGGTCTGCCACGGACGGTGCCGGTGCAGCGGTTCTCCTGTACTCCTCGTGCGCATTCATGATCGGGCGATCGGCTACCGACGTTTCCTTGCACGTGCGGATGAGCCGGAGGAAGTCATCGGGCTGGATCACCGTAGTATGGGCAGGTATCACGTCCATCCCGCAGAGGCAATAATACTTGCAACCCGGATAGTCCATCTCTTCCAGAGCATTGGATGCAGTGATGAAAAAAGCCATTGCCAGCAGTTCAAGCCCGCGGCTGTTCAGGGTCGATCTCCGCTCCTCCAGCCGTTTCACGAGCCTGTCCATGAGGCGTTTCAACCGGAACATCCCTCCCAGTTCGTCAAGGATCACCGATGCCACGTGGACGAGGTCGCCACCCTTTTTTACATTGGAGAGGATGTAGAGCATCACCTTCTCGCATTCCCGGTCCTCGCCGCATGCCGAGAGGAACCGTGCATATGCCAGGCCACCGGTAAGGTAGTCGGCGCGGTATGCCCGGTAGTACCATGCCCGCGCCTCGGTCTCGTTGTTCTGGTCCTCATAAAGGCGTGCGGTCTCAAGCAGGCTTGCCACATTGACGTCCCGGGACACGAGGGAAAGAAACCGTTCGGTTGCAGGATCTGCAGGCAGCTGCGTCATGAGGTACCTGCGATATTTCCCGATAACGAGCCCGAGCGTTTCCAGATCGTTTTTCGACCCCAGTTCATCGCGGACCAGCTGCTCGTAGGAAACGAGTGCCTTGTCATGCCTGCCCAGCGCCGCGAGCAGGTCCGCCTGCACCAGACGGTACAAGGGGTCCTGCGAGCGGGAGAGGAGAATCTCTGTCTCGTCCAGTGCACGGGTGTAATCACCGGAAGATTTCAGGAGCAGGACAAAATCGAACAGGATATCGCAGTCAGGACCGTTGTGGGCATGGGTGGTATAGGCAGCAAGCGAAGCCGGCAGGTCGTACCGGGAAAGGTAATCGAGGTACTTGCGGAGCACGATCGGATCTTTTGTCTCCCGGTAAATCCGGCAGGCAGATTCGGAAGCCTGCTGGTAGTCACGGGTCCTGGCCAGGGCGTCGATGTACTCATGGGTCTTGCCGCTCTCCCCTCCGGATGCTGCATGGAGGGCGAGGGCTCCCTCCGCGTCTCCAATCTCGATAAATGCCCTCATCAGGTTCTGAACATCACCGGGTTTTTTTGCCAGCTGGATGAGACGCCGGAGAACCGGCAATGCCCCCCGGTAGTCCCGCTGGGAAAGGAGGTATTCCGCATAGCTCCGGAGGGCGTCCTGGTTCGTGGGGTCGAGATGCACTGCGGACGCATACTCGGCGATCGCCCCCTCTTCCCCGTGCTTTTCCAGTATTTTCCCCAGATAACTATGAACATATGACGATTCCGGCATTTTCTGTAAAAGGTCGCGGAAACAGACTTCGGCGTCCCCGGTTTTTCCCGTGTAGTACAGGTTGGTGGCCACAAGGACCTCGACTGCTGCGTCGCGGTCCTCTGCAGGAAGTCCCGTGCAGATCTGCAGGGACTCCTGGTACCTTCCCTCCTCAAAAAGCCGGAATGCCTCTTTCTTCTGGTCTTCACGGTCTTGTGCAGTCATGCCCGCAAAAATCCCAGCCTGACCCGGAACAGGCCTCGTATCATCCGCACCATGTCCCGCTTTCTGACCCGGGAATCCCCCTTGTTCTGCCATTCGATCGGGATCTCCACGACCCTGCAGCCGGCCTGGTGCAAACGCCAGAGGAGTTCGACATCGAATTCAAACCCCCGCGACACCATTGCCGGGAGTATCCTGTCGATAGCGGTTTTTCTGAATACCTTTGCCCCGCACTGGGTATCATGGAAGTGCAGCCCGAACAGGCACCGGATCAGGAGGTTGAAGCTCCGGCTCTCAAGCCGCCGCAGGATCCCCTGCCTCACCGTGAGGGTTGAGCCGGGCACCCAGCGTGACCCGATAGCACCGTCGTTATCTGCAAGGCGGGAAAAAAGCCGCATCATCTCGGACATGGTAGTCGACCCGTCGGCATCAAAAAAACCGACATGGGTTGCCCGGGCAGCAGCAAGTCCGGCGATAACACCACCTCCTTTCCCGAGACGATGGTTGAAGGTCAGGCACCGGATCGTGAGGTCCGTCCGCGTGCGGGCAATCTCTTCGACGACACGCGCCGTCCCGTCTGTCCCGTCGCAGACAACGATCAGTTCACCGTCAAAGCGGCTGATTGCATCGAAAAGCGGACGGATACGGTTTTCCTCATTGTAAGCGGGAATGACAAGGCTGTAGGGAATGTCAGGTTCGGTGTTCATGGTATCGGGAGTCAGCGTGTACTCGGGAATGTACGGGACAGGGGAGTCCTTACGGGTATCCGGACTATCCGCCCTTATTGTTCCCCGTACCCGGGAAGCCGGGCTACAAGGGTTGTCCAGTACGTTTAGGCCGAGTGTCCCAATAACGTTACTGGTGTTTGCCGAGGTGCTGGGCGAGCATGGTCCCGGGCCGGTATTTCTCCGCCATGGCAAGGGCGGTAGTACGGAGCGCATGGTGTTCGGCAAGGCAGCTTGCGGGAGGCGGGCTCTTGCGAAGTATCGCGGAGGAGTTCTCGGTTATCTGGATGAGTTCGGTTGCGATGACGGCGTTGAGCCAGATAAGGTCGGCAAGCATCTCTTTTGTTTCGTTATCCTGCATACAGATGACGTAATCTCAGGGAGCATATTAATGGTGCGGGATGCTTCATCCTGCAGGGATGAAGCAGGAGAAGAACGCATCAGCGTTCTTCGACTTTTTATTACACCCACACGCTCGCCTCAACGGATGTGCTCCCGAATGGGTCATGGCAAACGCGCCCTAACTGAAATGTGAAGTGAAACAGGGAAGGATCTGCGACTTGTCTCCTCAAGCGATTTAATGACCTCTTGGAAGTCGAAGATTTACTGCGTAAATATTCTCCTGCTCGTGGTTATGATAACCCACTCGGAAGTCGAAGAACCTGCGGTTCTTCTTCTCCCCGGGGTTTGATAACCCCTCGGACTCGCAATCTTAATCCTCTTGCACCGGAAAACTTCTGAGTATATCATGTCGTATTTTGAAAATATCAAAAAAGAGGGGAGATCTGCCAATCCTTTTTTCTGTCTGACAGGGATTGATATCGTGAGCGCGGAACCAGGTGTTGCCGTGCTGAAGATGCCGGTCCGGCCGGATATGCATAACGGGGTCGGCTGGCTGCAGGGAGGGATGCTCGTTGCAATTGCTGATGAGGCGATGGCGCTGGCCCTCTACCCGCTCCTTGAGAAGAATGAGGGAATTGCCACGATTGCCGAATCGACCAGCTTTGTCAAGGGTGTCCGAGAGGGGATCATCCTTGCAGAAGCGCGGGTCATCAAGAAGGGGCGCCGGGTTGCTTTCATGGAAGCAGAAGTGTGGGCAGACGAGGGAAAGAAAATACTGCTCTCGCGGACTTCTGCGTCATTTGCATTAACTACAGCAAAGTAAAAAAAAGAAATTATTTTTTCTGGGATTTTGTTCTCTTCTCTTCCGGTTCGGTTCAGCGGGTTTCCGGAATTTGACATACCAGACAACGATACCGATCGCGGTGATGAGGACCACGGCCAGCACAATGGTCATAGTCAGGTTGGATTCGGCCTCGCCTTTCTTTGCAGCCTCAAGCCCGGTCAATATGTCTTCGTTGAAGGGATTGGTCTCGTTTGCCTGCGAATATGCCGCAACTGCTTCTGAGTACCTTCCCATCTGACTGAGGATTATTCCCCTGTTGACGTGCGCGAGAGTATAGTTCTGGTTCAAAGAGACTGCGTTATCATATGCGATAAGTGCATCCTGGTTCTTTCCGAGTTTTTCAAGTGCTTTACCCTTGTTATTCCAGAGCATGGCGTCCCCCGGATAGAATGCAAGACCGGCGTCCACCGTTGCGATTGCATCATTATAGTTTCCCAGCTGGATCTGGGCGTATGCCTTGTCGCGGATAGATATACAGAAGGGCATCCGTCTTCTTGATTATCGTGGTATTCGATGCGAGAGCCTTGTCGAAGAGCATGATGGCATTGTCGTAAGTCACCCTTCACGAGGAGACTAACTCTGCACTGTTATAGAGGTTCCTGTTGCATTATCGTTCTCAAGATCGACGATGTTATATTGCGTGACTTTGGTCCCGTTGGCCGCAGATGATAACGGCCGACAGATTGGCTGCGGACAGATTGGCTGCGGATACTACCGGCTGAACGATCAGGACGGCCAGGAGAAGAATTGCCAGAATGGTGAGAAATTTCCTGAAATTCATGGCATATATTTTCTCATTTCAGCCAGATTAAGGTTGCTTTGCTCCCATTCTTATGACCGACAGCAACTCCTGATTGTATGACGATGAAATCCTCCCCCGAATACCAGGTTCTCCCCCGTTCCGGCGAGAAGATACAACTAATAGGGATTGTGAGAAAATATAACAGAATAATCGGGGAGATCTGTGTGAAGTATATCGTTGTTACCGGTGGCGTGATGAGCGGTCTTGGGAAAGGCATCACCGCCGCATCAGTAGGACGGATCCTGAAAAACCGCGGCTACCGGGTAACAGCGGTCAAAATCGATCCCTACCTGAACATCGATGCAGGTACTATGAACCCGGCCCAGCATGGCGAGGTTTTTGTCCTGAAAGACGGGAGCGAGGTTGACCTTGATCTCGGCAACTACGAGCGTTTCCTCGATATTGAGCTGACGGCCTCCCACAATATCACGACCGGGAAGGTGTACCGCACGGTCATCCAGAAGGAACGCCGCGGGGACTTCCTCGGGGAAACGGTCCAGATCATTCCCCACATTACCGATCAGATCAAGACCTGCATCCGTCAGGCAGCAGAAGAGGAGTTTCCGGACGGGACGAAGGCGGATATCTGCCTTGTCGAGGTCGGCGGTACCGTGGGCGACATCGAGAGCATGCCATTTCTGGAGGCTATCCGCCAGATGCGGGGCGAGCTCCCCCGCAGGATTACGTTCTGATCCATGTAACCCTGTTTCCCGAGGATACGATGGGCGACATGAAGACCAAACCGACCCAGCACTCGGTCAAGGCACTGCGGGAACTCGGTCTCCACGCGGACATCATCGTGGGCAGGAGTGCCAACCCCATCGGGGCCGGCACAAAACGAAAGGTCTCGGCGTTCTGCGACCTCCCGCAGAGTGCGGTCATCTCCGCGGCAACCGCACCGGATACCTACGCCGTCCCGATGGAAATGGAGAAGGAGGGTATCGCGGATGTGCTCTCCGCCCATCTCGGGCTGGACCGGAAAGAAGCGGATACCACGTGGTACCGGATCGTCAATAAGGAATACACGAACCGGGTAACCGTTGCCATCGTGAGCAAGTACGGCATCGAAGACGTGTACATCAGCATCAAGGAGTCCCTCAAGCACGCGGGCCGCGCCCTCTCCACCGAAGTGAAGATAGCATGGCTGGATGCCGAGCGCTACGAGCGGGACTCGCTCAAGGACTATGACGGCATCCTGATCCCGGGCGGGTTCGGGAAGCGGGGTATCGAGGGGAAGATCGAGGCAATCAGATTCGCCCGCGAGAACAATATCCCCTTCCTCGGCCTCTGCCTCGGGTTCCAGCTGGCGACCGTGGAGTTTGCCCGCAACAAGGCGGGGATTGCCGATGCCACGAGCGAGGAGTTCGGCGAGGGGACGCACGTGATCGCCATCCTCCCGGAACAGGAGAGTGTGAATGAACTCGGCGGCACGATGCGTCTCGGAGATTATACGGCAGATATCCGTGAGGGTACGCTGGCGAACCGGCTCTATGGCCAGAAACAGATCGTTGAACGCCACCGCCACCGGTTTGAAGTGAACCCCGCCTGTATCGAAAAGCTGGAAAAAGCAGGAATGGTCTTTTCGGCCACGAATAAGAACCGGATGGAGTGTCTCGAACTCCCCGGCCACCCGTTCTTCTTTGCCACCCAGTTCCACCCGGAGTTCAAGTCACGCCCGACCCGCCCGTCACCGCCTTACCTTGGTTTTGTCGAGGCATGCAGGGCAAACAAGCGGACAAAATAACCAACACGATATACGATAAAAAACGGAGAATAGCATGGTCAACACGGAAAAATTCATCACGAAGTCAATAGAGGAGATCAAGACCGCTGCCGGGAATGAGAAGGTAGTAATGGCCCTCTCCGGGGGTGTTGACAGTTCGGTCTGTGCCGCTCTTGCCGCCCGTGCCATTGGCGACAACCTGATCCCGATTTATATCGATACCGGCCTGATGCGGAAAGGGGAGACCGACCGCATCCGGACAATCTTTTCCCACATCCATCTCGATATCGTCCATGCTGAAGATGAGTTCCTCGATGCGCTGGAGGGGATCTCAGACCCCGAGGCAAAAAGGAAAGCGATCGGGGAGCGGTTCATCCGTGTCTTCGAGCGCGAGGCAAAAAAGCATGGTGCAAAATGTCTCCTGCAGGGAACCATCTACCCGGACCGGATCGAGAGCGAAGGCGGAATAAAGAGCCACCACAACGTAGGTGGCATGCCGCTCCACATGGAGTTCACCCGCGTGATCGAGCCTATCCGTGACCTCTACAAGGACGAAGTACGGGAGGTTGCGGGGGCGCTCGGGCTGCCAGAAGAGATCCAGCACCGGATGCCGTTCCCGGGCCCCGGGCTTGCGGTGAGAGTGCTGGGTGAAGTAACGAGAGAAAAGGTCGCTGTCATCCGCGAAGCAAACTGGATCGTTGAGGATGAACTGGTCGAGAAGTACCGTCCCTGGCAGTGCTTTGCAGCCCTTCTCGGTCTCGGCACCGGTGTCAAGGGTGACAACCGGATCCACGGGTGGATTGTTTCCGTGAGAGCCGTGAACTCAAGAGACGGCATGACTGCCGACCCGGTCAATATCCCCTTTGACCACCTGACACGAATCGGGTCGAGAATCACCGCAGACATCCCGAGCGTGGCCCGGGTTGTCTACGATATCACGGCGAAACCACCTGCAACGATCGAATACGAATAACAAAAACAAAAAGCAACCTGTTAAAAAACGTGATACTCATGGAAAAGACCAGCCAGTTCAAAAAACTCGATGAACAATACTTCATGCCTGCTTTCTCCCGTGACATGGCGATTGTCAAAGGCAGCGGGTCGAAAGTCTGGGATGCAGAAGGAAAGGAATACATTGACTGCGTGGCAGGCATTGCCGTCTGCAGCACCGGTCACTGCCACCCGGCGGTAGTTAAAGCGATCTGCGACCAGGCGCACCAGCTCATCCACTGCTCGAACCTGTACTATGTCCCGCACCAGGGAGAGCTTGCGAAAAAACTCGTGGAGATCACCGGGCATGCACAAGGCTTTCTTCTCCAACTCCGGCGCGGAAGCAACCGACGGGGCGCTCAAGCTCGCCCGGGTCAGGACCGGGAAGAAGAAGTTCGTCGCGTTCACCCACGGCTTCCACGGGCGTACCGTAGGTTCGCTTGCCGTGACCCACAAGCCGGCGATCCGCGAGCCGTTCGAGCCGCTCGGTATGGTCAAGACCTTTGTCGATTACGGGGACGTGGATGCGCTCCGAAAGGTTGTCGATAACGATACCGCCGGTGTCATCGTCGAGCCGATCCAGGGAGAAGCCGGCGTCATCATCCCTCCCGACAGTTTCCTTGAAGGGATACGCGAGGTCTGCGATAAGAGCGGGGCCTGCATGATCGTCGACGAGGTGCAGACCGGCATGGGCCGTACCGGGAAGTGGCTTGCCATGCAGCACACGAAGGTAAACCCCGATATCGTCACCCTCGCCAAGGGGATTGCGAGTGGTTTTCCCATGGGTGCCCTTGTTGCCCGCGAGGACCTCGAGTTCAAAAAGAGCGAGCACGGCAGCACTTTCGCCGGAGGCCCGCTTGCCTGTGCGACCGCCCTTGCAACCATCGGCGTGATCGAGAAGATCCTTCCCGACGTGAGCCGGAAAGGCGAACGCTTCCGCGAAGGCTTAAAGAAATACAACCCGCGTGTCCGCGGGCTGATGATAGGGATGACTATTGGCGATAAATGCCCGGAGATCCAGAAGAAGTGTGCCGAGCAGGGCGTGCTTGTCAACTGTGCGGCGGACGGGAACCTGCGTCTTGTCCCCCCGCTCACTATTACCGATGCCGAGATCGACCAGGTAGTGAAGGTTATCAATGGAGCGCTTGGTTAGGTCCTGCTACAAGAAGAAGAGCGGCTACGCCTTTGCAAAGAAGGCTGCAGATATCGCCCGCGAGTACGGGATGGACCGCATCGCCCGGCTCGCGAGCAATGAGAACCCCGACCCCCTCTCCCCCGCAGCATTAAAAGCTGCAGAAGAGGCGCTGCTCACGGTCAACCGTTATCCGGATGAGCGGGTGAATATCCTGATGAACGCCCTCCGGGCGCACTACGGCGACTACCACTTCGTTACCGGTGTCGGTATGGACGGGGTTATCGAGACGATTGTCCGCACGCTGGTCGAGCCGGGCGAGAAGGTAGCAATCTCAACGCCTACTTTCTCCTTCTATGCCCTTGCAGCAATGGGGCAGGGAGCGGAGGTTGTCACGGTCCCCCGTGAAGCGGACTTCTCTGTCGATCCGAAGAAGCTGATCCGGGCAGCAAAAGAGGCGAAGATCACGGTCCTCTGTTCTCCCAATAACCCAACCGGCAATGCAACCGGTGTGGAAGTCGTGCGGGAGATCCTTGAAGGGATTGAAGGTCTGCTCTTCCTTGACAACGCTTACGTGGAGTTCTCGGGGATCGATTACCTCCCGCTCATGAAGAAGCACGAGAACCTCGTGCTTGGCCGGACCTTCTCCAAAGTCCATTCCCTTGCCGGGCTCCGCGTAGGATACGCCTTCACCCCGCGGTGGCTTCCGCCGTGGTACAATCGTGCCGGCACCCCGTTTACCGTCAACTCGGTCTCGATGGCAGCAGCAGCCGCTGCCCTGTCAGACACGGCCCATGCAGAACGGTACATAGCACAGGTCAGACGCTGGCGGAAGCGGTTTATGGATGAGGTAAAATACCCTGCTCTCCCCTCTGACGCGAACTTTGTGATGGTCGACGTTTCCCCCCACAAGAGTGACGCGATGGTGGAGGAGCTCGCCCGCAAGGGTGTGGTGGTCCGCTCCTGCCGGAGTTTCACCGGCCTCGCCGATCACTACATCCGCGTCAGCGTTGGCGAAGACTGGGAGAACGAGCGGTTCGTGCAGGTGATAAACTCTCTATGATGTGCGGTATCACGGGAACGCCCGGTACCGGGAAATCGATGATCGGTAACGAACTGTCCCGTCGGGGACATACCGTTGTCCACCTGACTTCAACCGTGGGTCCCTATGTCATCGGTGAAGACGAGGAGCGTGATGCCCGGATCATTGACACGGACCGCTGGGTTGCCGGGTTTGTTCCCGTGGACGGATTTGTAGAAGGCCATATCGCCCACCTGCTCCCGTGCGACAGGATCGTGGTCCTCCGCTGCCGCCCCGACGAGCTCAGAAAACGCCTCGCTCAGCGGAAATACCGGGAGAAAAAGATCCGTGAGAACGCCGAAGCGGAAGCCCTGGATGTCTGCCTGATCGAAACGGCCGAGGACTTCGATCCCTCTCAGATTCTCGAGGTGGACACCACCGGCCGTGACGCAGGTTATTGTGCTGACAGGATCGAGGGCTTTGCACGGGGCGAGATTCCGGCAGACTTCGGCCATATCGACTGGTCGGGGTACCTGGAGTCAGTACCATGACACTCGACCAGTACCGTTCCCGTGCGAAAGTGTATTTTGACCCGCTTGTCGCCATTGCGATCCGCTGCCGGCTCACGCCGAACATCCTCACCATTGCGGCACTGGTAGCTTCAGCAGCTGCGGGTGTCCTGTTCTTCCTCCGGCTGGAACTCTGGGGAGTAATTGCCGTTGCACTGAATGCCTTCTGCGATGCCATGGACGGGGCGGTTGCCCGCGAGATGAATGCCCAGAGCAAGCGCGGGGATTTCCTTGACCATGCGGTAGACCGCTACGCGGACATCTTCATCATTACCGGGATCTTCGCCGGGGGCCTGGTACCGTGGCAGATCGGTGTCCTTGCTCTTACCGGTGTCCTGATGTCCTCATATCTCGGCACGCAGGCGCAGGCGGTCGGGGTCGGGCGGTATTATGGCGGGCTCCTGGGGAGGGCCGACCGGCTCGTGCTCATCATGGCTGTCGGTATCGTGGAACTCCTCGTCCCGATGAGCTGGTATGGTCTCTCGTGGTTCGGCTGGCTCTTTGTCCTCTTCGGTATCTTCGGGCACATCACCGCATTCCAGCGGTTCGCGTACGTCTGGGCGAAGGTGGAGTGAACTCCTCTTTTAACGAATTGAATACAATGCTCCGGAACAATCGGGTTGATTTATCGGAAGAACCGAGATCCGTTCTGCGATCAAAATCGCTCCGATTGATCCAGATTGTTTTTGATTGCGATCGTGATCGTGATTGCATGAATCGGGAACCGCTTGCGAAATGCTGCCCCTGAGGGGATGCTGCTCTGGAGGAGCACCGCCTTGACACCCGATCGGTTCACATCAAATCCATATAATCTTGTAAATACTGGATATTGGGAGAGCTCCCGACTCAGGGCCTCTCCAGGCACGGCGGGGCAAGTTTGGTTTCCGGAAACTGGGAATTGAACCGCCGCGGGAGCGCCCCGTCGGGGGCGGCGGTACTTATCGTAATCGGGGGTATGGGGGCATCAGCCCCCATCAAATGCTATGAATTATTTCGGAACAACTGTTACTATTCCTTGGTAAGCTCTTTGATATACTCCAGCGCCGCAATCGCATCCTTCCGCTTCTGATCAACGGCATGGCAGTTTCACCCATGCAAGAAACCGCTCCCGGGTCTCCTGATCGATTGCAGCACCCGCTTCAGAAACAATCCTCCCGTACGTCCGCTGCGGGTAGAAGACGGATTTTGCAGCCGCAAGCAGGGCAGTATGATCCCGGGCAGTGACGATATCCTGCCGCTCTGCCTCCTCAAGCGTGAAACGGATATTTACCAGCGGCTCTGAGAGGGAGAACCCGGTCTCGGGATCGAAAACAAGAGCGACCTCATCATCGGAGACCAGTTCCCCGCTCTTATACATACGGTATACCTCGCCGATGCCGGTCATCCCGAGCGTGTCCATCTCGGCGGCCCGGAGTGCACCCATGCTGGAGGAGCCGACGACCGGTACTCCTTTTTTAATCGCCGCAAGGATCTCGCGGTGCGCTACAGCGGATTCCTGGTGAAAGACACCGTCTATCAGGCCGATGATGTCTGCCCCGTCCTGCACGGCCCGGAGAAGGTCGCCCCGTTTGGCCGGCGGGCGGTATTCGGCAGGGAGGATCGTCTCTGCTGTCTCCCGTTCAAGGCTGGGCCCGAGAAAGACGATGATCCTGTGCATTGTTCACCCGCTCGCCCCTGCGTTCCTGGTCCATGGCAAAGACTTCGAGGCCCGGCACGATCACCCGGACAACCGGGATCCCGATCTCTTCCCGGGTCAGGTCAACGATGATGACCCGGTCCATACCCTGTTTTTCGAGAGATCCGATGATATTCTCGATATCTTTTTTGAAGTCATCGGTATCAGAGGATTTAACGGTGCTGTAGTCAACAGTGCCATTGTCCCTGAACCAGTACCCGTTGATCCGCTTTGCCCGTTCGTAGCCCATCTTCTTGCGAAGCTCCGCAAGCGTCGTATCTTCCCGTGCTCCGTGGATCTGCGTGAGGCGGCTCTGGGCCACTTCAGTAAGTGCCCGCATCACCGCGATCCGGGCGCTGGTGTGCGTCCCGATCCCGATGGTGAGGAGCATCGGGTCTTTTAAGAGTACGTCATCGGCGACCGCGGCCATCGTGGGGATACCGATGTCGCTCGTGATATCCCGGACTTTCACCTCGACCTGTGCCTTTGCGAACTTCCCCTGCATTTCGAGGATTGCCGGGTCGGTCATACCCGTGACGCACGGCCCGGTATCCCGGCAGGCCTCGACGAGCGACCAGGCATCGCGCTCGATCACTTCAGAGAGGGCGTGGAAGACCGCCTCCTCAAAGGTGTTTCCCGAGGCAAGGCCGTTGGTGGTGGTCCGGAACGGCCCGCGATAGGTGGGCGGGAGCGGGTGGAAGACTGCATGGGCAGGAACGAAGACCGGCTCATCGTTGACGATATCGAATCCCTCGTACCAGGGCAGGGGCCGGTCAAGGTCAACCCCCTCGGGGAGGATCAGGTCCCGGGGATCGACCGTCCGTCCCCGTGCAAACATCTCCTGGTAGTTTGCCATGGGAAGCCTCCGGTCGTGCATCTCGGAGGAGTACCGCTCGATGCCCTCCATGATGGCGGAGATCCGTGATTCCTCAACCGTTGCGCCCTTGCCGTTGTAGACGGTGATAGCCCCGTCCATTGCAGTAGGCCGGATGCAGGAGAAGACCGGGATACCGATCCGGTCAAGGCTCGTGATATCGGCAACGCGGGTGATCCCGGCAGCGGGGACCTTGGGTTCGATGCGGGCGAGGGTTTCTTCAAGCGGGGCTGCCCGCTGCGTCTCGTTGTTATAGGTCTTCTTGCAGGAGTTGAGCTGCATGGATGATCTCTTAGCTAACAGGTGGACGCTGGTTGGGTTTATAGGTGATTATCTCCTTCCCGCAGGACCGTGCATTACCCTGGCGGGAAGACTTAAACCGGGCTCCTCTTTATCTGATTATCAATCCCGGTCAGGTCGCCCCCCTGGAAAATTATTCCTGTCCCGGGAAACCGCCGCCAGAAATGAGGGGTAAGAGGGAAGATAACTCCGGACATCACCATAACTCCCAAAATTTTCGCAGCGAAATAAACCCATAAATAGAGCCCGTGGCGAATATCACACGCTGACGTGATTATTCATGAAACATCCAGGTTCTCATTTACGGTATATGCAGTCTTTTGCTTGTCGCGGTGCTTATCGCTGCCGGTTGCACACTGACCTCTGGCGGGAAGGTTACCCCCACACAGCTTCCCGACCATCCCGACCCCCATCGCAACAACCGTCACGGCCGAGACGCCCGTCCTGTCTGCGTGTGGGTTCACCACCTGCCATGGCCTCGATCTCGCCTGCGGTACAAACGCCCCGCAGATGTGCACGATGGAATACCGGATCGGCGACCGATGCCGGCAGTATGCGTCCTGTGATACGGGAGCCGGCGGATGCAGCCTGGTCCTTGGACCTCAATTCATTGCGTGCAAAACCTGCGTGGAAAAGTGCCAGACAGCAGCCGGTCCTGACAGTCTGTCAGCATTCTCCTGCGAAGAAAAGTGCTGATGTATCCCGCGGACAGTCCCGATCTTCCCTCTCTTTACCAGAAATCGGAAGGCTCCTTCTTTTTTTAATGCTTTAAGATACTATACTGAAGATATCATGACGAACGAGATCATCATTGTCAGCACACCGTACATACCCGGCTATAAGATTACCCGGACTATCGGCGTTACCTGGGGCCTTATCGTGAGAAGCCGCGGGCTCGGCCGGAACATCACGGCCGGCCTCCGGTCTATCGTCGGTGGGGAAATCCACGAATATACAGAACTCCTGAACCAGTCCCGGGAGCAGGCGCTCGACCGGCTGAGGGAGCATGCGCAGGTTCTGGGGGCAAATGCAGTCGTGAGCATGCAGTTCGACTCATCGGAGATCGGGCAGACGATGACCGAGCTGCTCGCGTATGGAACGGCAGTTGTTGTTGAGAAGGATGCGACCCCCGCAAGCCCTGTCCGGCTCAGTGTAAGGTATTGCCGAGCTCCTGGGAATAAACGAGTAACCTTCAATTTTTTCCGAGCATTTTTCAACATTTTTTCATAATTCGCTCTTGGGAATATCATTGAAGTGCTCTTTTTGTGGCAATACCTGCCGCCCATCATAATCATTAAGCCTGCACAGTCCCATGCATCACATACAGCCATCTGGGAGTGGCATGAGAAAATCCGGCACGCGGGACCGGACGGTGGTGGGAACGGGATGACCGTCAGCATCACGCTGCCATGGCCGGCAGGTACCGGGGACCAGGACCATGCGAACTGAATTCACGATAACGGAAAACCAGTGGAAAGGGATTATTCTTGCCCTTTCCGGTGCCGTTCTGCTGATAACTGCGTACTGCCTGTCGCAGGGAATCACGATCATCTTCATGCACCTCTATTACCTGCCCATCGTGCTTCTTGCCTACCATTACCGGAGAACCGGGGTGTATCTCTCTCTCCTGCTCGGCCTTTCCTACCTGGTCCTGGTGCTCGTGCTGGTACCTGGCGACATCGTTACCTTTGAAGGGGCAGTATTCCGGGCGATCGTGTTCATCGGTATCGCGGCCCTTATCGCTTACCTGACCGAGCAGCTGGCCCGGGCCCGGGATGCGCTCGACAGGACAAGCCAGGTCCAGCAGGGCATCATCCAGAACGCGAACGTCTGGCTCACGGTGCTCGATGCTTCCGGCAGGATCCTTGTCTGGAACCGGGCTGCTGAACGGATCAGTGGCTATACGGCAGATGCAGTTCTCGGGCGCGCGGATATCTGGAAGGAACTCTATCCCGACAGGGAATACCGGAGGAAAATTACCGGCACCATCACCCGGATCATCGCCGGGAATAACTACATCGATAACTTCGAGACCGTTATCCGGACAAAGGACGGAACCCCCCGGATAATTTCCTGGAATACCCGGGAGATGACGGATTCCGGAAGCCAGGAAAAACGGGTCATCGTGATCGGCCTGGACATCACGGACCGGAAACGGGCGGACCGGGAACTGGAAGAGGCGAACATCCAGCTCCGGGAGCTGGACCGGCTCAAATCCCTGTTCATCGCATCCATGAGCCACGAGCTCCGTACCCCGCTCAATTCCATCATCGGGTTTACCGGCATCCTTGCAAAAGGGATGGCAGGAGAGGTCAACGCGGAACAGAAAAAGCAGCTTGGTATGGTGCAGGACAGTGCCCGGCACCTGCTCGCGCTCATCAACGACGTCATCGACATTTCCAAGATCGAGGCAGGCAAGATCGAAGCGGGTGTCTCGACCTTCAACCTCGCCGATTCTTTCAATGAGGTGGAAAACACCCTTGGTCCTGCGGCACTCGACCACGGGCTGACCCTTCACATGGAAATTCCCAAAACCCTTACCATAACGAGCGACGAACGACGCATCAAGCAGATTGTCATCAACCTGATCAGCAACGCGATCAAGTTCACCGATGAGGGAAGGGTTGATGTTACCGCGGAGCAGAAAGGGGACTGGGTGGAAATCCGCGTCCGCGATACCGGCATCGGGATTGGAAAGGAGGACCAGGGCCGGCTCTTCCTTTCTTTTGCCCGGGTTGTGGTTCCGGGCCGGCTGACCGAGGGGACGGGGCTGGGTCTCTACCTCTCGAAAAAGCTTGCCCGCTTCCTTGGCGGGGATATCACGGTTGAGAGCGAGGTGCACAAGGGGAGCGAGTTTATGTTCCGGTTCCCGGCAACCTACGTAAAGCAGGAGGATCCATGACAAAAGTACTGGTTGTTGAGGACAATGAGCAGAACCGGTACCTCATCTCGTTTCTCCTGAAAGGAGACGGGTTTGAGGTGATCGAGGCGTTTACCGGGGAGGATGGAGTTGAGATGGCGATCCGGGAGCAACCGGACGTCGTGCTGATGGATATCCAGCTCCCGGGTATTGACGGGTACGAAACAACCCGGCGCATCCGGGCATCTCCCGGGGGAGAGAAGGTCCCCATCATTGCGCTGACCTCCTATGCCATGACCGGTGACCGCGAGCGGTCGCTCGCTGCCGGGTGCACCGGCTATGTGGAAAAGCCCATCAACCCGGATACCATCATCGGCGAGATCCGTACATTTCTGAGGAAACCCTGATGACCAGAAACACGAAACGTGAGGGTCCCAACGACAATACCGTTCCACCGCTGAAGATCCTGATCGTCGATGACCTCCAGGAAAACCGGTACCTGCTGGAAGCGATGCTCAGCGCACAGGGGTATGACAACGGAATCAGCGTCCAACGGCATCGAGGCGCTGGAACACTTGAAAAAGCAGCATTTCGACGCCATCATATCCGATCTCCTGATGCCGAAAATGGACGGGTTCCAGCTCATCCGCACCTGTAAAAAAGATCCCGGTCTGAGTAAAATCCCGTTCATCATCTATACCGCAACCTATACCGATAAAAAGGACATGGATTTCGGGCTCTCTCTCGGTGCAGCACGCTACCTCATCAAGCCGGCCGAACCTGATGATCCTTCTCCGCGAGCTGAACGAGACGCTCGGACAGGTCACGGAAGGGACTCTGGAGGAAACGGGACCTGTTATTGAAAACAACGGGACGATTGACCGGGAATATGTCCGGCGTCTCGTGGCCAAGCTGGACAAGAAGATCCTGGACCTTGAGACGAGCGAGGAGAAATACCGCGTTGTTTTTGAGAATACCGGCACCGCGACAGTCGTCGTCGAGCAGGACAACATCATCTCTCTTGCCAACGAGGAGTTTGCGAAGACTGAGCGGTTTTGCCAAGAACGATATCGAGGGAAAAAAATGCTGGACGGAATTTGTGCTGAAAGAGGATCTGGAACGGATGCTTGCCCAGCACCGGCTGCGCAGGCAGAACGGGGAGAAAGCACTCACCCGTTACGAGTTCCGGTTTGTCACAAAATCCGGCGATATCCACAATATATACCTCTCTATCGATGTCATTCCGGGAACAAAGAAGAGCGTGGCCTCCCTGCTGGACATCACTGACCGCAAACGGGCTGAAGAAGCACTCCGCGAGAGCGAGGAAAAATTCCGGAGCGTGTTCGACTGGACAAACGATGCGATCTTACTGCATACCCTTACGACAACGGAAACGCCCGGCCGGTTTATCGATGCGAACAAGGGTGCTTGCCTTATGCTCGGGTATACCCGGGACGAGCTGTTCAGATTAGGTCCATCAGATATCGTTCCCGCGGACCAGCACCCCCTGCTCGGGGAGATAATCCGGCAGGCAGCAGCAGAAGAGTCGGTCCTGTTCGAAACCTGGTTCCTGAAAAAGGATGGCACGACCGTACCTGTTGAATCCAGCGCCCATCTCGTAACCTACGGGGGGAAGAAGATCTGGATCTCCCATGTCCGTGACATCACCCTGCGCAAACAGGCAGAGGCGAAGCTCCGCGAGAGCGAGGAGAAGTACCGGCTCATCGCTGACAATACCAACGACACGATCTGGATCTTCGACCTTGACCTGCACCTGACGTATATGAGCCCCTCCGTGAAAAAAATGCGGGGCTTTACGGTCGAAGAAGCCATGGCGCAGACCCTGGACCAGATGATGACACCGGCATCAATAGACTGTTGTGCTGAAACGGTTCCACGAAGAGATGGAGCAGGAAGCTTCAGGGACGGTGGATCCGAACCGGGCGGTCATGTTCGAGACTGACGAGTACCTGTAAAGACGGGTCAATAATCCGGGTTGAGAATTCCGCACGGCTCCTGCGTGATGCAGACGGTCGTCCCAACGCGGTTCTCGGCATTTCGCGGGATATCACCCAGCGCAAAAAGACAGAAGTGGCGCTCCAGCAGGCAAATGCCTACAACCGAAGCCTGATTGAGGTGAGCCTTGACCCTCTCGTAACCATCAGCCATGACGGGAAAATCCAGGATGTCAATTCTGCAACAGAACTGGCAACCGGCGTGACCAGGAATGAACTGATCGGCACCGATTTCTCCGCATACTTCACGGAGCCACAGAAGGCACGCCAGGGATATCTTAATGTGTTTTCCGAGGGACATGTCATCGACTATCCGCTTGAGATCCGGCACCGTGACGGGCATACTGTCCCGGTTCTCTACAATGCAACGGTATACCGGGATCCTGACGGGAATGTGCAGGGTGTGTTCGCTGCTGCACGGGATATCACCGAACGCAGGAACGCCGAAGAGCAGCGTGAGATCCTCATCAACGAACTTGCGCAGAAGAACGCCGAACTTGACCGGTTCAACTATACCGTGTCCCATGACCTGAAGAGCCCGCTTTTTTCAATCCGTGGATTTCTGGGTCTGCTTGAAATGGATATGAAATCCGGCAATACCAAACGTGTCCTGACCGATATAACCCGGATAAACGAATCAGCGGAAAAACTGGAGCACCTGATCACTACGCTGCTGGCACTTTCCCGGAGTGGCAGGACCGTGAATGAACCGGTTCGGATACTCTGGACCGATCTTGCGCGGGAAGCTGCCGGATTGCTTGCAGGCCACCTGACCGAACACCATGTCATGCTGGTGATCCCGGATAATCTGCCTGTTGTTGCCGGTGACCGGCAGCGCCTGCTTCAGGTGATGACCAACCTGCTCGACAATGCGGTCAAGTTCATGGGCGGACAAACGGAACCCCGCATAGAAGTTGGTGTGCGGGATGATGCCGGGACACCGGTCTTTTTCGTGCAGGACAATGGCATGGGCATTATTAACGAGAACCTGCCGAACGTCTTTGGGCTTTTCGAGCGGTTCAACAAGGACATTCCCGGTACCGGCATCGGGCTTGCTACCGTAAAGCGGATCATCGAGGCCCACGGCGGCAGGATCTGGGTGGAATCGGAAGGACCGGGGAAGGGGACGACGTTCCTGTTCACGCTGCCGTTGTCCGGAGATACCTGAACCGATAACCATAATTACGGGTAAAAAAACAAAAACTCAATGACTGAAATTACCGGGGCACCCTAAAACCAGCTCTCGAGGGTCTTCTGCCCGGCCTTGACCGTAAACCCTTCCATTGCCTTGTTTACCCGATCCTCGGAGAAGTCATACCCATCGCAGAGCATCCTGCGGATCCCTTCCGCATCCGGGTGTCCCGCAGCAAGGGAGTACTCATCGGTTACCGGAGGGTGAAGGAACATCTCCATCACCGGTGCCGGGTCGAAGTCCGGCTGTTTCTCCCTGATTTTCTGGGCAAACTCTCCCTTCTGCACGATCTTCAGGCCGGTCTTCGCACCCACGCCCTCAACACCCGGATTAAAGTCGGTCCCAACGAGGATGCCGATCTCGATCAACTGCTCGCGGGTGAGGTGGAGCCCGGCAAGGGTATCCGCCAGCACGATCCGCTCGGGGCTTACGGTTATCTGCCGTCCCCGGATCCTGCGCTTGCCGCTGACCGTGAGGTTCCGGACCAGCAGGGGGGCGCCAAAGAGCAGGGTATCGTAGTCCTGCGAGACCACGTAACGGGCATCTCCCTTTGCCACCATGTACGATGCCTGTGCCTCACCCTCCCCGGGTGCCTGCACAATGGGGATACCCATCAGCCGCAGCAGCTCTTTTGAGGTTTCGACAATGGTTGTGTCTACCCGGGTCGAGGAACGGGCCTGCTTGTATGCCTCCTCCTCGTCGCCACGCTCCAGCGCCTCCTTCCACTTTTCCCCGGCAGTATCGCGGAGTTTTCGGCGCTCGTCGATGGTAGCCTGCTTGAGTGCGGTCGGTTTCCCGTCAAAAACAAAGACCGGCTTGATGCCCTTCTCCATGAAACTGGCTGCCCGGAAGAGGATACCCGAGAGATGGGACGTGACCCGCCCGCGCCGGTCCATCAGGGGTGTCCCGTCAGGCTGCCGGATGATGGTCAGGAACTGGTAGAGCGCATTGTTTGCATCGATGGCAGCGATGCCCGGCAATGCCTCCCAGGTCACCGGTGTCTTGTATTCGGCAATGATATCCCGTAGTGCTACGCCCATGTGTTGTACTGCTCCTGTGACCGTACGTTATTTGTATGCACGCCGTGAAAATTCGGCAATCAGCTCATCGAGATGGGAGAGGGCCATGTCGTATTTGTCCTGCATCCGGCCTGAGATCTCCTCGAGGTTGGTGCGGAGCATCCGTTCACGGATAACAACGCTCCTCTCGAGATGGCGCATCTTGATATTGAGCGAAAGCAAAAGGCCGCCGAGCGCAAGGATCATCAGGCCGGCGGTAACCGCTATGATGAGGTCCTGCCAGAACCGGGTGATGAGGACAAGCGAGGCAATGATCATCACGACGGTGAGCAGGATATCGACCAGGTATTCGCGTATATCCATGTTTTTAGATGATGAGAGCACACTAATTAATCTAACTACTCTCTTGGAGATGCCCTTTGGATACAAAAAACCTCATCCCCTTCCTTGCAATGCCCCTCCTGCTCATCGCTGTGGAGATCGGAGCCCTCCTGCTCTCCCTCCCGGTCCAGGCATCCGGTGTTGTCGCCTTTGAGGACCCGACGTCGCTGGAGAACCCGATCATCTTCATAGCCATCATGCTCGCGTTCACCGCCTTCATCCTTATCCTGATCCGGTATGACATGAAACGGGTGATCGCAGCAGTGATCGGCATCTCGATCTTCCTCACGTTTATCTATATCTTTATGGCGATTATGTACTCCCTGATGGGTGCAACGGACCTTGCGACCGTGATCGTTTTTGTCCTGTCCATTCTTGCAACGGTTCTTTTATACAAATACCCGGAATGGTACGTGATCGATGCGCTTGGCATCCTGATCGGGGCGGGTGTGGCAGCGATTTTCGGTGCCTCTCTTGAGGTCCTGCCGGTGATTATCCTCCTTATCCTGCTCGCAGTTTACGATGCGATCTCGGTATACAAGACGAAGCACATGATCACCCTTGCTGAAGGCGTCATGGATCTGAAAACCCCGATCCTCTTCGTTATCCCCAAGCGCAGGGACTATTCGTTTATCAGAGAGGGGATCGGCAAACTCGCAGACGGCGGGGAGCGGGCGGCCTTTATCATCGGGATGGGGGACATGATTATGCCCTCGATCCTCGTTGTTTCTGCCAACGTATTTTTGCAGGGGTGGAAGCTGGGGGGATGATCAACCTCCCGGCACTCGGTGCTATCATTGGGTCGCTGGCCGGTCTTGTTGTTCTCCTGTATTTCGTGATGTCGGGAAAACCCCGGCCGGGCTTCCTCCCCTGAATGGCGGGACTATCCTCGGGTTTCTGGCAGGATGGGCACTGATGGGGTGGATGGGGTAGGATATTTTAATGCATCGTATAACTGGCATTTTTGTAAAAAGGAACTGTAAGTTATACCATTAAACAAATCCCTGGTTTTAAATTTTTTTCCCTGCATTTGCATACCGAAAGTCCGGCACCAACTCTCAAATTGCATGCCCGCTGTCACTTTTCACTCCGTAAGAGCCATCGATCGCGCAGGACGACCACGGGATTTGCAGTCCATGATTGCACTTTGGCTATTGTGAGCTCGATAAGGCAGCACAGAAAAACTCAAAAACAGAACCGCAGGGCGGGTCGCGATGCTCCGCTGCCAGCGGCTGCCCGGTTACATCACAACAGTGATTATCCAGGCAGCATACCATAATGCATGGAAGATCGAGCAGAGCAGTATTACAGGGAGGGCATGGATTTTTTCAAAAACGGTAATTATTCCGAAGCCCTCTCCTCTTGTAACAAGGCACTTGCCATTAAGCCAGAGTACGCTGATGCATGGAATGGTCGTGGAGTCGCACTAACTGAACTCAAACAACCTGCCGAAGCCCTCGACTCGTATGACAAGGCACTTGCTTTCAGACCGGACTACGCCGACGCGTGGAACAACCGCGGATGGGCACTCGTCGACCTCGGACGGGACGCTGAAGCAGTCGCCTCGTTTGACAAGGGGCTTGCCATTAATCCGGATGATGCCAGTGTGTGGTTCATTCGCGGAGCCGAGTTGGGTATTCTCTTACGGCATACGGAAGCCCTTGCATCTTTTGATAAAGCAATCGCTATCACCCCGGATGATGCCTATACGTGGAACTTCCGCGGAGTTGCGCTCCATGAACTCGGAAGGTACACAGAAGCGGTCGCCTCGTATGACAAGGCGATTGCCATCAAACCGGACTACTCTGAGGTGAAACAGAATCGGAAAATGGCTCTTAAAAAACTCAAATAAATTGTTTTGCTGGTGCAGAATCAATAACGCTGCATCTGCCCGCAGTCCGGGCACATCCATGCGCATGGAATGAACCGGCCATTATCCCGTTTGTACAATCTCTGCATCTTGTGGGCGCGGTCTTTATGTTTCGCCGAGCTTATGTCCCCTCCGAGCACGACCTCGCCGTCATTGAGGAATTTTTTCTCTGCATCAGATTCTTTCATAACGGATTCATCGCCTTAACAAGTTTTTCAGATTCTCCTGCTGTGCATTGTTCTCCGATATTTCCGGCAGCCGGCAACGCAGCATTCATGGGCTCCGCCGGGCCAGGGGATCTATCCGGGTTTCCCACCCAATTACCCCCGCGTTTCGGATCCTTCCCCGGTCTGTCCCCCAGCACCACGTTTTCAGGAAACGGCCCTGTATCGTTGCTAAATAGGGTCATTTCCGGGCACGCATTGAGTGCCAGACCGCAAATCAGAGGACGAAATGGCCGATTCCCGGAATGGGGTAGTCTCTTTTTATCGAAATGTTGTCGGTCGACCTCAAAAAAGGGGTGATCGGAACCCAAAATGAACTCTGTTGATTGCATCTCGAATCTCCCCCTCTTTATTTCCCGATACTTGCGGGGAATCGTCCAGAATTCACAGCCTTTATCGAAGTTCGAACGTTAAATGACCATGAGGGAGAAATCGTTTCCAAATCAGATTATGTGGAAATAAGCACCATGGTCAATCATCCAGTACCGAATATTAAGGATATCATTTTTGAAAAATCACAACAATTATCAAAGGATCTTCCTGGAATTCTTGTAATTATTTTGGTTAACATCCCCCGAACATTCCTGCTTGAATTAGGTTTTTATGAATCTTCAAAAGAGTGTCCGATTATTTCAGGAATGATTCTCTCGTTACTATTTCAACAACGAAGGCTGTCGTCTTTATATCGATTATTTTGCAAATCCCTACGCTACTCTGCCACTTTCTGGGCAAATTTTAAACGAATTCAAAAAAAATGGTATTAAAAATAGTTCCTGGACAAATGAAAAGATTGCAATTATTGAGATAAAAAATGAGAACGAATGATCAATAGAATCGAACAAGATTGAATGCCTTCTCTGTCATGTGAAATTTGCGAGGTAACGACTCTCGTGTGGATAACATTGACAAGTCATTATCGCGGCAGCCCCATCGGAGTAACCGAATCCGCTAGCAGGTGGAATACGTACCCTAGGAAGAAACAGGACAGAAGGAAGAATGCTGAAAAATCTGAGAAGAATGCAGTCACAAGGGCAAGCAAACCAGTCGCAATGAACAAGATAATTATGGTGAACAGTGCCCGGAAACTGTGGAACAGACTCCTGTGTCGCCAGCTGGTTGCGGGTTCGATAATATCCGGAATAACCGATCCAGCGACAAGTGCGATAAAGCCCCAGCCCGTTGAAAGAGTGGATGAGCCACTGGCAGTACCCAGCCAGTGCGAATAGCCGAGAAATGCAAAGGTACCGATGAGGGCATGGGCTGGGGAATTCATGGCTGATCGCCATTTGAAATATCATGGTATTAACAAACGGTTGGGAGCGTGAAAGTGCGGTGGGGGGTACCCCTCTCCCCCCCTCAGCCCGCAAAACCCCCCCGCCAGCTCAGCCCTGTCGAAGGTACTCCACGACGATAATTCTCGCGAACCCGCTCCCCTCAGGCGGGGGGTCCCCCCACCAGCCCGGGCTTGGGAGGGGGGTCATCCCCCCTCCGGAAAAATATTGGGTGGGGGGGAGGTACCCCCTACCCCTATCCCTCCTGTTGCGAAAAGGGGGAGTCCCGGATGAGAATAACCGGGCGACCCCCGACGATGAATCATGGGAAGACCCTATCACAAAATACCGGGCTGCAATGGTTCCGGCATGAAAACAAGAGAGGGGATACCCCCACCACCCCCCCATAGGGCAGGGGGGTAGGCCCCTTCCCGGAAAAATTATTGGGTGAGGGGAGGTACCCCCTCCCCCCCTTACGTTCAGGCTTACGATGAACAGGAAACAATCAGTTTTTCTTCGGAATTACACATTTGTTTAACAAATCATTCGTCAGAAGAATATGCCGGTCACTGCAGGCAAGCAGATGCTTAGACTGGCCGGCTGCAAAATGGGCGTACTCAACATGTTTCCCAAGATCCTTCACGGCATTGACGGCCTCGGAAAAATCACCATCGCTGCTAATCAGGATCGCTACATCGTATGAATTATTAAAGGCATATTTCAGCATGTCAACTGCCAGAAAAATATCAACACCCTTTTCGACGATCGAACCATTGCGGTGCTCAAGGCGTCCCAGTTTTTTTGTCAGGTAGGGTGTTGCATCCAGACCGGCAAAAAACCGTTGCTGGTGTTTATACATCTCCTCATCGTCTTCCTTGTTAACGGGTGCATTATAGTAATATGTCCTGACCAGCATTCTCTCCGCACCGCAGAGCATGGTACTCAGTTTGTAAAAATCGATATGTGTATTTCCAAAATAATCTCTCAGGCCATGGTAAAAATTACTCCCGTCAATGAACACACACACTTTTTGCGACAAGCCCGTAACCTTCTTGGTACTTAGTATTTGAATATATTATATAAGAATAGTAAAGTTCAGGGGGTTATAAAATAACCCCCCGGAGTTAATTAACCCACATTGCAGGGCAAGGTGGGGAAATAATACATTCACTAATTGTATACAGCACTATATAAATTTTTTACTCTGGATAAAACGAATGCCCAAGCCTAGTCCGAATCTATTCCTTACGCGTCCGGGGTTTCCTCGCCCGCTTTGGCTTGGGTTTCTTTACCGGTTTGCCATCCAGTCCAATCTCGGCAGGTGCTTCCCGGTCACTCTCTTCAGATTCAACAGCGACAGGGGACCGGATATCCACCACTCTCTTCCCCTCTTCCGGTGCCGGTTTATGGGTGAGGATCTCAGCCAGCGCTTCCTCCACGCCCGTCCCGTCCGCGGTTGACATGGTCTGGTATTCCTCCGGTGCGACGAGGTCAGATTTGTTGGCAACGACAATCACCGGGCTTCTGACCATCCCTTTTACTTCTTCGAGCAGGTTGAGCTGCACCTTCATCGGGTACCCGCAGTGCTCCGAGGGATCGAGAATGTACAGGACTACACTTGCCACGTTCATTATGGCCGAGAGTGCCTGCTTCTCGATAGCATTCCGTTCATCCGCAGGACGGTCAAGAATTCCCGGTGTATCAACGAACTGTATCTTCTCGCGGCCCATGATGCGGTGGCCGACAATAATCCCCTTGGTTGTGAACGGGTAGGACGCGACTTCCGGCTCCGCAGACGATACCCGCCGGATGAAGGAGGATTTCCCGACATTCGGGTAGCCGGCAATGACCACCGTAAACACGTCATCGACATGGGGGAGCTGGCGGAGAACATTCCTGACCTCGTTCAAAAACCTCAGGTCCTTGTCGATCTGGTGGACCATGGAGGCGAGCCGGGCGACCGCACGCTTGCGCACGACAAGGGTATCATCAGCTTTCCGGGACTGCAGGACCATCTGGTTTCCCACCATCTTGGTATGCTTTGCTGCCCATCCTACCGCCCCGAGGGACTGCCTGATCCGGTCAAGCCCGAAGAGGATCTCTGCCATCTCCCGGTAAAAGGGCGGAATGTCATCGAACTCGGGAAACCCGCGGATGATATAGACAAGCCGATCATGGATTGCGGCACCTACTGCCCGGACGAACTCCTGGTTGGCGCGCTCCTTATTGGTCTTCTCTTTCATTTTCTTTGCCGCACGGCGGAAACTCCGGTCAAGGATTTCGTCGGCAGTGGGCACCGTCGGCATTTTTTCAAATTCCATAATCGTCTACCTATATATTTATGGACAGTCATACGGTTTATCGTTATGGACCTGTCCCTTATCCAGCGTGATATCCTCATCACCCTGATCACCCTTTACCACCAGCATTCGCACTCCATCAAAGGTGAAGAAATAGCTGACAGGATCCAGCGCAACCCGGGAACCGTGCGCAACCAGATGCAGGCATTAAAAGCCATTGGTCTTGTTGACGGGGTTCCCGGTCCCAAGGGGGGGTACATCCCCACTACCCTTGCCTACAATGAACTTAACCTGAATGTTTCAGGAACGGATTACGATGTTCCCATCAGCAGGAACGGGGAGATTGTACAGGGAGCAACGGTCCTGGAAATCGATTTTACCACGCTCTGTCACCCTGATATCTGCCATGCGGTCATAAAACTTAAGGGCAGCGCAAAACTCTTCGAGATCGGCGACCGGATCACGATCGGGCCGACCCCGGTCAACAAGCTTCTGATCCGGGGCGAGGTGTTTGGCAAAGATGAGGTAACCCAATCGCTCCTCATTGCCACGTCAGAGATGATCTCCCTGCCCAAACAGCCCATCCGGAATTACATGTCGAGTCCGCTCAAGACCCTCAGGAGCCTTGACTCCCTGCAGGACGCCCTGGTTTTCTTCAACCATGAACGTATCCATGGCGCCCCGGTCATCGAAGACGGTATTCTTTCCGGTATCGTCACCATGAGCGATATCGCGAGTGCCATTGAAAATAACCTTCCCTTAACGACCCCGGTCTCTGAGGTGATGACCTCTGAGGTGGAGGAGATATCGTCCGATGTAAAACTCTTTGAGGTTATCCGCAGGTTCAAGGAACGGGAGATAGGCCGGCTCATTGTCGTGGAGAACAAGAAGCCGGTGGGGATCCTCACCCAGTCGGATGTCATACGGGTCTTCCCCTCGTTGTAGATACAATATCTTTAGATATTTTAAGTCAAATGGTATGGGAGGAATTAAAGGATTATGACAGAGTTATCCCAGGCTGCTGTAGAACGGATCATAAAAAAAGCCGGTGCCGAACGGGTCAGTGCCGATGCTACGGAAACCCTTACCGGGCTTATGGAGGAATACGGGACCTTCCTTGCAAGGGAAGCAAAGAAGATGTCTGACCATGCCGGCAGGAAGACCCTCCGGGGGGCAGACATCCGTATGGCCGCTGAAATGTTCAAATAACGTTCTTACACCTTTCAATGAGAAAAAACTCGTTTTTTTTGCGAATTTCGAACAGTTTATATATTTATACGTCGCTAATTTTTTTATGACTCGTGTATTTGCCCGCAGCCTTTCAAGAAAAAAGATCATGAGCAATGAGGGAAAGCTCATTGGGACGTTAAAAAACATCCGGGTTGATTTTGATTCCGGCCAGGTCCTCGACATGATCATCCACCCGGACCAGACATTTTCTACCGATGGCTACAACCTCGAGGATGACAAGCTCCTTATCATCCCCTTTGAGGCGGTCAAGGATATCAAGGACTATATTGTCGTTGATCGCTACCTTGCGCGGAAGTAAGGATAATATTTTTCGATTGCTTCCATAAACCCGTCTCCATACTCTTTTCCGGCAATGTACCGGGCAACGGCCTTTATTTCCGGGTGTGCATTTGCTACGGTGATACCGATACCGGCGGTCTTCAGCATCTGGATATCGTTGAGCGAGTCGCCGATGGCAAGAAAATCGGCAGGTGTGAGGTCCATCTCCCGTGCAAGCTCCACCAGTGCGGTTCCCTTGTTGACCCCGGGAGCCTGGAGGTGGATGGCATAGCCGGTATCAAGGACCTGTACCGGGTGATCCCGGAGTACTGACCTGACCTCATCGACCGGGACGGTCCGGGCAAAAGCCAGGTCGGCAAAGCGGTAGGGGGCACTGAAAAGTTCGAGTTCCCTTCCGGAAACCCGGAAATGTGCCTGCAGCACTTCCAGTGCCTTCCGGCAGACCGTCTGGTCTCCCTTGATTCGCAGGGAACCGGAATACCCCACCCGGAACACCCCGCCATTCTCGGCAATGAATGACCCTTTTGTTCCGATCATCTTGGAGAGGGCATCCATAAAACAGGAAGTATTCCCGCTTGCCAGTACGACAATCGATTCCGCTGTCGACAAGTGACCGGATCATTTCAATGGATCCGGTACTTATCCTGCGGGTCGGGATCGGTGATTGTCCCGTCAATATCCGTGAGGAGTGCCTTCAGCACGATTTGAGACCAGCCTCTTCAACCATGAATGGTGCTTCGCCCTCGGGCAGGTTGGGGCTGTCCACAAGACGTGCAATGCGCTTGCCGCCTTTGCTCTTCCGCAGGTAGAGACGGAAGGTGGCGGTATGTCCGACAATATTGCCCCCGATCGGTTTTGTCGGGTCGCCGAAGAAGACAGCCGGGTTGGACATGACCTGGTTGGTAACCAGCCCAACGGCATTGTGCTCATCGATGAGCTTGAAGAGCTCGTGCATGTGCCGGTTCAGTTTCTGCTGCCGGGTAGCAAGGGTTCCCCGGCCCGCATATTCAGCGCGGAAGTGAGCAGTGAGGGAATCGATGATGAAGAGCTTGACCGGCTTATCGCTTCCCTTGAGCTCGTTTGCCAGCTCGCGGGAGTTGTCGATGAGGAGCATCTGGTGGTCCGAAGTATGTGCCCGTGCGACATGGATATTGTTTAAAACGTCCTGGACATCCGGGGCGTCTTCGATCCCGAGCCCGTTGACCATCTGCTCGATACGCTCGGGCCGGAAAGTATTCTCGGTATCGATATAGATAGCACTCCCGTTCAGTCCTCCCATGTCCTCAGGGAGCTGGACATTGACTGCCATCTGGTGGACGATCTGGCTCTTACCGGAACCGAATTCACCGTACATCTCGGTAATAGCCTGGGTCTCCATTCCCCCGCCAAGCAGGGTATCCAGTTCGGGAACCCGGAAGGATAGTTTCCTGATATCCTTGCGTGCCTCAAAGATATCCTTGCCGGTCTTGAAACCCCCGACATCTGCCACTTCCCGGGCAGCCTTGATGATCTTCTTTGCCGTTGATTCGGAGATCTCCGAGATCTCGGAGAGTTCTGCCGGTGATGCGGTTGCAATACTTTCAACGGAGAGATAACCGGCTTCCCGGAGCTTGTCTGCGGTACTCGGGCCAACGCCCGGTAAATCTTCAATTTCCAATGGTCCTTCAGCCATTTCTTATACACTCCTATGGCACAACAACATGTTAATGACTGGGATATAAACTCCCGTACTGCGCGGGGTGAAAGTAACTTTTCAGGACTTCAATTCGTCCTGAAACTGCAGGACGTTCCGGAGAACGGACCCGGCATCTACAACAACCTGCTCTACCTGTTCCGGTAGGATCCTGCTCCCGGAGAGAAGCCCCGTTACCCTGACCTCGCTTCCGTGCGTGAAGGTGCCTTCAATGAGGTACCGTTCAAAGCCATTATCGACGAAGAGGCAGCCCGGACCGGCAATAATCGTTCCGGCAAAGACAATCGGGCGGATCGTCTCCCTGGGTATCCGGAACGCACTCCCCCTCCCCACACCCAGTCTCGATCCCCCCGAACCGCCCGGGTTTTGCCGTAGCATGGTAGATCTCAACCCGATCGCCCGGCGCGACCGGGATAAGCGCCGTCTCCCCCCAGAGCACGACTTTCAGCTCATCATCGGTATCATGGATAAGTATATTCCTGACCCATGACGTTGCACCATTCCGTGTAGTAAAAGAATGCGGCTGCTGAACCTGCTTTACGGTACCTTTTACCGAGTAAATCCCCTGGTCCGCAACGGAATGCAGCAGAGTGAACGGGACGGCTAACCGCTGTTCCGGTTGCGGTAACCGTACTCTTTTCATCAATACTGTAATTTCGTCCCTCCGCCCGGTTACTGGGTTTTGCCTGGGTAATATGGACGGTTGTGCCGACCGGTAATCCGGCAAGCAGTTCCGGCACCCATGCCACGAGCCGGGCAGTTCCTTCACTATCGCCGATGACTGCCTCTGCCATTTCGCCCGTGCTCCCGTCCCGTTTCGTGAACGTCCTCACAGGTTCCACCCCCAGCAGGACAGCGTCCAGTTCCACCGGCTCATTCGAGAGGTTTCCTGCCCCATCCGTCATGGTGCAGGTGATCTCGCAGCCTGCTTTCCGGAGGGCCAGGGCATAGATCTCGTGGGTGCTCTTTCCCGGGTGACGGCCGATGACCTCGAGTACGTCCCCGGTTACGGTATCCAGTGCAGCCCCGGCTTTCTCGTCCCAGAGCACGACACGGGTAGTCCCTGTCTCATCACCAAGCAGAAGGGTGGCGACCCAGCCTTTCTCACCATCTGCCCGGTCGAACTCCTTAGGCTCGGTCTTGTCGACAACTTTCCCGAAAAAAGAAAAAAGGCTGGATTTTGCCGACAGCCCTTTGATCTTCACGTGCTCCCGGCCGAGTTCGCCAACTACCATCATGGCGGCGGTCGGCTCGTCGACGAGGTCGCCGCATTCGTCGATCTTTGCCTCTACACGCCGTTCAAATTCCTCTTTGGTGATGAGGTCATCGACCAGCGCGTAGTGGAAGAGCACGATGGACTGACTCCGCTTATTTCTGCCAGGCAGGGCGTTCCATGGCAGCAGTGAGATCGCTGATGGTTTCGCCCCTGCGCATGAGATCTGCCTGCGTTCCCTTAATGAGTACCTCGGGACACCGCGGACGCCCGTTGTACTGGGAGGACATCGCATACCCGTACGCTCCTGCATCGAGTACCGCGATGATATCGCCGGCGGCAAGTTCCGGCAGCTTCCGGTCCGGTGCAAGGATGTCCCCGGTCTCGCAGATCGGACCGGTTACCGTGTATTCCGCATTCAGCGGCGCGTCAGCCTTGTTCGCGACGATGACTTCGTGGTAGGAGTCGTACATTGCGGGGCGGATAAGCAGGTTGAACCCGGCATCCACGTTGGCGAACCGCTTGTGTGCCTTTTTTGTGGAGTTGACGCGTGTCAGGAGCACGGTCGAGTCGGCCACGAGAAAACGGCCGGGCTCGACCCAGAGTTCGGGAGTGATACCACAGGCTTCCACACCTGCTTTGAAGACCGGGACGACCTTTGCGGCATAATCCTCGGGTGTCGGGACCGTGTCGGTGTCATGGTGATAGGGGATGCCCAGGCCGCCGCCGAGATCGATGAACTCGAGTTTCACGCCCATCTCTGTCAGTTCCTTTGCAATCCTCACCATCACTTCCGCGGCCTTTGCGAAGGGTTCGACCTCGAGGATCTGCGAACCGATATGGCAGTGGATGCCGGCCGGCTGGATGCTTTTACAGGCAAGGGCTTCCCGGTATGCCGCGGGGATCTCCTCATGGGGGATGCCGAACTTGCTTGTTTTGAGGCCGGTGGCGATCTTCGGGTGAGTCGGTACGTGAAGCGCAGGGTTCACGCGGAAGGAGACTTTTACCTTTTTACCGGCAGCAGTTGCCACTGCATCGAGCTGGTGGAGTTCGTCAAGGGAATCGAGGGAGACCTTCACGCCTTTTTCCACAGCAAGTTTCAGGTCGGCCGGTGTCTTGGAGCTCCCGTTGAAGAGGAGTTTCTCGGGAGCCATGCCGGCCTCGAGTGCAAGATGAAGTTCCCCCGAGGAGAAGACATCCGCCCCTGCCCCTTTCTGTGCGAGCGCCCGCATCAGGGCAAGGTTGCCGTTCGCCTTTGCTGCAAAGAGCACCTGCACCCGGGGGTAGCGTGCACCGAGGGCTTTTTTATAGCTCTCGAACTGCTCCACAACCCGGTCCTCGCTCGTGACATAGAGGGGTGTCCCGTACTTCCCGGCAAGTGCAACGCAGTCCAGCCCGTTGATATGGAGACGGCCGTTTTTTATTGTAAGGTGATGTGCGAGTTTCACAGGTCCATCCTCCGCATCCGTTCGATCGCTTCCTGTATCCGGGCAACCGGGCGGGTGATGGCAAATCTCACGTAGCCTTCCCCGCTGGCACCGAAACCAACGCCGGGCGTTGCCACGATACCGGCTTCGGTCAGGAGCCGCCCGGAAAATGCCATGCAGTCCTTGACCGGCACCCAGACATAGAACGTAGCCTTCGGTAACGGGACATCGAACCCGAGCCCCTGCAGTCCCTTCACGAGCACGTCGCGGCGCTCCTGGTAGATCTTGCAGGCATCCTTCACGCAGTCCTGCGGACCTGAGAGGGCGGTGATGGCAGCATGCTGCACAGCGTCAAAGACACCCGAAGTCGACATTGGTCTTGACCCTTCCTAACCCGGCGATGATCTCCGCGTTGCCGACGGCCATCCCGACACGCCATCCGGTCATGTTGTAGGTCTTCGAAAGCGAGTGCATCTCGATACCCACTTCCATGGCACCTTTTGTCTCAAGGAACGAGGGGGCACGGTACCCGTCGTACGCGATCTCGGAGTACGCATTGTCCGAGACAACGACGATATCGTTCTCGCGTGCAAAGTCAACGACTTCCTGGTAAAACCCTGACGGTGCTACTGCTGCCGTCGGGTTGTTCGGGTAGTTGATGTACAGGATCTTTGCCGCTTTTGCCACGTTCTTCGGGATGTCTGCGAGCACGGGAACAAAATTATTCTCCCGCAGGAGCGGCATCTCGTGGACGTTTCCTTCGGCAAAGAGCGTACCGGTCCGGTATACGGGATAGCCGGGGCTCGGTGCGAGGACATAGTCGCCGGGATTGACGAATGCCTCGGCGATATGTGCGATACCGTCCTTGGACCCCATCAGGGCAAGGACCTCTTTATTTGTATCGAGCGTGACGCCGAAACGTTTCTTATACCAGCCGGCGACCGCACTCCGGTAGGCCGGCATGCCGGCATAGTCCGGGTAGTGGTGGTTCTTTGCGTCCTTTGCGGCCGTGCAGAGGGCCTCTACGATATGGACCGGTGTCGCAAGGTCGGGATCGCCGACACCGAGATCGATGAGGTCAACACCTAATTTCCGTTGCTCTGCTTTCATCTCGTCGATCCGTGCAAAAAGATACGGCGGGAGATTGTTCATTCTGCTCGCGTACATAAGTATGTACCATTGGTGCTGGAGTCTCTAGAATTTAACTCCCGCCGCATACCTGAAAGACCGGACGGTATAGGCTTATGAGCCGGGAAGGGCAACACGTCCCGTATGGAGAAGAAAAAAGCGGGATGCGGGCCGGAGATCTGCGTGGTCTTTTCAACAGTGCCGCCTGCACAGTCAGCGGCGCTTGCGAAGAGTCTGCTTGATGCGAATCTTGTTGCCTGCGTGAATATCACACCGGTACGTTCATTCTACCGGTGGAAGGGGGAGTGCTGTGATGAGGAGGAGCACCTGCTTATCCTCAAGACACGAAGGGAACGGGCAGATACGGTCATCCATGCACTGAAAGCGGAGCATCCCTACGAGGTGCCGGAGATCATTGTCCTCCCGGTGATAAACGGGCACATCCCTTATCTCGACTGGGTATATGCGGAGACGAGCGGATCATGATCCATACGCACCGCAGCATCCAGGTCATTGCCGGTACTGCCCGGGAAACGGATGATGCCGTCGTCATCGAGGACCGGTTCGAGCTCCTGCTCAATGACCAGCCGGTCACCGAGATGGTTGCAAGCCGCGACCAGCTGCGGGAACTGGGCGCAGGCTATCTCGTGAGCGAAGGTATCCTCCGCTGCGTGGACAAGGTGAAGGTCGAAGGGGATCGCATCTTCGTCTGGTCCGATACCGGATGTGACCTGCGGTGGACGAAACGCGAAGTCGGTTCCTCCGGCGGTCTCAGTTTTATCTCTCATCCGCCCCGGACCGATATCGGATATCCGGCTCTCTCCGGACGATGTGATCGCAGTCACCCGCGAGATTGAAACCGATCTCTGGAAAAAGACCGGCGGAGTTCACTGCTCGGTGCTCTTTTGCGGGGGTAAGCTGCTTGCAAAGAGCAGCGATGTTGGCCGGCACAATACGGTCGATAAGCTCGTAGGGTACGCTGTTCTGAACGGGATCGATCTCTCCCGCTGCGTGATCGGCTGCACGGGAAGGCAGCCGGCAGGTATGGTCCGGAAATCCGCCCATGCCGGGATTCCGGTTATCATCTCACGGGCGGCTTCAACCGATAAGGGGATTGCAGCGGCTGATGCCGCAGGAATTACCCTTATCGGTTTCTCCCGGGGCGACCGGTTCACTATCTACACGCATCCGGAGCGGATAGCAGGGATCCGCTCTTCCTGAATCATTGAGCGGTACGCTACGCAAGGTTATTTCCCAAAAACCGGATAATGAAATGATATATGCTGCAAGGCAGGGACTGATCCAGCGTGACCGGAGAAGCAATAACCCCCCAGAAGACCGCACTCCTTGTGCTCGGGTGCCCGCAGGTACCGGTGCAGACCAGCATCGCGCTCTACCTGATAAACCGGCTGAAAAAGGCAGGGTTAACGCCGGTCGTTGCCGGTAACAAGGCGGCCAACACGCTGCTCGTTGTAGCCGATACGGACCGGCACTACCTCGGGGAGGTCATGGACCTTGACCGGGCCGTGGCACTGATATCGGACAAGAAGCGGGACTTTGACCTCTGCTTTGTCTTCATCCACAATGATGCCGGGGTCAGCTATGCAGCGACCATGGGGGCCATCTCGAAGGCGAAGCTCTATGCGCTGGTTTATGGCGAACATTACGAAGACCTGGTGAAAAATATAGATTTTCCCTGTATTACCCTGGCAGCAAAGGCCGTCCATAACCCGCTCCCCCTGAAAAAAGCGCTTGACGAGGTGAAACCATGGGATGCGTAGAATCGATGAATTACGAGAT
>CAWFSA010000002.1:0-62904 GCA_963818425.1 uncultured Methanoregulaceae archaeon | reverse complement strand
TGGGATTCCTCGACGAGGTCGTGCCCGACGGCGAGGAACTCGATCGCCCGGAGAACGTCCTCGCTGCGGAGCTGGCTGCGACGCTCGATCCGTCGGGTACTGCGCGGACCGGTCGGTGCGATCCGAGCTCCGGTGCTCGACCTGATGGCCGAGCAGATCGCCAGCGATCGTTCGGCAGCCGTCAGCCCCCTCGAGGCGGGTAGGGTCGCCGACATGGCCACCCCCAACGTCAATCCCAAGATGGAATACCGCCGGCTCGGCAACACCGGGCTGCAGGTGAGCGTGCTGTCGCTCGGCGAGCTGGGTCACCTTCGACACGCAGCTCGACAACCAGCTCGCTCGATGCATGGCTGCTGCCGGTGCGACGCCGGCTGCAACTTCTTCGACAACGCCGAGGCGTACGCCGGTGGCAAGAGCGAGACGATCATGGGCGAGATGTGCGCCGAACTCGCCTGGCCGCGCTGGTCGTACGCTCGTCGATCACCAAGGTGCTCGGGGGCTCAACGAACACCCCGACATGAACAACACGCTCAACCGCAAGTACCTGATGCACGCCATCGACGGGTCGCTTGAGCGATTCGGGCTCGACTTCGTCGATGTCCCTCTGCTCGGCCCGCTCCACCCCAACCCCGAATCGAAGAGACGGTGTCGGCGATGAGCGACATCATCTCGGCGGGCAAGGCCCTGTACTGGGGCACCAGCGAGTGGTCGGCCGACCAGATCCGTGCCGCCATCGACATCGCCGACCCGCTGATCACCTGCATCGGCGGGTCACCGAGCAGAGCCAGTACAACATCCTCGAACGCACGAAGGTCGAGAAGGAGTACGCCCGGATCAACGCCGAGTTCAACTACGGCAACACGATCTGGAGCCCGCTCGCATCTGGCCTGCTGACAGGCAACGACAAAGACGGCATCCGCGGAGGATTCCCGCGGGCGCTCGAGGGCTACGGCTGGCTCGCCGGCCGCCTCACCGACGCCGAGGCGATCGCTCCGCGTCGAGAAGCTCCGTCCGATTGCCGATCGTCTCGACTGCACGATGGCGCAGCTGGCCCTCGCCGCTGGTGCACGAAGAACCCGCATGTGTCCAGCGTGATCACCGGGGCGTCAGAAGGTCAGCCAGGTCGAGAGCAACTTCTGTGCGCTCGACGTGATCCCGCGCCACCGACGAAGTCAAAGAGGAAATGGAAGCGGCCGTCATCGGCTCGAGCGAAGTCGACGTGCTGCGAGTCGGAGCCCGGCGACGATTCGTCGTGCGACGTCGGCGGTGTGGCCGACGAGGGAGTGGTCGAGCCACGTCGATCGTCTCGTGCTCGATTGCGATCTGGGTGCGTTCGCTCCAGCCGGCCACGATCGGTTCGGACACCGCCGGCGGGCCTCAACTGGTCGTGCGATGGCGTGAGCACGACCGTCGGCACGGGCGGCGGCGCGACGCCCGGCTCATGGCGAGCGGGGGAGCGATCAGGCCGAGCGCGGTGACTCGCTCGTCGTCGAGACTCACGCGATCATCGGCCCGAACAGTAGCCGGGCAACGATCGGGACATCCGGGAGCGTCGCCGCGATCACGTGATCGCGGCGAGTGCGTCGAGGCGCTCGCCTGGCCTCCCGTGAACTCGGGCGGAAGTCGAAGCGCAACGCGGCGATTCCTGCAGCCGGGAGGGCATCGAACAGGGCCGTCACCACGTTGTTGTGGCGACGTCTCCGAACTGCGGGTGCGGATGGCAGATGATCGTTGCCAGGCGCGGGCGCCGTCCGGGAGCGCACGGTCGCCGACGAGGGGCGTGCCATCCGACGCACTGAACTCCAGATGGTCGATCCGAATCGGCGCCCAGGGCCTCGACGGAACGCTGCGGATAGCGTGGCTCACATGGCGGTCGTCGACGACAAGCCCCGATCAAGATGCTCAACGACCGGGTGCTCGTGCGCATCTCCGACAAGGCCGGCGAGCGCAAGTCGTCGGGCGGCATCGTCATCCCGGCCACCGCACAGGTGGCCAAACGCCTGATCTGGGCGACCGTGGTCGCGCAGGGCCAGAACGTGCGCTCGTGTGAAGTCGGCGACAAGGTGCTGTTCAGCCCCGAGGATCGCTACGAGGTCGAAGTGCAGGGCGAGGACTACGTGATGTTGCGCGAGCGCGAACTGCACGCAGTCGCCGCCGAGCGCATCGAGGCCTCGACCGGGCTCTATCTGCGACCGCGCACGAACGCGTCGGTGAGATTCTGGAGCGGATTGGGTTTCAGCAGTCGCGCGCCCAGATCCGGTCGAGGAATGCTCGACTTGTCGACGTGGCCGGTCAGCCCAGTTCGTAGCCGCCTCGGACGGTCACGGTGACGCCGATGCGGTCCTTCGAGTACGTTGCGCCGTCGAGTCCGCCGAGGCCGAGCCAGGCCACCAGCCGGTCCTGATCGGCGGGCTTCAGACGGGCACAGCCGCTTGCTCTGCGGGCTGGTCGGCACGTTGTTCGCTCCGTGGATCGCCTGGCCGTTGTCGAAGTACAACGGCTTGTACATGTTGCCGTTCAGCGGGTTGTCCTCAAGGTACCGGGTAAGCGACGACTCGTGCCACCCGCCGTTGTCGAGCGCCGGGTTGAACCGGAATGCACGAGAGCGCTCCTGGATGCGAGTCTCGTGGCCGGCCTCGCCGGTCGAGGTGGGAACACATCGACGAGCTGGCCCGGGCCGTCGCCGGTCAACATGATCTGGCAGGTGAGGTCGATGAAGATCCAGCGGCCGTCGGTGGCGACGTTCGCCGGGATCGGCAGGGTGGCGGTTGCGAGGAGCAGCTGTTCTTGTCGCTCCCCGACGCCACGTCGGGGCGGGTGACGGGAAAGCCGAGCGCCAACCGGCTGGCACACAGGCCGCGCCGGGTGAGTGGCCGACACGCCGTCGACCGGCATCTCGGGAAGCCGTACGGCACGAGGAGTTCGTAGAGCTTGGCTGCTGCGCGGTGACCGACGCCAACGTCTCGACCGAACCACCGCGGCGTTGCGTTCGAGTCGTTGCTCGCCGCTGATGTCGTCGAGACCATTGTCGATGCACACGTTGAGCAACTGGTCGGGGCCGATCAGCTCATCGGGCAGTCGTTCTCGGCTCGGAGCGATGGAGTGGCGTACGATCTCGTCCGGCACCGGGATGAGCGATCCCCGAGTGAACCCGGGCGCCGACCTGCACCACGCAGGCAGCGTCGTACACGTCGAGCGGCGGCTCGGTGGTGGTGGTGGTGTGTCGGTCGAGCAGGACGTCGAGGACGTCGAGGTCGTCGAGGACGACGTGGACGAGACGTCGGTAGTGGGGGCTTCCGAGGTGCTGCAACGTCCGGGGCGCCGCTCGCGGGATCGACGGCCACCGCTTCGCTGCAGGCGCCGAGGATGAGGCAGCCGCCGATCAGCCAGGCACCTCGGTGGCACGACGACCGACAACCTACAAATGGTCGACGACGACCAGAACCTGTTTCGAGGCTGTTCACCAACCGTAGGCTGGCCCGATGCCCGAAGGGACCACGATCGATGCGACCGACCGAGCAACTGGCGGGGATCAAGTACGACGACCACGGGTTGGTCGCGGCGATCGCTCAGGACGTCGACAACGGCGACATCTGGATGCTGCGCGTGGATGAACGCCGAGTCATGCGGATGACCCTTTCCGAAGGGCGGAATGGTCTACTGGGCGCGCCAGCGCCAGGAGCTGTGGCGCAAGGGGATCACGAGCGGCGATCGCCAGTTCGTTCGCGAGGCGTACTACGACTGCGATGCCGATGCGCTGCTGTTCAAGGTCGAACCGGAAGGCGCCGGCGCCTGCACACCGGGGCGCGTACGTGCTTCTACCGTTCGTTCGACCAGAGCGTGACGCGATGAAGATCCGGCCCGGCACGCGCGAGTTCCACCGTCACGCCGCGAGCACACGTGGTCCCCGCGTGGACCGAGCCGCTGCTCGCCGACCTCAACACCGGTTGCCGCGTACGTCAAGTTCGTCGGGCGACGGGCCTGGCTTCTTCCTTGAGTCGGTCGAGGGGCCCGACGCTCGGGCGCGGTTCTCGTTCGTCGGTCGCAATCCGTCGGCGATGCGCTTCCTCCGTCCTGCGTGACGGCGTCGTCGAACTCGACGGGGCCTTGCCGGACGGCATCCCGACCGACCAGGGGATGCTCGCTGCGCTCGAGAGCAGCTTGCTCGCCCAGTACACCAGCCCGAAGTTCGACGACCTGCCGCCGCTGCACGGCGGCATCATGGGATTCCTCGGCTACGACGTGATCTCCGCGAGGTCGAGCACCTCCCGGACACCCCGGCCCGACGACCGCAGCTATCCCGACGCCGTGATGTCGGTGATCGGGGTCGTTGGCGGCGTTCGACCACCTTCGTCAACCCGTCTACCTCATCGAGAGCGTGCCCACCCTCGGTCTCGACCCCGGCCAACTCGATGCCGTCTACGACGCTGCGATCGGTCACGTGCAGCAGGCGGTGGCCGACCTCTCTGTGCAGCCGCTTCCGTACACGCCCGTCGAACCGCCGTCGGCCGCCGACGAGCTGCCCGAGCTCCACTCCTCGATGCCCAACGGGATGTACCAGCGCCGCCGTCGACGTCGCCGGACCATGTCGTTGCCGGCGACATCTTCCAGGTCGTGCTCGCCGAGCGGTACGACCTCGAACTCGGCGCGTACCCGTTCGACGTGCACCGGGTGCTGCGCCAGGTCGAACCCGTCGCCCTACATGTACTTCGTGCGTCACCCCGAACTGACGATCGTCGGCTCGTCACCGAAGCCGATGGTGCAGTTGCTGGGCCGCACGGTCGTGTCACGGCCGATCGCCGGCACCCGACGGCGGGGTCGCACCGACGAGCACGACCGGATGATGGCCGCCGAGCTGATCGAGCACCCCAAGGAGCGCGCCGAGCACGTGATGCTCGTCGACCTCGCCCGTAACGACGTCGGGCGCGTCGCCGAGTTCGGCACGGTGCACCGTCGACGAGCTGATGACGCTCGAGCGCTACAGCCACGTGATGCACCTCACCTCGCAGGTGTCCGGGCAGTTGCGTGAGGGCCTCGGGCCGATCGACGTGCTGCGAGCGACGCTCCCGGCGGGCACCGTGGCGGGGGCGCCGAAGGTGCGAGCGATGGAGATCATCGACTCGCTCGAACCCGTCAAGCGTGGGCCCTACGCCGGGGTCGTCGGCTACATCGACTGGTCGGGCAATCTCGATACGGCGATCGCGATCCGCACGATGTTCGTCACCGGCGACGGCGTCACCGCCAGCCTGCAGGCCGGGGCCGGCATCGTCGCCGACTCGGTTCCCGACGACGAGGACCTCGAATGTCGCAACAAGGCAGCTGCGCTGCTCGCTGCGATCCCTGCCGCCCGGCGGATGACGGCAGCGTGCCGCGGCGCCGTACCCCCGCCTGACCGAACGCTGGTTCCCGCAGCCCTGGGCTCGGGGAACCACGCCTGACCGAACGCTGGTTCCCGCAGCCCTGGGCTCGGGGAACCACGTCTCTGTTCGGGTCCGTCAGAGGAGGATGCCGAGGAAGAACAGGAAGCCGAGGCCGGCGAAGCCGATCGTGATGGCCGCGGCGAGCAGGATCAGCAGCGGAAAGGTCGTCACCGACCTGAGCGCAACAGCGAGTGCGGTGAACTGTCCCGCCGTGACGACGGTGTCGTTCATGGTGAAGAACTGGCGAGACATCACCACGGCGCTCTGATCCTGAACGCCGTCGCTGGCCTCGACGGCCTCGATCACGACCCGCTCCGATCGGGGGTCGCCGGTGATCAGCCGTTCGACATCGCTCACGAGTGCGGTTCCCAACCTCGTGATCGCCCAGAGCCGGAACCAGGCGAGACCGACAGCGCCAACGGCGATGAACGCAGCGACACCACCGAAGATGATCCAGACCGTCCGATGCCATCCGACAGGGCGGCGATGCCGAGCGCGAATCCGCCGAGGCACACCACGACGACGATCACCATGGTGCCGACGCGAGGCCCGGTGCCCCGATGGACGAGCGTGAGCAGGGTGTCGACCGCGCCGCGTCGCGAGGTCGTGGAGTCGGCCATCGGCGGGGTAGTCGTCGTAACTCATGACGATCGCAGTGTGCCACGGCAGACTGGCACTGTGACTCCCGATCCTGCCGCCATCGACGAAGCCGCACGCGACCACGTGATCGTGGCGGGTCCGGACGGACTCGACATACCTGCACTCACAGGTGGCCCAGGACCTGCGAGAACTCGCGGTCGGGGTACTTGCTGGACGCTCGTGCTCGAGCCGACCGGCAAGGTCGAGTCGCCGCGGGCGACACCCGGAGGGCAGACGACGAATTCGACTTCGACGTCGACGCCGGATTCGGTGAGGCGCTCGCGGTCCGGCTGGAATCGGTTCAAGAACCGCGTCGCCGCGGAGATCGTCGTGGAACCCGCTCGGTCGGCGGAGCCCACCGATGGCCACGAAGCTGCTCGCGTCGCTGCCGGCTGGCCCCGCATGGGCCTCGACATCGTTCCGGGCCAGACGATTCCGTGAGCGAGGGGTGGTGCCGGTGGCGGTGAAGCTTCCACGAAGGGGTGCTACCCGGGTCAGGAACTCGTCGAACGCATGGACAGCCGCGGCGCTGATTCCCCCCAGTCGCTGCGCGTCGTCGACATCGACGCTGGCGTCGAAGTCGGCGACCCGTTGGCGCTCGACGGTGCGGAGATCGGCACGATCACGAGCGTGTCGCCGACCGGCGGTGTCGCGGATCGCGCTCGTCAACCGTGGCCACGACGTCGGCCGCCCTCCGGCCCACCTCGCCACCAACTGACCCGATTCGGAGCGAAGGTCGCGCTGCGGCGCGATGGTGGCTCCGAACTTCGGTGGGGTGGGGAAGTCAACGGCGTCGGCGGCCGCGAGATCGCGGCGAATGGCGATCACGTCGGGATGCTGGCGGATGCCGATCAGTTCCGGCGACGAGTCGATGATCACGGCGAGCACCCTGACGGCGATGTGCCGGCCTCGGCCGCAGTGCGCAGCCAACCGAAGCAGTCTGCCTCGAGATCACCAAGCGCTCCAGCAGGCCGCGGGCGAAGTTGCCGGGGATACACCCGTGGCGGGACGTATTGCCCCACGTTTGAGACACCGGTAAAAGATATCATCGCAGGCACTCGTGGCATTATGCATGGGAATCATCGCCTTCGTTCCCGTTAGTGAATTTTTTATACTTTACCATTGAATTTTTGAGATGCTGGATCAATTCCCGCCACCCCGATGAGGTCCCCCCATGGATGCTGTCGTTTCCCGTAAAGTGAAGATCACTGACACAACCCTCCGCGATGCGCACCAGTCGCTGATCGCAACCCGGCTCCGGACGGAGGACATGCTGCCCCTTGCAAGGGATCTTGACCAATGCGGTTTTTTTTCTGTTGAAGCCTGGGGTGGCGCGACCTTTGATACCTGTATACGGTTTCTGAATGACGACCCGTGGGATCGTCTCCGCGACCTCAAGGGCGAACTGAAGCACACGCCGATCCAGATGCTCCTCCGGGGGCAGAACCTTGTCGGTTACCGTCACTATCCTGACGATGTTGTGGATAAATTCGTTGCTGCAGCGCACAAAAACGGGGTGGATGTCTTCCGGGTCTTCGATGCGCTGAACGATATCCGGAACATGAAGCGCTCCATGGACCAGGTGAAGAAAGCCGGTGCACACCTGCAGGGCACGATATGCTATACCACCAGCCCGGTGCATAACAACCAGACCTTCATCAGGATGGCAAAAGACCTGTATGCCCTTGAGTGCGATTCCATCTGCATCAAGGATATGGCAGGCCTCATCATGCCTGACGCAGCCCGTGAACCTTATCACCGGCATAAAAAAGGCCGTTGATATCAAGGTCTGCCTGCACAGTCACTGCACCAGCGGGATTGCCCCCATGAGTTACCAGGCAGCCATCGATGCCGGTGTTGATATCCTCGATACGGCGATGTCACCCTTTGCCATGGGCACATCCCAGCCGCCAACGGAGAGCGTCGTGGCATCCCTGATCGGGACCCCCCGTGAAACAGGGATCGACCTCATCAGGCTCCGGGCGGCACGGAATGCCTGTATCCAGATCCGGGAAAAATATGCCGGCCTGCTCAACCCGATATCCGAGCGGGTTGACAGCAACGTGCTGTTGTACCAGCTGCCGGGCGGGATGATCTCGAACCTGGTCTCCCAGCTGCAGGAGCAGGACGCCCTGGACCGGCTGGACGATGTGTTTGCAGAAGTGCCCCGGGTCCGGGAAGACCTCGGGTACCCGCCGCTCGTGACCCCGACAAGCCAGATTGTCGGGACCCAGGCTGTGCTCAATGTACTCGTCAACGGGGAACGGTACCGGAACGTGACAAAGGAGGTCAAGGATTACATCCACGGCCAGTACGGGAAGTCACCTGCACCGGTCAGTGCGGAGATCCGCACGCTCATCATCGGGAACGATGAGGTTATCACGGTCCGCCCGGCTGACCTGCTGGAACCTGCGTACGAGAAGATGAAAGCGGAGGCAACAAAGGCCGGGCTCATCCACAAGGAGGAGGATGTCCTGACCTATATCCTCTACCCGGCAATTGCGCCCTCGTTCCTCAAAGGTGAGCGGGCCCTGGAGGAGATCCCCCGGAAGCAGCCTGCAGTAAAACCCGTATCCGGCATGCCGGGCCAGATGGAAGTGGAAGTGGATGGCGAAGTCTTCTCCATCCGTATCATCTCGGTTGGCGGAAATGCAATGGAAGTAGCAAGCGTCACCCCGCAGAAGATCCCCCGCGGGGAGATGGCCGGGGGCATCAAGAGCAACATGCAGGGGATGGTGCTGAAAGTCAGCGTGAGCAGGGGCGCTGTCGTGAAGAAAGGCGATACCCTCCTCGTCCTTGAAGCAATGAAGATGGAAAACCCCATCCACAGCCCGGTTGACGGCAAGGTCATCGAGATCTTTGTGGATACCGGCGATGTCGTCAAGAACGGCGATGTCCTGCTGGTGGTGCAATGAAATATTTTGAGAAACTCCTGGTTGCAAACCGCGGCGAGATTGCAATCCGCATCATGCGGGCCTGCCGCGAACTTGACATCGATACGGTTGCCATCTACTCCGACGCCGACAAGAATGCGCTCCATGTCAAATATGCCGATGAGGCCTTCCATGTCGGCGAGGCCCACCCGTCAAAAAGTTACCTCAACATGGAGCGGATCCTCGACATTGCAAAAAAGAGCGGTGCAGAGGCCATTCATCCCGGGTACGGGTTCCTTGCCGAGAACTACCGTTTTGCCAAACTCTGTCTTGACGAGAATGTGATCTTTGTCGGGCCCCGCTGGAAGACGATCAAGGCCATGGGGTCCAAGATCGGCAGCAAGCAGATGATGAAGGACCATGGTGTCCCGGTTATTCCCGGTACTGAAGGGGGGATTAAAACCCTTGATGAAGCAAAAAAGGTGGCGCAGGAAATTGGCTACCCGGTCATTGTCAAGGCAAGTGCCGGGGGCGGGGGGATCGGCATGCAGATCGTGCAGGATGAAAAATCCCTGGAAGAAGCGATCTCTGCAAGCCAGCGCATTGCCCAGTCTGCATTCGGGGACGCAACGGTATTCATTGAAAAATACTTAATCAAGCCCCGGCATATCGAGTTCCAGGTACTTGCGGACGAGCACGGGAATGCCGTTCATCTCTATGAACGGGAATGCTCGATCCAGCGCCGGCACCAGAAACTGATCGAGGAAGCCCCCTGTTCCATCATGACACCGGAACTGCGCAGCCGCATGGCGCAGTCTGCACTCAAAGTGGTGGAAGCTTCAGGATATACCAACGCAGGGACGGTTGAATTCCTGTACAGCAACGGGGATTACTATTTCATGGAGATGAACACCCGGCTCCAGGTCGAACATACCATCACCGAATGCATAACCGGTGTGGATATTGTCAAGCAGCAGCTTGCAGTTGCTGCCGGTGAAACCCTTCCCTTCGAGCAGAAAGATCTCTCGATCCGCGGTCATGCGATCGAATGCCGGATCAATGCGGAAGACCCGGCGAATAATTTCTCCGCCGATCCCGGAAAAATTGTCCGGTACCGCTCCCCGGGCGGACCGGGCATCCGGATCGACAGCGGTATCCACATGGGATATACCATCTCGCCCATTTACGATTCCATGATTGCCAAACTCTGTGCCTGGGACAGCACCCGGCACGATGCAATAAAACGGATGCGGCGTGCCATATCGGAATATATTATCCTTGGGGTCAAGACAACTCTCCCCCTCCACTATGCCATCATGAACAACCAGCAGTTTGTCGAAGGGAATACCCACACCCATTTCCTGCAGGAAGAGCATATCCTCAACACCCTTGACCGGTATGTCCGTGACGAAGAGACCCGGATGCAGACGCTGGCCGGATCATTCCAGCAGGGAAAAAAAGTTGCTGCCATCTCCGCAGCAGTAAACCTTTACCTGCAACAGAAAAAGGACTGATCCGGAAACAAGGGCTATCAGAACCTTTAAGAGTTTTTACGGTGTTTTTATTATGCACTTTTTGTGCTGCGGTGGCCTAGCTGGTTAGGGCGCCAGACTCATAGGGTTCTGACGTGCATTCGCACGTTCCTGCTTCGAGAGATCTGGAGATCGGGGGATCGTAACCCTCCCGCAGCATACCTTTCTTTCGCTTCCATCCTGTACGGTTATCTATTAAAATGCCAGATTTTTATCGGTTTGGCAGGAAGGGGCCAAATCCAGCCTCCGATGTGTCCCGCAAGCGATATATTTATTTAGAGTTTCGTCTAACAGCATACCATAAACCGAGGTGAAATGATGGATTTTTTACTGAATGCAGTTGTTGGGATAATCCAGCTGGTTCTCGCCATTGTCTTTGCCGTAGTAGCCCTGTATATCGGGTTCTGGGTGCTCGGCAAGATCACAAAGGGTATCGATGAAGAGAAAGAACTCGCAAAAGGAAATGCCGCTGTCGGCATTCTTGTTGCATCAGTGTTCATCGCCATCGCGGTTGTTGTCCAGTCCGGTGTTTCCGGCCTGTCGGTGGGTATCAACAAGGCCATCAGCATCGGCATATTAACACCGGTGACGGAATACTCGCTATCGTGGTTGCCGCAATCATCCAGCTCCTGCTCGGGATCGTGCTCGCCGTCGCTGCAATCTATCTTGCACTCAACATCCTCGACAGGCTGACCACGGGTGTCGATGAATTTGAGGAACTCAGGAAAGGCAATGTTGCTGTAGCCCTTGAAATGGCCGGGGTCATCATCGCCGTTGCAGTCATTATCCAGTCCGGTGTGATTGGCATCACAGCGGCAATCATCTGATAACTCTTATTTTTTTACGTATTTCCGGGAAAAATACCAGATGATTTCATGTATTCTACTGGCAAGGATTCCCGACCGGTTATCTTCCATACCGGTTGATTGTCAGGATCAGGTCCCGGAATCCATCCAGTTCCATCGCAAGCACGTCATTGCGGGTCATACCCATACTGGTCTCGGCATCGGCAGTCAGCATCTCCGGGCCGCGGATCACCGTACGCCCGATCCCGTCGCGGGACAGGATCTTCTCAGCCTCGGTATCGTGCACGAATGCCCGTCCGGGAATGATCACAACCGGTTCAAGAGCAGAGAGGTCGAGACCGCGGAGATCGTCGGCAGTGATCAGGCAGGCGATCTCCTTTTTGACCGGGAAAACCGGCACCTCCGACCCGCAGGCAGAGAGGATGGTATCGATGAACGGCGTTGCAATGCTTCCGCTGATCACGCTCGCACGTTTCGTGACCCGGGGGAGTTTTGCAAGCAGGTCCGGTTCAAAACGAATCGCGAACGGCGAGCCGATCTCCGGATCCCAGAGCGGTGTGCCGGATATCTTCATGGTGAACTTTTTCCTGAGATCCGTAATCATATCCCGGAAGCACTCCACGCTCTGGACATTCTGCTTTCCCATGACCGGGCCATTTCCGAGGATGAGGCCCTGATCGGTGGCATTCGCAAACCGCATCAGGATCAGACCCTTTGCTCCCCGGTCCTGGAGCCACGGCAGGTCTCCTCCAGCACCTTCCCGTCATTCACCCCCGGGAGGACGACCGTTGCTGCATAGACATCCGACCTGCACCGCAGAGCCGTTCGAGGATCGCGAGCGAGGCCTCCGGGGTCGGGTCGTGCATGTATTTCTTCCGGAGTTCCGGATCGGTGGCAAAGACCGTGAAGGAGATCTCCGAAAGCCCGTTCTCGATGAGGAGATCGGCAATCGCCGGATCATCCCATCCCTTGCCGCTCGTGTAGCCGATATGAAGCGGGGCTTCCATGCTTCCCAGCAGCTCGATCAGATCCCGGAAGCGGGGGTAACAGCTGGGATCCCCGCCGCCGCTGATCGTGATCCGCTCGATATCCCCCTGCTTTGTCTGGAGGTTTGCAAGCGTTTCATCGGCAATAGTCTTGAGATCCTTGAACCCGGCATATTCTTCCCGGATCCCGCGGGTGCAGTAGTCACACCCTTTCTTGAACGGCAGGCAGTACCGGCACCCCAGCGGCTGGACGCCCTTGACCTTTTTAAAATAACAGTATTCGCAGAAACCGCGACAATTGATACCCGGACTTCCCCCGATATCAACGGTCAGCTGTGCCATGTGTACTAGTACGTCCGTTCCTCGAACGTATAATCTGTTTGGGTAGATACTGATTCAGGAAAAATGGCAGAGAGATACTACCTGTGAAAAGCGGGACATGATATCGTAATTGTCAGCCTTGAGAGAACGGGCACCACCTTTTTTACTATCAACAGACAAAATCATATGGCGCCTCAGTGGCTTAGTTGGCAGAGCGGCTGACTTGTAATCAGCAGGTCCCGTGTTCAAATCACGGCTGGGGCTTTTATCCCGATCATTTTTTGTTTATGCAATACATTCAAATTTTCCCGGAATAACTATTAATTGCTTTGATACCTATGCCAAAAAAAGCATTTATTACCGGTATTACAGGACAGGATGGCTCCTATCTCGCGGAATTGCTGCTCTCCAAGGGGTACGAGGTGCATGGGTTAATCCGGCGTTCCTCAACCTTCAACACGAGCCGGATCGATTCCATCTACAAGGATCCTCACGACCCGAATGCACGATTGTTTTTACATTATGGCGATCTCTCCGACTCCGAACAGATTGCAAATATCATGTATAATATCAGGCCGGAAGAGATCTATCATCTCGGGGCCCAGAGCCACGTACGGGTGAGTTTTGATACACCGGAATATACCGGCAATGTTACAGCACTGGGAACAACCCGGCTGCTCGAAGCAGCACGGCGGAGCAATTACCCGGTGAGGTTTTACCAGGCATCATCAAGTGAGATGTTCGGGGCTGCACAGCCACCCCAGAATGAGGACACCCCATTTCATCCAAGGAGCCCGTATGCCTGTGCCAAGATCTATTCCTACTGGATGACCCGCAATTACCGGGAAGGGTACAACCTCTTTGCTGCAAACGGTATCCTCTTCAACCACGAATCACCCCGCCGCGGTGAGACCTTTGTTACCCGGAAGATCACCCGGGCCATTGCCCGCATCCTGTCTAACAAAGACAAATACCTGTACCTTGGAAATCTTGATGCAAAGCGAGACTGGGGTTTCTCACCGGAATATGTAGAATGCATGTGGCGGATCATGCAGCAGGAAACAGCTGAAGATTATGTCATCGGTACCGGGGAGACGCATTCCGTGCGCGAATTCCTCACCGAAGCGTTCGCGTATACAGGGCTCGATATTGAAAAACATGTCAGGATCGATCCAAAGTATTTCCGGCCAACAGAAGTCGAAGTCCTTATTGCCGATCCTACCCAGGCGTACAAAAACCTTGGATGGAAACCCCGCATCAGATTCCACGATCTTGTCCGGATAATGGTGGATGCAGATATGAAAGCTTCAGGTCTGAAACCAATCGGGGAAGGTGAAGAAATAATTAAAAGGACCTTCCCCACACGATGGTGGAAGAATGACTGATATACTGGGCGGTATACCCAAAAATGAGCAAATTGTCCCGGGCGAAAAGATGATCAGTATTAATCCATTATCTGTTCCACACTGATATCAGGTACGGGAAGGTGAATCCCATGACATTCTGGTCGGGAAAAAAAATTCTTGTCACCGGGGGTGCAGGCTTTTTCGGGTCTCAGGTAGTCAGCCGTCTGCTCAAGAACGGAGCATCAAGAGATAATATACTCGTTCCCCGCAGCAAAGAGACGGACCTGAGGCAATGGGATAACTGTGTCAGGGTGGTAAAAAACCGGGATATTGTTATACACCTCGCGGCAAAAGTAGGGGGCATCGGGTATAACCAGGCATATCCTGCCGACCTTTTTTACGATAATGCTATCATGGGCATCCAGTTAATGGAAGCTGCACGGCAGGAAAACGTGGGGAAATGTGTTGTCGCCGGTACCATCTGCGCATATCCCAAATTTACTCCGGTCCCGTTTAAGGAAGATAATCTCTGGGAGGGATACCCTGAGGAAACGAATGCACCCTACGGGCTTGCCAAGAAGATGCTGCTTGTACAGTCCCAGGCTTACCGGGCGCAGTACGGTTTCAATTCGATCTACCTTCTGCCGGTAAACCTGTATGGCCCGGGGGACAATTTCAATCCGGAAAGTTCGCATGTAATCCCGGCACTCATAAAAAAATTCACCGAAGCAAAACAGAAGGATGATCCATTCGTGGAAGTGTGGGGTACCGGAGCAGCATCACGGGAATTCCTCTATGTGGACGATGCAGCGCGGGGTCTTGTTCTTGCAGCGGAACGTTATAACAAACCGGATCCGGTTAACCTTGGGTCGGGAATGGAGATCACGATTAAGGATCTGGTCGTGCTTATCAACGAGCTGACAGGATACCATGGCGAGATACACTGGGACAGAACAAAACCAGATGGACAGCCCAAACGTTGTCTTGACGTAAGCAGGGCAAAAAAAGAGTTCGGGTTTGAAGCCGCGATGCCGTTCCGGGAAGGGCTGAAACGGACAATTGAGTGGTATAACTCACACAATCAGGAGATCTCCCGGCATACGTCAGGATTCACGGATCATTGCTGAAAGGGAATGGTTTTTCAGGTATTCTCTGCCTTTGATAGTACCCTCGCAGTTTGGCAATGACAGATAGGAATTTTTTTTGCATCCAAAAACAACACAACTCGAAATTATTAACCATGTTCTCATCAATTTCATTATGTGCAGTCCCCCTCCATCTTTCTCTCCCGCCTTATGAAAATCAGCCAGATCCAGCGGCAGAGCCTGATCGCGTTTACTCAACCATTGTAACGACACTCATCGGATTCCTGTCAACGATTTATTTTGCCCATATACTGGGACCGGCTCCACTGGGGGTGTATTTCCTTTTCATTGCATATTTCGGGATTTTCAACCTTGTTGGTGACGGAGGATTCGGGGGAGCTGCGGTCAAGAGGATATCTGAAGGGAAGGACCAGGATGAATATTTTTCCGCATTTGTCTTTATCCGGGTTGTACTCCTCGCACTATCGATTACTGCCCTTCTGTGTGCGGAACCATATCTTAAGGATATCACTTCATCAGGAATTTTTTTCTGGCTGTTACTGGCACTTATTATTGCGGTATTTCAGAATAGTACTGGTTCCGGGGTATATGGGTCGGGGAAAGTTGGCATCCACCGACTCAGTCTCATTGTGGAGTGGCTCTTCCGGGTTCTGATCCAGGTCATTTTTATCTATCTTGGGTATAGTGCTGCAGGCCTTGCCGGAGGTTTCGTCGCGGGGTTGCTGGTTGGGGGTATTGTACAGTTCCGGTACTTTGAATCAGGCTGGTTCCGGTTCAGGTTGTTTCATGTAAAAAACCTGTCAACATTCTCGTTCTGGATATTTCTTACATCAAGCGGTTCGCTTATTTTCAGTTACACGGATACCATCCTTATCAGTTTTTTCATGAATACGGCAGATATCGGGATTTACCGGTACTGCACTCCAGCTCGCATCCGTTGGCTCGTTTTCAACCCTGGCGTTCCAGACCGTGCTTTATCCAAAAATCAGCAACTGGGCAGCTTCTGGGCATCTTTCGGAGGTTGAAAATTCCCTTGCAAGAGCCTGTACCTACTCCCTTTTCCTTGCAATTCCGGCCTGTATCGGCGGTTGGATCCTCGGCGATCGTCTCCTGTACCTATCTGTACGGGGCTTCCTTTATCGATGGTACAGTATACCTCTTTTCATCCTCCTGTTTGTTCAGGTTGTGAATATTTTTATGTTTCTGGGAACAATGTGCCTAAATGCCCTTGATCACCCGAAAGAGGCCTTCTCTATAACATTTATTGCATCGCTTGCAAATATCCTGCTGAATATCGCATTTATCCCTGTTATGGGTATCACCGGAGCTGCCATCGCAACACTCATCGCAATGGCAGTGAATGCAATTGGCGCATTCATCCTGCTCTCCCGGGTAATTACCGTGAAAATCGAGTACACGTCGGTGGAAAAAATTCTCTGTGCTGCAGGCATTATGGGTATTTTCCTCCTTGTGATCCGTTTTACCTTTCCATTCACCCACATCGCAATAGTACTGGCAGCGGTGTTAACCAGCGCTACCATTTATTTATTCGTTTTACTCAGGTGGGACCGGGAAATCCGCGATGAAATCAGGAACCTGACGGTTACTATGGGGTTCCCCTGGCCAAGATGGCTCTAATATTTTCACGTCCACGAAAAACAGAGCATTGTTGCACCAGTATTTCCGAAGTTTCTGGGAATCGGGACGCAATCGGATTATAATGCCTGTTGCCTTCTTCATAATCCTCAGGATACTATCTTAATAAAAACTGGATTCCTTCAGTAAAAAGACAGGATACAATCCAGAAAATGTATTCCAGAGTCCACGGAAACCAGACCTCCGTCATCCGTTAGAGAACAACCGTGATTTAAGAACACTCACTGGGTTACAGAACCGGAAAAGGGACGGTTTTATGCAGGACCGTTTCGGCGAAGTTCTCTGCACTGAACGGAAAAATATCCGGGCCATTCACGAAGGTTTCAATGGATTGGAGATACTCCTGGTATTCCTCCGGGCTCATTGTTTTCAGGTACTCAAATAATTCTGCATAGCTGCCATATTTCCTCCGGTCAATGAATGTATCTTCGGGAATGTAATCGGTAACGTTGGGTGCTCCCCAGTAAACAGGAACACACCCGGAAAAGAAACTATCGAAAATTTTTTCCGTAATATAACCGGGGATATTGCGGGCATTTTCATAGCAGATGGAGAATTTATACTGTTTCAGGATGATATTCTTCGTAGTGACGGTGCCGCGATAGGAAGGATATTTCGGGGGAAACAAACTGAAAAGGGGTTTTATAAAACCGGATACCCGTGGGGGCAATAGGGGAAACGGATTGTCCCATCCGATCCCATACAGGTCAAAACAATCCGGGTTATTTTTTTCAAACCACTGTACTGCACGTATTCTCTCTGAGTAGAGTTCGAGCGGGTGAAACAGTACCTTATTCCCCGATATCATGCAGCAGAACTTCGTTTTTGATGACCCGTTAAAAGACACGTTTTTTACTATCTTGTTGGGTAAAAAGAACTTGAAAATGCGGTTCTCATCAACAAGGGGATCCTTCCAGGTGAAAACCTGCTTAAAAGGCAGGTAATTCTCTGGTCTCCAGTTATCAGGACGGATAATCTCGTTTTCAAACAGGAACAGGACAAGATTATCAGGATTGATCCTGATGGCTTCTTTCAGGTATGTATTATGCGTTCCGGGAAAATCAAAAAAAATAATGGCGTCATAGGAATCAAGAGGTGCGGTATCTATGGTAGAAATACCAATGCCCTTCTGCCGGGCAACACGGGCAAGATGATGGAAGGGATAAAGCAGATCATCCCCGATAGATGCCTGAAAACCCGGATCGAACATCCGGTTGTTGTTGTATATTTCATAAAAATTGTAAAAACCGATACGGGTAATGCCGATCACATCCGGATTCGTTTCAGGGGGATTCCTTTCAGGGACGACCTTTGTAAAAAATAACGGAGAACCCCCTGATCAAGAATACTGGTACAATTTCAATCAATATAGAGACAGAATGATTTTAAGGCTTTCCCAGATACAAGTTATAGAGATACAATAAAAAACCTGTAACAGGAGAGATGTGTTCACGAAAGTCGTCATTCTTGCGGGAGGTCTTGGCACACGATTGAGTGAGGAGACCACCATCAGGCCAAAACCGATGGTAGAGATCGGAGGAAAACCGATCTTATGGCATATCATGAAGATATATTCCCATTTTGGTTTCAACGAGTTTGTCATCTGCCTCGGGTACAAGGGTTACATGATCAAGGAGTATTTTGCAAACTATTTCCTTCACATGTCGGATGTGACTATAGACATCAAGAAGAACGAGATTGAAACGCACTGTAATTTTTCTGAGCCGTGGAAGATCTCACTGATCGATACGGGGATACAACGATGACCGGCGGCAGGGTAAAACGGGTCCAGAAATATACCGGTGATGAAACGTTTATGCTGACGTACGGCGATGGCGTATCAAATGTCAATATTTTAAGGCTGCTGGAATTCCATAAAAAACAGAAGAAAACAGCGACACTTACCGCCATCCGTCCCCCCGGGAGATTCGGTGCCTTACAGATACAGGACAAATACCGGGTTGCATCCTTCCACGAGAAGCCTCATGGAGACGGGGGATATATCAACGGGGGTTTTTTTGTCTTCGAACCTGAAGTATTCGACTACTTAAAAGACGATACCACAGTCCTGGAACGGGAGCCGCTGGAACAGCTGGCAAAATCAGGTCGGCTGAATGCATTCAAGCACAATGATTTCTGGTACGCGATGGATACCCTCAGAGACCGGAATTATCTCGAAGATGAATGGGCATCCGGTAAAGCCCGGTGGAACGTGTGGGATTGATGAATCCCTGCAGTTCGCTTTTTAAAAAAGATTATTCTTGACTGATTAATCCCGAGAAAACACAATGGAAACCTCCAGGAACGCTGATCCTCTGGTCAGTATTTGCATCCCGGTATATAATTCTGAGACAACAATAGGCAGAACTCTCGAATCGGTTATCGGACAGACATACCATAATATCGAGATTATTGTGGTTGATAACCGCTCTACAGACAGAACACTCGAGCGTGTCCGGGAGTTCAGGGATTCACGTATACAGATCATTGAAAACCCGGTTCATTTTAGTTGTGCGGAATATAACTGGAATACCTGTTTTGCTCATACCAGGGGGGAATTCATTGCGCTGTTTCATGCAGATGATGTATACACCCCGGACATTGTTTCACGACAGGTCGATACTTTCAGAAGGTTCCCCTCCGTCATCGGTGTTTTCACGCAGGGAGACGTTATCGATGAAGATGACAAGGTTATCGATACAATCAGGTTACCGCCAAAAATCACCGGGAATACCCCCTACACGTACCATAAACTTCTGCCCGGTCATGCTCGAACACGGGGATATTTTTCTTTGCCCCAGTGCCATGATCCGGGGTGACATCTATAAAAAATTGGCACCGTTCCGGTACGACCAGTTCGGATCCGCTTCCGATCTCGACATGTGGCTTCGGGTCGCCCAGACAGGTCCGGTAATAATAATTGATGAGAATCTGCTCAAATACCGGATAAGCAGGACCCAGTGGTCATTTAACCTCAAGGCAAGAACCCGGGAAGCGGATGGCTTCAGGGTTATGGATTTTCATATCGCGGAAAATGGGATAGGATGTAATCTATCAAACGATACCATGGGGAGATATGAGCTTCGTAGGATGGAAGACCAGATCTTCTGTGCACTGAATTTCTTAAAAAAAGATGATTTTTCAGGTTTCCGGGAATATATAATCAATATGCCTTGGGGAAAATACATCCGGATTATCGTTTCAAAACCCCGTATATCTCTCCCGGTCCTGATCAGGGGAGTTTATAAGGTCCTCAACAACATAAGGTCCGGGAATTTGTACTAATCACAATTATCCCGTATAGTACACGAGTAATTGTTATCGTATCAACCCCCGGTGTACTTCGATGAGACGAGCGGTGAGGATACGGTGGTCGTACCGGCCCACTGCGGTCTCCCGCGCATTTTTTCCCATACGAAGGCGATCGACGGGATGGTTGATCATCCATTCTACTGCCTCCTTCAGCCGTTCTATATCCGCGAACCGGAACAAGAAGCCCGCTTTTTTCCTGCTCAACAATCTCAGGGCAACCCCCGATATCCGTAGTAATCGCTGGGATTCCACAGGCAAACGCTTCCATGACCGCAGCAGGAACCGCATCCGTATAGGTTGGCAGAATAAAACAATCGGCTGCATTCAGCCATCTCCTCACCTTCTCCGGAGGTTTAACTCCGGTAAACAGGCAATTATCGGGATGTTCCGGAATTTCTCCAGGACCGATAAACACAAAGGTAACTGCCGGGCATTTCCTGGCGACAGCAAGAAGTTCCCGGATACCTTTCCACGCATGCAGCCTGCCGACAAAGACAAAGATATCGGCTTCGGCCGGAAGGCCAAGCACCCGACGACACTCTTTTTTCTGCAGGGGATAAAAAAATTCAGTATCAACTCCCGTATGGATGGCAGATACCCGATTCGGTTTTACACCGAGGCCGATTATTATTTGCCGTATCTCCTCACTTGCCGTGATCACATAATCAGACCGGAGAAGCATCGAATCGGTGATAGAACGATTGATCCGGTTTGCAAAAGGGTAGATCCGTGCATCATCGCCATGGAATTTCAGGACAAGGGGAATATCCCGCCGTTTCAGGAGGGCCGGGATGATGCTGCTGTGCGGGATATATTCCGCCTGCAGGATATCGGGTGATGAATCCCGTGCAAGGAGAAGCGACTGCCAGAAAAACGGGAAATATCCCGATAACGGATGGGGAGGTCTTCACCGCTTTTTTTACCGTCACTCCCCGGGCTTCAAGGTCCCTGACCATCTGCCGGATAAATATCCCGCGGTAATCCCCGTCAAATGCCGGATACATGTTGGCAAACAGGCCGAGGGTGTACGGTTCCATAGCAGTATCAGATAATCCCCATATCCGAAAGCCGGGCCGGCAGGTACTTTTTCGTCACGAAATCAAGGCCGCGGGCTGCAAACGCCTGCTGTTCTGACTTCAGGTTCATCTCGATCTGCGAGGTTGATCTGTTTTTTCCAGTAATCCGTGGCAAACCGGGGATCCGTCAGCTCCGACCTGAGCGCTTCAATGTCCTTCTCGGTCAGCTTGTCCGAGGGAAGGTTGTAGTCCCGGATATCGCTGGGCTGCAGGCCGAGGAACTGGGACTTTGGCGTTGCAAGGATCTCGGACATGTGGGCACTCTTGATAGCGCCGTATGCGACCGAGGCAAAAATCCGGTACGACCACGGGTCCCCATCCGTGAAAACCAGGACCGGCAGGTCCCATGCAATGCTGATCTTGTTCAGCATCCGCCGTGTTGACCGTGCCGGCTGGCCTTTGAGGTGGACAAGGATCGCGTTGTGCTCCTCATCGAATCCGTTCTCGATGAGACGGTCGTACATACCACCGGTCTCTATGGCGATGACAAATTTTGCATCATGGTCCACGAGCTCGATGTTCTCCACATTGTTCGGGATCGTATAGCCGGCCTGCCCGACATCGTCCTGGCAGTGGAGAGTCTTCATGCCGCGCCGGGTCTCTTCCCGGATCCGCATCGGGCCGTAGATCGATGCGCCGTTCTCCTCGGGATGGAGGTGGAACCCTTCCCGGGGCACATCGGAGAGGATCTCAAGGTCCTCGATGAGGAAATTGCTCTCGTCCTGCGCACCGAACTTTGCCCGCTTCCAGCCCTCGGAGATGTAATACATTTCTCTCAGTGTTGAGGACCGGTTCTCTTTGAGCTGCTGCTTGATAAATCCGATAACATAGGCCATCTTCAGGAGGTGCGTGGCGCTCTTTTCAGAGGCTGCCGTCCGCATGCTCTCCTTGTCACCGTACTTCCAGACCTCGCTTGCGTCATCGAACTCGATATTGTACTTCGTCCGGGTCGGAAGCGAGATGGACGGGATCTCTCCCGCCTTCATCTGGTCGTACCAGGTACTTGCGATGCTGAGCAGCGATATCATCGCTTTCTTTTCAAGTTCTTCTTTAGACATCGAGATCCACCACCATCTTCTTTGCGTCCTCTATCCCGCGGATATCGAGAATGCCGCCTCCCTTTCCGGTGTACGAGACACGCCAGACCTTCCTGGAGGGGATGGTCACTTTCCAGACCTTGGTGAACTGCCCGTCCATCTCGCTCACGAAATCTGCCTTTGGCACTGCGTCTGCCGCATTGTCATGAGAGATCTCGTACACCGAGACTTCTGCGTCCTGGGCAGTATAATTGTTCAGCTCAATGGTCACCTTACCGTCACGGGTCGCCTTCTTGGCGATCATCTTGCGCATGAGTTTTCCTTCAATAGGTGAGGTGTCCACGAGCGGTTTTTCCACGATCTCGCTCACCTTCTCCGCGATCTCCGGGATGATGGCGCAGACCGCCCGAGCCCGGTCCTCGGCAAGCTTGCCCTTGTCCCGGCGCGAGACAAAGTTTTTCAGTTCCCGGCCAAGGTCCTGCAGGGCGAGGGTGATCTCCTTCTCGATCTCCGGAATACCGGCAATCGCATCCTTGCTCTCGCTCGTGAACGGGACATTGGTCGAGGCCACGTGCACAAGAATAAGAATCGGCCCTGTCGGGAAACCTCCCTGCGAGGAGATATTGTACAATTTCCAGTTAATGCCGGTAACACATTCCGTGATGGCACAGGCTCCCTGCTGGTACATGAGGGGGACGCGGTTGGCGAACCGGAGGAGGATCGCGTTGCCCTCCGCCGGAAGCCTGCCCCCGTACCCGATTGCTGCCTCTACCATGAAGGAGTGGCCGGAAAAGACAGAACTGGGCCGTGTGCGGGAAGCAACAAAATCCATCTGGAACTCCTTCTCGAGTCCGCGCCGGAGCAGTTCCTCGCCAATGGGGGAGAGGCACTGCGTTGCGGGCGGGGCCGGAACCGCAACTTCCTGCATGGCGGCGAGGAGCTTTTTTAAGTCCTCCGTGGAGAGCCCTTTGACTTTCAGGGTTGCTTTCAGCCCGGACCGGTCGCACATCTCCTGTGCGCTCTTCTTCCCGACGCGGCTGAAGGATTCGACAAGGAATTCGAGAAGTTTCATCTCGCTTGCCGCAGCCATCCGCTTGAGCTGGCCGAACTCTATCCCGTGCGGGTGCGGCTGGATTGCGACCGGGCAGGCGATCACTTCCTGGCTCACCCGTTCGAACGTGAACGATTCGTCATCCAGTTCCACGCGGAAACGGGCATGCGGGTTGACCACCGAGGTGTACCGGAGATATTCGATCAGTTTCTTCTTGGCCGACATCGTGCTCTTGAACTCGATCTGGACCCGGGTGCCATGGATCCGGTCCCATTCGAACGGGACTTCCGAGATGATGTCGGGTTCGTTGGTCTCGATCCTGATCTGGATCTCGAACCTGTGGGCTGATTCCTTTGCACCCGTCCGGGAGATGACAATGGTCGGGACCCCGCTTGTCAGCTGGGCATAGAGCACTGCCGCCGAGATCCCGATACCCTGCTGGCCGCGGGTCTGCCGGATCTGGTGGAACCGTGAGCCGTACAGGAGTTTGCCAAAAACAAAGGGTACCTGCGCGGGGACAATCCCGGGACCATTGTCCTCGACAATGATCCGGAAGACCTCGTTTGAGACTTTTTTTATGCTGATAAAAATATCCGGGAGCACCTGCGCTTCCTCGCAGGCGTCGAGCGAGTTGTCGACTGCTTCCTTGATGGTGGTGATAACGCCGCGGGTGGGGGAATCGAACCCGAGGAGGTGCTTGTTCTTCTCGAAGAATTCCGCGACACTGATGCTGCGCTGCTGCTTTGCGAGCTCGTCAGCGAGCACCATGCGCTCCCACCTCGGCGATGGCAGCCGGAAGATCCAGCGATTTCTGCTCCCCGGTCTTCAGGTTCTTGAGTGTCACCGTACCGGACTCCGCCTCGCGCTTCCCGATGACAACAGCAAAATCCGCGGACTTCGAGGCATGGGCAAGCTGAGCCCCAAGTCCCCGGTCCATCAGGTCCATCTCGGCCCGGATACCTGCCGAACGGAACGTGCGGGATACCTCAAGCGCGCGGGCCCTTCCTTCCTCTGTGCAGACAATCCCGACAACGGTGTCCTTTCGGGGTTGTACCTCGCCAAGCGAGACCATTACCCGGTCAAACCCGATCGCAAACCCGCAGGAGGCAACGTCGTCCCCGCCAAAGAGGTGCGCGAGCCGGTACGTGCCGCCGCCAAGGATCTGGTTCTCCGCCCCGAGGTTGTCGGCAAAACCTTCAAAGACCATGCCGGTATAATAATCGAGCCCCCGGGCTATCCCGAAGTTCAGCGTGTACTTCACGCCATAGGCATCCAGGGCCGCGAGCGTCTGTTCGATCCGCTCCCTGCCGGGAACCTCACCGGCAATTGCGAATGCATCCTCAAGCGAGCGGCACTCGACAAGAGATACAAGCGAATCCGCAAGATCAGTTTTCCCCATTGCCGCAAGGGTCTCTTTCAGGCCGTCGTAATCCCGCTTGTCAAGATGTGCCCGGACTTTCCGCTGGGTGGCGGGTTCGAGACCGTCGAGCAGGTTTTTCATGAGCGCAAGGTGCCCGACTTTCAGTTCATACCTGACACCGGTCGCGTCCAGCATGTCAGCGGCGAGCATGATCACTTCGGCATCGGCCATCGCAGTATCCGCGCCGATCAGCTCCACGCCGAACTGCCAGAACTGGCGGTACCGTCCTTTCTGCGGGCGCTCGTACCGGAAACAGTCGGCAAAATAGCACCAGCGGAGCGGCTTGGGTGCAACCTTTGCCTCGTTGATGTACATCCGTATGACCGCGGCCGTGATCTCCGGGCGGAGCGCCAGCTTCCGCCCGCCCTTGTCCTCAAAGACGTACATCTCGTCGATGATCCCCTCGCCGGAGCGCATGGTGAAAAGTTCCAGATCTTCAAACTCCGGGGTGCACACTTCCCGGTAGCCCCACCGCCGTCCGACTTCCCGCAGGCGCCCTTCAACTGAGCGCCGCGCTTCCATCTCATCCGGTAAAAAATCCCGTGTTCCCCGTGGTTTCTGGAGCATGATGAAATTCCCTGTTTATTAAGTTGGACGTAGTCTGTTATTTCTTATTCGCCCGCTGGCAGGGGAACGCTTCCCAAAAAACGTTCCAGCGTCCCCTCGTTCTTCCACACCTTCTCCCGCTCGATCTTTCCCTGCAGGTACAGGGCGGCAAGGATCAGGCCGAGCCCGAGGAGTTCGAACGCGGCCATGGTCAGGCGTAACCATTGATCCGAGCGATGCCAGCGCGCCGTACAGGACACCATGATATGCGGCTTTCCGGTAACCGGGAAGGCCGGTCCGGAAAAAGATACGCGCATCCCGCAGCCAGAGAAAAAGGGTAGCGGCAGTCCCGAACATGGCCACCCAGATGAGGTACGTCATGGAATGAACTAACTTATTATACGCTGTTCCATATCTGTATTATCACAATCATGCCAGCAAACCGGGCTTTGCAGGACCTGCTCGATCGGTACAAGAATGGGGGACTCAGCTGTCGAAGATGCAGCCCGGGCAATCGAAGGGCTGCGTCTCGACCGCATCGGGGATTTTGCCTGCATGGATCTTGGCCGGAACGTGCGGTGCGGCATGCCGGAAGTGGTGCTTGCGGAAGGCAAGGACCCGGCCCACCTTGCAACAATCGCCATCCGGCACGCACAGGCTGCCGGGCGTTGCGTGATCACCCGGATCAGCAGGGAACAGGTCGGACCAATCCGTGCATCTGCCGAACAACTGGGAATTACATCCGAGTATCACGAAGCCGGCCATATCCTTGTCCTTGCAACGGTCCCCGCACCGGCAAAGAACGGCGGGATTGTTGCGGTGATCACGGCAGGGACATCCGATATCCGGGTTGCCGAAGAAGCAAAGATCATCGCAGAGGAAATGGGGTGCGAGGTCAGGACCGCATACGATGTCGGGGCTGCCGGCATCCACCGCCTCTTCCCGGCCTTAAAACCGCTGCTTGCCGCCCATGTCTTTGTTGTCTGCGCAGGACGGGAGGGAACGCTGCCATCCGTCGTTGCAGGGCTTGTCGACAAGCCGGTAATCGGTGTCCCGGTCAGCGTGGGGTACGGGTACATGGGAGAGGGGAGAGCTGCCCTTGCAAGCATGCTCCAGTCCTGTTCCGTCCTCTCCGTTGTCAACATCGATGCAGGGTTTGTGGCCGGGGCATTTGCTGCACGGATCGCACGGATGGGTGCACAACCATGAAACGCGGATTTTATATCGGACGGTTCCAGCCCTACCATAACGGGCACCAGTCGGTGCTGGAACATATTGCAGGGAAAGTGGACGAGATCATCATCGGTGTCGGCAGCGCACAGCTCTCCCACCACATCGACAACCCGTTTACCGCGGGAGAGCGTGTGCTGATGATCACCCGCTCGCTGGAGTCGCTCGGCTGCCCGTTCTACGTGATCCCCATCGAGGATATCCAGAGAAACGCCCTCTGGGTCGCCCATGTCCGGTCCATGACGCCGCCTTTCGATATCTGCTATTCATCCAATCCGCTCGTGGTCCGGCTGTTCGGTGAGGCAGGAATCAGGGTCTAGTCTCCGGCCATGTACGAACGCGAGACCCTGAGCGGTACGGAGATACGGAGACGCATGCTGAACGATGAGCCATGGAAATCACTTGTCCCACCTGCCGTTGTCCAGGTACTGAAAGAGATCGACGGAGCCGGGCGCCTGCGCCAGATTGCCGGGGACGATTGAACGGGACATGGATCCTCTGAAATCATTTCAGGTAAGTGAGGGAGAAGAACTGCATGGGTAGTTTCCTGGAAAAACTGTTTGGCAAGAAAGCGCCGGATGTCTTTTCCATCAGCATGGGGGCTCTCCCGTCATGGCTGAACGGTCGTGAGCAGACCGCGCGGTCTGCACTCCTTTCAGAAACCGGCGAGACTCAGAAAAAAATCCGGGATGCAATCCTGAAGCTGCAGGAGATCACCCACACTGTTGCGCAGGCAGAGCAGGATCCGGAGATCCACCCGAAACTCAGGAGCATTGCCAAGAATTCCCTCCCCCAGTTTGTCAGGGCAATGAATGCATCCCTTGCAAAGGAACTCCCGGAGGAAGTGGAGGAGTTCTATCCCGCTGCAGTGGAATGCCTCAAAAGCTGCCTGAACAGTACCCGGGGCAGGGAAGATATCTCCAGGCAGTCTTTCCGGAGGAGATGAAAATGGTGAAGTCCGGTATCGATGCAATCGGCCATGAGATCAATGAGATCACTGCATCACTCGGACGTTACCGGAAAGAGAAGAATCTTATTGACTCAGCTCTTGCCCTGCACACCGCACTGCTGGATATCAGCGCGGATATACGGAAAGCGGAAGAAAAAGACAAACGGATTACCCTCCGCATAACGGAAATGACAGACAGGATTGCTGCCATCGAGAAAGAACTGCAGGCGTTCCCGGCCGATGAGCGGATGGCAGAGGTCACCATGCTGAAAACAGCGCTGCTGGAAGCGGAGAAACAGCGTGATGCGGCGATAAGGACCAATGCAGCCCTTTCGATGACTGCATCCCATGTCTTCCGCAAGGCAGAAAAAATCGCCGTCCGACAGAAACACCCGTCAGAGATTTCCGTGCTGAGGCATGCGATGGAACTCCTGTCCGATCATGCGGTCCCGGATACCAGCGACCTTGCATCAGCACTTGCAGCCGCATGTCCGGTTGCAGAACGCATGATTGCCGCAGAAGAGATTATCCTGAAAAACAAGGAGGAACGCGCCATTTTTTCGGATACGAAACAGTTCAGTGCCGATATCTGTGCCAGTTGTGATGGTCTTGAATTACGGGAAGATACCTGCAGGAATGCAAAGGAAAAATTATCATCGCACCCGCTTCTCGTCAGGATACAGTCACTTGAGCGCGAAAAAGCCCAGATCGAGACCATGCTGAAAAAAGAAAACCAGGCACGCATTGAACTCAAAGACTGGATACTAAAAACAGAGGAGAAAATTCCAAAACTTTCAGAAGAACTCACCAAAAAGATTGAGGATTTGGTAGGGGGGAGCGTGCAACTTCAGATTGACGACCAAAGGCTGGCATGAGGGTAGATGCCGGATTTGCTGACATGGTCAATACGTGTCATTTTCATTTTCATCCAGATTCGAGAACATTTCATTGACGAATTCGATAAGCCATCTGAGCTTCTCTTCCGTGATGTCCTCGGAAATCATTTTTTTCATCGAACCTGACACGTTAATTTATCGTTGCTCGGGCAGTGTTCCTCCACGAAATCCTTGCTTTGGGGATTTACCGGACATTGGTTCCGGAAAAATCCCCGAGATCGCACTGGTGGCCAGTGAGATCGTCTGACCAGCCATAGGTATCATGGAGCATCTGCGCAATGACATCCGAAAATGTCATATTCCCACGTTTGAGCGTGAGAAGCGCCTCATACACCTCGGGATCGATTCGGATCGAACGTCCCTCGCCTGCACGAGGCATAATAACCACTTTGTGGTTACAGCATATAAATATATCGTTTGTTTTTGAGGAAACACGTGTCTGACTTTATATACAATGCTCCAAACGGCCATTATTCTGCGAGATCGGGATCATTTACTTTTCATGGGGGATGCAGGATCCAGAAATGGGACTCCTATCACGACCGGGAAGTTATGCGGATAAAAAAGAACGATGTGTAATCCGTGTACGCGAACTCCGGCATGTTCCCATGGCACCCGCCGAGGCGGAGAAGGGTTGGGACATCCAGCGGTACGGTCGCAACCTCGAGTCCGGGACCCTCCTGTGCATTCCTGTTTTCCAGGGGTCTGAACTCCAGGGGCTGCTGCACAATCCCGTCCGGTGTTTTCCTGCAGCAGACATTCTCGTGCTGGTGGCCGCAGCACATGTGGGTTATCCCCCGCTTTTCGAGTGCATCGAATGCCATGGCCGCGGTATAATGGAAGCCGGTAAAAAAATCACCGGACTCGTGCGAAAGGCGCTGCCAGCACTTGAGCCGGAGCGTCTGGGTTGCCCAGCTCCAGCGGCCCGCCATGGACAAAGAGCATCCCGCGGTCAACCCACTCCATGGGCATGTTATCGAAGATGGAGAGAAGCGGGGAATCCCGCAGCTGTTCGTGACGGTACGTGCTTGCGGCATCGCTCCCGCTCACCAGAAGTCCATGGAGATAGGCATGATCATGGTTCCCGAGGACCGATACGAGACGGTATTCCCGGGACAGGGTATGGACCTTCTCGAGAGTTTCCTGGGGCCGGTCACCGCGATGAACGAGATCGCCCAGATTCATGAGAATATCGACCGGGCCGAATGTTTCAAGAAACAGCGGGGACCTGATACATGCTGCAAGTGCACCGATTGCCACTGAATCAGCGTGCACGTCAGAAAAGATTACTGCACCCATACCGGTACCAAGAATATTGGTCTTCGTTCCCATATAAACCAATGATGCTCCGGGTTATCCCTATGCCGGCATGCTCAGGAAAGATATGTTCATGAACCAATGATTCCAACGTATGAACACCATATCTGAGTGTCCTGCTCAGGTTACCAAAAATTCCTGTCCGGGAAGATCATCCGGACATCTACAGGACAGCGGGGTATTATACAATGGAACGGTATCTGGATGCTTATATTGAACGTATACGACCTTATTTCCCGGGATTTCCCGAAGAGACAGCCCATGAAATAGCATCCGCATTCCTCGCCTTCAAGTACGGCCTGTATGCAAATGCAGTGCGGGAATGCACCCACGCGCTGTCTCTCATTCCTGCGGGCGAGGCTAATAACGCATTAAAAAAGGCCCTTGAGATCCTGCGTACAAATGCGCAGGATCGGGATAACTCGCAGGTTATCCCGGAGACCAGCATCCTCTTCTCGGATGCCGAGCGGCAGTATGTTGCTGTCAGCCTGCCGATGGAGAAGGTCGAAGATCCGGGAACCCTCACCCTTGATAATGCCCTTATCCTCGTTTATGTCGTTGCACTCATCACATCACCGGATGATGAAGAGGCACTGGGAGAACACCGCAGGATGATTGTCAGGATGCTTTCCGATTACAAAAAAGCGCTCGGTCTTGAATAACCGGGCGCAATTTTTTTTACAACTGATGCTGATCCGGCGCAAAAAATCTTTTTATGAATAATACTTCGGAATAACTGACGGTTAACAGTCATTTGAATTATCAACAATTGGAAACCCAGCGCTCCCTTTTTCTTTAAGGTCCCGTTGACTCACGGGAAACAGAAAAAACACCGTAAAAGCTGGTAAGGTATTGGAGAGGGGGTAAGAGGTGAATGATCCCCATCCGATAAATAAGAAATTAATATGAGATCATCGAACTACCATTCCTTAAATATTTTTGGAAATATCAGTTCCGGGTTAACATTGGTTACGTTTTTGGCTGTAACGGTGGCAACGGAAGTAAACGTGGAGCAATCTTGAGGAACGCTCCGGGGTCGTGATTTTCTAAAAAAAAAGATTACCGGGATAATCCCGACGCAGATGTAAACGGACGTATATGTCAGCGATCAATCGAGCAGCTGGCCCATCGCCTCGTCATACCGTGCGGACATGACGTACTCGATGCCTGAAACACCTGCCGCTTCCTCGGTCAGCGCCATTAAGTCATCGCGGGTGATGGTAGAGAGGTTGAAGTTCCTGCTGCCTGCCATGAGCTGCTGGAGTCCGGTCCTGAACTTCGATGCATGGGTGTAGATACCGACTGCGCCCATGGGGATCTCCTTCATCTTGGTACCGTACTTCTCCTTGAGTTCCTCGTAAGCAGACAAAGATCTCCTGGATGCTGCTGCCGTACTTGGATACGGACTTCGGCAGTTCGCCGTCCTTGATCCACTTCTCGATGTTCTTGCCAACGAATCCGGGGATCATGAGGGCACGGCCCATGCAGACCGCCTTGAAGTACGGGCTGCCCATCGCGAGTGCCTTGAAGACACCGGGCTCATCGGAGAACCCGCCGGCCATTGCGAGGTCGGGAACGCGGTAGCCTTTCTTCTCAAGTTTCTGGGCAAACTCGTAGGTGAGTGCCTGCAGGTAGAATGTCGGGATACCCCATTCGTTCATCATCGGCCACGGGCTCATGCCGGTACCGCCGGGTGCACCGTCAATGGTCAGGAGGTCGATCTTGGCTTCGGAGCAGTACCGGAGGGCCATGGCGAGCTCGACCATGGAGTACGCGCCGGTCTTTAACGTGACCCGCTTGAAACCGATGTCGCGGAGCCGGTCGATCTCTTCGAGGAAACCTTCCTTGGTGACAAAGCCGAGGCGGGAGTGGCGCTCGAACTCCTTGATGGCGCCGGCCTTGAATGCAGCCTGGTTCTCCTTGACGGTCGGGTCGGGGAGGACGATGTAGCCGCGTTTCTTGAGCTCGATGGCGCGTTCAAGGGTCTTGACCTTGATCTCGCCGCCGATACATTTGGCACCTTGTCCCCACTTGAGCTCGATGGTGTCGAGGTTGTGCTTGCTTGCAACGTACTCGGCAACACCAAGCCGGGTGTCCTCGACATTCATCTGGACCAGGATCTCACCGTACTTGTTGTGGAATTTCCTGTACGTGTTGATCCGTCGGTCCATCTCGGGGGATTCCTTGACCTTGTGTTTTGCGTCAAGCTTCAGGCCCGGGTCGATACCGCAGACGTTCTCACCGCAGACAAGGGTGATACCGGAAATTGCTGCACCGACCGCGAAGTGCTCCCAGTTTGCCCTGGCGATCTCGGTTGAGCCGAGTGCGCCGGTGAAGATCGGGACCTTCATCTGGACTTTCTTGCTCCAGCCGTATTCGGTCTCGGTGTTCACGGAAGAGAAAACCGCTGAGTCCGGACCGATCTCGGTTCCTTCGGGTAGTCCTTTTGCCCCTTCAGCATATCCCTGGATATTGAGGTGGGAGTAATCGATCGGGTAGTTCTTGTCAGCACCCGCGGTGATCTCACCGAACGGACCGGGATACAGAACTTCCCGGCCGCGGAATGAGGATAACCAGATCTCACAGCTGCCCTTGCAGCCGTCCATGCAGCGGGTACAGATTCCAGAGCACGGGACAACACTCCGTGAGCGGTTGACTGTTCCTGTTGCTTCGTTAGCATTAGGTTGTCTAAGATTCATGAATACACTCCATGCAAATCAATGGAAATTCCTTCGTGAAAACACGAAGGTACTTGTTTGAGCGAATACTGATCTCAAACTAAATTTTATTTAAAATCTGTTCGCTAATAAGCGCTTGCTTTCCACCCCATTATAACCGTTTCGATTTGAATCGATGGTGGAAGCATATTTCCACCATGATTTCCGGAAAAATAACCGTAAAAATTAAAAAAATTGAAAAAAATAATAAAAAAATTGAAAAATCGTGATATCAAAAAATCAGATTTTGATGAGATCATAGGAGCTGTTTCCCATCCCGATCTCCTCCGCGTATTGCACCTGCCGGTACCCGTCCGTCTGGGCATGGACGCCTTTGAACTTGTCCTCTCCCTTGTGATGATGGCCGGTAAGAAGCGAATCTGAGAAACCCTGCTGCTGGTTGACGAGATCGAAACTGGCAGCATCGATTGCCACCGGGTCCGTCGATGCGAGAATCCCGATATCCGGTACAATGGGTGCATCGCTGAACGGGAAGCAGTCGCAGTCCGGGGTAATCCGGATCAGGAAGTTCATGTACCCGACCTTCTTCTCCTTGCCCTGAACCGCCCCGTATGCGTACTCGACCATCCGCTCCATGAACTCCGGAATCTCCGTTTCCCAGTCGATATCAATGGCATGCTCCGGGCAGACATGCATGCACTCGAAACAGCCGATACAGCGTTCCTGGTCAATGACAGACTTTTTCATCTTCACGACGATCGCCCCGGGCGGGCAGACCTTCATACAGGCAGCACAGCCGGTAGCATTTCTCCGATCATCGTAAACGGCCGGGCATTATGCTGCGCCCGTTTTCCCTCGGGCGGGGCACAGCCCATGGCAAGGTTCTTGATCGCCCCGCCAAAGCCGGACGCAATATGACCCTTGAAATGGCTGAGCACGATCAGGCTGTCGGCCGCAGCAATATCACCGGCGATCGATACCTCCGCGAAATGCTTTTTGTTGATCGTCACCTTGCGGATATTCTTCCCGTTCAGGCCGTCGGCGATGATGACCGGTGCCCCCGCTACCGCGTAATCGAACCCGTGGAGGATCGCTGTCCCGATATGTTCCACGGCATTCGAACGGGTGCCCAGATAGAGCGTATTGGTATCGGTCAGGAACGGCAGGGCGCCACATGCTTTGACCTTATCGACTACCTGCCGGACATACACCGGGCTGATAAACCCGTCATTCCCCATCTCCCCGAAATGGAGTTTGATCGCGGTTTTATCGTGCGGTGCAATGAGCCCGGCAAAACCGGCATGATCGAACAGCCGCTGCACCTTTGCTGTGGTGCTTTCATGATCGGAATATGCTCGCGCCGAAGCAAAATATACCGGACTTTTCATGGAGGTCTCTCACCGTAGGGGAAAATTATGGCCGGTGATTAAAAAAAACTGCTGGTCGAATCAGACAATGGTATCAAGGTTCCGCTTCTTTCTCCGGGATTTACCCCACCGGACGAGATCCTGGGCACGTTCAAAATAGTGGCGGGATTTTTCATCTTTTCCTTGTTCGTTCATGCAGACCCCCAGCCCGTTCCACGCATCAGCGTTGTTCGGGTTGATCTTAACAACGATGTTGTAGGTCTGTATCGCGGCAATGATGGCTTTCTTCTCTCCCTGCAGGATCCCGATTCTTTTCAGCAACTCTGCCCGGGTGAACAGGAACTCTTCATTCACTGGTTCGAGTTTGATCGCCTTATCGATACTTTTCAGAGCATCTTCGTCCTTCCCGAGTTCCCGCAGGCTGACTCCCCGGTCATGCCAGGCTACGGCAAGCGAGGGATCAATCTCGATCGCCTGGTTAAAGGACCGGATAGCTTCCGGGTAATTTCCTTCACGGTAATAATAGTGCAGTCCCTTCTTGTAATTTGACATGGCTTTCCCGAGGAATTTATCGAGCCGTGTTCCCATAGATGCGAACGGGGCATCAGATGCCCGGCAGGTCAAGGGCTGCGACAGCGGATTGCCGTAACAGTTCCACACCCAGTTCATCGGTGATATCCCTTATCGTCCCGATGGTGCTGATAAATACCCCTTTGCCGTCATGGAGAGCCGAGGCCTTCATCCATAATACCCGGGTCTCTCCATCTTTTTCGGTTACTTTCGTCCAGGCAGTAACAGAATCCCGTTCCTGGTTGATGATCGTGTATCCGTTTTTTTTAATAATGGTCTCATCATCGAAAACCATATCCATGAGCATGGGTGCCTTATGCCCAAAGAAGGGGATTGAATATTTCCCATCACCTTTTCCCAGTATGTTCTTTGGTGCAACACCGGTAAATTCCGCCATCGAACGGTTCCATGCGATAACCTTACCCTCGCGATCAAGGGCAAATGCCGGTTCGGAAAAAAAAGAGATCGTTTCCGCAAGGAGCCGCTCCGAAGTACCGACAGGCCGGCCTATGGACCGCCCCCCCACTGCCTGATTTATCATATGCACCAGAGTGCGGAACTGTGCATGCGGGTTTTCGCCTTTCTTTAAGAAAAAATCAGCCCCGTTATTCAGGGCTTCAATTACGGTATTTTCACCACCCACCCCGGTAAAAATAATGATGGGAGTAGTATCTCCTTTTGCTCTGATGATCCGTAAAAATTCAATGCCCGAAATTTCCGGAAGATCGAGTTCGACAACAAGCGCGTCAAAGTTCCTTTCCTTCATTCTGGTCAGCGCCTCTTTTGCTGACCTGACAGTATCGACACTCATCTCGCCAAATCGCTCAAGAAACACGCGGGTGGAATCCAGAAGATCATTCTGGTCATCGATAATCAGGACAGAATGCATCAGGTATACACGGTACCTTGATTGAGAATTGAAAGGAAAAAAGATTATGGGTCTATTCCCGCTTGGCGAGCTGGTGGTCCAGGTAGAACAGGTGACCGGGAACATCTCCGATGATCCTGATCTGGTTCAGGATATCACTGGCATGCTCTTCTTCCTCGACCTGTTCTTTGACGAACCACTGGAGCATCTCGAATGTCGCGTGATCCTTTTCCTTGATGGCAAGGTCGACGAGCCCGTTGATCATCCCGGTCACTTTCTGCTCGTGGGCATACGTATCCTCGAACACCTTCCCTGCTGATGCCCATTTATTCCTGGGGGCCTCGATGTCCTGGAGGGCGACTTTTCCCCCGCGGGCAACAACATAGTCATAGATCTTCATGGCATGCATCCGCTCTTCCTTTGCCTGCAGGCGCATCCATTTTGCAAACCCTTTCAGGTTTACGGTCTCGAAATACGATGACATTGAAAGGTACAGGTATGCCGAGTAGAGTTCCCGGTTGACCTGCTTGCTGAGTGCTGTTTCCAGGGTTTTCGAAATCATGGAGAATACCTCTCTAGGAGTGTTCATTGGTTTTCCTTTTAATAATGGTTTTGTAATGAGGCACGGATCTTCTTTCCTTTACGGCAGGAAAGCCTCGTGCTCTCTCCGGCGGGGTGTCGTCCTCACCGGGAAAATTTGCAACAGGATGCATCCTGCGATGGAGCATGTCTGCATCTTGCGACAGAAACTGCGAAAAAGTGATTACTTCAGCTCTGTAGAAATCATAGAAAATTATCCTGACGCTCTTGGGGGAGACTGCTGTTCCCGTAGGAAAGAGCAGGCTGGAGAAGAACCTGAAAGGTCGACCACACTTCATATAGTTAAGGAAGGTGGATGTCCAGTTCAGACTCCGCGTTTGAAGAACTCTGATGAGTTCTCCTCTTCCTCATGGTTCAGTTAAAACACTCGGAGGTTCAAAGGAGTGCCCTTCTGGGGTTACCTCCCCCTTCGTGGAGCCAATTATTCCCACAGGGAACCTGAGGCTTGAAAGGAACGCTTCAGTGTTCTTCACGATGATATTGGGGAGTCACTCTCATTAATTCCGAAGTAAAGGAGTCCAGTCTTGTGGAGAGATTCTACAGAAAAAATTGCTCTGTAGAAATCATTGAGAGTTACACGCTCCAGGGGCTTCGCCCCGCCGCTTATGGCGCCCCGATTGCGATAGCGCCGTATTACCCTTTTACAAAAAATGCGAGAGAGTTTTTGTGTAGGTAATACCGAGGCATCACATGCGCCCCGCCCCCAACGGGGGCAGGGTTGGCGCAAGGGGGGCAATCATATATCATGAAACAGGTTTTCTACAGAGCAGAAAATTTACTTCTTTTTTTGTGCAGCACCGCGCTGAACATTCCGGAAGCACGCCCTTTCCGGGGCGGAACACCCCCTCGTTCACGTACCGCACATCCTCGATCGAGAAGAATGCACCGGGGTTGACCGTCCGGATAAAGTCCGTGATCCGCGGGACATCGGTCCGGTTGACCAGCGAGAGGATCATCTTCACGTTCCCCCGCGAGCCCTGTGCATCCAGGCGCGTGACGCCGCAGTTCTCCGCTGCAAGGAACGACGATGATCTGCTCTTCGGATTCCTCCGTGGTGATGATGCGCAGGATTACCATGCCGATCGAGAGCCGCTCTTCTATGACGAGCCCAACGTACGTCCCCATGGCAAACCCGAGTGCGAACGCCATGAAGTTTGCGATATTGGAAAGGTCCTGCATGACCACTTCCATGGCAAGCAGCCAGATCACGATCTCGAAGAACGCGATGATGGGTGCGAGGTACTTGATCCCCCGGGAGATGTAGATGACCCGGATCGTCTCCATGCTCACATCGCAGATACGGGCAAAGAAGATGAGGAGGGGGAGGATCACCCAGGCATACAGTTCAGGACTGATGATGAAAAACGACATTCTTTCGCCTTGTCCCGCGTTATGCGGGAATTACCAGCTCGTAAAAAAACGTTATTGTGTGTTCCTATATCAACATTCTCCGGAAACAGAGGAAAAAAGAGGGAATTTGAGGGAATATCGGGAATCGCGCGGACGATTCAGCCCGGATTCTCACGCGTACTTTGCCGGTTCCGCATCGAACTTCTTCTTGCAGCCCGGGGCACAGAAATAATACTTCTTCCCCTTGTACTCGCTGGTGAACTTTGCAGTCTTCTCATCTACGGTCATCTTGCAGATCGGGTCGATAGCCATACAACACCTCAGGTAATTCCCTTCTTCGCTTCCGGTATATATCCTTTGAGAAGGAGCGAAAGCGTGACGACCGTGACCGAGCTTGCTGCCATTGCAAGCGCCGCGAGTTCGGGCCGGAACGTGATGCCGAACGAGGGGTAGAGAACGCCGGCCGCGACCGGGATCAGCGCCGCGTTGTAGGCAAACGCCCAGAAGATATTGCCCTTGATCCTCCCCATCACCTTCTTCGAGAGCTGGATCGCCGCCACCGCATCGAGCAGGTCGTCCCGGATCAGGACAATGTCCCCGCTCTCGATGGCCACATCGGTGCCGCTCCCGATTGCGATACCCACGTCAGCCTGCGCAAGGGCGGGTGCATCGTTGATGCCGTCGCCGACAAAGGCAACGACCTCGACCTTTTGCCTGCAGTGCTTTCACTTCCGCTTCCTTGTCCTGCGGCAGTACTTCGGCGATCACCGTGTCGATCCCGACCTGCCGGGCGATCGCTTCGGCAGTCCGCCGGTTGTCGCCCGTGATCATGGCGACTCCGATCCCCATGCCCCGGAGCCGGCTGATAGCATCCTTTGTCGTGGGCTTGAGGGTGTCCGCGATGGCAATGATGCCGGCAATCTGCCCGCCGGCTGCGACCAGCACGGCGGTCTTTCCCTCCTGCTCGAGCGCCGTGATCCGGCTCTCGGTCTCTTCGGGAATCTTCACGGATTTTTCAATGAGGAACGCACGGTTGCCGACCAGCACGGTCTCGTCAAGGATGGTTGCCGCAACCCCCCTCCCACCGAACGTATCGAACTGCGTTGCAGGTTCGATCGTGACACCCCGCTCCTGTGCCGCCCTCACCACCGCCTGGGCAAGCGGGTGCTGCGAGTTCTTCTCAACGCCCGCTGCAAGGGCCGAGCAGTGTTTCGGGCGTGATCCCGGACGGTATGACATCGGTCACTTCCGGTTTTCCCCGGGTCAGCGTGCCGGTCTTGTCGAAGATGACCGTCGTAACTTTTTCGGCCACTTCCAGCGCCTCACCGTTCCGGATCAGGATCCCGAGCTCTGCGCCGCGCCCGACTCCCACCGTGACTGCGGTCGGCGTTGCAAGGCCCAGTGCGCAGGGACAGGCAACGACAAGGATGGAGATGAGTGCGGTCAGGGCAAAGAGGAGCGGTTTCGTGGAACACGAAATACCAGAGCACGAACGTTACCGCGGCAATGAGCAGGACTGCCGGGATGAAATACGTGACAGCAACATCCGCGATCCGCTGGACCGGCGGTTTTGAGCCCTGTGCGTCCTCGACCAGCTGGATGATCTGGGCAAGGACCGTGTCCTTTCCCGACCTTCTCCGCCCTGACCGTGATCACGCTGTTCGTGATTGAGCGTGCCCCCGACCACGTGGCTGCCCTTTGTCTTCAGCGGGGGCACCGGTTCACCGGTGATCATCGACTCGTTGACATAACTCTCGCCTTCCGTCACCGTTCCGTCGATCGGGACTTTCGCGCCGGGCTTCACGATCAACGAGATCCCCGGGCACAACCTCCTCGACCGCCAGCTCCTGTTCTTTCCCGTCGCGGATGACCGTTGCAACCTTCACCCGCAGGCCGGCCAGTTTTTTGATTGCGTCCGATGTCCGGCCCTTTGCCCGTGCCTCGAGATACCGCCCGAGCATCAGGAACGCTGCGAGCATGATGGCCGTATCATAGAACATGAACTCGTGGGTGAGGATGATGCCGAACGTGCCCATGACGCTCGAGACAAACGAGACCCCCGGTACCCATCGCGTACATCACGTCCATCGAGAGCATGCGGTGCGAGAGCGAGATCCATGCAGCCCGGAAGATCGGGTACTGCCACAAATGCGAAGACCGGTGTCGAGATGACGAGCATGACGTACGCCAGTGTCCTGCATGGAGATGGGGAGCGGCAGGTACATTGCGAGCATCAGCGGGATGCTCACGGCAAAACCGACCATGAAGCGGACGAACTTGTCGTGCAGGTCGGCATCGCGTGCCTTCTTCTCCGCCTCCTCGCTCACCTCGCCCGAGATCCCGAGGTACTGGTAGCCGGCATCTTCGATCGCCTTCTTCATGTCGCCGGTGTTGGAGAGCGAGGGGTTGTAGGTCACGTACGCTTTCTCGGTACCGAGATTGACCGTGGCCGAGACAACTCCGGGCAGTGGTTGGAGGGCAGCCTCGATCGTCTCAACACAGGTGGCACACATCATGCCGCCGACCTTTATCGTCACTTCCTGGTTCACGACATCGTACCCGGCCTCCTTCACGGCTTTCTCGAGATCGGGGAGAGATACTTTTTCCGGATCGAACTCCACGTGGGCGGTATCGGTACCGAAATTCACAGAGGCCTTCGAGACATCCTTCAGTTTTGACAACGATTCTTCGATAGTGACCGCACAGGTTGCGCAGGTCATCCCGGTGACTTTCAGTTCGGCTTTCTTCTTCTCCGGCTCTGCCATGGTCACTCCCGTCCTCTGTCGTTTGAACAATCTCCTTTCAGGATTAATAACCGTTGTGAACGTACTCTCCTGCAGCCCGGATTTTATGATGAAATGGAACGGGGAACAAATAATCATCCACGCCGGTCTCCCGCAGGTTCACACCGCAGCCGGCATCCTTAAAAACACCCGCAGATGATCCTCTAGGAAGAGGGATTCGATGGGCATCTTCCGGTACGACAGCAACTATTCCGCACCGACAAAGGAGCAGCGGGACCGCTACATGCGGGGGGAGCGAGAAGAGCATACGTTCGGAAAAGACGGGGAGATCCTCCTCGTCCTCTACGATGAAGCCGCGTACCTCAAGGACGATACCGGGGGGGTCCGCATCCTCTTCACGGGCGTGCAGGACAGGCAGAAGGTCCATGACGAGGTGCGCCGGCTGCTTGAAGAGCATGAACAGAAGGTGCAGCGACCGGACGTGTTCAGGACTGGCGGCGAATGATAATTCCCCGGCATGACTTTTATCAGCACCTGTATCCTGTTGTCTGCCATAAGAACTGATGTTTGATAATGGAACAAAGTGAAGCCAAAGCGTCCTTCTGGCAGTCGTTTAACCGGACCCACCTGCTGGTGTTTTTCTCCTGGTCTTTTTCGGCCTGGACCTTGAATTCGTTGTCCATTGCTCTCTGGGCATCACCATCGTGTACACACAGTTTTTTTACCTGATCATTGGTATCGCAGGTCTCTGGTACAGGGAGAAGAGCGGTCTGGGTCGCGCTGCTCTTTGGCAGCCTCCCCATTACGGTAACATATATGTCACCGGGCTGCTCTTCCCGTAGACCCTGATGCGGGTCAGCGTGATGCTCATCGTGGCTTTTATTGTCGGCGCGATCGTGGAGTTAATGCGCGGTTATGATGCACAGATCATGGAAAAGAACCGCGAGTTATCCAAGGCAAACGAAAAGCTGCACGCACTCAATGTCCGGCTGGCGGAACCGGGGAAAGATTTGCAGGTTGCAAAACAAGAAATTACAACTTATCTCCGGCACAGGAAGGGACCCGCAACCTGCCAGAATATCCGGTCCCTGATGAACTGCCTGAGGACGGTACGCTCATTCCCATCTCCCGTCATCCCAGAGCTTGAGAATTTCAAAATCACGTTTCATGGTCGCTTTGCTCATTGCCTGCGCCCGGCTCAGCATCCGGTTCTGGATAAAATCATATTCGCAGACGATTCTGGAATTCCGGAGCAGGGTTGCCCGGATCGGGTGGTGACGGTAGATGACACGTTCCTGTCCCCGGAAATACCATTTTATTCTTTGGAAGGTGAGCCAGTCAAGTTTCATGGCGAGCGTTGCATGGAACCTGAAATGCATCGGCAGCATCCAGATCATAGTCCCGCAAGGTGCAGTACGGGGAGATTGCCCGGGACAGCCGAAAGCGGAACTGTTTCAGGGTCTCGTCCGGAGTAATCGTAACAAAGACAACCCGTGATATCGTCAAAAAACCCGTACCCGCCGACCTCGTATTTCGGGACCTGCTTCTGGTCCAGGCATACCCGGGTGAAATCTTCGACCAGTTTCTTCTTCATTATCGGTTGAAAACGGCCCGGCCAGGGTGATATGCGGGATCAACCAGATTGTTCCCGAGATGGAATTTCTCCTCCAGCTGATCGCTTAACGTGCGGATCTGGTGCTTGACGGAACCCATCAGCCGGATATCGATCAGATAGCGGGTCATTTCTCACCTCTTTTGTACATAGTCCTCTCCTGTAACCTCATCATTATCGTTTGGGGAGATCTTCCGGAGTACGTGCACACCATGCTGTTCTGCATTTCCGGCACGAAATAGATTGAGTTGTTCCGGCGAGGGGTACGTCACCCACCACAACACCCGTCCTCCTTGTTGTCATCCCTGGCGGGATTTTAAAAAAAACACGGGGTAACCGGATAACAAGAGTGAAAAGATCTCTTCCCTGCAAAGCGGCGCAAATAATAGCAATATAAACACCCATTTGAAACAATCCACTATGAAAAATCCTTATTATGTTGCTATAGCGTCAATCGGGGGTTTAATTGCTCTTTTTGGATTTTACCAGTCATTCAGCAGACTTATAATGATAGTTAACGGGGTAATTTTCCTTTCTGAGACCAAAAATGCGATAAATCAGACATCGGGTAATCTTTCACTGTGGAAAACTTCGATAAATGTGCCAATTTTCCATCAGATTCTCGTTCTCAATACAATCCCTGCTTTTATCGGGGATATCGCCTTCAGCCTCATAATGCTCTTGATTTTCATCTATGCACTGCATTTTTTGCTCGAGAATTTATGATATATTTCCCCATTGGATGGAGGGGTAATTTTTTTACCTCGGGTGCAAATGAGGAAAATGATCTATCAACGTGTGAAAATGATGAAAAGAGTCTTTGGGATCTGACAACGTACGGCCCCGGTCGCGGAGTAACCATCGCCATATCCGACAGGGCTGAGCGATAAGAAGGCCAAGTCTTCGCCTTCTGATCAATTGTCACAAGTCGAAGAAACATGAAGGTTTCTTCTCCTCTTCCAATTCTGATCAATTGTCACAAGTCGAAGAAACCTGATGGTTTCTTCTCCTCTTCCGATTCTGATGAATTGTCAGATTGACAAACTATTTGACAGGAAAAAGTGCTATTACGCATTGCGAGCAGGAATTTCGAACACCAAGGGACGAACAAGATTATGAATTTCAACAATTTCACCATCAAATCACAGGAAGCCGTAGCGAAAGCAACGGAAATTGCAACGGCAAAACAGAACCAGGCCATCGAGACTTCGCATCTCCTGAAAGGGATGCTGATGGTTGACGAGAATGTCATCCCGTACCTCCTGAAAAAAGTGAACGTGAACCTTGATGTTTTCACCCCGGCGCTCGACCGGATCATCGATGCTCTTCCCACGGTCAGCGGCGGGGAGCAGTTCCTCTCGAACGATGCCACAAAAGCCCTGCAGAAAGCCGTGGCACTTGCCCAGGAATCCCAGGACGAATTTGTCTCCCTGGAGCACCTGCTCCTCGGGATTCTTTCGGTGAACGACAAGACCTCGCGGCTGCTGAAGGAGAACGGGGTTTCAGAAAAAGACCTAAAGACCGCCATCAGCCAGTTGCGGAAAGGATCGACCGTGAACAACCAGAATGCAGAAGAGACCTATAATGCCCTGGAAAAATATGCCCGGAACCTGAATGATCTTGCCCGGAGCGGGAAACTCGATCCGGTCATCGGCCGCGACGAAGAGATCCGCAGGGTGCTGCAGATCCTTTCCCGGAGAACGAAGAACAACCCGATCCTGATCGGGGAACCCGGCGTGGGAAAGACCGCCATTGCCGAAGGACTCGCCCACCGGATCATTGACGGGGACGTACCGGAGAACCTGAAGACCAAGCAGATCTTTTCCCTCGACATGGGGGCCCTGATTGCCGGGGCCAAGTTCAAGGGAGAATTCGAGGAACGGTTAAAAAGCGTGGTCAAGGAAGTGATCTGCTGCTGAAGGGGAGATCATCCTGTTCATCGACGAGATCCATACCCTGGTCGGGGCGGGTGCGAGCGAGGGCGCCATGGACGCTGCCAATATCCTCAAGCCTGCACTCTCCCGGGGGGAACTGCATGTCATTGGCGCAACGACCTTAAAAGAATACCAGAAATATTTCGAGAAGGACAAGGCGCTCGAACGGCGGTTCCAGCCGGTGATGGTCAATGAACCGGATACGCTGGATGCCATCTCCATCCTCCGGGGAATCAAGGAGAAATACGAGACCCATCACCATGTGCGGATCAAGGACGAGGCGATCATTGCTGCCGTTGAACTCTCGCAGCGCTATATCTCCGACCGTTTCCTTCCCGACAAGGCAATCGACCTGATCGATGAGGCTGCATCAAAACTCCGGCTCGAGATCAACTCGAAACCGGAAGAACTGGAAACCATCGAACGCAGGATCCGCCAGCTGGAGATCGAACGGGAAGCCATCAAGCGGGAGAAAGACCAGGGAAAACTACAAGGGCCTGAACGAGGAGATCGCGAACCTGACCGAGGAACGAAACCGGCTGAAGGCAAAGTGGCAGTCGGAGAAGGATCTTGTTGAACAGATCCAGTCGCGGAAAACGGAGATCGAGAACCTGAAATTCGAGGCCGAAAGTGCTGAACGCAAAGGCGACCTCGGCAAGGTGGCAGAGATCCGCTATGGCCGTATCCCGGAGACCGAAAAGGCCATGGAGGGACTCAAAGGAAAACTGACCGTGCTGCAGAAGGACTCCGCGATGGTGAACGAGGAGGTGGATGCAGAGGAGATTGCCGAAGTGGTCTCGCGCTGGACCGGCATTCCCGTGAGCAGGATGCTGCAGAGCGAGAAACAGAAACTGCTGAGCCTTGAAACCGAACTCCACAAGCGGGTCGTGGGCCAGGATGAAGCCATCGGGGCAGTTGTCCGATGCAATCCGCCGGAGCCGTGCCGGGCTGCAGGACACGAAACGCCCGATCGGGTCGTTCATCTTCCTCGGGACGACCGGTGTGGGAAAGACCGAACTGGCAAAGGCGCTCGCAGAATTCCTCTTCAACAACGAGAACAGCATGGTGCGGATCGATATGTCGGAATACCAGGAACGGCATACCGTCTCGCGGCTGGTCGGGGCGCCCCCGGGCTACGTGGGCTACGAGGAGAGCGGGCAGCTGACCGAAGCGGTCCGGCGAAAGCCCTATTCCGTGGTACTGCTGGACGAGATCGAGAAAGCCCACCCGGATGTGTTCAACATCCTGCTGCAGGTGCTTGACGACGGCCGCCTGACCGACAACAAGGGCCGCACGGTGGATTTCAAGAATACCATCATCATCATGACCTCGAACATCGGGTCACACCTCATCCAGGAGAACCTGGAGCATGTCACCGACAAGAACCGGGACGAGGTATTCGACCGCACCCGGGAACAGGTCTTCGACCTGCTCAAGAAGACCATCCGTCCCGAGTTCCTCAACCGGATCGATGAGATCATCATGTTCCGGCCGCTCACGAAAGATGAGATCCAGACGGTTGTCGAGCTGCAGCTCGGGAATCGTCCAGAAGATGCTCGAAAAGAGCGATATCCGGCTCAGGGCAACAAAGAAAGCCATCCAGTTCATCGCCACCCTGGGCTTTGATCCGCAGTTCGGTGCACGGCCGATCAAACGGGTGATCCAGAAGAACCTGCTGAATGAATTGTCAAAGATGATCCTGGAAGGAACCGTCAACAAAGAGAAGGAGATCGTGGTGGATGAGAAAGACGGGAAGCTGGTGTTCATGAATGCCTGATCCTGCACAATATTTTATGCATCTGTGGTCTGAACGATGATCGAGGCTCTTTTTGGCATTGCGGGCGCAATCGGGTTATCGACATCAGCGGGGCTGAATGCATACCTGCCCCTGCTGGTGGTGGGGCTGACAGCCCGTTACACGAGCCTCATCACGCTGAACGGGCCGTGGGATATACTGACAAACGGTTGGGTGCTTGCCGTCCTCGCGGTGTTGCTGCTGATCGAGATAACCGTGGATAAGATCCCGCTCGTTGATACTCTCAACGATGGCATCCAGACGGTCGGCCGTCCGCTTGCCGGGGCCATTCTCTTTGCCGCCGGTTCCGGCATTGCGGGGGAACTCCACCCGGTGCTCGCCTTTATTGCCGGATTAGTTATTGCCGGAGGCGTTCATACCGTCAAGACCATGGCCCGGCCCACGGTCACCGCAACTACCGGCGGGATGGGCAACTGGCTGGTGAGTTTCGTGGAAAATGTGCTGTCGTTTATCACCGTTGTTATGGCGATCCTGGTGCCGCTGCTGGTCCTGTTCCTGGTTGTGGGGATACTGGTTTTCTTTGTCTGGGGGTGGAGGAGCCGGAGCATCGTATAACGAACTCATACGATAACCTCTGTGTATCTCAATCCGCTCCCCCATCTCCATGGAGGACACGTTCTTCGCGATCCGCAGGTATCATCCGCATAGCGTCCGGGATACCGGGGCGACCATGATGTAATAGGTGCAGTGGTTGATGCTCCCGGTTATCCCTCCACGGTAGAACTTCCGCCTCCCGCAGCCGCCGCCACCACCCGTGGATCCCCCACCCGAGGAACTCCCGCCGGAGGAACTGTCCCCTGATGAACCCTCATCGGATGAATAACTCCCCGCTTCTTCCCAAAGCGAGGAATTAAAAAGCACGCGGCTCACGTTGCGGACTATTGTGTTTCCTTGCAGGTCATACAGGTGGATTTCTTCGCCGGGCTGCGAGCTGGCGGAGTTCACGCTGAAATACCGGAACGATGATACTACCTTTTCAAAATCTTCTCTCTCGAACCGATTACTGTCACGCGCTGTGAAAACCAGTACGCTTCCATACCCGCGTTCGTTCGCGCTGTTCGTGCGTGAAAGATAAGCAACACTCGTATTGCCATCAGCTCGTGTTTCGTACCGGTCGGTACCGGATATCATTGATGGTCATTGGGTTTTCGACGGGAGCGGGAGACCATTGCCGGAACTGGTCACGGTAGTCCTGTTCCCGGCTCGGGGTGATTTTATAGTTATAGATAGAGAACGCATTCTCTGCTCCAAGGTCAGTCCGGTAGTCAGAAGTGTCCGAGTTCATCATCCGCCTAGTTGAGACATTCCATTCACCGGGAACCTGCAGCATGAACAGGAGACTGGAGTCCTTGAGATCCTTGGGCGGGGATACATAACGTATAATCGTTACGACCTCACACGGAGCACTCGTTGCAACTGCAGGGGGTACGGTCATTGCAGGTTCCGGCGTAGTAACGCTCGCCAGCGGAACAGCCGGAGTTACCGGACTATTACCTGATGATTGCGTGCATCCGGACGAGAATATGCATGCAATCACAACCAGGACCAGGAAAATGGCTTGATGTTTCCCCATTATGGTGATAATTTCTTTTTGAGAGGATAATATTTCCTAAAAAAATTCCCTTTTTGTGGGATCGGATCATCCGCTGAAAATCTCATCTGCAAACACTCACACATCCGAAAACCTCAGTGTATCTCGATCCGCTCGCCCGTCTCCATGTAATGGACATTCTCCGCGATCTTGCAGGCATGGTCAGCGCAGCGTTCGAGGTACCGGGCCACCATGATGTAGTGGGTGGAGCGGGTGATGTTCCGCGGGTCTTCCATCATGTGGGTGATCCCCTCGCGGAAGATCGAGTGCCGGAGGGCGTCGATGGTATCGTCCCGGGCCGAGAATTCCGCGACGGGGACCGGGCGACTCGGTGTCGTAGAGCCGGATCGCATCGTCGATCATGTCCATGACCAGGTCCGCCATGTGCGGGATGCTCATCAGGTGGGCGATGTGCGGCTTGTCGGCAATCTCGCTCACGATCTTTGCGATCACCTTGCCGTACCGCCCGATGCGCATCGAGGCCGTGATCACCTTGAGCGTGCAGGCAATGACCCGCATGTCCTTGGCCATCGGCTGGTAGAGGGCGATCAGCCGGTAGCAGTGCTCCTCAAGGTCCACTTCCATGTCATGGATCTCGCCCTTGCGGGCAACAACCGATGCCGCCAGGTCCCGGTCCTGCCGGATCAGGGCATCGACCGCGTCCTTCAGCATCGAGCGCCCGAGCTGTGCCATTGCCACCGTATCCTTTTTTAGGTTTTTCAGTTCCGTGTGAAATTTTTCTGCCATATCCTCCTACCCGAACCTGCCGGTGATATAATTCTCGGTCAGTTCCTCTGCCGGGTGCTCGAAGATCTGCGTCGGTCTTCCCGCACTCGATCAGTTTCCCGAGGTACATGAACCCCGTGTAGTCGCTCACCCGTGCCGCCTGCTGCATGTTGTGGGTGACGATGATGACCGTGTACTCCTGCTTGAGCATCTCGATCAGGTTCTCGATCTTTGCCGTTGCGATCGGGTCGAGCGCCGAGCAGGGCTCGTCCATCAGGATCACTTCCGGCTCGACCGCGAGCGTCCGGGCAATGCAGAGCCGCTGCTGCTGGCCGCCGGAGAGCCCGAGCGCCGAATCGTTCAGCCGGTCCTTCACCTCGTCCCAGAGCGCCGCGTGCCGGAGGCTCTCCTCCACGATCCGGTCCAGCTCGCCCCGGTCTGGTTACCCCGTGCACCTTCGGGCCGTAGGCCACGTTCTCCCAGATGGACTTCGGGAACGGGTTGGGCTTCTGGAAGACCATCCCGATCTTTTTCCGGAGCGATGACCACGTCCGTTCCCGGTGCATGGATGTCCTCGTCGTCAAGCGTGATCGTCCCGGTGATCTTCACGTGGTCGATCAGGTCGTTCAACCGGTTGAAGCACCGGAGCAGGGTTGACTTGCCGCAGCCCGACGGGCCGATCAGGGCGGTGACCTGGTTCTTCGGGATGCGTATCGATACCGACTGGAGCGCATGCTTCTCATGGTACCAGAGATTGAGATCGGTTGTGGAAATAATCAGTGTTTTCAGACATATTATGCCCTCATCTTCTTCTGGAAATGGGTCCGGACCGCGATCGCGACCGCGTAGAACCCGACGACGAGCATCAGCAGGACGAGCGCGGTGCCGTACTTGTTGGCTGACGCGCCCGGCACATTGGTTGCCAGGATGAAGAGGTGGTACGGCAGGGCCATGACCGGGTCGAAGACGAGTCCGGCAGGAAGCGGGACGAGAAGACCACCGCGGTGAACATGATCGGTGCAGTCTCTCCGGCGGCCCGGCCGATGGAGAGGATTGCGCCGGTGACGATGCCCGGCACGGCGGCGGGAGGACGACCCGGCTGATCGTCTGCCACTGGGTTGCCCCGAGCGCAAGGCTGCCTTCCCGGAGCGCGATGGGGATGCTTTTCAGTGATTCCTCGGTGGTCCGGATCACGGTCGGCAGAACCATCAGGGCGAGCGTGACCTGCCCCGCGAGCAGCGAGACCCCACACTGAGGTACAGCACGATGAAGGCAAACCCGAAGAGGCCAAAGACAATCGACGGCGTCCCGTTCAGCAGGTCGACCCCGGTCCGGATCAGACTGCGTGATCCGGCCTTCCCGGGTATACTCGACCAGGTAGATCGCGGCCCCGACCCCGAGCGGGAGGGCAATGGCGATCGCCCCGAGAACGAGGTAGAGGGTGCCGACGATTGCCGGGAAGATCCCGCCAGCCCGCCCGGAGTCCTGCGGGGGTTTGGTCAGGAACTCCCACGAGAGTGCCGGAAGCCCGTTGATGATAATGTCCTGCAGGATGATGACGAGGATGGCGAGGACAGCCAGCGTCGCAGCGGCGATGAACGCCAAACGCGATCGTCTGGATCTGTTCTCCGACAGAAACGGCCTGCCGGCATACCATGCGCCTCCCGCCAGAGCAGGACGAGGGCAGCAAGCCACCAGGGTGCAGCGGCGAGGAGGAACGACCAGCAGCAGCGCGAAGACCGAGAGCTCGCCCAATCGCGGACGAGTTTCTCCCGGTTGCCGGACAGAGATGAACGGTTTCCGGGCACCGCCCTTCGCGGCCTTCCCGGAGGTAGCGCAGGATCGCGACCGCGGAGAGGTTGATGATGAGCGTGATGACGAGCAGGACAACCGCAACGCCGAACAGGGCATTGTAGTGGTCGCTCCCGACCGAGACCTCGCCCATCTCGATACCGAGCGTCCCGGTCAGGGTCCGCAGCGGGCGAGAGGATGTTCCAGATCGGGTCCGGGATGATCGCTGCATTCCCGGCCACCATCAGGACTGCCATGGTCTCGCCGACCGCACGGCCGATACCGAGGATGATCGCGGCAGCGATACCGGAGAGGGCCGCCGGCACCATCACCCGGCTGATCGTCTGCCACCGGGTTGCCCCGATGGCAAGCGATCCTTCCTTGTACTCGTGGGGGACCGAACTGATGGCATCCTCCGAGACGCTGATGATCGTGGGAAGTGCCATGATGCCGAGCAGCACCGAGGCCGCAAGCCAGGTCTCCCCGGTCGGGATGTCAAACGCTACCCGGATGAAATTCGTCAGGACAATGAGGCCGAAGAACCCGTACACCACCGAAGGGATCCCGGCCAGCAGTTCGATGGCCGGCTTGAGGATATTTTTTACCCGGGGCGATGCGAGTTCCGAGATATAGATTGCACAGCCGATGGAAAGCGGGACGGCAAAGACCATGGCCCCGAGGGTGACGAGCAGGGTTCCGACGATGAGCGGGAAGATCCCGTACAGCGGTTCGACCGCGGTCGGTGCCCAGTCAGGGCCAAGGAGGAAATTGAGGATCCCGACCTGCGTGAAGATCGGGTACCCGTCCCGGAGCAAGAAGAGGAGGATGAATGTGACGACGATAACGGCAAAGAAGGCTGTGAAGAAGAAGACGGTTTTGATCGATTGTTCCTTGAGCAGGGAATATCGTGCGTGCCCGGCGGAGGCGGCCATGGCACTCGCGACATTCTGTATGATGGATTTCACGATTATTCCCTCCAAAAATTGTTTCATTGTTCTCCTCACGAGCTCAGTTGAGGGTCACGTAGCCTTCATCAGCAACAATCTTCTGGCCTTCGGCGCTGAGGATGTACGTGATGAAGTCACCGGTGAGTCCGGTGGGCTGGCCGTTCGTGATGACGTAGAGGTCACGGGAGACCGGGTAGGTCTTGGTCCTTGACGTTGTCAAGGATGCGGGAACGATCTTGTCGGCATTGTACCAGATGGGGAGTGCCTTGACATCCTTGCTGACAAACCCGATCGAGACGTACCCGATCGAGCCGGGGGTCTGGGCTACGGTCTGGAGGACGGCGCCGTTGGAGTTCTTCTCGAGCATCTTGCTTGGTCGGGGTTGCCTTCAGGAGAACGGTCTCATCGAAATAGGTGCGGGTACCGGAGGCACTGTCGCGGCCGATGACCACGATCTGGTTGTTGGTGCCGGGAACGTTTGCACCGGTGATCTCGGTCCACTTGGTGATCTTGCCGAGGTAGATGTTCTTTGATCTGGTCAAGGGTGATGTACGGGATCGTGTTTGCCGGGTTGACGATGACCGCAATACCATCCTGTGCAACGGGGTGATAACAAATGAGGGGTACTTTGCCATCTCGGCTGTCGTCACTTCACGGGAGGACATCCCGATGTCAACGGTCTTTGCACCGATTGCCTGGATACCGACACCGGATCCGCCACCGGATATCTGGATGTCTGCATCCGGGTGGGTTGCCATGTACTGGTCGGCTGCCTTCTGGACGATCGGCAGGACCGTTGTCGAACCGCTGATCTTGATGGTCTGCTTCTGGCCGGTTGAGACCGGTGCGTTCGGTTGCTGTACCGGGGCTGTGCTGTCGTGAAGCAGCCGGTGTTCCGGCAGACACTCGGCAATCGTGTCGGGGTGCGGCCGGGGCCTGCGTGACTGCCGGTGCTTTGGTCTCAGATCGTTGTGCAGCCTGCAGCCAGCGCGAGCATGATGACCGCGACAAGGCTGAGGGCAATAATTGCGAATCCGCTGTGCTTTCCACTCATGGTGTTCTATCATCCATTCTACGGGAGGATATATACTGATTTTCGCCATAAACTATATGTCTCTATATACACTATAGAGACAAATAGAGTAACAATAATTTTCTGGTTACTCCGGGAGATGGTGAGAGGAATGGAGATTCGCGGGTTCAGGTAACCGGGGGGGCATCCTTTGTGGTGACACTCCCCAAGGACTGGGCGGAAGCACAGAAGATAGAAAGAACGATCCGGTCGGGTTTCGTTGTCCAGCCGGACGGGACGCTTCTCGTGACAAAAAAGATCACGGAAGATCCGGTCCAGCGGATCAAGGAGATCGACAGCAGCACCATTGCCGATCCGGCATTCCTCTTCCGGATGCTGATCGGTGCCTACATCACCGGGTTCACCGTGATCCGGATCACCACAAAACAGCGGTTTCCCCCGTTTGTCCGGACCGTTGTCCGGGACTTCACCCAGATGACCATCGGCCAGGAAGTGGTGGAGGAGACCGAGACTGCCATCGCCATCAAGGACCTCCTCAACCCCTCGGAGATGCCCTTTGACAACACCATCAAGCGGATGTTTGTCATCGTCAAGACCATGCATGAGGATGCAATCACCGCGCTCGAGACCCACAACCGGACCCTCGCTATGGATGTGATCAACCGGGACATGGATGTGGACCGGCTCAACTGGCTGATCGCCCGGCAGACCAACATGATCCTGCAGAATGCATCGCTCTCCCGGAAGATGGGGATCTCCCCGAACATGGCGATGAACTATTACATGCTCAGCCGGATCATCGAGCGGGTGGGGGACCATGCGGTCCGGATTGCCGAGCACAGCCTCCCGATCATTGATGTGGATTTTGACAAGAAATTCATGAACGCGATCAAGAAAGTCAAGCGCCCTCTCGCTCGAGATCTTTGACCGGAGCATTATCTCGTTTTTTAATGCCGACATGAAAGAGGCCCACCGGAATATCGAATCGATCACAGCCCTTGAGAATATCTGTGGCGAGATCAACAACATGGTGCTGAAGCAGGACGCCCTGGTTGCCCTCAATATTGCGTATATATCCGAGAGTATCCGGAGGGCGGGAGAGTATGCCGGGGATATTTCCGAGACGGTGATCAACCTGCTCGTGGAAAATGAGATCGCGCCAGTGCGGACAAAGACCCGGAAGTAAGCCCGGGAATCTGAAAAGGTTTTTACAATCAGAACCGTGCACAGGTGAACCCGACCCGACCGAAAAAGTCCACTTCATCCGTGTGGATACGGTCTCATCAAAGTGAAAACGGACGGTTGAACCCATCTGCGACAGGATTGATTGGCCAGCTCAAATCTCAGGATATTAGGTATTCAAAAAAATCTCAGGGTTTCTCAGCCCGGAATTTTTTATATGCCGCAAGCAGCCCGTCGCCGTATTCCGCGGTCTTTTTGGTTGGTACGTAATTGAACTGCTTCACCCGCTTCAGGATCTCTTCCGTGAGGGTATCATCGTTATCCACGGCGAGCTTGTTAACTTCCCCAAAGATCCAGTCGAGATGGTCGATGCCGGTCTCCTTGCCATCGATCAGTACCCGTTTCGTGGTGATCTTATCCGGGGGGATGCCGCCGCAGATGGTGCAATAATACCCGTCATTCTCGTTGCCGCCCATGCACATGTTCACCCGATATTCCTGATTTGCCCTGCCGATAAAAATAGCTGGTGGTATAAACAGGGTAAGAAAATACGCACATCTCCGTCTGAACCTCCGTGAGGTTATTGTTTTATACAGGTACTTCCGCCCTGTTTTGTTGCATGAAAAAATAATGAGAATGCCTCATTAAAGAGAGAAAATATTGTTTCTTCCGGGGCGGTTGCCGGTGCGATCGACCGGGAATTTATTTCAACCACTCTAAAAGACGGAACCTTTTCCAAACGGAAGTTTCCGGTGCGATATTTCACCTGCAGGACCCGAAATCAGCAGCCATCATTTTTGAATCGGGCAGAATTGTTATTACCGGTCTTCACCAGCCGGAAGATACTCCCGAGCGTTACAAAATCTTCTGAATAAGACTTACGGAGGCAGGAATAACCTGTCTGGATAAGCCGGAGGTTGCAATCACCACATATGGTCTGTTCCTGTGATCCTGGACACCCGCTCAACCTGTCCAGAATTATGGTTGCATTAATGGATCACGAGAGGGTTGAATATGAACCCGAAGTCTTTCCCGGGCTTGTCTGCCGGATTTCTGACCCGAAGAGAGTATTTCTTCTCTTCTCCTCAGGAAAGAACATCATTACCGGGGAAAAGAATCTGGAAAATGCCAAAGCAGGAAAAACCATTCTTCAGGAAAAACTCAAGTATTGTTGCGTAATAACCCTGGGAAGGGCGTGAGCATAGGTTCCTGTTCCGGCCTCAGACCCGGCATCCGGGCAGTCTTCCGGTAGGAAGTATATGTAGGAAGAACCCCGAAGTCTAAGATCAGGAAATACGTGATACCAATGACCGAAAAAAAAGGGCACTTTGAAAAAGGACTGTGGGTTGAGGACCTTAAACCTTCAGCCCCCCAGGCAAACGATGAAGCGATTGACAAGAGACTTTCCGAGGCTACCAGAGCGGTCATATCATCTATCGATAATGTGATGACCGTTACTCACGATCTCCTGGCCACCGAAGAGGGGAAGCTGTACATTGAAAAGACCATAAAAGATACGCAGGCTCAGATCCAGCAATCCTTTGACACGATGATCAGCCGGGTAAAAAACGAACTGGATAAAACAAAGGCTGAACTGGATAAAAAAGTCAAACGGTGATACTACCACCTTTTTTTAGACCGGAAAAATCCGGCCCTGAAATCAACCTCTTTTTTATTCTTTGATCATCACAAGGCTCATCTTGAACCGCGTGATCGCGGAGAGTGCATGCGGGGCACCCGCCGGGAAGATGATCGTCTCCCCGGTCTTCATCTGAAAGGTATTCCCGGCAACCCAGACCTCGCACTCGCCGTCAAGGATCGTGACCATCGCATCGAACGGGGCAGTATGCTCGGAGAGCCCTTCGTTCTCATCGAACGAGAAGATCGTGACGCTGCCCGTTTTCCGGTTGATGACCATCCGGCTCGCGACCGTACCCTCGGCATACTCCACGAGGTCCGGAAGGCTGATGACCTTTCCTTTCAGTTCCTCGCGCTTCTTGTCCGGTTTTTCACCATGTTCCAGTTTGAATTCAGCCATCGTACTCACTCCCGGATCATGGTCAGCGTCATCTTGAACCGCTGCTTTGCCTGCACTGCGTGGGGGATGTTGGCCGGCAGGATGATCATCTCGCCGGTCGTGACCGTGAAAGGCTTTCCGGCAATGGACACCTCGGCCTCACCGTCCGTGACCGTGAGGATGGCATCGAACGGGGCGGAGTGCTCGGAGAGCCCCTCGCCCGCATCGAAGGCAAAAAGGGTGATGGTGCCGGTCTTTTTGAAGACGATCATCCGGCTTGCCACCGTCCCGTCCTGGTACTGGAGGAGGTCGTTGGTCACAAGGACTTTGCCGACGAGCTCCTCGCGTTTCTTGTCCGGGTTCGCGGACGTAGTGTTTTCACGGTCTGTCATGATGGATCCTCAGTGTTGTGGGTACGTGCTTTTTGGATAATAGGGATATCCCCTGATCCTGGTCTTATGCCGGGACCATGCGGGCAAGGTCTGCTTCGACCGTGCTGTTCTTTTTGATCCCGAAATTCTCCACGAGCACCTTCAGCACACCGGGCGAGACGAACGCCGGGAGTTTGGGCCCGAGCGTGATATCTTTCACGCCAAGGTTCAGCAGGGCAAGGAGGACGAGTGCCGCTTTCTGCTCGTACCAGGCGATGTTGTAGGAGACCGGCAGCTCGTTGATGCCGACATTGAATGCTTTTGCAAGCGCCTGCGCGATCACCACGAGCGAGTAACAGTCATTGCACTGCCCGGCATCGATGACCCGCGGGATGCCGCCGATGGCGCCGAGGTCGAGGCCGTTGTACCGGTACTTTGCGCAGCCTGCCGTGAGGATGACCGTATTCATCGGCAGTGCCTTTGCAAACTCCGTGTAGTACGACCGCTCGCTCTGCCTGCCGTCACAGCCTGCCATGACCACGAAGCGTTTGATATCGCCTTTCTTCACGGCTTCCACCACCGTCCCTGCAAGGGCGAGTACTGCATTATGGGCGCAGCCGGTGGTAAGGTTACGGCCGGGTGCCTGCAGGTCCTGCGGGGGCTGGCTCTTCTTTGCATGGGCGATGACTGCCGAGAAGTCCTTCTTCCCGTCTTTACCGGCAGCGATATGCTTCACGCCCGGGAAACCTGCGGGGCCGGTGGTGTAGATCCGGTCCTTGTACAGTTTCCTTCGGGGGAACAATGCAGTTCGTGGTGATCAGCAGCGGGCCGTTGAACTTCTCGAACTCCTCTTTCTGGTGCCACCACGAGCTCCCGTAGTTGCCGTACAGGTGCGTATACTTTTTCAGGGCCGGGTAGGCATTTGCCGGCAGCATCTCGCCGTGGGTGTAGATATCGATCCCGCTGTCCCTGGACTGCTCCAGCAGCTGTTCGAGATCTTTCAAGTCATGCCCGGTGATGAGGATGCCCGGGCGTTTCCCGACATTTGTCTTCACGGACGTGATCTCCGGGTTGCCGTAGGTCTTCGTGTTCGCGGTGTCGAGCAGGGCAAGGGTGGTCACGCCGATCCCGCCGCATTCGAGCACGAGCGCGGTCATCTCGCCGGCCGGAAGATCGCGGAGGGTCGAGGCCAGCCCCTTCTGCATGAAGTCCTCGACTTTTTTGTCGGTATACCCGAGAACGGCTGCGTGGTGGTAATACGCAGCAACGCCTTTCAGCCCGAAGAGGAGCAGGGCCCGGAGCGAGTTCACGTCATTGTCCGCAGCCGCAGCTGCTGCGATCTGCTCAGCCTTTGCAGTAATCTCCGCGTCATTGCGGAATTTCCACGTGCAGGCATCAGGCTCGCCCGCAACGGAAGGCAGTGCATCGCGGATGGCGACAGCCTGCGTGATGAGTGAGCGGAGGCGGGTATCGTCAAAGTTGGTGTTGGTCAGCGTGGCAAAGAGTGCCTCGGCAATGAACATGCCGGCATCCTTGTTTCCCTTTCCTGCCGCCATGGCAGAAATATTCCGTGCCGAGATCCCCTTGCACAGGTAGATCAGCACATCCATCAGGCCGGCAGTTGCCGCCTCCTTGCCGCAGACTCCCTTCACGGTACATCCGGTTCCTTTTGCGGTTTCCTCGCACTGGTAACAGAACATGGTCAGACTCCTTTGTATGTTTTTACTACAAGGTTTCTTTTGTATACTATGGTTAAATAGGAAAGAGTTTCAGAAAATATACCATGGATGAATCGTGCACGGTCAACCTCACCGTCAAATATCTGACAAAAAAATGGACGCTCCTGATCATCCTCGAACTCTACAAGGGAGCAGAAGCACACGCGCCGCTTCTCGGAACTCATGGACTCGCTCGGGCAGATCACCCAGAAGATCCTCTCGGAGCGGCTGAAGGAACTGGAAGAGGAAGGCGTCGTCACCAAAAAAGTTGATGCCACGACATTCCCGGTAAGGAGCGAGTACACCCTGACGAAGAGCGGGCTTGAACTGGTTGACATCATCCGCGGCATCAAGATGTGGGCGCTGAAGTGGAAGATCGATAATATCCCGTGCGGGAAGCAGGACTGCAGCGTGTGCGTGCTGTGAGATCCGGGATTTTTTTTATCCGGGACTGATTTTCTCTTTTGGAATTTTTTAATGAATAGAGATGAGGGGGTTTGACGCTCCTGGGGGCTGTCGCCCCCGCCGCGTGGGCATCCCTACGGGGGTCGGATGCGAAGAACGTTTCAACTCTCACTGAATATCCACATGATGAAAAATGATCGCATAAACATTTTTTAATCAGATCCCACGAATCTAATGCTATTTTTCATCAAATTATTACATCATGTCAAATCTCACATAAAAACTTCTTTTATCGTCTTTTAATTCAAAGAATTTCATTAAATTATCTGGGACAGGAATAAAAATTCGGTTTTTTGTGAAAATAGTTGTTGTTGGGAAAATGTCTCCCCCGGCAAGATCTTCTGAATCTTCAAACATTTCAATATCATAATATAATGAAATGTTACCAGAAACGTGCGAAAAAATATAAATTATCCTATGCCCACCCCAAATTACTCTGGTGGTATGAGGTGCAATAAAAAAATCGGATTCTTCTTTAAAAGCACGATCAGATATTGCTAAAAACATTTGGAAATTATTTAAGATTTGATTTTTGCTTTCTACTTCAAGCAACTTTTTTTCGGTTATTACTTCAGTTCTCATTATTGCCCGGAAATGGAGGGAATATTTGCCCTGTCTTTTCAATGCAGGGTGTTTGGACGGGACTATATCCTTAAGTCCGGGATTTCATTTTCCAGCTTACCGATATTTTGAGATTTAATTTCCTGTGATTGAGTTTTTGTAAAAGTTTTTGCTTTAACAAATACTTCTTCGATAGAAAATTTTCCGGCAGCTAAATCGGAAAAAATTGATGTCATTTCTACATCTTCAGATCGAATTTCATAAAGTTCTCTTTTTTGTCTTAATATTTTTAAAAGCGCATCAGCACCTTCGCGAGTAGACGAGGGAACCCAATCCTTAATCCGTGGATATATGTAACTTCGTATATAGTCCTTAATAATTCCATAAAAGACGTCATACGCTTCACTATAGCAACGAAGTATCGGTAGAATCGATGTGTGATTTCTGTTAATAAAAATATTTATTTGACCATTTTCAGGTGGGTCAATTTTTATTGGTAAATTGTGGCTAATTTTAGCAAATTGAATCCGCACATTAGAAAGAGCGTAGTCAATTTCTAAAATATTTTTTGTCTTAATGATAAAGGATATTTCAGCGAGAGAGTACTCCTTTTCAGGATAAATTTCGAAAATCGTTGGTGAATCCTTAACTAGTGTTGTGCGGCAATATCGTTCAATATACATAGATTCAATTTGCTTTCTTGGGTTGGACCGAGAGAGTAGAATTAATGGTGCGTCAGGAGTTCCATATTGTTTAATTATCGAATCTTCAGTTCCGGTGTAATAGTTAAAATTTCTTTTTTGGGATTGGTCTTTTAAAATCGCCAATGGCATTTCTTCCAAGGGCTCTATTCGAATTTTTAAATTCCCTGCAAGTGAAAGATCGTTTAACGAAATCACATGAGACATAAAAGGAGTGTTTTTATTACAAAGATCTGTTAGGGCAAGTGTCTTTGTTGCACAAATTTCAGCAAGTTGAATCAAGTTTTGAGTGAGTTCAATGCTTTCCCTACTAAGTGCCTCTCTTCCAGCCGTGGGTGTAATAATTGATAAATTTACCACCCCCCCAAATGGGTATTTTGAATTAATCGGAATTGGCGCTAAACCAAAGTAACTTCTGAATCCCCATAAGGGGCCCGAATCTTGTTGTAAATAAATATCTCCCGTTACTCTTTCACCGGACATCACAAGATTGTTTAGAGTCGCGGTTATGCGTGCATTTTCGTTAACTTGTATCTTCACATCAGCGATGATACCACAATATTGAAATTGGGGCCATTTTTTTTCGAATTTGACATTTTTTTCTTTATACTTATCTTCACATTGATTCTGGGAAATTTTTATCCCATTTAAATCAACTTTAACCGGGAGATATTGAACGTAGGGTGAAAGATATTGTTGCGCTTGACCTGGAGAAATTTTGTTTTGACCAGGATCAAGCATTACGATTATTTTTGTCCCGTATTCTCCAAGAGGGGGGACTTTTTCAATGTTGATACAATTTTCAATAAGTGATAAATTTCTGCGTTCAACCTCACTTACAATTCGTTCTTTAGTTTCAAGGGATTCGGTTTCTACCCGCAGTTTGGTCCAAACACCAAAGTTAGCCATTGCACCTATTCCAAAAGTACCAACAACTCCAGATTTAGTGGCGAAATCGGTTCTTTTTCCACTCAATCCAGCTTTCCAATAATTTTCTTTTATCGTTGTTTCTGACATTCCAATTCCATTATCAGAAATCACTATTTTTTCATTATCGAAATCAATTTTTATTAGTCCATCATTTTGGAAAGACCATTTTCCTCCAGAATATTGTTCCCGCATCCTAATCGCATCATATGCATTTTGGACATTCTCTACTAAGTAACGCATATGGAGAATCGTAAATTTCCTTTGAGAGGACATCAAGCACCCTTTTAATTTCTATTTGAAATTTAATCTTTTCCATAATTTTCACAATCCTCTAATTTTCGACTTATTCTAGAATATGCGTTGGATTGTGTTATTTCCTCATTTTCTTTAGAATTTTCTAAAATTCTTCTTAATTCTTTTAAGCTTTCACTCTCCATAATGCCTCTGTTAGATATGTGAATTCACCAACATCTTTTGGTTCTTTAATGAATGCAATTATCTCGTCATCCTTCTCTAAATTTGACAAACATTCAAGCATCATTTTTCGAACAAATTGATTTTCAAAATCGAGAGTTTTGAGTTTATTTAATGCAAGTTGATATTCTTTTGTTGACATTAATAAATCAATTTGAGTTAATGCTTCCAAATCTATTGATTCAGTCGTAATCTCTTGCTTCTCTTCATGCTTCAAAGAAGTCATATTCATTCTCCCAAATGGAACAATCATAAACCGTTCATTATTATTTTGCCTAATACTTTCAGACATCCAAATAGGCAGATCTGGCGTCTGATCAAGTGCTTTTCGAATAAAAAGAGTTAGGGCTGATTGTTCTTTGTCTATCTCGATGATACTATATTGCCGTGTTTCACCAGATGGGATATCCCTATATGAAGCACATAGTGTACCGCATCCAAGTGTTGGCATCTGAACTGATCGATCAATAGTAAATTTCACATCTACAAAATCGCTTTTATGCTGATGCCCATGAAGACCGATATGAAATCCTTTATCGATTAAAAATTGAATAACACCCTGATCAAGATAATCCGTACATCCCGGAATTCTATATATTCCATGATGCCAAACTGCAATTTTTACCCAATCTTTGTAAATCTCTTGGCATATTTTTTCATGACAAGATACAATACAATCGCAATTGATTGACCCAAAATCGTTTAAATGATCATTATAATAGCAAGAGTTCAAACCTAAAACGAGAATCTTTTTTTCAGGAAACTCAAAAATGTCGTATTGTTCTTCGGGTTTCAATGGATAGTGTCTTGCGCCATCATAAAATGAGTTATAAAATTCGGAAAAGGGAGCCAATCGGTTATTATATTCTAATTCGTTAGCAATTTTATAAAATGCATAATCAGACCAATTCCACCTTATTTTACTTGCAGGATTCTTGAAAATTTTGATATATTTTTTATCAGGATTTTCAAGTTTTTCCATACAATTAATTGAATGGGGCCATGAGATGTCGTGATTTCCGGGAATTATAATTATATTTTTTTTATCCCCGTTGAAAAGCTTTTGACATAAACGATCAAGAAACTTTTCTGCTTGTTTATATTGTCTGTTTATTTCTTGAATTCCCTCTTCGTATGACGATCCTTTGGTAGATCCTTGAATGATATCTCCGCAAATTACTAAAAAATCAGGTTTTGAGATTGGGGGGACTTCACTTTTTTGTCGGTCGATGTCAGATACAATTGATGAAATCAATACATTGTCGTTCTCACTACCTCCTTCAGATTTGTGTAGATCTGAAAATTGCATTATAGTGATTTTCGACATATGACCTCGTATAAATTCATTTTAACGATAGTTGATCATGTAATTGTAATTATAACGTTATTCACTGAATTTATTCTTGGTGATTTATCATCAAAAAATAAAGAAGGAATTCCGGATAGACTTTTGCAGTGTGATGTTGACTTTGATCATCCCTGATTTCAGTGGATATTCTTGAGATCTCTATAGCAGAGGATTATAATTGATAGGTAAAATCCAATCTTGTAAAGAGGTGAACCTCGTAATACTCGCACCAGTTCCAAACTCCTGCGATAAACGCCGCCGTCTTTTTCGCAAATTCAAGAATGACCTTTCGTCAGCTGTGCCGGTTCCCGATTCCCGTCTCGCACGCGATCACTGACTCGGTTATCCCTCCGAATCTATCAACGACCTCGCTTATCCCAACCCAATCACGACCCGGCCTGCTCTTTCCAATCAAGAAGATCCGACTTCATCTTCAAAATTTTCATGCCACCCACCCCCTCCTTGTAAAAATTTTAACTGTTAACAATCCCGCGGCAAAAAAAATTCATCGGGTCCGCACAGAATTTTTTTCCAAAATTTTTTCCCGCGCCAAAAATATTTTCCAAAAACTTTTCAAAAACTTTTCAAAAAAAAAAAATTCCCGGCCCGGCCACAACAAATCCCGGCACCGGAATTCCCGCGTCTCACGCCGTAAACCCCTACAAAAACCACCCCCCGGAACCCCCTATTTCCGAGATCCACACCATCCCCAATCCGGCCCCTGTACGGCCCCCGATTCCCCACTTTTCCGGAACGGAGCCCTGTACGCGCCCGGATTGGGATCCGCCGACCCCCTGTATGGTGCGAAACTCCTGGAAGTTTTTGCATGACAGGGGGTCCGGATGATCATTTACGACGGAGAAGGTGATTTCACGTCGGAGAATCATCCCTGCGAAATACCTGCGGGAAGATGCGCTCCCGCAAACCCCATTCTCCGTCGGAGACTGGTCCCGGGAACCTGGCCTGATCCTGCCCAAAGGTGCCTTATTCCCAAAAAAACGGTGCAATAAGGTTTTTTCCAGGGCCGATACGGGCCCGGATTGGATTTTCTCCGTCGAAGAATAAAATCCGGGCTAATAGACGCTTTTGGCTGGCCGATCTCGTCCCGGACAGGCAATAGTGCGGGAAAATGAAAAGAACCCCTGTTTTATCGATCTGCCTCACGTCGGAGGGACGTATTCTCCGTCGTGAAATTGGGTGAATTGGTTTAGAAAAAATTTTTATTTCAGATGAATTTTTGTATTTCTTCATTAGATATGTGATATAATTTTTTTGAAGAGAATAATTGATGTTTTCCTTTATCTTTTAATGATAATTTAATTTTAAACTCATATGACTTACTAACCAATATATTCATGATGTTTTTAATAAAAAAACATTTTTTATTATAAGAATTTTCATCGATATATTGCAACTCGACTAACACGGTTCGGTTTTCTTTTTTTACTTCAAATTTACGAATCTCAATTCTTGAGCGGTAGAACTCGTTTCTGTTGGTCGATTAAATTCTTGGATATTATCGCAATAAATCAATAAAAATGAGAGTGGAATATTTTCAAAGGATATTGATTTCTTTGGCAAGATTGACCAAATTTTAAAATCATGCGTGAAAATCGCCTAGACATATAAAATCATAATAATTACAAGTATTCGCCAATCCACAATTGGCATTGAGTTTTTCAATTAAGATCGCTGAACTTATCATTCCATGATTTAACTTTGTTAATTCATAATGCCATTTATATCCAACATCCCCGGAAATTGGATTGGGCAAATTTTTTGATAAAAGATTTATCATTTTTAATAAACAATCGTGAGTCTCTCTATTAACAAAATTACTAACCGTTGAATCAAAATTGATCATCTTGGGAAAATATTCTTTAAATTAGGATTATTTCAATAGAATTTTTCTTTTGAATGGGGATTGCAATATCGTGAAAGGATGCGATTAATAACCAAATATTTTCAATCGAAATCGGATGAGATGGTTC
>CAWFSA010000001.1:0-63735 GCA_963818425.1 uncultured Methanoregulaceae archaeon | reverse complement strand
GAAAAATGGTGATGCTGCAAGGGGGGCAAGGCGTGTCGCACACGGATTTAACTGCGGGTGTTTTCTCTTCGTCTCCCTGTTTCATCCTTTTGCATGGTAAGATCAGCAAGACTCCTTGTTTGCGGCAACCTGTTTCCTGCAACGTACCTCGAATACCGATAACTGCGATGTGACCTCGATGTAGGGAATGTCTCCCGTTGCATAATCAAGTCCGTCCACGATCATTATCCTGACATCATTTCCCAGTCCTACAACTGAAGAAAGGCCCCGGGTGATATCTGCAGATACGCGTTTTATTGCATGATAGCCGACAAGTTCGGTAACGTACCCGCCATTTGTACCGGACTTGGCCGTCCCCTCCGGAGGTTTTACTGCCGGCCTGGACAGGATCTTTGCAAATAGGTCACTCTGTAATTTCACCTGCTCACGGTCCCTTGTTGCCTGCATCCGTTCCTGCTCAAGAGTGGCTTTGAGCAGGTCGCGTTCAGCCTCTGCCCGTTGTTTATCGATGGTGGATTGCAGGACTGCATGTTCTTTTTCAAGTTCCTGTTTTTTCTTCTCCAGATCGAGAGCTGCCTGCCTCTTTATTTCCGCTTCGGTATCTGTGCCTGCCGTACTTCCTGCTTTTGCTGATGTACTTGTTCTTGGAATGGTGGTCCCTCCGCAAAATTTGTGTATTCGACATTGTGCATCTCGATACAAATCTTTTCTCGGGATACCTGTTTTTCCCCGTCGGTTTTTCCTCGTGATATATATGTTATGATGATGACCTGTTTTTCCAGGCGGTCTTTCAACCGGTATCCGTTGGTTTTATACCTCGCGAGCTTATTACTGGGTATGTCTCCCAGACAAGCATCTCCAAAAAAGAACATTGAGAAAAAAACAGTGAAAGCCGGCCCGAGCATGGATCGTGATCGACACCTGGATGACGCCCGTCATCACCCTTTGGAAAATCCTCTGCCGCACAAGAAACATAAAGCAATACCGAAACCCGCCCTTTCTCCACGACATACCCCCCACTCCAAACCTCATGGTGACGAGTTACCGGCCCATACAAATCCTCCCGGTCCTATCAAGCCCTCTAAAAAAATGACAAAGACCGGTTCCCGGAAATAAATTTTTTTAACCTCATGCATTCCGCTCGCATGCACGGAATATGCAAATCATGATGGCGCCCGTCGGTTCATCTTCTTGCTTATCAGGAATTTTCACTAAACTCGGGGTCTATTTAATTTATGTTCAGAAGCGGGTTGAAAGTTCAGTAAAAAACAGGAGAAAATGGCGGTATTCAGGATTTTTTTATTTATTTTGGTTTATTTGGCCAATCCGGCAAATTAATAATGTTTTTATACGCCTCCCCTTCCACTGGAGAACTTTTTAAAATAACCCCGATCGGAATACCAGGTGGTTTTTGAGAACTTCCTGCCTTTCCCGTATGAACCGGTGATGGAGGAGAAATAGATCTCTCTTCTCAAATCATTTATCACAGACTACAAGGGGAATAGCGGGGATGTCGAAATATTGTAAATAAATTGACCGGATATGGCTGTGTTCCTTTTTTTGCATCTTTATCGCGGACCGCGGATCCGGTGTTCCTCAAGCCGGCCGTCACAAAAAACCATGATCCGGATCTCTTCGTTTCTGGCCGATACCCGCATGCGGTCATCATAGATTTTCTGGACGTGCCGGACTGATTCCGGGAAAAGTAATCCTGAATATAAACGAGAAATGAAATCTCCTGTCTGATGCAGGCAATTTCATATTCCCGGGTTTCTGCCGGCTGCCTCCCGGCAGAGATTTTCGGGAATCTCCGTGTGGTACTCACCATGTTCATTGAGGCCGGCAATCTGGCGCCAGTCTATTCTTCCCTGTTCATCCGGCTCACGGTGAAGCATATAGGGGTAAACGCGACAGATCGAGAACCGCTGGTCGTATATCCTGCACCGGTTGTTCTCCAGGAAGTAGCAGGACCCGCAATCATCGTCCTTTGCCCTGAGCGCATACCCGGATACATAGAATGTTCCGTTCTGGTCGCAAAATTCAGGGTACGGTGCGGGTTCAACCGATTCCGGATCGATATCCCTCGCTATCGCCGCATCACGGTCAAGGAGGAACACGTGCCCGTTGAAAGCCCGTGTACAGCACCTGCTGCAGAGATCGCAGCGGAACCCGACCTCTCTGATGATCGCTGCAAGACGTTCCTGCGGGTATGCGAGAAGATCCGATAATTCGTGCTCTGCGGCAGCAATTCTTGAAGGGATAGGTATCAGGGACACAGTGACCACCTCATATTCCGATGGGAATATCCGGTTGCATCATAGTATGTCTTATCTGGTGCTATAGATTCGCACAACCGGGCTCAAACAAGTTATAGGATCGCTGCCAATCCCTGTTGATGCCCTTAGAAGATCTGATCCTACCTGTTATTCTTGCACTTGCTCTCGGTTTTATCCTGGGATTTTATTATGTAAAGGGCCAGATCACTGCCATTGAGGAACGATCACGGGCCGAGGTCGAGACCTGGAAACTGGAAGCCGCCGGTGAAATACGGAAAGATTCCGTCAACCGTTCGCGGTCCACACTCAAGGGAAGGATTGCGGAGCAGATGGCCCCGGTTCTCCCGGATTTTTCGGTTTCACTCCGGCAGATGCACGGTTTATCGGATCCCCGGTCGATTACATTATCTTCGACGGACTGACCCGTGTTGCCGATGATAAGGAAAATGAGATACAGATTGTTTTTATGGATGTAAAGAAGGGGAGTGGAGCAGCGCTGACACGCACACAACGGCTCATCAAACGAGCTGTTGAGAAGAAATCCGTGGCATGGAGGACCATGCGGATTCCCGATGACTGACAGGGAGTTTATCCCGCTCCCCGTACATACGTCGCAAGTACCGACGACAAGCACGAAGTATGGAATCCTTTAAGGGTTTTATAAAAAGGATTAGTGATAGGTGCGGAACGCGACATAATCATCGAAAATCTTGACTTTATCTCCCTGGGGTGTTGTTGCCCAGATTTCAGCCCGGTCACGATAGCCCGGAGCGGTGGTGCTGGCGAGTGAAATTTCCTTTCCTTTATAGAGCGGTTTCGTTATTGAACCGGTTTCCACGACTCCATCGGATCGGGTAACTTTTACATCGATCTGCTGGATAAAGTTCAGCCCTTTGCCGCCTTGGACGCTGACGGTGATGAGCGGATCGATTGCCACCCCGTTACTCTGGACCTGAATCTCAAGGCCCCAGACCTCCGGGAGCGTCTGGGTAGGCCCGGGGGTCAGGGACAAAGTCGTTGGAACCGGAGTGGGCACTTCTGTTGCTCTGGTCTCAACCGTTGTCGGGGTCGGGGTTGCCGGTGGTGTTGTCTGCGTGCACCCTGCTGCGATGAGCAGGAGCAGCAGGATCAGAAAAACACCAATAACGGATCGTGCGTTCATGCACAGAAGGTGCCCGCGGAAAATATAAGAGGTTTATGGGGGGGTGTTCAGCAACCGTGGCAGTTACGCCCGCCGCCCCTGCGCAGGTTCGATCTTGGTCGGCTGGTTGCGTATCGTCCGCTCTTTCATGATCGTGTACACATCAGATGCGTATTCCTTGGGGATCTCGACAAATGAGTATGAATCAAGGATACGGATTGCACCAATGGCTTTTCCGGGAATACCCGTCTCACCGGCTGATGGCGCCAACGATATCCTTGGGCTGGACCTTGTGCTCCCTGCCGACGCCCAGGAAGAACCGGACCATGCCCACTTCTGCACCGGTGTCCTCAAACGCAATCTCTTCTTTCTTCTCCACGGGTTCCGCACTGCCCTGCTCCATCTGGAGTTTTAAGAGTGCAGCTGCAATCTCGACCGACGTAAGGTCGCCTTCAGTCTCGTCCTCGATGATGCGGGTATAGGCTTCAAGGCCGCCCTCGCTGATTGTCGTTCGGACTTTTTCAAGCATCGCGTGGGTCCGGGTCTTGGCGACATCGCTCTCGGAAGGGATCGGGATTTTAGGGATCCTGATCTTGGCAAAGCGCTCGATATCGCGGAGTTTGGTAAAGTCCCGGGGCGTAACAAAGGTAACCGCCTTACCGCTTTTTCCCGCCCGGTCTGCCTGGTCCGATCCGGTGGACATAATATTCCACATCCTGCGGGACATCGAAGTTGAATACGATATCAACGTCTTCCACGTCAATCCCGCGGGCAGCAACATCGGTAGCAATCAGGATATCGATCTGTCCCTTGCGGAACCCGCCCATCACCCGGTCGCGCTGTGACTGTTTCATATCGCCATGCAGTTCTTCGGCACGGTAATCCCCGGGCCTTGACCTTTCCAGCCAGTTCCTCTGCCCGACGCTTGGTGTTGCAGAAAATGATCGCCAGCTGGGGATCCCACAGATCGATCACCCGGCAGAGCACGTCGAGTTTTTCGCGGTCCTTGACTTCGATATAGGACTGTTCGATCTGGGGGACAGTCAGCTCGGCATACTGGACCCGGACAAACTCCGGATTGTTCTGAAACCGTTTTGAGATGTCAATGATCGGTTGCGGCATTGTTGCCGAGAAGAGCAGGGTCTGCCGGTTCTGCGGAACTTTCTTGAGGATCAGTTCGATGTCGTCACGGAATCCCATGTCGAGCATCTGGTCGGCCTCATCCAGTACGACGGTGGCAACATCATTGAGCACCAGCGTGCGGCGCTGGAGATGGTCCATAACCCGTCCAGGTGTGCCGATCACAATATGGACCCCATGGTGGAGTGCACGCAGCTGGCGGTCGATCGGCTGTCCGCCGTATACCGGCAGCACCACGATACGGGGAAGGTGGGCGAGGAGGGTTGAGAACTCTTCGGCAACCTGGATCGCAAGTTCGCGGGTCGGGCAGAGCACGATCGCCTGTACAACACGTTTTGAAGGATCGAGCTTTCGATAATGGGGATCCCGAACGCGGCGGTCTTGCCGGTGCCGGTCTGTGCCTGGGCAGTGATGTCGCGCCCGGCCTGGATGAGAGGAATGGCGAGTGCCTGGATAGGCGAGGGCTCTTCAAAGCCCATATCTTCTATGGCTTTCCCGACTTCCTTTGACAGGTTAAAGTCGGAAAACTGTATACGAGAATTCATATCGCACCACCATTTGGCGCGAGGGGTCTTAAGATGGTGCACTGAGACAGATCTCCTGCCGGAGCCGGGCAGTCACCGCTTTTTTATGCCAGGATACAAATATCCATGGTAGTGGTGTACCATGAAAGTTGTGGCATTCAACGGCAGTGCGCGGAAGGATGGCAATACAGCCATCCTTGTCAACACGGTGTTTAAAGAACTGAAAAAAGAGGGAATTAAAACCGAGCTCGTCCAGTTGTCGGGAAAGAAGATCCGGGGCTGTACCGCCTGTGGCAAATGTTTTACCAATCAGGACAAACGGTGCGCGGTAAAAGGCGATGTCCTCAACGATTGTATCGAGAAGATGCTCGACGCTGACGGCATCATCCTTGCATCGCCCACCTATTTCACCGATGTGTCTACCGAGATGAAAGCCCTGATCGACCGGGCGGGGTTTGTGGCAAAGGCAAACCAGGACATGTTCCGGCGCAAGGTCGGAGCATCGGTGGTCGCTGTCCGCCGTGCCGGTGCCATCCATGCGTTTGACACGATGAACCATTTCTTTTTCATCAACCAGATGATTGTCCCCGGGTCCTCTTACTGGAATATCGGGCTGGGACTGGCACCGGGAGATGTGAAGACCGATGACGAAGGGATCATGACTATGCGGACGCTTGGCGCCAACATGGCCTGGCTGATGAAGAAGATCAACGAATAATCTTTTTGGTGATTCATCATTTGGAGCCACTAAAAATTTTCATGTACCTGATATTTAACATGAATTTAGCGTTGGATCAAGAAAATTCGGATTATTTCATGTGATTGGGTAGTTCAGCGTTATCGCACTATAGGGGATGCCACAGTGGCGGGGGCGAAGCCCCCAAGAACGTTTTCATATTGAAAAATAAATGAGATTCTTCGAATTTTTTACATAATAGTACTGATCCCTGGTGGCTTTAATTAAGCAATCACCATCTTTTTATACATCAACCGTCAGGTCATCGGTTGCCACGATAAGTCCGGGACACTGATGTTCAAACTGATCCTGTACGGCTTTGCGATCTTCAAGGGTCTTATAAACCGCCGCCCCGAAGTGTATAAGTGCGAGGCGTTTTGCATTTGCCCGCTTTGCAATCCCGATTGCATCCTGCGGGTTGAGGTGAGGCCAGTCAGGGCTGCTCTCCCCGGGTTTTAATCCACACTCGGTGATGAGGAGGTCAGCATCGCGGGCGAGGGTGATGGCATTGTCGCAGACGCCGGTATCTGTACAATACGTAATCACCTTCCCGTCAATATCCAGACGGAACCCGATACAGGGTACGGGGTGGACGAGAAGAAGACAATCCATCTTAAACGGCAGAGTTGTCTGGGTTCCCGCATCAATTCCGATAATATCCGAAAGAAAGGGAAGACCGGAAAATGGTACAGTGAACGGCTCACGGACAAACGCGTTCAGATCTGGTATTGTTCCCCGCTGGGTGCAGATATGCAGCCCTTGTTTTAACCTGAACTTTACCAGTGTATGGAGCCCGGCAATATGGTCGATGTGGAGGTGACTGATGAACAGGTACACGGGTTTTTTCTGGGAAATATAACGATCCGCTTTGGCAATACCGTTACCCGCGTCAAAGATAATATCAAACTTTTCGGACTGGACCAGGACAGAACATGTGTTACCCGTAACCGTATCGTACCACCCGTTGGTTCCGAGGAATGTCACCTTCATGGAGTGGATATTTGTATTCTTTATCAAAAAAGGAACCGGTGCTGTGATTAACCGTTTTATCTGAAGGGCCCCGTAACATTCAGGAAAAATCAGGACTGGTTTAAAATTTTCAACCAAAGTCTGCTGAAAAATTTTCAATCAGGGTTTGAATTGAAAATTATGCTCTGTAGAAAACATTTAGAGTTACACGCTCTAGGGGCTTCGCCCCGCCGCTGGGGCGCCCCAATTATGATAGTGCCGTATTACCCGTTTACAAAAAATGCAGAGTGTTTTTATAGAGGTAATACCGAGGCATCACATGCGCCCCCGCCCCCAGCGGGGGCAGGGCTGGCGTAAGGGGGGGGAATCATATATCATGAAACAGGTTTTCTACAGAGCATCAGAATGAACACCTTCAGATGTTATTATGAGAAAACCTGAAGACTCAAAAGGTAACTCCGGAATTTTTCTGGCACGTTCCGGTTTATGCTCCCGCCGGGAATTTTACCCTTATTTCGCTTCCTCACCGAGAGCTTCCCTGCTCCGCATCTGGTACAGGACCATCGGGTCCATTTCCTTATAGGCGTCACTGCCTGTCCGCATGATGACATTCGTTATGCCGCTGTTGACGATCATCTTGGAGCAGAGGAAACACGGCCATATCCGGGTTGTTTCATCCGTTTCAACGTCGAAACCGGCAAGATAGAGTGTACAACCCCGCGCAAGTTTTCCTGCCTGCAGGAGAGCATTCATCTCGGCATGGACACTCCGGCACCGCTCGTAGTTGGAACCGGAGGGGATATTGTGTTCCTTTCGCCAGCAGCGATTCAGCTCGGTGCAGTCCATCTGTTTCCTTGGAGCGCCGGTATAGCCCGTGGAAACAATGGTATTGAATTCGTCAACGATGATTGCACCAAAGTTCCGCCGGAGACAGGTCCCCTGGTGGGCGCACCGGGTCGCAAGGTCGAGGAAATACTGATGCCTGTTCGTCCGCATACGGAAAAATATGGAAGAGCCCGGTATTAAAGCGGTAGGGTTTGTCCGCATTTCTCCAGAGATTTTTTACCTGACCCTCAGATTCTCAACTGGAAAGGAGGAGGCTGTCAGTATTTGCACCACCTGCCAGATACTCAGGAGAGCCATGGCCACACCAGGAGGAAGAGGATCACGTGCAGGAGAGCGAAGACCGGCACGAGGAAGAATTTCACCTGACGGGTCTTGTGACGGAACACCATCATAGCGATGAGCGCACCAAAAGGTCCAAGAGCTGCGAGGAGCAGAAGCACATTCTCAGGTGTCCGCCATGAGTTCATCCTTGCTTTGCGTTTGTCATAGCCAAACGTCGCAAACACCAGTACGTTCAGACCAGCGTAGATGATGCCAGGAAGAAAAAGTAAGGGGATGTTCATTTCTCTTAAAAAACTCGTTCCGCATTTTCCAAATTATTCCTTCAGCATGAAGTGCCACCGGCAGAATATCCCCTCCGGGTGAGGGTCCGGCGGGGCAAATTCACATACCACACAGATACGGGGATCGATCTCGCGGGCAAAGCCGTTGAATTCCGCACGGTGCATCTCGCGACAGACATATTCGCCCTGCCCCCGCCGCAGCCGTGCTTCCTGCGTAGGGCAGGAAGGCACTTCGAGGATCACCTCATCTTTCTTCTCGAGGATAGTGTATCCAACGATCATCGCCCAGGGGAAATGGCGCAGTGCCCGCACAAACCCGGCAAGGCCCTTCTCCGTGATCCCGAACCTGCGGATGATATCCTTCGCTGCCATTCCGGCAACCCTGCCCCAGACCTGCTCATTGATCTTCTCAGCAACCGCCTGTCCGTACACGTCGCTGATATTGATGAACCAGAATGCGTCAACCACACGATAGTGCCAGAGGAGGAATTCAAGGTACTGGTGTTTGTCTGCATCATCCATCCGGTCAAAAATCTCAAGGTTCATGCCATTCATTCAGGATCACCGGGAAACGATGGTATACCATTTTCCATGATTCTTATATGTATATTTGGAAACCATGGCCGCGATAAAAAGACAGGAAGGACCGGGGATACCAATGACCTTCCAGACATATTACTTACCAGAAAACTGCGCTCTCCTTACCTGAAAAGGAAGGACCGGGATATGGCTGCACCTTTTTGATCATAAAGGTTGTTTTCTCCCGCGGTCTTGCCGATACCGGCAAAAACACAAACTTTGCATGGTTTGCCGGCAAAGACGTGAACAGATGGAGGATCTCACGGTCGAGCAGGTGGAGGTAATCCACACCAGGATTATGGCGGAGGAAAAAAGCGACTCCCGTGTCCTCTCCGAAGCAAATCTCCTCCAGATGGTCTTCCGTGCAAACCTCATACCGGGGTGCGTGCCGCGGGCAGCGTTCATCTTCTATTCACTCTGTGCGTACCCGGCGTTCCGTGAAGGAAATGAACGCACGGCACATGAGCTGACAGCACAGGTCCTTGGCACAGGAGGATATGACATCGATCCCGCGAGTCAGATGCAGCTCGAACGACTTTCTGAAGGCATCCTCGCCTTCACAACAGACCTTTCGGATATCGAGGTATGGCTGGCAGACCATGCCCGGAAGACCGTGTGATTACCACGCTCAGTGAAGGAGGTATTCGCCTTCGATCCGTACAACGGCGTTACCGCCAAAGAAGACCGTGCGCTGTTTTTCCGACGCATCACTGACCAGCCTGATGATGTTCGGGTGTTCACGGGTCCTCCCCTGCTCGATAGTGAGCAGCTTCCCGTCCCATTTTTGGGTAGCGAGGAGATAGTACCCGAATGCCGCATTCCCCGATCCCGTTGCCGGGTCCTCAAGGTACCCGAAGACGGGTGCAAACACCCGGGTCCGATATGAGGCACCGGGGGTTGAGGTTTCATGCGTATGGATGAGAATAATCTCGATACCGTGACGAGTGCAGAATTCCCTGAGGTGCTGTTGATCGGGATGGGTTGACAGCAGGGTGGCAAGCGAACGCAGCGGGACGAGAAGGGTGGTAAGACCGGTGTTGATAACCGATATTCCAGCGGGGTCACTGATTTCTCCGGGCGGGACCCGCAATGCGGCTGCAACGCTGTCTGTGTCAAGGTCCGTCTTCAGGGTCACCGGCAGAGGAGCACTGATAAAGACCGAATCCGTTTCTGTAATCTTGTTTCGGACCAGGATCTCACGATCTCCGATACGGATGCGGAGGATAGGATCCCGTATGAGATTGGGATTATTTTTAATCAAATCGTACATAACAGCGATTGTACCATGGCCACAGAACGCTACTTCGCATTCTGATGAGAAGAAGCGGAGCGCAGTGATTTTGTCCTCTCCATATACATAGACAACCTCGCTGACGCATCCGGCCAACTCGCGGGCGATCTGCTGCATCTGGTCAGGAGTGAGGGCTGCAGGGTCATCAAGGTAGATGCACCCGGCAGGATTTCCGCCGGACTTTTGGTACGCAAACGCATCGATTTTTTTGAACCGGAGCCGCTGCACGTTAAACCTCCTCTGCCGCGCCCGATTTTGCCGGGCACTGCCAGTCCCGTGATACTGCGGCGTATTGGTAATTATCCGGCGTCATACGTAATCAACCTTGAGAAGTTCAGAGGGGGGATTTTTTGCCCGGATCAGACTCCGAGCGTCATCTGCCGGGCATCCGGTTTATCAAATGAGGATAGCCGGATACCAAGCAAACGGACTTTCTTATCTTCGATCATGTCCCTTAAGAGGGAATGAGCGAAGGTCCGCAGCATCTCTTTCTTAAGGGTGTAATGGGGGAGGGTACAAGCACGGGTCCGGGTAATATATCCCTTGTATCTTACCTTGATGGTCAGCGTCCGGAAACTGAGATTTTCCAAAACAAGACCGGTAAAAACCTCTTCTGTCAGGGCGTCCATTGTCATGGCAATAAGCTCAGGATTATCCGTATCCTTTTCGAACGTAATTTCCCGGGAAATGGATCTCGTGTCCTGGCGCTCTTCCACTTCACTTTCATCAATTCCAAGGGCTGTTTCATGTAACACGGCAGCCCCCCGCCCGAATTCCGCAATAAGCTTCCGGATATCATATGCAGCGAGATCGCCGATTGTCCTGATGCCCAACTCAAAAAGTGCCAGTTCCGCTTTTTTACCAATACCCGGCATTTTCCTTACCGGCAGCGGAACAAGGAAATCTCCCGTTCCTGCCGGTTCAACGACCGTCAGCCCGGCAGGTTTTCTAAAATCTGATGCGATCTTGGCAACCAGCTTGCTCTCTCCAATACCGATCGAACAGGTCAGGCCCAGTCTTGTGCTGATAGTTTCCTGGATCTGTTCTGCAAGTGCTGATGCGTCATGGAAACTGCCGAGCGGGCTTATGTCGAGGAACGCTTCATCGATACTAACCTGCTGGAACCGGAAACCAGTGGATTTAAGGATAGTCATCACCTCTGCGGAGACTCCCGAATAAAGCGAAAAGTCCGGGGGGAGGTAGATTGCCTGGGGGCAGAGAGCAAATGCCTGCGAAACGGGCATTGCAGACCGGATGCCAAATGCCCGGGCTTCATAGGAACAGGTTGAGACAACCCCCCGGCCCCGGCCCTGTTTTGGATCCGCACCTATGACAACCGGTTTATGCCTGAGTTCAGGATGTGACTGCATTTCCACGGATGCATAAAAGCTGTCCATGTCAAGGTGCAGGATGATCCGTGGTGTCATGGGTTCCCTATGCATCAGGAGAAATCCCGGAGCGTGCATTGCCGTACCCGGATCGTGTTCCGAAGCAGCTCGCCCTTCTTCAATAAACCGGGCAACCGGAAGGGTGAATTTGTGGGATATATGCGATAAGGCAGACCTGATATCCTCAAATTCCCGGGGGGGCTGGTTCATGGCATTCCGCACGTTCTCCCGGACATTGAAGACTCCCATCGGTACATATCCATGGAGTGCTTCCCGGAGTATGATAGCCCCTGCCTGTTTCTGTTCACGTGCAAGTGCCTCAAGGACAGCCATCTTGCAGGAATAGTAACATCCCCCGAGAGGGGAGTAGGCAGTCTTCTTCTTTCGCCCTTCATGGTCCGAAAAAACAAGTTCTTCGTTCCCCAGGACATGCAGGAAGGCTTCTGACCATTCGTACTGCCAGTCCGTTGGCATCAGGATAACTGCATAATTGTTATGCAGGCTGGAAAATTCATGGACGCGCCAGGTATCGATCACCGGGCATTTCCTTACGTCTGAAAGAAGATGGTCCCCGATCGTGGTATCGCAGGCAGTGATAGCCCAGCGGGTCGGCACAAGGTGACGGTTCCTGCCAGCACCCCATTGTCCCGACTGAGAATGCTTTCTGTATGCTTGAGAATAAGAGACCCTTTCTGTGCAGGTCTGTCACCGCATCGGCTGCTTTCATATCCGTATCATAAAACACTTTTTCCAGATCCCGGTCCCACCGGCCCGTCTCGATCTCAAACCGCTCGAGTGGTGCACTCGGACCAAAGGGGGTATGTTCTTCAGAAAAAGTGGTACCGGTGGGTATACTGGAAAATGCCACGTCGCTCTCAACAGAAGTATCAGAAAGGGAGATGTCCTGGAGCTTTCCGATGAAACGGGTATCGAGTTCAGCAGCATTCACCTGCTGTTTTCCCCGTATAAGGTTGAGCCGGTACCCGATTATCTCCTCCTGGGTTTTGTTCTCCGGTATCCATGATTCTGGCGTATCCATAATGGAGGTATTACCGTGTGCAGCGGTGACCATCGGGCCGGCATACACATCCGGGTAATTCCAGCTCCCGATAAAAACAGATGGGGGCGAACTGCCGTCAATCTCTTTATCCACGGGTGCAGATCTCATCTGAACCGTTGACGCAGTCAGCTGCCTGAGATACGAGCCTTTACTGATCATGACCTGATGTGAATGATGAGCGGGGGGATATTAATCAGGACAGTGTGCAGGGAGAAAGTGAACGGATATCTGCCATTCCAATATTATCACGGCAGATCTTCCGGATGGCATGATACAACATTCGGGGGATGGGACGTTTTTTAGGATAACACATACCTTCTTGATATCACACGCCATTGATATATACCAACGGAGTTGTGCGAATTAGAAATAATAACAATAATAAAGATGATTTTGACCCGAATGCAGTAAACGAAGACGGTTCCCCGGTTGTCCGGGTGCGGTTACCAAAAAAATGGGCAAATGAGCAGTTTGCTTTTGCAGATCTCATGATGGGGGCAAATCATATACGGGTGCGGTGTTATGACGGGGTTACCCGGATGGGGAGGATAAAGGGCAAGATTAAAAAACGCGTCTGGATCCGGGAAGGGGATATCCTGATCGTCACTCCCTGGAGCTTTCAGGATGACAAGTGCGATATTATCTATCGGTACCTTCCGCCCCAGGCAGACTGGTTGCGGAAGAACCGGTATCTCTGATTTTTTCCTGCATAGTATGCCGATAAGGCAATTATTGCTGGTTCTCTCGTTCACAACCCCCCTGCCAGGGCGTCGTCATGTGCAGCAGATGTTTCATAACGCAAAAAAAGGGGATACAATACCCGGGTATAAATCAAGCGGGAAAAAACTCAGAGTAAAAGTGATAGAGAAATTTTTTTTTAGATCAGATCGTTTGGGGACGTGAGACCTGCATTACATCCATAACGGCTTCACGGACCAGCTGACCATCCCAGAACAGGTCATCGTTCTTGAAAAATCGTTGTGATCGGGAAGCGTGGACAACCTGAATTACCGGGGGTTCAAGGGCGAAACAACCATTCTTCCGGAGTTCGGTGATTGCAGCGGGGTTACGGATATCGACCTCCTGGTAATGGATCCCCTCTTCTTTCAGTGCTTCTTTGAGCTCTTCACATTGCGGGTGTTTTTCTTTGGAGTAAATGATCAGTTCAGTCATTCATTACCTTCCTGTATAATCGCTGCCCGATACCGGATCATCGTGAGAGGCAGATGTCACCACATCAATCCGGAAGCAGGATCTGATCTCGTTCACATCCGATAGGTTAAGAAAAACAGGTTCTGGTTTCAATATATATTGGCCAGATAATGGAAGTTCACTGGTGCTATACCGCAGGTTCAACAAATGTATATAGGAAGAGTATTCCCCATCATCCAGAAAAATACCAGAAAGCCAGAAAAGTGGATCATGGCGGACACCCCCAAGATCCCGACACACCAAATCGCAATCCACCGACAGTTTATTTCCGGACCATAAAACTAGCTTTTGAGTAAGAGTTCGAACTATCTTATCTTCCCCGATACAATTTTCAGGTTTCTCGTTGTGTTCAATATATTCGCCCCATAATTTTTTGAAGACAGGATATTCCAAACAGAGCAAACGGATAGGTGTATCTTCCCCACCCGCCTTCCATGGTGATCGGGAACGAGCAGCCAGCAGCACCCATAGTCACGACAGATATCCGACCGGATCAGGTATACAATGCAGCAGTTCTTCCCCCATCCAGGCTGGCGACTGAAAAATGGTTTTAGATAAGGGAGTTAATTAAAAAATACCTGTCGCGAGAAAAGATTCCGCATACCGGGATCACTACTGACGGGTGTTTTCTCCCGGGTATAGTTATTATCTATCAAAAAATGAAGTCGTCATAATCCTCTTTGATGGTGAGGACCAGCCCGGGGTGTTCACAACATTCCCCGCACAGGAAACATTCGAAGGTCAGAGGGGATCGCCCATTTATTGGAGGGTCAGGATCAGGAGCATCAGTTCAAGAGCGATCAGGATGATGACGATCCATTCGAGGAAGTTGGAGTGCTGGATACGCACTTCGTCCGAGAGCATCGAGTAGTTTCCCTGAATCACTTTGGTCTTGCGGCTGACGCTCTCGCTCCACTGGCTGCTCCGGAGGACTTTGAGCGCGGTTGCATAAACGCGGGCATAGTACACGTCCTCCGTGACCTTGATCAGGTTGTTGACCTTCTCGATGATCTCGGAGATCTCCGCGGAAGTCTCCATGAGTTTTGCCATGATCGCATGGTACTGGCGGCCACGGCGGAACTGGGACATACGGTCCGCATGCTCGATGTCGTCATACATCTTCTCCATCTCCCGGGTCAGTTCGCGATCATAATACCGGAGCTCCAGCACCTGCACGTTCGCATACTCGATGAGATCGATGAGATCGGTCGGGCTGTCCGGGTTGCAGAGGAGGGCCGAATCCCACGAGAGGATGGCGAGGTCATCGGTCGTGTAACTGAGGGAGTTCCTCATGATATCCTCGCGGATCTGCGGGGAAATATTGGTCTTTTCTCCGATCAGGAGAGCAACCGGGTCGATGGAGTCATCCCGGTGGTCTGTGACATAGATCGAATAATCCTCGTAGAAATCCGGGTTTATGGCAAACCCCTTGATATGCGGGCGGATGATCTCACCGAGCGTCTTGAGGTACTGGACATAGAAATCTGCAAGACCTTCCTGACCGGCGAACAGGAATGCTATCTCCTCCAGTTCCGCAATTTCGGCATGAGGGTTCTCGAAAATAAAACAGAAACTGATAACTCCGATATCGTAGACCCGGGCGACAACGGAGAATTCAAACGGCCTGCCGTTCCGCTCCACCCGTATCGGGTTCATCTGGATCATGAGCGGGGGATCTTCGAGCATGATCGATTTGGGTTTGACCCGGACGAAACTCGTTCTCGCGGTAAAATAATTTTGTGCGAGCGCCTTTTCCAGCCAGTCCAGATCTATTTCCCTGCCGATATCATAAATCCGGTAAAACCGGAGGGTAATCATGGGTATATCTCTCCTTTCAGGACGTATTTTGAGTGTCTGCAATAATGAACAACCATGAACATAATAAATCCTTGCGATGGCGATCCTCTGGAAACCGAACAAAGAAATACTTTTTTTTGCTCTGTAAAATTCTTCTTTATCCCTGACGTTCCCGGGGAGAGGGCAAGCATATCCCCGGCCGGTACTCGCCGCGTTCCAAACTACATCCCCCTCCCGCAGGGTTTTTTTAACGGTAAATGCCGCTCCATCTGACGAAAAAAATCCGGCCGGGTCTTCGGTGAGTTCACTCCTTAAAAACGGGATTTCACCAGAGCAGTTTTTTTTAATTAACTACACTTACGAACAAAATTCCTTTTGCAGGTCCCGCATGATTCAAAAAATGAACAGTTTAATAGTATAACTATTAATCCTTAAAACCATAAAGGGGGGTAATGACAGATATCATCAAGGAGAGAGTCGCAGAGAACCTTATCGCACTCCTGCCCTTCTACCATAAAAAAATTTTCGGGCCGGGGGGACAGGGGATAACCGGTATGCAGGCAGCACAGTACCGGTTACTTGGTGTCCTGATGAAGGAAGGGACTCCCCTTTCCATGTCTGAACTGGGTAAGCGGCAGTACATATCGAAACCCTACATGACAATACTTGTTGATCAGCTGATCCAGGATGGGCATGTCCAGCGTATTCCCGACACCAGGGACCGCAGGGTGATCAACATCGCTATTACCCCGGAGGGAAAAAGACACCTCAAACAGGCCGCTTCCCGCTATAAGGAGACGATTAAGAATATGCTCTCCGAACTGGACAGCCAGGATCTCGAAGATCTCTGCCAGTCGCTTGAAAAACTCAGGAAGATCATCTCTAAGATCAGCTAAGGTGACCTATGGGATTGCATCAAGGGAATAAACGGTCCGAAACCACCAGATACAAAAGCGAAGAAATGACTCCTGATCGAACCTTACAGGAAAAATTGATCAATCCTACTTGTGAGCCGGGCAACGACAGCATCATCCGGATCGATCACGTCGTAAAAACGTTCACGAGCAGGAACAAAACCGTAACCGCGGTCAATGATGTCTCATTCACCGTCAGGAGAGGCGAGATCTTTGGTCTGCTTGGGCCGAACGGAGCAGGAAAAAGCACCCTGATACGGATCCTGACAACCCTGCTCGCACCAACATCCGGCACTGCATGTCTCGATACCTACGAAATTACCAGGGATCCCGAAAAAGTCCGCACCATTATCGGCGTTTGTCCCCAGAACAGTACGCTCGACGTGGAACTTACTGCCTATGATAATCTTGAATTTTACGGCAAACTGGTAAACGTTCCCGATGACATTCTCGATAAAAGAATCTGGGAACTCCTCAAGATGACGGACCTGACCGATCGTGCCCACATGAGAGTCGGGACATTCTCGGGCGGGATGCGGAGGAAACTGGAGATCGTCCGCGCCTTCATCCACCACCCGCTTATCCTCTTTCTCGATGAGCCAACCATCGGTCTTGACCCGGAGGCACGACGCGAGGTCTGGCAGCAGATTGCTGTTCTGAATAAGGAGAAAACAACTATCATATTAACAACGCATTACATGGACGAAGCGGAAAAACTCTGCGACCGTATCGCCTTCATCGATAAAGGATACCTCGTTGCTCTCGATACTCTTGAAAATCTTAAACTGTTACTCCCGGCAGGAGACTTAATCGAGATTGGCCTTGACACGATGGATGACCGCGTACTTCCGGGGATCAGGGGCATCCACCTTGTCACTTTGGCTGAATTCAAGAATTATACCCTGACCATCTCCGCAAAGAACGGGAGTAAGGTCCTGCCCGCCATCATCGGCGTCTTTGATAGTTATTCCATTCCGATGAACTCGATCTCGATACATTCGCCCTCACTGGAAGATGTCTTCATCTACCTGACCGGGAGTAAACTGGATGCAGGCAACAACGAAGGAGCAAAACCGGGAGCAAGGGGGAGACCGACATGATCCGGGGGGCCGTGGCGATTTTTAAAAGGGATTTCAAGAAATTCTTAAGCAACCCGTTTGTCGTCATTATGACGCTCATGATGCCCATTATGTACCTGATTATTTTCGGGAACGCCATGGGCGGAACCATCAGCCATATACCGGTGGCGGTTGTCCAGGAAGGACCCCCCTACAATAACACACCCCTTTTTACGAGTGCCGTGTACGAACTCAACCATATCACGCAGAAAGACAATCCAAAACTTCTCGATGTGACTGTTTATTCAGATGAGATGACCGCCAAGAGGGATCTTGCCAAAGGACTGGTGACCGCGGTTGTCGTCTTTCCGTCAGAAGTATCCAATGACCATGCAATCCGTCTTTATGTGGACAGTTCTGATTCGATCACACCGAATCTCGTTGAGGCTGCGGTCAGGGGGGTTCTTGCCAAGCTTATGGTGCGTAACCCGGTATTGATCAACAAAATCTACGGGGATATCAAATATATCCAGTTCTTCGGTGTCGGGGTTATCATGATGGCAATTTTCACGTCCACCATGTTCGGCGGCGGGATTGCTCTCATCAAGGATCGTGAAAATGGAATTCATGAAGGGTATCTGGTTACACCAGTCAAGCGGACAAGCATCATTGCCGGCATCATATCGAGCGGGACCATCAGGGCGTTCATTGCAGGTTTTACCATCTTCTTAATCGATATCCTCATTACCGGCATCGTTATCCAGAGCCTTGAGGAGTTCTTCCTTGCCATGCTGGTCATCCTGGTTGCCTGTGTCGGGGTTACCAGTCTCGTGGTCTCGTTCGCTTCGAGGTTCTCCGCCCAGCAGGAATACGCATCAACGGTCGCATTCCTCAACCTTATCCTGTTTATGACATCGGGAGCATTCTACCCGGTCATAGGCATGCCGGACTGGCTTCGCTGGATCACGGTAATCAACCCTGAATATTATGGAGTGGATGCATTGAGAGGAATCATCCTCAGGGGCCAGGGGCTCGATGTGATAGGCACCGACCTCCTGGCACTGATGATCTTCTCCGGTGTGATGTTCATCCTCGGGATCGTCACCTATCGCCGGACACTTGAATAAACTATTCCATCACCATTTTGTGCCATTTTTTATTTCCACAACAGGAAGGTATTGAGTGAAAAAAGACCTGATGCGAAGGGAGTGGCCGGTTTACCGAGGAAATTTTAAACTGATGAATTTTATATCGATTGCAGGAAACACGGTATTGTTATAACAGACAGATGCTTATTTTATTCATTCCAATGTCACCTCCATCCGGTCCGTGGGGTCCATTCACTCCGTCACGCAGAATGATTTATTACTTTTCCCTGCTCGGGTTCTTTGCCATTTTTTCCACAACGATTTCGAAAAACCCTGTTCTCCCGCTCTTCACCCAGGCACTCGGAGCAGATAATACCATCCTCGGCCTTATCGCTGCCTTCTCACCCCTTGCCCGGCATCCTGTTCTCCTTTCCCGCGGGTGTGCTTTCCGATCATTTCGGGAGGCAGCGTCTGCTCATCATTGCCGGCGCCGTATTTCTCATCGCCCCGCTGCTGTACCTTTTCATTAACAATCCCCTGTGGCTTATCCCTGTCCGTTTTTTCCACGGGACGGCAACTGCCATTCTCGGCCCCGTCGTATCTGCAGTGATTGCCGAGCGGTTCCCCGAGAACAAAGGAGAGATGCTGGGCCAGTACTCCTCGGCAACCCTGGTCGGCAGAACCATCGCACCGCTGGCGGGGGGAATTATCATCTCTTTTTTCGTTTTCTCACCCAATCTGTTACCGTTCCGGATGGTCTATATCGTTGCGGCCCTTGCTGCCATCCCGGTATGTATCCTGACCCTGATGTACCGCGAGGACCGTCCTCGCCCATTGAATGTTCTCCCGTTCGCTGAATTCAAAGAGAATTTTGCCCAGTTTTTCTCAAACCCCCGCTTCGGGGTACCGCCTGTGCAGATATGGCAACCTATTTTGCGTACGGGGCACTTGAAACATTCCTGCCGTTATTTCTCTTCTCCCGGGGGATTGGGGCCTACGAAACCGGCATTATCTTTGCCGTGCAGGTCCTGGTCATTGCTGCGACGAAACCTTTTTTCGGCAGGATAGCCGACGACATCGACAAGCGCATCCAGATCGGTGCAGGGCTCGTCATCACCGGCTGCGCTGTTGCTGTAATACCGCTCCTCCCGTCGTTTAGTATGTTCCTTCTTGCCAGTTCCGTATTCGGTATGGGCATTTCGCTATCAACGGTTGCAACCAGCGCATACGTTGCGGACATTGCAAAAAAGGAACAGATCGGTGCGTCAATGGGAGCTTTATCGTCGATCATGGATATCGGCCAGACCAGCGGGCCACTGGTTACGGGTATCATCATCACTGCCGCCGGTTATGCGACAGGATTCCTGACAAGTTTTCTTCTGGCACTGGCGGTTACAGTTGTCTTTGCCGTTTCAGTCAGGAACCGGGCTGTATGAAAAAAATGATTACCGCGTGAACGTTGTGGTAAACTCGGTCTTTCCAAGGATATGCCTGATCAGAGCCTGGTCAATAGCTGCCCGGTCTGCAGTCGGCAGAGCGAGAGTTATATCTGCTGCATAGAGACGGAAAATATAGCGGTGCGTTGATCCAATAGGCGGACAGGGAGGAAAATATCCCCGTGATCCTGTACTGCTTTCACCCTGCTGGGCATCATTTGAAAGCACCTTGACATTGGGCTGGCCCTGTGCAAGATTTCCGGATCCCGGAGGAATATTGTAGACAAGCCAGTGGGTGAAGGTGCCAGCAGGAGCATCGGGATCATCAAGAATGAGGACGAGACTCTTGGCCCCTGCAGGGATGTTACTCCACGATAATTCCGGCGATTTGCTTGCACCTTTACAGGTATAGACATCAGGGAGAACAGAGCCCGGGCTCAGCGAATCCACACTGAGGGTTAATACCCCTGATGACGCTGCCGATTGTACCGGCTGCTGGCCGTACAGTGTCTGTTGTGAGGTAACAGAAGAGGGTTGTATAGCGGACGGGGGTGTCGTTGAAGTGCACCCTCCGGAAATCACCAATGCAGAAAGGATAACAGCAAAGAACGTGAACCAGCGGATATGCATAACCGTAAAAATGCCTACCGGATAATAAGCATTCCGGAAAAATATTTCAGGACACGGGAGAAAATGCACGGGTAGGCTACTTTTATACAGTTCCCGCATCAATAGCTCCTGCGATAAAGGGCCGGCATAACCTACATTCACGAGGTACGATCATGAAAATGCAGAGTTCTCCCCAGACATCCCCGCCTTCCGGGCCGGTTCCCTTGAGTTTCTGTATTCTCCTGTTCCCGGATGGCAGTATTGAGCGGATGGTAGATCAATCGCTTGATGAATACTTTGCAGCGATCCACAAAGCAAGTATAGTCTGGATCGATTGCAGCACGAAGGATGATGAGAAGGGGATCGAACAGATTGCCCAGCGCGCCGGTTTTTCCAAGATCCCGATCCCGAAACTCACCACCGGTTTTTATTCTGCATACGAGGATTACGATACCGAACTGGGTATCATGCTTCCCTCAGTTACGGTAAAGACCGAAACAATGACGGTCCATCCGTTGTTTGTCCTGATCCGTGATAATATTGTGATAACAATCCACAGCGATAAGATAAACCGTCTCCTGCGGTTATCACGGTATGCACCCCAGTTTTTCAAGCGGATTGCCTCGGAGAACACCCCCGATAAAATAACCCTCATGCTCGAGCGGATCATTGATGAAAACAATGACCGGAACTTTGAGTACCTGCGGGAGATCGAGATGCATGGCGACGCTATCAGCAAATCCCTGATCGAGGAAAACCTTGCCAAAAGAAAGATTGCTCACGATATTTACCGCATGAAACATGTGCTGATCGATTACCTGAATGTGCTCTGGGCAACGAAAGACGTGGTCGATTCATTGCGGTACGGGGACGCCGATCTTATCACCAATGATGAGAAACTGCTCGGAAGAATCGGTATCCTTTCAGATAATATTGACCGGCATATTGAACTCTCTGAGCAGATGTCTAATGTGCTCTCTTCCGGTCTTGAAGTAATGCAGAGCATCTACAACAACCAGCTCCAGAACCTGAATAACCGGTTTGCTCTTGTCACCGCTTATCTGACAGTTCTCGGTACGGCGTTTCTCGTCCCGAACACCATTGCAACCGTTGCGGGGAGCGGAATTATGGAAGGGACAATGGCAGCACAATGGTGGTACATTCCCCTGCTCATCGGCTCGACCGTGATTGCGACCCTGGGCTCTTTCCTCTGGGTACTCCATGTCTGGAAGATGAAGCCGGATGATGACTGAGCAGCACCTTTGTTTTCCTGATATGGATTTCTCTTTTTTCACCCGCTTTGTGTTCGGGTTCAAAACCAGGTGCCGATATACGGTCTGATAACCCCGAAACCGGCATCGCTTTCGAGAAAGATTGCCCAGATCAGGACTTTGAGTGTATCCGCGAGGATCGTATTTTTCGTCATCCCGCCACAGGTCTTTTTCACCGCAGCCCGGACGGAAAAATTTTTGAAGCGTAACCTGCGTGCAACGTTTGCAAGCGTGATAGTATCCTCGAGCTGTTCTTTCTCCTGCGGAATGCCCCTCGTGGCCTGGATCCCTTTCTTCATGAGAACGTAGATCAGCCCGGTTTTAAAGATGGCTTCCTCCCGGCGTACTGTATGCTATCTGGTTCATGAGCAGTGTTTTCTGCTGGAGCTGTTCTTTTGCATACGCGGGATGCGTGAGCGATCGAATCAGGTGTTGTTTTTCAAAAAAAATGATCACCAAGCATCTGCTCAATTTCCGCATGATCGTCCGCGTCCATAAGCAGGTAGTTTTTACGAACTTTTCCTATAAAACCAGACGGGAGTCGATGAATCGTAACCTTTTTTTCCTGAGATACAGATCGGCTGAACCCCGGGTGTGTCCCCCGTTCATGGGTAAAACCAATGTTCTTATATAGAGTAATTGGTAATACTCTAAAAAAGAGGTGTTAGACAATGAAAGCAGATGATGCAAAGAAAATTATAGCAACAGCAATCGACAGGGAAGTCGAAGCATACACGTTTTATCGTGGCATTGCCGACAAGGTAAAGGACACGGCACTGAAATCACTTTTTGCAGAACTTGCCGGGGAAGAGAAGCAGCACCGTGAGTTCCTGCAGGGGATGCTCACGAAGGATGTATCAAAGATGAAGTTTGATGCATCGCATGACTACAAGGTGGCAGATGCGCTCCCCTCACCAGCCTTGAGCGTCAGCATGAAACCCATTGAGGGCCTTGTTGTCGCGATCAAGAAAGAGCTGGAAGCCATGCAGATGTACTCTCAGCTCGCAAAACTGGCCACGGACACCGAAACACAGCTGCTCTTTTCCCAGCTGGCAAACATGGAACGTGGTCACAAGGCCCGGCTTGAGGACCTCTATACCAACATGGCCTTTCCCGAAGTCTGGTAATTACAAGGACAAGCAATGATGGATGCATTCTGCATCCATTCTTTTTTCATCAGACTGCACCATGAATGATGGTTGCAAGGAAAACGGGCACGTGACCTCTTTAGAGGAACAGGTGTTCCACAAGGATTCTCACCCCGATCAAAATGAGGATCAGACCGCCCGGCGATCTCCATCCGGTTTCCAAGAATGTCCTCAAGCTGTTCGCCGAGCATAACGCCGGCAAACGAGATCCGGCTACAGACGATCCCGATGATGAGCGCCGGAACGAGCACCGCATTCCGGAAGGACCCCGAAACTGACGTCAACGGCAAGCGCATCGGTGCTGGTGGCAAGGGAGAGCGCAATCAGAGGGAAAAACCGGAGTACATCAAGAGGTGCCTCCTCCTCTGATCCAGAGATACCCTCCCTTACCATTTTACCGCCGACAACCAGCAGCAGGATGAAGGCAATCCAGTGGTCATATGCAGAGATAAATCCAATGACGGAGATCCCTGCCACCCAGCCAAGCACCGTCATGCCGGTCTGGAACCCCCCAAAGCAGAGGGCGATGATAAGAGCCGCTCTAGAAAGCCCTGACTTTGTGGTGCTCCCGACAGCAAGGGAAACAGCAAAACAATCCAGGGAGAGTCCGATACCGATCAGGAACGGGGGTCAGGAGATCCATTGGTGCCGGAATAGTGAGTAAAGAGATCAGATAAGGTCACGCTTCAGCGGGGTCTTCCGTGACCAGCCGGGGATCTCCCCGGGCAATGCCCAGCGCTTCGAGTGCACTTCGTTCCTTGTCCTTGATCTCAAGCATGATATCCAGATCCGCAGGCAGTGTTGTTGCAAGAAACTGCCGGAAGTCATCTGCAATAATATGCTCTGCATGTGCTCCCGCACGTTTATACGGTTCCTGCGAACTGTAATCGACCATCGGGATGCCATCAGCCGGTTTCCATGTCTGCCTGACCGGCTGGAGCAGGTCTGCAAATTTCTCCCCGTTATTCAGGAGGAAGTGGTGGAACGAATCCGTGATAACGGGGATGCCGGTCTGTTCGCTGATGGCGAGACAGTCGCTGATCGTGTACAACCGTTCGTCATTTTCGATCACGAGCCGGTTCCTGATGGAGGGGTCAAGCAGTTCATAGCGGTTAACAAACCGCTCAATGCTTGCGGTTTTATTACCATAGACGCCCCCCGCGTGGACCTGGACTTTGGCCGAATTGTCAAGCCCCATCAGGTCAAGCACCTGAACCTGGTACACCAGGTCGGCAATACTGCGCCGGAGCACCCCTGCGTCCGGCGCATTGAGGAGGACAAACTGGTCGGGATGCATGGAGATCCGGAACCCGTGTTTCCGGATATACTCACCAATCTGTTCGAACTGTCCTGAAAAGTACTCCTGCCAGGGGAAGGTGCAGACGGGGTGGGAGGCAAATGGTACCAGATCGGAGGTTACCCGGAAAAAGAGCAGGTGGTGCTTTTCGTTGTACGCAAGGATTTTTGCGAGGCATGCAAGATTTTCCCGAACCGTATCCCGCAACCGATCGTCAGTATATGACGAAAGCCGGAAGGTACGGGAAGCTGTACAGCCAATTGAGCGGTTTATACACGGGTAACCGATGCGCATGAGGGGGTCCTGTTTTGTCTTATTTACTTACTATCCATAGCCTGCATGTAACTCTTGTTTCAGTTATTTTCTTTCCAAAATGAACGGGACATTCATGAATATCTGTGAAAATCCAGCGAGGCCGAGTTCATACAGTAGCGTTTCCCGGTTGGGACTGGCCCGTCATCGAACACATGGCCCAGGTGCGCACCACACCGTGCACACGATACTTCAGTCCGGCACATGCCTCCTGATGTATCAGGCGCGAGCCGGATATTGAGAGGGGAAACCGGCGCGTAAAAGCTGGGCCATCCGGTTCCGGAATCGAATTTGGTGGAAGCATCGAAGAGATCCGTGTCGCAACAGATACACCGGTAGATACCGGGTTCCTTCGTTGCATGGTATTTTCCTGAAAATGCATATTCAGTCCCTTTCTTTCGTGCCACTTCATACTGCTTCGGCGTGAGCAGTTCTTTCCATTCTGCATCGGTCCTGGTAACGGGGGCAACCTCCTCAACCGTATTGGTCCGTGTAGTGAAAATCGGAATTCGTGAACCTGCTTGTTTTTGCTGGCCGGGAATTGTCATTGGTGATCTTAGCAGCGGTGGATGTTCCGGAACATAGTGGTTGTGTTCGTACCAACCTGAAATGAGAAGATTTCAGAGCCCGAAGAAACCCAGTATCCTGCTTTTTGCATCCCGGTGAAATATCTTTACTCCTTCCTTGATATTCCGGACATCTTCCACAGTATAAAGAATAGAGGGGTATTCCTTCGAAAGGATATCCATAAGACGTCCCAGTTCAGGACGCGGGACAATCATGAAGATGATCGAGACGGTATCTGAGAAACTGCCGGAACCTTCGATCCTTGTCATACCGTAGCCGAGCGCGGAGAGGTTTGCGATGAGCGGCCGGGAGTCGTCGGGTGTGATCAGCCGGACGATCACGTGGCCAAGCGAGATCATCTTCTCGATCTCCATCCCGAGAAGTGTGCCAAGCCCATAACCGGCAAGATAGGCAAACAGGTTCCAGTAATCTGAAAGATTGGTGAGTACAAGACCGGTAGAAAGGAGCCAGATACCCGTCTTGGCGATACCAATAAAGGCAGCCAGGTCAGTATGCCCCCGCGCGATATAGATAGTCCTGATAGTCTCGAGACTTGTTTCAATAATCCGGGCAATAAGGATAAGCAGGGGGATTACTGCAACCATCCCGATAATTCCAGCGCCGGTAATGTGCCACTTCCAACCAGAATTATCGTACCGGGGATATTGAATATCTTGCGGAATGATTTGGAGAGAACTGTCGCACGTAAGGTTACTGCGGTATCAACACTATGTTTATCCCTTCCGAAAATCCACCAGCAGAAAAGGGGTGCGTCGTTTTGACCTTCGTTTGCCAGTGCTGCGGTGACTGCTGCAGCACCATGGGAGAGATCATCAGCATACAGGAGCAGATCGGTCCCTACGAATTCCGGATAGGGTACACCGATGGTGAGGAGCGTGTCGTTTCCGTAGACCCGGATAATCGGGATCTTTTCCATGATGATCAGCAGCAACAGGACAGAAAATCGGTTGCCTGCCCCTTCCTCAGGGAACGGGCACCCCGTAAACGTATCTGCACGGTCCATGCCAGCCGTCCTGAACTCTGTCGCGGTTACCTGTGTTCCCGTATCCTCATCCTTGACAGCACAGGAAACAGGGCCGGGCGGGTGCCCTGCGGAACCCGGTCCTTCACCACAACAAATAAGGCGCTCCTTGACCTCTGGAGCAGTACCCTGCAGGATGTTTCAGTTCCTGACGATAATCACTGGGAAAAAAACGTGGATGATGTGTTCACGCGTGCGGGATACCGGGTTATCCGGTGATCTCGGGATGAAAATATCACCTGCAAACCGGCGGGCGTTTAATCTTCCGGGCGGAGGGTGTGTACGAGTGCGTGGCCGAATTCACGGGTCCCCGTAGTCCCGCCCATGTCCCGTGTACATATCCCTTTCTTCAGCAACTGGCTGACAGCTGCTTCAACTGATGCTGCCCCATAAGAATCTCCGAGATAGTCAAGGAGCATGGACACGCTCCGTACCGCTGCAATCGGGTTTGCGATATTCATTCCGGAAATATCAGGAGCACTCCCATGGACCGGTTCAAACAGAGCATACCGGTCACCGATATTTGCACTCGGTACGAGACCGAGGCCCCCCACCAGATATGCGGCCACATCGGAAAGGATGTCTCCGAACATGTTGGTTGTAACCACGACGCTGTAGTTTTTAGGGTGCTGGAGGAGGTCGAGGGAGAGGGCGTCAATAAATTTATCATCACAGGATACTCCGGCCGCTTTTGCCTCATTGAGGCAGATATCCCGGAAAAACACGTCAGACTTGATGACGTTCGCTTTATGTCCGATGGTTAAAAGCCCATTCCTCTGTTGTGCAAGCTCGATTGCCTTATGGACGATCCGTTCGGTACCTTTCCGGCTCACGACCCGGAGCGTGGTTGCACGCTCGGGAGTCAGCTCTTCTATTCCCGAATAAAGCCCTTCGGTATTTTCCCGCACGATCATGATATCGAACCCTTTACCCCGTATGGGGCGGAGATTTGCATAGAGATCCAGCGCTTTTCGGATCCGCAGCACCACGCTCTGGTAATCCTTCATCGGGGGTGTGGTGACTGCACCGAACAGGATCGCATCAGCGGTTTTCAGTTCCGCAATATCCGGGTCCGTACAGGGACAGCCGGTCCGTTCCCACTCACCGTACCCGACATCGACATTGAAATACTCGTACTCGGGATGCAGCAGTTCCAGTACGCGGCGTGCAACCGGGATCACCTCGTGGCCGATCCCGTCCCCTTCCACAATCGCAATCTTTGTCATGGTTCTCTCCAGCGGGAAACCAGCTCTCTTACTGCTTCATAGATTTTCACCGGGCTGGCACCCCAGTGAACGACGGCACCGCTCATCCCGTTCCATGAGTTGAGACCTTCCCGTTCTTTTCGGCAGCAGCGGGTAATGAAAGGTTCCTCCCGGACGCATTCAAGGGGGCAGATGTTGATGAGACTAAAATCTGTGCCATAACATTCGGTATAGAACTGGGACGCAGTCAGGCAGCCGGCAACCTGCTCGCCGCCCTGCATGGCATCGGCGTCAAGTGTCCTTTCAAACCCTGCTGCCCGACACGGGTATACATCGGCATGCACTTCCGTGATGTCCCGGATATGGTGGCAGAACTGCACGGACAAGTCTCCGAAGAGCCCGGCATTCTCGAGCTCGCGGATACAGGACGAGAGACTGGGCCGGGGCGGGCTCACATCATACACATGGATCCTGAGGAGACCCGAGAGATCCGGGTCAAGCACAAAGGTCTGGTGCTCGTCCTGACCGGTGAAGATCGTGCACCGGTATCCTGTATCAAGGGCAAGTTCCACGAGCCCGGTACGGTTGTGAAGGTTCACCTTTTCCGGGTAGTGGTACACCTCGTTCTCCTGCGCAAGCACCCGGGATGAGAGGAGGGTCCGCATCATACCCTTTCCGGCCGGATCGAGCGTCACTTCCAGCACCTCATGTCCCCCCGGCGTGTCCCGCAGGAGCCAGCGGCTTAAGAAATAGACCTTATCATCACAGGGTTTTGTAGAGGCATGTCCCACGTGCTTGCAGTGTTCGGGAAAGATCATCGGTGCGCCCTCCAGTAGTTTACCAGCCCACCCGCGACAAGGATCTCCCTCATACGGGGAGAGAGAGGTCGTATCGGGTATCGGTTGCCACCAGCCTCCACCCAGCCGTCGGCAAGATCAAACCGCACATTCTCACCTTCGACGCAGGTCATGCTGCACTCAATGGCGGGGAGCCCGACATTGATGGCATTCCGGAAAAAGATACGGGCAAAAGAGGGTGCAATGACTGCCGCAACCCCTGCTTCCCTGAGAGCCAGTGCGGCCTGTTCCCGTGATGACCCGCAACCGAAGTTCTTTCCTGCCACGATAACAGAGCCGTTCAGCTGCCCGGCCAGAGCGGGGTCGAGGTCCTCAAAGACATGGGAGACCCAGACGCTGTGGTCCTTGGTCCGGAGATACCGCCCGGCAATGATCAGGTCGGTGTCGATATCGGGCCCGAGACAGACCGCATGACCAGCGCCCTGCATTTAGTCCGCCTCCGGTTCCGTGATCTCCCCGGTAAGAGCACTTGTGGCCGCTGTTGCGACCGATGAGAGGTAGATTTCCCCGCCAACACCCATGCGGTTCCTGAAATTCCGGTTTGCCGTCGAGAGACAGACCTCCCCTTCACCCAGCACTCCCATGTGGGCACCGAGACAGGGACCGCAGCCGGGTGTACCGATCGTGCAACCCGCTGCGACAAGATCGGCAAGTACACCGGTCCGGATCGCTTCTTCAAGAACTGCCCGGGATGCAGGGACAACGATCGTCCGCACCGCAACTTTTTTGCCCTTCACGATCTTCGCACGACGGGCAAGGTCGGAATACCGCCCGTTCGTGCAGGTGCCGATAAAGACCTGGTCAAGGGACAGGCCGGCAAGATCCTGTACAGGTTTTACCGTGTCCACCCTTGGGGAGACTGCGACCAGCGGGACGATATCGGCAAGGTCAAACTCCAGTTCCCGGGTGTACGTGCAGGGTTCCGGCACCTGCGGCCAGGCCTTCTGCCCTGCTGCGGCAAGATAGCGCAGGGTCACGTCATCAGCATAAAACATCCCGGTCTTTGCACCGGTCTCCACCGACAGGTTGCAGAGCGTGAGCCGGTCATCCATCTGAAGAGTCCTCGCTCCGTCCCCGATAAACTCAAGGGCACAGTAGGTGCCGCCATCCATCCCGAGCCTGCTCACATAGGAGAGCGCGAGATCCTTTGCCTCCGCCCCTCCTCCCAGGGACCCGGAGAGATGGATCCCGATCGAGTCCGGCACCCGGAACCAGGTCTCGCCGGTCAGCCAGATCGCCGCCATATCCGTTGCACCGACACCGGTGGCAAACGCCCCGAACGCCCCAGGGGTGCAGCTGTGCGAGTCTGCTCCCACCACCACTTCACCGGGAAGGACAATTCCTTCGCTCATCAGCTGGTGGCAGATCCCGCCGCCGATATCGGAAAAGTGCAGGAACGACCCGCAGGCAAACTCCCGGAGTTCGTGCTGGAGGGTGGCTGTGGTCGAGTTGTTCGCAGGAACAATGTGATCGAAGAGGACGTAGAGTTGCGGGAGGTCACTGAGCCGTTCCGCACCCATCTGTTTCCATGTTTCGAGCGTCAGCACACCGGTACCGTCATGGACATAGGCACGGTCAACCTTCCGGTCCACATATTCCCCGGCCGATGCGCCGAGAATCCGTTCGGAGAGCGTACTCATGAGGGAGACTCCTTTGCCTTGCGGATCAGTTTCCGCAGGACATCCGGCGTGATATTGCACTTGTGTTCGGAATGGTCCTTGACAAGGTCGAGCACCCGGCAGACCTGCTTTTCCGAGAGTTCGCATCCCATGGATGCAACAACGTATTCGAGTGCTTTTTTCCCGGTATGCTTGCCAAGAATGAAGTGCCGTTCACTGCCCACCATCTCCGGTGTGAAATATTCATAGGTTGCCGGGTCGTCAAGGATGGCAGCAATATGGATACCGCTCTCGTGCGAGAACGCGAGTTCGCCGGTCACCGGCTTGTTCCGCGGGAGGGTGATGCCGGAATACTTCTCCACCATATGCGAGAGTTCTGTCAGGTGCGAGAGATCGTACCGGTCGATTCCCTTCTTCATCCGCAGGGCAACGAGGAGTTCCTCCAGGGATGCATTTCCTGCCCGTTCCCCGATACCGTTGACGGTGGTGTGGAGCTGGAAGGCGCCGGCTTCGGCAGCAGTGATGGTATTGGCCACCGCACACCCCATGTCGTTGTGGCAGTGGGCGCAGAACGGCCGGTCAACGGAAGAGACAAGTTCGGTCATGATCCGCTGCATCTCGGAGGGAATGAGACAGCCCACGGTATCGGCAAAACTCAGAAGGACAGCCCCATGCTCTGCTGCACGGCGGTAGACTTCCTTGAGGAACGGGAGATCAGTGCGGGATGCGTCCTCTGCAGCAAACCGGACCTGAACGCCATGGTCCCGGGCATAATCGATCATCTTTAAGGAATCCTCGAGCACCTGTTCCCGGGGTTTTTTGAACTTGAGCCGGACATGAAGCTCGGATGTGGGGATGAAAATGCTCACCATGTCGACATCGCAGTCGATGGCAGTCTGGATATCCCCTTCCCGGGCCCGGGAAAACCCGCAGATACGGGCATCAAGGCCGAGGTTTGCGATCGTCTTCACGCACTCTTTCTCGCTAGCCGATACTGCCGGGAACCCGGCTTCGATAACCTCGATCCCGATCGTATCGAGCATGGTGGCGATCCCGACCTTCTCCTGGCAGGAGAACGAGACGCCCGGCGTCTGCTCCCCGTCCCGCAAGGTTACATCACAGATCTCAATATGCAATGGTTTCATGGCTGCTTCCCTCCGGACATACTCCCTCAACTACAAGCGTCCGTGGTCTGTCCGTAACCACGAGCTCGCGTTCCAGTGTCGATCCATCGTCAGCCCGGCAGACCACCGGCTCCGCCCACCGCAGGTAGGGGAGAGGGTCATACGCAGGTTGTTTTCCGGTCATCGCCGTGCAGTCGTTCTTCATCACGATGCAGAGAAGCGGGAGCCGTTTCTCGTACACATCGATGAGGGCGTTCAGGCCGGAATGGAGCAGGGCATAATCGCCGATGAGCGCGAGCTTCGTGCTCCGTGCGGCAACAGCGATACTCGCCCCCATCCCGTAACTTGCCACGCCCAGTTCGTACGGGCGGTTCATCGCCAGTATCGAACAGCCGGCATCGCAGATCACCGGCATATTACGCTCTTTCAGGATGCCCATCATCAGGAGAAACGGGCAGTCCCTGCAGAACGTGCGGGAGAAGCCCCGGTCCTCCATTGACAGGGGGCGTCCCCTGCGGCAACCGGGGGGAGGACCCCGCGATGATCGCGGACAAAGGTCCGGCCATATTCCCGGATATCCCTGATCCCCGCTGCCTGCTCCGGCAGGGGATTCACGGTCACGATCCGGGTCTTCCCGGGGGCAGGTCCGGCACCGGCAGGTTCGCCGTTCCAGCGGTTCAGGGGGGATGCTGATGACCAGGAAAACAGGGTGCGGTACAATTCCTCTGCAGCGGTCACCCGCCCGTTCATGGTCCATGTCCGGTCTGCAAGCCTCCCTTTCCCGTCCTTTCGTGGCACAGGACTCTTTCTGCACCTCTGCATCCAGCACGCGCGGGGGTAAGGCGGAGCATTGCCACGCGGGAGAACTGTTCCGATGCTTCCAGTGCGGCCTCAACCCCGGCATAACAGCTGGATGCATCCGGTTCTATGACCGGCAGCTCTGCAAGTTCCCCGTAATACCGTGAATCCTGTGCAGTCTGTGACCCTCCTGCCTCCGGTGTCATCCCCGGCAACGAGAACCACACCACCGACCAGGCCCTGCGCCGTTGCCTGAAGGAGCGGGTCCGCACAGGCATTGACGCCAACGTTCTTGACAATCACCGCTGCCCTCCGGCCCATCAGGGAATCACCGAGGGCGTATTCGAGCGCAGTCTTCTCATTGATCACCAGTTCGGCACCGGTGAGTGCACCAAGATCCGTGACCGGGAATCCCGGGACGGTATACTGGCGGTCAGTAAAGCGGCGCAGGGCATCGGCAACTGCCTCCGCTCCTTTCATTCATCCCTCCCCGGCACGAGATCGCAACCGGCGCAGTTCGTGCACATGGTACGTGCAAGACGGGTATCGAGCCCCGCCACTGCAAGGGCTTCCTGATGCACGGCAAAGATATGGTCCAGCCGTTCCGCTGAAGGGCGGGGAGTACCGGCAAGTTCTGCAACGGGATTCAGCGGGCGGAGGACCGGGATCACGCCGTGCGAGGTCAGCTTCCGGATGCAGGCCTCCATCTCGGCATCTGTCTCCCCAAGGCCGATGATGACATTGGAGAAGACGCGGTTTTTCCCAAAGAGCCGGACCGAGCGATCCAGCACCTGCCAGAGCAGGTCATAGTCAAGTCCCGGGCACATCTCTGAAAAAAGTTCCGGCGTTGCGGCCTCGAGGTTGAACTTCACCTCGGCTACCCCGAGTTCTTTCAGGTGGTCGGGTGTCTTTTCCGTGGGGTAGATCGAGACACCCATGGGGAGACCGAAGAATGCAAGGTGCTTCACCACTTCGAGTACATAGGCTTCCTCCTCAACGATACTCTCCTGCACGCCGCTCGTGATCGAGATGGCATGGATCCGGTGGCGCACCGACTCCACCATGCCCATAATCTCGTCGATCGACTTGCGCCTGCCGCTGATCTTCGGGACCGAACAGTACCTGCACCCGAAGATGCAGCTGCCCGTGACGGTAATGAATGCCTGGTCAGGACAGTGGAAGCCGGGTTCCAGCAGCCTGCCGCTCATGAGATTCCCTTCAAAATAGAGGTCTGCGGTTCCATTTCCCCGGTGGGCGATCTCGATGGTGCTCAGGGGATCCAGTGCGAGCTTGACGCGGTGGCTTCCCATGGCAAAAAAAACTGCACCCCCGCCTCCGGCTCCCGGCCCTGCTGCAGATCGGGCAATATACTGCTCAGCGGGTTCACCACTCAGGCTCACTGCCCCGGCTGCCAGCAGCCTGGCTTTCAGTTCTTTCCACTGCATAATTCCAGCGCCTCATCATACATCGTGAAAAAGGGAAGGGCGGCAACCGCCCCGACAATCCCCCGTCCGTTCATGACGATCCGGAGACGGGGATCCGGGATCGATGCAGCAAGGCCGGTTTCGACCTCTCCCCGTTTCACCTTCCTGCCGTACGCGAGAAGATCTTCTGACGGAGTAAAACCGGTATAGACTGCCATACCAGTCTTTTTCGAGAGAGTGTATTTTTCCAGCAACTGGTGGAACCTCAGAACAAGGTCTTCAGGGTCATTCGTTGCAAATTCCGCGACCAGCGCGACGCAGTTCTTCGTCCGGTACGGAACCGGGAAGAGCTGGACGATGGTATGCGACAGGTACACAGAATGTTCATCCTCAACAGCCCGGGCGATGTTGTGGACGAGTGTCCATGTCGCTCCCTCTTCGGGGGTGTCCGTATCATCAACCCCAATCAGAACCCGCTCCATCCGGGGCAGCCAGATGGTGGCACCCGCCACTCTTCCCCCGCCGGGAGGATCACTCCTGCTCCGCAGGACGCCGGCTGCATCAGAACGGCAGGCTGCCGCACCAACACCCCCGCCACCCATACCGATATACGTAACAGCGATCTCTTTATCGTCAACGCTGCATGCAGAAATTCCAGCAGGGAACCGGGAACCTTCGAGAGCGAGATCGACAGTCCCGGTCTTAAGGGTATAGCGCATGGTTGCTCCAACGTACCGGACGTCTTCCACAATCGGGCTTTTCGCATAATGGCACTTCGACCACATGGCCCCACCGATGCAGTCGAAAAACTCGATCAGTTCAACGTTCCTGCCGGAGTCATCTGCAACCGCGACTATCCGGGGGTAGTGGATCACGTAGGGTTCAGAGATGTTCTCCATAAAGACCCGCTGCTTCAGTTCCCCGGTTGCCCCATACCACAGCGCCGAGCGCCCCGATCCTTCCCTTGCCATTACTGCGGTCAAGGAACTCGATACCAAGGGCTTCTGCCTCACGTTCAGCCTGCTCAATGGTCAGGATCTCGCTCTTGACCTGCCGGGCGACAGGAGCATCGGCAAAATCGGCAATCCCATGAAAACAAGCGATCCCGGTATCCCGGGAAAAGGTATTTTTCTCCACAAACGTGCGGACAGACTCCAGCAACTTCGGGATCTTTCCCGGCCTGACCGCAAAATTCAAGGCCGAACTGACACAGTTGGTTGTCTTGTTCGGTACGGCCGGGTTGAGCTGGACGAGCCGCATGTTCAGGAACTCAACACCTTCGGTCCTGCAGGCGTCCACGCATTTTAAGGACATCACCCACGTTGCCCCCTCCGTTTTTGTATCCGTATCATCAATACCAATACAGACCTTCTCGTACCGGGGGGAGATTATCCGGACATGGTTGGTACGTGCGCCACCAACCTTGAGGTCATCCTCGGAAGGATACTCGGTCCGGATAACCCCGGGGGCCTGCGGGAGGCAGGCTGCAACCCCGACACCGGCACCCGCTATCCCGGCCCAGGTCGTGATGATCTCATCTCCCGAAACCTCGACACCTTCCAGTGCCTGGCCACCGATGTCCCCTGCTGCTGAACCAAAATTCACCGGATATTTCCCCAGGCGGGCGTGGATGGTCATGGAGGTTCCTTCAACCTCGCACCTGCTGACCGCACCACCGGCACGCCGCCGGTTCATGGCATCCCATTCAATCGTTCCCCGGACACGGCACTGCTCATGGATCTCTGCAGCGCCGGCCCGCTCATCCACCATTACCAGGAATTTCTGTGCAAAAAGCGGACCGAACCGCTGTTTTACGTCGTCAGGACTCAGGGTGATCATGTTATCGCCGAAATTCTCGTTAACAAAATAATCGGCAATAACTCTATTTATAGAGATCGTTACAGACAGGATATTTTCACGAAAAAAGAGTTAGAGGATGTTGTGGAGCTCGATCTTGAATGGACCGAGGGTCCCACCGAAGTTGCCGGCTGAAATAAATTTCACGCCCGGTACCATTGCTGCTGCTTTGACGCCAGCTGCCATTGCTGCTGCAACCGACTTCTCATCCACACCGTCAATAACGATCTCATACACTGCCTTGATACCCGCGGGAACCTTGCTGTCCGTAACTTTCTCGCGGAGCGTCGGGCAGTACTTCTCATTTGTCGAGGCAACCATGAACTTGTACTTCAGGCTGCCAACTTTGGACCCACTTCCAACGATACCCCCGGGGAAACTGGTGATGACACCCTTTACCTCGGCAATCGCATCCGACGCTGCCTGTGCACCCATGAGAGCAGCCATCTGGTTCTCGCCCATGACAAAGAAGTTGCCGCCGGCAACGCCCTTGACGATACCAAACTCTTCCTCACCGACATATTCGCCGTTCATGATCGGGATAACCCAGCAGTTGCGGCCGCCTACTTCTTTCTGGTACTCGTAGCCATCACCGAAGAAGTGGAGTCTGACCGGGATCTTCTCCTCGGCATTGGTGATACCGTTGAAGACTGCGGTGGTCGGTGCCGTCAGGACGCACTCTGCGAGGCGTTCGACAACCTGCTCTTTGAGTTTCTTCTTGCTTGCACAGATCAGGATTGCCACGCCGGGCCGTCCATCGGGGGTCTCGCTTGCCGGGACGTATCCCTCGATACCTGCTTCGCAGGGGCAGCCGATCGCTGATGTTGCAAAGCCGGTTGCCTCAGTTGCTGCTTTCTGTGCCCATTCCCTGGTGACCGCAGTTATGATGATACGGCAGACCCAGGTCGGGAATGCCTCTGCGTAGGTATTGTCAATCGTAACGCCGTTGATTTCCATACTATAACCTCCGGTACTACAAAGGTACCATGATGGTGGTTGAATAAATTTTCTAATTTGATTTGTTCCCATGGAGAAGTTATCCAGAGCGCATCGGGCAAACCCGAGGAAAACGAAAAAAAGTACACATAATTACATTAACTATGACGATTTCGCCATTAACTTCCCGGGAGAGTATTTAAACAAAAATAAAAAAAATGTGTATAAAACCCCATGGACGGTCACTCAATTTCAGAACATTTATCTACATTCTTATACCACGTTTTGTTAGTCGATTTTCAGAATCGATCATAGCTGGTGCGTGAAAAAACGAATGGCATTTGCAGTGCACATAAACATCGAACATGGTACTGGCTGTAATAATTGTGTGGTTGCATGTCCTGTTGATGCAAGTGATATATACTGAGTATATTGCTGAGTATAAATCCGGCATCGGTTCAAGGGGCAGAAGTGCAATAAGAAACAACGTGAGGGTTAATTCATGGCATTGTTTCCCAAGTTTTCCAAGAAGAAAGATGGTGTTAACGTTGTGATGGAGCAGAAACTCCTTCAGAGCGTCAACAACCTGATACTCAATGCAGAGACCTGCACGGGATGCGGCATATGCGTTGACGCTTGCCCCGAGGAGGCTATCGTCCTCGGGCTTGTCGGTGCATCGAGGAGAGGCGCGATCAATTACGCTGCCCCCATCGATGTCGACGAGACCAAGTGTTCATACTGTGGTGTCTGTGTCATCATGTGCCCGTTCAATGCATTGACACTGAAGGTGGATGGACAGGAGAAACTTCCGATCATCGAGAAAGAAGGATTCCCGCAATATGATATGAAAGCGGAGATCGATGACGAGAAATGCGTCAGGTGCACGATCTGTGAAGAGGTCTGTCCGCGTGATGCAATCGACCGTAATGTCCCGGCCTACGAAGGGACGTATAAGGGACCGGTCGCTGGTGCAAAGGATAGGCAGACTTCAATCAAGACCAAGACGACATTTACCGTGGATAAAGAGAAATGCTCCCTCTGCGGTCTCTGCGGTGCACTCTGCCCTGCGATTGTCGTGAAACACAAGAAATTCTCGGCTGAGACCGGCAAGGTCGAAGGCGACGTCATCTGGGACGAGACCAAGTGTGATGCCTGCAAGGTGTGTGTTGAGGCATGTCCCGAAGAGTGCATTGTCGTCGAGCGCGAGATTGTTTCCGACAAGGTTGAAGGCAAGGTCAGCATCATCCAGGACAACTGCTGCACCTGCACATGGTGTTCACGGAACTGTCCGCCCGAGGCGATCACCGTCGAGAAGATTTTTGAGGGCGACATCGAGTTCCATGCCGAGAAATGCCCCGGTGGCTGTTCGACCTGTGCAGATATCTGCCCGGCCAATGCAATCTACCTTCCCTCTGCAATACCCGCAGCTGACATGAAGCTGGACGGCAGGGAGGCGACCATCGCTGTCAATAAGGATTACTGTATCCTGTGCGGTGCTTGTGTCAATGCCTGTCCCGGTGAGGATATCATCGTCATGCAGAGAACCGGCGTCCGCATGAAGGGAACCGAGACTGACCTCTTCAAGAAGATCAAGGCGAAACTCTTCGAGAAGAGAACCTCGAAGGTGAAAGAGGAGATCACCGGCCAGGTCAACATCAAAGTAATGGAGAAGGCGTGAGTACCATGGCACGAACAAAAGGTTACCCAGAAGCGCTGGAGAAGAAACTCCACGACCAGAGATTCTACGCTGAAGACACAAACCCGGAATTCACCAAGAACGTAAAGGCTATCTCCCGCACCATTGCCCACATGTGCTACCAGTGTGGTACCTGTACCGGCTCCTGCCCGTCAGCCCCCCGCAGCACTTACCGTATCCGCAATTTTATGCGCAGAGCAGTGCTTGGGCTCGAGAATGAGGCACTGACCGACCCTGACCTGTGGCTGTGCACGACCTGTTACAGCTGCACGGACCGGTGCCCGCGCGATATTGCACCCACCGATGTTATCATGGCGATGAGGAACCTCGCTTTCAAGAGGGATATCATACCGGTCAACTTCCTCAAGACCGTTCAGGCAATCTACAGCTCAGGACACGGTGTGCCCAACAACGATGTCAACCGGGCAGCCCGCGAGAAACTCGGCCTCACCCGCGACCCGCCGACCACCCACATGTATCCGGAATACATGCCCGCAATCAGGAAGATCATTGACCACTATAAGCTTAAGGCGAATGCTGACCGCATCGTCAAGGAACGGGAGGGCTGATTATGTCTGAAACAGGTGCAAAACACAAGTTTGCATTCTACCTCGGATGCATTGCCCCCAACCGTTACCCGGGAGTTGAATCTGCCTCCATCAAGGCGATGAAAAAACTCGGTGTTGAACTTGTCCCCCTCAAGGGTGCAAGCTGTTGCCCCGCACCCGGCGCATTCGGTTCGATCGACCTTTCCGTCTTCTATGCAATGGCAGCCCGGAACCTGGTGCTCGCCGAGCAGATGAAGATGGACATTGCCCTTGTCTGCAACGGCTGCTACAAGTCCATCTGGGAAGTCAACCACAAGCTCAAGCACAACCAGGACCTCCGTGATGCGGTCAATGAAGTGCTCAAGGAAGTGGACATGGAGTACAAGGGTACCATCAACGTCTACCATACTGCCGAGCTCCTCTACAACGACAAGTTTGTCGGTGTCGACAAGGTCCGCGACAGCGTCACCAACCCCCTGACCGGGGCACGCATCGCTGTCCACTATGGCTGCCACCTGACCAAACCCCACAAGGACCGGGAGTTTGAAAAGGATGTCATGCTCAATACCGAACACCCCGTATGGATGGAAGAACTTGTTGCTGCACTGGGCGCAACCCCGGTGGAATACCGCAACAAGATGCAGTGCTGCGGTGCCGGTGGCGGTGTCCGAGGGTACGATATTGTGCACTCGCTGGATATCACCAACGAGAAGCTGATCAACTTAGAGGAAGTGAAGGTGGATGCCCTCACGGACATCTGCCCGTTCTGTCAGCTCCAGTTCGACCGCGGCCAGATCGAGATCCAGGAGAAGTTCGGTGTCAAACACAGCATACCGGTACTTCACTTTGCTGAACTGCTCGGCCTGGCACAGGGAATGAGTCCGCAGGACCTCGGGCTTGATCTCCATGGGATCAGCTGCGAATCGTTCCTGCAGAAGGTGCTGTGAGGTGGTAAAAATGGCGGAAAAGAAGAAAGCAACCACCAAGAAAACAGAGTCCAAGAAGGTAGCTCCCGTGAAACAGGAAGTCAAGAAGCAGGCAGCGGCCGCAAGCACCGCTGCTCCGGCAAAGACAACAGCCGGCAGCACCACCAAGCAGGAAGCACGCATCGGTGTGTTCATCTGCCACTGCGGTACCAACATCGCCGGTTCGATGGATATCCCTGCTGTGCAGGAATATGCAAAAACCATCCCGAATGTAGCCTATGTTGACAACTACAAGTACATGTGCTCAATGCCCGGGCAGGCTGTGATTAACAAGGCAATCAAGGACAATAAACTCACCGGTGTCGTTGTCGCTGCATGTTCACCACGCCTTCACGAACCGACATTCAGGACGGCCACAAAGGAAGGCGGTCTGAACCCGTTCCGGTTCGAAATGGCAAACATCCGTGAACAGAACTCATGGGTGCACATGCATGACCAGGAAGGTTCAACCGACAAGGCAAAGGACGCGATCAGGATAGCAGTAGCAAAAGCTGCACTTCTCGAAGACCTCTTCCCGAAGACAGTTCCTGTCGAGAAAGCGGCGATGGTCGTCGGTGCCGGTGTTGCCCGGCATGCAGGCAGCCCTTGACCTTGCTGCAGCAGGGATCAAGACCTACCTTATCGAAGCCGATACCAGTATCGGCGGGCGTATGTCCCAGCTCGACAAGACCTTCCCGACCCTCGACTGTTCTCAGTGTATCTTAACACCCAAGATGGTGGATGTGGGAAGGGCCCCACTGATCGAACTTATGACCTGGTCCGAGGTTGACGCGGTCGAAGGGTACATCGGCAACTTCGATGTAACGGTCCGTAAAAAAGCACGCGGTGTCATCTCCATGGAAGAGGGCGAAGCCCGCGGTATTGTCGGTGGCGGCTGCAATGGTTGCGGTGACTGCGAGACAGCCTGTCCGGTTATCAAGCCCAATGAGTTCGAAGTCGGCATGAAGCCCCGGAAAGCGATCTACATCAACCACCCGCAGGTCGTTCCCCTTCTGTATACGATTGACTTCAACTCATGTGTCAAGTGCGGGATCTGCGTGACATCATGCGGTGAAAAGAAAGCAATTGACCTCGAGGCCAAGGACGAGTTCATCAAGGTCAAAGTCGGAACGGTCATCCTCGCAACCGGTTTCGACATATTCCCCATTGAGAAGAAAGAAGAATGGGGCTACAAGCAGTACGAGAACGTCATCTCGAGCCTCGAATTCGAGCGGCTTATCTGTGCATCCGGCCCAACTGGCGGACACCTTATCCGTCCAAGCGACGGAGAAACCCCGAAGCGCGTGGCATTCGTGCTCTGTGCAGGGTCCCGTGACAACACCGGTAATGGGAAACCGTACTGTTCACGGTTCTGCTGCATGTACTCCTTAAAACACGCCCACCAGATCATCGAGAAGATCCCGGGATGCACTCCTTACCTCTTCTACATGGATATCCGTTCCTTCGGTAAGATGTACGAGGAGTTCTACTACCGCATCCAGGACGAGGGTGCCAAGTTCATCCGCGGCCGTGTGGCAAACATCCTCGAGGATCCCAAGACCAAGAACCTCCATGTCATGACCGATGACACCCTCCTCAACCGCCCGCTCGACATGGAAGTCGACCTTGTCGTTCTCGCAGCAGCAGTCCAGCCCAAGGAGGATACCAACCGGACCCGTAAGCTCTTCGGTGTATCCTGTTCGAGCGATGGATGGCTTCTCGAAGCCCACCCGAAGCTGAACCCGTGCGGAACCACCACAGCCGGTGTCTTCCTCGCCGGGGTCTGCCAGGGACCCAAGGATATCCCTGACACGGTAGCATCTGCTGAAGGCGCGGCATCTGCGGCAAGCATCCCCATCCACAAGGGTGAAGTGGAGCTTGAGCCGTACTTCGCTACCTGCATAGAAGAGAAGTGCGCAGGCTGCGGCATGTGCGTCAACCTCTGCCCCTACAGCGCACTGGCACTTGTTGAAAAGGACGGGCGCACGGTCATGGAGGTTACCGAGGCCAAGTGCAAGGGCTGCGGTACCTGCGGTGGCTTCTGCCCCGGCGGTGCTATCTGGATGAACCACTTTGCCACACCCCAGATCGTGGCACAGATCGATGCCTTCCTGCTCGGAGGTGAGCAGTAATGTCTGCACCAGGAAACTTCGCAATTCCCGAGAGAGGCCCCGGTATCTGGCAGCCCAAGATCCAGGGTATCGTCTGCAACTGGTGTTCTTACGCCGGTGCCGACCTTGCCGGTGGTGGCCGTATCCAGTACCCGCCCGATATCCGGATTGTCCGTGTCATGTGCACAGGACGTCTCGACTCGCTCTTCATCCTGAAGGCATTTGCCGATGGCGCGGATGGTGTGCTCGTCTCGGGCTGTCACTTCGGTGACTGCCACTACCTTGAGGGCAACTATAAGGCAGCCAAGCGCATGTTCATGGTCAAGCGCCTGATGAAGAGCATCGGCCTTGACGACCGCCGCTTCCGGATGACCTTTGTATCGGCATCTGAAGGTGCAAAGTGGGGCGCTGTAGTCACGGACGTGGTCAACACGGTCCGCGAGCTCGGTCCAAGCCCCATAACGGAGTTCAAGAAATAACCGGATACTGACGGAGATCCCCGTCAGAAAAATTTTTTACCTTAATCGAAACGATCCAATCGCACCAGAAAATGCACTGCAAATTGGTTCAGGGGGATGAGAACTCCCCGGTTGCATTCCTGCGTCCGGGAGGGTTCCTCAACCCCACCCTTTTTATACAGAGCGCACCGGAAAATCAGAATTTTATTGGACTGCCGTCAGCGTTCGTAATATTTTTTTTTATTTTAGTAATACTGCGTAAAACAATGAAAAGAGACAGATATGTAGTATTTGAACATTCTTCCCGTTTTATTTTTTATTTTTGAACTTTAATAGAATTCAATTCCGATAAAAAATCGCAATACTTATATGGGGAAATTGGGAACTATTGAATGTCCCATATTAGGGGACGTGCAATAGCGACCTTCATTCATTACCAGTATACCTTATAGAGTATACTTTCGCTCACTGACAGTACTGTATCGCGGTTAAATGAAAATTTGGAGGAATTCAAATGGCAAAATACAAAGACGCAATCGACCTCTACGACGATGAGGGTAAGCTCTTAAAGAGCAATGTTACGATTGACAAGATCAGCCCGCTGGTCAACAAGGGTACCGCAGGCATCATCGACCTCACCAAGAGGACTGTGGCAGTCAACTTCGCCGGCATTGAGGAAGCACTCAAGACGGGTAAGATGGGCGGCAAGTCCAACCAGATCCTCGGTCGCAGCATGAGCTGCAGCTGTGTCAAGGATGTTGACGCACTCTCAGCCAAGATCAAGGACATGGTCCAGGTCGAAGCAGGCGACGACACCAAGATCACCAAGGTCGGCGGCGGCAAGATGATCCTTGTCGAGATCCCGACTGCCCGTATCAAGGCGTCAGCAACCTACGACTGTGCATCAACAGCCGTTGCAGCAGCAACCACCTACGCACTTGTCGACCAGTACAAGGTTGACATGTTCGACGGTTCCTACATCAAGGGTGCTGTCTGGGGTACCTACCCGCAGACGATGGGAATGGATGGCGGCAACGTCGTCACGATCATGTCCATCCCGCAGAACAACGAAGGCCTCGGCTATGCACTCAGGAACATCCCGGCAAACCACGCGGTCATGATGACCCACCGGAATGCAATGCAGGCTTCAGCCCTCATGTCGACCTTTGAACAGGCAGGTCAGTTCGAGATGGGTAACGCAATCGGCCCATTCGAGCGTGCCCAGCTCCTGCTCTACGGGTACCAGGGACTCAACGCAAACAACATGGTCTACGACCTCGTAAAGGCAAACGGCAAGACCGGTACCATCGGTACTGTCGTGCAGAGCCTCGTCGAGCGTGCCATTGAGGACAAGGTCATCAAGGCAGGCAAGAAGGGCAAGAGCGGCTACATCTTCTACGAGACCAAGGACCCCATGCTCTGGAATGCCTACGCATCCGCAGGTACCCTTGCAGCAACCATGGTCAACTGTGGTGCCGGACGTTTCGCCCAGGCAGTCTCAGCAACCCTGCTCTACTTCAACGACCTGCTCGAGCACGAGACCGGCCTCCCCGGCTCCGACTTCGGCCGCACCATGGGTGTTGCAGTCGGTTTCTCGTTCTTCAGCCACTCCATCTACGGTGGCGGCGGCCCCGGCGGATTCAACGGTAACCACGTCGTTACCCGTCACGCAGCCGGTGTCGGTATGCCCTGTATCGCAGCGGCATGCGCACTTGATGCAGGCACCCAGATGTTCGGACCCGAGGCAACCTCGAAGGTCTACCAGGACACCTTCGGCCAGATTGAATCATTCAAGAAGCCGATGCAGGCAGTTGCAAAGGGCATTTAAGCCCATTCAGGATACGAATGACCGAAGCCACGTTCCCCCAGTGCAGGATCTCAACCGAGCGGCTGCTCAATCCCGAGACCACAGAACACCTGCTGAACAAACTCATCGAAGTGCCCGGTATCAGGCGCATGGTCCTCAACGGACCACGCCTACCGGGTACCGTGACATACGGACCCGCCAAAGGGATGGCTAACCCTCACGTTATGAGGAAGACCATCCATGTCGGCGACCAGGAGATACCTCTCCAGGTCCATGTAGGCACCATTCTGCTCGAGCTCGAGAACCGCGACGTTGATCCCCGCACTGAATGCCGTTTGTGAAACGATCTTTACGAACTTTACCTTCCGCATTCAGGAAGGAAAATACATGAAGACCGAGCCATCACTTGTCGATTACTGCAAGTATGGACCGAACGCAGACAAGGATCTCCTTGGGATGGCGGATCCCAGCAGCAAATCCAGACCCGTAATCATTCAGGGAACCAAATAAGATGCCGATAGGACGAGTAACCCAGGTTGTTGACTGCCGCGAGGCGATGGGCATGGGAAAAGGAGGAGGAATTGCCCAGCGGGGCACCATCTCCGAATGCCGGTACCCGGATGTCATAGTGGTCGGGATGTCTCCCGGACGCCGCCACGTGACAAAGCCGGTGTGCGATATCACCTCTGGCCTGCGACAACAGGGCGTTGAATACAGTATCAGCACGCTGGTACTGTATGCGGGGAGCGGCGTACCCCCGGATGCACCGAAACTAGCCGGTGGCGTCCTCGGCGCTTCTATGGGACTCACCGATAAAGAGATCGCACAGATCGAGAAACACAAGGTTGCTATCCTTCACCACGGGAATGTACGTTCCCATGTCGTGCAGAAGGTCCGGTTTATTCTCCAGGCCTGTGATGTGAAGGCAGTTGTTGTTTCCCAGTGCCCGATTGATTACGAGGACCTCGCAAAGGAGGGCGTGAAGACAGCGGTTGTGATGCCACCGGCGGACAGGATCCGTACGAAAGGTACGGTACTGGCGATCGTGAGCGGCGTGACCCGGGGTCAGACCCCCACGCGCGAGAAGATGGCAGAAGTCATTTCATCCGTGATGAGAATCGTGAAAAAGAAGGAATTATTGGAGTGATAAAATAATGGCATATAAACCCCAGTATGGTCCAGGACAGACTCACATCGCCGAGAACCGGCGCAAGCAGATGAACCCGGACCACAAGCTCGCAAAGCTTCCGGGAAGTCTCCGATAAGGACATTGTTCTTATGATGGGACACCGTGCACCCGGTCGAGCCTACAAGAGTGCACACCCACCGCTCGCAGAGCAGCAGGAACCCGCATGCCCGATCCGCAAGCTCGTGACCGCAACCGACGGCGCAAAGGCCGGCGACCGCGTCCGCTACATCCAGTTCACCGACTCGATGTACAACGCACCCTGCCAGCCCTACCAGAGAAGCTACCTCGAGTCCTACCGCTTCCGCGGCATTGACCCGGTACCCTCTCCGGCCGTCAGATCGTCGAGTGCCGTGAGAGAGACCTTGAAAAGTATGCAAAGGACCTCGTCAACACCGAGCTCTACGATGCGGGACTCACCGGCACCCGTGGCTGCACGGTGCACGGACACTCCCTCCGTCTCGATGAGAACGGCATGATGTTCGACATGCTCGCGCGCTTTGTCCTCGACAAGAAGGCAGGCATTGTCAAGATCGTCAAGGACCAGGTCGGTGTCCCGCTGGACTCCGAAGTCAAGGTCGGCAAGCTGATGGACAACAAGTGGCTCAAGGCAAACACGACCATGTTCCACTCCCTCGTCGGCACCGGCTTCCGCGATGACCCCGAATACGTTGAATACATCCAGCGTATCCACTCGCTCCGTGTAAAGTACGGCTTCATGCCAAAGGAGGCATAATTATGGCAAAAGCAGCAAAAATCGAGAGAACGCAGAAGCTCTTCCTGAAGGCAATGAAGGAGAAGTTCGCCGAGGACCCCCAGGCAACCTCGACCGTCTACCAGCGCATCGGTCTTTCCCAGTCCCCGCGCAAGATGGAGTTCGTCAAGGCCGGTAAGAAGGCCGAGATGGACCGCGGTATCTCCATGTACGACCCAGTCAGGTGCCACTGCGGTGGTATCCCGCTCGGTCAGCGCCAGCTGATGACCTACGAGGTCAGCGGCACCGGTGTCTTCGTAGAAGGAGATGACCTGCACTTCGTCAACAACGCTGCCATGCAGCAGATGTGGGACGACATCCGCCGGACGATCATCGTCGGCCTCGACCTTGCCCACGGGACCTTACAGAAGCGTCTCGGCAAGGAAGTCACCCCCGAAACCATCAACGAGTACCTCCACGTGCTGAACCACGCAATGCCAGGCGCTGCAGTTGTTCAGGAACACATGGTTGAGACCCACCCCTCCCTCGTCGACGACTGCTACGTGAAAGTCTTCACTGGCGACGACGAGATGGCAGACGACCTCGAGCCCCAGTTCGTCCTGAACCTCGACAAGCTCTTCCCGGCAAAGAGTGCAGCCGCACTCAAGGCCGCAGTCGGCAAGTCGATGTGGCAGGCAGTGCACATCCCCACAACCGTCAGCAGGACCTGCGACGGTGGAACCACCTCCCGGTGGTCCGCAATGCAGATCGGTATGTCCTTCATCGGCGCATACAAGATGTGCGCCGGTGAGGCAGCAGTCGCTGACCTCGCATTCGCCGCAAAACACGCCGGTGTTATCCAGATGGCAGATATCCTGCCCGCCCGCCGTGCACGTGGCCCGAACGAGCCAGGTGGCATCAAGTTCGGACACTTCGCCGACATGATCCAGGCAGACCGCAAGTACCCCAACGACCCCGTCAAGGCAACCCTTGAAGTCGTCGGTGCAGGTGCGATGCTCTTCGACCAGATCTGGCTCGGATCCTACATGTCCGGTGGTGTCGGATTCACCCAGTATGCAACCGCTGCATACACCGACAACATCCTCGACGACTACTGCTACTATGGTCTTGACTATATCAACAAGAACCACGGTGGTCTCGGCAAGGCAAAGAAGACCCAGGACGTTATCAACGACATTGCAACCGAAGTTACCCTCTACGGTATGGAACAGTACGAACAGTACCCCACCACCCTCGAGAGCCACTTCGGCGGTTCCCAGCGTGCATCCGTCCTTGCAGCAGCATCAGGTATCTCCTGTTCACTCGCTACTGCAAACTCGAACGCTGGCCTGAACGGCTGGTACATGTCCATGCTCGCCCACAAGGAAGGCTGGTCACGTCTCGGCTTCTTCGGCTACGACCTGCAGGACCAGTGCGGTTCCGCAAACAGCATGTCCATCCGGCCCGACGAGGGCTGTATCGGCGAGCTCCGTGGACCGAACTACCCCAACTATGCAATGAACGTCGGTCACCAGGGAGAGTACGCAGCCATTGCAGCCGCCGCCCACTACGGACGCCAGGATGCATGGACCCTGTCCCCGCTGATGAAGATCACATTCGCAGACCCGTCGCTCAAGTTCGATTTCTCCGAACCCCGCCGCGAGTTCGCAAAGGGTGCAATCCGCGAGTTCATGCCCGCCGGCGAGCGCTCACTGATCATCCCAGCAAGGTAAGACCAATCCAATTTTTTTTTCCGAGAGGTTCATCAGAAACTCAAGGAGGAGAAGAATTGCGGAGCAATTCTTCGACTTTCTGATGATCATCAGGACCAGGATGAGGAGAAAAGCAGCAGTGCTCTTCGACTTCCGACTGGTCGAAGGTTTCTTTCAGCAATCTTCTCCTCATCGAACTTCCCTGAAGGTCTCGGATTTTTGAAAACCCCATTCAATAACAGACCTCCCATTTCACCGGTTCCCGAGCCTGCCGGGTATAAGGAACCGCAGGACGGATACTGTTTTTAATAATTTCGACCCCCCAAGTCATACCGGATTGCCTCTAAGCAGTAGTAAAACTCTTTTTACAGTAGGGAAAAATGGAGTAATACCGATATAAATGATGCCGGAAAACCATGGGGGTTAAGGGGGGATCAAAATGATTTTTTGATCTTTTCCTGCAGGATCGCTGGTACTGCAGTTCATTGAGCGCCTGTTCACTTCGGAGTCTTCCCGCCGGTTCCGCTCCTCCGCTTTTTACAGCATAAAAAAATATTTTTGACCCCTCACATACTCCATGAGACCGACCATCAGGTTTTTCTCATTCCCCCTCATTGTTCCTTATCAGGAGAACCGAAAGGATCCTGCCACCGGGTCACGACAGCCCGGGACGGGAAACGGCCGGACAGACAGATTCTGCCGTAAATCCGGTCGGCCCTGCCGGAGGACGAGGCTGATTATGGCATATTTCAGGGAGAAGGCGGGCACAAGGAGTGCATTCTGGTACCTCAGGCAACCATTTCCGGACGTGACAGCATTCGATGCCGTTGTCAGGGATCTTGTACTGAAAAATCCGCTTTGCTGCACTTCATACATGAAAGGGCGCAGGAACCATCCCCCGGTCGAGAAGGTGCGCGAACAGTACACCGCGAAATTCGTGTACGAAGACGCAGATGGAAAGCAGGCCGGTCACGGGCTGGACATGTATACGTCCCTCGAAGGCTACCGGTACGGTATCGCCGCTGTCATCTCCAACATGGCAAATGTCGCCGCCCACGGGGGAAAAGCCCGTCATGACCCCGCGTCCGACCATTTCTCCGTTACCCTGAAATGCAATGATCCAGCCTGCGGTCTGTTCTTTCTGAACCTCTCCCGGGAGCGGCTCACGATCTCGTCCTACAGCGACGATGCACTCCTGGACCGGGTCAGGGACTGGGCAGACGGGATCCCGGCACTGGAAGGGGTAAAAACTCCTCCCCCGGGGAAGCGGAAACGGGGCAGGCCACCCCGCCGTTCGATCAGAGACTCCCAAGGTTGACCCGATACTCCGGGGGATGATAACCCGGGAGATGTTGTGCCAGGTACTTACCTCTTTTTTTTATACCATGCAATTCATCTGGTTTCCCGGGAAGTGTCAGAGTACGATCCTTTAAATGATTTATGCTCATATGAGTAATTATCGTACCGCAATCGTACGATTGGTGAACAAATGCCAGAAGACGCACTACAATCATCCAACGACATTCCTGAAACCGATAACGACTCCCTGCATACCTGTGCATGCGGTGAACAGCACCGGCACCGGGCTGGAACAACCAGTCACCGGGAGGAATGCACGTCCCCGAAGAAATTTGGCGATACCTGTTGCTGCGCATCCGGCGAGGCTGCAAAAGAAGCACGTCACCGCTGCAGCCATGGACCCCGGTGCCAGTAATCCGGCAGCACGACCAGATTCTGAAGAACTATATCCTGAACCTTTTTCGCGGCCATGACCAGCCATCCAAAAATCTTCGAACTGCTCAAAGACTATATGGATGCAGACGGCCAGTCAGAGCGCTGGATTACGGTCCAGGAATTCCGCACCTATTTTAACTTGGAAAAGAGTTGTTCGCCGGTGATATCCGGGTATTTTCGGCGGATATACCAGAACCCGACATACCTCTGTCCCTTTCGGGTAGTCAGGATTGATCTTGTACAGGATCCTGTTAATCCCTACCGATCCGTAAAAAGATATCTCGTTCAAAAGGCATCCCTGATACCGGAAAAATCTATGCAGTGAGTAACGCGTAATCCCTTTTAAAGGTTCCATGCGAACGTTAAATCATTGAGAATCCCATAGTGAATGGGAAGGAGCAGCAATTGACGAGCGACAGTAACGGGGAGATCCCGTGCCCGCGGCGGGGAAGACCGCGCCTCAGGCGAACTATCAACAGCACGTCAGAATCCCGATGTTACAAACCCTGCTGTTGCCCTGAAAAAGAGAGTCAGGGAATCTCACTCCAGCCCGACGAAATCGAACTAATCCGGCTCATCGACCTTGAAGGGCCTCGAACAGGAAGAGGCGGCAGAGAAACTCGGGGTCTCCCGCAAGACAGCGTGGCGCGACCTGCATGAAGCCCGGCGTAAAATCGCCGATGCGCTCGTCAACGGCAAGGGTATCGAGATGGCCGGCTGCACAAAAGCTGCAGAAGGACGATGCCCGAAGTGCCCCCGTGACGCAGCTGACCAGGAATAAAAAAAACCATCACCTTTTTTAAGCGGTCGGATGCCCGGCATGCCGGTACCTTGATGGCAACCGGGAGATGCATGTCGACGCGCCCGTTCCGCATACATTCCTCTGATCCCGATCCTTAAATCTTTATGCTCATATGCGTAATAATTCCCTGCGAAAGGAGTATGGAGTTATTATGCCAGATTTTGATGGAAACGGCCCACTGAATGAATTATTTATTCGTTGTAACTTCAACCGGATCAATATTCGCATCGATCAGGCAGTCGAAGGAGACCGTGCCCAGCCACCCGGCTTTCTCGAACATATGCATGAAGCAGACTCCGATGAGCACTGCACTGGGATGTTTGTCAACAACTGACTTGACCTGCTCCGCCTTCACCGGCACGTTGTGCATGGAGAGCCCACCCATGATAACGATGGCTTTTGGGTTCAGGGTAACCGACCCGGCGCATGCCTGCATGCCAACGTCATCAACATGACCGATCTTTTTTGCCCGACTCTCATCAACGAAGGGGACAAAGACCTGATTTAGTTCAAGCGAACGGACGGCAAATGCGAGCAACTCGATAAACGGGGTGCAGGTACCCGGGACACCGTAATAGACAATCTGGTCACCTTTTTTTAACCCATTTTTCTCAATAAACTCCTTGAACGGGCGCAGGATGCCCGGGACACCGTGGAAGACTTCCTTTGTGGCCATGATAGATCAACAGTCTTGCCTGGAGATAATAAGTGTTGCCGGTATCAGGCAGAGGGACGTGTGTATAGTCTGCTTTTTAAGGGCACATTCCGACAAACTACCACGTAAGTTTCATCCCGACCCCGACTTCCTGCACCGGACAGTGAGCCGCAAGCGCAATCTTTGCCGGAAGAGAAGTGCAATGACAGGCATGCAGGGTTTTGAGGTGAAGCGCACTGCAGGTATTCCCCCGTCTTTTTTATCCGCTCCGGTTCAGGGGAGAGAAGATGAAGTCCTCCGGATATATCAGCAACCCGCCGCTCACTGCAGACTTCCCGGGCATATTCTGTAATATTACCTATCCCTGCGTGCGAGCACCCTGTGATGATAACAAGCCCGGCATCTGACCGGAATGCAAGGGCGGAATCGTCCAACAGGAAATCCGGTCCCCTGCTTCCATCTGGCAGGATAATCTTCCGTTTCCCCGGATCGGACTGCTCGAACGCAGACTTCCGGGGGATCTCGCCGAGGAATACAAGATCCTCCGTGATCCATACCGGTTTATCGGAGAGGTTCACCGGAAACTGCCGCCGGACTTCCTCTTCGTTCAGGGTCGAGCCGGTATTCTGGAGCGGGAGCTTGTTCTTTCGGGAAAAAACAACGGGTATGGGCCACAAGTTCCGGCACCCGGTGCACCATTCCCTCGATCTTCGCTTCGGTGAGGTGCCGGACGAGCGCGACCAGTCCCCCGGAATGGTCAAGATGCCCGTGCGAGAGCACGACAACGTCCAGGTCCCGCAGGCTGATCCCCATCTTCTCCGCATTGGCAAGGAACAGCCCGGAGTCAGCCGGTATCGAACAGTATCTTCTTCCCGGAAGTTTCAAGGAGAAACGAGAGGCCGGGTTCGCCCGTGAAATACCGGTCCGTGAGGGTGCTGTTATCAACAAGGACGGTGAGAGTGAGGCTGCGATGCCATATATGATTAGTTTCCACTCAAAGGATGAGTTTTTTCCCTTATGCAGTACACCCCGGGCTTTATTTTCGTAACCCTCATACCCTTACAGGAGAAACAAGCAGTACCATGAAAAATCCCTTCCACATCATGATCATTCCGACGCTGGGGTGCCCTGGCAGGTGCAAGTACTGCTGGAGCTCGGAGGAAGGGTCACCGGTGATGACCATCGATACCGTGAAGGAGAGTCGTTGCGTGGCTGAAGGATTTCCGCAACGACCGGGTCACGTTCACGTTCCACGGCGGGGAGCCGCTCCTTGCCGGCGCGGACTTTTACCGGCAGGCCCTGCCCCTGCTCTCCCATGAACTTGCAGAACTCACTCCCGATTTTGCCATGCAGACGAACCTGTGGCGCATGACGCCGGAGATTGCATCGGTGCTCGCGGAATACCAGGTCCCCCTCGGGTCGAGCATCGACGGTCCGGAGGAGATCACCGATTCCCAGCGGGGCGACGGGTATTATGCAAAGTGTATGAAGGGGTACGAGATTGCCCGGGCTCCCGGCCTTTCAGTGCGGTTCATCTGCACGTTCACGAACAAATCGGTAAAGCACCGGGAGGAGATCTTCAACTTTTTTAAAGAGAGGGGATTTGTCTTGAAACTCCACCCGGCCCTGCCCTCGCTCCGCTCGGAGAACCCGAAGGAATGGGCACTGGAGCCGGAAGAGTACGGCGACCTCCTCGTCTACCTCCTCGACAAGTCGCTCGAGAACCTCGGGACAATGGAGGTGATGAACATCAACGACCTCTGCCGGTGTGTGTTCACCCGCCGGGGAAGCGTCTGCACGTTCGTCAACTGTATGGGCAACACCTTTGCCATCGGCCCCGAAGGGAGCATCTATCCCTGCTACCGCTTTGTCGGCATGCCGGAATGGGTGATGGGAAACGTGCGGGACAAACCAACGATGGAACAGCTCATGCAGTCCGATCCCGGCCGTCGCATGACGGCATTCTCGACGTACGTGGATACGGCGTGCAGGGACTGTTCGCACATCAGGTACTGCCGGGGCGGCTGTCCCTACAACGCGATCGCTCCCTCGGGCGGATCGCTCGATGGCGTGGACCCCCACTGCGTGGCCTATAAGCGGATCTTCGACGAACTCAACGAGCGGCTGAACAAAGAGATGTTCGAGGAGCCCATGCCGGGTTTTGGCGGGCCGTCATCCAAGGAAGCCGAAGAAGCCGGGCGTGATGGCGCTGATGCGGTCGGTGGTATCGAAGTAAACACGACAATAAACAGGATTACATCCTGATACCGCACTACGGATTCCGGCACGTCCGCAGGATTCAGTACACGCTCTCATTCAGACAGTGCCGTTACTCCAGGGTCTTCTGGGGGGTATTGAGATGCTTTTTTGCAGCAGACGTGACTTCCCGTCCCTGGGGCGTGCGCTTGATAAACCCGATCTGGATCAGGTACGGTTCATACACATCCTCGATCGTCCGCACTTCTTCACCAACCGAGATGGCAATCGTCTTGACCCCGACCGGGCCTCCGTCGAAGTCGTTGGCAATGACCGAGAGGATGCGCCGGTCCAGTTCATCAAGACCCAGCTTGTCGATCTGCAGCATGGCAAGGGCCTGTTCCGCGATCTCCTGCGTTATCGTGCCATCCCCCTTGACAATGGCATAATCCCTCACCCTCCGCAGCAGCCGGTTGACAATCCGGGGAGTACCCCGGCTCCGTTTTGCAATCTCCTCTGCCCCATCCGGTGTGATCGGGATCTTCAGGATCGCCGCGCTCCGTTTTGCGATCCGGACCAGTTCGGCAGGAGCATACAGGTCGAGCCGGGAGATGATCCCGAAGCGGTCCCGGAACGGTGCACCGAGAAGCCCCTGCTTGGTGGTTGCCCCGATAAGGGTAAAATGTTCGAGGTTCAGTTTGATCGAGCGTGCGCTCGGCCCTTCGCCGATCATCACATCGATGAAAAAATCCTCCATGGCAGGATAGAGCACCTCCTCGACCACCGGGTTGATCCGGTGGATCTCGTCGATGAACAGGATATCCCCCCGCTTGAGCGGGGTGAGGAGTGCGGCAATATCCCCGGGTTTCTCCAGCACCGGGCCGGTTGTGGACCGGATCTCCGCCCCCATCTCGCGGGCGATGATATGGGCAAGCGTGGTCTTGCCAAGTCCCGGTGGCCCGGAGAAGAGGATGTGGTCCATGGGTTCACCCCGTTTCTGTGCGGCCTCAATGGCGATCTTCAGGCTCTCCTTGACCTGCACCTGCCCGACAAACTCTTCCAGCCGGTCCGGCCGTATAGTGGGGTCGTCGCCCTCTTCCTGCAAGGGGTCCGGTGAGATGATCCGCTCTGCCATGGCCTTACCGCTCCTTTAAGATGACCAGGGCCGCTTTGATAAGCCCCTGCACCGTGGGGGTACCCGGTGCACGGGCCGCTGCATTGACCGCATCCCGGGATTCGTTCTCCGCAAACCCGAGCGAGACCAGGGCACTGACCGCGTCGTGGACCGCCATGCTGCCGGTGCCGATTCTCCCCGCGGGGGAGCGTGTCACTGATCTTCTTCATCTTGTCCCTGAGTTCAAGGATCAGCCGTCTTTGCACTCTTCGTCCCGATACCGGAGATCCGGGTCAGGGCCTTCTCATCCTCGTTCAGGATCGCGATGGCAAACTCCGCAATCCCGATCTGGGAGAGGAGGTTCATCGCGATCTGCGGGCCGATGCCGGTCACGCTGATCAGGATCCGGAACATCTCCAGTTCGCTCTGGTGCAGGAACCCGTACAGGGTGATCGCATCCTCGCGGACTGCCATGTGGGTATAGAGTTTCACTGTTTCCTGCCGGTCTGCCAGCTGCTGGAGGGCCGGCTGGGTGACCTGGACCTGGTACCCGACGCCATGGACATCGATGACCACCCACCGGTCACCCGCAAGGACCGGTTTACCGGAAAGTTGCGCGATCATTGTACTATCTCAGGATATGGATATGACATAAGGCAATCGAAAGGGCATCGGCCGCGTCATCGGGCCGGGGGAGTTCCGGGAGGTGGAGCAGCCGCATGATCATCTCCTGCATCTGGCGCTTGTCGGCCCGCCCTGACCCGGTGATTGCCTGCTTGACCTGGTTCGGCGTGTATTCCGTTACCGGGATCTTCTGCTGTTCTGCCAGGAGCAGGATGACACCGCGGGCTTCGCTGACACTCATGGCCGAGGTGATGTTTTTCGTAAAGAACAGTTTTTCAACCGCGATATGGGCCGGCGGGTATTTCTCCAGAAGGGCGGTGAGTCCGGTATAGATGTGCAGCAGCCGCTCCGGTGTGCGCTGGTCCTTTCCGGACTCGATGCACCCATAACAGACCGCTTCAGGTTGCCGGTTATTGACCGCAATAACCCCGTATCCCACGCGTGCCAGACCGGGGTCTATCCCGATAACGATCATTTCAAGGACTCCGGATCAGTATATGACGCTCCTCTTTTATACGGCAGGTGGTCGCGGGGTGAAGGTGAACGACCGGACGGGAACGGGGCAGGAAACCCTTGCGGCGGGCTTTCGATGATTGCGGGATGATCGGGTGTGATGGCGCTGATGCGGTCGGTTGTGGGGCGGTGAGCCGGAAGGTTGTCGGTTACTAAAATTGATTTCCTTCGTTCACCATGCAACGAAAAACCCGCGGAACTCTCCCGTTGCCTGCCCTTTTTTTACCGCGATCCCCTCGACCCGGATGACAGGATCGTTGCCTGCATGCGCAAGGTGGATGAAATCGTCAAGGGCAGCCGGTGAACTCTCGGCTATTATCTCGACAGTGCCGTCCGGCAGGTTCTGAACAGAGCCGTGTACACCGGTCGCGTGCGCACATTCCGCCACAAAGCAGCGGTAGCCCACGCCCTGCACCCGCCCCTTTGCAACAGCGATGATCCGTTCCATACGATAGAATTCGGGAGCCGGCTGCCATAAAGGTTGGGAAAGGAGGGCGGGGGAGACCCCCCTGCATGGGGGGTACGGGGGAGTGCCCCCACCTTGTGACCATTCACCCTGCCGTACCTGAAGCCCGGACCTTCTGACAGACTTCTTTGCACGGCAACACTGCATGACTATGCTGTTCGGCAATACAGGTTTGCAAATAATTAAAGGCTGACAGGAATAGTCAGGTTCAGCCACAGAGAGTGGCAAGGAAGGAAAACACCATGGATATTGAAGTTGTGAAACAGGAACGGGAGTATGTTGAACACGGGAATCTCCTTGACAGCCAGGGGTTGTACGAGAAAGCGGTTGCTGCCTATGACCGTGCCCTGAAGATCATCCCGGACGATGCCGATGTATTGTTCGACAAGGGAGAGACCCTGGTAAAACTGGGAAAGATCCCCGAAGCAATGAAATGCTTTGATACGGCAACCCAGATGTACGTGAGCGGGTTGGGATAATGCTCTCTTTTCGGGGGAGCGATCTTATGAACACCGCTTTTTGTTTTCTGCACGGATAAGATATTTTTTATATCGCCGCATGCGGTCTGTCTGATTTTTGAACCGGGCACGGCGATCCCAAAGAGGAGGTCCCCTCTCCCACTGATATAGGGGGGATGGGTGGGTACCACTCCGGGCCTGGGAGGGGGACTACTCCCGCACCGATTGCGTCAACCGTTCACATTGCCGGCCCGCAGCCACCACGCTCATCGCATCCGCAGGTCACATCCTGACATTTTTTGCTTATTCTGTACCAGGTATGTCCGTTTACTGAAAAGATGCCCATGTGTTCTTTTCAAGGACAACCCACCAGATCCAGCAGCCCATCGACCCGCGTAAAAAATGCCTTTGAGGATAGAGAATACGACGAAAAATATGACAAATGAAAATGGGATTATGCCCTCTTTCCGCTGGATTTCTTGGCATCGGTCTTTGCTGCTACGGGAGCTGTCTTTGAAGCGGGGGCAACTACCTTCTTTTCCTTATTTGACGTGATTATCACTTCCTTTTCAGTAGTTTTTCGTTCATTGTGGATTTGCCACTTATTCATGTTCTTTTGGAACCGGGATATACGCTTTGTCCCCGTGCAGGAATTTAAACGATTTTAGAGGGATATTTTTGTGGACGGGGAACGGTAAACGCGCCGAAGTCTTTTCCAGATTTGGCGAAGTAACTGGTTTTGAGTATTGAGTACGGGAAGAGTGGGTGCGTGGGATAATAATGGAGGGGGGTCAGTGGCCAACCCCCCCTCCACTTTTTTTCAAAATCAATCCAACCCCCCCACCCGGCTATGGGGGGGTTGCCGGTTGACCCCATCCCCCTCAGGCCCGGTCGACCCCCCCGTTCAATTCTGGGTAGGTCGCATTTTCAGGTCCACGTCAGGATTTCCATGCGAAATGCAGCGTGGACGCATGAGGAACTGGGGAAGTTACTCGCATTTGGGTAGGGGGGTCAGTGGCCAACCCCCCCTCCGATTTTTTTTCAAAACGATCGGACCCCCCCACCATGATCACGATAAGTGGAGGATGGCCCCTGTCAGACAACCTGGTTTTATGCAGAGTTATCAGCGGTGATTGAGGGTGTTGCTGGGGACCGAGGAGCGGGCTGAGGGAGGGGGGTTGGTGGTTGACCCCCCCTTCTATGAATTGTCGGAGCAGACACCTGATCGGCGACCCTGAAGTGCCACGATCCCAACGGGGAACTGTACTTCGTGACGTTCTCCAGAGAATAGTTGAGCATCTCGTTCTCAGAGGACGATGCAATCCGTACCGTCATCGAGACCTGGTCCGATGATGTACCGGCACTCGCTTAAGTTGAACCAAACCAAGGGTGAAGCGGGGAAATGCTCAGGGTCTTCAGACCCGGGGCAGGAGCATAATCCCCTGCCCTGCTTTTTTGGTCACGCTCTCCCATAACCGGAACGTGAGGATCCACAATAATTGTCCAAGTCTTTTTCTCCCAATGTACCAGAACACTACCCATGGATCCCCTCATCGCGTTCGTGATCACGCTTGCCCTCATCACCATTGTCAGCCTCTGGTACAGGATCTCCCCGTTCTTTACCCTGATCGGCGGGGCGGTCCTGTTCGGGCTCCTTGCGGGCATGACACCCGACGCGACCATGCTGGGGATCATCGCGGGAGTCGGCAAGGTCTTTTCCGCGTTCGGCATCATCATCCTCTGCGGGGCAGTCATTGCAAAACTCCTGCAGGAGCAGCACCAGATCGAGGAGATCGTGGCCGATATCCGGCGTTACGTAAAAAATCCGCCGGTGATTGCCGGGCTCTCCGGCTATCTCCTGTCCGTGCCGATCACCTGCTGCATCACCGCGTATATCATGCTGAACCCGATCCTTGACAGCCTTGAGAAGGACAAAGCGAAGCGCAACGTGCTCCTGTACCTTGCTGCGGTCGGGGGCATCATCTCGTATGCCCTTGTCTACCCCACGCCGGTAGTCATTCCGCTCTACGACGCGTTCTCCGGTGGGATGAGCCCGTTCCTGTTCGATGCCGTATCCATCCCGCTCTCGCTCCTGCGTCCTGGGAGGAATCCTCCTGTATTTCCGGTTCGCCCATCCTGATGCCGTAATCCCGAAAGCTGCCGGAACGCAGGAAACGACCCCGGGAACGCCGGTCCGGCAGCAGGGAATTCACTGGAGGGCATGGGCCCCGTTCATCGCGATCCTGATCGCCATTCCGGTCGCGCTCCTGCTCCTGCACCTGTCGCAGGTGAGCATGATCAACTTCATCATGCTGGTCGGGGCAGTCACAGCCATTGCCCTTGCACCGCAGCAGTGCGGGCACCGGGATTGTCGCAGGGAGCAAAACATGCGGGCCTGATCATCTTCGACATCTGCGGGGCAGGAGCGCTGGGGTTTGTGATTGTCAAAAGCGGGTTTGCACAGCAATGCCCTGGGCCAGCTGACCCTGCTGATCCCCATCATCTTCGTGCCGTTTATCCTTGCCGCCCTGATCGAGACTGCACAGGGTTCACGGGTGGTCACCGCGGTGATCACGGCCGAAGTCCTTGCAGGTTCGGCAGTTGTCGGTGCAATCCACCCGCTCCCGCTCATCCTCCTCATCAGTGCCGGGTCGTGTATCGTATCCTACGTGACCGACCCGTTCTTCTGGCTCGTCCAGCGGACAACCGGGGACGATATCAGAACCGTGGTGAAAAATTATACGCTGCCCATCGCACTCGCGGGTATCGGGATCTTCGTCGTTGCCGTTGCCCTGGAATACCTGGTCTTCCGGTAATAAGCCGTGACCGGATCAACTGTGCATTTCAGGAATAAAAGAAGTATAAGTAAAATCAACATCGAAGCACAGATTCATCCACTCCACAGGAAAAACAGGGAGAGGACATGCAACGTAAGCACGGAGCGTCGATCCACCTGGATATTCCCTTTTACCGGCAGCATTATGACTTCACGTGCGGCCCGGCCTCATTGATGATGGCCATGAAGTACCTGGATCCGGACCTGTGCCCCGGAAAGGATCTGGAGATAGACCTCTGGAGAGAAGGAAACCTTGTCGTCGTTTTGGGAACAGGCAGGTATGGTCTGGCGTTATTCTGCGGCCGTGCGTGGTTTCCTGCACGAGTTACCAGCAATACCGGCGGATCTGGATTTTGTGGATACGTTCGATCCGCCCCTCAACGAACCTGACATGGCAGATGCTTAAGGACCTGTTTTACGAACGAAGAACCCGGTGCAGAAAACTGGGTGTCCGGGAACGACAGGAAATAATCACCGGCAAAATCCTCCGTAAAGTTCTTTTTTCAAATCATGTTCCGTTGATCGTGACAAATACCTTGGTTTTCGGCGCAGAAGACCTGCCTCACTGGATTGCCGTGACCGGCATCGATGACAAATTTCTGTACTTCAACAATCCCGCTGATACCAGGCGCCGGAAGAGAAAGATCGGGCTGCCCGCTCTTCAGGAGTTTATCGGGTATCACGGCGCCCAGTCGATGGTGGAGGTCTGGAAACAGTAAACCCCGGCAGTTTTACCAGAAAACGGCTGCCGGAAAGAAACGGGGAATCACAATTTATCCGGAAGTGATTCTCAGAAGGGCAATATCCCGGGCAGGTAAATAGTAACGATATAGTAAATCCCGACCACGAGGAAAACCGCCGCAACCGCTCTTCGTATCCAGACCTCAGCAGCCCCGATCTTCTGCACGATCCCGCTGCACTTCCCGACGCCCCGCACAAGCAGGTACGAGATCACGATGACCGGCAACCCGGTGGCAAGCGCGAAGACCGCCGGGATAATCACCGGGTCACCTGGCACGCAAGGGCGAGCGGGATGAGCATGGCAAAGAAGAGCACGGCAGAGAACGGGCAGAAGGAGAGCGCAAAGATCACGCCGAGCAGGAACGCACCCAGGTATCCTTTGTCGGCCAGTCGTCCCGGAAATACCGGACGTGAACCCGGAGAACCAGTCTCCCCCGGGTACCCGGTCGAGATGAATGATATCGAGCAGGTAGATACCGCACAGCACGAGGAACGGCCCGAGCAGGAGTTCCCCGTAGTGCTGGAGTCCCAGGGAGATGAACTGGATGTTCATCCCGAAGAAGACGATGACCGAGGCGACCGTGACATACGCCACCATCCGGCCGAGCGTGTATACTGACCCGGCGAGAAGCGTGTGCCGGCTGTTGTCAATCTTTTTCGAGATGAAGGCGATGGCGGTGATGTTGGTTGCAAGCGGGCAGGGGCTGATGGCGGTCATCAGCCCGATGAAGAACGCGGCAACAAGCGGGACGGGATTTTCTCCCATCGTCCCGAGAAAATTCAGGAGATCCATATCAGGAGAGGTCCCCGTTCAGGCGCCTGGTGATAACTCCCGAAAGATAGGCAGAATAGGCCTCTTTGTTGTTGATCAGGTACCAGACCGTTGATATCCTCTTCCTTGGAGAACCCGTTCAGCATCATAGACCCCGATCCAGAGCGATGAGCCGGTTACGTCATATTTTTTTGCGACAAGGGCAGCGTTCTCGGGAGATCATAGTTCACATGCGCAAAAACGAGCCGGCCCGATGCGAGTTCGTCTCTGAAACTGGTATTCACGGTCTCTTCCGCCAGATCCGCCTACGCTATGCAAGAAGCACATTGCTGGTTGCGGTGGAAATGGAACACCTCGACGCGCTCGACTGTGCTGTTTACGCCGGGTGATGTTGCAGCCCTCGGAGAGGATGAGTCTGGTGCACCCGGCCACGAATCCGCACACGATGATCAGCATTGCAAGAATTACCACCGGATAAATCCGTTGAAGGTCTGTCATAATCACTCTCGATAAGGCTTTAGATTGCTGGAGATTAAACGGGATGGCGGCAGAGAACCGGGTGCGATGACACTGCAACTGCTGTATCCGGCACGAGCCCACTTCCTGTTTTCCAAAAATCATTTCCGCAAGACAGTTCTACCAGGTCATAGGAATATGTATGCATCAATGATTTAAAATTATTTTGAATTACTCTATCTTATTACCCCCTCGAGAAATGGGGGTTTCGGAGATCCGCCCGTAAAACGGAGCCCGGATATATCGTTCTATCAGCCGCTGCAGTCGCAACCACCGTAGAAACTCCCTGCCGATGACGACCGTACGTACAGGTAATCTCCTCAGCCCGGCATACTACGTTGGGTGATTCCCCCCAGAGATGATGCGTTATACAACCGGTTAAAAACCCGCACAGAATAATCAGGAAAGTAAAAATTACTACCGGGTAAATCCATTGAAGGTTTTTCATAATCACACTGAATCTGGTTTTAGTACGCTGAATACCTGTAAGCACCGATCATTTAAAATAATTTTGAATTGGCTTGATTCCTGGTTTCCATTTGCGGGAGTTGACAGACAGGCCCGGCACGTCGATTCCCCATGCTGCGGGGAATTATCGGTACTGTTCGACGGGGGGAGAGAACCGTATCCGTATCCTCCCTCATTCCCTTGATTGGCGCTATTTCGGTCCTTTAGTTTGCCGCCGCAGAAGGCGGCCCCCGTGGGCATCCACCTGAGGAACCTCCTGATGCTGACCGGGAGTCACCGCGTACTCTTCCTCAAAGCGCGGCCGATGAATCTCCCCGCGGTGCAAGCATGAGGATCTCCTCGCCGGGAATGGTCCCGGCAACTGTTCCGTGAAATACCGGAACGATGAGACAATCTTTTCAAAGTCCTCTTTTTCAAACGTGTTGCTGGAATTTGCCGTGAATAACAGCACGCTTGCGTATCCGCGTTCGTTCGCGCTGGCCTTCCGTGCAACGTAAGCAACGCGGGCCGCTGCTATCGGATGTAGACTCGAACACGGTCAGTAGATGATTTCATTGATCTGTAACGGTCGTCTCAGCGGGAGCAGGAGACCATTTCCGGAACTCATCGCGATACGCCTGGTCCTGGCTGTTGGAGATGGAATAGGTATGGAGAGAGAATACATCATCCTTCACAAGATCTGTCTGGTACATCAGACCGCCGGAATTACCGGTGCATTCGTCCATACGGCGGGTTGAAACGTTCCACTCAACCGGGACCTGGATCGCGAACAGGAGCTCGGTATCCTTGAGGTCCTTTGTCAGGGAAATATAATGAATAATGGTAACAACCTGCTCCGGTGACTCGTTGCCGAAACAGTCACAGCTTTGGTGGGAGGAGGGGAAGTAACCGGGGCAGCCGTGGTTACCGGGCCGTCCTGATGAACTGGTACAGCCGGTAAAGAAAATCACCAGAACGAGGATTCCCATCAGAACGATTGCAATACATTTCCTATTCGGATTTTCTTCCGGGTACTTCAGCGATCTATGTTTCGGTAAGACCATACGACACCATTACACTTTGTCCGCAAGCAGGGAATTCACCGAACGCTACCGGGAGATCAGGTTGTCGGCGCAAATCAGTGCGTGGCTGCAAATACTCGTCCCTCGCAAAGCCAGCTGACAAGTGCGAGTCTGTCGCCGTCCTGGATATTTGCCCGTTTCCGGACCTCTTTGGGAATCACGATCTGGCCGCGACTGTCGATCGATAGTATAGCCTCCGCCTGGCATGTCGCAGGAATAGCTCGATTTATGCGGTTGTGCGGGTTTTTGGTCATACGAGTCACGCGGTGTCATCAGCGTATTTCTTTCCCAGGTCCGTAAGTCGGTAGATGATCCAGTTACCCTGTTGTACTCCCTCGATCAGCCCGCTCTCTTTCATGATATTCAGGTGATAGACGTAACTTTGAACCGGCAATGCCGATGAATCCTTGATCACGCAGACGCAGAGCGGCTGGTCCCGAGGAGATAGAGAATGGTGATACGGAACGGATCCGGTGCCTGGTAGATCGCTTATCCTCCCATATGTGTCTTGGACGGCGACGCCCGTTTGAGATCGCATCTAGCCCGCCCATTGCATCAAGATCCGACTGGATTGTTGCCGGGATCTCGGTGCGGCACATCGGTCCTTCCTGTACCGTGTCCCACAGCAGGACGAGGCTTTCCGTTTCATTTCAAACTAATCTGAAATACAAAGATATATAACCTTGCCTTGTTTACATTAATTCAACAAAATTTGAATTGACGTGAACATGATGAAAACAGAGCAACCAACCGGCAGGCACGATACGGTGGTCATACCCGGACAGATGATTGTCACAGAATCCCTGCCGGTGGAACCCGCACCCGAAGTTTGCCGGTGCTTTTTGACCTGGTGACGGGGAAAGATACCGGGGGCAAGATGAGCCTGCACCATGTACGGATCGATCCCGTCTGTACCATCGGCGATCATGTCCATGCCGGGCAGGTGGAGATCCACGATGTCCTCGCAGGTTATGGGAGCTGCATTCTTGCGGGAACAGATATCGCCTACAATCCCAACGTTGTTGGAGTCATGCTGGCTGACCAGGTGCATCGGGTCGAGGATCGGAGACCAGGGGCTGCTCCTGCTGGCGCAACATTCTCGCCCCCGCTGGTGTAGGTGTTCCATGAAAAACGACACCATTCCGTGCTGTGCTGCCGATGCACTCAGGCTCATCCGGCAAAATCCCGATCAACGGGATTCCTACCGGGATATGCATGCTCGATGAGTGTATTGCAGAAAGTAAAAACGCAGGACCTGAAAAGCGAGATGGAGATCCAGGCTTTACTCCTCAAACGAATCAGGGTGTACAATTACATTCCTCCGAAAGTTGAGGGGGAATATGTCCGTGCCCTCTTGTTGAAGAATTCAGAAAAATAGTCGGTGAAAAACGTGAATAACATAAAGTCCACCTCCTTGTGTGACCTCATGACAAAAATCGAAGTACTCGGAAACCGGTCTGTGCAAAGTGCAAGCGTCTCTTTGCCAATGCCGAGCAGGCAGTAAAGGATCTGAAGATC